>CAVWOY010000012.1:0-87918 GCA_963756735.1 uncultured Alphaproteobacteria bacterium
CAACCGGCGGCGCAACAGGGCCATGGCCTTGACGATGACGTAGCCGACGACGGCAATCTCGACGATGCCTGCGAACACGCCGCGCGAGTCGGCAAAGCGCGAGGCGTGCACCATCGCCCCGCCGAGGCCGTAGCCGCCCATCAGCATCTCGGCCACCACCGCAACGATGAGGGCGATGGGGAGCGCAACCTGCAGACCGGTCATGATCTGCGGCATGGCCGCCGGCAGCACGATCTGCCACAACAGCTCCCGCTCGCTCGCTCCCATATTGCGCGCCGACCACAGCAGGTGCCGGTCGACGCCCGCAATGCCCACCATCGTGGCGGTGACCACGGGGAAGATGGCATCAAGTACCACCATGGCGATCTTGGAGGTGTCGTAGACCCCGAGCCAGAGGATGACGATGGGCAGGAAGGCGATCTTCGGCATCGGGAAGCCGACCGAGACGATGGGATCGAACAGCCAGCGCACGGCGACGTTGCGCGACATGGCCATGCCGAGCACGACGCCGGCCGTTGCCGCGATGACAAATCCGACAAGGGCCCGATACAGCGTAGCCGTGGTGTTGAGCAGCAGCTCGCCGGAGACGGCATCCGTCCAGATCCGCGCGAGGACCGCGCTCAGCCGTGGCAGCTGGAACGGCGTGACCGTGCCGCTGGCCGCTACGGCTTCCCATGCCAGGCCCAGCAGAACGATGGGCGCGACCTGCGCCAACCCCCAGCCCAGCGAGCGCAGAGCGCGCGCGGCCGCGCCCGGCTCCGCCGGCGCGTCCCGTGCGCGTGCCTCAGCTACTCGCGCCATAGCAGCATCCTGTGCATGAGGGCCTGGTAGGCGCGGTCGGCGGCAAAGCCCAGGAATGCCACGGTCAACACGACGGCGAACATGGCGTCGTAGCTGCCGTTGGCGCCGAGGTAGCCGATCAGGTAGCCGAGCCCCTCGCGCGCCACGATCAGCTCCGAGCTGACCAGCAGGATGAAGGCCAGCGCCAGCGCGGTGCGGATGCCGTTGAGCAGCTCGGGGAGCGCGCTCGGCACGACGACATCCCACAGCATGCGCAGCCGGCTGGCGCCCATGCTGCGCGCCGACCAGACCAGCGCCTGATCGCTGCCGCGCGCGCCGTTGAAGGCGCCCAGCGTGACGGGCAGCATGCAGCCGAGAAAGATCAGCAGGATCTTGGAGCCGTGACCGAAGCCGAGCCACAGCACGGTGACCGGGATCAGCGCCGACTTGGGCATGGGGTAGAACATTTCCACCAGCGGGCCCAGCGCCGCATTGACCGGCCGCCACCAGGCCATGGCGATGCCCAGCGCCGCGCCGATGACGATCGCCAGGGCCAGGCCGGCGCCCGCCCGCAACAACGAGGAGGCGCCATTCGTGACGAGCTCGCCGCTTTGGAGCATCTCCAGCCAGGCTGCCACCACCTGGGTGAGCGGAGGCAGGGCCAGTTGCGAGACGAGGCCTAGGCGGGCGGCCGCCTCCCATCCAGCGGCCAGCAGCAGCAGCGGGAGATAGCGGATGAAGGCGCTCACGGCGAAACGCGCGCTTCCTGCGCCTTGATGGCCTCGTCGCGCACCAGGCCCCAGACTTCGTCCACCGTGTCGATGAAGGCCTTGGACTTGGAAATGGCGGGGTCGCTTTTGTCGAGGGCGATATCGACGATGGTCTTGATGCGGCCGGGGCGTGCTGTCATCACCGCCACCCGGTCGGCGAGATAGACGGCCTCCTGCACGTCGTGGGTGACGAAGATCACGGTCTTGGGGCTGCGGCGCCAGATGTCGAGCAGCTCGCTCTGCATGAGGTGCCGGGTCTGGGCGTCGAGCGCGCCGAACGGCTCGTCCATCAGGAGAATCTTGGGGTCGATGGCGAGCGTGCGGGCTATAGCGGTGCGCTGCTTCATGCCGCCCGAGAGCTGGGAAGGGTAACTGTCCTCGAAGCCCGTGAGCCCGACCAGGTCGATGAAGCTCTGTGCACGCTTTTCCCGCTCCTCGCGGGCCAGGCCCATCTTCTCGAGGCCATAGAGCACGTTGGAGCGCACCGACTTCCACGGAAACAGCGCGAAGTGCTGGAAGACGATGCCGCGGTCGGGCCCGGGACCGATGATCGGCGAGCCATCGAGCAGGATGCTGCCCGTCTCGATCGGCAGGAACCCGCCGATCAGGTAGAGCAGGGTCGACTTGCCGCAGCCGGACGGGCCCGAACAGCGCCAGGAACTCGCGTTGCCGCACCTCGAGCGACACGTCCTGGAGCGCCAGCACCGCGCGCCCGCTCGGCGGGCGGTAGAGGTGGTTGACACCGTCAACCACGATTTGCGCGCTGCCGCTGCCGGCATTGCGATCCTGCACTGGGCGCCCCTTGGCTCGTTTCTCCCCGGTGAACTGTAGCCGAAGCGACCGCTCAATGCACCGCCGGGCGCGGGCGCGCTCGCTAGCCCCAGATGTCGCGGGCCGTGGCAACCAGCAGCTCCAGCTTCTTCTGCTGCAGCTCCAGCCCCATGCGGTCGTAGCGGTAGAGGGTGGCGAACCCGCATTGCGGGCAAAGCCCCAGGCGGTCGAGATCGATGACGCGAGCGGCCTCGTCGACGCGGCGCTTGAGGGCGTCCTTGGTCTCCAGCTCGAGGACCTTGGTGCTGACGAGACCGAGAACGGCGATGGTGTCCTTGGGGAGGAACCTCAGCGGAGCGAAGTCGCCGGCGCGCGGCGTGTCGTATTCGAGCAGATAGCCGTCGACAGCGAGCCGGCCGAAGACGCGCTCGGCGACGGCGTCGTAGCCGCCGGAGCCCAGGCCCGCGACGCCTTCGTTGCCGCGGCACATGTGCACGACCACGGTCATGCCGGGCGGCCGGTCGCGGATCGCCTCGTTGATGGTGTCGACGTAGAGGTCGATGAGCGCTATGGCGTCCTCGCCGCGCCTGGCGACAGTTGCCTGCACGCTGGGGTCGCACATGACGGGGATCGGAACCTCGTCGATCTGCACGTAGGTGCAGCCGAGCGACGCCAGCTCGGCGACCTCCTCGCGGTAGATGCGCGCGACGTCGGCCATGTACGCGCGGGCGTCCGCGTAAGGGCCGCCCGCGAACACCCTATCGCCGACGAACCAGTGCGCCAGCGACGGCGCCGGCAGCATTGCCTTGGGCGTGCCTTTGGTTGCTGTCTTGAGGAACTCGAAGTCGCCGGCCGCCATGCTACCTTTGCGCTGCAACCGCGAGACGACCTTGGGCACCGGCGTAGCCCGCCGCGTGCTGCCGTCGGCGTAGGAGAACGAGAAGTCGGTCTCGACCCGCTCCTTGCTGAAGCCGTCCATGCTCTCGAACAGCACCTCGCGGAACGAGGTGCGGCGGAACTCGCCATCGGTCACCGCCTGCAGGCCGACGCGCTCCTGCAGGGCGATCACCTCGCGGATCAGCCGGTCCTCGATCGCGCGCAAGTCCACCACGGGCAGCCTGCCCTCGAGATGGGCCTGGCGCGCATCGCGCAGCTCCCGCGGCCGGATCAGGCTGCCGACATGGTCGGCGCGAAAAGGCGGCTTTAAACGCTGTGCCATGTCTTGCTTCTCCCTGCGACGGCGATCATCACGCGATCTCGGCGCGGCGGAGGATCGGGATCACCTGCTCGCCGAACAGCTCGACCGCCTGCGACGCGGTGCTCATCGACGGCGCGGCCCAGGATCGCGAGAATATGGCCGGCGCCGCAGGCCCGGCATTGCGCGATGATCTGCTCGGCCACCTGGGCCGGCGTGCCGGCGATGAACTCGTCCTCGTGCACCGAGAAGCCGGCGCCGGCTTTGGGTGCATCCAGCAGCGAGGAGGCGTGCGGGCGTGCGCGGTGGTCTCCTGCCAGCAGTTTGCGGGTCACCTCCATTGCCACTTGCGATCGCTCACGCGCTTCGGCCTCGCTCGGCGCGATCGAAATGTTGCGGCGGATGGCGAGCTGCTCGGGGCCGCAGGCGAAGCCCGTCCGGTCGGCCTCGGCGCGGTAGGCATCGAAGATCTCCCTGATGCGCGCGACGGACTCGAAGGCCGTGCAGATCTTGGACCGGCGCCCGGCGGACTTGATGGCGGAGGACGTGCTCACCACCGTCGTCCACTTGGGAGGCGAGGGCTGCTGCAAGGGCCGCGGCACGATGCGCAGGTTGTCGAAGCTCCAATAGCGCCCATGATGGGAGATCACCGGCTCAGCGAGCCAGGCGTCGAGGATCGCCAAGGCCTCGTTGAAGCGCTCTCGGTTTTCCTCCGTCGCCATGCCGATCTGGATCAGCTCCTGCGGCACGCCGCTGGCGCAGCCGATTTCCAGCCGCCCACCCGTCAGGTGGTCGAGCATGCCGATTTCCTCCAGCACGCGCCATGGCTGGTAGAGCGGCAGCACGAGCCCCATGGTGCCGAGCCGCAGCCGCTCGGTGGAGCGGGCGATGGCGGCGATCAGCAGATTGGGCGATGGGCTATAGGAGAGGCCGAAGTGGTGCTCGCTGAAGAAGATGCCTTCGAACCCGAGCTTGTCGATGCGCCGCCAAAGGGCGACGCCGGCATCGAACACCGCCGTGGCGGTCTGCGGCGCGATCTTCTCTCCCATAGCGTCCGGCGCATACAGGAACTCGAAGATCCAAGGCTTGATCATGCGTCCCCCGTTGCTGCGGCCGATTGGTGCGCTGAGCTAACACCGACTAGTCCCGACTGTCATGAAGAATGAGCCTTCCAGCCTTGCAACGGCCCATCGGCTGCAACAGCTGGTTGGCTGCTCCAATCGCCGGCGAATTTCTCGATCATCACACTAGCCGCCGACGCCGGCGAGATGGCGGACCAGCCAGCGGGCGGCGCGCAGCAGGCGGCCGTCGTCGCGGCGCGGGCCGACGAGCTGCACGCCGATGGGCAGCCCGTCGGCTTCGAGCAGCGGCAGCGTGACCGCAGGCACGCCGAGGTAGGTCCAGAAGCGGCAGAAGACCGGGCTGCCGGTGGTGCCCAAGTCCTCGGGTGCGGGTCCCGTCGCGGCAGGCGTGAGAATGAAGCCGTAGTCGCTGAACAACCCCTGGGCGGTGGCATAGAGCCGCTCGCGGGCGTCGAGAGCGGCAAAGTAGGTCGTGCCGCCGACCGACCGGCCTGCCTCGATCCTTGCCGCGAGCGCTGGATGCACCAGCTCGGGCGAGCGGTCGAGAAGCGGTCCGTAGCAGGCGGCCATTTCCACATCCTGCACGATGTGGGCGGCGGCGAGGCCTCGCTCGGTGGTGGCGTCGATGCTGATTTCAGCCAGTCTTTCGCCGAGCACTTGCGCCAGCTCGGCGAAGGCCTCGCGGGTGACGCTGTCGACCTGGCCCCAAGCGTGCGTCTTGACGAAGGCGAACATCGGCGGCAGCGGACAGTCCTCGCTCGCCGTGGCGAGCAACCGTGGCTGGCTCGACTTGGTGCTGGCGGCGTCGCCGGAATCGTAGACTGCAAGCGCGTCGGCAACGAGGGCCACGTCCTCGATCGAACGGCCGAAGACGCCGATAGTGTCGAGCGACGGCGCCTGGCTCAGAACGCCGGTGCGAGGGATGAGACCGAAGGTGGGCTTGAACCCGTAGACCCCGCAATAGGCCGCGGGCCGGATCACCGAGCCGCCGGTCTGCGTGCCGACCGCGAGCGGCACCATGCCGGCCGCCACCGCAGCGGCCGACCCGGACGAGGAGCCGCCCGGCGTATGGCCCAGGTTCACGGGGTTGCGAGTGCGCGAGGGAATGTGGGTTGCCAGCTCCGTGGTGACCGTCTTGCCCATGACGACGGCGCCGGCGCGGCGCAGGGCCGTGACGCAGGCCGCGTCCGCTGCGGGCCTGCGGCCCTTGAAGGCGGGGCTGCCGTGCTCCGTCGGCATGTCCGCCGTATCGATGACGTCCTTGAGCCCGACGGGCACGCCATGCAGCGGCCCTACCCCCTTGCCTTCCTTGCGCTGGACGTCGGCGGCCTCTGGCCAGATCCAGCGCGTATTGGGGGTCGATGGCGGCCCAGGCCTGCACCTGCGGCTCCAGCGCGCCGATGCGATCGAGGCAGGCCTGCACCAGGGCCTCTGACGAAACATCGCCTCGGGCGAGCCTGGCGACGGCATCGGTGGCGGTGAGCGACGTGAGGCTTGTCTCGGTCACGCCATTCCCCCGCGGGGTCAGTCGAAGAGCATGGCTCTGGCCGCCAGTGCTCTAGCGGATCAAGGCACCAACCCCGTAACGATGTTGGCCATGCCGTAGGCGAAGATGGAAAGCACCATGACCGCGTACAGGGCTTGCCGGGTGTCGCCTCGCAGCCAACCACGCACCTGGCCGCCGCTCGGCAGCGCAACCCACAAAGCGAGAACGGACGCCGCGATCGCGCCCAAACCGAGCAGAACTTCCACCACGTTCATCTGAGACTTCCTCTCGCGAAGCTTGTCCTCGCGTCAGCGGTTTTCGCCGTTGCGCAGCGTCTGTACGAAGTCGTAGATGAGCAGCAGGACGACGCTGACCATGATGATGATCAGTGGCGGCGCCGGCACCCACCACACCATGAAGCCGAGGAATGTCACCAGCATGGCGATGCCGATGATGCCAGTAATCAGGGCCATGTGGAGGATTCCTTCCTTTTGCTGGCGCGGCGCGAAGGGCCACGCTCCGTTGAGGCGGGCGCGCGCCGGCGACGGTTCGCTCCCGCAGCCAGCCTAGCGACAAGCCAATTGGCGGTGCGCAAGAGCCGGGCGTCGTTGCCGCGGCGGGCGACGAGCTGCACGCCGAGGGGCAGGCCGCTCTCCGACTGCAGCAGCGGCAGCGTGATCGCCGGGCGTGCCGAGGTAGGTCCAGATCGAGCAGAACACCGGGTTGCCGGTGGTGGCGGCGGCGCGGCGCCTCGCCGGGCGCGGCGGGCGTCAGGATGGCGTCGTACTCGTCGAAGACGGCATCGAGCGCCTGCGTTGAGCGGGGCGATCGCCGCCGACCGCGCGCATGTAGTCGATCGCCGGCCGGGCGCGGCCGCGCTCGATCAGCTGGCGCAGCACCGGGCTCAGCTTGTCCTCGCCCTGCTCGTAGTCGCGGTGGAGGTTGTGGGCCATCTCCACCTCCATGATCGTGCGATGCATGTCGATGGCGCGGTCGAAGCTGGAGCCCAGCTCCACCTCGCTCGCCGCCTCGCCGAGCGCCTCGACCAGCTCGGCGAAGGCCTCCGCCGTCACCGGCTCGGCATGCTGCCAGGCCGGCGTGCGCACGAAGGCAAGCCGCGGCGGCAGCGGCGGGTCGCTGGCGGCGGTCGCGGCGAGCGGCGGGCGGGCGGTGGGCCGCGTGTCGGGGTCCTCCGCGTCGAAGCCGGCGAGCACCTCGGCCAGCAGGGCGGCATCCTCGACCGTGCGCGCGAAGACGCCCACATGGTCGAGCGTGCGCGAGAGCATCAGCGCGCCGCTGCGCGGGATCAGCCCGTGGCGTCGGCTTGAAGCCGACGACGCCGCAGAAGGCGGCGGGGCGGATCACCGAGCCGTTGGTCTGCGAGCCGATGGCGCCCGGCACCATGTGGGCGGCGACCGCCGCTGCCGAGCCGCTGGAGGAGCCGCCGGGCGTGCGCTCGGGATCGTGCGGGTTACGGGTCTTGCCCGGCTGGTAGTAGGCGTACTCGGTGGTGACGGTCTTGCCCATGATGACGGCGCCGGCGGCGCGCAGCCGGGCGACCGCGGCAGCATCGCGGCGCGGCGTGCGGCCGGCCCACAGCGGCGAGCCGAGCTCGGTCGGCATGTCGCCGGTGTCGAAGATGTCCTTGATGCCGATCGGCACGCCGTGCAGCGGGCCGGTGGCGCGGCCGTGCCGGCGGTGCTCGTCGGCGGCCTCGGCCTGGCGCAGGGCGTGCTCGCGATCGAGGAAGGCCCAGCGCCTGGACCTTGGCGCTCGACCTCGTCGATGCGCTTGAGGCAGTCGCTCACCAGCTCGGCCGAGGTGATGCGGCCCTCGCCGATGTCGGCGGCAGCGTCGCTGAGGGTGAGCGCAGCACAGGCTCATGCACAGTCCATCATCGCGCGGTCCGTCAGCGCGGCGTGTAGAGGTAGTCTGGCAGCCACAGCGCCAACTGGGGGAAGATGTAGACCAGGATCATGGTGATGAACACCATGAACACGAACGGCAGCGCGCCGCTGAAGATGTCGGTCAGCTTGACGTGCGGCGGGGCGACGCCCTTCAGGTAGAACGCCGCCATCGCCACCGGCGGCGTGTTGAAGGCGGTCTGCGTGTTGAGCGCCACCAGGATGCCGAAGAAGATCGGGTCGATGCCGAAATGCGGCAAGCAGCGGCAGGAAGATCGGCACGAAGATGATGATGATCTCGGTCCATTCCAGCGGCCAGCCCAGCAGGAAGATGATGGCCTGGGTCAGGATCAGGAACTGGATGGGCGACAGGTTGAGCGACGAGGAAGAACTGCTCCACCACCTGCTGGCCGCCCAGCACTGCGAACACCGCCGAGAAGGTCCACGAGCCGACGAACAGGTAGCAGACCATGGCGGTGGCGCGCGCGGTCAGATAGACCGAATCCCTGAGCATCGTGAAGTTGAGCGCCCTGTAGGCGGCGGCGAGCACCATGCTCGCCAGCGCGCCCGCACCCGCCGCCTCCGACGGCGTCGCCAGGCCGAACAGGATCGCGCCCAGCACCGCAAGGATCAGCAGCGCGAGGGGGAAGAACGAGGTCGCGAGCGCCCACATCACCTTGCTGAACGGGATGTCGGTCTGCTCCTTGGGCAGCTTCGGGGCAAAGCGCGGGATTGATCATGGCCCGCAGGATCACGTACGCCATGTAGAGACCCGCGAGCATGAAGCCGGGGACGAAGGCCGCCGCGTAGAGCTTGACGGCCGAGACGCCGGCAGTCGCAGCATAGACGATGAGCAGGATGCTGGGCGGAATGAGGATGCCGAGGCAGCCGCCGGCGCAGGTCACGCCGGCGGAGAGCTTGACGTCGTAGCCTGCGCGCAGCATCGCGGGAAACGCCAGCAGCCCCATCAGCGTCACCACGGCGCCGACGATGCCGGTCGCGGTCGCGAACATGGCGCAGGTAAGCAGCGTCGCCACCGCGAGCGCGCCGGGAACATTCTTCATCGACAGCTGCAGCGAATGGAACAGGCGATCGAGGATATTGGCGCGCTCGACCACGTAGCCCATGAACAAGAACAGCGGCACCGCCGTCAGCACGTCGCTCGAGGAGACCTCGAACGCCTTCTGCACCAGCAAGGTGAAGATGCGGTTCTGGAAGAAGTCCTGGCCGGGCGTGAAATAGGCGTAGAAGCCGAAGCCCACACCCATCGCCATCAGCGTGAAGGCGATCGGGAACCCCAGCATGATGATGAAGATGAACAACCCCAGCATCAGCATGCCGACTTGCGGATCAGTCATGGTCAGGCCCCCTTCTGACCCAACTTGCGCGCTCACGCTCGGCAGCACGAATCTTCTGCTCCTGCATGATGATGCTTTCCGTCTCCTCGACGTCATGCAGGCGCTGCGGCCATGCCCCCTGCCTGATGCAGATGACGCAGCGGACGACCTCGGCGAACCCTTGCAGCAGCAGCAGCACGCCGGTGATCGGCACCAGCGTCTTGAGCGGGAACACCGGTATCCCCGCCGGACTGAAGATGCTGACCTCCCTGAACCGGATCGACATCGCCGCGTAGTTCCAGCCGGCGTAGATGAATGCCGCCACGGCCGGCAGGAAGAAGATGATGTAGAGCACCAGATCGACGCTCGCCTGCGTGCGCGGCCTCCAGAACCGGTACAGAACGTCGGCGCGCACATGCCCGTTGCGGGAGAGCGTGTAGGCGCCAGCCATCAGGAACAGGGCGCCGTAGGTGATGTAGCTGAAATCGAAGGCCCAGGTGGTCGGCGCGCGCAGGGCGTAGCGCACGAACACCTCGTAGCTCACGCCCAATGTCAGCACCAATATCAGCCAAGCAAACGCCTTGCCGACCCACAAGCTGAGTGAATCGATGAAAAACAGAAATCGGGTCATGTTCGATTGGTCCGAGAGGGTCGCGACGGCGGGGGAGCCTGCGCACATCCCTCCGCGTCGAGTGGAAAGGGCGGCGCAAGCGTCGCGCCGCCCTTGGTTTCGGCTAGGTCTTCGAGGACACCGGGGAAGTGGTGGTTGAACGCGCCCTTGTAGTCGGTCGAGTTCAACTGAGTGTAGAGCACGACGCGCCGCACCCAGGCCTTCTGCGAGTCCATCACCTTCTTCATGAAGGGATCGGCACCCAAGGTGGTGATCAGCCCGTCCCAGGCCTTGATCTGCGCGTCGAAGATGCCCTGCGGCGTGCGATGCACGGCGACCTTCTCCTTGTCGATCAGCTCCTGCAGGTCGCGGGAGTACTGGTCGTAGGCCTTCCACTCGTTGGCGGAGGAAGCGGCCTCGGCGGCGTACTGCAGGATCGCCTTGTGCTCGGCGGGCAGCGCGTCGAACTTGGTGCGGTTGAACATGATCTCGAAGTACTCGGTGGCCTGATGGTGGCTGCCGAGGTAGTAGTTCTTGGCCACGTTGTGCGAGCCGAAGCGGCGGTCCGAGGTCGGGTTGTTGAACTCGAACGCGTCGATCACGCCGCGCTCCATGGCGGGCACGATCTCGCCGCCGGGAAGCTGCGCGACCGCCAGGCCCATGGCCTGGAACAGGTCTGCCGCGAGGCCGACGGTGCGATACTTCAGGCCCTTCAGGTCCTGAGGGCCGGCGAGCGGCTTCTTGAACCAGCCGAGCGGCTGCGTCGGCATCGGCATGGCAAAGAAGCTCTTGACGTTGAGCTTCATGATCTGCGTCTGCAGCTCCTCGAACAGCTGCTGGCCGCCGCCGGCGTAGATCCAGCCCAAGCCCTCGTTGGCGTTGAAGCCGAACACGGGGCCGGTGCCGAACAGCGAGGCCGCCTTGTGCTTGCCGTACCAGTAGACGGTCACGGTGTGGGCGGCGTCGATCTGGCCGCCGTGCACGCCGTCGAGCACCTGGAAGGGATGCACCACGGCGCCGCCGTGCAGCAGGTCGATCCTGAGGCGTCCGCCGGCCATCGAGTTGACGCGCTCGATGTACTGCTGCGCCATCTCGGTGAAGATGTCGGTGGCGGGCCAGGACGTCTGCATCCTGAGCGTGGCCGTCTGCGCGCGCGACACCTGCGGCATGGCAATGGTGCCGACGGCCGCGGCGCCTGCCACAGCGCCGGTCTTCAAGAATTTGCGACGCGACAACGATGATGTTTTGCTACCCATGGCGCTGTTTTCCTCCTTGATGCGCTTCGCCAACCGAAGCTCGAACGTTGGGCACTCTTTTTTTGTTGCCGTGGTATACCACGGCCCGCACCGACAAGAAACAGGGTGTTGTTGCCGCGGGTGCGGCCAGGCGCTTCCGCCTCAAGTCCAGGCTGCGCGGCGTGGTGACCAGCAGTCCCACTGTTAGACGCCATTCGTCGGTCTGATATTCCAGCGCGGCAAGCCGCGCAGTGTCGCTGCATGGGGTCAGACCTTATGCTTGGTCCGCATTCCAGGCACGGTGGCAGCTGGAGGGTCTGACCCCAAAAGAACGGTGGGCCTTCCAAGGCGTCAGCCGGGAAACGCGTGGGCGTAATCGGCTTGCGCCGCAAGGAGAATGCCGCGGGCTTCCTTGGCGTCGTACACGGGGTCGACGGTGATGGGGTCTGGGCGCGTCGCCGGGGATGGCCTTGTAGGTGAGGAAGTAGTGGCGCAGGCGGTCGACCACGGCGCGCGGCAGCTGCGACACGTCGGCGATCTCGCCGTAGGTCGGATCGCCGAGCAGCACGGCGATGATCTTGTCGTCGGCCTCGCCGCGCTCGACCATGCGCAGCCCGCCGATCGGCCGCGCCTCGAGCAGGATCTCGCCGCGCGAGATGGGCCGGTCGGTGAGCACGCAGATGTCGAGCGGATCGCCGTCGCCGCGCGAGACCGGCGGGCTGCCCGCCAGCGCATAGCGCCGCGACCCGCTCGCCGCAGTAGGTGCGCGGAACGAAGCCGTAGAGCGTCGGGCAGAAGCTCGAGAAGCGCTGCGGCCGGTCGACCTTCAGGTAGCCGGAGTGCTTGTCGATCTCGTACTTCACGCCGTCGGTCGGGAACGATCTCGATGTAGGCGCGCACGATCTCGGGAAAGCGCTTGCCCGGGTCGATGCCGTGCCAGGGGTGGGGGCGATGCTCGAGCGGACGGTCGTGCATGGGCTTTAGTTTATCGCGAACGGCCGGCGGCGTCGCGGCGCGTTTTCACGAGTCCGAATGAGGCCGACGGGCACCGTCCCGGGCGACATAGACGCTGGGGCCGCCATTGCCGGATCATGTGCAGATTCATGACCTGGGCGGTCTACTCATGACGAGGCCCTGCAGCACCCACTTGAGACATCGCACCTTGGCCTCTAACGCTCCGCCACATATCCTGCGCCAGTTCCCGGGAGTTCCAAAGTTGGTTGAGGTGCCTCATGTGTCGATCAATTGTGATTGGGGTGCTCGCGGTCATCTTATTTCCAGCCAGCGCTTCTGCACAGAACTGCGAACCGACGTCAGTCGCTGTCCAGATTCTGGGTTCCGGTGGACCGCAAATTAATCCGTTCCGCTCTTCAACGAGCTATCTCCTGTGGGTCGACGACCAGGCCAGAGTACTCGTCGATATGGGTGGCGGCGCGTGGAGCCGTTTTGGCCAGGCTCAAGCGAAGGTAAGCCATCTGTCCTTGCTCGCCGTGAGTTATCTTCACCCCGACCACATCTCTGATCTGCCTGCGTTCCTTTGGCTCAGTCACTTGGAAAGGAAAGAGCCGCTACTCATCGTCGGTCCATCCGGCAACGACGCGGCGCCCGATTTCTCGACATTCCTCAGCCGTCTGTTCGACGAGAACAACGGCGCGTTCCCGGTGCTCGGGCCCACGCTCGGAGGAAAGCGGCGCGACATACCACCGCTGTCAGTTGCAAGTAGCGTTCCCCTCGATGTCGCCGTCATCGACGTCAAGAAGAAGGAGCCATCGACGGCATTTGACCGTGAAGGACTTACTGTAACGGCGCAGGGAATTCCGCACGGCAATATGCCGACGCTTGCCTACCGCGTGAAGGTCAGGGATGTGTCGGTCGTCTTCAGCTCGGATCAGATGGGAACCGACCCGAAGTTCGTCGATTTCGCGAAGGGCGCGAATGTTCTGATCATGCATTTGGCTGTTGCGGCCGGCGCGAATTACCACTCGCTGCATGCCACGCCGGATGTTGTCGGCCGCCTCGCGCAGGAAGCTGGCGTTGGACGGCTGATCGTCAGTCACATCGGCATTTTCGATCTGGATGCCGCGTTAGCTGATGTCAAAAAGGCGTACACTGGTCCATTGACGATTGGTGCGGATTTGCAGTGTACGACAGTGAAATGATTGACGATACTTGTGCTGCCACCCCACTTCTCTCGTTCGAAAACTAGCTTGCTGATCACGCAATCCATTGTGCCCGGATGATTCTCAGCATGCCCGATAATGGCACTTATTCTCCGTCCTGGGTAAGGCTTCGAATGGTCCGATATTGGGGTTGGAGCGACCTTGTATTGCCTTGCGACCGTGCATAGGCACGGGTAGCTGCCCGTATTTTGGGTACGCGCCTAGCCAGCCTCCTGGAACGCCTCCTCGCGGCCGCGGCGGATCGAGGGCAGGATCGCGATGACCACCAGGATGAGCGCCACCAGCAGCAGGCCGCCGCTCAGCGGCCGCTCGATGAAGGTCATGAAGCTGCCGCGCGAGATGACCAGCGCCTGGCGCAGCTTCTCCTCCATCAGCCGCCCCAGCACGAAGCCCAGCAGCAGCGGCGCGGGCTCGAAGCCGAACTTTATCAGCGCATAGCCGAACAGGCCGAAGCCCGCGGTCATCACCACCTCGGTCGCCGAATTGTTGATCGAGTAGATGCCGATGCAGCACAAGAGCACGATCGAGGGGAACATCAGCCGGTAGGGCACCTTGAGGAAGCGCACCCACAGCCCGATCAGCGGCAGGTTGATGACGAGCAGCATCAGATTGCCGATCCACATCGAGGCGATCATGCCCCAGAACAGATGCGGCTGCTTGGTCATGATCTGCGGCCCCGGCACGATGCCGTGGATGGTCATGGCGCCGACCATCAGCGCCATCACCGCGTTGGGCGGGATGCCCAGCGTGAGCAGCGGGATGAAGGCGGTCTGGGCGCCTGCGTTGTTGGCGGATTCCGGGCCCGATACGCCCTCGATGGCGCCGCGGCCGAAGCGCGAGGGGTCCTTGGCGAGCTTCTTCTCGACGGTGTAGGAGGCGAACGGCCCCAGCACCGCGCCGTTGCCCGGCAGCAGGCCCAGCATCGAGCCGATGAAGGTGCCGCGCAGGATGGGAGCCGCCGACTGCTTGAGGTCGTCGCGGTTGGGCAGCAGGTTGCCGATGGCGGCGTGTATGACATCGCGCGCCTGCGTGCTCTCGAGGTTGCGCAGGATCTCGGCGAAGCCGAACATGCCCATGGCGATGACGGCCACATCGAGGCCGTCGGAAATCTCGGTCCAACCGAAGGTGAGGCGCTCCTCGCCGCTTTCGAGGTCTGTGCCCACCGTGGACAGCAGAATGCCGACCAGGATCACGGCAAGGGCCTTGGGCACCGAGCCGCGTGCCAGCACGACGGCGAACATGAGGCCGAGCACCATCAGCGAGAAGTAGTCGGCCGGGCCGAACAGCAGCGCCATGGCGGTCAGCGGCGCAGCCAGCGCGGCAATGATGATGGTGGCCACGCAGCCGGCGAAGAACGAGCCCATGGCGGCGATGCCGAGCGCCACGCCGGCGCGGCCCTGCTTGGCCATCTGGTGGCCGTCGAGCGTGGTGACGACGGAGGTCGCCTCGCCGGGGATGTTGACCAGGATGGCGGTGGTGGAGCCGCCGTACTGGGCGCCGTAGTAGATGCCGGCCAGCATGATGAGGGCGCCGATCGGATCGAGCCCGAAGGTGATCGGCAGCAGCATGGTGATGGTGGCGATGGGCCCGACGCCCGGCAGCACGCCGACCAGCGTGCCGATGAGGCAGCCGAGGAAGCACAGGCCGACGTTCTTGAGCGACAGCGCGACGGTCAAGCCGAGCGCGAGATTGTTGACGAGATCGAACACGAATGAGCCCTCAGCGCCCGAACAGGTTCCTGATGGCGGTGAACACCGCCGCGATCGCGCGCTTGATCCCCACATAGGCGTCGTTGAGCCACGCCGGAATGAGGCCTGCTGGGTCGAACGGGATCGGCAGGTTGAGCAGCTCCTTGAACAGGAGGCCGCACAGCAGCGTCATGACGACGGCGAACAGGACGGTCTCGACAGGCCGCATGTCCTTGGCGGCGAACGAGGCGACGATGACGGCAAGCGGCCCGGCAACCACCAGCCCGAGCGGGGGGACCTTGACGGAGGCAATGAGTGGAATGCCCAGCCCGCCGCCGAGATTGAGGGTCGAGCCGCGGATCACCATGGCGAACAGCAGCACCGCGCCCAGCACGAACACCGGCCCCCGCGCGTGCCAGCGCTCGAGACGGTCGCCGTCCATGAACAGCGACTGCGCGATCAGCAGGACGCCGAAGGTGCCGACCAGAATCGCCACCACGCGCGGCATGAGCCCCGAGCCGATGCCCGAGAGCGTGCCGAACGGCAGATTGAATCCGCCGGCAAGTCCCAGCGCTGCCAGCCCCAGCAGGAACAGCCCGCCGGCGAAATCGAACGGCGATTTCAGCAAGCCCGCGCGGGCGGCCCCTGGGCGGCCTCCCGCAGATTGCGAGGTCATCGTTCCCTCCAACGGACATAGCCGCCGCGCACCTTGCGGTGGGGCGGGGTAGGTTTGTTGCCCGGTCCTTGTTTGCCGGCCGGATTAGACGGTTGACGAGCCTAGCCTTCGCCCGCCGCAGCGTCCACCGCGCTGACGCTCGACTTATGTCTCAGGGGGTCCGACGGACACGCTGGCCGGTCGGCTGCCGCCCGCCACTTGAGCAGCGCGCAAGATGCGGGCGACGTGGGTCGCCCGGCGCCCGGTGGCGTGCTCGATCTGGTGACGGCAGGAGAAGCCGTCGGCGGCGATCAGCGTTTGCGGCGGCGCTTGGCGCACCGCCGGCAGCAGCGCGAGCTCACCCATGGCGATGGAGGCGGCGTAGGTTTCCGCCGCATAGCCGAAGGCGCCCGCCATGCCGCAGCAGCTCGTCTCCACGGTTTCCTGCCGCAGGCCGTCGACCAGGGCCAGGGCTTGGTTAACCGCCGGCATGACGCCGAACGCCTTCTGGTGGCAGTGACCGTGCAGCAACACCGTGGCCGAGGATCGCCCGATCGGCGCGGCGATGGTCCCCGCGTGCGCCTCGCCGGCCAGGAACTCCTCCAGCGTCAGGGCCCGGGCCGCCACCGCCGCACTGTCGGGACCCGGCAGCATGGAGAGCAGCTCATCTCGCAGCGTGAACAGGCACGACGGCTCCAGTCCCACAACCGCGACCCCGCGCGAGGCGAACGGGGTAGCGGCCGCGACCAGGCGCGCGATCTCGGCACGGGCCTCGTGCACCATGCCGGCGGCGAGGAACGTGCGTCCGCAGCACAGGGCGCGTCCCTTGTCGCGCGCAGCGAGCACCGTCACCCGGTAGCCCAGCCCGGTAAGCAGCGCGACGGCGTCGTGCAGGGTCTCGGGCTCGAAAGCGGCGTTGAACGTGTCGGCCAGCAGCGCGACCTCGCGCACGTCCCGGTCCTGCGCCGCACCGTCTCGAGCGCTGTGCCGCGCGCCCTCGCGCGAGGCGTCGCCGGCATCCCGTGCGAGGTCCCGCGACACATCCGCGGGAGGTGCCCGGAACCTGTCGCGGCGCCAGCGCGGCAGTCTGCGTGCGCAGGACAGCCCCGTTAACCATTCCGTCGCGTACGCAGCCCCGGGCACCCAATCGCGCGCATTGAGCAGCGGCGCCGCGTATGCGGCGTACGGCGCGTAGCGGGGCAGATAGGCGACCAGGCGATCGCGCAGGGATAGCCCCCGCTTGGCGTTGGCCGCCGCCAGCACCTCGATTTTCATCTTGGCCATGTCGACGCCGGTCGGGCATTCGCGCCGGCAGGCCTTGCAGGAGACGCACAGCTTCATCGTCTCCAGCATGTCGTCGGACGCGAAGGCGTCCGGCCCGAGCTGGCCCGAAATCGCCAGCCGCAAAGCGTTGGCCCGCCCCCGCGTGACGTCGCGCTCGTTTCCCGTAATTCGAAACGACGGGCACATCACCCCGCCGGCGACCTTCCGGCACTCGCCGTTGTTGTTGCACATCTCGACTGCGCCCTGGAACCCGCCGCCCGAGCCCGGATAGCCCGACCAGTCGAGCGCCATTTTCATTTCCGGCACGCGATACTCCGGCTTGAAACGGAACAGCGAGCGGTCGTCCATGCGCGAAGCGCGCACGATCTTGCCGGGGTTCAGAATGCCGTTGGGATCGAATCGGTCCTTCACCTCCTCGAACAGCCGCACGGTTTTGGGCCCATACATCTTCTCGTGGAACTCGGAGCGCACCAGCCCGTCGCCGTGCTCCCCCGAATGCGAGCCCTTGAAGGCCTTCACCAGCGCGAACGCCTCCTCGGCGATCGCGCGCATGGTCTTGGCATCTTTCTCCAGTTTCAGATTGAGAACGGGGCGCACATGCAGGCAGCCCACCGAAGCGTGCGCATACCAGGTGCCGCGCGTGCCGTGCTTCTCGAAGATCGCCGTGAGCCGCTCCGTGTAATCGGCCAGATGCTCCAAGGGCACCGCGCAGTCCTCGATGAAGGAGACGGGCTTTCCCTCGCTCTTCATCGACATCATGATGTTGAGGCCGGAGGCGCGCACCTCCCACACCGCGCGCTGGCCGGCCGCGTCCGCCACCTTCACCACGCTGGTGGGATGGCCGAGGTCGCCCATCAACTCGTCCAGCCGCTCCAGCCGCCGCAAGTTCTCCGCCTGGTCGTCTTGCGCGAACTCCACCAGGAGCAGCGCGTCGGGCGCGCCCCGCACGTAGGTCTCCATCACCGGACGAAACATGGCGATGTCGCGCGCCAGCTCGATCAGCGTGCGGTCCACCACCTCCACCGCCACCGGCCCCAGCTTGACGATGTGCTGCGCGGCCTCCATGGCCTTGCGGAACGTCGCAAAGTGGCAGATCCCAAGCGCCTTGTTCTTCGGCAGCGGCGCGAGCTTCAGCTCGATGCGCCGCGACACCGCCAAGGTGCCCTCCGAACCGCACAGCAGGGTGGCGAGATTCACCGGCCCGGCCCCCGGCACCCGCGCATCGATGTCGCTTGGGACGAGCGCGTCTATCAAGTACCCGCCGACACGCCGGCTCACCTCGGGGAACGCGTGCGCGATGTGCTCCGCCTCGCGCCGGCCCAGCCCCAGCAGATCGCGGAACAGGGCCAGCGTGGCCTCGCCCTCCCCGCTTGCGCCGCCCGGGTCCCCTCTCCCCGCTTGCGGGGAGAGGGTTAGGGTGAGGGGCGGCTGCAAATTATGCCCCACCTCGCCGAACCGCGCCTCGGCCCCGTCCGCCAGGATCGCATCGATGCCAACGACGTTGTCGCGCATGATGCCGTAGCGGATCGAGCGCGTGCCGCACGAGTTGTTCCCCGTCATGCCGCCGATGGTGGCCCGGCTCGCCGTCGACACGTCAACCGGAAACCACAGCCCGTGCGGCTTGAGCTGCCGGTTCAACTCGTCGAGCACGATGCCCGGCTCGACGATGCAGGTGGAGTTTATCTCGTTGATCTCGACCAGCCGCTTCAGGTGCTTGCTGAAATCGATGACCAGCGCGCGGCCCACGGTCTGGCCGGACTGCGACGTCGCCCCGCCACGCGGCAGCAGGGCCACGCCTTCCTCGCGCGCAATCGCAAGCGCCGCGCGCACGTCGTCGTCGCTCCTCGGCACTACCACGCCCACCGGCTCGATCTGGTAGTGCGACGCATCCGTGGAGTAGCGCCCGCGCGAGAACGCATCGAACAGCACCTCGCCCTCCAGCTCGGCGCGCAAGCGCTCGGCGAGGCGGTGGGAGACGGGTTTGGATTTGCTTGTTGCCATGCTCGATGCGCGCCAAATTCGTCATCCCGGCGCCGCTCGCACGCTCGCGTGCGAGCGGGAATTGGCCGGGACCCATGCACCTTACCACTTGCCGCTGGATGCGGCTCTGCACGACCGTGCACCCCCGTCATCCCGACGCCGTTCGCTCGCGAAGCGGGCGAACGGGACTAGGTCGGGACCCATGCACGTCTCAACGCGCTCAACTGTCATTCAATGATTTCATCCATGCTAAACTCGCCCCTGCGCCACCAGGAACCCCCCATGCGCTTCGTCGACGCCGCCGAGGTCCGCCGCCTGCTCTCCTTCCCCGTCCTCATCGACGCGCTTGAGGCGGCACACTGGCGCCCGAAGATCAGCGTGCTCGACGGCATGATGGGCTCGGAGCAAGAGCTCTACTTCGCGCGCAGCGCAGTCGATGCAGGGCGCTTCATGGCGAGCAAGCTGATAACCAGCTTCCCGGCCAACCTCGCGGGCGGCAGGCTGCCCGCCGTGCAGGCCGTGTGCGTGCTGTTCGACGGCGCCGACGGCCGCCCGCTCGCCGTCATCGACGGCACCGAGGTCACCTACTGGCGCACCGCGGCCGACTCCGGGCTCGGCGCGCGGCTGCTCGCCCCGCCCAACCCGCAGACGCTGCTGGTGGTCGGCGCCGGGCAGATGTCGCGCTGGCTGGTGCGCGCGCACCGCACGGTGCGCCCTTCGATCTCGCGCGTGCTGATCTGGAACCGCACGCCGGCGCGCGCGGCCGAGGTCGCCGCCTCGCTCACCCAGGAGGGCATCCCCGCCGAGGCCACGGCCGACCTCGACGCCGCTACCCGCATCGCCGATGTGATCTCCACCTGCACGCGCTCGCACGCACCGCTGATCAAGGGCGCCAACCTGAAACCCGGCACGCACCTCGATCTGGTCGGCGGCTACACGCCGCAGACCCGCGAGGCCGACGACGAGGCGGCCCGCCGCGCAATCGTGTTCGTCGACCGGCGCGAGTCCGCCTTCCACGGCGTCGGCGACATTCTCTCCCCCATCGCCAGCGGGGCCATCAAGGAAAGCGACGTGCAGGGCGACCTCTACGACCTGGTGCCCGGCAAAATCACCGGCCGCCGCGCGACCACCGACATCACCTATTTCAAGAACGCCGGCGGCGGCCACCTCGACCTCATGACCTGCGAGGTGGTGTACGGGCTGCTCGGTGCGTAGGGCGCAATAGGCGTCAGCCGTATTGCGCCAATCTACGCCAATTGCGTGCGGTGCGAGTCCAACATCAGGGCGCCGCAGCGTACTCTGATATCCTCGGCAAGAGCTTCTCTTTGGAAGGATCAATAGAACTCGATACTGGTTCCAATTGCACCTTACCCGAGTGCACCTTGTCGAGAACGGTCGATAGAAGTGAATGGACGTGAACGAACGCCCTGTCCACAAAGGTCAAGATTGCTTCGATATGAGCTTCGGTCAGCGGAGCGGAAGCAGCATGAGCCACGTTGAACTCGTTGCGAATTAGAAGAATGGGGACAATCCAACGCTCCGAGAATTCTTGGTCGAGTCCCCAGCGTAGAGCCGTTACGCGCAGGCGCTCTCTGTCCGACGAAAAAATGATCTCTATTGCTTTGGCCAAGTTCAGCACGATCTCAGCAGCCATGGCTGCTCTGTCAATGTGGGCAAGCCGCATGGCATGCCGATAGTAGTAAACCGCAGAGATAATTCTGGCGGATTTATCCCTTAACTCCATCCAATCTCGGACCCCGGTGGATGCATGCTGCTCATTCTGGCCCTTGGTCGCAATTGTAATCAGCCGAAGCGCACCGACTTCAAAGCGCAAGTTGCAATCCTCCAAGACGGCGACAAACTCCTTGATCCAAACAAACACGCGCAGACGCAAAGACAAGAATGCTGGGATAAGAACATTGGCTGAAGCAATGATCTGCTGTGCTTCGACCATGAGTCGACACTGGCGTTGAAGGTGAACCTGTTTCCGATCCACTTGAAGAAAAATCCTTTACCTTGAAGCTCGGTCTGTAGCGCACCGATCAACTGGACGTCCCAACTAGCCGTGCCGTCATTGGCGTTCCACACCACGCCTCCAGCCTTGGCGCGCTCGGTTGTTGTGCGCAAATTTGCCGGTAGCCCGGCAACGCCAAAAGCATCCGTAGGACCAAACGAGAGCTCTAAGGTTAGAGTTGTAGGATAGGACAGGGCGGCTGCGGGCTTACCCTTCAACCGCCTAGGCTGAAAAAGATAGTATGCCATCTGGGATGTCTCGACTGCGTCGGCTAGTGGCGTTGTCTGCCATGCGTGCTTGTGTATGGTGACCTCTAATAGGGAGGGTCGACCATGTCCAACGAGCCGCGCCGCGCCGGCCGCCATTTCCTGCAGATCCCGGGGCCGACGCCGGTGCCCGATCGCATCCTGCGCGCCATGGACATGCCGGTGATCGACCACCGCGGCCCCGAGTTCAAGAAGCTCGGCCTGCGCGTCCTCGCCGGCATCAAGACCATCTTCAAGACCACCAGCCCCGTGGTGATCTTTCCCTCCTCGGGCACCGGCGCGTGGGAAGCGGCACTGCTCAACACGCTCTCGCCCGGCGACAAGGTGCTCATGGTCGAGACCGGGCACTTCGCCACGCTGTGGAAGACCATCGCGGTGAAGCTCGGCCTCGAGCCGGAGTTCATCGCCTCCGACTGGCGCAGCGGCGCCGACGCCGCAGCCATCGAGGCGCGGCTCAAGGACGACAAGGGCCACACGATCAAGGCCGTGTGCGTGGTGCACAACGAGACCTCCACGGGGGCCACCTCGCGCATCGACGAGGTGCGCCGCGCCATCGACGCCGCCAAGCACCCGGCGCTGCTGATGGTCGACACCATCTCCTCGCTCGCCTCCATCGACTACCGCCACGACGAGTGGGGCGTCGACGTCACCGTCGGCGGCTCGCAGAAGGGCTTGATGCTGCCGCCGGGCCTCGGCTTCAATGCGGTCAGCGACAAGGCGCTCGCCGCCAGCAAGGCCGCGAAGCTGCCCAAGTCCTATTTCGGCTGGGACGAGATGCTCGCCGCCAACAAGGACGGCTTCTTCCCCTACACGCCCGCCACCAACCTGCTCTACGGCCTGGCCGAGGCCGTCGACATGCTGCACGAGGAGGGCCTCGCCCGCGTGTTCGCCCGCCACGACCGCCATGCCGAGGGCGTGCGCCGCGCGGTCAAGGCATGGGGCCTCGAGGTCCTGTGCAAGGACCCCAAGTACTACTCTTCCTCCCTCACCGCCGTGCTCATGCCCGCCGGCCACAACGCCGATGCCCTGCGCAGCGTAGCGCTCGAAAATTTCGACGTGTCGCTCGGCACCGGCCTCGCCAAGGTTGCCGGCCGCGTGTTCCGCATCGGCCACCTCGGCGACACCAACGACCTCACCATCATCGCCACCCTCGCCGGCGTCGAGATGGCACTCACCCTCGCCAACGTCCCCCACAAGCCCGACGGCGTTCGCGCCGCCATGGCCTACTTCACCGACACAGCAAAGACCGGCAGGGCCTGAGACAATGAAAGACGCCGCCAGCGACGACATCCTCTACGAGGTGAAGGGCCACGTCGGCATCGTCACCTTCAACCGGCCCGCCGCGCACAACGCCCTCACCTTCGAGATGTACGACCGGCTGGGCGAGATCTGCGCCACGCTTCCCGCCGACCGCTCCGTGCGCGCGATCATCGTCACCGGCGCGGGCGGCAAGCGCGTTCGGCGCCGGCACCGACATCTCGCTGTTCCGCGACTTCTCGACTCGCCCAGCAGGGCCTCGCCTACGAGGCGCGCATGGAGGCCATGTTCGCCAAGCTCGAGCGCTGCCCGGTGCCCACCATCGCCGCCATTCCCGGCATCTGCACCGGCGGCGCGGCCGTGATCGCCGCCGCCTGCGACCTGCGCATAGCCACCCGCAACTTCAAGTTCGGCTTTCCCATCGCCCGCACGCTCGCCAACTGCCTCTCGGCCGCCAACATCGCCCGCGTCGCGCTGCATCACGGGCGTGCCGCCGCGCCGTCGACATGCTGATGACCACGCGCCTGATCGAGGCCGACGAGGCGCTCGCCATCGGCCTCGTCAACGAGCTGCTCGACACGCCCGAGGCGCTCATGCAGCGCGCGCTCGCGCTCGGCGCGCAGATCGCCACCCAGGCGCCGCTCACCATGCACGCCGGCAAGGAAGTGGTGCGGCGCATGCGCGACAAGTTCGCCGGCATCGAGGACAAGGACCTGATCGCGCTGTGCTACGGCAGCGCCGACTTCCGCGAGGGGCTCGACGCCTTCCTCGCCAAGCGCAAGCCGCAGTTCAAAGGGAGGAATGACGGTGTCAGACCCTCCGAGGGTCTGACACCATGTACGGGAGGAACCACAATGGCCAAGATCGGCGTCATCGGGCTCGGCAACATGGGGCTGCCCATGGCCGGCAACCTGGTCAAGAAGGGCCACGAGGTCGCGGGCTTCGACCTGGTGCGTGAGAACATGGGCCAGGCCGCCTCGCGCGGCGTCACGGGGCGCAAGTCGGCCGCCGATGCGGCAACCGACGTCGATGTCGTCCTAACCATGCTGCCGGCCGGCAGGCATGTGCTCGAGGTCTACGGCTCGGGCATGCTGCAGGCAGCCAAGCCCGGCACGCTGTTCATCGATTCATCCACCATCGATGTCGCCTCCGCCCGTGCCGCCCACAAGCTCGCCACCGACGCCAAGATGCTCTCGCTCGACGCGCCCGTGTCAGGCGGCGTCGGCGGCGCGGAAGCCGCCACGCTCACCTTCATGTGCGGCGGCAGCGCCGATGCCTTCGCAAGAGCCAAGCCCGTCCTGGAGGCCATGGGCAAGAAGATCGTGCACTGCGGGGAAGCCGGCGCCGGCCAAGCCACCAAGATCTGCAACAACATGATGCTCGCCGTCGCCATGATCGGCGTATGCGAGTCGTTCGTGCTGGCGGAGAAGCTCGGCCTCTCGCACCAGGCGCTGTTCGACGTGGCCTCCACCTCGTCGGGCCAATGCTGGGCACTGACCAACTACTGCCCCGTGCCTGGCCCCGTGCCCGCATCACCTGCCAACAACAACTACAAGGCCGGCTTCGCCTCCGCGCTGATGCTCAAGGACCTCAAGCTCGCGCAGGAGGCTGCCTCGGCCGCGGGCGCCACCACGCCGCTCGGCGCCGCCGCGGCCCAGCTCTACGGCCTGCACAACGCCTGGGGCGAGGGCGCAACCGACTTCTCCGGCATCATCCACCTGATCCGCGGCAAGGGGAAGTAGGCCGCGCATTCGCAACAAGAGCGCCCGCTGCACCAGCGTAGACCTCCGGACACGTCGCCGGCGTTCCACCCGCGCCCTGCATCGCGCGCAGCTTGCGGCACAGTATCAGGCCCTGTCGGAACGACTTTCACCCGTCACCCACATGGGATAAGGCGCGTGGCTCGGGTACAGGACCCCCGCGCCACATGATTCGTCTCGACAGCATCAGCAAGCAGAACGGCCACCAGATCCTTTTCATCGAGGCGTCGGCGGCACTCAACAGGGGCGAGAAGATCGGCCTCGTCGGTCCCAACGGGGCCGGCAAGACGACGCTGCTGCGCCTGATCACGGGCCGGGAGAAGCCCGACGAGGGCCAGGTCGTGGTCGAGCGCGGCGCCACCGTCGGCTACTTCAGCCAGGACGTGGGCGAGATGGCCGGCCGCAGCGCCGTCGTCGGAGGTGATGGATGGCGCCGGCCCGGTGAGCAGCGTCGCCACCGAGCTGAAGGAGCTGGAGGCCGCCATGGCCGACCCGGAGCGCGCGGACGACATGGAGGCGATCGTCGCGCGCTATGGCGAGGTGCAGGCCCGCTTCGAGGAGCTGGACGGCTACGCGCTGGAGGGGCGGGCGCGCGAGGTTCTGGCCGGCCTGAGCTTCAGCCAGGAGATGATGGACGGGGACGTTGGGGCGCTGTCGGGCGGCTGGAAGATGCGCGTGGCGCTGGCCCGCATCCTTCTCATGCGCCCCGACGCCATGCTGCTCGACGAGCCGAGCAACCACCTCGACCTGGAGAGCCTGATCTGGCTCGAGACGTTCCTCAAGGGCTATGAGGGCGCGCTGCTGATGACGTCGCACGATCGCGAGTTCATGAACCGCATCGTCACCAAGGTCGTGGAGATCGACGGCGGCGCGCTGACCACCTATTCCGGCAACTACGAGTTCTACGAGCAGCAGCGCGCGCTGGCCGAGCGGCAGCAGCAGGCCCAGTTCGAGCGCCAGCAGGCGATGCTGGCCAAGGAGATCAAGTTCATCGAGCGCTTCAAGGCGCGCGCCTCGCACGCGGCCCAGGTGCAGAGCCGGGTCAAGAAGCTCGACAAGATCGAGCGGGTCGAGCCGCCCAAGCGCCGCCAGACGGTGGCGTTCAAATTCCAGCCGCGCCGCGTTCGGGCGAGGACGTCGTCAGCCTCGAAGAAGTGCACAAGGGCTATGGCAGCCGCACCATCTACGCGGGGCTGGATTTCGCCGTGCGCCGCAAGGAGCGCTGGTGCGTGATGGGCGTCAACGGCGCGGGCAAGTCGACGCTGCTGAGGCTGGTCGCCGGATCGACGCAGCCCGACGATGGCACCGTGGCGCTCGGCGGCAGCGTCAAGATGGGCTACTTCGCGCAGCACGCCATGGATCTGCTGGACGGCGACGTGACGGTGTTCGACACGCTCGAGGAGGCGTTTCCGCAGGCCGGACAGGGCGCCCTGCGCACGCTGGCCGGCTGCTTCGGCTTCTCCGGCGACGAGATCGACAAGAAATGCCGGGTGCTGTCGGGCGGCGAGAAGGCGCGCCTCGTGATGGCCAAGATGCTCTACGACCCGCCGAACTTTCTCGTGCTGGACGAGCCCACCAACCACTTGGACATGGCAACCAAGGAGATGCTGATCGCCGCGTTGGCGAGCTACGAGGGCTCCATGTTGTTCGTTTCACACGACCGGCACTTTCTGGCCGCCTTGTCCAACCGGGTGCTGGAGTTGGCGGATGACGGCGTGCACGTCTACGGCGGCGGCTATACGGAGTACGTGGAGCGCACAGGCTACGAGGCACCCGGTTTGCGCACCTGAAGGCGCGCCCGCGGGCGCCTACGTCCTGGCGGGAAACGACACCGCCTCGATCTTGTTGCCGTCGGGATCGATGATGAAGGCGCCGTAGTAGGTCGTCATCGCCGCCTGCCGCGGTCCGGGCGCCCCATCGCTGGCGCCCTGCATCTCGAGCGCCGCGGCATGGAAGGCGCGCACCGCCTCCTCGCTCGGCGCGCGCAGGGCCACGTGCGCACCGGGATTGTCGCCCGGAGCAACCATGCCGGGCCGCAGGTTCAGCCACAGCTCGGGATACTTCTTGCCGAAGCCGACGGTGCTCGGCCGCTCGACCAGCAGCGTGTAGCCGAGCGGCGCCAGCACGCGGGCATAGAAAGCTGCACCGGCGGCCAGATCGCGGACCGGGACGGAAACGTGATCGATCATGTCCCAGACTAGGAGCGCCCAAACGGATCGGCAACAAGGGTGCCGCGCAGGGCGACCTTCATCGTTCATTCGGCTTGCGGCTGGAGCAAACCTTACGCAAAAGCCGCGACCGCATTAGAACGATTTCAAACTGCCGTGCTCAATCTTGACATCCGCAATCAACATTTGCACTGATCGGCGCCACGGGCGGCAGCAAGCGCGCCCGCGTTTCCATTCCGGGCTTTGAACCCGCCAAGGAGGCAGAGGTCATGCAGGCCACCATGCGCGCCAACGTGCGCGTCCTCGCACGAATTTCCGCAGCGCTCGTTGCCATCGCCAGCGTCGGCTCCGTCGCCTCGGCGCAAGGCGAGGTCAACATCTACTCCTACCGCGAGCCGCAGCTGATCGATCCTCTCTTGAAGGCGTTCACGACCAAAACCGGCATCAAGACCAACGTGGTGTTCGCCTCCGCCGGCCTCAACGAGCGCCTCGCCGCCGAAGGCAAGAACAGCCCGGCCGACGTGCTCTTGACCGTCGACGCCGGCCGCCTCTCCGAGGCCAAGGATGCGGACCTCACGCAGGCCGTCGATTCACCCATTCTCAAGTCGGTCCCCGCCCAGCTCCGCGACGCCGGCAACCACTGGTTCGGCCTCACCATGCGCGCGCGCGTGGTCTATGCCTCCAAGGAGCGCGTGAAGCAGGACGCCATCACCTACGAGGAGCTGGCCGACCCGAAGTGGAAGGGCAAGATCTGCATCCGCTCCGGCCAGCACGTCTACAACACGTCGCTGATCGCCACCCTCATCGCCCACAAGGGCGAGGCCTATGCCGAGCAGTGGCTGAAGGGCGTCAAGGCCAACCTGGCGCAGAAGCCCGCCGGCGGCGATCGCGAGCAGGTGCGCGACGTGCGCAACGGCAAGTGCGACCTCGCCGTCGGCAACACCTATTACATGGCGCTGATGATGACCAACGAGAAGAACCCGGAGCAGAAGGAGTGGGCGAGCGCCGTCAAGATCCTGTTCCCCAACGCCGGCGATCGCGGCACGCACGTCAACATCTCGGGCGTGGCTCTGGCCAAGAACGCCCCCAACCGCGCCAACGGCGTCGCCCTGATGGAGTTCCTGGCCTCCGATGAAGCCCAGCAGCTTTATGCCACGGCCAACAACGAGTACCCGGTGAGCACCAAGGTGAAGCCGTCCGAGATCGTGCAGAGCTGGGGCCCGCTCAAGGCCGACACGCTGCCGCTCGACAACATCGCCAAGTTCCGCAAGCGCGCCTCCGAGCTGGTCGACAAGGCGGGCTTCGACGCCGGGCCCAGCTCGTAGGTCACCGAAGCACCGCCGCCACTCTCCCTCCCCCTTGAGGGGGGAGGATGGAATGCCACGGACTTAGACCGCCAAGGCGTCTTGCGGGCCTCGAGCTCGACGGGCGGGCTAAGTCTGATGGCATTCCTGGTGGGGGTGAACACGCCGCGCGACAAGACACCCCGGCGCGCCACGATCACTTAGCCGCTCATGGCTTGGAAATGCGTCGGTCGGCGCTTGTGGGCGCGGCTAAGTGATGGCGCGCCTCCCTCCCCCTCGTTCGCGACGACGGCTTGCCGTCGTCGCAGGGGGAGGCGCAGCGGCTTGCGCGAAGCGGCTCTACGCGCTATCGCCCGCCTTGTTGGCGGCCGACCGATACGGGCTCGCCCGGTAGGCACCGAGAATGCGCAGCTCGCTCGAGAAGAACGCCAGCTCCTCGAGCGCACGCTTCACCGGCGGGTCGTCGGGGTGGCCCTCCACGTCGGCATAGAACATGGTGGCGACGAAACGTCCGCCCAGCTGATAGCTCTCCAGCTTGGTCATGTTGACGCCGTTGGTGGCAAAGCCGCCCATGGCCTTGTAGAGGGCGGCGGGCACATTGCGCACCCGGAAGATGAAGGTGGTCACGATCAGGCCGTCGCCGGACTTGGCGTGATCGGGCTCGTTGGCGAGGATCACGAACCGCGTGGTGTTGTGCTGCTCGTCCTCGACGTCGTGCTTGAGGACCTTGAGGCCGTAGATCTCGGCGGCCAGCGAGCTGGCAATCGCCGCCAGCGTCGGATCGCCCAACTCCGCCACCAGACGCGCCGAGCCCGCGGTATCGGCCTCCGGCACCGGGGTGAGGCCCAGCTTGCGCAGCGTGCCGCGGCATTGGCCGAGCGCCTGGGTATGCGACAGCGCCTTCTTCACGGTCGCCAGCGAGGCGCCGGGCAGCGCCATCAGTTGGTGGCGCACGCGCAGGAAATGCTCGCCCACGATGTGCAGCCCGGCCTCGGGCAGCAGGTGGTGGATGTCGGCCACCCGCCCCGCCACCGAGTTCTCGATCGGGATCATGGCGTAGCGGGCTTCGCCCGTCTTCACCGCCGCAAGCGCATCCTCGAAGGTGGCGCAGGCCAGCGGCTCCAGCTCCTTGAACGCCTCCTGGCAGGCCAGGTGCGAGTTGGCGCCGGGCTCGCCCTGAAAAGACACCCGAGTGGCGCCGGCACGCCTCTTCTCCGGTGCCGGAGCGCGCCGCGATTTGGCCGGCACCGCCGGCGCTCTCAGCTTTCGATCGGCCATCGCATCGGCCTGGAGTGCTGGTTGGGAGACACGCTCGCCGCTACCTGTCCAGGAGGCCGCGCACGAGCTCGAGGTCGGCCGGAGTATTTACTTCGACCGGGACCGAGTCAACGACCGTCACATCGATGCGCATGCCGTCCTCCAGCGCGCGCAGCTGCTCGAGCTGCTCGCGCTTCTCCAGCGGCGAGGGCTCGAGCGACACGAACCGCTCGATCGCGGCTCGCCGGTAGGCGTACATGCCGAAATGGTGGTAGAGCGGGCCGTCGCCCCAGGGTGCGGTGGCACGCGTGAAGTAGAGGGCCCTGAGCCGCCCGGGCACGCCGGTCGGCGTTCCCACCACCTTCACCGCGTTGGAGTTGGCCCGGTCCTCGGGTTTCGTGATCTCCGCCGCGATGGTGGCGATGTGCGGGCCATCCTCCAGCAGCGGGCCCAGGCAATCGCGCGGCAGGCGCGCAGCGAGCAGCGGCAGATCGCCCTGCAGGTTCAGGATCAGCTCGAAGCTGCGGCCGGGGTCCACCTTGGTCACGGCCTCGAACACGCGATCCGATCCCGAAGGGTGATCGGCGCTGGTCATGATTGCCTCGCCGCCCGCCGCACGCACCACGGAGGCAATCGCCTCGTTGTCGGTCGCAACCACCACGCGGCCCACTTGGGCCGCCATGGCACGCTCCCACACGTGCACGATCATGGGCTTGCCGCAAATGTCCGCCAGCGGCTTGTCGGGCAGCCGCGTGGACTGCATGCGGGCCGGAATCACGACAAGGGTGCGCTGCTGGGACATGGGCAATGGGTGACAATTCGCCTCGGTATCAGCAGGTAGAACACACTTCCATTGAGTTGCAAGCTCGGAGCCAAACCCTATATTGGCCGCCGGTTCGCGCCATAGGCGCCCCTCGTGGACATCGCTATGCGCATGGACGGTTTCGAGCTCAACAAGATCGCCGGCGCGATCCTGACCGCGATGCTGGTCATAGCCAGCGGCAAGGTCCTGGTCGACATCTCGCTGCAGAAGCACAAGCCCGAGAAGGCGGGATGGGCGCTCCCCATCACCAAGATCGAGGCCAAGCCGGCCGAGCCCGCCGCGCCGTTCGACGTCAAGGCCGTGCTGGCGCTGCTGCCGAAAGCCAGTGCCGAGAACGGCCTGGACACCTTCAAGAAGTGCCTGGCATGCCATACGCCTGACAAGGGCGGACGCAATCTGGTGGGGCCGAACCTCTACGGCATCGTCGGCCGCAAGGTTGCAGAGGTACCCGGGTTCAACTACTCCGAACCCATGAAGAAGCACGGCGGGACCTGGACCTGGGAGGAATTGGCCAAGTATCTGCACGCACCCGTGGAGTCCATCCCCGGCAACCGCATGCAGTTCCCCGGCGTCAAGGACAACGCCGACCTCGCCGACCTGCTGGTGTATATCCGCAAGCTCGCCGATACGCCTGCTGCACTGCCGCAATAGACGCCTGCACGTTGACTGTGCATTGTTGGCGTCCAACCTCGGCCCAAGCTGCGGCGGGGCCTGGATCCTCAGCTCCGTATTCTGCATGACCAATGATTCATTTGGCGTTTCCCTGGTGCGTGCCCATACTTACGATCCGAACTGGCGTGGTCGGAGGAAGGTTTAGGCGGATGGTCCCAAGACTGAGCCCGGTGCTTGCACCGGTTGCGTTTTGCTTGTCGCTCCTGACTTTCACCACGCCCGCGCCGGCCGACACCGAGACCAAGCGACACGCGCTATCCCTGATCGGCAAGCCGCAGTTCGGGCCTGATTTCACGCATTTCGACTGGGTGAACCCCAACGCCCCCAAGGGCGGGCGCGTGCGGCAATGGGCGATGGGCAGCTTCGACTCGCTCAACCCGTTTCCGGTCAAGGGCAGTCCCGCGGTCGGCGCGACCTTGATCTACGATTCGCTGATGGCGAGCAGCCCCGACGAGCCCTCCACCGAGTACGGGCTTGATCGCCGAGTGGGTGAGCCACCCCGACGACTTCTCCTCCGCCACGTTCCAGCTGCGCCCGGCGGCCCGCTTCCACGACGGCAAGCCCATCACGCCGGAGGACGTGATCTTCTCCCTGCAGGCGCTCAAGAAGGCGTCCCCGCGCTTTGCCTTCTACTACAAGAACGTCGTCGGCGCGCACAAGGTCGGCGAGCACCGGGTGAAGTTCGATTTCGACGTCAAGGGCAACCGCGAGCTGCCGCTGATCGTCGGCGAGCTGCCGGTCCTGCCCAAGCACTACTGGGAGGCGAACGGGGCCAACGGCGAGCCGCGCGACCTCTCCAAGTCCACGCTCGAGGTGCCGCTGGGCTCTGGCCCCTACCGCATCAAGGAGCTCGAGGCCGGGCGCAGCATCACCTACGAGCGCGTCAAGGACTGGTGGGCCAAGGACCTGCCGGTGTCCAAGGGCCAGTGGAACTTCGACGACATCAAGTTCGTCTACTTCCGCGACCGCGCCCCGGGCTTCCTCGCCTTCCAGGCCGGCGAGCTCGACTACTGGGCTGAATCGAGCGCCAAGTACTGGGCCACCGGCTACGACTTCGATGCCGCCAAGCGCGGTCAGGTCAAGAAGCTGAAGGTGCCGGTGGTCGAGGTGGCGCCCATGCAGGCGTTCGCCTTCAATGTTCGGCGTCCCCAGTTCCAAGACGCGCGCGTGCGCCACGCCTTCAACCTGGCGTTCGACTTCGAATGGGCCAACGCCAACCTGTTCTACAGCGAGTACCAGAGGGTCGACAGCTACTTCGGCAACTCCGAGCTGATGGCCACGGGGCTGCCGCAGGGCCGCGAGCTGGAGCTGCTCAAGGAGATCCGCGCCGAGGTGCCGCCGGAGATCTTCACCAAGGAGTGGAAGAACCCCGTCTATGCCGCGCCCGAGGACATGCGCAAGAACCTGGGCCAGGCCGCCAAGCTGCTGGCCGAGGCAGGCTTCCACCCCAAGAACGGCGTACTCACCAACGCCGCGGGCGTGCAGCTCACCGCCGAGTTCCTGCTCGTGCAGCCCGATTTCGAGCGCATCGTGCTGCCTTACGTCAAGGAGCTGGAGAAGATCGGCGTCAAGGCCAGCGTGCGCACCATCGACAGCCAGCAGTATCAGCGCCGGCGCGACGCGTTCGACTTCGACATCATGGTTCAGTCGTTCCGCCAGTCGCTGTCGCCCGGCAACGAGCAGCGCGACTACTGGGGCTCGGACGCCGCCGGCAAGGAAGGCAGCCGCAACGTCATCGGCATCAAGAACCCGGCCGTCGACAAGCTGATCGACAGGCTCATCCTCGCCAAGGACCGCGAGGACCTGGTCGCCGCCACCCGCGCGCTCGATCGCGTGCTGCTGTGGAACCACTACGTGGTGCCGCAGTGGCACACGCCATATGAGCGCATCGCCATGTGGAACATGTACGGGCGGCCCGAGAAGCTGCCCTCGCGCGGCGCCCAGTTCCTGCGCGTGTGGTGGTTCGACGATGCCGCGGCCAAGCGGCTGGCCGACGGCCGAAGCTGAACGGCCGGGCGGGAAACACGATGCGAGGGTTCCGACTGGGAGCCACGGCAGTCCTGCTGCTTGCTCTGGGGCTGGCCCCTGCGGCGGCACAAAGCGCCAAGCACGGCCTCTCCGCGTTCGGCGCCCTCGAGTACCCCGCCGACTTCAAGCACTTCGCGTGGGTCAATCCCGACGCCCCCAAGGGCGGCCGCCTGTCGATGATCGGGCCGGCGGCGCGCACCACCTTCGACAGCTTCAACGGCTTTATTCTCAAGGGCGATCCCGCGCAGGGCCTCGATCTGCTGTTCGACACCTTGATGACGCGCGCGCTCGACGAGCCCGATGCAATATACGGTCTTGTCGCCCACTCCGCGGAGCTGGCGCCCGACCGCGGCTCGGTGACGTTCCGCCTGCGCCCCGAGGCGAAGTTCGCCGATGGCACGCCCGTCACATCCGCCGACGTAGTGTTCAGCTTCGACACCCTCAAGACCAAGGGCCACCCCAACATCCGCGCGTCGATCAGGGATATCTCGGCGGCCGCGGCGCTCGACGCGCACACCGTGCGCTTCGACTTCGCCGCACGCACCCGCGACCTGCCGCTCGTTGCCGGCGGGCTGCCCGTCCTCTCCAAGGCCTACTACGCAACGCGCGAGTTCGACCAGACCACCTTCGATACCCCGCTCGGCTCCGGCCCCTACGAGATCGGCGACTACAGGCAGGGCGCGTTCGTTACCTACAAGCGCCGCGACGGCTACTGGGGCAAGGATCTCCCCGTCAACCGCGGCCGCTTCAACTTCGACGAGCTGCGCTACGTCTACTACCGCGACCGCGCCGCCGAATTGCTCGCGCTGCAAGCCGGCGAATTCGACCTGCGCGAGGAGTTCACGGCGGTGGCCTGGGTGACGGGCTACGACGTTCCCGCCGTCAAATCCGGCCAGCTGGTGCGCCTCACCTTGCCCGACGAGAGCCCGTCGGGCGCGCAGGGCTTCTTCCTCAATACCCGCCGGCCCAAGTTCGCCGACGTGCGCGTGCGCCGGGCGCTGGACTACGCCTACGACTTCGAGTTCGCCAACAAGACCATCTTCCACGACCTCTATACCCGCACCGAGAGCTTCTTCGAGAACTCCCCCATGAAGGCTACCGGCAAGCCGAGCGAGGCGGAGCTGACGCTGCTGGAGCCGTTCCGCGGCCAGCTGCCGCCCGAGGTGTTCGACGAGCCCTACAAGCCGCCCGTGTCGGACGGCTCCGGCAAGGACCGCAAGCTGCTGCAGGCCGCCAACAAGCTGCTCAACGAGGCCGGCTGGACGGTCAAGGACGGCAACCGCGTCAACGCCAAGGGTGAGCCCCTCGACATCGAGTTCATCATCGTCGATCCCGTCTCGGAGCGCGTGCTCTCCAACTACGTGGCCAACCTCAAGAGCCTCGGCATCCCCGCCACCATCCGCCGGGTCGATGCGGCCCAGTACCAGCGCCGGCTCAAGTCGTTCGACTTCGACATCGTCACCACCCGCTACAGCTTGCGCCTGACCCCCGGCGTGGAGCTCAGGAGCTACTGGGGCAGCGACACGGCGAGCATCGACGGCAGCCTGAACCTGGCCGGCATCGCCAGCCCCGTCGTCGACGCATTGATCGCCAAGGTGGTGGAAGCCACCAGCCGCGCGGAGCTGGAGGTCGCCACCCGGGCGCTCGACCGCGTGCTGCGGGCTGGCCACTACTGGGTGCCGCAGTGGTACAAGCCGTCCCACCACGTTGCCCATTGGGACCGTTTCTCGCGGCCGGCAACCAAGCCGCGCTACGACCGGGGCATCGTGCATACTTGGTGGTACGATGCCGCCAAAGCTGCGAAACTGAAACCCAACTGACGCCGAACTCGAGCGGCGAGGGCGATGGCTACCTACCTGCTGAAGCGCATTCTCCTTATCATCCCGACCCTGTTCGGGATCATGGTGATCAGCTTTGCCATCATCCAGTTCGCGCCCGGCGGCCCGGTCGAGCGGGTGATCGCGCAGCTTTCCGGCACTGACGTCTCGGCCACGGCCCGCATTGGCGGCTCGCACGGCGACGGCCTCACCACCAACCAATCGCAGGGGGTGTCGAACGAGGTCACCGGCAAGTATCGCGGCGCCCAGGGGCTCGATCCGGAGTTCATCAAGCAGCTCGAGAAGCAGTTCGGCTTCGACAAGCCGGCGCACGAGCGCTTCTGGCTGATGATGAAGAGCTACCTGCTGTTCGACTTCGGCAAGAGCTACTTCCGCGACATCAGCGTGCTGCAACTGATCAAGGAGAAGCTCCCCGTTTCGATCTCGCTCGGCATCTGGATGCTGCTCATCACCTACCTGATCTCGATCCCGCTCGGCATCCGCAAGGCGGTCAACGACGGCCAGCGCTTCGACACCTGGACCTCGGGCGTGCTGGTGATCGGCTACGCCATCCCTGGCTTCCTGGTGGCGGTGTTCCTGCTCGTCGTCTTCGCCGGCGGCTCGTTCGTGCAGTGGTTCCCGTTGCGCGGGCTGACCTCCGACAACTGGAGCCAGCTATCGCTGTTCGGCAAGGTCGTCGACTACTTCTGGCACCTCACCCTGCCGATCATCGCCATGTCGCTCGGCGCCTTCACCACCATGACGTTCCTCACCCGCAACTCGTTCCTCGACGAGATTCGCAAGCAGTATGTGCTGACCGCCCAATCCAAGGGCCTGAGCCAGGCCCAAGTGCTCTACGGCCACGTGTTCCGCAATGCCATGCTGCTGATCATCGCCGGCTTCCCGGGCGCCTTCATCCACGCCTTCTTCTCGGGCTCGCTGCTGATCGAGACCATCTTCTCGCTCGACGGCATCGGCTTGCTCAGCTTCGAAAGCGTCATCAACCGCGACTATCCGGTGGTCTTTGCCAGCATCTACATCCTGGCGCTGACGGGGCTGGCGCTGAACCTGCTCTCGGACTTCATCTATACGCTGGTCGATCCGCGCATCGACTTCGAGACGCGCGAGGTGTGATCCTTGGACGCCCGGGTCGATGACAATCGTGTCGGGACTGCTGCGGCGCCGCCGGGCCAGGCCGCGCGCCGCACTCTGCGGCGGCCGCTGTTCAACCTGTCGCCGCTCAACAAGCGCCGCTGGCGCAACTTCAAGTCCAACCGCCGCGCGCTGTGGAGCCTGCGCGTCTTTCTGGCCCTGTTCGCCTTCACCCTGTTCGCCGAGGTCATCTCCAACGACAAGCCGATCCTGGCCTACTACAAGGGCGAGCTGCTGGTCCCGGTGCTGGTCGACTATCCCGAGTCGAAGTTCGGCGGCTTCCTGGCCGTCACCGACTACAAGGACGAGCTGATCCTGGACGAGATCGAGAAGCACGGCTGGGCCATCTGGCCGCCGATCGGCTACACCTACCGCTCCATCAACAAGGACTACCCGCGCATCAAGAACGCTACCGGCCAGTGCCTCGGCTTCCCGAGCCCGCCGCCGTGGGCGACGGGAGCCTAGCTGTGCGAGGCGCCGCCCGCCCAGCTCGCGCGCTATCACGCGATCGGCAACCGCAACTGGCTGGGCACCGACGACCAGGGCCGCGACGTGCTGGCCCGCCTGATCTACGGCTTCCGCATCTCCGTGCTGTTCGGGCTGCTGCTCACCATCCTGTCCTCCATCGTCGGCGTGGCGGCGGGCGCCGTGCAGGGCTACTTCGGCGGCCGCGTCGACCTGGTGTTCCAGCGCTTCCTGGAGATCTGGTCGTCGATCCCCTCCCTGTTCGTGCTCATCATCGTCTCCTCCGTGCTCATTCCGGGCTTCTGGACCCTGCTCGGGGTCATGCTGCTGTTCCACTGGGTCTACCTGGTGGGCGTGGTGCGGGCCGAGTTCCTGCGCGGGCGCAACTTCGAGTACATCACGGCGGCTCGCGCGCTCGGCCTCTCCGACGCGCGCATCATGTTCAAGCACCTGCTGCCCAACGCCATGGTGGCGACGCTCACGTTCCTGCCCTTCAAGCTGTCGGGCTCCATCACCGCGCTGACCGCGCTCGACTTCCTGGGACTGGGCCTGCCGCCGGGCTCGGCGTCGCTCGGCGAGCTGCTGGCCCAGGGCAAGGCCAACCTGCAGGCGCCGTGGCTCGGGCTGTGCGCCTTCGCCTCGATCGCCGGGCTGCTCAGCCTGCTCATCTTCGTCGGCGACGGCGTGCGCGATGCGCTCGATCCGCGCAAGACCTTCCGGTAGGCGGCGCGCGATGACCACCCCCCTCGTCGATGTGCGCGATTTGTCGGTGGAGTTCGGCACCGGCGAGAACAGGATCGAGGCCGTCAAGGGCGTCTCGTTCAACATCGCCAAGGGCGAGATCGTGGCGCTGGTGGGCGAGTCCGGCTCCGGCAAGACCGTCTCGGCGCTGTCGATCCTGAGGCTTCTCCCCTACCCTTCCGCGCATCACCCATCAGGCGAGGTCCGCTTCGGCGAGCACGACCTGCTCAAGGCGCCCGAGACCGTGATGCGCGACATCCGCGGCGAGAAGATCTCCATCATCTTCCAGGAGCCGATGACCTCGCTCAACCCGCTGCACACCATCCGCACGCAGGTCGGCGAGATCATGAAGCTGCACCACGGCCTCGACGAGGCCACCGTGGAGACGCGCGTGCTCGAGCTGTTGCGCAAGGTCGGCCTCACCGAGCCCGAGAAGCGCCTCAACGCCTACCCCTATCAGCTCTCCGGCGGCCAGCGTCAGCGGGTGATGATCGCCATGGCGCTCGCCAACGAGCCCGACCTGTTGATCGCCGACGAGCCCACCACCGCGCTCGATGTCACCATCCAGGCGCAGATCCTGGAGCTGCTCAAGGAGCTGCAGAAGGAGAGCGGCATGGCGATGCTGCTCATCACCCACGATCTGGGCGTGGTGCGCCACATGGCCGACCGCGTCTACGTCATGAACGCGGGCAAGATCGTCGAGGAAGGCAGGACCGAGGAGGTGTTCCAGCGCCCGCAGCACCCCTACACACGGCATCTGCTCTCCGCCGAGCCCAAGGGCCGCCCGCCGGAGGCGGCGCCCGGCGCCCCGGTGGTGCTCGAGACCGACGACCTCAAGGTGTGGTTCCCGATCAAGAAGGGCATGCTCCGCCGCACTGTCGATCACATCAAGGCGGTCGACGGCCTCTCGCTCAAGCTGCGCGCCGGCGAGACATTGGGCGTGGTGGGCGAGTCGGGCTCGGGCAAGACCACGCTGGGGCTCGCCTTGCTCCGGCTCGTCGCCTCCAACGGTCCCATCGCCTACTGCGGCAAGCGCATCGACGCGCTCGGCTCCACCGCCATGCGGCCGCTGCGCAAGGAGATGCAGGTGGTGTTCCAGGACCCCTACGGGTCGCTGTCGCCCAGGCTCTCCGGTCGGCCAGATCATCGAGGAGGGGCTCACCATCCAGAGCCCGCAGCTCACCTGGGAGGAGCGGCGCGCCCGCGTCGGCGCGGCCCTCAAGGAGGTGGGCCTCGACCCCGACCACCAGGATCGCTATCCGCACGAGTTCTCCGGCGGCCAGCGCCAGCGCATCGCCATCGCCCGCGCCATGGTGCTGGAGCCCAAGTTCGTGCTGCTGGACGAGCCGACCAGCGCGCTCGACATGTCGGTGCAGGCCCAGATCGTCGACCTGCTGCGCGACCTGCAGCGCCGCCACGGCCTCGCCTACCTGTTCATCAGCCACGACCTGAAGGTGGTGCGGGCGCTGTCGAACTACGTGGTCGTTCTCAAGAACGGCAAGGTGGTGGAGGAGGGGCCGAGCGAGCAGATCTTCAAGGAGCCGCGCGAGGCCTATACGCGGGCGCTGCTCGCCGCCTCGTTCGACCTCGCCGTGACCGACCGCGCGGCGGTGGCGACGTAACGTGCGGGTGTCAGACCCTCCGGGTCCGACACCGCGGCACTCTGGTCGGTCCGCTCCGAACCGATGCGAATGTACCGTCAGGCCGCCACTCGCGACCTTGCCTCAACGATCGCTCGCGCTGCCCGCGCTGCCTCGCGACCTTTTTCGACGAAATGGGCGAGGTAGATTTCCTTGTGGTGTGCGGTCTCTTGATAGTGATGGGGCGTCAAGGAGACCGACAGGACGGGGATGCCGCTGTCGAGGCCGGCGCGCATCAAGCCCTGGACCACAGCTTCTGCAACGAAGTCATGCCGATAGATGCCGCCGTCGACCACCAGAGCGGCCGCAACGACGGCGGCATATTTTCCGGTTGTCGCCAGGTCCCGCGCCATGAGGGGTAGCTCGAAGGCGCCGGGAACATCGTAGACATCGACATCGTCTGACGGGATGAGCTCGAGAAAGCCCTGCAAGGCCTTGTCGACAACGTCGGCATGCCAGCCGGCCTTCACGAATGCATATCGGGTGTGTGTCATCGTGATCTCCTTTCAGGTACGACACGTCACCCAAGGCGATCACGTGCGCGCCAACCGCCGCAGAGGAGGTTCGCTCGCGCGTTCTCTTTCATCCGGACTGTAACCGTCGGCTCAGGCCTCGCACCTGATCTGCTGACCCTTCCAGTGGAAGGCGCTCGCGGGCTCGCAACACTGGGCTGCATACCGCCGGTGGGGACTTTCACCCCGCCCTGAGAACGCGTGCAGCATGCATGGGGCAAACATAGGGGTCAACAAAAGAGATGCCCTATGCGCCGGCTGCATGTACGTTGCGGTACGACCTTCGCCGACACAGCACTTCCATTGTACACATAGCAGCCTGACGTGACGTGTCGGCCGGCAGCCCGGAGGCAATCCATGCAGCTCAACGCCTTCTTCCCCACGCGCGACATCGGCACCGATCCCGTCAAGATCCGCGATTGGGCGCAGGCCGCCCAGGACCTGGGCTACGCCTATATCGAGGTGCCCGACCACGTGTTCGGCGCCACCGCGCGCGACGGCTGGACGCCGCTCTACAGCGACAAGGACGCGTTCCACGAGACCTTCGTCACGCTCGGCTTCCTGGCGGCAGTGACCGACAAGATCAAGCTGTCGAGCGGGGTGCTGATTGCACCCCAGCGCCAGACCGGCCTGATCGCCAAGCAGGCGGCCGAGGTCGATATTTTGTGCGGCGGCCGCTTCCGGCTCGGCATCGGCGTGGGCTGGAACCACGTCGAGTACGAGGCGCTCGGCACCGACTGGAAGACGCGCGGCGCCCGCCAGGCCGAGCAGGTCGAGGTGTTGCGCCGCCTGTGGTGCGAGGACCTGGTGAGCTTCAAGGGGCGGTTCCACGACCTGCGCGAGGTCAACATCCTGCCGCGGCCGGTGCAGCAGCCGATCCCGATCTGGCTCGGTGGCATTTCTGACGCCGCGGTGGCGCGCGCCGCCAAGCTCGGCGACGGCTGGATGCCGATCGCCGCTCCGGACGCGGAGACCGAGCGCAAGCTCGGCTCCCTGCGCGAACAGCTCAAGACGCTTGGGCGCGACCCTTCCAGGTTCGGCATCGAAGGCTGGCTGCGCATGCGCGAGCCGGACCCCCAACTGTGGGCGGCCGCCGCGGACGGCTGGCGCAAGCTCGGCGCCGACATGGTGATGCTCTATCCCATGTACCGCATCGAGACCTTCGACGGCCAGATCGAGCTGCTGCGCCGGTTCAAGGAGGTGGCGGGCGGATAGGCTCAGGCCCGCGAGCAGGGTGGGCTATTGTGTCAGATACCGAGGCCACGAAGGAAGCTCAGCGCTCCGTCAAAGACTTGCCGGGTTTGACCCGAAACAGCCGCTGCACGGAGCCGCCGATCTTCTGCGCTGCGCTTGACCCGACCCGTGCCATTCGCGTGCTATGTGAACACGAAAACTGCTTCGTCGGCCGTGCCTGTGCGCTTCCGGCTGAACGGGGACGTCGCAGGGAGGAGCTGGTTCATGCCCACCACGGCAGGCTCAACATCGGCAGGCTCGGCCGGCCCGGTGGAGCGCATTGGCCGCATCGCCGGCCTGATCGAGAAATCGGCCGCCGACAACGAGGCGCTGGGGCGGCTCACCCCCGAAGTCGTCGACCGGCTGCACGATGAGCGGCTGTTTCGCATGCTGCTGCCCCGCGCTTATGGCGGCGAGGAAATCGATCCGGTCACTTGGTTTGGCGCCATGGAGACGCTGGCTAAGCTCGATGCCAGCACGGCGTGGTGCGTGGGACAGATCAATGGTTGTGCTTTGACCGCCAGCGCACTGGAGCCGGAAGTGGCCCGGGAGATCTGGGGCCCTCCGTGCGCCACATTGAGCTGGGGCCCGCCCATGAAGTCGCGCGCCGACGAGGTCGACGGCGGGCACAGGCTGAGCGGCGAGTGGACGTTGTCGAGCGGCAGCCGGCATGCGACCTGGCTCGGTCTAATGGCGCAGATTTTCGATCGCAACGGCGCGCCAGTGGCTGCAACCGCCGGGCTCGGCACGCGCATCTTCCTGGTGCCGGCCGCCGACGCCGAGTGGATCGACAATTGGCATTCAATAGGCCTCAAGGCCACCAACAGCGGCGGGTTCCGGTTCAAGGACCAGTTCGTCCCCAGCGGCCATTCCACCGGCAGGGACTACATCCAGGAAGTGCGGCTTCCCGGTCCGCTGTACAAGTTTCCGCTGAACAGCCTCTTTGCCTTCGGCTTCTCCGCGGTGGCTCTCGGCCTGGCACGGGCGATGCTCGACGCCGCAATCGCGCTCGCCAAGGAGAAGCGGCCGTACCTCGCCAAACAGCCGCTGCTGGAGAGCCACCTGGTGCAGTTTCAGATTGGCGAGGCGGAGGCGCGGCTGCGATCCGCCCGCGGCTATGTAGAGACTACGGCAGACCGCATCTGGCAAAGCGTGGTGTCAACGGGGGAGCTGACGGTGGCGCAGCGCATGGATATCCGCATGGCGGCAACCTTTGCCATTCACGAGGCCGGAGCGGTGGCCGACGTCGTGTGGCAGATCGCCGGCGCCAACGCCATTTTCGCCTCCGGCCCGTTCGAGCGGCGCCTGCGTGATCTGCGCACCGTGATGCAGCAGGCCCAGGGGCGCAAATCGCATTTGCAGGATACCGGCGCCTACCTGCTGGGCCTCGAGCCCAACTTTGCCTACGCCTGAGTTGCGCGCTGCCCCTTCCCGTTGCTGTTGCCTGCAACCGGCAAGTTCTGGCACCCTTTCCCCGTTTGCAGCGAGGCTCCGATAGTTCCGTTGTGCGGGGGTGTGACATCGAATGGCGTTGCTCGTTGCCTGCAGCTCCCGCGCCGATGAGTTCGCCGCACACGTTCGTGCGCTCGATGCGAGCCTGGACGTGCGGGTGGCCCCCAAGCTGGGGCGCATCGAGGACATCGATGCCGCGCTCGTGTGGCAGCCGCCGCAGGGGCTGCTGCGCACGCTCCCCAACCTGGAGCTGATCGTCTCCGTCGGCGCCGGCGTCGACGCCTTGCTGGAAGACCAGACCTTGCCAGGTGTGCCGCTGGTGCGCTTCGTCGACCCCGACCTCACCGCCCGCATGGCCCAGTACATCGCCCTCAACGTGCTGTTGCACCACCGCCGCATGACCGAGTACGGCGAGCTGCAGGCCAGCAGGGAGTGGAAATACCTGCCCGAGGCGCCGGCCCACGAGGTTCGCGTCGGCATCATGGGGATGGGCGTGCTGGGCGTGGCCGCGGCGCGCGCGCTCCAGCCCTTCGGCTACCGGCTCAGGGGCTGGAGCAGCAGCCGCAAGGCGCTCGACGGCGTCACGAGCTTCGCCGGCGAGGTCGAGCTCGACGCGTTCCTGGCCGAGACCGACATCCTGGCGGTGCTGCTGCCGCTGACGCCGGCCACCCGCGGCCTCCTCGACCGCGCGCTGTTCGCCAGGCTCTCCCTCAGCGGCCGCAGCCCGCTTCTCCCCGGCCCCGTGCTCATCAACGCTGGCCGCGGCGGCTTGCAGCGCGACGCCGACATCCTGGCGGCCCTGGAGGCCGGCACGCTCTATGCCGCCTCCCTCGACGTGTTCGAGCGGGAGCCCTTGCCGGCCGACAGCCCGCTGTGGTCGCATCCGCGCGTGGTCATCACCCCGCACAACGCCGCCGAAAGCGCGCCCGCTGCCATCGCGGCCTACACGCTGCGCCAGATGCGCGCCCGCCTGACGGGCGAGCCGCTGGAGAACCTGGTCGATCGCGCGCGCGGCTACTGAGCCCACGCGCAAGCTCCTCCCTCGCCGCCACGACTGCCGCGTTTTCAAACAGCGCTGTTTCGGTTGGCGGCCAAAGCCCTGGGCCTGCCAAGTGATCCGGGCGATAAGTTTCTGTCGTCGTTATGCCGTATTGGCAGACCAGCAACTATACATTGTAGAACGCCGTCATACACGCGGCGTGCTATGTTCGATCCTGCGCAACATGCGCGTCTTGCCCATCGTGACGCGCGGGCCGTTCGACAACGTCTATGACCTTCTCTATCTGCGCGGCGTCGACGCGGCCATCGTCTACGGCGACGTGCTGGATCACTTCAAGGAGCGGCCGGAGTTCGCCAACGCCTGGCGGCGCATCAACTACCTGCTCAATCTATTTCCCTCCGAGGTGCACGTCTTCGCCCGGCCCGAGATCTCATCGCTGAAGGATCTCGCCGGCAAGGTGGTGAACTTCAACACGCCCGGAACGGCGGCGAACTTCTCGGGCCCCATCGTGTTCAAGCAGCTCGGCATCGAGGTGCAGGCGACCTTCATCCCGCACAACGTCGCCATGGAGAAGATGCGCAAGAGCAACGAGGTCGCCGCCACCTTCTGGCTCTCGACCAAGCCGCTGCCGCAGTTTCTCAAGGGCAGCTGGCCGGAGGGCTTCAAGTTTCTCCCCGTGGAGTACAGCGCCAAGCTCGAGTACTACGCGCCGGCGCAGCTCGAGCACGCCGACTATCCGAGCCTGATCCCGCAGGGGCAGCAGGTCGAGACCATCTCGGTGCCGTCCGTGCTCGCCGTCTATGACTGGCCGAGGGACACGGATCGCCACAGGCGCCTGGTGCGGCTGGTCGACTACCTGTTCGATCGGTTCGGGAAGCTGCAAACCGAACCCGGCTATCATCCGCGCTGGAAGGACGTGAATCTCGCCGGGCAGGTGCCGGGCTGGCAGCGCTTCCGCCCGTTGCAGGAGCGGCTCGACAAGCTGACGGCGGCGGTGGCGCGCAACATCGATCCGGCCCTGGCGCGCGAGCAGGCGGCGCGCGCAGCGCCCAACGACAAGGCGGCGCAGGAGCGGTTGTTCAAGCAATTCCTGGAATGGAGCAGCAAGCAGAGCCGCCAGTGACGGCGGTCCTGCCGCGGAGGGCGCGATGCCAACGGCGGAGCTGAGGGGAAGCGGCAGACGGCAACGCAGACGAGGAGGCACCGGCGACCGTGGCCGGCGGGGCGCAGCCGCGGCTGCCGCCTTCGGCGTCCTGACGACGATCGGATCGCACGCGCCCGGGCAGGTCGCCGACGATCGCGGCTTCCGCGCGAGCCTGGTGCAGGTCGGCGCCGAGCCGCGCATCGTCGTGCTGGCCCCGGTCGTGGCCGAGGCCGCGAGCGAGACGCCATTGATGATCAACCTCTCCCCTACCGAGGCCGTTCCCAAGAACAGCTTTCTGCGCCTGAGGGGATTGCCGCACAGCGCCTCCCTGTCGGAGGGGCATTCGATCGCGCCCGGCAACTGGGCGGTGCCGCTCAACGGGCTGCCGCGCCTGACGTTGCGCGTTCCGCCGGTGGTTACGGGCAGGTCCGAGATCGTCATCAGCCTGATCGGCGAGGACGGTGCACTGCTGAGCGAGGTGCGTGTGGCGCTGGTGATCCTTCCCGCAGCAACGGGCAAGGGGGGCAAGGCAGCCGAGCCGGCCCGGCCTCAAGCGCCGGCCCTGACACCGGCCGATCGCGAGACCGCCGAGAAGCTGGTGGCGCGCGGCGAGCGCGAATTCGAGCTCGGCAACATCGCGCATGCACGGCAGTTCTTCCAGCGCGCGGCGCAAGCCGGGCTGGCGCGCGGTGCGCTGATGCTGGCCGCCACCTACGACCCGCGCGAGATCGCACGCGTGGGCGCAGTCGGCGTACAGCCGAACCTGGCGGAAGCGCGCCGATGGTATACGCGGGCGATCGAGCTGGGTGCTTCGGAGGCGGCCGAGCGGCTGGCGAGGCTTGGCGGCAGCTGAGAAGCCGAGCCTGAGCGTCAGCTCACACCATCAGCGATTGGCAGGTTTAATCGCCAGCCCGGAAGCAGTTGCCTCCAGGCGGGGCCGAGCGCACCCGACCTTAGAGTCTTTCCGCTTTTAGTGGAATCGCGAGGGATTCCCAAATCAGGGGCGATCTAATTCAAGCTGCGTGCTGGAGCGGAGGCCAGCACGCGATGGCTCGACCCTACTCTCTCGACCTGCGTGAGCGTGTGGTTTCGCAGTTGGAGCGCGGCCTGTCGTGTCGGCAGGTGGCGCGGCTCAACGACATCGCCCCATCGACAGCGGTGAAGTGGCATGGCCGGATGCGCGAGGCTGGCAGTCCTGCGTCCAAGCCGATGGGTGGCAAACGGCCCTATCTGCTCGCAGGCGAGCGCGAGTGGCTGCTCGCCCGCCTCCGGAAAAAGCCGGACCTGACGTTGCACGAGCTGCTGGACGAATTGGCCGAGCGCGGCATGGTGGTAGCCTGCGACACGCTTTGGCGCTTTCTGAAGCGCGAGGGCGTCAGCTTCAAAAAAAACCGTGCTCGCCTGCGAGCAGGACCGGCCTGACGTCGCCCGCCGTCGCCGGTGGTGGCACCGGCTGCAGCCGCGGCTGGCGCCCGAGCGCCTGGTCTTCATCGACGAGACGTGGACCAAGACCAACATGACCCGCACGCACGGCTGGTGGCGGCGCGGCGAGCCGTTGAAGGCGAAAGTGCCGCACGGCCACTGGCGCACCACCACCTTCCTGGCAGCCCTGCGCAATGACGCCATCACCGCGCCGCTCGTGCTCGACGGCCCGATCAACGGCGAGACCTTCCGCGCCTACGTCGAGCAGGTGCTGATCCCCACGCTCGAGCCCGGCGACATCGTCGTGATGGACAACCTCGGCTCGCACAAGGGCGCCGAGGTGCAGCGCCTGCTCCGCGCCGTCGGCGCCAGGCCGCTGTTCCTGCCGCCCTACTCGCCCGACCTCAACCCGATCGAGCAGGCCTTCGCCAAGCTCAAGACCCTGCTGCGCAAGGCCGACGAGCGCACCGTCGAAGGAATGTGGAACCGCATCGGCAAGCTCATCGACCGCTTTACGCCAACCGAGTGTGCGAACTACTTCCGCAACGCTGGATATGGTTCCACATAAGTCGGAAGGGCTCTAGCGCTTGCAAAGCATTCTGCTGCTGCGGATTGATCCGCAGCAGCATCCTCCTCACCCTGCACGGAGGCACAAGGCGCGCTGACAGCTATCGGAGGAGGACCGAGTTCAGAAGCAACGGTCAGTCGCGCCGATGCACGACCCCTTGCGCGCAAACCAGTCATAGCAGCACTTCTGGCCGCGCGCGCACGACCACGTCGCCCCCGACATCCACATCCTTGTTGCCTGAACCGTGCACTTGGTCTTTCCGTAGGCCTTGCGGGGCGCACCGTCGGCCAGAGCCTCATTGCCGAGCGGCGCAACGAGCGCAAGAGCAAGCAAGCATCCAACGGCCACGATCCAGCGGTTCATCATGCTTCTCCTTGATAAGGACGATCCCAAGTACGCGTGCGACGCGACGTACACTGATTCGCAATTAATAGCTACGCGTCGCAATCGACTCTAGAACGGCAACCGAGCGTCGCGCGGTCCAGGACGCACTAGCGCCACCGCCCGCGCCAGCCCGCACGGTACCCATAGCCGCGCCAGCCTGCGCGGTACCCTAGCCGCCAGGCTGAGGACCATAGCCGCGCCAACCGGAGCGATAGCCGTAACCGCGCCAGCCCCACGTGCGTGGTCCGGCAAAGTACCCGCCGTACAACTGGCTCGGGCGAGACCTGTAGTAGGGGGAGTACGCCTGGCCGTAGTACCCGTAGGAGGGTCGGTAGCCATAGGACCCGTAGGAGGGCCTGTAGCCGTAGTACCCGTAAGAGGGTCTGTAGCCGTACCCGTAGGAGGGTGTGTAGCCGTAGGAGCCGTAGTAGGGCGCGGCTGCGTAGCCATACCCGCACGGCCGACAACCCCACGCTGCTGCCGGGGCGGCGCTCCCCAGGTATAGCGGCACTATCACGAGGGCAACGGTGATCAATTTGGACACGCGGACACTCCTTCCAAGCCAGCACCCGGCCCGACAGGAATGACAGCTGCGGGGCAAACTGGCTCTAAGGAGAATCCCTGAGTAGCGGGTCGGCGAGCAGGTGCTGCCTGGCTCTGAAAGCCGCCAGCCGAAGCGACGCCGCTCGGCGCGGCAAGCTCTTGAATGCGGGGCCGGAGGAGTTGCTAGTGTGATGATCGAGAAGTCCGCCACATCGCGCTGGGCTGGGTTCGGAGCGGACTTCTCGATCTGAATCACTAGCATCATGATTTTGCTAGTGTCCTTCAGATCGCGAAATTCGTACCGAGTTCGCCGCACAGTGAGACGAATTTCGCGATCAGGACACTAGGCACAGGCCGAACTAGGCGCCAGGCCGCAAACCGAGATCGCGCACGCGGATCAGCAGGATCATCGGAAACGCCAGCAGCGTCATCACCATCATCAGCTTGAAGTCGTTGGCATAGGCCATCAGCGTCGCCTGCTGGGTCATCATCTGCTCGAGCAGCGCGCGCCCCATCTCGGTGCCGGGATCGAGCATCGCCGCGTTGGGGTCGGCCAGCGCCTGGTTGAAGGGCGTCACCGTCTCCGCCAGCCGCGCGCGCATCAGGATGGTGCTGTTGGTCAGGTTGGCGATGACGATGGACACGCCGATCGAGCTGCCGAGGTTGCGGATCAAGGTCCACATGGCCGTTCCCTGCGTGCGCAGCGCCGGCGCGATCGACGACAGCGCCACCGTGTTCAGCGGCACGAACATCAGGCCCAGGCCGTAGCCCTGCAGCATGCTGACCCACACGATGGTGCCGACCGAGGTGTCGAGCCCGAAGCCGATCGAGTAGTAGAGCGACACGGTGCAGCAGCCGAGGCCGACGGCCAGCAGCACGCGCGGGTCGACGCGCGTCATCAGCCTTCCCGCCGTCAGCATGGCGAACGCCATGCCGACGCCGCGCGTGCCCAGCAGCCAGCCCGCGTCGATGATCGGGTAGCCCATCGTGTTCTGCAGCAGCGGCGCCATCAGGGCCATGGAGGCGACCAGCAGTACGCCGCACACGAACATGAACATGAGGCCGATCACGAAGTTGCGGTCGCGGAAGATCTCGAGCGCGATGAACGGCTGGCGCGTGGTGAGCGAGTGCGCGAGGAAGAAATAGAAGCCGGCCGCCGACACCAGCGCCGTCACCACGATCTCGCTGGAATCGAACCAGCCCTGCTGCTCGCCGCGGTCGAGCATTAGCTGCAGCGCACCGATGGCGATGCTGAGGGCTGCAAACCCGAACCAGTCGAAGGACAGGCGTGCGTTGCCCTCGGTTTCGTCCATGAACGCCAGCAGGCCCAGCGCGGTGGCGACGCCGAAGGGCAGGTTGATGAAAAAGATCCAGCGCCAGGTGTAGTACTCGGTCAGCCAGCCGCCGAGGATCGGCCCCATGATCGGGCCGATCATCACGCCCATGCCCCACAGCGACATGGCCCAGCCGCGCTGCTCGGGCGGATAGATCTCCATCATTACCGTCTGCGACAGCGGCACCAGCGCGGCGCCGAACATGCCCTGGACGATGCGGTAGACCACGATCTCCTCGATGCTCTGGGCGATGCCGCACAGCATGGAGGCGATGGTGAAGCCGACCACGCAGGTGATCAGCAGCTTCTTGATGCCGTAGCGGGCGGCCAGCCATCCCACCGGCGCCGTCATGACCGCGGCGGCCACCACGTAGGAGGTGAGCACCCAGCTCACCTGGTCGAGCGTGGCCGACAGGCTGCCCTGCATATACGGCAGCGACACGTTGGCGATGGTGATGTCGAGCACCTGCATGATGGTGGCCATCATCACGCAGATGGTGATCAGCCCGCGCCGCGCGGATGGGGTAAGGGCCCCAGCCCGTCCGGCGGCGGCGATCATTTGTCGGGGTCCTGGGCCACCGCGCTCGAGCCGAGGAAGCGCGCGAGCCTGCCGCGCCGGCCGGTGTCGATCTCGACGAATGCGCTCATGCCGGCGCGCAGCCGCCGCAGGTCCTGCCCCGGCGCGAACTCGACGCGCATCGGCACGCGCTGCACGATCTTGATCCAGTTTCCGGCGGCGTTCTGCGGCGGCAGGATGGCGAACTGCGCCCCGGTACCGGGGCTGATGGCCCCCACCGTGCCGGTCCAATGCTTGTCGGGAAACGCATCGACCGTGATGGTCACCGCCTGGCCGCGCCGCACGTAGGTGAGATCGGTCTCCTTGGGGTTGGCGTCGACCCACAGATTGTCGCTGCTGATGATGCTGAACACTGGCGTGCCCGCGGTCAGGAAGCGGCCCATCTGGATGCTCGCCACCTGCGTCGCCACGCCGGCGATGGCCGCCCTGAGCACGGTGCTGGCCAGATCGCGCCTGGCGCGGTCGAGCACCACGGAGGCCTCGACGAACTGCGGATACTTCTCGATGGCGAGGTTCGGAGTCGCCCAACAGCTGGATGCGCAGGTTGCCCTCCTGCTGCTCGAGCAGCTCGAGCTGGGTCTTTGCGGCGATCAGCACCACCCGCGATCTGTCGAGATCGGACGGGGAGGAGATGCGGCTGCCGACGAGCTGGGTCTTGCGGTCGAAGTCGGCTTGCGCGGCGGCCAGGCTCTGGCGCGACAGCTCGACCTGCTTGGTCAGGCTGGCGAGATTGGCCTTCAGCGTGGCGAAGTCGGTCTTGACCCGGGTGAGCTTCGCCTCGGCCTCCTGCGCCGCGAGCCGGTAGGGTACGGGGTCGATTGCGAGCACCTCGTCGCCGGGCGCGAGCAGCTGGCCCTCCACCACGGTGATGCTGACCACCTTGCCCGACACCTCGGGCGTGATCAGCACCTTCTGCGCACCGATGTAGGCGTTGTCGGTCGAAACATACCGCCCGCTGAACAGGTAGAAGCCCAGCGCGACGATCGCCACCAGCGCCGGCACCACCACCAGCAGCACGAGCCGCAGTGGCAGCCGTCCCGCCAACTCCAGGTGCGCGGAGGCACGCGTCAGCCATGACAGCCTAGCCAGCATGGCGCGCCCCGTTGGCACCGCGCGCACCCGCGCCGTTGGACTTGCGCCCGCTGGAGCCGTTGGCGGCGGTGGACTTGCGGATATTGCCCTTGATGCGATTGAGCTGCTCCAGCAGCTCGCTCGCCTCGGCCTCGCCGAACGAGGCGAGCACGTCGCCGGAGATGCGCCGGCCGAGCGGCACCAGCCGCCCCAGCGTAGCGCGCCCCTTGGGGGTCAGGTAGAGCCGGTTGGCGCGGCGGTCGCGCGGGTGGGGCCGCCGCTCCACCAGTCTCTGGTCGCACAGACGGTCGATCAGGCGCGCCAGCGAGATCGGCTGGACCTCCAGGGATTCGGCGAGCTCCGCCTGCGTCATCCCCTCCTCGCGCTCCAGCCGCGCCAGCACGCCCCACTGCGCCCGCGTCATGCCGTGGCGGCGCGCGCACTGGTCGATGTAGGTACGCATGGCGCGCGCCACGTCGCTCAGCTGGAACAGGATCTCGCGGCGGACCGCTGGGTTTCGGGACATGGAGCTGCACCGCCTTTCCAAGGCTTATTATAAGCACGCTTATGATCTGGCACCGCCCTGCAAATTGCAGGGCTGCCTTGCGCGGGGGCTTGCATCTGGGCAGGCGGGTAGCGGCGACCTCGTGTCGCCTTGCACAGTCCGGCCGGCAGCCTCCCACGAACGCCCGGCATTCAAGTTCGACAGGGAAAAGCGCAGGCGTTAAGCTTACTCGATACCTCCGTCGTTTCTCCTCATCAGGCCCGCCCGGGTCAAATCATGGCAAGCCGAGCAATCACCACCCGCGTGCTCATCGTCGGCGGCGGCCCGGTCGGGCTGACGCTGGCCATGGATTTGGCGAGCCGGGGCATCGACGTCGTGGTCGCCGAGGTGCGCCACGTCGGCGAGCCGCCGAGCGTCAAGTGCAACCACGTCTCCGCCCGCTCGATGGAGCTGTATCGGCGTCTTGGTCTGGCGACGCAAGCTGCGCGATGCCGGCCTGCCGGCGGATTTTCCCAACGACGGCGCCTATCGCACCTCCACTACGGGGGTGGAGCTGTCGCGCATCCCGATCCCCTGCCGCCGAGACCGCTACACCGCGACCAGCGGTCCCGACACCTGGTGGCCGACGCCCGAGCCTCCACACCGCATCAATCAGATCTACATGGAGCCCGTGCTGTTCGCGCACGCCCGGGAGATGCCGCGCGTCACGCTGCTCAACCGCACCTCGGTGGAGAGCTTCCGCCAGGATGACGGCGGCATCCGCGCCGAGGCGCGCGACTTGGACAGCGGGGAGACGCTCACCATCGCCGCCGAGTACCTGGTGGGCTGCGATGGCGCCCGCTCTTTTGTGCGCAAGGCGATCGGCGCCAATCTCTCGGGCACGCCGGTGATCCAGAGCGTGCAGTCGACCTACATCCGTGCGCCCGGCCTGCTGGCGATGATGGGCGAGCCCGCCTGGATGACGCTATCGCTCAACCCGCGCCGCTGCGGAGCGGTGGTGGCCATCGACGGGCGCGAGACGTGGCTGATCCACAACCACCTCAACCGCGCCGAGGAGACCTTCGACAACGTCGACCGCGACTGGTCGATCCGCAACATCCTAGGGGTCGGCCCCGAGTTCCAATACGAGGTGCTGAGCAAGGAGGACTGGGTCGGCCGGCGCCTGGTCGCCGACCGCTTCCGCGACCGCCGCGCCTTCATCTGCGGCGACGCCGCGCACCTGTGGATGCCCTACGCCGGCTACGGCATGAACGCCGGCATCGCCGATGCCGCCAACCTCGCCTGGCTGCTGGCGGCAACCCTCGACGGCTGGGCGAGCCCCGCCATCCTGGATGCCTACGAGGCCGAGCGGCTGCCGATCACCGAGCAGGTCTCGCATTTCGCCATGGACATGGCGCTGAGGGTGCTGGGCCAGCGCCTCGGCGTGCCGTCCGACATCGAGCAGCCGGGGCCCGAGGGCGACGCGGTGCGCGCCCGCGTGGGGCGCGAGGCCTACGACCTCAACGTGCAGCAGTACTGCTGCGGCGGGCTCAACTTCGGCTACTTCTACGACCGCTCGCCCATCATCCTCTACGACGGGGCGAAGGCGCCGCCCTACACCATGGGCGAGTTCACGCCGTCGACCGTGCCAGGCTGCCGCGCACCGCACGTGGCGCTCCCGCGCGGCGGCTCGCTCTACGATCAGCTCGGCCCAGGCTACACGCTGGTGCGCACCGACCGGACGGTAGCCGTGGAGCCGCTGCAACAGGCCGCCCGGCGCGCGCGCGCGCCGCTCGCCGTCGTGGACATCGAGCCCGGCCGCTCCCAAGGCTACGACCGCAAGCTGGTCCTGGTGCGCACCGACCAGCACATCGCCTGGCGCGGCAATGTGCTGCCTGGAGACGTCGACGCCATGGTCGAGGTATTGCGCGGCGCGCGCGTGGTGCGTGCGCAGTGAGAAATGCTATGCATCGGGGCGCTGCGGCGGGAGCATCGGGCGCAGCGAGCGCAGAAATTGTGCGGAGCAAGGCATGACACGAGCGTTCCTATCCTTGGTGGCCGCCATGGGCATGGCCGTTGGCATGGCGTCGTGGGCCCACGCGCAGTCCAAGGACGGACGCGACCGGCGCGTCATGATAATCAATGAGCGCACCTCCGACATGGTGCGGCTGTACGGCTCGCGCACGACCACCGGCGAGTGGGAGGAGAACATCTTCACCGTGCCGCTCAAGAGCGGGGCCAAGCGCGTGATCAATTTCGACGACGGCACGGGGGCCTGCTTCTTCGATTTCCGCGCGATCTTCCGTGACAACCTGACGGTCCATGCCTGGAACTTCAACGTGTGCCGGGAGGAATACTGGCGGGCGGTCGACTAGTGTGGTGTCTCGCAAATGCCTTCCCCCTTGCGGCCAGGTTCTACAAGGCATTTGCGAGACGTAGACCACACTAGAATTGTAGTTTTTCTAGTGTCCTTTGTCTCCGAAATATCGCCCAACTGTGCCGCGAAGGCTGACGATATTTCGGAGACAGGACACTAGGCCCGCCAAATATCATCACTCCCCACAAATCGCCGCCAACGGCCTACACGGCAGGTTGTGGCTACGCCCGCAACCGCCCCGGGTGTCACACACTGTTCACCAAGCCCCATGTCGGCGCCGATGTCGCACTTGGCCGCGTCGGTGCCGAAGGCTAGTGTCGCGCCCGTGTCGAAGCGTGCGATCCTCGTTGCGGGTGGGGCCGGTTACATCGGCAGCCACTTTTGCCATGTGGCTGCCCGGCGCGGGTTCTCCCCGATCGTGGTGGACCGCATCGGGCCGAGCACGGAGCGCGTCGCAGCTTACCGCCGCTCGATTGCGCGCCACTTCCCCCTCGAGGTCTGCGATATTGCCGACGAGGCGCACGTCGCCCGCTTGATCGAGCAGCACGCGCCCGTGGCAGCGGTCTGCTTCGCCGCCCTGATCGAGGTCGGAGAGTCGGTCGCCGACCCGCCGCTGTTCTGGGACAACAACTACGCCCGCGCGATGCGCTTCTTTCGCACGCTGACGCGCGGCGACATCCGCCATCTGGTGTTCTCGTCCACCGCGGCGGTCTACAACTCCACCACGGGCGCAAGGTTGCTCGCCGAAGGCGACCGGCTCGCTCCGGCGAGCCCGTACGGCCTGACCAAGCTCGCCTGCGAGCTGGCGCTGCAGGGCTCGACCGCTTCCCACCGCGTCGCGCCAGAGGTGCGCTTCGGCCCGCTCGCGGTCGATTGGCCGCCGCTGCCGGCGCTGCCCGCAGCGCGGCCCCCCGACGTGCCGCCCTCCAGCCTCATCATGCGCTACTTCAATTCTGCGGGTGCCGATCCCGCTGCGGGCCTCGGCGAGGTGCACGAGCCCGAGTCGCATCTGATCCCCAACGCGCTGCGCGCGGTGCTGCGAGCGGGGCGGGACGGCGCCGTGCTCACCGTCAACGGCGACGACTACCCGACCGAGGACGGCACCTGCGTTCGCGACTACGTGCATGTCGTCGACCTTGCCGAAGCGCACGTGGCCGGGCTCGAGTACCTGCTTGCCGGCGGGCGCAGCGATGTCGTCAATTTGGGCTGCGGCTCGGGCTACAGCATCAGGCAGGTGATGGCCGCCATCGAGAAGGTGAGCGGCAGCAAAGTGCCGATGCGCGTCGGCCCCCGCCGGCCGGGCGACTCGGCCCGCCTGGTAGCCGACGTGGGCAAGGTGCGCGACCTGTTGGGCTGGCAGCCGAGCCGCAACCTGCACGAGATCGTGGCCTCCGCGCTCGAGTTCCACGGCCGCCACGGCGTGTAGACTGCGCCCCTATACCGTCACAGCGGCAAGCGCCCCTTCACCGCATTGGCGCGAGCGCTGCAGGTGATGCGTCCGCCGGCGCCCGCAGGCAGGCAGGCGCGCACGCGCTCCTTGAGGCGGTCGATGTCTGCCTGCGCCATGCGCGTCAGGGTCGCTGCGAGCGAGGCGCTTCCCTGGCAGGCCGCCCAGAAGTCGTCGAAGTCGGTGAACGTGCGCTCGACCCTGATCTCGCGCGCCTCCACCGCCTCGACGCCGGCAGCGGTCCACAGGTCCCGCAGGGCATCGATGCGCGATGCCTCGACCCGCATCGGCATCGTGGCGCCAATGCCCATCGCGCGGATCTCGGCGAAGATCGGCTCCAGCGGAAACCCGCCGCCCATCATGTCCCACATGTAGGCCGCGAGCGTACCGCCTGGGCGGACGACCCGCACCATTTCGCTGACCGCCTTGGCAGGATCGGGAACGAACACCAGCACCAGGGCCATCACCGCGGCGTCGAACCTGTCGGCGGGGAACGGCAGCGCCATCGCATCGCCCAGCTGGAACTGCACCTGGTGCAACGCCGGCCGCGCGCGCGCATACGCCAGCTGGCCCTCGGAAGGGTCGATGCCCTGCACCTCGGCGGGCGCGCATCGCTCGACGATGCGCTCGGTGAAGGCGCCGTTGCCGCAGCCGACATCGAGCCAGCGCAGGCCGGGCGCCGGCGCCAGCCAATCGAGGAAGATGTCGCCGGCGATCCGGCTCCACACCCCCATCATGCGCTCGTAGGCGGCGCCATCCTCGAAGCGGATTGTCTGCTCGGCCACTTGTGCCGCTCCAGTTTCCCGTCGATGCTGGCCGAGCATAATAGAGAAGGCGGCGAGTTTAGGATACGCCAGCACCGACCGCCCGCTTTCGAGGAGCATGGCGGAGCGACCCGAGGCTCACTTCGGTCGGAAGCTCCGGCTCAGACAGCCCGCGGCTCGTTGCATCAAAATCCGCCCATGGCGCGTGGCAACATGCGCTTGAGGACCGCGTCGCCGCGAATGAACTGATGATACAGCGCCGCGCCGACATGGGTCAGAACCAAGAGGATTACGAGCCACCCCACCCATCGATGGAGCGTGAACAGCCGTGTCGCGAGCTCTTCGTTGCGGCCGACGATCGGCGGCAGCTCGAACAGCCCGAAGAAAGGTGTGACGGCGTGTTCCATGCACGATCGAAGACAGGGTCTTTTGCCAAGGCTCGATGGCGCTCTCCGGGGCCAGCGCACCTGCGACAAGCCGATTGACGAGACGCAGCACCATCAAAATGAGGATCAGCACACCGAGCGACTTGTGGAGATTGTAGAGCGTATCCTGCATTGGCCCGCGGCCGACGCGGGTCATTGCGATTGCCACCGGCGCCGTCATGAGTACACAGGTGGCAACCATCCAATGCAGCACTTTCGAGGTTGCCGGATAGTGATCGGTCCTGGTGCCGTAGGTCATCGCTGGCTCCTCAGCTCAGTCCAAGGCGGTGCAGCACTGCGAGCGTTAGCCGGCGGCAGCGCTCACCTTCGAATGGAAACGTACCTTTGAGCGCAGGCGCCAACTGATCCTGAAGCTGCCGCCGCAGCCGGGTCCGCGCCCGGTGCAGGCGGGTCTTGACCGTCTCCGGCCGGAGGCAAAGCATGCGTGCTGTTTCCTCGGTGCTCAAACCCTCGACCTGCCGCAGTACGAACACCTCGCGAAAGGGCACGGGAAGCGCATCGATCGCGCTTTCCAAAAGAACGCGGACTTCCCCGAGCGCGGCATGCCGCTCGGGATCGGCATGTGTTGCTGCACCCGGAAACGGGATGACCTCGCCCATGGTTTTTTCGTCCAGTTCAGTCAACGGCAGCATTTGTCGCCGCCCGCGCAGCCGGCCTTGTGCCTCATTGATGGCGATGCGCGTCAGCCAGGTGGCGAGGGCTGCCCCTCGCGGAAGCTGTCGAGAGCACGGAACGCGCGGACGTAGGCATCCTGCACGATCTCCTCGGCTTCCCAATCAGTCCCAACGATGCTTCGGGCGGCACGAAACAAGCGCCGGTTGTTGCGGCGCATGATCTCGCGAAACGCCGCTCCGCTTCCGCCGCGCGCGAGCCCGATCAGCTCGCCTTCACCTGTGCGTTCCAATGTCGGTGTCGGCTTCCTTCGCAGGGACCACATGGGCTCGCCTTCGGGGTTTGGAAGAAGAGATGCCCGAACCGATGAAAAGGTTCCCGGGTATTTGTGGCGCTTTGCAACGTCGGTCGGGAACCTTTTGGTTCCAGCCGCCATCCAACAGCCTGCAAATGGAACTTTTGCAGCTGCTCACCAAGGAGATGGCGATGGCACGGGTCGATTTGGCTTCCATCATGGGCCGGAGCGCGGTCGCAGGGCTGGTGCTGGCCGCCCTGGGCGCATTTCTGGGCCCGGACGGCGCGAATGCGCAGGGCAAGACAACCGCGTCCGAGAAAAGTCTCTACGAACGGCTGGGTGGCGTTTTCGCCATCGCGGCGGTGGTGGATCACTTCAGCGACGCATCGTCAAGAATCCCGTCGTTGGGCAGAAGTCCAAGAATCCGCAGTTGCGAGAGTGGCACACCAAGAACCTCGGAAGGCTGCCCGGTCTCAAGTTCATGCGAACGCTATGGGTCTGCAACGTTTCGGGAGGTCCCTTCCAGTTCATGGCGACCAAGCCCGGCGCGACGATGCTTGGTCTCGAGGAAGCCCACCGGGACCTCCGCATTTCTCCCGCAGAATTCGATGCGGTCGCGGCGGAGCTCGGCCAACCCTCGAGCACTTCAAGGTGCCGAAGCGCGAGAAGGCCGAGGTCCTGACAGCCTTCGCCGCTCACAAGGACGAGATTACCGCAGGCTACGTCGCGTTCAAAAAAGGCCGCTGACACACAGTCGGCTGGCCACGTGCTGGCCCGTGAATTCGCCGCCATCCCGGCCGCCATCGTGCTGCGCGTTCTGTTCTACCTGTTCATATTGGCCGCGGTCGCCGCGGTCGTGGCGATGCTCGGCGTGTCGCCGCCAATGCCCAAGTGCCCGTTTCTGACGAGAGGCGGTGGGAACCTCCGCCATTCATGCTAGCTTGGCGCGAACGATGGAGGTGGCAATGTCCGAGGCACTGACCCGCTCGCTCGCCCGCTTCGTATCCGAGGTGCGCCTCGATGCCGTGCCGGCGGCGGCGCTCGCCGTGGTCCGCACCGGTTTTGCCGACAGCGTCGGCACCATGATCGCGGGCAGCGTGGAGGAGGCGCCGGAGATCCTGCGCAAGGTGCTGGCGCCCGCGGCGGGCGACGCCAGCCTGTACCTGACGGGTGAGCGCGTCTCCGCGCCGGACGCAGCGTTGATCAACGCCACCGCCGCGCATGCCCTCGACTACGACGACGTGGCGCTGCGCGGCCATCCGAGCACGGTGTTGGTGCCGGCGATCCTGGCGGAAGGCGAGGCCCTCGGCGTCAGCGGCGCGCGGCTGGCGGCGGCCTATGTTGCCGGCTTCGAGGTCTGGGCCGAGCTTATCGGCCGCGACACTGGACAGCACCACGAGAAGGGCTGGCACCCGACCGGCATCTTCGGCGCCATCGCGGCGGCCGCAGCGTGCGCATCTCTGCGCGGGCTCGACCCTGACAAGACCGCGCATGCCCTTGCGCTCGGCGCCTCGCATAGCTCGGGGCTGGTCGCCAACTTCGGCACCATGACCAAGCCGTATCACGCCGGCCGCGCGGCGCATTCCGGCGTGATGGCGGCGCGGCTGGCGGACGCGGGTTTCACCGCCTCGCCCGATGCGCTGGAGCATCCGCTGGGCTTCCTGGCGGCCGTCTCGCCGAAGGGCGAGGTCGGACCGAAACTCGCCCATCAAGGCCGGCACGACGTGGCGGCTCCTGACCGAGGGCCTCAGCATCAAGAAGTATCCGCTGTGCTACTGCACGCACCGCGCCATCGATGGCATGCTGGACATGCTGGCGCGCACGCCGCTGAAGGCGGACAACGTGGAGTCCATCACCGTCTCGACCAGCCGGCGCAACGCCACCATCCTGCGCAACAGCCGCCCGCAGACGGGGCTCGAGGCCAAGTTCAGCATGCAGTTCGCGATGGCGGGCGCGGTCGTGGCCGGGCGCGTCGGGCTCGGCGAGCTGACGGACGAATTCGTGCAGCGGCGCGATGTTCAGTCTCTGATGACAAAGGTGACCGTGGAGCCGGACGATCGCGAGGACCCGCGCCGGTCCGGCGATGCGCCCTACGACCAGGTGGTGATCGGCACGCGCGATGGGCGGCGCATCGAGAGCGCCAAGGTCACCGATGCGCGCGGAGCTCCCCACACTGCTGCTGTCGACCGAGGAGCTGTGGGCCAAGTTCGCGAGCTGTTTGTCGGTGGGCAACCCCGCGCTGCCGGCCCGGGCGATGTTCGACGCGCTGATGCGCATCGAGGAGCTGCCGGGCGTGGCTGCCCTGCGCGGCGGGTAAAATTGTCTGCAGGATAGCGCGTTAAGGTTAATCGGCTAACGGCGGAAAATCCGCCTGGCAAGCGTCAGAGACGGGCGGAAATTCTCACGCTACCGAGGGTGCCGAAATGCAAGACTGCCGCTGTGCGGCCTTCCTACGCATTCCTAGGACCATCCAGTGTGCGGCCATCGTCGAGATCGGCGTTTGGCGCGTGCAGGCGGCGCTCTGGCGGCGCCATGGTTAAGGTTTTCCGTCCCGGCCGCAGCGCACGGGACTCGATCGGAGATCGAGGTCGGGCGCGCAGAGCCGGGGCCCTCCCCCTTTGATGATTGGAATGCCGGGCGGCGTGCTCAATTTGAGAGCGGAAAGATCCCGGATAGCCTCGGCCTGCGGCCTGTAGGCCGAGGCCTCGGCTTCGGGAATGCTCAGCGAGGCCGCAGCACACGGCCCGCCACCGCGTCGAGCTTGGCCACCAGCGCCGGGTCGCGCGCCTCGGGCGGCGTGATGATCGCCACCTCCAGCGCGCGGTCGGAGCCGACCGGGCAGGGCGGGTGCTCGCGCGGGAAGTCGCGCGCCAGCCGCTCGATCAGGCGCGTGCGCCTTGTCGACGTTGGCGGTGAGCACCTTGATGATCTCGGCCACGTCGACGTCCGCGTGCTCGTGGTGCCAGCAGTCGTAGTCGGTCACCATGGCGACGGTGGCGTAGCAAATCTCGGCCTCGCGCGCGAGCTTGGCCTCCGGCATGTTGGTCATGCCGATCACCGCGCAGCCCCAGCTGCGGTAGAGGTTGCTCTCCGCGCGCGTCGAGAACTGCGGACCCTCCATGACGAGGTAGGTGCCGCCGCGCGTGGCGGCGATGCCCTCGGCCTTGGCCGCCTGCTCGACCGCATCGGCCAGCAGCGGGCTCACCGGATCGGCCATCGACACGTGCGCCACGCAGCCGGGGCCGAAGAAGCTCTTCTCGCGCGCAAACGTGCGGTCGATGAACTGGTCGACGATGCACGAAATGGCCGGGCGCGCAGCTCCTCCTTCAGCGAGCCGCAGGCCGAGATCGAGACGAGGTCGGTGACGCCGGCGCGCTTCAGCGCGTCGATGTTGGCGCGATAGTTGATGGCCGACGGCGGCACCTTGTGGCCGCGCCCGTGCCGCGGCAGGAAGCGGATCGGCAGCCCGTCGATCTCGGCGAACAGCACCTGGTCCGAGGGCGCCCCCCACGGCGTATCGATCCTCTCCCAGCGCACGTTCTCGAGCGCGGGCATGTCGTAGAGCCCGCTGCCGCCGACGATGCCGAGAACCGACTTGGTCATGCCATCCCTCGCCAACTATAGCGTCGTCGCGGAGGCGGCAGTCACCGGCCCCACGCGCTGCCGCATCCAGGCTTCGAGCCCGGCGATCTCGCTTGCACTCATGTGCAGGCCGAGCTTGGAGCGGCGCCACAGCACGTCCTCGGCCGAGTGGCCCACTCGTGCCCACGAGATAGCGCACCTCGGCCTCGGTGAGCGTCGCGCCGAAATGCCGGCCGAGGTCGGCCGTCGACTTGGCCTTGCCCGAGCAGCGTGCCTGCGCGCGTGCCGTAGGCGCGCGACAAGCCGCGCGGCATGGCGCCTTGCCAGGAACGGAAGCTGCGCGTCAGGCGCTGCGTGCGGCGGGTCAGCTCGTCGATATCGAACTCGCCGCCGGGCAGCGGCGTCGTGCCCGTCCAGCCGGCCGCCAGCCCCTGGCGCTGGGGCAGGTGCGGCGCCAGCTCGCTCCAACGCCGCCTCGGCGAGGCTTGCGGTAGGTCGTGATCTTGCCGCCGATGATCGACAGCAGCGGGGCGCGCGCCTTATGCGTCCATCGAGCTCCAGCACGTAGTCGCGCGAGGCGCCTTGGCGTCGCTGGCGCCGTCGTCGTAGAGCGGCCGCACGCCGGAATAGGCCCACACGACGTCGGCCGGCGTCACCGGGCTGCGCGAAGGCGGCGCTGCCGCCTCGCACAGGTAGGCGATCTCCTCGGCGTGGCGCGCGCCGCAGCCGGGTCGCCGTCGTAGTCGCGATCGGTGGTGCCGATCAGCGTGAAGCGCCCTCGTAGGGAATGGCGAACACGATGCGGCCGTCGGGGTTCTGGAAGAGATAGGCGCGGTCGTGATCGAACAGCTTGCGGACGACGATGTGCGCGCCCTGCACCAGGCGCACGCGGCCCGACGGGGCGATCCCTAGCCGAGGCGGTGCGCAGCACCTCCTCGACCCAGGGGCCCGCGGCGTTGACGAGCGCGCGGGCGGCGATCGTCTCCCGCTTGCCGGTGCGAGGTCTCGACGGTCACGCGCCACGCGTTGCCCGCGCGCACAGCCGCGAACGCCCGCGTGCCGTGCGGATGGCGGCGCCGCGATCGGCCGCGTCGCGCGCGTTGAGCACCACGAGGCGCGCATCGTCGACCCAGCAATCCGAATACTCGAAGCCGGGGTCGAAGACGCCGGGCTTCGAGCGGCGCGCCAGCGCCATCGCTCGGCCAGATCGAGGACGCGCGTGCCGGGCAGCCGCTCGCGCCCGCCCAGGTGATCGTAGAGGAACAGGCCCGACGCGCAGCATCCAGGCGGGGCGCAGGTCCGCGTGGTGCGGCAGCACGAAGCGCATGGGCCGCACGATGTGCGGCGCGATGCGCCACAGCACTTCGCGCTCGATCAGCGACTCGCGCACCAGGCGGAAATCGAAATGCTCCAGATAGCGCAGGCCGCCGTGGATCAGCTTGGTGGAGCGCGAGGAGGTGCCGCTGGCGAGGTCCGCCCATCTCGCACAGGAACACGGAAAGTCCGCGCCCGGCCGCATCGCGGGCGATGCCGCAGCCGTTGATGCCGCCGCCGATGATGGCCAGATCGTAGATGCCGCCCTGCATGGCCCCCGCCCCAGGCTGTTGGGCCCTCACTCGCCCCGGTCGGGGATCTCGATCTCGAACGTGGTGCCACGCTCGGTGTCGAGCAGCCGGATGCTGCCGCCATGCGCGGAGACGAGCTCGTGCGCCACGGCCAGCCCGAGCCCCGTGCCGCCCGCGCGCGCCGAGCCCTGGAAGGCCTGGAACAGGTGCGCGCGCGCCTTCTGCGGCACGCCGGGTCCGTCGTCGACCACCTCGATCGGTGACGCGCGTGCCGTTGCGCTGCGCGGCGACGCGGATGTGGCCCCGGCAGGCTCCTGCTGCTCGATGGCCTGCAGCGCGTTGCGGCACAGGTTGCTCAAGACGCGGTAGAGCTGATCGCGATCGGCATCGACGCGCAGCACGTCGTCGATGTCGATCGCCCAGGCGATCGGCATCATCGCGCGGCAGCCCCAGGCCGTCGCCGACCTCGGCCACCAGCGCGCGCAGATGCATCGGCTCGCGGCGGGGCGGCGGCCTCCTCGGCGCGGCCGAAGCGCAGCGTGCTCTCGCGAGAAGTTGATGGCGCGGTCGAGCGAGGCGATCAGCTTCGGCGCGAAGCGCTGCACCGTCGGGTCGGGCAGGCTGGCGAGGCGGTCGGAGATGAGCTGGGCGTTGGCGAGCATGTTGCGCAGGTCGTGGCTGATCTTGCTCACCGCCAGGCCCAGCGCGGCGAGCCGGCTCTTCTGCTGCAGGGTTTGCGTGAGCTGGCCCTGCATGTGCGCCAGCTCGCGCTCGGCGGTGCCGATCTCGTCGCTGGCGCTGCGAGGGCACGATGATGCGGCTCGCGTCCTCCGGGTTCTGGCTGAAGCGCAGGATGTTGCGGGTGATGCGCATCATCGGCTGCACGAACAGGGTGTTGAGCGCGAAATAGACGAGCGCGGCGGTGATGACCGAGATGATGATCGACAGGCCCAGCACATTGAGGCCGTAGCGGACCATGGCGGTCCTCGAGCGCCGCCTCGGGCAGCACGATATCGATCTGGTCGCCGGCTCACCGGCTCGCCGAGCACGCGGATGATGCGGTCCGTCCCTGGCGAAGAAGACGGCGAGCGCATCCCAGATCAGCCGCATGCGCAGCGACGAGCTCGCCCACGACGCCGCCGGCCGCGCGCTGGCGCGGAAGTCGTAGATGTCGTCGATCTCGGCCGGCACCGTCGGGCGGCAGCACCATGCGCCGCTCGTTGTCGCGCATCCACGACACGGCGCGCACCTGGGCCGTGCGCAGCAGCTCGGTGCGCAGCGCATCCGGGACGTTGCCGTCGCGCGCGGCCTGGGTGGCGAGCGCCGCGAGCCGCGCCGCCGCCAGGCGGTCGGTGAGCCAGCTGATGCGGAAGTTGGCGACGGAGGGAACGAAGATCAGCACCTCCGCCAGCATGACGAACAGCAAGGTCAGCAGCAGCAGCTTGGCGGACAGGCCGAGGCCGCGCCGCTCCGCCGTCGCCGACAACGGCGACCGGATCGCGGCGATGCGTGCCCGCAGCCTGCCAGTCGCGCACCTGTGGAACGGGATCGCGCTGAGGCGCGCCCACAGCCGTCCGGGCCAGGACGAGTGCCTCATCGATCATGTCGCGGGCCACGCCTTCCCTCGCCTAGCTATCCCAATCGCGTCAGCCAGCCGATCACCTTGCGCACCAGCGGGTTTGCCGGCCGCGGTCGCATAATAGCCGAAGGCTGCGCGCTTGTTTATCTCCGACAGCGTCGGATAGGGCGAAATCCATTGCGTCATGGCCTTGATATCGAGCCCCTGCGACACTGCGAGCGACCACATCTGGATCAGCTCGCCCGCCTGCTGGCCGACGATGCTGGCGCCCTTGATCCTGCCCTTGCCGTCGGTCACGACCTTGACGAAGCCCTCGGTCGCCCGCTCGGCCTGCGCGCGATCGTTCTCGTGGTAGGGCCAGCGGTAGACGCGCACGCGGCCCAGCGCCTTTCTCGCCGCCTCCTCGGTCAGGCCGACATGCGCCAGCTCGGGGTCGGTGAAGGTCACCCACGGGATCGATGCCGCTGTCGACGGTCGCCGACAGGCGGAACAGGGCCCGGCGAATGACGATGCCGGCGTGGTAGTTGGCGACATGGGTGAACGGCGGGCCGCCGGTGACGTCGCCGATGGCGAACACCCGCCGGTTCGCTGGTCTGCAAGGCCTTGTTCACCTTGATGCCGCTCTTGTCGTACTTGATGGCGGCGGCCTCCAGGTTGAGGCCGGCGACGTTGGGCGTGCGCCCGGTGGCGACCAGCAGGTGCGTGCCCTGCACCACCGACTTGCGATCGCCCTCGGCGATATGCACGTCGATCAGCCGCGTGCCGCCGGCTCACGCGCTCGACCATGCGCGCCTTCGCGGCAGCTCGAGGCCCTCGGCGGTCAGCTGCTTGAGCACCACCTCGGTCATCTCGGGGTCGTCCTTGCCGAGCGCGCGCTGCGGCCTCGATGACGGTGACGCGGCTGCCGAGCCGCAGATGCGCCTGGCGCCAGCTCCAGCCCGATCGGGCCGCCGCCGATGATGACGAGGTGGTCGAGCTGCTCGCGATTGTCGAAGATCGTCTCGTTGGTGAAGTAGGGCACGCCGGTCGAGCCCCGGGATCGGCGGGATGGCAGGCGAGGAGCCGGTGGCGATGACGAAGCGCCGCGCCTTGATGCGCTAGTCGCCGGCCTGCACGCGTATCGCGGCTGACGAAATAGCCGGGCGCCTGGATCACCTTCACGCCCATGCCGGCGAAGCGCTCCACCGAGTTGTTGGGGGCGATGGCGGCGATCACCTCGTGCACATGGGCATGCACGGCGGCCGGGTCGATCGATCGGGTTCACCGGCACGATGCCGAACGGGGCCGACGGAGCGCATGAGCTGCGCGCGGCGGCCGGCGGCGATCAGCGCCTTGGACGGGACGCAGCCGTAGTTGAGGCAGTCGCCGCCCATCTTGTGCTTCTCGATGAGCGCCACCGAGACGCCGAGCTGGGCGGCGGCGGCGGCCACCGACAATCCGCCCGAGCCGGCGCCGATGACGCACAGATCGACCTGCAGCTCGCTGCCGGCGGCCTCCTCGGAAATGACCTTGCGCGTGCCTGCCGGTCGCGGCACTGGAGCCGGCGCCGTCGGCACCGAGCCGCATCAGGCCGGCCGCCGTCATTTGGCTGCGGCATGCGCTTTTCTCCATTTCTTCAGGACGATGGGTATCAGCGCCACGACGCCCAGCAGCACCAGCGCCAGGATCAGCTCCTTGGTGAGCAGCGAGCTGGCCTGGATCTTCATCTCGCAGGCGTCGGCACCCTTGAGCGCCAGGCAGGCCGCGTGCTCCTTCTTCGCCGCCATCACGACGCTGTCGAGGCCGGCGCCTGCCGACGCGAACGCGAAGGTCGCCGGGATGATACCCAAGACGGTTCCGATGACATAAGTCCTGAGCGGCACGCCCAGCAGGGCCGGAGCGATATTCACGAACCAGAACGGAAACGCCGGCACCAGCCGCAGGAACAGCATGTAGCTCAAGGCCTCCTCCTTGAAGCCGTCGCGCAGCTTGCCGATCCACGGCCCCATGCGCTCGCTCAGGGTCTCGCCGACCGCCGAGCGCGCGATGAGGAAGACGACGGTGGCGCCGATGGTCGCCGCCGACCACGCGCCGCCAGCACCGCCGACCAGCCAGCCGAACAGCAGGCCGCCCGTCACCGTGAGGATCAGGCCGCCCGGGATCGAGAGGGTCACCGCCAGGGCGTAGATCAGCACATAGGAGAGCACCGGCAAGGGCGCGATGCTGGTCGAGAAGGCCGTGGAACCGGTCGCGCTGGGCGACGACGTTCTCGAGCGTGAGCATGTCGTGGCCGCCCATGCCAGAACACGGCGGCCATGGCGGCGGCCACGGCGAGCAGCGGCCAGAAGCGGCTTGAGCGCACTCTTGGCCGGGGAGCTTGCAGGTGCCGGACGCATGTAGCAGCCGCTCCGTCGCACTGGAGCGCATGCAAGGGCCGCGGCCGGCGCCTTCCGATGGATCGTGTCGGCGTCGCACAGTGGCGAGATGCCAGTGCAAGCGTTGACGACGACCAACGAAGTATAAGCGTTTGGCAAGCCATTTCGCGCCGGGCGTCAAGCACACGTGAGAGGAAGCGAAAAGAATTGATCGCTTTTCTTCAAGACCTTGGCTCGGATTGACTTGGGCTGGGCGCAACCCTATAAGCGCCAGCAATTCCGGCCGGATCAAGGGCGGACTCCAGCGCTGGCGGACTCGCACCGGCGCGCCGCGCCGCGGTGATCTCTCAGCTACTCGAACCGGTGCTTGAACACGGAGACCAGACGTGAAGCGTACATATCAGCCGAGCAAGGCTCGTCCGCAAGCGGCGGCACGGCTTCCGCAAGCGCATGGAGACGGCCGGCGGCCGCAGGATCCTGGCGCGCCGGCGCGCCAAGGGCCGCAAGCGCCTGTCGGCTTGAGGCGCAGCCGCGGATGGTGGCGCATGGCCACAGACAGGCGGAGGGCGCGGCAGCCCCCGACCCCGCGCTTCGCGACCCTCAAGCGCCGCGCCGAGTTCCTGCGCCTTCGCAACGGTGCGCGCTGCGCGACCGCCGCCTTCGTGCTGGAGGGCAAGCGGCGGGCAGAGCGCGGCGAAGGCGCGATCGACGCAGCCGCGGTTCGGCTTCACCGTCAGCAAGAAGGTCGGCGGCGCGGTCGAGCGCAACCGCATCAAGCGGCGGCTGCGGGCGGCGGTGCGTGACGTGGTGCGCGAGCACGCGCGCGCCGACTTCGACTATGTACTGATCGCCCGCCGTCCGGCGCTCGATGCCGGCTACGGCGCGCTGGTGGCGGACCTGGTGAGGGCGCTCGGACGCGTCCACGCCGTGCCCGACCCAGGGCGCACAGCGTGCCGAGCGGCGTGCCGACAGAGCGCAAGCGAGCCTAGCGACCCACGCGATCGGCCAACGCCAATCTCGAGACAGCCATGCTGCAACCCGACCAGGAAAACCAGAAGAACCTGCTCCTCGCCATCGTGCTGTCGGTGGCGGTGCTGCTGGCGTGGCAGTTCTTCTATGCCGGGCCGCGGCTGAAGGAGGAGCAGGAGCGCCAGGCGCGCATGCGCCAGGAGCAGATCAGGCCAGGAGCAGGCGCAGCCCGGCGCGCCCAAGGCGGGCGCGCCCGATGCGCACGCCCGGCAGCCGGGCGTGGCGACCGCACCGGCGGCCACGGCGCCGCGCGACCCGCGAGGCGGCGCTGGAGGCCAGCCCGCGCATGCGCGATCGACACCCCGAGCGTCAAGGGCTCGATCTCGCTCAAGGGCGGGCGCATCGACGACGTCGTGCTGGCCAAGTACCGCGAGACGGTCGACCCCAAGAGCGCCAACGTCGTGCTGTTCTCGCCCTCGGGCTCGCCGCATCCCTACTATGCCGAGTACGGCTGGATCGCCGGACGCCGGCGTCGACCCAGCCGATGCCCGGCCACGACACGCTGTGGACGGCGGAGAAGGGCGGCCGCTGACGCCCAGCTCGCCGGTGACGCTGGTCTGGGACAACGGGCAGGGGCTGGTCTTCCGGCGCACCATCTCGGTCGATGCCAACTATCTGTTCACCGTCTCCGACGAGGTGGAGAACAAGACCGACAAGGCGGTTTCGCTCTACCCCTACGCGCTGATCTCGCGCCACGGCATGCCGAAGATCGAGGGCTACTACATCCTGCACGAGGGCTTGATCGGCGTGATGGGCGCATCCGGCCTGCAGGAGATCGCCTACGCCGACGTGCTCAAGGACGGCGGCGCCAAGACCTTCAAGCAGACGAACGGCGGTTGGCTCGGCTTCACCGACAAGTACTGGGGCGCGGCGCTGATCCCCAACCAGACCGTGCCTTCGAGGCGCGCTTCTCCGGCGTCAAGGCCACCGGGGTCTCCAAGGACTACCTTCCAGACCGACTTCTCGGCCGGCCCCGTCACCATCGCGCCCGGAGCCAAGCAGACCTTCACCGCCCACCTGTTCGCCGGCGCCAAGGAGGTCAATCTGATCGACGCCTACGGCGCCCAGCTGTCGGCGCCCCGCTTCGAGCTGATGGTCGACTGGGGCTACTTCTATTTCATCACCAAGCCGCTCTACAAACTGCTGCACTGGCTGGGCCAGTTCTTCGGCAACTACGGCCTCGCCATCCTCGGCCGTCACCGTGCTCGTCAAGCTCGTGTTCTTCCCGCTCGCCAACAAGAGCTACGAGTTGATGGCGAAGATGAAGATGCTGCAGCCGGAGATGGAGAAGCTGCGCGAGCGCTACAAGGACGACCGCGCCAAGATGCAGCAGGAGCTGATGACGCTGTATCGGGACCGGAAGATCAACCCGATGGCGGGCTGCCTGCCCATCGTGCTGCAGATCCCGGTGTTCTTCGCGCTCTACAAGGTGCTGTTCATCACCATCGACATGCGGCATGCGCCGTTCTTCGGCTGGATCAAGGACCTGTCCGCGCCCGACCCGACCTCGATCTTCAACCTGTTCGGGCTGCTGCCCTACGCCGTGCCCGAGTTCCTGCAGGTCGGCGCATGGCCCATCATCATGGGCATCACCATGTGGGTGCAGATGCAGCTGAACCCGCAGCAGCCCGACCCCGTGCAGCAGCGGATCTTCAACTGGATGCCGGTGATGTTCACCTTCCTGCTGGCGTCCTTCTCGGTGGGGCTGGTGATCTACTGGGCCTGGAACAACGTGCTCTCGCTGCTCCAGCAGTACACCATCATGCGCAAGAACGGCGCCGAGATTCATCTCTGGAGGAACATGGGGTTGGAAGGGCTGATCCAGCGCGTCGCGCTCGGGCCAGGGGATCGGCGCGGGCGACGCGCTGGCCAAGGCCAGCGCCGCGGTGAAGCGCGGCACCGAGATGCTCGGCCAGCGCCTCGGCGGCGACGGCTGCGGCGATCGCTGGCCGCTCGGGGAACGCTCCCGCGGCGACGCCGGAGCAATCCGCCACTGGTGCAGGGGCTACCGCGCCAGCCAGCGACATGACGCGCGAGCAGGCCCTCAAGACGCTGGGCCTCGAGCCCGGCGCCAGCGAAAGCGAAATCGACGACGCCTACAAGCGCCATGCGCGCACGAACGGCAGCCTGAACGGCATCGAGAGGCTGAGCCGCGCGCGCGAGGTCCTGCTGCGGCAAGGAGGGCGCCTGAAGACTGGCGCTATCCGCGCGGTCAGCCCATGCCCGACGGCAGCTACACGGCTGAGGAGATCGACGCGGGCGAGGTCCTGTTTCGCCGGCCCTGCCGCTTCATCAAGAGCGTGCCGGCCCTGGAGTTCCTGCCCGATCCCGACCGACCGGAGATCGCCTTCGCCGGCCGCTCCAACGTCGGCAAGTCGAGCCTGATCAACGCGCTCGCCAACCAGCATGGACTGGCGCGCGCTTCCAACACGCCGGGGCGTACGCAGGAGCTCAACTTCTTCGAGCCCACCGGCGCGGCGCTGTTCCTCGTCGACATGCCGGGCTACGGCTTCGCGCAGGCGCCCAAGGCCAAGGTCGAGCAATGGACCGCGCTGGTGAAGGACTACCTGCGCGGGACGCGTGACGCTCGCGCGCGTGTTCGTGCTGATCGACGCGCGCCATGGCCCGAAAGCCGCCGACCGCGAGGTAATGGCGCTGATGGACGAGGCCGCGGTCTCCTATCAGGGCGTGCTGACCAAGATCGACAAGCTGAAACCCACCGAGCTTGCGCGCGTCCAGCAGACGACCGCGGAAGAGCTCGCCAAGCATGCGGCTGCCTACCCGGTGCTGGTGGCGACCTCCGCTGAGACGGGGGCGGGTATCACCGAGTTGCGGGCGGAGATTGCGCGTATCGCCAAGGCGTGAGGGTGCGCGAGCAGAGTTGTGTCGATACGCCAACGCGCGCTCGGCCAGCATGTACCAGCCGCAATTTAGGCTCATGCTCCTGGCGCAGCTTGGACTGGTCGGTCGTGCAGCGAACCAGCGCAAATCATCGGCTCGGCGATCTTTTTCGTGCTGGTTCCGTGCGTGTTTGCGGGCGTTATTCCCTGGTGGATCACGCAATGGCGGTTTCAGCCGGCATTTCTGGGCCTCGAGTGGCTGCGTCCCGTGGCAATCCTGTTCGCCGACTGGCGACTGCTTCCCTATGGGGCCCTCTTCTGGCTCGCCTACCACCTGTTCGTCCTGACGTATGAGGAGCCGACGCTGGCAGCAACATTCAACGCCGCCTACGAGCGCTATCGAGCGAACGTGCCGCGATGGCTGCCGCGCTTGACGCCGTGGCGGGTGCCGTAGTCGGCGCCTCGTGTCGGATGCGGCGCAAGGGACTTGAGAAGCGCCGGCCGTCATGACACCCTGACGCGGCGCAATCACCACCGTGACCGCATGGCGATCGAGATCGAACGCAAGTTTCTGGTGACGGGAGAGGATTGGAAGCCTCTCGTCGTCGAGAGCAAGCGTCTGCGCCAGGCCTATCTGGCGCGATCCGGCAAGGCCGCCGTGCGCGTGCGCATTGTCGACGACACCTCGGCCACCCTCACGATCAAGAGCCAGGGCGCCCGCACCAGCCGCCTGGAATACGAGTATCCCATCCCGGTGAACGACGCCCACGACCTGCTGGAGCTGCGCGAGGGCATTCTGCTCTCCAAGGTTCGGCATCTGGTCGAGCACGGCGGGCTGACATGGGAGGTCGATGTCTTCGAGGGCGACAACGCCGGCCTCGTCATCGCCGAGGTCGAGCTGCGGCATGAGAGCCAAGCGATCGCGCGGCCGCCCTGGGTGGGGCGGGAGATCACCAGCGATGGGCGCTACTCCAACAGCCGCCTAGCGCTGAACCCGTACTGCAGCTTTGCCGCCGAGGACGTGCAGGAAAGCACGCCTTAGCCGGGGGCGGTGTTCACGTTTACAGACGGCGCTTGGCCGTTGCCTGGCCAAGCCGTCAAGATGCGCTGGCGGTGCTAGCCATGGGCTTGTCGGTCATGTCAGCGGTGAACCAAGGTGGAGCCTTTGAGAGGCCGCCTGGCTTGGCGCAGCTCGAGGCGCGCAAAGCCGAGATCGCGGCGGAGCTGGCCAAGGCCGTGCGCGCGGCCGTGGCGCGCAACGATACCGATCACCCCGCATTTCACGGCTGCATCGACTGGCACTCGGCGGTGCACGGCACCTGGGCGCTCGCCGCCTACATGCGCATGACCGGCGACAGGCAGGACCAGGCGCTCATCGCGGCCTCGCTGACCCCGGACAACCTCGCCGCGGAGCGGGCGCACCTGCGCGCGCACCTCGACTTCGAGATGCCCTACGGACGCGCGTGGTTCCTGCGGCTTGCCGTCGAGCACAAAAGCGCCTTCGCCGGCGACGATGCGCTGCGGCCGATGGCGGACGAGGTGCTCGCCTCCATGCTCGGCTACTATCGCCGGGTGGTGCCCGACCCCAACCGCGGCAGCTACGCCAGCGATTCCTGGGCGCTCATCAATATGCATGCCTACGCCGAGTGGGCCGGCGATACCGCGGCGCTGGAGCGCATTCGCGCGCTGGCGACCGCCCATTTCATCGAACGCGCAGGCGAATGCGACTACGCGCTGGAGACCGGGCATTTCATGGGCGTCGGCACCAACCGGGCGTGGCTGGCGAGCAAGGTGCTGACTCAAGAAGCGTTCGACGCCTGGGCAGAGGCCTTCTTCAGGCGATCAGGAATGCCGAAGCCGGTGACCAGCCCCATCAACTGGCACCACCACGGCCTCAACTTCAACCGCGCCTGGGCGCTGGCGCAGCTGCATGCGGCGAGCGGCTCGCCTGACGCCAAGGCGGCATACCTTGCCGCCTACGTGGCGCACTTCCGCGAGACCTACGAGACGCCGAGGCTCTGGCGCGGCAGCTACCGGGGCGTGGGCCACTGGGTGCCGCAGTTCGGCATGCTGGCGCTGCAGCCGCTGTTCGCGCGAGCAGCTAAGTAGTAGGCTTTTTCGAGGACTCCCAACCCGGCGCGGAAGGTGCGCTGGTTGGGTAGGTCCAAATCTAGGGCTCGAAGCCACCTATACTCAACAGAGATGGTTGTGAGCGCAAGACGCTGACCACAAGTCTGGGGACTGGGGTCGTATTTTGCCGATGATGCTATCGCGGCAGCCGTAGAGCGCGATCGCAAGCGGTCGTAGGGTTGCGCCGATTCAGCGCGAACAAGAAACGGACGATGGCCTCAGCGCCATCATCGTCAGCGGCCGTGACGCGCCTGAAATCCGCTTCAGCTTAATGAACGGTTCGCGCTGTCACGCGAGCGATTCGGCGCGCGACCTGACGTAGCTGGCCGCATCCCGGCCAACTCGAGGGCATTGCCGGGCTCGCAACACCTAACGGTCTCTAACAACACACGACGGGCATTTCGAGGGGTTCTGCGTACATCTTCTTTTGCCGCCAGCTGATTGATTGAGCACTGGCACGGTCAAGGGAGACCACGATGCGCAAGCCAGCAAAGTCCGAAGTGACCAACGAAGATGGGCGCCCACCGATGGTTGATGCCAACCCTCAAGGACAAGCTCGCTTCGAGCCTAGCCCGCCGACCATGTCCTCATCGCCCACCCGACGCAACCTCCTTGCAGGTTCGGCCGCGGCCGGCGCCGTCAGCCTTCTTCCCCTGCATTTGGTCGCAGCGACCGACGCAGGTGCCAGCGAACCGTCGAACCAAGGAGATTCGCAGATGGGCACGACTCCAGCGCACGCAATCCGCCCCTTCCGCGTCGAGTTTTCGCAAGAGGCGCTCCTCGAGCTGCGCAGGCGTATCAACGCAACAAACTGGCCGGAACGGGAAACGGTTGCGGATCAATCGCAGGGCGTGCAGCTCGCGACAATTCGGGAGCTCGCGCGCTATTGGGCAACGGACTACGACTGGCGCAAAGTCGAGGCAAAGCTGAACGCCTTGCCGCAGTTCATCACACAGATCGATGGGCTCGACATTCATTTCATTCACGTGCGTTCGAAGCATGAGAACGCGCTGCCGCTGATCGTCACCCACGGGTGGCCCGGCTCGATTATCGAGCAGCTGAAGATCATCGATCCGCTTGCCAATCCCACGGCACATGGAGGCAAAGCATCGGATGCGTTTCACGTGGTGATTCCGTCGATGCCGGGCTACGGCTTCTCCGGCAAGCCGACGAGCACCGGCTGGGGCCCCGAGCGCATGGGCCTCGCCTGGGCAGAACTTATGAAGCGCCTCGGCTACACGCGCTACGTCGCCCAGGGCGGCGACTGGGGTGCGTTTGTCGTTGACCAGATGGGCTTGCAGGCACCTGCGGGATTGCTCGCCATCCACACCAACATGCCAGCGACCGTCCCGGCCGACGTCGACAAGGCCCTCCTGGCCGGCAGCCCGCCGCCAGCCGGTCTCTCAGCCGAGGAACGACTGGCCTATGAGCAGCTGGTCAGAACCTTCAAGCAAGTCGACTATGCGAGGTTGATGGGGTCGCGCCCGCAAACCTTGTACGGCATCGCGGATTCACCCGTGGGCCTCGCCGCCTGGCTCCTCGACCACAATGATGCTGACGGCCAGCCGGCCGCTACGGTCGCTGCGGCTCTACTCCGCACCGCCAGCGCCACGGGCGAACTGACGCGAGACGAGATCCTCGACAACATCACGCTTTACTGGCTGACGAAGACAGGCGTTTCAGCGTCTCGCCTCTATTGGGAATACAAGGGTGGCTTCTTCAACGCCAAGGGCGTTTCCATCCCAGTCGCCGTGAGCGTCTTCCCAGGCGAGCAATATCAGGCCCCACTGAGCTGGACGCAGAGGGCGTATCCCAACCTCATCCACTACAACAAGCTCGACAAGGGCGGCCACTTCGCCGCCTGGGAGGAGCCGGAGCTGTTCACGGCCGAACTCCGGGCGGCGTTCAAGTCGCTGAGATGATGCACCGCGGAGCGGTGGACGACGCGCACATCCGGCGCGCCGTCCGCTGCCCTGCAACGCGCGCCCATGCCAGGCCCGCAAGGTCCTACACATCCTTCAAAAGATTGGGGTTCATCCGTGATCGTCAAAACGCTCAAGACAGTTGGTTTCGCAATCGCGCCCAGCGTCGTCGTGCTCGGGCTGATTTCTGTCGGCAACGAGCCAGACCGTTGCGCGCCAGGCGGAAGACAGCTCGATCCGCCCGTTCACCGTTCGGGTTCCCCAGGCCGAGCTCGACGAGCTCAAGCGGCGCATCAACTCCACGCGCTGGCCGGATCAGGAGACTGTCAAAGACGGCGCACAGGGACCCCAGCTCGCGAAATTCCGCGAGGTGATGGACTACTGGGGCAAGGGCTATGACTGGCGAAAAGTCGAAGCGCGACTGAATGCGCTGCCCATGTTCCTCACCAAGATCGACGGCGTCGACATCCACTTCATTCACATTCGCTCCAAGCACGAGAACGCGCTGCCGCTCATCGTGACGCATGGATGGCCCGGCTCGATCATAGAGCAGCTCAAGATCATCGGTCCGCTCACCAATCCCACTGCACACGGCGGGAGTGCCGCGGACGCCTTCCACCTCGTGATCCCATCCATCCCCGGTTTCGGCTTTTCCGAGCGACCAAAGGACACGGGTTGGAATCCCGATCGCATTGCCCGTGCCTGGGCAGAGCTGATGAAGCGCCTCGGCTATGCCCGCTATGTCGCCCAGGGCGGCGATTGGGGTGCTCCCATCTCCAGCGCGATGGCGCGTCAGGCGGTGCCAGGATTGCTCGGCATCCACATCAATCTGCCCGCGACGATACCGCCCGACGTGGCTTCGGTGCTCGCAACAGGTGGGCCGGCCCCCGCAGGACTCTCCGAAAAGGAGCGCGCGGCCTTCGCTCAAGTCGACACATTCTACAAGAAGTACAGGGCCTACGGCATCGTGATGGGCACTCGGCCACAGACGATTGGCTACGCCTTGACGGATTCCCCCGTGGGGCTCGCGGCTTGGATCTACGACTACAACAACGGTGAGCTCGCCCGCCGGCTCAACCGCGACGATGTTCTCGATGACATCACGCTGTACTGGTTGACGAACACCGTGACCTCGGCCGCGCGCATCTATTGGGAGACGGCCGGCCAGAGCATCATCATTTCGGCCGCGCAGAAGACTTCCGAGATTTCGCTGCCGGTCGCCATCACCGTATTCCCCGACGAGGTCTACCGAGCTCCAGAGAGCTGGGCGCGCCGTGCCTATCGCAATCTCGTCTACTTCAATGAAGCCGAGAAGGGAGGGCATTTCGCGGCCTGGGAACAGCCTGACCTTTTCACTCGTGAGGTTCGCGCCGCTTTCCGGCCGCTTCGGCAACCCTGATAGGTGGCGGCCTGACGCTCGGACAAAAGGAAACTGATCATGAGCCCGGAAATCAAACGGAAGATCGCCTTCTCCCTTGCGATGGGCATGGTGACGACCGGGATCATTTCCTTCGTCATTCTCGCCCTCAATCTGGGGTTCTCGAACGAATTTGCCCTCGCATGGGTCCGCTCCTGGGCGATCGGGTACGTGATTGTCATTCCCGCGATCCTGCTGATTGGTCCGCTCGACTGCAAGCGCAGGTCGATCGTCTCGTGAAGTAAGTCGTCACACAGGAAATTCACCAATGACCATGAACAAACTTTTGGTCGCTGCGGTGCTCGCTTTGGCAATCGGGTCGCCGATTGCCGCCTTGGTCGCCGGAAGAGAAGAGTCAGCCGATGACATCCACTGGAGTATCCGTCCCGTTCCTTCACGGATTCCCGTTTGGTCCATCTACCAACCAGGCGGCGGAACTGGCTTCTCTCGAACGGGCGAACGCATGGCTGAATTCGAAGCCTCTGACGCCGGCCGCTCTGCGGGGCAAGGTCGTCCTGGTCAATTTCTGGACCTACACGTGCATCAACTGGCGACGCCAGCTTCCCTATGTCCGCGCCTGGGCCGAGAAATACAAGGACCAGGGATTGGTTGTGGTCGGCGTCCATGCGCCGGAGTTCGAGTTTGAGAAGAACATCGCCAACATTCGCTGGTCCTCAAAGGACATGAAGATCGACTACCCTGTCGCGGTCGACAACAATCACGTCATTTGGCGCGCTTTCGGGAACCAGGCTTGGCCGGCGCTGTACTTCATCGATGCGGAGGGACGCGTGCGCCACCATCATTTCGGCGAAGGGGCCTACGAACAATTGGAAATGGTCATTCAAGCGTTGCTGCGTGAGGCCGGAGCCGGCGGCGTCAGCAACGAGCCGGTCGTGGTGGATGCCCGCGGTCCCGATGCTGCCGCGGATTGGTCCAATCTCAGATCTCCAGAAAATTACGTCGGGTTTGGGCGCGCCGCGAACTTCGCATCGCCGGGCCGGGTGGTTCGAAATGCGTCGCACACGTACGCGCGCCCTGCGCAGCTTCGCCTCAACCATTGGGCGCTGGTGGGTGATTGGACGGTGAGGAGGGATGCGGGTGTCCTGAACAAGGCGAATGGAAGCATCACGTACCGCTTTCACGCCCGCGACCTCCATCTCGTCATGGGCCCCTCAGCGCCAGGAAAGTCCGTTGCGTTCCGGGTTCTCATCGACGGCCAACCGCCCGGAGCCGCGCACGGAGTTGACGTCAACGAGCAGGGCATCGGCAAGGTTGTCGAGCAGCGTATGTACCAGTTGATCCGACAGCCGGGACCAATCGCCGACCGCTTGTTCGAGATCGAGTTCCTCGATCCAGGTGCGGAGGCTTTTGCCTTCACGTTCGGCTGATACCGCCGATAGCACACGGTGAGGTGCCTTTCATGACGGTTCAGCTTCAGCCCATACTCCAGGGACCCGAGAGCGGTCGGGCCCTGCTCGATGCCACCGATGCGGTCCTGTTGATCCACCAAGCGGGGCTGTTCCATTCGGTGTCGGGACCGCTTGCGGAGCTGCCCGACTGGTTGCAAGCGGCCGGGTGGGGAGCCGTGTCTTCATCCGGTCTGCTGATCGGGGCCGTGGGTGGCTACTACGCGCCGCTTCGGCACACCACCATCGCCCGCGCGATGACGTTCGCAGCGGGAGTACTCCTGGCTGTTGTGGCGGTGGACTTGGTGATCAACGCGCGTGGCGCGGCAAGTCTGCACTGGACGGTCATGGGTATGCTATGTGGCGCGGCGGTATTCAGCTCCGTAAACTCGTTGCTCTCCCGCCGCGGGGCAAAGCATCGAAAACGCTGCGGCGAATGCGTGGAGCAGCCGGAAGAAGGGCAGCAGCCCGGGAGCGGACTGGCGATTGCGGCCGGCACGTTTGTCGACGGCGTTCCCGAGGGCGTGGTGCTGGGGTTGAGCGTGCTGCACCACGGCGCGCCCGGCTTGGGGACGGTCGCGGCGTTCTTCCTGGCGAACATCCCGGAAGCCCTATCGAGCAGCGCCGGAATGCGCCGGGCAGGACGGTCCGCACGCTACGTGTTTGGCGTTTGGATTGGAATCGCCTTGATGATCGCCCTCGCTGCGGCGATTGCCGGGCTTGTGCTCCGCGGAACCGGGCCGGCGGTCCGGGGAACGGTCGAGGCGTTCGCAGCGGCGCGATCCTGGCGCTGGTCTCGGAAACGATGATCCCAGAAGCGTTCCACGGGTCACCGCAGTTCAACGGCCTGCTGCTCGTCGTTGGTTTTGTGGCCTTACTGATCCTGCTGGTACTCAGCCACTGAAGTCACCGGCTACCATGCCATTGCCGATGGTTTGCGCACCCCAGGCCTGCAACGAGCGAGTTGCTGACGCTCGAGAGCCGACAAGCCACGCTGATAACATCCATCGCGGCAACTCCACCCTCACCGCCCCGATTTCATCCGCGGCTTGCCGACATCTACCGTCAGCAGGTCGCCGATCTGCATCGCGCGTTGAGCACCCTGAGGCCCGAACTGAAGCGGCCGAGATACTGCGCGGGCTCATCGACCGCATCACCGTGCAAGGCGACGACGACGGCCACCTCTTGGTACCTGCAGGCGACATCGTGAAACTGCTGTCGCTGCCTGGTGGCCAAGTTCTGGCTTGTTTTGAGAGTCTCGGTAAAGGTAGTTTCGGGGTCTTCGTTTGCTTCAGAGAGCGCGTACGTCCGCGGAAGTCCGAAGGGCCCGTGTCAGAGACCTGCCTTCAGGGTGCGATTGGTGAATGCGTCGGGTCGGGGTTCAAGTCCCTTCCTGCGGCGCCCACAGGCCTAGTTGGTAGCAATGGAGTTGGTGAATAGACTCCTAGAGGAACTCGCGGTTAGCGAGCAGCGAGGGTCGGCTGCCACTGGTTTTGAGAACGTGCTGTTGGAGTTTGGGCGAGAGCGTCGAATGGTCACGTCAACATTTGCCAGAGATACGATGATGTGCATTTACGCCGTGTCGGAACCAGGGAGGGACACAAGGTTCATTAGCTCTTGTCACTCCGATGGTGGCGTTGTTGTCGCCTGTGGTTCAACGCTGTCTACGCATTTGCGGATTCCGGCAAGTGGGCGGTTGCGACAGAGGCCGGCGGCGCGGGCAGCCCCCTCCGTTCAAATTTGGGTGCTACCTCGATGACGAAACATGCAGTCAGATGCTCCGCGTTTGCCCGTCAATTTGGTTGGGCGACGAGAATGCCAACATGCTCCGCTGCAGCGACAGTCACTTCGAGAGCCTTCCGCGTGCACTCTTCGACGAAGGCGTACGCGAGAGCATCGTGCGGCAGCGAGCGGCGCGTCGGGGAGATCGCGCTTCGGCCAACTAACAGAATTGGTGCCTGAAACTTCGCGATTTCACAGCAGCTTGCGGCCTGGCAGCCGCAGCGCCCGCCGGTAGATTCCTCCCGCGCTGAGCCCTGCTCTCCAGTCGCGAATGCGTAAGGCGCCATAGGCGGGGGAGCACGGCCTGTGGTGGGCCGCCCCCGCTGCTCCTTTTGCCAGGAGGGTGCCATGCAAGCGGGCCGGGAAAGCTCGGCCATTGCAGGTAGCGCCCGACGCCCCGAAGTGGAGCTCCCAGCTGCCAATGGGATGCTAAGAAAATGACGACGCAATCCCCGCCGCTCGTACGAGGCTGGAGCAGCTAGGTAGCCAGGAGTTATGGCTCCTGGGGGGGCGCCAAGGTCCGGTGTGAGCATTGGCTGTCCGCGGCGTCCGTACAGGTTGAGCGACGCTTGCGCCAGTTCCGCACGGCTAATAATGGCTAAGTTTTTGCGGTCAGGTCGCGACCCAATACAGCATCAGCAATTTTCAGCTAGGCTGCTGATTTGGATGAGATCGCCAGCCAACAAGCATGGCTGTCCTTAGCCGCAGGGCCATATCTGATAATTTCTGGCTAAATCGCTTGATGAGCAGGTTCAGTCTCGAACCTGCCCGCATCCCCACAGTCACCGTGGGCCTCTGGCGGCACCTTGAGGACGACAGTGATTTTCGCCTGCATTCTGAGTTCCGACGGATAACCGATGGATAACTTTTCCAATCCCAGTTTGTCGTACTGTGACGCGACTTCCTGGAGAGAGATGTCGTTGATTTACTTGTCCTAGTGCTCGACAGCGGGGGCTGCGCGTCGCTACCTCGCGTGCCGATAACGTCGACTGGTCATCAAATGTTGGCGGACTTGGCCTGCACCCTCCGGTTATCGTCGCCTAGCGCTTGGTGGCAAGCCCTACAAGGTCCCCATCTAAGGGACGTTCGCCGGCCCGCCGACCCCAGGAGCAGCCGTTGCACGATCACGACCACGATGGCGGCCATAAGCCTCCGAGCCGGCGCGACCTGCTGGGCAGCGCGACGGCGCTCGGCCTCACGCTGCCGCTCTCGCGCCTTGCCTGGGCCACAGCGCCGGAAGCGACGCGCGAGATGAGCCGCGCCGCGCGCGCCTGGCTCACGCTTCTCGACGAGCACCAGGGCCGCGAGGCGCAGCTTCCGTGGTCCATCCGGCGCGAGGACTGGCACTATGTGCCGCGCAGCCGACCCGGCGTGCCGCTCGGCCGCATGAGCCCGCCGCAGACGGCAGCGGCGTGGGACCTGCTCGGCACGCTGCTGAGCGCGCGCGGGCGCGAGCAGGTGCAGGGCCTGCTTCGTCTCGAAGGCATCCTGGGCGAGCTCACGCGAGCCCCCAGCTTCCGCGATCCCGGCAACTACGCTCTGGTGATCTTCGGCGATCCTGGCGGCAAGGCCCCCTGGGCCTGGCGCTTCGAGGGCCACCACCTGTCGCTGACCGTCGTGGTTGCGCCCGAGCACGGCATCGCAGTGACGCCGGTGTTCTTCGGCGCCAATCCGGCCACCGTTCCCAAGGGCCACGCGCACGGCGGCTTTCGCCTGCTGGGCGCGGAGGAGGACGCAGCCTTCGGCCTGGTGCGCTCGCTTGAAGGCGAGGTGCGCGCCCAGGCTGTCATCGCCAACGCGTCGCTCGGCGACATCGTCGCGGGGCCGGGCCGCGAGGCCTCTCTGCAGCGCTACGAGGGCGTGCCGCTGGCGCGCCTGAGCGAGGGCCAGCGCGACGGCATCATGCGCATTCTCGAATTGTACGCCGGCACCCTGCGCGAGGAGGTGGCTGCGGCCAGCCTGGCGCGCGTGCGCGAGGCAGGGCTCGACAGGCTGCATTTCGCCTGGGCCGGCAGCCCGGCGCCTGGGCGCCCGCACTATTTCCGTATCCACGGCCCGACGCGCGCTCGTCGAGTACGACAACACCCAGAATGGCGCCAACCACGTGCATTCGGTGTGGATCGAGCCGCAGCGCTGTTCGGCCGCGACCTGCTCCGGGCGCACTACCAGGGTGCGCACTGAGCGAGTGGCGAAGCCGGCCGCCAACAAGGACGAAGCCCCCGCTCGACAGAAGCGCAGAGCCGAAGGCTGACGCTCGGCGCAGTCCACGCTTTTCCCGGTTATCCTCAGCATCTATTGGAACGAACGTCATAGTGCGGGGTTTCATGGACCCCGGACGAACCTCCCCCGTTCGAGGTGAAATCTGAGTGCGTGCGCCTCCTCCCAAAAGCTCTCGGTGACCTCGCCCTTGAGCGGGCGCGCGGCGCCGGCATTGTTGACCAGGATATCCACTCTGCCACCAAGGGCGCCCAGCGCCGTCTCGGTGACCGCGCGGCAGCCCACTTCGGTTGCCACATCGCCGACGGCAATGGTCGCAGCCGGCGCGCCGAGGCTGGTCGCCCGCCGGGCCACCTTCTCCAGCGCCTCCAGCCGCCGTCCGGCCAGCACCAGCCGTACGCCCTCACGCGCCAGTGCCTCGGCAACGCCCGTGCCTATACCGGCGCTCGCCCCGGTCACCAGGGCCGTTCGCCCGCTCAACTTCAAATCCATCGCACTCTCGCGTCCGCGCTCGTCGCTTAAAATAGCAGCCCTTGCCACGTTCACTAAGCGTCGCCTAGTAGCGTGCGGCCTCTTACTCGACGGCAGCCCTGGGTACCCATGCTTGTCCAGCAACGAGCATTGAGGACACCTGCGAAGCGCAAGTAGGACGCGTGCGCCCGGGGGCCTCCGAGCGGAACACTGGCCGAAGAAGTTGTGCCAACCTCAGCCGTTCAAGTCCGGCATGTTTCCCCTAATCCTGCCGTCACATGCTCAGCACTGCTACGCGCCGGTAACACGCCAGATCACATGGCCCACATCGTCCGCTACCAGCAGCGAGCCATCGGGCCCGAGCGTGACGCCGACCGGTCGCCCATAGGAGACCTTTTCGTCCGGCGCCAGGAAGCCCGACAGGATATCCCGCGCCGGTCCGGCCGGAAGCCCGTCGACGAAGGGAACGAAGACCACCTTGTAGCCGCTGAGCATGCTGCGGTTCCACGAGCCATGCTGACCGATGACCATGCCGTCCGGAAAGCCCGGCAGCGTGCCAGCCGGCAACCAGCACAGGCCGAGCGACGCTGTGTGGCCGCCGAGCGCGTAGTCCGGCGTGATGGCTTTGGCGACCGCGGCCGGGTCCTGCGGCACCCGATCGTCCACCGTCTGCCCCCAGTAGCAGTAGGGCCAGCCGTAGAAGCCGCCGTCGCGGACCGAGGTCAGATAATCGGGCGGTGTCTCGTCGCCCAGGCCGTCGCGCTCGTTGACCACGGTCCACAGCGCTCCGGTGTGCGGCTCCCAGGCGAGGCCCACGGCGTTGCGCAAACCGCTGGCGAAAATGTGCGCCTTGCCGCTCGCCAAGTCGAGCTCGTACACGGCAGCCCGGCCTTCCTCCACCGCCATGCCGCTCTCGGCGATATTGCTGAGCGAGCCCACGCCGGCATAGAGCTTACGGCCGTCGGGGCTCAGCAGCAGGCTGCGCGTCCAATGCCCGCCCGGCTTGAAGGGGACAAGTTTCCGCCCTGGCGCCGTGATGCGGTTGGCGCCCGCCGCATACGGGAAGGCCACCACGCCGTCGGTGTTGCCGACATAGAAGGTGTCGCCATTGAGCGCCATGCCGAACGGCTGGTTCAGCCCCTCCATGAATATTTCGCGCGTTTCGGCCATGCCGTCGCCGTCCTTGTCACGCAACAGCGTGATGCGGTTGGCACTCACTCCAAGCGCACCCGCACGCCGCATGGTGGCCTGGATGGCGTAGGCGAATAGGCTCCGCACCGGACCGGGAAGCGTCTTCGCCTCGGCAACGAGAACGTCGCCATTGGGCAGCACGTAGATCCAGCGAGGATGTTTGAGACCCTTCGCGAACGCATTGACCGCGAGCCCCGGCGCGACCCGCGGCTTCTGCCCCTCCGCCCACCCTTTGGCCGTGGGCATCTTAAGTGTCGGGATGGCGCCTTGGGGCTTGGCCGTCGGTACCACCGGGGCGTTGCCCCAAGCCGGTGCGGGCTCGGCACCCTGCATCCGCCGCCATAACAATGCGGCGCCGCCGATCAGCGCGACGATCCGCGCAAAAATTCCAGAAAAGCTCATCTATTTCCCTTGGACCCGGCCATCGATCACGGTCTACCGATCCGCATCAACATAGGGACATCGGGCACTTTCTCCGACTCGCGTAGATCGAAAGTTAATCGAGGTCAGCCGCAGCGTGGAAACCGGTGAGCTTCGTCCAACTAAGATAGCACTCGGGAGGTGACGAAATGATCACGGTCTTCGGCTCTATCGGCATGGACCTACTGTTCAGCTTGCCGCACTTGCCAGTCGTCGGTGAGACGGTGCTGACGCCAGCTTACACGACGGCCGTGGGCGGCAAAGGCGCCAACCAAGCCGTGGCAGCCGCCCGCGACGGCGGCAGAGTGCGTTTCGTTGGCAGCGCCGGAGCGGATGGTTTCGGCAACGAGGCGCGATCGCTACTCCTGGCCGAAGGCATCGATCTGGCCGGGTTCGAGACCGTCGATGCGGCGACCTGCGTGGCTTCGGTTTGGTTTGACACGCAAGGACGCAATCAGATCGCGGTTGCCTCGGGCGCCAATCTCTTGACCAGAGCTGATGCACTGCGTCCGGAGTTTCTGGCATCGGGCGATTGGCTGGTGCTGCAGATGGAGATTCCCAGCGGCGAGGTGTCAAAGGCCGTGGCGCTCGCCAAGGCGCGGAACGCCCGCGTCATCCTCAATCTCGCGCCGGCCCTGCCGGTTGAGGTGGCGGCCCTGCGGCAGGTCGATGTGCTAGTCCTCAACGAGCACGAGGCCTCCCTGCTTTGTACGCACATGGGCCAGGCATCCGGTTCGCCCGCCAAGCTTGCGGGTCCTATCTCGAGGCTGCTTGGCACTACCGTGATCGTAACGCTGGGACCGGACGGCGCTGTTGGCGCAAAGGGTGACCGGATCTGGCAAGTCCCGTCCATGCCGGTTAAGGCCGTCGACACGACCGGAGCTGGGGACTGCTTCGTTGGCGTGCTGGCGGCGGCCATGGATCGCGGATTGGAGATGCAGCCTGCCATGCGGCGAGCGTGCGTGTCGGCGAGTATGGCGTGCACGCTGGTCGGTGCCGCACCGAGCTTCCCGACCGAAGTGGCAATCGATCGGATGCTGGAACGCAGGTTCAATGTCCGAAATCTGGCACAAAGCAGACGTGGCGGTTGATCGCGCCTGATGTCGCTTTGTGCCATGTGTGGACGGCTCCGTGTTGGCAAGGACTTTCTTCGCGTCGCAGGTTGGTCGGAGCAGCCATGTGATCGGCCTATTGATGCGGCTCGCATGACCGCTGGCCATAATGCCCTCCGCGGATCAGGTCCCGGTCAAAACCCCGCATTCGAGATGCGCTGGCACTAGTGGGTTGTCCTGATCACTGATCGACCGATCTGCATTACGTGCTGTTGGTCCTTTCCAACCTTCACACCACGCCGGCTGGCCGGCGCGATTTCGTTCATGCCGCAAGGGCGGCGGGCTCCCTGTAGCGTTCGCCCTTGGTCATCATGGCCCATGCCATGCGGGCGATCTTGTTGGCGAGCGCGACCGCGGCCACCTTGGTTGGCCGCCGCGTCAACAGAGCAGTAAGCCATGGCCGATGCTTGGTGCCGTGGATCTTCGCATACCGAATGACTGCCAGCGCGCCGGCGGTAAACAGGCTGCGCAGATAACGATCACCACGCTTGGTGATGCTGCCGAGCTTCTCCCTGCCCACCGCTTGAGCTCTGCTTGGGCACCAGCCCGATCCAGGCCGAGAAGCCTCCGCTCCATCGAAAAGGCCTTCCGGGTCGACAACGCTGGCAACGCAGCGCGGCTGGCCAGTGCGGGCCCGACGCCCGGTATCCTAGCCTCCAGCCGCTTGCTCGTCTCATTAGACCGATGCCAGGCCATGATGTGTTCATCGAACCGAGGATTTGCGCCTTCAGCATCCGCAACTGCGCGCCCAGAGCGGCAACGCAGTCGCGCGCGACCTCCGGCACGCGATCATCGTCAGGATCAGCCACAACATCGAGCAGCTCCTCGACGCCGTTGCGCCCGACCGGCGCCACGATGCCAAGCTCGGCAAGATGTGCCCGGATGGAATTGATGACCGCATTCTGTTGGCGCACGAAGAGGTGGCGCGTACGATGAAGCATTAGACAGCTTTGCTGCTCTGCTGTCTTGGTCTCGACGAACCGCATGTTTGGCCGAACAACGGCTTCGCAGATCGCCTCCGCATCGGCAGCATCGTTCTTCTGTCGCTTGAGATAGGCTTTCACGTAGGCCGGCGGCATCAGGCGGACGGTATGGCCGAGTGCCTGCAGTTCCCGTGACCAATGATGCGAGGTCGCGCAGGCCTCGATGCCCACCAGGCAGGGCGAGAGCTTCTTGAAGAAAGGCAGCACGTATCTGCGCTTCAACTGCCGGCGTACAACCACCTTGCCATGCGCATCCACCCCATGAACCTGGAAAACCGACTTGGCGATGTCGAGACCAATTGTCGTGACCGCTTGCATCTTGGCTCCTCCGAATCGTGGTCACCTCAACAGCAACCACGTCCTTGGCACTCACGTGCCGGTGGAGGAGCCGTCCACAGCATCAAATCCTGACCATGCACCGCGGCAATTTTCCCACGAGGTGGTGCTCGCCGGAGCCAAGCAAGATCCGCCATGGCCGCGGACAATCCCGACCGCTACCTCCTGCGCGGAACCGACATCGGGGCCGCCCGTTCTTTACTCACCCCAATTGGAGGCTTCCGCCTATGACCCGCTCAATGCGCATTCTCACTTTCTCTTCGGCGGCCCTATTGCTCGCAACGGGCGTCGCGATGGCCCAGCAGCTCACCGTTGACATCAATCGCATCTCTGATGCCGGCATCAACGAGAAAATTGGCACCATCGTTATTTCCCAAGGGAAGGGCGGCGTGTCCTTCAAGGTCGCCGTGACTGGTTTGCCCAAAGCAGAGCGAGGATTTCACGTGCATGAGAAGGGCGACTGCGGACCAGCGATGAAGGACGGTAAGATGACGGCGGGCATGGCCGCCGGTCCGCATTTCGATCCGGAGGGCAAAAACTCTCACAAGGGACCGAAAGGGGCGGGCCATAAAGGTGATCTGCCTTTGCTGAAGGGGACAGACAAGGGCATTAGCCAACCGTGACAGCGCCACGCCTCAAGCTCGCCGATGTGCAAGGCCGTGCTTTGGTCATTCATGAAGGCGGCGACAATTACAGTGACCACCCGGAGAACGGCGGCGGCAAAGGCCGCGTGGCTTGCGGCGTCATCCCGAAGCAGGTTGCGCGATAGCGGCCGGTGAGAGCGGCGAGCTTGGCCGAGGACCAAGCTTGCCTCACCGATATCCTTACCACCTGGCAATTCCGCCGCGACCCATTCGACCGTTCAACCACGCGCCTAGCGCCATCTGTGAGACCTCAAAGGTCCTTCACGCATACGAGCCGCATGGTCGCATAGCCAAGCTTGGCGTACAGCCGACCCGCCGCCGCATTCGCCGCGTAGTGCTCGAGCTGAATGCGCTCCACGCCCGCGGCTCTGGCTTCGGTCTGCAACGCTTCCATGAGGGCCGTCCCAACACCATTGCGGCCGTGGTTCTTGGCCACAACAACCTCGTGCACAATCCCAAGCCGCATTGGGTTGAACAGGCGGTTGCCGTTGGTGTTCTTGATCTCCATGCGGGCATAGCCAACCATGCTCCCGGTCGTCTCGCCAACAAGGACGAGGATTGTGGGATCAGTGATGCCCTTTGCCAGATGCTGCCCATTGGCTCGTTGCGGCGGACCCTGACGGATTTGCCGCCGGTCATGCGGCTGATGAACTTGATCGATGTAGGACACCAATCCGACAAGCCCCTCAATATCCGAAGTTGTTGCTCGACGTATTGAGAGCGCCTTATGTTTGTAACCATCATCCATATCGGGGAACCTCCGCAGGCCACTTGGCACAGACAGGCGCCCGCGCGATAGCCGCCGGTTGTCCAGGCACGATCGCCCTCAGCACTCGCGAACGAGCGCTTCAAACGCTTAGTAGTACAGTGCGCTAAGAAGGTTCACGGAAGAGGGCGCCGGCACATCTGCAATACTCGTGAGCCGCGCAGGCACCGAAGTGCGTGAGTTCAAGCTCCGTAGCGAATCAACCTCGCCATACCAAATTGAAGCCCGGGCAGCGGGGTTGTGGCAGTTCGGCATCGCCAAACAACAGTCCGTTCACGGGGCAGGCCGGGTGAGCCTTCCCGAGCAAACGCGTCCGGTGCTACGACAAAGCAGGAGAAGCCGCCTGAACCCGTACCTGTAGCCTTTTCATGTACCAGTTGCTGCGTCGACGTCTTGGCGTGTGCGTGTTCAGGACAATGCTCGGCTTGGCGCTCCTGGGCCTGGCCTGTCCGGTGCACGCCCAAAGAAGCCCCGACCGTACGCCTGTACTGGCCGTGGTCTCGCTCAGCATGCAGCGGGTCACGGTCTATAGTGCAACCGGCAGAATGTTCGAGGCGCCGGTCTCGACCGGCAAGGCAGGCTACGAGACACCTGCAGGTATCTACGCCATCCTGCAGAAGAAGCGCGAACACTACTCCAACCTCTATAACGATGCCGAGATGCCGTTCATGCAGCGCCTCACCTGGTCGGGGATTGCTTTGCATGCCGGCGCGCTGCCCGGGTACCCGGCCTCGCACGGGTGCATCCGCATGCCCTACGATTTCGCCGGGCAACTGTTCGAGATGAGCAAGAAGGGTATGCGGGTGCTCGTCATGCGGGGCGACATGAGCCCCGTCGATTTTGCCCACCCGGCGCTCTTCAAGCCTGCACCGCCTCTGACCGTGGCGCCGGACGGCGAGACCGGCGAGGATGCAAAGCTCCAGCTGGTAGCGATGGTGCCGATCCTTACGCGGCGGTCGATCGCGGCCGCCAAGGAAGCAGCCGCGGAAGCGGCGACGAAGAAGGTCATAGTGGCCAGGCGGGCGGCGTCGAAGGTCGAGCGGGAGGCGGCGCAGTTCGAAGACGTGCTCGAGACGGCGGACATCGAGAAACGGCGAGCCGCGGCGCGGATTGCGGAGGCCGATCTTATGGTGTCGGACTCGCCTGCACTGACGCGGGAACTCAGGGAAATCAAAGCCAAGGCACAGGAGCGCGTGACCGCGGCGCAAGCACAAATCGATGCGGTCTATGCCCGAGGCAAGGAAAAAATCGATGCCGCGCGCGCTGCGCGCGAAGTCGTCAAAGCCGCGGAGGCGGCCGAGCGAGCGGCCCAGCAGGAGGCGGCGCTGGCCTTGGCGCAAATGGCGCCGGTATCGGTATTCATCAGCCGCAAGACGCAGCGACTTTATGTGCGTCGGTCGCTCCAGCCGCTGTTCGAGAGCGACGTCACCATCCGCGATCCCAAGACGGCGATCGGCACCACCATCTTCACGGCGGTGAGCTGGACCGACGACGACACGGCGTTGCGCTGGAACGCGGTGTCTATGTCCCCGCACCCCGGTTCGGGTTCCGCAAGCAGGCGCCCCGGCGATGCGGCGCCGACAAGCATCAAGGGGGCGAACGCCGCGCTCGAGCGCATATCCATGCCGCAGGAAACGCTGGACCGCATCAACGCGATGGTTTCGCCCGGCTCCTCGCTCATCATCTCGGACGAGGCGATGAGCTCGGAGACCGGCCCAGCGACGGATTTTGTGGTGCTGATGAGCGGCGAGCCCAGGGGCGGCACCGCGCGGCGCCAGCCCACCTTCTACACGGCCCGTGGATATGACGATCCTCTGCCGTCCAGCGGGACGTTCAATCCCTTCTCCTGGTGGTGAGCGGTCGAGCCGGGGGCGACCCCGGCATGTCGCCACGACAGCACTCGACACGATTACGCCAAGCCTGAGCCGCATCGAGGCGTTTGCTAGCCGGTTTGGCGCGATTGGCGCTCTCGCGCCGATGGAGGACCCGTCACAAGAGCAGCCACGGACTGCGCGTCTCCGAGGCGATCAGCCTGCGCCGCGACGATGTTGACCTCCAACAGTCACCCCTCTGGGTGCGGCGACTGAAGAATTCACTTTCCGTCGAGCACCCGATCCCCGGCGACGAGCTGCGCGCCATCACGCGGTATCTGAGCGGGCGCACCGATCGGCTGCCCTGGTTGTTCAT
>CAVWOY010000013.1:0-340712 GCA_963756735.1 uncultured Alphaproteobacteria bacterium
TTCCGCTGAAGGGAATCGTTGCATCGATATGCTTGGGGCACTGCTGGCATCACCGCCGGATGGCCTCGACCCGTATGTGTTGGTGACGATCCGCGCCGACAGCATTGATGCGCTTCTGCAGCGGGTGCCAGCGCTGGGCATCGAGACCCCGCATTTAGTTGCATTGTCACCCCTGTCACCGGCCGCCTATCGCGACGTGATCACCAAGCCGGCCGCGGTCTATACGCGGCAGGTGCAGCGGCTCAACCTCGACGCAGAGCTGGTCGAGGCCCTGATCGAAGAAGCGAGGGGAGCCGACGCGCTGCCGTTGCTCGCGTTCACGCTGCAGCGCCTGTTCCTTGACTACGCGCCGGAGGAAACGCTTACGCTGGCGCACTTCCAGGCGTTGGGCGGCATCGGTGGCTCCATCGATCGTAAACTGGCTGAAGCGCAAGCCAAGTTGGGCGGCCACGCAACCGACGCCAGCCTGCGCCGCTTGATCATACCTGGCCTTGCGACGTGGGACCCGGCGGCCAGCGCGGCGAAACGGCTTGTCGCGCGAGATAGCGACGTGGCAGGCGGCGAGCGGGCCGCACTCAGCCCGCTGGCCGACGCGCTGGTTGAATGCCGACTGCTGACTCGCGGAGCCGGCACGCTGGAAGTGGCGCATGAGGCCCTGCTGCGGCGGGCACCGATCGCGGATTGGCTGGAGGAGCAGAAGGATACACTCAAGTTACGCGACGATATTCTGAAGGAGACCAAGGAATGGGCCGACGGCAGTCGCCAAGACAAGGACCTCATAAGGCGCGGCGCTCGGTTGGAGCGCGCGCTGGCGCTACGCGATGACGCTGATTTCGCATCAGTCCTGGTATCTGCTAAGGACTATCTCACCGCTTGCCGGAAGTTAGAGAGGGCGGGGCAGCGCTGGGCGTGGTGGACCCAGACGGCGGTCTATGCGCTTATGATTGGTATCATCGTGGCGTTGCTTGGCGTTATCTTCAAGGCTCAGATCGAACAGATCGTGTTCGAACTGACTACAGAGCGGGACTACGTCGCCACGCAAATTCGCCCTCACTTGCTTACCGCCGAAGCCGAAAGCGCCCTGAAGCCCGGCAGCACGTTCCGCGAGTGCGCCAAGGCTTGCCCGGAGATGGTCGTTGTTCCAGCGGGCTCCTTTCTCATGGGCTCGCCGGAAAACGAGGTCGGACGCTTCGAGAACGAGGGCCCCGTGCGCCCAGTGATCTTCGGTAAGTCTTTCGCCGTCGGCATGTTTGAGGTTACCTGGGACGACTGGGAAGCGTGTGTGGAGATGCGGGGTTGCGATGGCAGCCCGACCGGCGATCCAGGCTTCGGGAAGGGCCGGAAACCGGTCATCAATGTTTCTTGGGATCAGGCAAGGTCCTACGTGCAATGGCTATCACGCATGACAGGCAAGGAGTACAGGTTGCTAAGCGAAGCCGAATGGGAGTACGCAGCGCGTGCGGGCACCGAAGCGACGTATTTTTTTGGGAATGACCCTTCAAAGCTATGCCAGTATGCCAATCTGGCGGATCAGTCGTTTCGCGGTGGCTACACCGGTGAGATTGCGGATTGCAACGACGGGCACAAAGAGACAGCGGTGGTAGGTAGCTACAAAAAGCCGAACGCGTTCGATCTGCACGACATGCATGGTAATGTGTGGGAATGGGTGGAGGATATCTATCGCGACAGCTACAAGGACGCCCCGTCAGATGGTTCTGCCGTAAAGGGCGACAGGTCCTCACCTCGCGTTCTGCGTGGTGGTTCCTGGGTCAGCATTCCGGTTCTCCACCGCTCCGCGTACCGCGGCAGGAACGCTCCCGTCAACCGCTCCCATGCATTCGGCTTTCGTGTCGCCAGAACGCTCTTACCCCCTTCCCGCTAGCGCTACGTATTGGACATATTGTCAGCCGCAGCCTTGCATTGACCCGCAGTGGGCGGGCAAGCGTCGCAAGCTGTAACCCGCCCGCGCACTAGTTCCTTGTGGCAAAGTCCATTCCTGGCACAAGACTGAAGATCCCGGCACGGCAGCAAATCCGTCCGGCTTCGGACTGCTTACCCCGTGGTCGATGGCTTCGCCCGATGCCCAAGTAAATGGGCACGGGGCAGCCGCCTGCATTTGGGCAATCGCCCCAGACCCTCGCACTGCTCGTCCCGTTGAACCCGCGGGCGGATTGCGGCCCGCGCGCAGCAGCGGCTGCGCCACAACGATGGTGTTGGCGGCGGCCGTCGACTATGGTCTTGCCGCCAATCCATCCGCAACCAGGGACGCGACATGCTCAAGTTCTATTTCAACGGCTCCCCCAATCCCACCAAGGTCGCCCTCTTCCTCGAGGAGGCGGGCCTCCCCTACCAGGCGATCCCGGTCGACACGCGAAAAGGCCAGCAGTTCGCCGCCGAGTTCCAGGCCGTCAACCCCAACGGCAAGGTGCCGGCCATCGTCGACGGCGACACCCCCGTGTTCGACAGCAACGCCATCCTGCTCTATCTCGCCGAGAAGACCGGCAAGTTCCTGCCCCCGGCCTCCGCCCGCGGCGAGTTCCTGTCGTGGCTGATGTTCGTCGCCACCGGCGTCGGCCCGTTCTCCGGCCAGGCGGTGCACTTCCGCCATCACGCCACCGAGAAGGTGTCCTACGCCCACAACCGCTACCAGTTCGAGGCCGAGCGCCACTACTCCATCCTCGACCAGCGGCTTGCCAACAGCCGCTACATGGTCGGCGGCGCCTACTCCATCGTCGACATGGATGTGTGGGGCTGGGCGCGCATGGTGCCCTTCGTCATGGGCGAGGGTGCCTGGGACAAGTTCCCCAACGTCAAGCGGCTGGTGGACGAGATCAGCGCCAGGCCCGCCGCCGAGCGCGCCGAAGCCCTCAAGACCAAGCACACCTTCAAGGCCGAGATGGACGACGAGGCGCGCAGCCACATGTTCAGGCACCTCGCCCGCAAGGTGGCGTGACGGCGCCGGCGTGGCGCCAGGTCGCTCAACGTAAGCTGCTCCCCGAGCGACCTCGTGCGCCCTGAGCGGCATCTGTCAGGGCGTGGAGGCGGCCTTCAGCTTGCCTTCCGGAAGACCGAGGCGCTGCATCGTCTCGCGAATGCGCGCACGCTGCTTTGCGATGTTCGGATGCGGCGCCGCACCGGGCCTCGCCCAGTCGGCTAGCGTGGCGTGCGGCCTCTTCCTCCGAAATTCATCCATCTTCTTGCGGGCTTCCTCTTCGTCGTCCGCGTGCGCATACGCAACGGCCATGAGCCGCAGCGTATTGTCGTATTGGCGATTGGCCTCATGCGACTGGCGCAACCACTTCAGCGCTTCCCCGGGCTGGTCCATATAGAGCGCAGCCAGCCCCGCCCAGGAGAACCAGATGTAGCGGGCGAAGTCGTCCGGGTTTATGTCAAGCGCCTTCTGGACATGCTCGGCCGTTTTCTCGGGCTGGCCAATATCGATCATCGTCAGGCCCAGCTCGGCATGGGCATTGGCGAAATTCGGATTGTGGTTCAACGCCTCCTTGAAGGCCTCGATCGCCTGCTGGTAATCCCCGCGCGCCCGCAGCACCCCCCCGCGCGTGAGAAAGGCACCAGCGGATTTGGGCTCGAGCTTGATGGCCTTGTCGACGGCCTCCTCGGCCTTCGCAAGCCGGTCAGCGCGTTCGCTTTGCGGGGCCCAACCGTTCATAATATGGTCCGCGGTGGCCCTGGCGAAGTGGCCAAGCGCCAGGAAATTCTCCCCATCCATGGCGATCGCCTTCTCGAACATCGCGATCGCTTCGCCATTGGTCGTGGCGCTGCGCTCATCGTTCATGAGCGAGCGGCCGAGGATCACGAAGTGGCCGGCCTCCACTCTTGCCGGCAGCGGCCGCCGGGCCTCGGCGCGGAGAATCTCGGCGGCGAGGGTACGGCCAATGCGGGCGGCCGTGCGGTATTGGGCTCTCCGCTCGCCCGGTCGGTACTCGAACGCGCCGAGCCAGACTTGTCGGCCCGTCTCCGCTTCGATGACCTCGATGTTGGCGTGCATCACCTCGCCCTCGCGGCGGGCGGCGGTGCGCACGACGTAGCGCGCCCCGGTCTCCCGGCCGATCGCCATCGGGTCGCCCCCGGCATTCTTGGCGGCGTTTGCCGGCCGGATGTTGGGCTTGAACCCGCGCGGGGCCCGCCAGATTCCGGTGGCGATCTCGCCCGGCAGATTGACGAGCGCCTTGTCGCTCTCATCGCCCAGGGGCGGGACCGGCAGGAGGACAATGGAAGGCTCCGCCATCATCGTCAGGACGACTGGTCGCGCCCAGCTCCAGACGAGCCAGCCGGTGCCGGCGAGCAGAACCACCAGCAGGCTGGTGGCGACTACGAGACCTTGCCAATTGGCCTGGCCGGCAGCTTCGGGACGGGCCGCCGGGGCTTGGCCCTGCGCCTGCGACACCTCGCCCGGCACCACCTCCGCAACCTGCGCCACGAACATGTAGCCTTTCCGGGGCAGGGTCCGGATGAGGCGATGGTCGCTGTCGCCGAGCGCCCGGCGGATGTCGGCGATGCACTGGACGAGCGAGTCGTCGTTGGCGGGCTTGTGGTTCCAGACGGCATCGATCAGCTCGTCCTTGGAGACGAGCCGGCCGGCGTTCCGGGCCAGGTAGTCGAGCACATCGAAGGATTGCGACCTGAGCTCGATCGGCGCCCCGTCCCGCAGCACCGAGCGGCGGGGCTGGTCGAGGATGAACGCGCCGAACCGCAGAACGCCCATACTCGCCCCTCCCCACCGACAATGGCCGCAAATTCTATCTTTTCGTCCCCCGTTCAGCAAATTTCGGCGCGGTTTCGGGACACGGTGACACGCTGTCTGCCAGCATTGCCGCTCGCCCGGACCGGTGCGGGGTCGCGCGTCTCTGTCCTGCCGGGCTTGGTCTCGGCAAGGACAGAGATTGCGGGACGATCATACTTTTCCGCTGGTCCGCGGCACGCAGGGCATGCGCAGCCGGTGGGGGCGCAAGCAACGATCGACACGCAGCAATCTTGGTTTCTTGGAGGAACCGTATGGTCAGGACACTTGCTCTTTGTGGGTTCGCGTTGGCGCTGCTCGGCACGCTCACCATGGAGGTGGCGGCTCAGACCGCGTGCAGTGGCTGGTACCCGATATGCCGGCAGCGCTGCGTTGCGCAGAAAATAAGCTGCGGCCACTGCGACGACCTGTTGGCGACCTGCAAAAGCACCGGCTGCTGGAAGGAGGGCAAGAACTACGGCGGTAAGCAGCACTGCAACCTGAAGAAGTCCTGAAGTCCAGACGCGCTGGCTGCCGGTTTTGCGTTCCCGGAAGCCGAGCCCGGCTCTCGAGCCGAGGCGAGGCTATCCGGGATCTTTGCCCCTCCAACAGTGAGCACGCCATTGCCAGTCGACCCGTGGGCACAGCCGACCCGGGTTTCTCGCAAACGTCCGCGAAACGGAACCAATTGCATAGTCGATCACTGAACCTGCGACCCCGAAGCTGCCGAAAGTCGGTCGAATGGCCGTGGTCGGCTCAGGATAGCGGAAGCGGCTATGGTCGTCGTCTGGCCCAGCACCGTAGCAATCCAGCAGGGCGCTAGCTCTGAGCCGGGACGTCTCCGTCACAAATCTGAGATCGATTTAGCTGCAAGCTGACGAAGCAAGGGAGGCTTCTCGCGTGCCTTTGGCACAGCGTGTGGCTCATTTCGCGAGCTCCCGCTGCCGAGGTCGGGAATGCGCCAAGTCACGGTCGAGCTCTTCTTCTTCGATGCCGGAGGCGGTCATCGCAGCGCCATGAATGCGGTGACTGCGATACTGACAGCGACCCGCCCGCACTGGGTGCTCAGGGCGGTCAATCTGCAGGAGCTGTTCGAGTTCGATCGATCCAGTCTTCATTGCGACGCGAATCAAAAGCGAGAACGTCTACAACGCCGCGCTCAAGCGCGGCTGGACGCGCAATTCGAGCCCGCTGTTGCGCGCCTTGCAGGCCGCCATCAGGCTGCATGCCCCGGTGATGGAACGGCAGCTGGCCAAGCACTGGCGTCGCCATCCGCCGGATCTCGTCGTATCGCTCATTCCCAATTTCAATGCCGTTCTTTTTGACGCTCTGCGCGCCTCGGACCCGCGGGTGCCCTATGTCACGGTCATGACGGACATCGCCGACACGCCACCCCACTTCTGGCAGGAGCCTCAGGATCAGTACCTCATTTGCGGTAGCAGCAAGGCCTACTTGCAGGCACGCATGAGCGGATGGTACCGGCCTGGTCGCGTCTTCAAAATGTCGGGCATGCTCTTGCCGCCGTCATTCTACGCGCCGGCTGGCAAACCGTTCCTGACGCTGCCCGGTCTTTGCTTGCGACCCGACCTCAAGACAGCGCTGATCATGTTCGGAGGCAACGGGTCGGCGCTTGCTCTCGATATCGTGGAGCAGTTGGAAGCATCGCGTCTGCCGGTCCAGACCATTGTGCTCTGTGGACACAACGAGAAGCTTCGCGCGCAGCTTGCCTCGCGACCTGCCTGTCATGCCGTCGGTTTCACCGACCGCGTCTGTGACTACATGCGGCTGGCCGACGTGTTCATCGGAAAACCCGGGCCCGGCAGCATCAGCGAGGCTCTGCAGATGGGATTGCCGGTGGTCGTCGAGAGCAACGCGCGCACCCTGGTCCAGGAGCGCTACAACGCCACATGGGTCGAGGAGCAGGGCTTGGGAATTGCTCTGAGCAGTTTTTCGGACGTCGATCGGGCCATGCAGTACCTGCTTGCTGGGTCCGTGCTCGAGGAATACAAGGCCCGTGTCAGATCGCACAAGAATACTGCCATCTTTGAGTTGCCTGATCTTCTCGATCGGATTTTCCGTGATGCGCATGCCGCCGTCCCGCACGCGCACGCTGCGTTAGCATGAAAGCTGATCGTCCCGGATGGAGTCGACCCCCAAAACGAAACACGCCCCCTGACGCCCGGATGCGGCGTGCCGTCCTCGTGCACGAGCCGGCCCTCGGCGTTGGAGCCATCATGTCAGTCGGAGCAGGTGGTGACGCCGTCGGGTGGCGGGCCCGAAGCTGCGCTGCTGGTGCGGTTGGTGAAGCAGGGCGACAGTCTGGTGCCCGACCGCCTGCGCGCCTCCGACTTCGCCGACAACCTGGGCGAGACCAGCCGTCGGGTGGCACCGCCGCGTTCGCCGAATGGGCTGCAATCATGAGATCGAAGCGCACCCCATCCTGAGGCCTGCGCAACTTTCACGTGTCGCGCGCACGCGTTAGACGTTTTCAGACGTTGATCAGCGGCAAGACTTTTGGCTAAAAGCTTGCCTTCCCGTGCTTTTGCCGTTTCGGGCGAGTGATCCAGCGCCGCGGGCAACACGTATTGCCGTCCTGGACCAGTGTTTGTGGTCGGCGAATTTGGGCGAAAAGAAGCCGTTATGCAACAGAGCAAACTGTCGAGTGGGCAGCATCTCGTGTGGTACTGCGGCCGCTGCGCCGCCGATCGACCGCAGACGCGGTCCAGCCAGTGCGGCACGTGCGGCGTGCCTATGATCGTCAGGGACAGCCGGCGCGAGACGGTGGAGGACGGCCACAAGCGCTGGAAGGAGATCGTCGGCAAGCGCTGAGCTGAGCGGCGGTGTCGTGAGGCTCACCAGCCCTTGAACGGCGTCTCCGGCACCGGCGTCTTCGGCGGCTTGCCTTGCGCGAACGCCGCCAGGTTGTCGACCACCAGCTGGCCCATGGCGTTGCGCGTGTGCTGCGAGGCCGAGCCCACGTGCGGGAACAGCGTCAGGTTCTCGATCTCCAGCAGTGCCGGGTTGACGTTGGGCTCGCCGACGTACACGTCGAGGCCGGCGGACAGGATCGTGCCCTTCTTCAAGGCCTCGATCAGCGCCGCCTCGTCCACCACCGAGCCGCGCGCCATGTTGATCAGAATGCCGCGGGAGCCGAGCGCACCTAGCACTGCGGAATTTATCATGTTCTGCGTGCCGGCGCCTCCCGGCGTCACCACGATCAGCGTATCGACATTGCGCGCGAGATCGACGAGGTTGGAATAGTAGCGGTAGCTCACGTCCGACTGCGGGCTGCGGCCGTAGTAGCTGACGGGAACGCCGAAGGCCTCCAGCCGCCGCGCGATCGCCTTGCCGATGCGGCCGAGCCCGGCGATGCCGACCGAGCGGTCGCGCAGCGAGGCCGGGGTGAGGCGATAGTCGCCCTCCTTTGCCCAGCGGCCGTCGCGAAAATACTTCTCGGCCCGGTAGAACTCGCGCACGGTCGCGAGCAGGAGGCCCAGCGTGGTGTCGGCCACCTCCTCGGTCAGCACGTCCGGCGTGTTGGTGACGACGACGCCGCGCTTGGCAGCCGCGCCCACGTCGACCGTGTCGTAGCCGACGCCGAAGTTGCCGACGACCTTGAGGTTTGGGAAACGCCCCATCAGCTCCGCATCGGTTTTGACCCCGGTGTGGCTGCCTGTGCATATGGCGCGGATGCCGGGCGCGATCCGCTTCAGGAAACTCTCGCGATCCTGAGCATTCTGCAGCCGGTGCACCGTGAAGGCGGCATCGCAGCCGTTCTCGATCAAGGGCATCATCGCCCCGGTCATCAGCAGGTCAGGCTTGGACATTGCTGGCTCCGCCGTCTCTACTACGCGCACAAGCATTTGCTGCATGCTTGCACAACATGCACAGGATTGCCCTGCGGCTTCTTTTCGTTCAACCACCTGGTGCATGGGCGCGGAACAATTCGATGTCGCCGTCGTCGGCGGCGGCCACAACGGCCTTACCTGCGCTGCCTACCTCGCGGGCGCCGGACTGCGCGTGGTCGTGCTCGAGAAGAACGCCGTCGTCGGCGGTGCGGCGGTGACGGAGGAATTTCACCCGGGTTATCGCAACTCGGTCGCCTCCTACACGGTGAGCCTGCTCAACGAGCGTGTGATTCGCGATCTCGATCTTGCCGGCCATGGTCTCAAAGTCGTCGAGCGCACGGCCGCCAATTTCTGGCCGGTGGACGAGCGGCGATTCCTGCTCATGCCCTACGGCACCGCCGGGCGCCAGCGTGCCGTGGCGCAGTTCTCAGCGCGCGATGCGGAGCGCCTGCCCGCCTACGACGCGGCGCTGGAGCGCGCGGTGTCGCTCCTGCGCGACCTCGCGCTAAAGCCGCCGCCCAACGCCGGCGGCGGCATCCTCGAGCTCATCAAGGGCGCCGCGCTCGGCCTCCGCGCGGCTGCGCTGCCGCTCGCCGACAAGCGCCTGCTGCTCGATCTCTTCACCAAGAGCGCCGCGGATTTTCTCGGCCGGTGGTTCGAGAGCGAGGTCGTCAAGGGCGCGCTGGCCTTCGACGGCATCGTCGGCGCCTACGCCAGCCCGTTCACGCCGGGCACCGCCTACCTGCTGCTGCACTACGCCTTCGGCGAGGTGAACGGCAAGCCGGGCGTATGGGGCCATGCCATCGGCGGCATGGGTGCCATCACCCAGGCCATGGCGCGGGCCGCCGAGGCGCGCGGAGTGGTCATTCGCACCAGCGCGCCGGTTGCGTCGCTCATCGTCGAGAACGGTAAGGCGTCGGGCGTCCTGCTGCAGTCCGGCGAGCGCGTCGCGGCGCGCGCCGTCGCCGCCAACGTCGCGCCCAAGCTTCTGTTCCGCGACCTCGTCCCCGATGGCGCCGTTGCGCCCGACCTGCGCCGGCGCTTCGTCGGACTGAAATCGGGCTCAGGCGTGTTCCGCATGAACGTGGCGCTCTCCGAGCTCCCGAACTTCACCTGCCGCCCCGGCAAGAGCCGGCAGGATCACCACGGCTCGGGCATCGTCATCGGCCCCACCGTCGACTATCTGGAGCGCGCCTATCTCGATGCCCGCGCCCACGGCTGGTCGCGGCAGCCCATCATCGAGATGCTTATCCCCTCCACCATCGACTCCGACTCTGGCGCCCGCGGACAAACACGTGGCCAGCCTATTCGTGCAGTACGTCGCCCCGCAATTGCCGGGCGGGCGCAGCTGGGATGCCGCCAAGGAGGAATTCGCCGACCTCGTCGTCGACACGGTCACCGCGCACGCACCCAACTTCAAGGCCAGCGTCATCGCCCGCCAGGTGCTCTCCCCGCTCGACCTCGAGCGCCGCTTCGGTCTCGTCGACGGCGACATCTTCCACGGCCAGATGGGCCTCGACCAGCTCCATAGCGCCAGGCCGGTGCTCGGCTTTGCCGCCTACCGCATGCCTGTCCCTGGCCTCTACCTGTGCGGCTCCGGCGCCCATCCCGGCGGCGGGGTCACGGGACTGCCCGGCCGCAACGCTGCACTTGGAATCATTCGAGATTTCAGGACACAGGCCAGGATGCCGAGTTGGCTCGGAAAGCGCTGATCCCTCGATTTCCGGGCGCGAACGCCCTATATTGATTTGGCCCACCATGGCGTGGGCCTACAACTCGAGACGAAGAGCATGAGCACTCCCAAGGCCGCCCCAAGGCCCCGCCCGCAGGTGATGAAGCTCACCGAGCGCGCGGCCGAGCGCATCAAGGCCATCATGGTCGACAAGGGCACAGGCGGCGCCGGCCTGCGCATCGGCGTCAAGAAGGGCGGCTGCGCCGGCATGGAGTACACCATGGAGTGGGCGGCCGAGCAGAAGCCGTTCGACGAGGTGGTGGAGCAGATGGGCGCCAGGGTGCTGATCGACCCCAAGGCGGTGATGTACCTGCTCGGCAGCGAGATGGACTACAAGACCGAGAAGCTCTCCTCGCAGTTCGTGTTCTCCAACCCGAACCAGACCAGCGCCTGCGGCTGCGGCGAGTCCGTCAACCTCGCGCCCGCCGCGCCCGAGAAGCTCGAGACCCTGGGCACCTAGCGTCGGTGTCGACACTCCGGGTCCATTGCTCCAACATCAATGTGATCGACATTGTGTCTGACCCCAGAGCGTCAGACACCTACCACCGCTTCGCCGCGGCATCGTCGCTGTCGCGCGTGTCGACCCAGCGCTCATGGCCGTCGCGGCGTCAGCTCCTTCTTCCAGAACGGCGCGCGGGTCTTGAGGTAGTCCATCAGGAACGCTGCGGCGTCGAACGCAGCCTGCCGGTGCGCGGAGGCCGTCACCACCAGCACGATGTTGTCGCCGGGCTTGAGGTTGCCGACGCGGTGCACCACCAGGCTCGCCTGCAGCGGCCAGCGCTGCCCCGCTTCCGCTTCCACCCGCGCCAGCTCGGTTTCCGTCATGCCGGGGTAGTGCTCGAGCGTCATGCCGGCGACGCCCGCGCCGTCGTTCTCAGCCCGCACCACGCCCGTGAACGTGACGACGGCGCCGATGTCGGTGCGGCCGGCAGTGAGGCGCGCCACCTCTGCGCCGATGTCGAAGTCCTCGTGCTGCACGCGCACGGCCACGGCACTAGCGTCCTGATCGCGAAATTCGTCTCAGTGTGCCGCAAACTCGGTACGAATTTCGCGGTCTGAAGGACGCTAGCAAAATCATGATGCTAGTGTGATTCAGATCGAGAAGTCCGCTCCCCAACCTAGCCTCAAGCGATGTAGCGGACTTCTCGATCATCACACTAGCCTCCCGTCACCGGCGGGAAGAAGGCGATCTCGCGCGCGCCCGCGATGCTCGCCGTCTGCTGCACATGGGCCTTGTCCAGCGCCGCGCGCACGACACCTGGCTTGGCGAAAGCCTCCGCGTACTCGGGTCCGCGCTGCTTCAGCCAGGCGACGAGATCGGCCACGGTCGCAGTCCCCGCCGGCACGTCGACGATCTCCTCGGCTTTGCCGATCTTCTCGCGCACCCAGGCGAAATACAGGATCTTCACCGACATGGGCGTTCCGCGCCGTTCACGTCCTCAGCGCTCGATCGCCGTGCGCACGGCGGCCTTCAGATAGTCGTAGCCGGTCCACAGCGTCAGCAGCGCCGCCATCCACAGCATCACCAGGCCCGTCCAGGTCACGCCCGGCACGATGCTTGTCGCCGGCCGGCCCGGCCAGCAGCACGCCGAGCGCGATCATCTGCATGGTCGTCTTCCACTTCGCGAGCCTGGTGACATGCACTCGCACGTTGAGCTCGGCCAGAAACTCGCGCAGGCCCGAGACCAGGATCTCGCGGCACAGGATGATCACCGCCGCCGCCACGTGGATGCGGTCGATGGTGTTGTCGTGCGTCAGCATCAGCAGCGTCGCGCCGACCAGCAGCTTGTCGGCGATGGGGTCCAGCACCCGGCCCAGCATCGACTGCTGGCGCCACACGCGCGCCAGGAACCCGTCCAGCCAATCGGTGATGCAGGCGCCAACGTACACGCCCAGCGCCCACCACCGGCCGGCGTCGCCGGGGATCAGGAACAGGCACAGAACCACCGCGGGTACTGCCAGAATGCGCAGATAAGTCAGTATATTGGGTAGGCTTGCAGCACTCACGGCGCCTGAGGATGTGGCGGCTTCCATAGCCCGGACATGAGCATTTGGGGCTGCGGGCGTCAATGCCCGGCCCGCCCGGCTGGTGGCCGAGGCGGTGGGCCGCAACCCATCAGCCCGACCGCTCGTGGAAGAAATCGTAGATGGTCTGCGCCATCTGCGCGCTGATGCCGTCCACCGCCTTGAGGTCGTCGACGCCCGCCCGCGACACGGCCTTGGCGGAGCCGAAGTGCTTGAGCAGCGCGCGTTTGCGGCCCTGGCCGATGCCCGCAATTTCGTCCAGCGGGTTGGCGCCGATGCCCTTGCTGCGCTTGGCCCGGTGGCTACCGATCGCAAAGCGGTGCGCCTCGTCCCGCAAGCGTTGCACGAAATAGAGAACAGGGTCGCGCGGCTCCAGCAGCATCGGCCGCTCGCGGCCGGGGACATGGAAATGCTCGCGGCCGGCGTCGCGGTCGGGCCCCTTGGCGACGCCGATCAGTGCGATGTCGCGAATGCCGAGGTCCGCGAGCACCTGCCGCGCGATGCCGAGCTGGCCGAGGCCGCCGTCGATCAGCACCAGGTCTGGCCGGTTGGGGAACTCCTCCGCGGCGGCATCGCCGTCGTCGTCCTCGAAGGTGTCGGACCCTCCGGGTCCGACACCGTCATCCGCGCGCAATACTCCGAAGGCCAGCGCGCTGCCGCCGCGACGATCGATCGGCGGCGGTTGCGGCGCCTCGATGCGCGAGGTAGGGGCACCCGTCATCCCGGAAGCCGAGGTGCTTGCGCCGAGGCTATCCGGGACCTCATGCAGCGAGTCGGAACCAGGTCCCGGATCGGAGCGCTGCTCGCCTTTGGCTTGCGTCGCTCCGTCCGGGGGTAGGGAAACGGGCGCCTCGGCCTCGTCCAGCACCAGCCGCCGGAAGCGCCGCGTCAGCACCTCGCGCATCATCGCGTAGTCGTCGCCGGGCGTGAGGTTGGCGCTCTTGATGTTGAATTTGCGGTACTGGTTCTTCACCAGCCCTTCCGGGCCGGCGACGATCATGGCGCCCACCGCGTCTGCGCCCTGGATGTGGCTGTTGTCGAACACCTCGACGCGCCGCGGCGCTCGCGGCAGCTCGAACCGCTCCTTCAAACCTTTGAGCAGGGTCAGTTGCGATGAGCTCTCGGCGAGCTTGCGCCCGAGCGCTTCGCGCGCGTTCTGCAGCGCATGCTCGACAACGCCGGTCTTGGCTCCGCGCTGCGGCATGCGTACCTCCACGCGCCGCTCGGCCTTGGTGGAGAGCGCGTCCGCCAGCAGCTCGCGGCTCGGGATGTCGTGCGACAGCAGGATCAGGCGCGGCACCGGCTTGTCGTCGTAGAATTGGGCGATGAAGCTCTCCAGCACCTCACCGACCGCAAAGCTGCGATCGGCCCTGGGGAAGTAGGCGCGGTTGCCCCAGTTCTGGCCCGAGCGGAAGAAGAACACCTGGATGCAGCTCTGGCCGCCCTCCTGGTGCGCCGCGAACACGTCCGCCTCCTCGATGCCCTCGAGATTGATCGCCTGGTCGGCGGTGACGTGGGCCAGCGCCCAAAGCCGGTTGCGATACTTGGCGGCCTGCTCGTAGTCGAGACGCTCGGCCGCCTCCTGCATCAGACGCTGATACATCTCGCGCACGTTCTGGCTTTCGCCGCGCAGGAAGCGCACCGCCTCCTCCACCAGTGCGCCGTAGTCCTCCAGGCCGATCTCGCCGGTGCACGGGGCCGAGCAGCGCTTGATCTGGTAGAGCAGGCAGGGCCGCGTACGGCTGTCGAACACCGCGTCCGAGCACGATCTGAGCAGGAACGCCCGCTCCAGCATGTTGATGGTGCGGTTGACCGCCCCTGCGGAGGCGAAGGGCCCGAAGTATTCGCCTTTGCGGTTGCGCGCACCGCGATGCTTCAGGATCTGCGGCGCCCGATGGTCGCGCGCCAGCAGGATGAACGGGAACGACTTGTCGTCCCTGAGCAGCACGTTGTAGCGCGGCCGGAAGCGCTTGATCAGGTTGGCTTCCAGCAGCAGCGCCTCGGCTTCCGTGCGGACGCTCACGAACTCCATGGCCGCCGTGTTCGCAATCATCCGCGTGATGCGGTTCGTATGGCTACCAGTGCGTGCATAATTTGTAACGCGCGACTTTAAGTTGCGCGCCTTGCCCACGTAGATGACATCGCCCTCGGCATCCAGCATGCGATAGACGCCTGGCGAGCTGGGCAACGTCTTCAGGTACCGGGAGATGACTGCCGGTCCCGTGGGGGCCTCCCCACGCGTCGGCACGCGCCCTGCGGGCGCCTCGCGGGAGTTTTTAAGGGGCATGGCATTTCAATTAGTCTCCCGCCCGGCACAGGTCCAGGGGCAGCGGTTGTGGCGGATGCGGACAGGACTTGAAGTCTCGCAAGCTTGGGCGGTGTTGCCAGCGCGGGATGACTTCGCCGAGGTATCTGCAAGTATTATTTGCATTTTAATTTGCCAATGATTGGTAAAATATACCGTTGTATCGGGATTTATTCCATTAACCAAGTATTGGCCATCGCGTGATACTGCTTCCCGTGTAGTTGCCGGGGGTTCGCGTGTTCCGAGTACTCATTGCTTCGGTCGACTGGCGGGTGGCCCTGTTCGCCGTCCTGATCGCGGCTGCGGCGAGCACCACCTCCCTGCACACCTGGACATACGCCCGCGACTTTGCCGGCATCAAGCGCCTGGGCTGGCAGCTTTTGGCTGGTGCCAGCGCCGCGGTCGGCATCTGGGCCACTCACTTCCTGACCATCCGCGCCTTCGCGTGGGGCGTGCCAACCAGCTACGTCACTATCCTCGTTGCATCGGCTCTGCTGGCGGCGGTTGCCGCCGCGACCCTAGGCTATGGCATTGCCTTGGCTGGCGGCCGCATGCAGGCGGCGGCGGGCGGCGCCATCGTCGGTCTGGGCCTGGTGCTCACGCACATGATCGGGACGTGGGCGCTCGACGTACCCGCGACGCTGCACGCCCTCCATTGCTCGCGGTGCCGATACACGTGGTCGCCGTGGCCTTGTGCTCCGCCATGTTCGTGGTCCATCGCCAGGTGAGCGGCAGACTGGGGCTTTGGTTCGCCTCCGGGCTGCTCACCATCGCGATCTGCAGCCTGCACTTCGTCGCGGTCGGCGCCATCTCGGTTACTCCTGACCCCTACATTCTTGTCTCGACGTCCAGCATCAGCGGGTCGATGCTCACCACCGTGGTTGCCTGCACCACCGCACTCATGATGCTGGCCGCGCGCGCAGCTACACTGACGGCTGCTCTGTCTTCTCGTGACGCCGAGGTCGACCTGCGCCAGAGGCATCAAGCCCTGCTGGAGCGCGAGGCCGAGCTCAGCAGCCAGAACATTCTGTTCGACGTTGCGCTCGCCAGCTTGTCGCACGGATTGTGCATGGTGAATGCCGACCAGCGATTGGTCGTGTGCAACAAGCGCTATGCCGACATGTATGGCTTGCCGGCCGAGCTGACGAAGCCCGGCACTTTCGTCGGCAAGCTGGTGGAGCATGAGATAGCCGCCGGCATCTATGCCGGGCCCGACCCTCAAGCCTATCGCACCGAGCTGCTGGGCGAGGTGACGCGGGCAACGGTCAAGACCCACCGTCTGAGCGGCGGGCGTTTCGTCATGGTGTCGCGGCGGCCGACGCCAGGCGGCGGTTGGATTGCGATACACGAGGACATTACCGAGCGCAGGCGGTTGCAGGAGACCGAGCGTGAGGCCAAGGAAACGCTGGGCGCCATCTTCGACGCCGTGCCCGCGGCCATCGTCTGCCTGGCCGCCGACCGGCGTGTCATGCTTTGGAGCCGCGGTGCGGAGCTAATCTTCGGCTACTCCGCGGAGGAGACCGTAGGCCAGCCCATGAAGCTGGTGCCGCCGGAAGGCAAGGAGGAAGCTGACCAGTTGTTCGAGCGCGCACTGGCGGGAGAGACGCTGCGCGACGTGCGCGTGGTGCGTCGGCGCAAGGACGGATCGCTGGTGGACGTGAGCTTCTCATCGGCGGCCTTGCGCGATCGGGACGGATCGGTGCGGGGCATCGTTTGCGCCCTCGATGACCTTACCGAGTGGGAGCAGCTCGCGGCGCGGCTCGAGGTGCAGAACGATCTGCTCAAGCAGCGCGAGGAGGCGCTAAAGACGCAAAACGAGCAGCTGGACGCCGCCATAAACAACATGTCTCAGGGGCTTGCCATGTTCGATGGCGAGCAGCGCCTCATCGTGTGCAACCAGCTCTACGCGGACATGTACGGCCTGACCGCGGAGCAGATAAGACCCGGAACTACCGTGCGCCAGATCTTCGACTACCGCATGGCGAACGGCTTCTACCACGTCAAGGACACCGAGCAGTTCGTCGCCAGCTGGGCCAGCAGTTTCGGCAAGAAGTCGTCGCGGATTCAGGAGCTTGCGGATGGCCGCATCATCAGCGTCTGTCGCGGACAGAAGGCGGATGGCGGCCGGGTTGTCACGCACGAGGATATCACCGAGCGCCAGAAGCTCAACGCTCAGCTAGAGCAACAGCATCTCCTGCTCAAGGCGCACGAGGAAAAGCTGCGGGCGCAAAACGTCCAGCTCGACGCGGCCCTCAACAACATGGTGCAGGGCCTTGCCATGTTCGACGCCGATCTGCGCGTCGTCATCGCCAACGATCGCTACGCAGAGCTCTACAACTTGACAGCGGATCAGGTGAAGCCCGGCACCCACCTGCGCGAGATCATCGAGCACCGCATCGCCAAGGGCGAGCTGCCAGGCAAGAGCGCCGACGAAGTCTTGGAGGGCATGCTCAGCCGTATCAGCAGCACGGGTGGCTGCCAGTACACGACACGGCTCCACGACGGGCGCTACGTCGCGGTGTCGGCCAAGCCAATCGATGGCGGCTGCACGGTCACCACGCACCAGGACATCACGGAACAGCGCCGCTCGGAGGCCAAGATCGTGCACATGGCGCTGCACGATGCTTTGACCGGATTGCCCAACCGTGTGCTTTTCAACGAGCGGCTCGAGCATGCCCTGCAGCGCGCACGGCGCGGCGAGATGGTGGCCGCGCACCTGCTGGACCTCGATCACTTCAAGAATGTCAACGATACGCTCGGCCATGCCGCGGGCGACAAGCTGCTGAAGGATGTCTCGGAGCGCCTCCGCACCCTGGTGCGCGAGACGGATATCGTCGCGCGCATGGGCGGTGACGAGTTCGCCATCCTACAGGCATCGATCGATCAGCCGGCCGATGCGGCCGTGCTGGCGCGGCGGGTGATCGACGTGGTGCGCCAGCCCTACGAGATCGATGGCCAGCATGTGGTCATTGGTGCCAGCATCGGCATCGCCGTGGGGCCGACCGACGGAGTCTCCACCGATCAGCTGATGCGCAATGCCGATCTGGCGCTGTACCGTGCCAAGGGCGATGGGCGAGGCGCATTCTGCTTCTTCGAGCCTGGCATGGACGCGCAGATCCAAGAGCGGCGCGCCCTGGAAAACGACATGCGCAAGGCGCTGGTGGCGGGCCAGTTCGAGCTGTTCTACCAACCGATCGTCAATCTGCAGACCAACAAGGTCAGCGGGTTGGAGGCGCTGCTGCGCTGGCGACATCCCGAGCGCGGGCTCATTTCGCCGGGTCAGTTCATCCCGCTGGCGGAAGAGATCGGCTTCATCGTCGCATTGGGCGAGTGGGTGATCCGGCAGGCGTGCGTAACCGCCGCGCGCTGGCCCGAGGACGTCAAGATCGCCGTCAACCTGTCGCCCGCCCAGTTTCGCAGCCCCGGCCTCGTGCAGACTGTCGTCAATGCCTTGGCCGCCTCCGGCCTGCCGCCGCGGCGCCTGGAGCTGGAGATCACCGAGACCACGCTGCTGCAGGACAGCGAAGCCACCTTCTCCACGCTGTACCAGCTGCGTGAGCTCGGGGTCGGCATTGCCATGGACGACTTCGGCACCGGCTACTCGAGCCTCAGCTACCTCCAGGGCTTCCCCTTCGACCGCATCAAGATCGACCGCTCCTTCGTCAAGGACATCAGCGAGGGCGTAGGCTCGCTCAACATCGTCCGGGCCATGGCGGCGCTGGCCAAGGGCCTTGGTATGGAGACGACTGCCGAAGGCGTAGAGACCCAAGTGCAGCGTGACCTGGTGGCCTCCGAGGGCTGCACCGAGATGCAGGGCTTCCTCTTCAGCAGACCGCTGCCCGTCCACGAGATCGAGAGGCAGTTTTTCCCCGGGCTGGGGGCAAAGCCCACGGAGCCCGAGGTCGAGACCACGGACGAGGCGCCTAGCGCTGCGCGCGCAGGCGGTCGATGAGCTCGGGCGTGGGGTAGGAGTCGGCGGGCAGGCCGAATTTCATCTGCGCCGCCCTCACGCTGGCGCGCGTTGCGGCACCGATCTTGCCGTCGATCTCGCCCACTTCCCAGCCGCGGCGCGCCAGAAGCTGCTGCAGCTCCTTCACCTGCTCGATGCCGAGATCGGGCACTTCCTGGTTGCCCCGGCTCATGGCCGGCGCGCCGTCGAGGCGTGTCGCCAGGTACGCTGCGGTGATGCAGTAGTTCAACGACTGGTTCCACTTCACGTACACTTGGAAGTTCTCGTAGCCGAGAAACGCCGGACCGTGGCGCCCCATCGGCAGCAGCAACGATGCTGGCATGGCATCGGCTGGCAGCGGCCTGCCGTCCGTCAGCTTCACGCCCCAGCCCGCCCACTTGGAGCGCGGATGCTGAATGCTGAGATCGGCCTGGTCCCAGGGCAGGTTGGCCGGCACGCGCACCTCCTGCAGCCAGGGCTGGTCGCGCTGCCAGCCGAGCTCGACGAGGAAATTGGCGGACGAGGCGATGACGTCCGGCACGCTGGTCATCAGATTGCGCCGGCCGTCGCCATCGAAGTCCACCGCGTGCTTGAAGTAGTGCGACGGCAGGAATTGCGTCTGGCCCAGCTCTCCGGCCCACGCGCCGACCATGTCTGCCGGCGTCAGGTCGCCGCGATCGATGATGCGCAGTGCCTCCATCAGCTCGGTGCGGAACATCACGGGGCGGCGGCAATCGTAGGCGAGCGTCGCCAGCGCGCGCAGCACCGGATAGTTGCCGATCACCGCGCCGTAGTCGCTCTCCAGCGCCCAGAACGCGGCGATCACGGGACCGGGCACGCCGTATTGCTTCTCGACCCGCGCGAACAGCTCACGGTTCTGCTTGAGCCTGGCAATGCCGGCCTGAATGCGGTTCTGCGATATGAGCTTGCCTGAGAATGCGAGAAAGCTTTGCGCGAAGAAGCCCTGCTTGCGGTCGCGCGAGATCACGCTCGGGTCCAAGGTGATCCCGCCCAGGGCGCTCTCCACGGTCGCCCGCGAGATGCCGTTGGCCAGCGCCTCCTTGCGAAAGCCTTCGAGCCATCCCTCGAACGTGCCGGTATTGCGGCAGTTGGGTGGATTGGGTGGAGGATAGGGCGAGTGCGCGAGGGCCGGTGTCAGGCCAGCCGCGACAAGCGCCGCGAGCGCGCTCGCGCGGAATGTTCTGCCGTGTCGCATGGGATGGTCCGTTACGGGTGGGCGCCGGGTCTGCTGGGGCGCAGTGGAAAGCCCTGAAAAGGCAGTGCCAAGGCGAAGCAGGGGTGAAAGCTGCGGGTTGAGACGACAAACTCCGCCATGAGCCCTGTACGGGCGGGCCTGCGCGGATTGTCGCTAGCCTATCAGCCTTCCGGGCAAAGCTCGAAAGCCTTGTCGAGGGCGAGGGCCTGGCTGCCGTACATGCCGGCGATTTTGCCGTTCTTCGCGTACGCCGAGATAAAGGCTTCGGCCTCACGCGTTGCCGACCCCTCGTTGACATCCAGCACTGTGAAATTGACCACTTGGTCGATCACGGACTGGATGATCATGGCCTTTTGACCGCCATAGCTCGCCGTCCATACGCGGCACCGCTGGTTGGCCGCTGGCGGCGTGGCTGTCTCGGGCACCACGGCGGCCTTGCCGGCTGGCGCTGCGAACGCAGTCCGGACTTGGCCTTTTTCCGGGGCTGCGCCCTTGGTCGGGGCAGCGGGAGCAGCTGTGGCCGCCTTTGCGTCAGGGCCTGTCGTCTTGGGACCGGCAGTGGGGAGCTTTGCAGGTGGCGGCTCGGCGCTCGGTTGCGGCGCTTGCTGGGCGACCGGGTTCAACACCTTGAAGGGTGCGGCCGGTGCAACGGGTGCGGCCGACGCGACGGGTACGGTCGGTGGAGGAGCCGCAGGCGCCAAGGGTGTCTGGGCGCCCAGGGCAAATCTTCTGCCATCGCCGCCTTGTGCCTTTGCCTGCTCGATAGCTTGCTGGGCAAGCTCTTGGCCGGAAGGACGCCGCGGCTCCACGACTTCGGCCTTGGGTGCGGGCGGCATGACAGCGGTCTTGACGGCTCCCTGGCGGGCTTCCTGGAGAAGCTCAGGCTGGGGGTCTGGTCTGCCGCACACCTCTTCCTGGAAGCGATCAGCCACTTGCTGGAGCAAGCTCGCGTACGTCTTGGATTGCGCCCACCTCGACGACATATCCTTGAAATTGATGCGGCCTCGTGAAGGTTTGCTGCCACGAGGTCAGCACGCCCCAGTCGCGCACATTGCGCGTGCGCTGTGCGACGGGATTGTCGACGGGACGGCCAGCGTAGAGCATCAGGTGCTCCAGATGCGCTCGCACACCCGTTTCGATATCCGCGAAGCTCTCGCCCCGCTCGCCTTTGCCCGTTGCACCAAGCCCGGCGAAGTTGTTCTGCGACGCCTTCACGTCTCCGGCGCGGCTGCCACGCCAGTAGCTCAGCGCGCCAGTCTCGACGATCATCTGATAGAAGGCGAAATCCCATCGCAGGCCGAGCGCTTCGCCCTGCCGCATGTAGTGCGTGGCGATCGCATCGTATCGGGGGTCGAGCTTGGGGTTGCGGCTTCTGACGTAGGCCATCAGGCGCCCCGGGGTGACGCAGTCCGGCACTTTGTTCTTCGGCCCCGACAGGATGTCGGGCAGGTCCGCGAATGCCGGGGCGGCCGTCACGATCGGAGCGGTGACCAAGGCAAATAGCAACGACGCTCGTAGCTTACGAAGCATGGACTATCCACCCGGTCTTCATGCTCATTGCGCGTCCAAGCACATTCGTTGATAGGCCCTTCATCATTAAAGGGCCGTTAGCGTTCCGCGTCGGCTGGTGGCTGTCCCTATCGAAGTCATCCCACCCGCGTTCCCCTGGCGGGCATTCCCCCTGAGCGGCGGCCCCCACTTGCGCGGGGAGGTCCTGTTCGAAGCGGATCAAACCACCAGCAAATAGTGTTCACTGCGCTTTGCGGCGCGAGTTGGGGCGATCCGTGGCGTACGTGTGGCAAAGCACTAGGTTGCCCTTGCAAGGCCTTTCGCTAGGCGGCCGCTGGACGGTGCCGTTCGATCTCGATGCCGACCGAGCGGCAGGAATCCAGCACGTCCGGCTTGGCGATGCGCACGCGTACACTGAGGACCCGACCGTCGGCGAGGCACTGATCGGCAATGCGCTCGGCCAGAGTCTCGATCAGATTGACATGCTCGCTTTGCACCAGCCGCACAATGCCATCGACGACCTTGCCGTAGTCGACAACGTCGCTCAGGCGGTCGGATTTGCCGTCGTAGTCGTCGCGCACGAACAGGTCTGCCGAGACGACGATGCGCTGCTCGTAGCGCTTCTCGTGCTCCAGCACGCCGACGCTGGCGACGACCTCGAGATCGCGCACGAACACGCGCCGGTTACCGCGCGTCCAATTCTGCGCGGATGCGGCGGCCGCATGCTCCGGTTGAAGGCTTTGGTCGGTGCTCATGCCGGGCATCAGCCGCGCGGAGCGCGCCTCACATCAGGTGTTTCCCACGCCAGATGCTGGCCTCCGTCCAGGGCGATCATCTGTCCCGTCATTGCAGGGGCGTCAAGGATGAAACGGACGGCGTGGCAGATCTCCTCCGGTGTCGTGCCGCGCTTCAGGATCGTGGCTTCGCACTGGAAGCGGAACTCCTCTTCGGTTTGGTGCGCGCTTGGCAATACCGGCCCGGGGCCGATGGCATTGACGCGTATGCGCGGCGCCAGCGCCTGTGCCAGCGTGCGGGTTGCGCTCCAAAGAGCGGCCTTGGAGGCGGCGTAGGAGAAGAAATGCGGCGTCGGTTTCCACACGCGCTGGTCGATCATGTTGATGATGTTGCCACCGACGCCGGCGGGCAACGAGGCGGCAAACGCCTTGGCCAGGAATACCGGAGCCTTGAGATTTACGGCCAGCTGAGCATCCCAGGTCTGCGGGTTGAGCCTTGCGATGTCGTCATAGACGAACATCGATGCGTTGTTGATCAGGCATGTCGGGGCGCCGAGACGCCCCGTGCACTGGCCCACCAGGCCTTCCACCGAAGCCGCATTGGCCAGGTCGGCACGGAGCACGGCGGCGCGGCCTCCGGATGGCCTCGATCTCGGCGGCCAGCCGCTCGGCCTCCGCAACGGAATGGTGGCAGTGCAGGCCCACGCGCCAGCCCTGGGCCGCCAGATCGAGCGCCAGGGTTCGCCCGATGCGCTTCGGGCTGCGCCGGTGACGAGGGCGGTCGGGTGCGGGCTGTTGCCATTGCGTCTTCCTGGGTGGCCGAAGGGGTTACAGGTGGCTGCACAAGTCTAACATTGGGCCCGATGCCGGCTGCAACTAGCCTGCAGCGCGCAGCTTACGAAGAACCCGAATTGCCTACATTTCGGGCAAATGCAGTTTTGGTGGCCGCTTCAGAATTAGGCAATTGGATGCCATTAAGTTGCTGATGGGGACCATAGTGTTGCCTGCCTCAGCACGGCTCGCCGTCTGCTACCTACGGGTGGTGCGGATTCCGATTGCGACTCCGTGGCTCATGCACAATAGCTTAAATGCAGACGAATCAGTAGGGAAGCCACAATGACACTTCGGATCGCACAAATTTGCTGGCCTGACCGCGGCGGCGGTTCTGGGCACGGCCTTGCTCGCCGGCTCCGCTCTCGCGGACGGCATGAACAGAAAGCGCGCCGTTGCGGCTCCGCCGCCTCCTCCGCCTCGCGCGCCTGCAGCTTCTCGGCTAACGTTGGCGCTGGCCACCGAGTACGTCTTCCGCGGCGTGTCGCAGACGGCCGAGGGGCCGGCCGTGCAGGGCGGCTTCGATGCGACCTGCGGCTTGTTCTACGCCGGTGTCTGGGCCTCCAACCTCGACTGGGGCAGTTCGGGCTCGGCAGTGCAGTCGCCAATATCGAGATGGACTGGTATGCCGGGCTTCAAGCCGAAGACCGGCCATATCACTTGGGATCTGGGCATCATCTACTACACCTATCCCAGCTCGGTCGAATTCACCGGGTTCAACAACAACTACCTTGAGCTGAAGGTCGGCGGCAGCGCGGAAGTGTGGAAGGACGGCACGCGTCGGCGTAACGGTGTTCTTCTCGCCCGACTATCAGTACGAGACGGGTAACGTCTGGACGATCGAAGGCAGCATTCGCGCAGGCCCTGCCGAAGTTCGGCATGTTCACGCCAACGCTCAGCGCCCTGATCGGCTATCAGGCCGGTGATGATGCCGGATACAGCGCCCGAGTTGGCAACGGCGACGACAGCTATCTGTACTGGAATGCTGGCGTGACATTCGGCTTCCTCGAGAAGTGGTCGCTCGACCTGCGCTACTGGGACACGAACCTGGGCGACAACGCTGGCGGCAGCGCTTTCTGTAGCGGTGCGACCTTCCAGTGCGAGGAGCGGTTCGTGGCGACGCTCAAGTTCACCTACTGATACGTCTGAACTTCACCGGAATGAGTTCGGGCCCGCTTGCGGGCCCGAATGCTTTTTGAAGGTCTGCGCGCTCGCCGAAGGGCCGTGTCGGACTGGTGCTATCCGCGGCCAGCGGGCTTCGCCGGCACCATCGTATGGCACTCGACCGGCGTCGTCTGTCCGCTCGCGCGATCTATGGGGGCCTGCGTACAGCCGCCGCGTTCCCCGGCGGGGCGATATATCGCCGGTGCGATGGCGGGCGCCTGGACTGAGTCGCCTTGCGGCTCGAGGGTCGAGAGCTGAGTGAGTGCAACCAGCATCGATCCGGCCAGCAAGGCGAACGCCAGTCGGAACGCCCAGCTTGTGTTTCGGGTCCGCGGCATGGAGCGGCGGCCGACCGCTGAAAGCCCGGCCACGCGGCCGCCATCTCGCGTGACGTGGCCAGGAACGGTCGATTGCCGATCTTGCCAGGCTCCGTGCAGCATTTTCACCCCGCAGCCGCTGCGCTTGTCAGGCTCGGCTCAAGCGGCGCACAAGCACAATAAGGCAAGTGGGCGGCAGCTCTGCACGTGAGGGCAAGTTACCCCCGATTTCCACAGGCTGCGCGGGCGCCGCTACTTGGGAAGAGGGACGATCTCGCGCGGTGGACCGGGAGACGGGCCGATGTCTTTGTTTCCAGGGCTATGGCGCACCGGCGGCACATACATGCGATCGGCCGAGCAAAGCCGCCGCTGGTTCTCATTTGGCCCGCAGGCGCGGAAACTGCCGCTCTTGGTGAAGCAGATGCGGATTTCCTTGAGCCGGCTGCCCGATCCGCCGCACTGGACTGCGATCATGTCGGGGCGGAGCCCCGGGTTTGCGTCGAGAAACTCGCCGATGAGCTCGCCCGGCCCGACGAGCAGCCGATCGTCGGTCAGATCGCACGTACCGCTGAGGGATGCGCACCTTTTCGTAGAGCTGCCGGGCCAAGCCAAAGTAGGCGTCGACGCCCAAGCCCAGAGCAGGTCCCGTGCTTGCGGTACTCATGGAAGACGAGCCGCTTGCTTGGCATGATGTCGAGCATGCGGTCGGCCACGGGCCCCGGCACCCAGCCGCGATCGGGAGCACGGCAGTCCTGCGGCCAGCCGCGCTCGTGCTGCGGCCACAAGCCGTGCAGCACGAAGGCATACGGGCGCTCGCTACGCGCATCGCATTGCGGCTCGTAGCCCTTGCTCGTGCGCTCGGCGCAGTAGGTGGGGCTCCAGGACAGGGCCAGAACATAGTAGTCGAACTCGCCGGCCCGATGCTCGCCCTTGCCATAGCGGTCATCGTCGCGATAGCGCTGCGCCAGCGCGGCATCAGCGATCATCGCGAGAACAGCAAGCGCTGCCAAGAGCCTGAAAATTCGAACTTTCATCACCCCAAGACCGATACGACACTGTCGCTCGAGCCTATGCTCGCGCAGCGCCACAATATCGGTTCGCGCTTGAACGACAAGCGCCTTGGGCGGCAGGGCTATGCCGACAGCTTGGTCCAGGATCCTGGCCCAGCTGCGGGCGCCTTTGTGGAAGGAGGACAGGTTGTACTTCTCGTTGGGTGAATGAATGCGGTCGTCGGCGAGCCCGAAGCCGACCAGCAGGCTGTCCATGCCGAGCGCGTCCTTGAAGGACGTAACGATGGGGATCGAGCCGCCCACGCCGACCAAGGCGGCGCCGCGGCCCCATTCTTCCCGAAGCGCCTCGGCGGCCCGGACGATGAATGGCGCCTTTGCATCGAAAGCGATCGCCGCAGATCCGGCGCGGCCCTTGAACTCCGCGCGGCAATCCTTGGGCAGCTTCTCGCGCACAAACCGCTCCAGGTTCTTGAGTATCTTCTCGGGGTTCTGGCCCGGCACCAGCCTGCAGGTGATCTTTACCGACGCCTGCGACGGGATCACCGTCTTGGTGCCCACCCCCTGGTAGCCGCCCGTAATGCCGTTGAACTCCAGGGTCGGGCGCGCCCACAGCTGCTCGAGCGCGCTGTACTTGTCCTCGCCTGCCGGGTCGCTCAGGCCGACGCTGCCGAGGTACGCTTTGGCAGAGAAGCCGAGACCCGCCCACTGCTGGAGCTGCTTGGCCGACGGCTTCCTGATGCCGTCGTAGAAGCCCGGGACGCGCACGCGGCCCTTGGCGTCGTGCATCTGGCCCATGACGCCCGCAAGCGCGCGGATCGGGTTCATGGCCGGGCCGCCGAAGTTGCCCGAGTGCAGATCGCGGTCAGGCCCCGTCACGACGACCTCGGTGGCGGCAAGGCCCCTGAGCTGCGTGGAGATGGCGGGCGTGTCCTTGTCCCATTGGCCCGTGTCGCAGACGAGCGCGAGGTCGCGGGTCACCTCCTTGCCATGCTTGGCGAGGAAGCCAGGCAGCGACGGCGAGCCGCACTCCTCCTCGCCCTCGATCAGGACGCGAGATGGCGATCGGGCACCGGCCGGCAACGGTCTTCCAGGCCCTGACGGCTTCGAGGAAGGTCATCAGCTGGCCCTTGTTGTCCTCAGCACCGCGGGCAACGATCACCTTGCCGTTGGCCTTCTCGGTGGCGATGCGAGGCTCGAAGGGCGGCGTCTTCCACAGCTCCAGTGGGTCCGGGGGCTGCACGTCGTAGTGGCCGTAGAAGAGCACGTGCGGGCCGCCGTTGAGAGGCTTTGCCTTGTCGTGTGCAACCACCATCGGGTGCCCCGTGGTCGGCACCACCTTGGCGTCGAAATCAAGCTCGCGGAGCGTGCGCGCGCACCATTCCGCAGCCTCCAGGCACTTGGGCTTGTAGGCAGGGTCGGTGGATACGCTGGGGATGCGGATCAGCTCGAACAGGCGCTCGATGGCCTGCTCGCGTGTCTCATCGAGGGCCTTGAGGACTTTGGGGAGAAGAGTGCTCATCGGATACCTCTGAAGCTGACCTGGCGGGGGTTGCGGCACAAGATAGCGAAGCTCATCGCCTCCCTGTCAACGGAGTGCGCTCATGCGTCGTTTTCGCATCCCCCATGTTCGCATCCCCCATGTACGCACGAGACAGGGAACTGGTAACGTGATGCAGGCTTTTCAGTACCACCCGTCTTTTCCGCAGCGCCCGCACCTGATAAGGGGCGCTGCCCGTCACAGCTGCCAAGTGCTGCGCGATCACGTCACTGCCGGAGCCATCGATATGCAGAACCCCAGCTATCGGCCGACGCAAGTCTCGAGCAAGCGCGTGTATATGTTCGGTGCCGGCAGAAGCGACGGCGCCGCGGACATGAAGGATCTGCTGGGGGGCAAGGGCGCCAATCTGGCCGAGATGGCAAGCCTGGGGTTGCCGGTGCCGCCCGGCTTCACCATCACCACGGAGGTCTGCTCCGCCTTCTATGCCAACGGCCGCACGCTGCCCGAGGACCTCGAGGGCGAGGCTGAGGCGGCGCTGGCCGAGATCGGCAGGGCGGTGGGTGCCAGGTTCGGCGATGTCGACACAGCCGCTGCTGGTGTCGGTGCGCTCGGGCGCGCGCGCGTCGATGCCGGGCATGATGGACACCATTCTCAATCTCGGCCTCAACGATCGAACCGTAAAAGGGCTGGCGGCCAGGTCCGGCGATGCGCGCTTCGCCTACGACAGCTATCGTCGCTTCATCCAGATGTATGCCGACGTGGTGATGGGCGTCGACCACGGCGTGTTCGAGGACATCCTCGACAACCACAAGAACCTCAACGGCCACTCGCTCGACACCGATCTCAAGGCGGACGACTGGCAGGACGTGATCGGCGAATACCTGGAAGCGGTGAAGCGCGAGACCGGCAAGCCGTTCCCTCAGGACACCGCCGAGCAGCTGTGGGGCGCCATCAGCGCCGTGTTCGGCTCCTGGCACAACGATCGCGCCAAGACCTACCGCCGCCTGCACGCGATCCCCGACGGTTGGGGCACGGCCGTCAACGTGCAGGCCATGGTGTTCGGCAACCTGGGGCAAAGCTCGGCCACCGGCGTGGCCTTCACCCGCAATCCTTCGACCGGGGCGCGCGAGGTCTACGGCGAATTCCTGGTCAACGCGCAGGGCGAGGACGTGGTCGCCGGTACGCGCACGCCCCAGCCGCTCACGGAGGCCGCCCGCGCGGAAGCTGGCGAGACGCTACCCTCGCTCGAGATGCTGATGCCGGGCACGTTCGGCGAGCTCAAGAAGGTGTTCTCTGAACTGGAGCGGCGCTACCGCGACATGCAGGACATCGAGTTCACCATCCAGCAAGGCAAGCTCTGGCTGCTGCAGACGCGGTCGGGCAAGCGCACCACCAAGGCGGCGCTCAGAATTGCCACCGACCTCGTCAAGGAAGGCCTGATCGACGAGGAGGAGGCGGTGCTGCGCGTCGATGCGGCAGCACTCGATCAGCTCCTGCACCCCACCATCGCCCCCGACGCTGAAAAACACGTGATCGCCATGGGTCTGCCGGCATCGCCGGGGGCGGCTTCGGGCGAGATCGTGTTCGATGCCGACGAGGCCGAGGCGTTCAAGGCCCAAGGCCGCGAGGTCATTTTGGTGCGCGTCGAGACCAGCCCGGAGGACATCCACGGCATGCATGCTGCCGCCGGCATCCTCACCGCACGCGGCGGCATGACCAGTCACGCCGCAGTCGTTGCGCGCGGCATGGGGCGGCCGTGCGTGTGCGGGGCGGGGACGCTGCGCATCGACTACAAGGCCGGCACCGTGACGGCCGGCCGCGAGACACTCAAGAAGGGTGACGTCATCACCATCGACGGCGGCAAGGGCGAGGTGCTCAAGGGCCGGGTCAAGATGCGCCAGCCGGAGCTGTCGGGCGATTTCGCCATCATCATGGGGTGGGCCGACAAGGCGCGGGAGCTCGGCGTGCGCGCCAACGCCGACACGCCCCGCGAGGCGCGCCAAGCGCGCGAGTTCGGCGCGGAGGGCATCGGGCTCTGCCGCACCGAGCACATGTTCTTCGAGGAGAGCCGCATCCTCGCCATGCGCGAGATGATCTGCGCCGACGACGAGGCCGGCCGCCGCAAGGCGCTCGCCAAGATGCTGCCCATGCAGCGGGCCGACTTCGAGGCGCTGTTCGAGATCATGGCTGGTCTGCCCGTGACGATCCGCCTGCTCGACCCGCCGCTGCACGAGTTCCTGCCGCACGAGGAGAAGGAGGCTTCGGCGGTGGCCAGGGCACTGGGTGTGCCGCTGGCCAAGCTGCAAGGGCGCGTTGCCGAGCTGCACGAGTTCAACCCCATGCTCGGCTTCCGCGGCTGCCGGCTCGCCATCCGCTATCCCGAGATCACCGAGATGCAAGCGCGTGCCATCTTCGAGGCGGCGGTCAATGCCGGCCGCAAGACCGGCAAGCCGGTCATGCCGGAGGTGATGGTGCCGCTCATCGCCTATCGCGGCGAGTTCGACATCCTGCGCGAGGTGATCGTCAAGACGGCAGACGCCGTGGCCAAGGAGACCGGCGGCAGGCTCGACTACCAAATCGGCACCATGATCGAGCTGCCGCGCGCGGCCCTGAAGGCGGCCGAGATCGCCGAGGGCGAGGCCGGCGCCCAGTTCTTCTCGTTCGGCACCAACGATCTCACGCAGACGTGCCTGGGGCTGTCGCGCGACGATGCCGGGCCGATCCTTGCCAACTACGCCGAGCGCGCGATCTTCGAGACCGACCCGTTCGTCTCGATCGACCGCGACGGCGTCGGCGAGCTGATCAGCATCGGCACCGAGCGCGGCCGCAAGGCGCGGCCCGGCCTCAAGGTCGGCATCTGCGGCGAGCACGGCGGCGATCCGGACTCGATCGCCTTCTGCCACAAGGCCGGCCTCGACTATGTCTCCTGCTCGGCTTTCCGTGTGCCGGTTGCGCGCCTGGCTGCGGCGCAGGCCGCCATCAGGGCAAAGCGCGGCGACGGCTCCGAGCGCCAGGCACCGCATACGGCGTGATATGCCGAGGACAGCGTAGGTTGGGGTCAAGGGAAGCGCAGACCCAACACAATCAAGAGCATGTCACCGACCATTTGGGTCATCGCTCGCGCTCGACCCAACCTACAGGCTACAGCCGCGCCGGCTTCAGCCTGACGCCTGGAGAGGCGCGCTCGTAGATGACATCGTGCCTGAAGCGGAAGAGCTGCGCCGGGCGGCCGCCCGTACGCAGCCGCAGGCCGCCTGTGGGCTCGACGAGGCCGCATCCCTCGATCAGGCGCCGGAAGTTCTGCTTGTGCAGGTGCGGGCCCAGGATCGCTTCCACCGTCTTCTGCAGCTCGAACAGCGTGAACTCCTCGGGCATGAGCTCGAACACCACGGGGCGCGACTTGACGGCACGGCGCAGCTGCCCGACGGCACGCGCCAGCACCAGCGACTGGTCCCCCAGCAGGACGTGCCAGAGTCTTGGAAGCCGCTGGGTCGCACCGCTCCCCTCGTGCTGGCTGCTGGCGACGATGCCAGCCTCGGTCAGCAGCTCATAGCGCTCGAGCACCTTCTCCTCGTCCCAACCGGTGCCGCCGTTGCCAAAGGCGATCCTGAGGCGCTGTTTGCGGTCCGGTATCGAGCGCATGTCACTCGATGCGCGGTCCTCGTCGGCCCACGCCTCCAGCCGCGCCTCGATGTCGGTCAGGCACTCCGGCTTGCCTTGGCGCCAGTCCTCCCAGGGCAGGAGCGAATACCAGCTACGCCAGGCGGCGCGCGTGCGGTCGCTGCACTGGCGCGGGCCAACCAGTGCGAGATAGCTGACCGTGACAACGGGCGCCGGGCCGGCAGCCGCCGAGCCGGACTGGCCGCCGGGGCGCGCCCCGAATGCGCAGAGCTGCTCCAGGAAACCCATCTCGACGCCGGTCTGGGCTTGGACACAGGAGCGAATGCTGCCGTCGAGCGCCCCGTGCTTGCCCGGCAGGAACGGACCGCTGGGAAGAAAATCGTCCCCGCCGCGCTCGGCCGGCACGACCGCCACCACTGGCTCGCCTGCGCGCACGGCCAGCACCGCGCAGTCGAGCGCCAGCGCGACCGGCCCGCCAGCCGCTATCGCCCACTGCCCAGAGGACGATGAATCCTCTAGTTTCAGCGCGCCCCCCTTCTGACGCACCGTCGATGTCATGAAGGCCTCTGATGCTCTCCGGAAATCAAGGTGTTAGGCGCTAAACCTTGATCGTGGCAATTTTCGGCCGCCGGAGACGGAAAAGCCGAGCCGCGGCCCAGCTAGGCGTGGCGCAGATCAGAAAGGTCCGCAGGAAGCGAGAACGGCCGCGCCTCACCGGCGACAACGCCGCGGCCGATCAACTCCACGGCTTCGAGGATGCGGCCCCTGCGGCCCAAGGCTGCATCGGCCAGGCGGATCATCAGCCGGTTGGGATAGGCAGTGGGTGAAGCCTCCCGCAGCCGCTGGGCGATCAGCACCTCGGGTGTTTCGGGGTTGAGGGCCGCGAGCGAGATCAGCGCAGCGGCGGTCGAGCGGCTGATGCCGGCCCAGCAGTGGATGACCATGGGACCTTGCCCGCCCCAGGCGAGCGCGAACTCCAGCAGCTTGTCGATGTGCTCCGCGTTGGGGGCGACGTGGCCGGGCAGCGGCTGGTTGATGTCATCGACATGAAGGCGCACGTGCAGCTCGGGCCTGATCAGGGCGGGCGTTTCCACCATGATCTCGTCCTGCAGGCAGGTGATGAGGTGAGAGGCGTTGCAGCCTGCGACCACGTCCGGCACTGCGCTCAGCGGACAGACATGGATGGTGCCGTGCTGGCGCTGCGGCTTCGTTGCGCGGTCTTGCCCGGTTGTCGTTGTGGCTGTCATGGCTTCTCTTGTTTCCCCCAGATCTAGTTTCCCGCGGCTCGAGGCGACGCTCCTACGGCGCCCGTGCGTCCAAAAAAAGCGGCGGGGTTCACTTTCCCACAAGAGCGTGGAAACGCTCCAGGAACGCTGCCTGCGCGACCGCCGCGGCCTTCGCCTCCAGTCCTTCCAGCGTGCGCTCCAACGCTCGCGGCAACCCGTTGGGCTTGCCGAAGAACCGGTCTGCTTCCTCCAAGGCGAAGCCGGCGAGCACCGTTGCCTCGTAGTAGGCGGCGATGCGGTCGGCGCGTTTGATGCAGGCAACTACCTCGTCGGGCAGCGCCGGCGGCAGCCCGAAGCGGTGATGGATGGCCTCCAGCAGCTTGACCTCGAAGGCCTTGTAGTCGAGGCCGACGGCGGCCTTGAACGGGCTGATGAGATCGCCGATCACGTACTCGGGGGCGTCGTGCAGCAGGGCCGAGAGTCGCCAATTGCCGGGCCACGCGGGCTCGAGCGCGGAAGCGATCTCCTCAACCAGCAGCGCATGCTGGGCGACCGAGAATGCGTGATCGCCGAGCGTCTGGCCGTTCCAGCGCGCCACGCGCGCCAGACCGTGGGCAATGTCCTCGATCTCGATGTCCTGAGGCGAGGGATCGAGCAGGTCGAGGCGGCGGCCGGACAGCATGCGCTGCCATGCGCGCGCCGGGGGCTCCGCCTTTGCTCCAGTAGCCGTCGCCCTCTCGCTCATGCGCCAGGCACCGCCCGGGGCAACTTGAATGCCCGTTGCAGCTCAGCGCAGGGCGCGTGGCGGAAGCAGCTCATCACATGGTCGTTGACCATGCCGGCCGACTGCATGAAGGCATAGACCGTAGTTGGACCGACGAAGCGAAAGCCCTCCGCCTTGAGCGCCTTGGAGATGGCTTTCGACGTCGCCGTCTCGGCCGGTATCGACTTGAAGGAGCCGTGCGTGTTGATCTGCGGGCGGCCATCGAGAAAGCCCCAGATGAAGGCGGCAAGGGTCGTGCGCTTCTGCAGCATGAGCAGCGCCCGGGCGTTGTCGATTGTTGCCTCCACCTTGAGGCGGTTGCGGACGATGCCCTCATCGGCCATCAGGCGTGCGATGTCCTTTTCACCGTAGCGGGCGATGCGCTTGGCATCGAACCCATGGAAGGCCTTGCGGAAGTTCTCGCGCTTCCTGAGGATCGTGATCCACGACAGCCCGGACTGGAAGCCCTCCAGCACCAGCTTCTCGAAAATGGCCCGGTCGTCCGTCATTGGTACGCCCCACTCCTGGTCGTGGTAGCGCACGTAGAGGGGATCGGCGCCGGCCCAGCGACAGCGTGTGATCTCGGTGATGGTCATGGGGTGCTGGCTGGTGCGGTGGCAGTGAAGTAGCCGGGAAGGCGCATGCGGACCGGGCGGCCGGCGACCGTCAGTGTGTCACCCTTGGCCTGAGCCTCCTCGGCGCGGTCGAGGCGGACCTGCGCCAGCGCGCGGTTGCTGGCGACCGAGCCGATGGTGCCGATCATCGATGAACCGGCGGTGATCTCGCCACCCGAGGCCAGGGGCTGATCGCTATCGATGATGACGATGCGCTTGCGCGCCAGCCCGCGATGCTGCATGCGGCTCACCACCTCCTGGCCGACAAAGCAACCCTTGCCGAACGACACGCCGTTGAGCACGTCGAGGTTGGCATCGTGCGGGAAGGTGTCGCCGAACACGTAGTCTTTGCCGCCCTCGGGCACGCCCAAGGCAATACGGTGGGCGTGGTATTCGGCTTGCGTGGAGTTGATGCCGAACCCCGCCGCGGTCTCCTCGGCGGAGCCAGGCCCAAGCAGGATGCGCGCGCCCAATCCCGCAACCCTGGGATCCGCAAGTGCAGCACCGCCCGAATACTCCCAGGCCGCCAGCACGCGGTACTTGGCGCTGTCATCGGAGATGTCGACCCGGGAGCGCAGACGATACATCTCGAGCCGCCGGACGAGCTGCGGCGTAAGGGCTGCCGCAGTCTCGAGCAGGTAGGCGCCGCCTTGGTGCGTGATAAGGAAATCGAACAGGATCTTGCCCTGCGGCGTCAGCAACGCGGCAAACCGCGCGCGCTCCTGGCCGAGCAGCGCGACGTCGTTGGTGAGGAGGCCCTGCAGCAGCTTCTCCGCGTCGCCGCCCGCAACGCGCACCACGCCGCGATCGGCGAGCAGGGCAATTTTTGCGGGCTTCATGGGCATGATCGAGGGCTGCAGCGAGAGGCCATTCTGCTATATCTCGCCGTCAACAGGTAAGGGGGCAGGCCCGGCGAGGCAAGCATGGCGGACATGATTGCTGACACCTTCGATCTGATCGTCAAAGGCGCAACGGTCGTCAATCACGACGGCACGGGCGCGAGGGACATCGGGATTCGCGACGGGCGCATTGCAGCGATCGGCAAACTTGCGCGGGCGAAGGCGGCCGAGATTGTCGACGCCAAGGGCCTGCACGTGCTGCCGGGCGTGATCGACACACAGGTGCATTTCCGCGAGCCCGGCCTCGAACACAAGGAAGACCTGGAGACAGGCAGTCGCGCGGCCGTCATGGGCGGGGTCACGGCTGTATTCGAGATGCCAAACACCAAGCCGCTGACGACCTCGGCGGAGGCGCTGGCCGACAAGGTGCACCGCGCCGGCAATCGCATGTTCTGCGACTTTGCCTTCTACGTTGGCGGCACGCGGGAGAACATCGATGAGATCCCTGCGCTGGAGCGGTTGGAAAGCGCGGTAGGCATCAAGGTGTTCATGGGCTCATCCACCGGCGACCTGCTGGTGGATGACGAGCCCTCGCTCGATCGGATCATCGCCAAGCTGTCGCGCCGCGCCGCCTTCCACGCCGAGGACGAGGCGCGGTTGAAAGCGCGCGCGCATTTGCGCAAGGCTGGCGATCCTTCGTCCCATCCCGTTTGGCGCGACGAGCAGGCAGCGCTGCTCGCCACCCAACTGCTGGTGCGGCTCGCCGAGAAGCACGGCAAGCGGGTGCACGTGCTGCATGTCTCGACAGCGGAGGAAATGGCGTTCCTCAGTGAGCACAAGGACTGGGCAAGCGTCGAGGTGACGCCGCACCATCTGACCCTGGTTGCGCCCGAGTGCTATGCGCGGCTCGGCACCTTCGCGCAGATGAACCCGCCGGTGCGCGACGAGCGCCACCAGCGCGCTATCTGGGCGGCGCTGATCGACGGCGTCGTCGATGTGCTGGGCTCGGATCATGCCCCGCACACGCGCGAGGAAAAGGAGCATGCCTATCCCGACAGCCACTCCGGCATGACGGGCGTGCAGACCCTGGTGCCCATCATGCTGGACCATGTCAACGCCGGGCGGCTGACGCTGGAGCGCTTCGTGGATCTGACGAGCCATGGCCCCAATCGCCTGTTCGGTATCCGCGGCAAGGGGCGGATTGCGGCCGGCTACGACGCGGATCTCACGATCGTGGACCTCAAGCGACGGGAGACCATCACGAACGGCTGGATCCAGTCGCGCTCAGGCTGGACGCCGTACGACGGCGTCAGCGTGCAGGGCTGGCCGGTCGGCACGATCGTGCGTGGCCGGCGCGTCATGTGGGAAGGCGACATCACCGGGCCCGCCGGCGGCCAGCCCGTGCGCTTTCTCTAGGTTGCTGGCGTTGCGGTGAAGATTCCTGATGGCCTCGGCCCCAGCCTGAGGGCCAGGGCTCGGCTTCCGGGAAGCAAGGCAGAGCGCGAGACCTCAGGAGGATCGGCCGTAGCGGTTGCGTTCCCCGGGGGGGCCGACCTGCTCGGCAACGATGCGCTCCAGATCGGGCGGCAGGCTCCGGACGACGGTCACCACGGTGCCGACCTGAACGCGGCTCGCAAGGTCCACCACGTGGCCGTTGAGCATGCGGAAGCAGCCGGATGAAGCCGCGCGGCCGATCGAGCGCGCGTCGTTGGTGCCGTGGATGCGATAGAGCGAGTTGCCGAGATACAGGGCTTTGGCACCGAGCGGGTTCCTGATGCCGCCGCTCATCTTTTCGGGCAGGCTGGGATCGCGGTCGCGCATCTCCTCGGGGGGATGCCAGTCGGGCCAGTCAGCCATGCGGCTGATCGTCTCCGAACCCGCCCAGTTGAAGCCCTCGCGGCCGACCGACACAGGATAGCGCAGCGCCTCGGACGACGATTGTACGAAAAATAGTTGGCGGCCTTTGTGGTCGATGACGATGCTGCCGACAGGAAAGGAGCTAGGGAACGCCACGCGCTTGGGCTCGACACGCGCGATGGAGGGGCGCTCGCCGCCCGACTGGAAGCGGGGTGCCGACCGCCGCCTGGGCCAGTCGTCGTCGTCCCAGTCGAACAGGCCGAACAGGCTCGAGGGCGGTCCCTGGCGATAGGGCGATCGGCCATAGCTGGGCGGCCCCCACTGCGCCAGAGCGACGTCAGCCGTAAAGACCACCGCGAGCATCATCAGTCCTACGCGCAACATTGCCTGTCCCTTTTCATCATTCCTCTAGACGACCGCTTCGTCAGTGGTTCCGCCTCAGCTCCACAGATGCCGCTATCCCTATGCCATTTCAATACCTTGAACCCTGTAGTTGAGGTTTCGGTTCACAGCTATGCCCTGATCACTCATCTTTGCGGAAAGAATGCCAAGAGCCATCCGCGCCGATCGTCACACGCCAATGCGTGTACTTGGCCCGCGCCTTCATTGCCTTGGCTACGGCGGGCGGCACGAGCCTCAGCAACTCCACCTCCTGGGCGGCGGTGAGCTTGTCGAGCGGGACCTTCGCAAAATAGGGCCAGATGTAGAGGCGGTTGTTCTCCAGATCGCGACCAAGCGGGAGTACCACGTAGCCTGCGTCCAGGATCAGCGACAACGCGGCGAGAATCTCCAGGCCCTGGCCGTCGCCGGAGGCTCGTTTCCAATTTTCCACAGGGTCTCCGCTCGAGCCGAGGTCCGGGCGGATATCGTTCATCTCGTACACCTGCCTTAGCTCCTCGATGTCCCCTGACTGTACGGCGGCAAGCATGGCCTCGCGCAAATCGCGGACGGACGGGGGCAGCTGGTCTGTGCCGTAGTGGACCTTGGGAGCAGACCCCTGGGTCTGTTTCGCGGAGACTTCCCGCCTTGGGCTTTGTCTGTGAGGAGGCAGGAGCAACCGGGGCGAAGCAATGGACAAGCAAGGGCAGCGCCAGTAGGAATGGCGCAACACGCAACGCAGTCGGTTGATTTCGACGCATCAGGAGAATTCGTATTGCTGCCGAGCCGTTCGCCTGTTGGCGGCGCGCCCGTGTGCGATAGCCCCCTCGAAGCATGCCCTCCCACCAAGGCGAAGACCGAGCACTTGGCGCGCGCGCCTACCACGGTATAGCGTGACCGTGGTTCATATCCGCAACCTCTTTCTTATCGTGCCCGTGGGCATGATCATGGGGCTGCTCCTGGCCTTGCCGCTGGGGCCTGTAAATCTGCTGGGGCTGCAGAGGGCCGTGGAGCGTGGTTTCTTCGGCGGAATGGCTGCGGGCCTCGGCATCATGCTGGGGGATGGGCTGATCGCGCTCGGAGCCGCGCTTGGCGTCAATGCGCTCACCGGCGCGATCCGCGAATATCGCACCGCCATTCAAATCATTGGTGGGGTGGCCCTGTTGGGCGCCGGCGTCAAAATGTACTACACGCCCTTTGTGTTGTCGGCGGACATCCCCCCGGAGAAGGCGTCGTTGCGGGACTATGTGGGAGAGATTCCGCAGATGTTCTTTCTCACCATCACCAACCCCGCGGCCGTGCTGGGCCTGGTTGCCATCTTCGGAGGGGTCAGCTCGTTCGTCGAAATCGAGACCCATGTCGACGCCTTTGTCATGGTGGCATCGATCATGGGCGGGAGCTTCCTCTATTGGTTCTTTGTCTCCGAGTGGATAGGCCGCGCCCGCCACCAACTGGGCGAGGTTCGGCTGGGCCAGATCAACCGGTTCGCGGGGCTGATGCTGATGGCCTTCGGCGCCGTGCTGATCGGCGAGATTCTCTTGAGGCGACTGCGCTTCTGGTAATGCGCGCGGTGTGCCCGGCTACTGCCGCGAGCGGTAGAGCGTGAACTCGCCCTTCTCAACGCGCGCGGCGAGGCCGTTGACCAGCGACACGACGGGCTCCTCGCCGAACTCGGCAACCAGATCGGTCAGCGCCGTGTAGAGTGCCGCGTAGGCCATGAGCTCGCGGGCGATGCCGTTTTCCGTACCCTCTTCCCAAGCTTCGAGAATGCAGTCGAGCGCCTTCAGGCTCTCATCGGTGCTTTGCACCTGTCCGAACGCGAGCATGCCCCTGTCCCTTCCAGGTGCCCGGCCAGCCCGCGGCCGCGCCGGCAGTTTCCCCCGCCCGCAGGCTGGGTAGCACGCGGCTCGTGCTAAGGTGCGCGCTACAACAGTTAACGATAAATCGGCAACCTTGCGGGGCGCCCGGTGCGGGCTCAGGGCGCGGTCTTGGCGAGATTGGCGGCGATCTCGGCGCCCTCGGCCATGAAGCGGTTGATTGCAGTCTGTGCCGATGCCGAGCAGGTATTGTAGGTACGGCTGTAGCTGCGATAGCCGTTGTTGAAGCTGCGCGTGAGCCTGGCGCGGCGGAGCGCCGAGGTGCCTTCCAAGTCGATCAGCTCCTTCATGCGGTCGCGCCACACCTGTCCCTCGCTGGCGCCGCACAGCTCGCGCAGGTAGTGGACGGCGCCCAGGATCTCGCACAAGCGCATCAGCTTGTCGTCGTAGGGCCTGGTGTCGGTGGCCGCGCCTTGCGCTGCCAAGCCCGCCGGCACGGCCGCCGCCAGAGCCGCGCACAGGCAGAGGCGGGCGATCAGGAGCGCGGCGCCGTGCATGTGGTCCTTCTCTTGGGTCGGTTCTTGGGCCGGTGAGATGGCCCGAGTCTGCCATCGTTTAGAGCTACGGCTCGGGCCGGGCAAGCCCAGCCAGCGGTCGGTAGTGTCCCAGTTTGAAATCTGACCAGCGCCTTAGTCGTCGATCTTCTTCCCGATCAGCTTGAACGAGACATCGAACTTCAGATCGTACTCGCGGCCGTCGTTGCATCGGGCGTCATCGACCTCGAACTGTTTGTCGTCGATGTCGAACTCCATCTTGCCGCCTGAGCAGCCCAGCGCGGCCACGGCCGCCGCTAGCTTCGCCCTCTCGTCATCTGTGACAGGGCGGTCCTTGGCTAGCGCGCCCGTTGCAAAGAAAGCGCAGACCACTAGTGCCAGGATTTCCTTTTGCATGATGCCGTTCCCTTCTTACCGCTGAGCATGGGGAGGATCACGCGGTCGCTGCAAGACGCTCGCGTGCCCGTGCGATCAGGGCGGGGGCACCGTCCGTCATGGGGAGGTCGCCGAGGGCTGGGAGCGCGACAAAGCGTGCTGCCGCGGCGTCACCGCCCGGGCGCGGCTCGCCGCCGACCCAGCTGCCGAAGAACACGGCCAGCAGGTAGTGCGCCTCGATGGCTCCCTTGGCGTCGCGGCGCACGACCTCGTGGATGTCGAGCAGGCCGGCAATCTCCGCCACCACGCCCGTCTCCTCCCCGATCTCCCGCAACGCCGCGTCCCGGGCGGCCTCGCCAGGCTCGATATGCCCGCCGGGCAGCGACCACAGGCCCTTGAGCGCGCCGGCTGCACGCTGGACGACCAGGACCTCCGCGCCGCGGAAAATGGCCCCGCTGGCGCCGCAGCGCGGCCAGGACGGGCGGGATATGCAAGGTTTTGTCATGGGCTGCGGGCGGTCCCGGTTGGGGCGGCGGGGGTTGTTGGTTAAGATTGCCGACGTCGATACCTCGCGCTTTGCAGCATGGATGTCTATTGTTTATGCGACACAAACTTGCGTCCTTGGGGGGATCGGGCGTGGGGGAGGCGCTTCGCCGAACCGGCGGGGCAGCGCGTATGTATCGATGGGGTGTGCCAATGTCCTACAAGGGCAACGACCTGGATCTCAGGGGCGCGTCAGTGTCCTCGCTGCGCGACGTCGGCAGCGACAATACCGGCATGCTGGCGGCTTGGCCGCCGCACCCCGATGCCGTGCGTGAGACGGGCCGCGATATGGGACACGACGGGCCGATCCCCGTGGACACAACCGTCCTGGCAGTTTGCAATGCCGCCTACGATGCCGCTGCTTTCCATGGCGCGCGAGAGGTGGGGCTGCAGCACCTGGTGTATGCACTGACGCGCGTCGAGGCGGCGCGCGAGGTGCTCGAGATGCACGGTGTGCGCACCACCGAGCTCAGGCGCGATGCTGCCGCGGCAATCGCCGAGAGCGTGCCGGCGACAGGACCTGGCAGGACGCCGCGCAGCTCCGTGGAGCTCGAGCACACCTTACGCAGGGCAGCAGGCCGCGCCGGGCAGGACAGCGTGCCGGCCTCCGTGCACGACGTGCTGCGCGTATTGCTGACCCACGACCGTGAGACGCCCGCTGCCGAGCAGCTGTTGCGCGCAGCCAGCGATCCCGAGCAGCTCGAGCGGTGGGCGGCCGAACCTGGCCCGGCGATGGGCCCACAGACGGGCCATGGCGCGCCAAACCAGCAGCCCGTCGCCATGCATGAGCTGTTTGGGCGGCTCGACGCCATGGAGCAGAGGATGCAGGCGCTGGTCGCCGAGGTGGCGGCCGATCGCAAGGCTCTGCTGGACCTCGTCGCCGAGATACAACAGGACATGCGCGCCCCGCACGCGGAGGGTGGGTCGGCCTTCGCCGGCTTCGGGGAGAAGCTCGAGCAGACGAACCAGGCGGTGGCCCAGCTCGCCGAGCGTTTCGAGGCCATCCGCAGTTTCGTGCCGGGCGAGGGCGACCTGGGCGGCCGCCTCGCCGCGCTGGAGGGCAAACTCACCGAGCAGCCTTCGGCCATCGCCGACGCGGTCAGCCTCATGCTCAAAGAACGCCACCCCGGCAGCACCGGCCCCGGCGGTGAGCCTATGGCGGAGAGCGGCAACGCGTTTGCCGACAGACTGTCGGTGGTCGAGGATCTGCTGCGCGGGCAGACCGAGCGGATGCTGGAGGCCACCAAGACGCACGAGCGGGATCTGGGCGAGATCTTCGAGGCGCTGGTGAAGCTCGGCACCAACCAGCAGACGCTTGCCAACAATCTGGAGGCGTGGCGGCTCGACAGCAGCGGCGACGTCTCGATCGTCAGCAATCGCCTGGAGAGGTTGGAGCGCGCACTGGCGCCGCCCCCGGCGCCGCTGAGGCCGCAGGCCACCGTCCCGCAGAGCGGGGCCCCGCGCGAGAAGGTCATCAAGCGCTGGCGGGTGTTGCCCGCGACCTGGCGGGAGGATGCCGCGGCGCTGAGGGACTCGCTGCGCCGGCCCGCCAAGACCTGAGCGGCGAATCCCGGGATACTGCATTCCCGGAAGCCGAGACCCGGCCCCTGGGTCGGGGCGAGGCTATCCGGGATCCTTCCCGCGCTTGGAGGGATCGATCCACTTCTCGATCTGCTGGGCGCTGCCTTCCGCGTAGCCCAGGCCGTCGTAGAAGCCGAGCACTGGCTCGTTGCCCTTGCGCACGAGCAGGTTCGACCTTCCACACCCCGCGCTCGATGAGCCAGGCCTCCGCCGCCGCCACCAGCTGCCGGCCCCAGCCGCGGCCCTGCTCGGAAGGCGCAACGCTGACGTAGTACATGGTGCCGCGATGGCCGTCGTGGCCGACCATGGCGCTGGCGACGATGCGGCTCTCCCTAAGGCCCACCAGCACATCCGAGTTGGGCTTGCCCCGCGCAAAGGCGAGATCGTGCGCCGGATCGTTCCACGGCCGCGTCAGCCCGCAGGCGTGCCAGAGCGCGATGACAGCTTCCTCCTCGCCGTCGGCGATCGGGCGGATGGTGAGTGTGTCGGACATTGGGGTGTCATACCGAGGCTCGTTTCCGGCATCCAGTGGTCCGCGAGCGCGTGGGGCGCCAAGATGGCCGTCCTGACGGCGGCCAGGGTCAAAAGGCACGCGAGCACACTGCTTCGCTGACTTCAGTTCGCCTTCCCTTCCCCGGCCGAAGGTCTCTCGAAGGCCTTGACCAGGAGCCCCTTCACTTCCGCGATCGCCTTGTCGCGCGCCGCCGGATTGGTGCCTGCCCGCTTGGGGCCTCGCCCGTATTCCGCTTGTGAACGGGAACATTCGGCAAGTCGAAATTGTGATAGGCGCCGGGATATAGCACGATCGGCGAGCCCCACGCGTCGCCAGCGCTTTGCATGGCGCCGGGGGCACCCACTCGTCCGCCGCACCCATCAGGATCGTGGGCGCTACGCGAGGAATAAAGTCCGTCACGCCCTCCAGCGGTTGGCAGCGCGGATAGAACGCGATCGCTGCCTTGATGTCGGCGCGCTGGTGCACGGGCAGTTTCGGATCGAGAATCCGCAGCACCGCCGACCCGCCGATGCCCCAGCCGACGAGGGCAATCCTGTCCTTGTCGACGAAAGGCTGGCGCGAAAGCCATGTGATGGCACCACCGAGGTCACCCCAATGGTCGCGCAACTTGACGGGCAGCTTGTCGCGCTTGATTTCGCAGACGGTGTGAAAGCCGCGCGACTTGTAGCTGTCTGGAAACAGGATCACGTAGCCCGCATTCAGAAAACCGTTGCGCCCAATCCATGCGGTTGAAGCTCAACGTTCTTCGGTCCTCCTCGAACAGGCCGCCACATCCGTGCATGCCGACCACAGCCGGAAACGGACCATCTCCGCTTGGACGGAAGTAGTAGCCGGCAATCTCCGTCCCCCAAGCCGAAGGAAACTTGGCCAACTCCATTTTCGGCGCCGCATCGGCGGCTTGCCCACAGAAACTTCCCAAAAATAGAACGCAAAGGAACAAGACGCGCATCGACGGGGCTCCCAATGCCTAAAGCTATTGATGCATCTGGTTAGCAGGTGCGAGCGAATACAGATAGGATCTTACCGGACCATCAGGAGTCCTCAAAGCACCTTGCCGGGATTGAGAATCCCCTTTGGGTCGAAGCTCGCCTTGATGCGCCGCATCAGGTCGAGTGCCACCGGGTCCTTCACGCGGGCGAGTTCCTCGCGCTTCATTTGGCCGATGCCGTGCTCGGCCGAGATCGAGCCGCCAAGCTCCAGCACGATCGCGTGCACCGCGCCGGAAATCTCGTCCCACTGTTCCAGGAAGCGGCCCTTGGGCCAGCCCGCCGGCTGGCTCACATTGTAGTGCACGTTGCCGTCGCCGAAGTGGCTCAAGGGCACGGGCCGCGCGTGCGGGTTGATGGCGGCGACGGCCCCATTGGCGCGGGCGATGAACTCGGGCACTTTCATGGTGGGCACGGATACGTCGGTCTTGATGCTGTCGCCCTCGGGCCTCTGCGACTCCGAGTAGGACTCGCGCAGGCGCCAGAAGTCCTTCTGCTGGGTGAGCGAGCTGGCGATGGTGGCGTCGACGAGCAGCTCGCGCTCGGTGGCGGTCTCGAGCATGCTGGTTAAATGCCGTTCGGCCGTGCCGTCGGGCTTGAGGCCCGAGATTTCGATCAGCGCGTACCAGGGATGGCGCGAAGGAAACGGGTCGCGCGTGCCGGCCGCGTGCTTCAGCACCATGTCGAGGGCAATCTCGGACATCACTTCGAAGGCAGTCAGGCTCTGGCCGGCGGTCTCCTGCGCCAGGCTGAACAGGGGCAGCGCGGCGTCGATGGAGGGCAGCGCAACGAAGGCCGTGGCCGTCTCCGCGGGCTTGGGGAACAGCTTGAGCACGGCCGCCGTTATCACCCCCAGCGTGCCCTCCGACCCGATGAACAGGTCTTTGAGGTCATAGCCGGTGTTGTCCTTCTTGAGCGCGGAGAGGCCGTTCCACACGCGGCCGTCGGCCAGCACCACCTCGAGCCCGAGCACCAGCTGGCGCGCATTGCCGTAGGCCAGCACGCCGACGCCGCCGGCGTTGGTGCCGAGGTTGCCGCCGATGCGGCAGCTGCCCTCCGACGGCAGGCTGAGCGGGAAGAGCCGGTTCACCTCGTCGGCGGCGGCGTGCACCTCGGCCAGCGTGAGCCCGGCCTCCACGGTCATGGTGAAGCCGGCAGCATCGACCGCGCGCACGCGCTTCAGGCGCGCTACCGACAGCACGATCTCGCCCTGCATCGGCGTCTGCCCGCCGACGAGGCCGGTGTTGCCGGCCTGCGGCACGATCGCGATGCCGTGCTGGTGCGTGAGCGCCAGGATCCGGCTCACCTCGTCGGTGGAGCCCGGCCGCAGCACCAGGGATGAGCGGCCCACGTAGAGATCGCGCATCTCGCGGATATACGGCAGCTGCTGGTCCGGATCGGTGAGGGCGTGCTGCGGCCCGACGATCTCGGCGAAGCGGGCGACAAGGTCGGCGCTGAGAGTGACGTTCGTTGACTGCTGGGTCATTCGGGTCTCGCGGCGCGGCGCAGGCGGTCGTTGATGGCCTCGCCCAGACCCTCGTCCGGGATCGGCATGACGGCAATGGCCGGCGCGCTTTGAGCGTCGAGCGCCCGCAGCGCGGCGAACAGGTTGGCCGCCGCCTCGACCAGGTCACCCGACGGGCTGAGGTTGATCATGGGACCGGCATGATCGGGCACGTCGCGTCCGAATGCCAGCAGCGCCTCGCCGCGCTGCACTGCGCGCGCTTCCAGGCGCAGCTTGGTGGCAGGGGCATAGTGGCGAGCCAGCATGCCGGGGGATGCGGGCTTGTCGGCATCACCCGCCGCAGCGGCCACCGGCCGGCCCAGCACGCGGGCGATCTCATCGCGTGAGACGGCGCCCAGCCGCAGCACCACCGGTTCCGGGCCTGTCACGTCCACAACGGTCGATTCCAGCCCGACGGGTGTCGACCCGCCGTCGAGGATCATGGCAACGCGGTTGGCGAGATCAGCCGCAACGTGCGCTGCCATTGTCGGCGCTGACGTGCCCTGAGCGATTGGCGCTGGGCGCGGCGATGGGCAGATCGGCGGCCCGCAGCAGCGCCTGCGCAACCGGGTGCGCCGGCACGCGCACGGCGATCGTATCGAGACCTGCTGTTGCCAGGTCGGCGACTGGGCAGCCGGGCCGCTTGGCCAGCACCAGCGTCAGGGGGCCGGGCCAGAACGCGTCCGCCAGCTTGTGGGCGAGCTTGGTGAACTGGCCCAGTGCTGCCGCCGTCTCCACCGCGGCCACGTGCACGATCAGCGGATTGAACCGCGGCCGCCCCTTGGCGTCGAAGATCGCCGCCACCGCCCGCGCGTTGGTCGCATCGGCGCCGAGCCCGTACACCGTCTCCGTCGGAAACGCGACCAGCCGCCCCGCCCGCAGCGCCGATGCTGCGCCGGCAATTGCTTCAGGTGTGGCGGGATGAATTGTCATCCCCCTCTCCCCGCGCGCGGGGAGAGGGCTGGGGTGAGGGGCAGCCAAGTATTCAAGATCATCATGTTCAGCTGCCCCTCACCCTAACCCTCTCACCATGAATGGGGAGAGGGAACACGTCACGCTGCGCCGCGCTTCGCCCGCTTCTTCTTGCGCCACGGCGCGTCGCGCTGCCAGTCGCCCGCCATGATGGAGCCGACCGGCTCCACCGTGTCCACCACCTCGGCGAGACCAAACTCGGTGATCTGCTTCCTCACCACCGCCGCGCTCTTGTAGGCGCCGGGCAGCTCCGACACGTCGGGGTTGCCGCAGAAGAAGCGCGCGTCGATGCCCTTGGTCTGCTCGGCCACCATCGCAGCCTCGGTCTTGCCGGCGTGCTGGCGCATGTAGGCGGACCTGGAGAAGTTGCGGCCCGCCCCGTGCGGCGCGAAGCCCAGGCCGTTCGCAGCATCCAGCCCGCGCGCGATCAGGATCGGCTCGGCCATGTTGAGCGGGATCAGCGTCAACCCGCTCGAGTTCGGCCGCGAAGCCCGCCCAAGCCGGGGTCGCGCCCTTGGCGTGGTAGAACAGGCCGTCGCTCTTGCGGAACACGAAGTTGTGCTCGTTCCAGAAGCGGTCCTTGACCTTGGCCCCGAGGTGCCCCGCCACCGCATCGTGGATGGCGAAGTGGCTATTCTTGGTCCAGGTGCGGATCAGCTGCAGCGCATCCCAGTAGGCCCGCCCGTCGTCGGTCTCGAACGGAATCCAGGCGTTGTGCGCCGGCGTCTCCGGTGACAGCCGGCGGCGGTAGCTTTCCGCCATGTCCATGCCAGCCTTGTAGAGCAACGCGCCGGGCTTGCGCGACCCGTGGTGCGTGACGAGGGCCACCTGCCCTGTCGACGCCAGCCGGCCGACGAAGAAAAAGTGATTGCCGTCGCCCTGGGTGCCGAAGTGCTTGGACGCCGCGTCCGTGGTCATGGCCAAAAACTTGTTGTCGGCGAACTCGGCAATCAGGGACTCCGGCGGGCGCATATCGTGGCTGTACGGCCGCCCGCCGCCGCCGAAGTGCGAGAGCTTCATGCCGGCATCCAGCACCGGCGTGGGATCGATGTCGCCCAGCACCGAGATCGCCATCGAGCAGCAGATGTCGGCCGAGTGCATGCCGGGATGGATCGCATCCTTCGCCGCCACCACGCCGCCGACGGGGATCGTCCCGGGCGCGGCGCCGGACGGGCAGGCGTCCGGCATCACTGCGCCCGCCACCAGCGTCGGCACGCGCATGAGGTCGCCCATGTGCTTCTCGACGCTGGCGATGTTCTCCGCGTCTCCCGCCGCCTCGGCGCGGATGTTGAGCTGGTAGGCAATACCCTTCGCGCGCGGCGCGATGGCCGGCGGCAGCGGGGGCGGAGCGAGTTCGTCCACGATCGCACGAATGGCTGTCTCGTCGGCGCCCGATGCGCGCGCCTTCTCCGCCGCGGCAAGCGCGTCGGCGAACCAGGCGCCCGGCTGATAGCCCCAGGCGATCAGCGTCTTGCCGGTGATCATTGCATTTCCTCCGGCCGCCGGAGCGCGGACGCTATGCCAAAACTCGCGCTTCCGACCGCCCTGCTTTCGGCCTAAGCTGCCGTAAACGTCAAGGCGGAACCCCACGATCCAACAGGCAACTGCGAGGGCTTCATGACCTATCAGGCCCCAGTAGACGACATCATGCGCTCGCTCAAGTCCGCGGCGGGTCTCGACGAGTTGATCAAAGGCGGCGTGCTGGCAGGTGTGGACGAGGATACCATTCGCGCCGTCATCGAGGAGGCCGGCAAATTCGCCGCCGAGGTGCTGGAGCCTCTGAGCGCGATCGGCGACCGCACCGGCTCCAAGCTGGTCGACGGCAAGGTCGTCACCCCGCCAGGCTGGAAGGAGGCCTACCAGCAGTTCGCCGAGGGTGGCTGGGGTGCTCTGGCAGCGCCCGAGGAATGGGGCGGCCAGAACTTGCCGCAGGTCATCGCCACGGCCGCCGGCGAGATCTGGAATGCCGCCAACCTCGCCTTCGGCCTGTGCCCGCTGCTGACGTTCGGCGCCATCGACGCCATCGAGGCCCAGGGCAGCGACGAGCTCAAGCGCACCTACCTGCCCAAGATGGTGACCGGCGAGTGGACCGGCACCATGAACCTGACCGAGCCGCACGCCGGCTCCGACCTCGGCCACCTCAAGAGCCGCGCCGAGCCGCAAGGCGACGGCACCTATCGCATCTTCGGCACCAAGATCTTCATCACCTACGGCGACCACGAGATGACGGACAACATCATCCATCTCGTCCTCGCCCGCCTGCCCGACGCGCCGCCCGGCACGCGCGGCATCTCGCTGTTCCTGGTGCCCAAATATCTCGTCAACAAGGACGGCTCCATCGGCGCGCGCAACGACGTGGTCTGCGCCGGCCTCGAGCACAAGCTCGGCATCCACGCGAGCCCCACCGCGGTCATGAAATACGGCGAGAAGGACGGCGCCATCGGCTATCTGGTCGGCGAAGAGAACCGCGGTCTCAACGTCATGTTCATCATGATGAACGCGGCGCGCCTTGCGGTGGGCACCCAGGGCGTCTCCGTGGCCGAGCGCGCTACCCAGCGCGCGCTCGCGTACGCCAAGGACCGCAAGCAGGGCCGCTCGCTTTCGACCAAGGGCACCGATATGGCGCCCATCATCGAGCATCCAGACATCCGTCGCAGCCTCCTCACCATGCAGGCCCTCACCCAGGCGGCACGCGCCATCTGCCTCGCCACGGCGAGCGCGACCGATGTGGCGCGACGCACCAAGGACCCCACCCAGCGCGCGGTGGCCGCCAACCGCGTCGCGCTCTTGACCCCCATCGCCAAGGCGTTCTCCACCGACATCGGCTGCGAGGTGGCCTCCATCGGCGTGCAGGTGCACGGCGGCATGGGCTTCATTGAGGAGACCGGCGCCGCGCAGATCTACCGTGATGCGCGCATCCTGCCGATCTACGAGGGCACCAACGGTATCCAGGCCCTCGACCTCGTCACCCGCAAGCTTCCCCTGGAAGGCGGCAAGGTGGTCGCGGCCTACATCGGCGAGCTGCAGAAGACGGTGGAGGAGGTGCGCGCCTCCAACCGGCCCGAGTTCGGCCGCATGGGCGATCGCCTTGGCGAGACGGTTGCCGCGCTGGCCGAGGCCTCGCGCTGGATGGGCGCCAACCTGGCACAGAACAAGCTCGAGGCCGCCATGGCCGGCGCCACGCCGTACTTGCGCCTTTTCGGCCTCGCCTCCGGCGGCATCTACCTCGCCCGCGGAGCGCTGGCTGCGGCGCGTGACGGCGCTGCCAACGGCCACGCGCAACCGATCGCCATCGCCCGCTTCTTCGCTGAGAACATCGCCACCGCCGCGCCGGGCCTGAAGGACACCGTGATCGGCGGTGCGGAGTCGACGCTGATGGCGGACGCGCTGTCGGCGTGAAGCGAGGTGCATCTTCGCGCCAGATGAGTAGCCGATGACCACCGCCGTCACACAGACTTTGCACAACGAAGACGCCGATCGCTGCGTGAAGATCATCAAGCGGTCGGATGGCTCGTTGGGGTTCACCGAGTTTCGCAGAGACCCGGAGGACGCCGGCCGCTGGACGCTGGTCGGTGATCACCCGCACGCGATCCCGACCGAGGGGGAGGCGGTGGCTGCTGCCCGCGCCGGCGTGCGCTGGCTGGGCGATATTCAGCCGCCAGCCCACACGGGGGACCAAGTCAAGCAGGCGAGCGCGGTCGTGAGCTTGCACAACGACGCCGTCGATCGCTGCGTCGACATCATCACCAACGACGACGGCACCTTCGGCTTTCAAGGAGTTCCGTCGCGATCCTGAGGATCGTGGCGGCTGGACCCTTGTCAGCTACAATTCACGTGCCGTCTTCGCCACGCAGCAGCAAGCCATCGCCGCCGCCAGGGCCAGCGTCGCCTGGCTGCGCGATCAGCTATCAGCGTGAGAGGAAGCGCCATGACCCAGGAAATCGAGATCAAGGTCGAGGACGGCGTGCAGGTCATGCGCTTCACCCGCGCGGAGAAGAAGAACGCTTTCACCGGCCCCATGTACAACGCCATGTCGGAGGCGCTGGATGCGGCCGAGGGCAACGATGCCATCGCGGTGCACGTCTTCATCGGCTCGGGCGGCGTCTTCTCCGCCGGCAACGACATCAACGATTTCCTGCGCCGCGCACAGGCCACCGTTGCCGGCGATGGCAAGGGCATCCCGGCACCCTCGCTCGAGTTCATCCGCCGCCTGCCCAAGGTAACGAAGCCCATGATCGCCGCCGTCGACGGCCTTGCCATCGGCATCGGCACCACCATGCTGCTGCACTGCGACCTGGTCTACGCCACGCCGGCCGCCAGCCTGCGCACGCCGTTCCTCGATCTAGGTCTGATCCAGGAGGCGGGCTCCACCATCACCGCGCCGGCGCGCATGGGCTATCCACGCGCCTTCGAGCTGATCTGCCTCGGTGAGCCGTTCTCGGCTGAGCGCGCACTGCTGCGGGGCTGATCAACGCCATCGTTCCGCCCGAGAAACTGGAGGAGACCGCACTGAAGGCCGCGCGCCGCCTCGCCGCCAAGCCGCGCCAGGCGCTCATGACCTCGCGGCGGCTGCTGCGCAAGGGCCACGAGGCGATCAGCGCCATGATGGATGAGGAGGCGAAGGCCTATCAGAGCCTGATGAGCTCGCCCGAGGCGCGCGAGGCCTTCACGGCGTTCCTCGAAAAGCGCCCCCCCGACTTCGCCAAGGCGCGGCGCGGGGGCTGAGAGGGCTGGCCAGGCTGGTCGAGTAGCGATGCGGAAGGGCCCGCAACCGAATTGTAGGTCACTCAAGTCCGCTGCGAGTTACGGCGGTAGCAGTCGCCCCTTCAACCTCGGGTCGGCAGAGCGCGGCACGAATGCGTCGGCGTAGGTGATGCAGTAGACTTCTGGCGCCTGCAGGCGGAGCACCTTCAGCTCATCTTCTCGGTTCCTGGCATCGGCCACGCAGATGTTGTAACGCGCGCGCCACACTGTGTTCATTTCGTAGGGCGCGAGCAGCCCCTGTTTGTCGAGCACCTTCTGATCGTTGGCGATGATCTCGCCCCGATCCCGCTTGCTCTTCTTTTCCTGCGGGAAGGCAAGGCTGATTACGATCTTATGAATATCCGTGCGGTCGGAAGACAGGTTTCCGCTGGCACTCACCAAGTGGAAGTTGTGCGGTACAGGGTTGATCTTCAGGACGGCGCCTACGCCGGCGCTGATGGTGGTGGTGAACGTCAAGGTGTCGACAAAGCTGTCCTTCCCGCCACCCTGTTCACTGATCTCAACAAACGTCTGAACGACCTTGCGCAAGCCGATGCTGCCGGTGATCGGGTAGAGGAGGTTCTTGTCGCGGGGCCGCGACCCTATGCAGTACTCGCGTGATGCCAATTGCCAGAACGTCTCTTGCGCCTTGAACGTGCGCTGACCGCGCCGCGTGCCGTCGACGCCGCCGCCGGCGGTGAGGTCGAACACGCTCTTCGCCATGGGGTTCTTGAAGCCCAGGCTCGCGTCGGCGCGGTTGCGTTCCGAGATGTTGAAATCGAAGTCGTAGGCGGCCGCAACGTCCCCATATGCCTCGAGCTTGGCAATGAGATCGGCGTCCTTTGGATTGTTTCTGACGTAGTTTTTCAACCAAGAATGGAATTTAGCGAAACCCTCCTTGGTTTCCAATTCTGCGGCTTTCCACATCGTTATATTGCGCTTGCCAAGCTCTCTTTCGATCTGCTCGAACAGCCCTAGCCGCAGCTCGCAGCGCGCACTCTTGACGATTTCCTCGGTGGGGATCGGAGATACGTCGTCCGGTATGGGATGAACCGAGCACCCCGCAAGGATCGACAGAGCAAAGCCGAGGACCGCCAACGCTCGCGTGCCGCCGTGGCTAGGCGAGTTCAGCCAGCATCGTTTTGGTACGCCAAACAACGCAAACACCCCAACTCGGACAAACGTCATTGCCACAGCTAGCGGCAGCGGAGGCGTGCGCCACGCCACGGCCGCGCGGATCGACGAACCAACGTCATCGAGCCGCTCCAGTCTCTGCAGGGATATGGTCCCTCGCGGCTCCGTTACGCGCGTACAAGGCAATAGAGCCGAGGGTGCCCGCCCCAAGCTCGAAAACTAGCCCACGCGACGGCGGGGCGTCGTCGGCAAACGCAGGCCTCAAGTGGCATTTGGGCCAGTGCGTGGCAAAACTCGCACAGGTGCGGCGATGGCCGGTCGGCTCGCCCAGGGTAACGATGCGCATGGACCGCGATGCTGCGCATCTGCAAGATGGGTCTGCCTCTTGGCGGATATTCAGGAGCAACGCCCATGATGAGCGCCCAGGAGAACGACCTCATCACCCGCATCGGGCCGGGCACGCCCTGCGGCGCCCTGATGCGGCGCTACTGGCAGCCCGCCGCGCTGGTGGACGAGCTGGAAGGCCCGCGCCCCGTGAAGCCGGTGCGGCTGCTGGGCGAGAACCTGGTGCTGTTTCGTGACGAGGAGGGCCGCTACGGCCTGCTCGACCGCCACTGCCCGCATCGCGGTGCCGACCTGGCCTTCGGCCGGCGCGAGAACGGGGGCTTGCGCTGCTCGTTCCACGGCTGGCTGTTCGACGTGACGGGCCAGTGCCTGGAGACGCCGGCCGAGCCGGTGAGCAGCCCGCTGTGCCGCAACATCAAGCAGCGTGCCTACCCGGTGGTGGAGAAGAGCGGCGTGCTGTGGGCCTACATGGGTCCCGGCGAGGCGCCAGCGTTTCCCGCTTTCGACTGCTTCGTGGCGCCCGACGCCTACACCTTCGCCTTCAAGGGGCTGTGGGAGTGCAACTGGCTGCAGGCGATGGAGGTCGGCATCGATCCCGCGCACGCCTCCTATCTGCACCAGTTCTTCGAGGACGAGGACCGCGCCAAGGGCTACGGCAAGCAGTTCCGCGACGCGTCGATGGATTCCGACATCCCCATGACGCAGGTGATGCGCGAGCACGGCCGGCCCACCATCGAGGTGGTTGAGACCGGCTGGGGCCTCAAAATCCTGACCACCCGCGACCTCGGCGATGGCAAGACGCACGTGCGCGTCACCAACCAGGTCTTCCCGCACGCCATCACCATTCCGCTCTCACAGGAGATGATGCTGACGCAGTGGCACGCGCCGGTCGATGACGAGAACTGCTACTGGTACACGGTGTTCACGAGCTTCGGTAAGCCGGTCGACAAGGCGGCGATGCGGGCGCAGCGGCTCGAGGTGTACGAGCTGCCCGACTATCGCTCCAAGAAGAACCGGACCAACGACTACGGCTTCGACCCGCACGAGCAGGAGCACAAGACCTACACGGGCATGGGCGAGGACATAAATGTCCACGACCAGTGGGCGGTTGAAAGTCAGGGCCGCATCCAGGACCGCACCAAGGAGCACCTCGGACAGTCCGACAAGGCGGTCATCTGCCTATCGGCGGCTGCTGAAGAAATCCATCGACCAGGTGAAGAAGGGCGAGCGACCAGTGCTGGCCGTCGGCGCCGAGGAAGCGGCGCGCTTGCGCGGACCGCTCACCATCGACGGTATCGCGCCAACCCGGCGATGGCGACCTACGCCGCCGACACCGACCGCCGCCGCCGCGAAGGCGCGCCATGGCCGGCGCTGGCAGCGGAGTAGGGCTGCCCACTTCGCAAGCTTGCTCGACACGCCCGGGACGCCTTGGCTCGCAGCTGCAAGCTGCAATCCCTGTGCACAAACGCCGGGAATCGCGGAGAAAAAGTACTCTCTGCGTGAGGACCCGGCTGGACGGAAGGCTCAGTTGCGGCTAACCGGGATCCGCAACCTCGAGAATCGGCCGTCTTCCCAATGCAGCGCAAACTGCTAGCCGGACCCGTGGAGCACGGTGCTGGTGCCTGCACATCCCCGCGCTTCACGATCGATGCAGTTGCGGGGCAAATCGTTGCGGCCAATGCGCCGGCCTGGGAGGCCTGGGGGCTCGATGCTGGGCCTGATGCGCCACCGCTGGCGATCGATCGCGCCATGCCCGCCCTGCAGCGGCTCGCTCAATTGGCAGCCTCATGCCGCGGGCGCAAGCAGACGAGCGAGGTATTGGCGTTCTGGACCGCGAGCGGTCTGCGGCGATGGCGCTGCAGGATTCGCCGGGACGATGCTGCCGGGGATGGCTTTGACATCGAGGTGCTCGGCGCGGCCGGTGGCGGAGCGCACTCGCCCGACGCAGTGCCAGCTCGGACTGTGCAGCGCACCTCGGCGTCTGAAAGATTGGCGCACGAGCTGCGCACACCGCTGAGCGCCGTTATCGCCTACGCCGAGGTCCTCAAGGATGAGCATTTCGGGCCGATGGCCAACGCCCGCTATCGCGACTATGCGGCCAGCATCTACGACAGCGCGCGCCACGCGCTCGGCGTTGTGGACGGCATGCTGGGTGGCGCCGAGGGGCAGGGCGACGCCACCCAGCTTGCGTTTCGCGACCTCGATCCGGGGATCGTCGTGGAGCACTGCCTGGCGGTGGCCCGCCCGCTGGCGGCCGAGGCTGGGCTGACCCTGTCGGCCGAGGTGGCGGCGCAGCTCCCGCGCATCGTCGCCGACGAGGTGAGCCTCAAGCAGATGCTGCTCAATCTGCTGACCAACGCCATCAAGTTCACGCGGGCCGGCGATACGGTGACGGTGGGCATCAGCTACGAGCCCGGCGGGTCACTCAGCATCGTCGTGACCGACACCGGACCCGGAATGAGCGAGCCGCCACTGGCCTTGCAGGGGGGCAGACAGGGACGGCGTACGCGCAGCCTGCGCGATGCGGGCCGCGGCATAGGCCTGCCGCTAACGCGAGCGTTGGCCGAGGCCAACGGGGCGTCGCTGCTGATCGACAGCGCGCCCGGCCGCGGTACGCGCGCCAGCATCGCCTTCGGCAGCGACCGCGTGGTACCGGTCTGACTGGCGCAGCCGGCACCGGAGGCTTGGGTGCCGGTTTCTAGACAACATCCTGATAGAATGCCGGCGATGCCCCAAGCCGCCCCCAACCCCGATCTAGGCCGCCCGCTGCCGGGGTGGGCCGGCAAACGGCTTGCTGCCCCTGGCGCCTGGCTCGCCCGTATGCGCCACTCTGGCAGTTCGCCGGCGTGGACGCTGGGCGTCGCCGCGTTCGCCGCGGTGATGGCCTTGCCGCTCGCGACCGTCGTGGTGCTGGCACTGACCCCCGCCGAAGGGGTGTGGTCTCACCTTATGCGCACGGTGCTGCCGGGCGCCCTGGCCGAGACGCTGCTGCTGCTCGCCGGCGTCAGTGTGCTCACCCTGGCGTTCGGCACCGTAACGGCCTGGCTCGTCACCATGTACCGGTTTCCGGGCCGCGCCGTAGTCGACCGGTTGCTGGTGCTGCCGCTGGCGATGCCGACCTACATCGCCGCTTATTGCTACGTGGAGCTGTTGGATTTCTCCGGGCCCATCCAGTCCGCGCTGCGGTCGATGTTCGGCTGGCGCACGGTCGCGACTACTGGTTTCCCGACGTGCGCAGCCTCGGCGGGGCGATCATCGTGCTGTCGGCCGTGCTCTACCCTTATGTCTATCTCTCCGCCCGCGCGAGCTTCGTGCAGCAGTCGATCTGCGTGCTGGAGGTGGCCCGCACGCTGGGGCAAACCTCGGCCGGAGCCTTCTGGCGCGTGGCCCTGCCGCTGGCGCGCCCGGCGCTCGCCGCAGGTCTGGCGCTGGCACTGATGGAGTGCATGAATGATCTGGGCGCCGTCCAGTATCTGGGCGTGCAGACCTTGACGGTCAGCATCTATACGACCTGGCTGCAGCGATCGAGCCTCGGCGGCGCGGCGCAGATCGCACTGGTGGCGCTGCTGTTCGTGCTGGCACTCATGCTGGCGGAACGTTGGGGGCGAGGCCGCGGGCAGTACCACCACACCACCGGGCGCTATCGCTCGATCCCATTCTCGGACCTCGAAGGCTGGCGTGCCCTTGCCGCGACCGTGCTATGCGCGCTGCCGGTGCTGGCCGGGTTCGTGCTGCCGCTCGCGGTGTTGCTGACGCAGTCGGCTGCCCACGCGAGGGATGCGCTGGCCGCCGGGTTCTGGCGGGCGGTGGCCAACAGCGTCGGCGTTTCCGTGGTGGCCGCGCTGGCGACGGTGGTGCTGGGTTTGGTGCTGGCCTATGCGCGGCGCGTGGCCCCCAATCCGTTCGTGCGCGGCGCCGTGCGGGCATCCGGGCTGGGCTATGCGCTGCCGGGCACGGTGCTGGCGCTGGGCCTGCTGATCCCGCTCGCCGCCTTCGACAACGGCCTCGACGCGCTGCTGCGGCAATGGCTCGGGTTGTCGACGGGGTTGCTGCTGTCGGGCAGCCTGTTCGTGGTGATCCTGGCCTACGTGGTCCGCTTCCTCGCCGTGTCGCTGTCGGCGCTGGAGGCAGGGTTCGCGCGGCTCTCGCCCAACCTCGATGCCGCCGCGCGCACGCTGGGCGAGACTGCGCTCAGCGCGCTGTGGCGGGTGCACATGCCGCTGCTGGTTCCCGTGCTCGGCGCGGCGGCTCTGCTGGTGTTCGTCGACGCCATGAAAGAGCTCCCCGCAACCCTGCTGCTGCGCCCCTTCAACTTCGAGACGCTCGCCACTCACGTCTACGCCTACGCCGCGCTCGAGCAGTTCGAGAACGCGACGCTGGGTGCCCTGACCATCGTGCTGATCGGGCTCGTGCCGGTGCTGCTGCTGCACCAGACCGTGGCGGCCGGGAGGGCTGGCGGGGGCTTGGGGGCGTGGCTGCGCCGCCTTCTGAACGGGCGCGCGCGTTGAGGGCCGAAGCCCGCGCGCGGGCAACATCACTTCACGAGGAGGGTGCCCTTCATGCCGGCTTCGTAGTGGCCTGGGATCAGGCACGCGAACTCGAACGTACCGGACTTGGTGAATCGCCACAGAAGCTCGCCAGTGGCGCCGGGCTTCAGCCGGGCACCATTGGGTTCGTCATGCTCCATGTCCGGCTTGGCCTCCATCTCCTTCTTGTGCCGGGCGTTGTTGGCCACCGAGTCCACCAGGAACTCGTGGTCGAGCAGGCCGACGTTCTTGAGCACGAACTTGATCTGCTCGCCCTTTTTCACCTCGATCCTGTCCGGCGTGTGGGTCATCGTGCCGGAACCCTCCGCCATGACGATCTCGACCACGCGGAATGGTCGCTTCGGATTGCCGGGCTCGCCCGCAGCGAACGCACGAGCATGGCTTTGGCCATGCCCCGTATGCGCCGCCGCGCCCGCGACGAAGGCCATGCCGGCCGGCGCAAGCTGGATTGCCGTCAGCGCCACCAAAGCGGCTACTCCTGCAGGCACACGTCTCCAGGACATCATCACATCTCCCGCTCGTTCACTTCGGCTCGGCTCGATGGCTTTTGCCGTTGGCCTGCACACGACCGAGGTGCGCCGTGGGCCGCATTGACGGCGATCAATCAGGGTCGTCAGCCGGGCTGTCTGGCGGGGCGCCAGCATCGGTTAAACCGAGGTGAACTTGAAGCCCTCGCCCCAGCGAGAAATGCGCCCCATGGACGGCGAGACGAAGTGCGCCATGCACATCAGGGTGGAGCTGTCGCAGAAGCGCTCAAGCATCTGGCGCCGCGTCACGCAGGCCTGCTTGCCATCGTGGTCGGCGCGCATCGGTAGCTCGGGATAGCGCGCCTGCAGGGGCGAGTGGATCATGTCGCCGGTGAAGAATGCATCCTGCCCCGGCTTGCCGGCGTGCACCGAGAAATGATCGACGGTGTGGCCGGGCGTCGGTACGAGCGCCACCAGCTCGTTGAGCCTGTGGTCGCTCTTGACGACCTCGGCGCGCTTGGCATGCACGATAGGCAGCACCGAATCGGTGATCCAGGGGTGGTTCGCCGGGTCCTTCCTCTCTTGCTCGGTCCAGTGCGCCAGCTCGCGCTCGGCGAACAGGTACTTGGCCTTTGGGAAGGTCGGCACCCAGAGGCCGTTATCAAGCCGCGTGTTCCAGCCGACGTGGTCGGTGTGCAGGTGCGTGCACATGACGTAGTCGAAGTCGGTGACGCTGAAGCCGGCCGCAGCCAGGCTCTTCTCGTAGCGATCGCTTGCCAGCATGTTCCAGAACGGGCGCGTGGGGCGCGGTTTGTGGTTGCCGACACAGCTGTCGATCAGGATGGTGTGGTGCGGCGTGCGCACGATGTAGCTTTGGATGCACAGGACCAGCTGGCCGCTGGGGTCGATGTACTTGGGTGCGAGCCACGGGAGGTTCTCGTCGAGCAGCGCCGGCGTCAGCGTCGGAAAGAACTCGAGCGCGGCGAAGAACGGTGCCTCCTGCTCGACGATGCGATGAATGGTGATATCGCCGATGTTGACTTGCGTGGTCATGGCCCCGATGTTCTCCCCCAAAGGGTTGCTTGTCAGGCAAGGCGATGCTAGTCCGTGCCGTGGCTCCTCGCACAGAACCGCGGGCCCTCACCCGCCCGGCGCGCCCTGCGTGTTGACGTAGAGGGCGTAAATCGACTGGCTCGCTGCCATGAACAGGCGATTGCGCTTGAGCCCGCCGAAGCAGACGTTGGCGCAGCGCTCGGGCAGCGCGATGCGGCCGATCGGCTTGCCGTCGGGGGCGAACACCATCACCCCGTCGAGGTCGGGCGAGCCCATGCCCCAGCCGCACCACAGGTTGCCGTCGATGTCGCAGCGCATGCCGTCGGGCGTGCCGGGGCCGGCATCGATCAGCACGCGCTTGTTGGCGAGCTGGCGTCCACCGTCCGTCACGTCGTAGGCCAGGATCTTGCGGTTCGGCGCGCCGCGGCTTTCGATGACGTAGAGGATCGTCTCGTCGGGCGAGAAGCACAGGCCGTTGGGCCCCAGCACACCCTCGGCGACGATCGATACCTTCCTGGTGTCGGGCTCGATGCGGTAGACGTTGGCGTCGATCTCCAACTCCTCCAGGTAGCCCTCGTAGTTGCTGAGGATGCCGAACATCGGGTCGGTGAACCACACGGACCCGTCCGACTTCACCACGACGTCATTGGGGGAGTTGAGCCGCTTGCCGTTGAAGCGGTCGACCAGCGTGGTGATCGAGCCGTCGTACTCGGTGTGGTAGACGCGCCGCCCGCCGTGCTCGCAGCCGACGAGCCGGCCCTGGCGGTCGCGGGTGTGGCCGTTGGCGAAGTTGGAGGGCTGGCGATAAACGCTCACCGCGCCGGTCTCCTCCTCCCACTTGAGGATGCGGTTGTTGGGGATGTCGCTCCACAGCAGATAGCGCCCATCGCCGTAGTAGACCGGGCCCTCCGCCCAGCGGCAGCCGGTGTAGAGCCGCTCCACGCAGGAGAGCTTGAGCCAGTACTTCTCGAACCGGGGATCCAGCGCGACGATGGCGGGATCAGGATAGCGGGTGGCCTGCTGCCAGCCGCTGGCGAAGGTGGGGGCGGGTGTGGCTTGGGACATGCGAATGCTCCTGCGGCAAACCCGCATGTCATACCGGGGCTCGTCCCCGGTATCCAGCCATCTCGAGGGTCGCGCTAAAAATGCTGGCTCGAGACGATACCGGGTGCAAGATGCGCACGATATCGATGCCGACCGCGACTGCTCCGATATGAAAACTACATGCGAGCCGGCGTTGTGCTTGCGGATAACCCACCCTGATCTCATCCGCAGGGACGTCCTTTGCGTGGGTCTGAGGCGACCGTCTCGATGGCGCGCTGCAATGAGACGAATGTACTCTTCAGCCTGATCAGCTGCCCCAGCGTTCGGCGGGTAGTCCCAATTTTCGTCCAAGTCTTCCTGCGCGCGGCGAGACGACATAGCGACTTATGTCGCTGCCTTTTCACCTCGCTTGGTCTTCTGTCGCTTCCGGGCGACGAACGCGTCGAAATCGAAGGGCGTGGAGGCGCCGCTTTGCTCTACCTTCCACGAGCGCTGCACGCGGCGCTTCGACCCTCATCTGCCGCTCCTCCGCAGCGGCCGCAACCCGGCACGACCACGTCACTGGCTGAGCTGTAGCAGGCCTTGCTCAGCCGGCGCTCGCTGACTCGGGGAATGGTCGCCGATGATAACTGACGTGTTCTTTGGCATGCTCAGCTCCGTGGCCTGTTCATTGTGATACCAGAAGCATCGGTATTCTGAGCAACCGTCGCGCTGCCGTGACTGCTGCTCGAAGGAGTCACAGTTCCGCCTGTCACTGTTCCGGCGCTGACACTATTCCGCCGCGCGGAGCGGTAGGCGCCGGGGCTGCAACCCATCAGGCGGCGGAAGCGGCGGTTGAACGTCGACAGGTCGCCGAAGCCGGTATCGAAGGCGATGGACGAGATGGGATCGCCGGTCGTGCGCAGGCGGACGGCGGCGCGGGTCAGCCGCGTGTGCAGCACGAACTGATGCGGGGTCATGCCCACCACCTGCCGGAAGGTGCGCAGGAAGTGGTAGGGGCTGGTTGCCGTCTCGCGCGCAAGGTCGGCGAGCGCCAGCGGCTCCTGCGCCGCTGCCTCGATGCGCCGCAGCGCGTCGCTGACGCGGCGCGCGTCGCGCCGGCTGGGCGCTGCGCGCCTTCCCGGTGCTACCGGCGAGCGTGGCAGCCACCGCGGCGGCCAGCCGCAGCGCCAGCTCCTCCAGCTCTCCCCCATCGCCATCGTCGCGGGCGGCCTCGGCTGCGGCCAGCAGTGGCATGAGCCCAGGCAGAGGGGGCAGGCTCGGCACGGCAAAGGCGGTGCGGCGCACGCCCGGTACGTCGGCGACGATCGATTCCAGGTGCTCGGGTGCGAAGTGGAAGGCGAGACAGCGATCGCCGGTCGTGTGCTCGTGACCGCATTCGAAGCAGGCGCCGGCGTTGCCGAGGATCATGCCGCCGGGCGCAAGAACCGCGCGCCCGCTCTCGGTGCGGTACTGGAACGTGCCCTCAGTGACCGCCGCGATGCAGACGGTGTCGTGCATCTCCTCGAATATGCGGTCGCGAGGGCCGGCGGTGCAGACGGTGTCGGTCACCGTCCAGCCGGCGCCTGACGCCAGGACGCGAGTGGTCAATGTCATGGCGCGAAGCATAGCAATTTTTCCCAAGCGGCGGAGGGGCGCGACGCTCTAGGAAGGCGGTCTCCTGACACGATCCACAACGAGGCCTGCAATGTTCCAACCCTTCACGCGCCGTGCGTTTGGCACGGCGCTGTTGCCGTACCGCTGGCCCTGCAAGGCGGCTCAGCTGCCGCGGAGACCTGAGCCGACCACGCGCATTCCATGACAGGAGCAACCCATGATCAACCATGTCTCGATCGGCGTGCGCGACGTCGCCAAGGCCAAGCGCTTCTACGACGCCGCTTTCAAGCCGCTGGGCTACACGTGCCTGAGCGAGTCGCCGGGCTCGCTGGGCTACGGGCGCGATGCGGTGGCATTTTGGATCGGCGCCTCCGAGCGCCCGGTGCCTGCGGACGCCAAGTCGGGCCTGCATTTCTGCTTCGATGCGGCAAACCGCAAGAGCGTCGATGCCTTCCATGCAGCGGCCCTCAAGGCCGGCGGCCGCGACAACGGCAAGCCTGGGCTGCGGGCCGACTACGGGGACAACTACTACGCGGCCTTCGTGGTCGACCCCGATGGCTACCGGATCGAGGCCTATTGCGGCGCGGCCGCCTGATTGGCGCAAACGTCGGTTGCCGCAATTTGCCTTCTCGCGACCAGTACCTTGCATGCGCGCAGCAACTCCTGCGCCGGGAGGGAAGTGCCGCGCATGCCGGCGATGGAAGGCGATCGAGGTCGACCGGCAGCCGGCTCGAGGTGCGCCTGGGCGCGGCCTTTGCTGACGGTTGCGTTCGTTGCCGCCGGCGGGCTGGCGGTCTTCGTGGCGGTCCCGTATGCGCTGCTGTGGACCTTGTTCTGGATCGCGTCCGGCAGCTGGGACGTCGAAGGACCGAGTGGCCTGAGGTATTGGCTGCTGGTCAAGGGCTCGCGGCTCGATCGGCTCGGGTTGGTCGCGCCGACGGCGCGTCCCGCAAGCTACAGCGTGCGCTTCCAGGAGGGCACGTTTCCGGGTTGGCGCGTCGTCAGCTACGAGAGCATCGCCGCTCCGACCGAGATCATCGCAGTCTACGCCGAGCGCTGCGGCGCCATGGAACTGCGAGTGAAGACACGCGCGACCCCAAGCGCCAGCAGCAACGCGGATGCGGGGCAGGCAACGCTGGTGTGCGAGATCGAGCCGTACATCGATGCCGAGTTCCACGCGGAGCGCAACGTGCCGGCGACCGCGACGAGCGTCTCCGTGAGGGTTTGGGGCAGCCGGTAGCTGCGCGCGGTTTGCGCCGAGACCGAGGCAAAGGGTCGCCGCCGTCGGCTGATCGCCAACCGGTGCGGCGTGGTCGCAGCTCCGGCGCGGCAGACGGGTGCAGATGCAATTTTGTCGGTCCGTTCACCGCCGGCAGCGAATACTATGGTGTCTCGGTGCGCGCGCCCCTAGGACGGGCGGTGCGCCAAAGTTGGCAACCAGGGAACCATGGCCACGACGGTCGGCAACATCCTGCGCCTGTCCCACGCCGGCATCGTGCTGGCCCAGCACGGCGTGCGCTTCGTGCCGGCCGGCACCAAGGCGCCGTTTGCCCTGCATCTGCGCGCGCGCGCTGACGCTGCCGATCCGGGCGCTGACCTGGCCTCTGCGCATCGGCCAGCCGAAGGCGCGTCGCGTTGCGGCGGCGCTGGCGAGCCTGGGCCCTAGCTACATCAAGCTCGGACAGTTCCTCGCCACCCGCGCCGACCTGATCGGACCGGACTTGGCGAGCGATCTGCGGCACCTGCAGGACAAGCTGCCGGCCTTCTCCATGGCGGAGGCGCGCCGCGCGGTGGAGGAGGCGCTGGGCGGGAAGCTGGAGGATCATTTCGTCGAGTTCGGGCCGCCGGTGGCGGCTGCCTCCATCGCCCAGGTGCACAAGGCGGTGGTGATCGACGATGGCGTGCGCCGCGAGGTGGCGGTGAAGATCCTGCGCCCCGACATCGAGAAGCAGTTCCAGCGCGACCTCGACAGCTACTTCTTCGCCGCCCGCCAGATCGAGCGCTTCGTGCCGCCGACGCGGCGCCTGCGCCCCGTCGCGGTGGTGGAGACGCTGGCGCATTCGGTGCAGATCGAGATGGACATGCGGCTGGAGGCGGCCGCCATCTCCGAGATGGCCGACAACATCGCCCGCGACACGGCGCCTGAGCTCGGCAGCTTCCGCGTGCCGACGGTCGACTGGCGCCGCACCGCCCGCCGCGTGCTGACGCTGGAATGGATCGACGGCATCCCGATCGGCGATCACGCGGCGCTGAGGGCCGCCGGGCACGACCTGAAGGCGCTCGGCCTCACCGCGCTGCGCTCGTTCCTGCGGCATGCCATGCGCGACGGCTTCTTCCACGCCGACATGCACCAGGGCAACCTGCTGGTCGACCGGCAAGGCCGCATCGTCGCCGTCGACTTCGGCATCATGGGTCGGCTTGGGCTTCAAGGAGCGGCGGTTCCTCGCCGAGATCCTCCACGGGCTCATCACGCGCGACTACCATCGCGCCGCCGCCATCCACTTCGAGGCCGGCTACGTGCCGCCGCACCAGTCGGTGGAGCTGTTCGCGCAGGCCATGCGCGCCATCGGCGAGCCGATCCACGGCCGCACGGCCGGCGAAATCTCCATGGCCGACCTGCTGGGCCAGCTGTTCGCCTACACGGAAGTGTTCGACATGGCGACGCGGCCCGAGCTGCTGCTGCTGCAGAAGACCATGGTGGTGGTGGAGGGCGTGGCGCGCTCGCTCGACCCCGAGCTCAACATCTGGACAGCGGCTGAGCCAATCGCCAAGGAGTGGGTGGAGACCAACCTCGGTGTGGCGGGGCGCTTGCGCGAGGCAGGCGAAGGCGCGGAGCTGTTCGGCAGGATCGCCGCGCAAGTGCCGCGCCTGCTGGAGCGCGCCGAGGGCACCGCGCTGGCGCTGGCCGACATGGCCCGCGGCGGCTTTCGCCTCGACGAGGAGACGGTGGAGCGCCTCGCAGCGGCCCAGGCCCGCCACAGCCGGTGGACCCGCTGGGCGCTGTGGGTGGGTGCGCTGGCGCTGGTGGCGATCGCGGTTTGGCAGCTCACCTTCTTTGGGTAGCGCTGATCGTCGTCATCCCGGCGCCGCTTGCGAGCGCAGCGCGCAGGCGGGACCAGGCCAGGACCCATGCACCGCTCAACGGGCGCTCTTGGTCCGATGCGTGCAGTACTGCGCATCGCAGGGCGTCGAGTAGGAGGTGGTCTAGGTCAGCCACAGGTGCACCCGACAGCTTCGCCATACGCAGCTGCGCAGGCGGGTCAGCTCCCGGCGGCATCAGCGCGCGTCATCGTGCCAGACTCGTGCATGCCGCGCGGGATGACGGAGCGAGCGTCGGCAGGCTCACACCTGCATAGATCACACCCTGGAACACGGGCTTCTGCTTGGCGACGAACGCCTCGTACGCGCGCTCGTAGTCCTTGGTCTGCATGCAGATGGCCTGCGCCTGGGCTTCGGCCTCGATGGCCTCGTCCACGCCCATGCTCCACTCCTGGTGGATGCAGCGCTTGGTCATGGCGTGGGCGAAGGTCGGCCCGTCGGCGAGCAACCTGGCGAGCGCCTGTGCTTCGCCGAGCACGGCGTCGGGCTCGCACAGCCTATTGAGGAAGCCCCAGCGCTCGGCCTCTGCGCCGTCCATGCTGCGGCCGGTGTAGAGCAGCTCGGCCGCGCGCCCCGCGCCGATGATGCGTGGCAGCATGTTGCAGGCCCCCATGTCGGCGCCGGCAAGCCCGACGCGCACGAACAGGAACGCGGTCTTGCTCCGCGCCGTGCCGAAGCGCAGGTCGGAGGCCATGGCCAGGATCGCGCCAGCACCGGCGCAGACGCCGTCGATGGCGGCGATGATCGGCTGCGGGCAGGCGCGCATGGCCTTGACCAGGTCGCCGGTCATGCGGGTGAAGGCCAGCAGGCCCGCCATGTCGCCCTTCCTCTGCATCTCCACCAGCGGGCCGATGATCTCGTGCACGTCGCCGCCGGAGCAGAAGTTGCCGCCGGCGCCCGTGATCACCACGCTTTTGACGGCGTCGGCGTAGACGAGGTTGCGGAAGGTGTCGCGCAGCTCGGCGTAGGACTCGATGGTCAGCGGGTTCTTGCGCTCGGGCCGGTTGAGGGTGACCGTGGCGACCTTGCCGTTCGAGCTGCCACAGGAAGTGGCGTGGCTTGAATGCTGCAAAATCCAACCCGGCGGGGCGGAAGCGCTGCGCGGTTGCGCCCTGTGAACCCGTTTCCGCGGTGCCTGCTGTGCTGGGCATCGATCATCTCCTTGCGCCGGCGGTGGAGCCGGGCGCTGGCCTCAAAGCGTGGCTGGCCCAATGTAGTCCGGGCGCCGGCTACCAAAGAACGCAAACTGTGCAAGCAGCGGCTGTGCCTGCACAATATGCATCCACATCCCTAAGGCCGAGTTTTGGCCATTATTCTCATTAGGTTGTTATCCTGCGGGTGCGGCAGTTGTCCGATCGCCAGAGGGCGGGGATCGGGGCGTTGTGTGTTGGGAGCCCTCTCGTGACCAAGTTTATTGCCGTTTCCAATCGCCGCGGCGGTGTGGGCAAGACCACATTGACGATGATGCTGGCCTACGGACTTTCCGTGGCACGGCGCCAGAAAGTTCTCCTCATCGATCTCGACGCGCAGGCGAGCACATCGATCATCATGATGGGCCACCAGCGCTGGCGCGCGGCGCGTGAGGAGAAGCGCACGACCTCGAGCCTGCTCGGCGAGATCGTCGGCGACGCGCCCCTCAGCTGCAAGGATTACATCTCGCAAGGCATCGGCGACGTGACGCTTGCCGACGGCAAGGCGCCGAGTCTCGACATCGTGCCGAGCTCGCACGACCTGGACGACAAGGAGGCGCTGCTGCTGATCGCGCAGCAGGCCCGCTTCCACAAGATCAGCGACGCCTTCGAGAACATGCAGGACCGGATGGGCAAGATCATCCGCTCGGTGGAGGGCAGCTACGACCAGGTGATCATCGATTGTGCACCGGGGCTGTCACAGCTCGTTTGGGGTGCCCTGCGGGTGGCCGATTTGGTGCTGATCCCGTTCATTCCCGACCGGACCGCGGAGGACAATGTCGGCTGGCTGGCGCAGCGCCTGAAGCAGATCAGCACGCCGCAGGTATTTACCGTTCCCAACCGCGTGTCCGGCCAGGACAGCCGCGCGCAGGGCATCGTGACGGCCGTCAGCGGCAGATATCCGCAGCTCGGCATCCAGATACCTGCGACCCAGCCGCTCGCCACCGCGCTCGACTACCGCGAGACGCCAGGGACACTTGCCCGCAAGTTCGGCTCGGCGGTGCAGCACGTCAACGCGCTGGCCGATCGCGTGCTCGATATCATCAACAAGCCCGTCGCGGTGGCTGCCGAATGAGTGACGCTCGGCTGCAGGCGACCTTGCGCCGCCTGTTCGATGTGATCGCCAGCGAGGCGGCGCGGAACCCGGGGTTGGCGTACCAGCTCGCCCAGGCGATCGGCCAGCTCGGGCCAGCCGAGCCACAGAGGTCCAGGCGGCGCAGGGCTGTGGCGGCAGCCGATTTCCACGCCGTCAATGTGCTGCGGCTGCACGGTGAAGGCGCCCTGCGCGGCAAGCTGGAGCAGGTCAAGGCGGTGGAGGACCTGAAGTCGCTGGCCACCGCGGCCTCGGGCTGGTGCTGACGGGGAGCGCGGCGAGGGCGCGGCCCTCGCGGGCCGAGCTGATCGAGGGGATAGTCGACGCCGCCAAGCACTACGACGAGCAACGCAGCGCCGCCACCGCCTGACCGGCGGCCAGCGCTTCATGCCTCGGGCCAGCGCTTCTCGAACTCCCAGACGTGGTCGAAGCCGACAAGGCGGCAGAACTTGTCGAACGAGTAGAGCTCGTCCTTGAGCGTATCGCTCGAGCCCTTTTCGGCCAGCACACCATAGACGCGCTGCAGAGCCCCGGCGGTGGCGAGGAAGCCGGTCGCCGGGAAGATTGCGATCTTGTATCCCAGCTCTTCCAGGCGCGCGCGGGGAAGGATCGGCGTGCGCCCGCCGTCGGCCATGTTGGCCAGCAGGGGCACGTCGAAGCTGCGCCCGATGCGGGCCATCTCCTCCTCGCTCTCCGGGCTCTCGATGAAGAGGATGTCGGCGCCGGCCTTGGCGTAGGCCTCGCCGCGCCGCAGCGCCTCGTCGGGGCCGTGCTTGGTGCGTGCGTCGGTGCGCGCCACGATCAGGAACTCGGGCGAGCTGCGGCTCGCCACCGCCACCTTGATCTTGCGCACCATGTCATCGACGGGGACGACACGCCGGCCGGGCGTGTGGCCGCAGCGCTTGGGAAACACCTGGTCCTCGAGCTGGATGGCTGCGGCGCCGGCCGCCTCGTAGCCCCTGACGGTGCGCTCGACGTTGAGCAGGCCGCCGAAGCCCGTATCGGCGTCGCAGATCAGCGGCGTCGTGGTGCCAGAGCAGATCTGGGCGACACGCTCCACCATCTCCGTGTAGCTGACGAGCCCGGCGTCGGGCAGGCCGAGCGACGCCGAAACGCCGAAGCCCGTCATGTAGAGGGCGCCGAAGCCCAGGCCGATCGGCGATCCTGGCCGAAATCATGTCGTAGACGCCCGGCGCGACGAGCAGCCCCGGCCGAGACAAAGCTTGCTTCAGTATCTTGCGTGATTGCATGGATCACCTTGAGACTGGCGGCTGTTCGCGCCCGCACAATTCAGCAATGCCGAAAACTTGCTCCTGGCGCGCCGCTTTTTACCACTTTTCGCCCTGAAAGGTTTGAAATCGTCGGCGATTTCGCACATGCTGCCGCAATCGGCCGGCGACGGATGCCGGCGGAACAAATAACAACGTCAAAAATGGGAGGACTACGAATGCCAACTAAACGTTGGAAGCCCATCTTTGCACTGGCGGCAGGCCTGTTCGCGCTGCCACTGGCGGTGGAAACCGCGAGCGCCGACACACCCAAGAAGGGCGGCATTCTCAAGTTTGTCGTGTCGGACGAGCCGCCGAGCTTCGACGGCCATCTCGAGACCACGTTCGCGCTGATTCATCCGATCGCGCCGTTCTACAGCACACTGATCCGGGTGGAGCCCGAGAACCCGAACTCGGGCAAGTATGTTTGCGACGTCTGCACCGAGATGCCCGAGCCCGCCGACGGCGGCAAGACCTACACGTTCAAGATCCGCAACGACGTCGAAGTTCCATGACGGCGCGGCGTTGACCGCGGCGGACGTGCACGCGAGCTTCCAGCGGATCATTTTCCCGCCGAAGGGGGTCTCGAGCGCGCGCTATGCCCAGTTCGGCATGGTCGCTAGCGTCGACGCTGAGCGGCGACGCGGTGGTGTTCAAGCTCAAGCATCCCGTCCGGGGCGTTCATGCCCGCGCTCGCCACGCCCTACAACTTCGTCTACCAGAAGGCCAAGCTCGACGCGGACCAGCACTGGTACGAGAAGAACGTGCTCGGCTCCGGCCCCTTCATCTTCGAGGAGCGGCAGGCCGGCGCCTTCGTCAAGGGCAAGAGAAATCCCAACTACCATCACAAGGGCAAGCCCTACATCGATGGCTTCGAGGCGATCTTCGCCAAGACGCAGACGCTGCGCGTGCAGGCGATCCGCGGCGACCAGGCGGCGATCGAATTCCGCGGCTTCCCGCCCAAGAGCCGTGACGATCTTGTTGCCGCGCTCGGCAAGGACGTCACGGTGCAGGAGAGCGACTGGAACTGCGTGCTGAACCTCACGTCCAATCAGCAAAAGACACCCTTCAACGATGTGCGCGTGCGCAAGGCGATCTCCCTGGCGCTCGACCGCTGGAGCGGATCGAAGGACATATCGAAGATCGCCATCGTCAAGGCGGTGGGCGGCATTGTCTTCCCCGGCCATCCGCTGGCGGCGACGAAGGAGGAGCTGGAGCAGATCATCGGCTTCTGGCCCGACATCAACAAGTCGCGCGCAGAAGCGAAGAAGCTGCTCAAGGAAGCGGGACAGGAGAACCTCAAGTTCACGCTGCTCAACCGTGGCGTCGACCAGCCCTACACCATTCTGGGTACGTGGATGATCGACCAGTGGAAGCAGGTCGGCATGACCGTCGACCAGAAGGTGGAGGGGACGGGTCCGTTCTACGCATCTCTGCGAGAGGGGAATTTCGAGGTAGCGCTCGAGTTCAACTGCCAGTCGGTGGTAAATCCCTTGGTCGATGTATCCACGTTCCGGCCTGACTCCGAGTCCAACTACGGCAAGTTCAAGGACGACGAGCTGCTCAAGCTGCACGACGCCATGAACCAGACGGGCGACGTGGCCGAGCAGAAGAAACTGATGCGGGCCTACGAGAAGCGGATACTGAACGACCTCGCCTCCACCGCCATCACGCTGTGGTGGTACCGCATCATCCCGCACCGCTCGTACCTGAAGGGGTGGACGGTCACGCCCAGCCACTACCTGAACCAGGATCTGTCGCAGGTCTGGCTGGACAAGTAGCCGTCGCGCAAGCGCCGTAGCGACACCAACGGCTCCGGCCGGCAGCTCCACGACCTGCCGGCCGGACATTTGCACAGCGAGACCATGGCCGCCTATATCGTCAAGCGCGTGCTGCTGATGATCCCCACGCTGCTCGGGGCGGCTGTGCTCGTTTTCCTGCTGATGCGCGCGATCCCGGGGGATGTGTGCATTCTGAGACTGGCCAGCGGCGGCGGGAGCCTCGATCCCACAATCCTGCGCAACTGCCGCGCCGAGATCGGCACCGATCAGCCCTTGCTCACCCAGTTCTGGGTGTTCATCAAAGGGATCGCCGTTCTCGACTTCGGCAAGTCGATGTGGACCGGCCGGCCGATCATCGACGAGATCGGGCTGCGCTTCCAGCTCTCGCTACAGGTGGCGATCATGGCTACGCTGACGGCGATCCTGCTCGCCATTCCGCTCGGCACCATCTCGGCGGTGAAGCAGAACACCTGGATCGACTACTGGGTGCGCGCGTTCTCCATCGCCGGCGTGGCGATGCCCTCTTTCTGGCTCGGCATCCTGATCATCCTGGGCATTCTCATCGCCTCGAAGGCGATGTTCGGCTCGCCATGGATGCCGCCCATCACGTACGTGCCGATCTGGGTGGACCCGCTCTACAACCTGAGCATGCTGATCTGGCCGGCGCTGGCCACCGGCTATCGCTACTCGGCAGTGGCCACGCGCATGACGCGCTCGGCGATGCTGGAGGTGCTGCGCGAGGACTACGTGCGCACCGCGCGCGCCAAGGGCGTGTTCCGCAAGCTGATCGTGCGCCGGCACGCGCTGCGCAACGCACTGCTGCCGGTGATCACCATCATCGGCATCGAGTTCGCCTTCCTGATGGGCGGGCTGGTGGTCACCGAGCAGGTGTTCAACCTCAACGGGCTCGGCAAGCTGTTCGTGGAGTCGATCACCAACTACGATTACAACATGACGCAGGCGCTGGTGATGCTGGTGGTGGCGATCTTCGCGCTCACCAACCTGGTGGTCGACATCATCTACGCCTGGCTCGACCCGCGTATCCGCTACAACCGCTGAGTTGGTGCCCCGATGGCGATACTGTCAGAGCCAGCCCCCAATGCCGCCGAGCGCGCCCCGGCCCGGCAGTCCCGCCTCGGCATCGTCTGGCAGTTCTGCCGGCAGAACCCGCTCGGTGCGGCGGGCGCCTTCATCGTGTTCCTGATGGCTTTTCTGGCGGTGTTCGCCGACTTCGTCACCTTGCACGACCCTACCCGCAACAACTTCGCCGTGATGCTGGAGCCGCCGAGTGCCGACCACTGGCTGGGCACCGACCAGTACGGGCGTGATCTTTATGCCCGCATCGTCTACGGCGCGCGCACGGCGCTGCTGGTGGGATTCGTGTCGGCCTTCGTCGGCGCGACGATCGGGCTGGTGCTGGGCGTCGCCAGCGCCTACTTCGGCGGCCGTTTCGATCTGATCTTCCAACGCGTCATGGACGTGGTGATGGCCTTCCCGCTGGTGATCCTGGCGCTGGCGGTGGTGTCGATCTTCGGCACGGGGGTGCAGAACGTGATCCTGGCGATCACCATCCCGTTCATCCCGCGCTGCGCGCGGGTGGTGCGCTCCAGCGCGCTGGCCGTGCGCGAGACGCCCTACATCGATGCGGCGCGCGCCTGCGGATTCAGCCATAGCCGCATCGTGCTGCGCCACATGGTGCCCAACGTGATGGCCCCCTACCTCATCATGATGACGGCGGCGGTGGGCCAGGCGATCCTGATCGAGGCGTCGCTGTCGTTCCTGGGGCTCGGCGTGCAGGAGCCGGTGGCGGCCTGGGGGCTGATGCTCAGGGGCGGCGCGCAGGAGTATGCGGAGAGCGCACCATGGGTGGCGATCTTCCCGGGCATCGCCATCTCGCTCTCCGTGTTCGGCTTCAACCTGTTCGGCGATTCCCTGCGCGACTGGCTCGACCCGAAGATGAAGGTCTAGTTCTGTTCGGTCGCCGACCGGCTCCCGCCCGAAGAGGAAAGCCATGATTGCGCAGTCACCTGACGTCGTGGCTGCCAATGACCGTGTGTATCGCCGGCCGATGGCGCCGACCGTGGTGGTGTGCATCGACGGCTCCGAGCCCGGGTATATCGAGGCCACGATCGCCCGCGGCCTGGCGCCGAACTTGGATCGCCTGCTCAAAACCGGCTCGCACCGCCTGGCGCACTCGGTCATTCCGAGCTTCACCAACCCGAACAACATCTCGATTATCACGGGCCGTCCGCCGGCCGTGCACGGCATTGCCGGCAACTACTTCTACGATCGCGCCGCCGGCCAGGAAGTGATGATGAACGACGCGCGCTTCATGCGCGCCGGGACCATCATGCAGGCCTTCGAGAAGGCGGGCGCCAAGGTCGCGGTCGTCACCGCCAAGGACAAGCTGCGAACGCTGCTCGGCAACGGGCTCGACCCCAACAGCGGGCGCTCGATCGCCTTCTCCTCGGAAAAGGCCGACCAGGCGACACGCGCCGAGAACGGCATCGAGAACGTGCTCGCATTCGTCGGGCGGCCGTTGCCGGAGGTCTACTCGGCCGATCTTTCCGAGTTCGTGTTCGCCGCCGGCGTCAAGCTCGCGAAGACGTTCAAGCCGGACGTCATGTATCTGTCGACCACCGACTACATCCAGCACAAGGCGGGGCCCGACAGTGACGTGGCCAACGCGTTCTACGCCATGATGGACCGCTACATCGGCGAGCTCGACGCGCTCGGCTGCGTGGTCGCGCTCACCGCCGACCACGGCATGAACGACAAGCATCTCCCCTCCGGCGAGCCCGACGTCATCTACCTGCAGGATTGGATGGACAACCGGCTGGGCGAGGGCAGGGCGCGCGTCATCCTGCCGATCACCGACCCATATGTGGCGCATCACGGCGCGCTCGGTTCCTTCGCCACCGTCTACCTGCCGGCAGGCGCCGACCGCACGGCGCTGATCGAGGAGCTGGCCGCGCTCGAGGGCGTCGAGATCGTGCTCGACAGCGGGACGGCGTGCGCGCGCTTCGAGCTGCCGGCGGACCGCATCGGCGACATCGTCGTGATCTCGACGAGGCACAAGGTGCTCGGCACCAGCGCGTCGCGTCACGACCTCTCGGGCCTGACCGAGCCGCTGCGCTCGCACGGCGGGCTCACCGAGCAGGTGGTGCCGATGATCGTCAATCGCAGGGTCGACTGGCCCGAAGGACAGCTCCGCAACTTCGACGTCTTCGACGTGGCCCTCAACCGGGTCGCGCTTGGTTGCGCAGGTCCCTGACGCGCACCGCCTTGCCCTGCGAGCGGGCTATCTCGCCCGGGGACTTGATGTCGACGGTGCACGTCACGCCAACCAGCGACTTTGATGTGGTGGGCGACCTCGCCGGCCTTGCGCGCGCGGTCGGTCTCTCCGGCGGGAGCGCTGGGCTCGAGCTCGACCTCGACCGTCATGGCGTCCATGGCGCCATCCTTGGTCAGCACGATCTGGTAGTGCGGGGCGATGCCCGGCAGGCCAACCAGCACGGCCTCCACCTGCGAGGGATAGACGTTGACGCCGCGGATGATGAGCATGTCGTCGTTGCGGCCCGTGACGCGCATGATGCGCACGTGCGTGCGGCCGCAGGCGCAGGGGCCGCCGTCGAGCCGCGTGATGTCGCGCGTGCGGTAGCGGATCATCGGCAGCGCTTCCTTGGTGAGCGTGGTGATGACGAGCTCGCCGGTCTCGCCGATCGGCAGCGGGCGCATGCGTCTCGGGGTCGATCACCTCGAACAGGAAATGGTCCTCCCAGCCGTGCAGGCCGGACTGCGCCACGTGGCATTCGCCCGCCACGCCCGGCCCCATGATCTCGGAGAGGCCGTAGAAGTCGATGGCCTTGAGCCCGAGCCGCGCCTCCAGGTCGCGGCGCATGGCGTCGCTCCAGGGCTCGGCGCCGAAGATGCCGAGGCGCACCGGCGCGTCACGCAGGTCGACGCCCATGCCGGCCGCCACCTCGGCGATGTTGAGCGCATAGGAGGGGGTCGCGCACAGGATGTCGGCATTGAAGTCGGTGAGCAGGGTCACCTGCCGCTCGGTGCCGCCACCGGACAACGGCACCACCGTGCAGCCCAGCCGCTCCGCCCCGTAGTGCACGCCGAGGCCGCCCGTGAACAGCCCGTAGCCGTAGGCGTTGTGGACCACGTCGCCGGCCCTGACGCCGGCGCAGGCGAGCGAGCGCGCCATCAGGTCGGACCAGCGGTCGAGGTCGCCCTTGGTATAGCCGACCACGGTGGGCTTGCCGGTGGTGCCGGAGGAGGCGTGCACGCGCAGGAGCTGCTCGCGCGGCACCGCGAACATGCCGAAGGGGTAGTTGTCGCGCAGGTCGGTCTTGACGGTGAAGGGGAAGCGCTGGAGGTCGGCGAGCGACTTCAGGTCGGCGGGTTTGACGCCGGCGGCATCGAATTTGCGCCGGTAGTGGGGCACGTTGGCGTAGGCGCGCTGCAGGGTCTCCTGCAGCCGCTGCAACTGCAGCTGCGCCAGGGCGTCGCGCGGCATGGTCTCGGCCGCCGGGTCGAACATGAAAACCGCGGAGCCGGCTGCGCTCATGCTCGGGTCTCCCGCTTACGCGGCGGCGCGCCTGGCCGCCTTGGCCTTGAGGCGCTCGTGGGTCTTCTTGACGTCGACGACGAAGCGGGCGTGCTGGCCGGAGCTGATCGGCTCCAGCTCATCCTTGGCGGCGACGTCGAAGGTGACCTTGCGTCCTTCAACGGCCGCGACCGTGACGGTGATCTCCACCTCCATGCCGAGCAGGGTGGGGGCCTGGTGGGTGAGCGAGATCGACATGCCGACCGAGTCCTCGCCGGCATCGGCGTGCTCGAGGATGAGGTCGCGGCAGGCGTGCTCGATATCGCGCACCAGCACCGGCGTGGCGTAGACGCGGCCCTCCTCGCCCATGAAGGCGATGGTTCGCTCGGTGTCGACCTTCAGCCGCTTGACGAGCGATACTCCAGGTCGAAGGCTGGGCTTCATTGTGCGACCTCCCCGAATGCAGATGTTTGCAGGCAGTGTAGGTGGCGGGCAAACGCCCTGGCAAACGGCAAATGGCGGGCGTAGGGAGTCTGTGGCTGCCTCGCTCAGGCCGTCCGGCGATTGACCAGCACGGGCATGGTGAGGAAGGCCAACAGCAGCGCCGCATAGATCAACCCCTGCGGGGTGGCGAAGTGGGCGAGCTGCTGGGAGACGCTCAATCCGCGCAGGCCGATGCCGACGGCGAAGTCGGCGAGCTGCTGGGGGGCGAGGGCAAGGAGCCCCATCAGTGCCAGCGGCGCAAGGCTCTTCTCGAGGCGCGCAGCGCGAGGCGCCCAGCGGGCGGCGATCACCATAGCCGCGAGAAGGAACGGCGCCTCGCAGGCGGTGGCCCAGAGCGCGCCAAGGCGCGGCTCCAACACGAGCACGCGGATCGGGCCCAGCATGAAGCCCACGCCGAACACGATGGCGAAGTAGAGCAAGGCTGCCGCGATGATGCGCATGTTGCTCAGGCTAGCATCTGCGCCACCGGCCGCCGCAACGACTTCGGCAGCTCCGGCCCGGCCCTGCCGGCCCGTTTACGCCGGTCAGCCTGCGGCAGCTTTGACCGGAATCAGGGACGATCTGCGGGAGGGGTCCCGTGACGCCGGCGCGCGCTCAGCGGCGCTTGCGCTTGCCACGGGCAACCTCGGTGGCGAGTGCCTCCAGGCGATGCGCCCAGAAGCGGTGGAAGGGCTCCAGCCAGGCGTCGACGTCCTGCAGGGGCTTGGAGTCGATGGCGTAGATGCGGCGTGCGCCCTCGGCGCGCACCGAGGCAAAGCCGCTCTCGCGCAGCACCTTCAAGTGCTGCGACACCGCCGCGTGCGTGATCTGGAACTCGCGCCTCCCCCGAGGGGAGAGGCGACTTGCAGCAAGCGCCAAGCATGACTTGGTTCGCCCTACAGTGAGACGGACTTCTCGATCATCACACTAGCTGTCGGCCTGCGCGTGCGCGGCCGGGGCAGGCGCGACCTCGACCGCGACAACCTCGCCGTCGCCGATCTTGAGCGCCACCTCGCCGCGCTTGAGACGTTGCGCCTCGGCGCCGAACAGCTCGTAGCGCCAGCCTTTCAGCGCCGGGATGTCGGGCTCGTCCTCCATAGCCAGCCGCTCCAGGTCGTCGGCGTCGGCGATCAGCCGCGGCGCCACCTTGCTGCGCGCGGCGCAGGCCTTCAGCAGGACACGCAGCAGCTCGACGGTGGCGGACTTGTCGGCCGGCAGGCCTCCGCCCTCGCGCAGCTGCGGCACCGTCTTGGGGTCGCGCGCCAGGCCCTGCTTGACGGCCTCGATGATCTCCTTGGCGCGCGCCGAGCGCCCGAAACCCTCGCTGAGCGAGCGCAGCTGGGAGAGCTGAGCCTGTTCGGTCGGCGCGTGGCTGGCGATGTCGTAGAGGGCCTCGTCGCGCAGGATGCGGTTGCGCGGCACGTCCTGCGCCTGGGCCGCGCGGTCGCGCCAGGCCGCCAGCTCCATCAGCACCGCCAGGCCCTTGCGGTTCTTGACCCTGAGCTTGAGCCGGCGCCAGGCCTCCTCGGGCGGGCTCTCGTAGGTGCGCGCGTCCATCAGGTCGGCCATCTCCTGATCGAGCCAGCCCGTGCGGCCGGTGGACTTGAGCTCATCGTCGAGGCGCTTGTAGACCTCGCGCAGGTGGGTGACATCGCCCAGCGCATAGACGAGCTGTTTATCGGTGAGGGGGCGGCGCGCCCAGTCGGTGAAGCGCGAGGACTTGTCGACGTCGCGGCCCGTAACCTGCTTGACGAGGCTGACGTAGCTCACCGACTCGCCGAAGCCGCACACCATGGCGGCGACCTGGGTGTCGAAGATGGGATGCGGGATGAGCTTGGCCTGCGTCCACACGATCTCGAGGTCCTGGCGCGCGGCATGGAAGACCTTCACCACGTTCGCATTGGCCATCAGCTGGTAGAACGGGGCGAGGTCGATGCCGCGCTCGAGCGGGTCGACGATGGCCTCATCGCCGGGCCCGGCGAGCTGGATCAAGCACAGCTTCGGCCAGAACGTCTGCTCACGTATGAACTCGGTGTCGACGGCGACGAAGGGGTGCTGGCCGAGGCGCTCGCAGAGCTGGTCGAGGTCGCTGTTCGAGGTGATGAGGCGCATGGGCGCGCGGGTTATAGCTGCATCGGGCTCACCGCACAATCGGTGCGAGTCGGGGTGGTGAAAATGGGGCGGCAGCCGGCGCGGGATCAGCCTTCGAGCTGCCAGCGGCCGCCCTCGACGCGGCAGGCGATACCTTCGGCGCGCCCGGTGCGGACCCCGGTGGTCAATACCAGGACGATATGGCGGCAGACGCGGCCGGCGGCATCCTTGAACGAGGCGGTGGGGTGGATCACGCCGCTGAGGCGCCCGTTGCCGCGGTGCCACACGTAGCTGGAGCCGTCGCCGACCTCGGTCAGGGCGATGCGGATGGCGTCCAGGGCCGCGATCTCGTCGCTGTCATCGAGGTCGCCATGGGAGTATTCGGCCGAGTATTCGGCAAAGCGGGGGCGCGGAGTGGGGTTGGGCGTTCTTTCAGTCCCGGGACAGGTGCACGGGGCCGGGTTGGCCGGCCGCACCTGCTGCGCCACGGCCGATCGGAATTGCGCTAGCTGGGTGGCGGCTGCAATTGTTGCCGTGGCCACGGCGACAGCCAACACAAGGGCACGCGGACGCATGAGCTACCTGCAACACTGACACTGTGACGGGACTGCGGTTTATGAGTGTGCGCAAACAGGGTTAAGGTGCGGTGAAGGGGCGTGCCGCGACGGCGCAGACAAGGACCGACGATGGCTGATGAGAGCAAGGCCGGGGAGAAGAGGCCCGACTACTACACGGGGCCGCAGGCCGGCGACTTTGCTTCAGCCGCCGAGCCGTTCGCCCTGTTCGAGGCCTGGTTCGCGGAGGCCGATGGCGCACGAGCCCAACGACCCCAACGCGTTCGCGCTCGCGACGGTGGACGCGTCGGGCCTGCCCAATGTCCGCATGGTGCTGCTCAAGGGCCTCGACAGCGCGGACCACCCCGAGCGCGGCTTCGTGTTCTACACGAACTTCGAGAGCGCCAAGGGCACCGAGCTGCTGGCCTCCAGCAAGGCAGCGCTCAACTTCCTCTGGAAGAGCCTGCGCCGGCAGGTGCGGATCCGCGGGACCGTGTCGGTGGTGAGCGATGCGGAGGCCGACGCCTATTTCGCCACGCGCCCGCGTGGGCGCCGGCTCGGCGCCTGGGCCTCGCAGCAGTCGCGCCCGCTGGAGAGCCGCTTCGCGCTGGAGAAGGCGGTGGCGCTGGTGACGGCGCGCTATCCGCTGGGCGAGATCCCGCGGCCGGCCTACTGGTCGGGGTTCCGCGTGACGCCGCTGGAGATCGAGTTCTGGCACGACCGGCCGTTCCGCCTGCACGAGCGGGTGCAGTTCCGGCGCGGCAGCGAGGCCGGGGCGTGGGCCAAGCAGCGGCTCTATCCGTAGCATGGTGATCTTCGGAGGAGAAGGACGATGCGCATGGCAGGGAACATGTCGGCAGTGGCGTCTTCTGCTTCGCGGTCTTGCATCGTCGCGGCAGCAGACAGCCTCGGCCGCAGAGATCAAGGTGCTGACGGCCGGCGCCATGCGCGGGGTCGTCGACGCGATGTGCCCGAGTTCGAGAAGCGGACGGGCACAAGGTCACGATGGACAACGCCACCGCCGGCGTGCTGGCCAAGCGCATCGGGGGCGGCGAGGCGTTCGACGTTGCGATCATCACGCCCCCAGTCGTCGGGGACCTGATGCGAAGGGCAAGATCGTCGCCGGCAGCCGCATCGATCTGGCCAAGGTCGGCATGGGCGTGGCGGTGAAGGAGGGCGCCAAGCTGCCCGACATCGGGACGGTGGAGGCCTTCAAGCGCACGCTGCTCGATGCGGCGGCGGTGGCCTACATCGACCGGCAGGGCCGGCGGCTCGAGCGGCATCTACTTCGACAGGCTGCTGGAGAGGCTGGGCATCGCCGAGCAGGTGCGCGCCAAGGCCAAGCTCAAGCGCGGCGGCTATGCGGCCGAGCTCGTCGCCAGCGGCGAGGCGGAGGTGGCGGTGCACCAGATCAGCGAGATCCTGCCGGTGAAGGGCGTGGTGCTGGTGGGCCCGCTGCCGGCGCAAGTGCAGAACTACACGACCTACGCCGTGGGCCTGAGCGCGGACGCGCGGGACGTGGCGGCCGCCAAGGCGCTGATCGCGCATCTGGCGGGGCCTGCCACTGCGGCGGCGCTGCTGGCTCGAGGCATGACGAAGCCGTGACGGCGCCCGGCGCCGCGCGCGGTTGGTTCACGATGTCAAAGAGCGGGCGCGCTGTTGGCGCGCCGACTGCCGGCACCGCTCGGGCGGGCCCTTGCGGCACCGGCATGGGCGCATTTTACGCGCCGGGGAATGGGCGGGGATAAGCCTCGGGCGAGAGGGATTTTGGCGGCAGCCGGCGCATAGCGGCTGCGCACGGCCTCGCGTGGACCGGGCGGCGGGCCGGGGATAGAGTTAGGTCCGCTCGAACGGCAAGTGTGGCCAATCCCGAGATTTGCGAGGGTCCCATGGGTTTCCTGACCGACGACGAGCTCGACGAATTGATTCCGGCGGAGATGCTGCCGCACACCACGCCGATCCCCACCCAGATCATCTCCTCCGACGAGTATCTGCCCGCCCCGCAGAGCGCGCAGCAAAAGGAGGTGGAGGCGCGGCTTCTCGCCATGGGCGACGAGCTGGGCGCAAAGCAGGGCCTCGACCGCCGCCAGTTCTTCCAGACGGCGGCCGGCATGGCGGCGGCGTTCGTCGCCATGAACGACACGTTCGGAGCGGTGTTCGACGTATCGCGCGCGGAGGCCGCAACGCCCGCCCAGGCGCAGGAGCGGGCCGACGCCCTCAAAGACCAGTTCATCATGGACATGCACACGCATTTCCTGCGCGACGACACGCGGCTGCAGACCTTCGTGCGGGCGCGCGAGGCGGTCGGCCGGCTCGGCTGGAATCCGGCGCTGATCGGCAAGCCGCAGACCATCGAGGACCTGAAGTGGAACAACTACTTCAAGGAGGTCTTCCTCGACAGCGACACCAAGATCGCGCTGATCTCCAGCGCGCCCTCCGACATTCCGCAGGACTGGTTCCTGACGAACGAGATGGCGATCGCCGCGCGCGACCGCGTCAACAAGGAGGCGGGCTCCAAGCGCATGTACGCGCACGCCATCTTCACGCCGGGGCAGCCGGGGTGGCTCGAGCACCTGGAGCAGGCGCTGTCGATGGGCTGCGACTCCATCAAGGGCTATACCATCGGCGACAACACCAACAAGCACATCAGCAAGTATCCCTGGCGCATGGACGACGAGGCCGTCACCTACAAGGCCTACGAGCTGTGCGTGAAGCACGGCATCAAGAACGTGTGCGTGCACAAGGGGCTGTTCCCGACCTCGGTGGAGCAGCAGTTTCCGCATCTCCTCACCTATTGCGACGTGCGCGACGTCGGCAAGGCGGCCAAGGACTGGCCGCAGCTCAACTTCGTCGTCTATCACTCCGCCTACCGGCATGCGGGCGGCGGCGGTGCGACCGGCGGCTGGAGCCGAGTTCGAGCAGACTGGGCGCGTCTCCTGGGTGAGCGACCTCGCCGAGATCCCGGAGAAGTTCGGCGTGACAAACGTCTATGGCGACGTCGGCCAGCTGTTCGCGCAGAGCGTGATCGCCGAGCCCAGGCTCGGCGCTGCATTGATGGGCATCCTGATCAAGGGGCTCGGCGCCGACCACGTGTGCTGGGGCACCGATGCCATCTGGACCGGCTCGCCGCAGTGGCAGATCGAGGCGCTGCGGCGGCTCGAGATCCCCGAGGACATGCAGAAGAAGTACGGCTTCGCGCCGCTGGGCGGCGCGACGGGGACGGTGAAGACGGCGATCTTCTCCGGCAACAACATGAAGCTCTACGGGCTGTCGCGGCGTACGGACCTGGGCGACCGCTTCGCGGAGATGAAGCAGGAGTATTTCAAGAACGGCGCCGCCCGCAGCAACCTGCGCTACGGCTACGCGCGGCGGCCGGAGGGCTGGGCGGGGTAGCGGTCATCACGTGCTTCTAGGCCGCGCGCTTTCCGCCGGAGCCGTTGGCGGGCTCGACGCGCAGCTGCAAGCCCAGCGCTTGCAACACAAGCGTTATGGTCTCGAACTGAGGATGGCCGTCGCCGCTCAGAGCCTTGTAGAGGCTCTCACGTGACAAGCCGGTTTGCTTCGCGATGCCGCTCATGCCGCGGGCTTTGGCAGCCACACCAATCGCGTGGGTAATGACCTCGATGTCGCCGGTCAGCAAGGCTTCGCTGATGTAGGCGCGGCGATGGCCTCGTCGCTTCGAGCGTTAGGTCGCCGCGGCGACCGAGGCAGGTGTGGCAGGGCGGCATCGGCCGGACGCCGTCGGTCCGGGCCCGGCGTGCGCCGCTCCCTGGGCCGGCGCGTTCGATGCTACGAACAAAAAGGAGCTCCGCTTCCCGCTCGGGGAGTTCGTGTACCATGTACCAGTCACAGCAAGTCCGTCTCGGCGCAGTCGTGCTCAAGGCGATGCTCGGCCTTGTGGCCATCGGCCTCGGCGCTCGTGGGGCTCGCCGCTCCAGGGCAGGCACAGCGCAGCCACGAGGAGCCGCTGATGGCGGTGATCGCGCTCAGCAGCCAGCGGGTCACCATCTACTCGGCGCGCGGCAAGATGCACGAGGCGCCGGTTTCCACCGGCAAGAGCGGCCACGAGACGCCGGCCGGCATCTACAGCGTGCTCGGAGAAGAACCGCGACCACTATTCCAATCTCTACGACGATGCGGCGATGCCGTTCATGCAGCGCCTCACTTGGTCGGGGATCGCGCTGCACTCGGGCGCGTTGCCGGGCCACCCGGCCTCGCACGGCTGCGTTCGCATGCCGCACGATTTCGCCGGCAACCTGTTCGACGCGAGCAGGATGGGCATGCGGGTGGTGGTGGTGCGCGACGACATGAGCCCCGTCGAGATTTCCCACCCCGCCCTGTTCAAGCCGAGCGGGCCGGGACGCCAGTCGCTCGCCGCTACCAAGGCGCAGGCTGCCGCGGGCGCCGCCAAGAAGGCGCAGGACTTGCGCCGCGCGGCGAACAAGGCGAGCCGGGAGGCGGAGGACTACGAGGAGCGGCTGATCGTCGCCCAGGAAATCAAGGGGATGGCGCAGGCGCAGATCGACGAGGCCGAGGGGCTGATCAAGCTGGAGGGCCCCTCGATTGCCGGCAAGCTGACGCGGCATCATCGCCAAGGCGCAGAGCCGCCTTGCTGTCGCGCTGAAAGAGATCGAAGCCATCTACGCCGAGGGCAAGGAGAGGATCGATGCCGCTGACCGCGGCGCGCGCCGAGGCCAAGACTGCGGCGGCTGCGGCCGCGGAGGCTCAGAAGGAAGCCAGGGCCGCGGAGGCCGAGCCGGTGTCGGTGTTCATCAGCCGCAAGGCTCAGCGTCTCTACGTGCGCAAGGCCTTCGAGCCGCTGTTCGAGAGCGAGGTGAAGATCGCCAACCCGCAAGCGGCGATCGGCACCACGTTGTTCACCGTGCTGGGGTATACGAGCGACGACAGTGGCCTGCGCTGGAGCGCGTTGGCAATGTACCCCAATGGCGGCGGCCGTGGCGCAGGGTCTGGCTCCGGGCCCGGGCCGAGACCAGCCCGAGGCGGCCAAGGCGGCGCTCGACCGAATTGCCATTCCCCAAGATGCGCTCGACCGCATCAACGAGCTGATCTCGCCGGCATCCTCGCTGATCGTCTCCGACGAGGGCATCAGCAAGGAGACGGGCAAGGGCACCGACTTCATCGTGCTGATGAGCGGCGAGCCGCAGGGCGGCATCAAGCGCCGGCCGCGCAATTCCTATGTGGCCCGCGGCGACGACTATTATGCTCCCTACCGGCCCAGTGGCGGCGGTGGCATCTTCTCGTGGTGGTGAGCCGGCTGGCATGGCCGGGAGTTGGCCGCGCCACGGGAGGGCTTTCGCTGCTGTTCACGTGGCTCGCCTACAAGGTGCAGGCGCGACCGCTGCGGCACATGCAGGCGCCCACGCCCGAAGGCCTAGCCGACTTGCCCGACCTGGCGTGCCGGTGCATGCGTTCGAGCCGACGCGGAGGCCTTCAACCGGCGGTGAGAGCGGCTTTGCGAGGTGCTACCTGCGCGGCTGTGCAAATGCCGCCTGCACGCCGTCTTGACCTGATGGCAATCGGGCTCGCTCGCGAGGCGCGTAGGGCGACGCACGACGACGTCGCCCTACGCCAGTCTGGCGTCAGAGGTTGAACTGGTAGCTCGCCGGCACCCAGCGATAGCCGGTTCCGGCCTTCTCGACGAAGCCGATCGATGGGAACGGCATGTGGAAGCCGGCCACGGGAAGCTTGTCGGTCGCTACCATGTCGAAGATGCGTTTCCGCGTGGCGATCGCCTCGTCGCGCATGTCGTCGCCGGCGAAATGCCACTCCGGCTGCTGGATCGACATGACGTAGTGATTGGCGACGTCGGCCCAGATCAGCAGCCGCTGATTGTTGCTCTCGACGTGGAACGCCAGCATGCCGGGCGAGTGGCCGAAGGCGTTGACCGCGCGGATGCCCGTTGCCACCTCGCCCTCGGGCTTGAGGAAGGTGGCCTTCTCGCCGAAGGGAACGGCGACCTGGTTGAAGAGCTCCAGGTTCTGCTTGCGGTTGTCGCGCACGACACCCTTACGCCAGAAGTCGAACTCCACCTCGCCGAAGATGATGCGCGCATTGGGATACGTCGGCTTGCCGTCGGTCATGAGGCCGCCGATGTGATCGACGTGGCCGTGGGTGATGACGACGATGTCGATCTGCTCGGGCTTGTAGCCGGCGGTGGCCAGCAGATTGAGCAGGTGGCCGGTGGTCGCGGCGCGGCCCTTGGGGTTGCCCGCGTCGAATAGCACGAGCTCCTTGCCCGTATTCACCAGCGTCGGGACGTAGGGGTTCTCGGCCCGCAAGGTGAGGCCGTTGGCGGCGGCCAGCGCCTGCACCGCCTCGACCGGCTGGTTGGAGCCGAAGGCCGGATGCAGGCTCGCCTGCGGCAAGTAGCCGTCGAAGATGTTGGTCACCTCGAAGTTGCCGAGCTTGAAGCGGTAGATGGTTGGGCGAAGCGCGCCCAGCATGGGCGCCGAGGCATGCGCGGCGGTCGGCAGGCCGGCTGCTCCGAGGGCCGCAACGAGGCGGCGCCGGCGGCGAGCTTGAGCACTTCGCGACGTGTGGTCGTGGGTTGAGCGTCCATCGTTCATCTCCTCCCATTCGAGCGGTTGTCATGCGTTGGCCGCATGTGCATTCCGAGCCGTCCATCGGGCGGCTGCCGTCAGACTGACGCGAACCATCCTACACCGGACCATCGGCACAAACTATCCGGTCGATTTTTCGGGTTGCGGTGGCGCTGGCCCTATGCTCCTGGGCCGGCAAGCATCGCTTTGAGCGCGTCGGCCTTGATGCGCTCGACCTGCATCGGCCCGTTCGGCGCGGCGGCAAGCACGGCGTGGGCCAGTCTCAACCGGGCCGCTTGAATGGCGCTGGCGCGGGCACTGACCGACGGTGCTATCTGCTGCCAGGCCGCTTCGAACGCCTGGCGCAGCACCGCGACCTGGCTCGGGCCGTAGTTTGCCCCCGCGATCAGCTTGAGCGCTTCCACGACTTCCCCCTCGCCCGCAAGCGCACCCTCCTACCAACTTTCGAGCAGCAGTAGCATGCTCGGCACAAGGCAGAAGCACAAGGCCTGGTCCGCGGCATTCGGCGGACTATGACTGGTGCCTGGCGCGTTTGCGATGGTGTCAGATCCTGAGGGTCTGACACCCCTCCTAGCCGCCCAACATCGCGCATTTGGCGCCGCCGCCGATTGCAGCTAGAAACTGCCCGCCAGTCCAATCAGGCGAGGCCCAGAACTATCGTGCGCACATATCGCATTGCCGCCATTCCGGGCGACGGCATCGGCTCGGAGGTGATCTCGGCCGGCGTCGAGGTGCTTCAGGCCTGCGCCAATCGCGACGGCGGGTTCGCCTTCGCCTTCGACCATTTCGACTGGGGCAGCGAGCGCTACAAGAAGACCGGCGCGTTCATGCCGGAGAACGGCCTCGATCTCATCAGGGGCCATAACGCCATCCTGTTCGGCTCGGCCGGCGCGCCCGACGTGCCGGACCACATCACGCTGTGGGGGCTGCGGCTCGCCATCTGCCAGCCGTTCGACCAGTACGCCAACGTGCGCCCCACCCGCATTCTGCCGGGCATCGTCAGCCCACTGCGGGCGGTATCGGGCCCCGAGCTCGACTGGGTGATCGTGCGCGAGAACTCGGAGGGCGAGTACGCCGGCGTCGGCGGGCGGGTGCATCGCGGGTTGCCGGAGGAGGCGGCCACCGACGTCGCCATGTTCACCCGCGCCGGCGTGACGCGCGTGATGCGCTTCGCCTTCAAGCTGGCGCGCTCGCGGCCGCGCAAATTGCTGACCGTGGTGACGAAGTCCAACGCCCAGCGCCACGGCATGGTGATGTGGGACGAGATCGCGGCGCAAGTTGCGCGCGAGTTTCCCGAGGTGACGTGGGACAAGATGCTGGTCGACGCCATGACCATGCGCATGGTGCTCAAGCCGCAGACGCATCGATACGGTGGTGGCGACGAACCTGCACGCCGACATTCTTTCGGATTTGGCGGCGGCGCTGGCGGGCTCGCTCGGCATCGCACCGACCGCCAACCTCAATCCCGAGCGCGCCTTCCCCTCCATGTTCGAGCCGATCCACGGCTCGGCCTTCGACATCGTGGGCAAGGGCATTGCCAATCCGGTCGGCACCTTCTGGTCGTGCGTGATGATGCTGGAGCATCTGGGCGAGGCCGGCGCCGCGGTGCGGCTGATGCGGGCAATCGAGCGCGTCACCGCGGATACATCGCTGCACACGCCCGACCTCGGCGGCACCGCCACCACGGCCAACGTGACGGCGGCGGTGCTGGACGCGCTGGCGGGGGACAATCAATAGGCGGTGTAGTCAGATCCGATCCGCCATCCCAGTTTGCCCGACGGCGCAATCCACCCTGAAAACGGACATCCGGTAGGCAGCTCAGCACTGAGAAAAGGTGCCACCTAGGGACTCATGCACCGCAGCAAACTCCGGGTCCATTTCTACCTCATCCGCCCTCTAGAGATTGAACAGGCGCGTTGCTGCGACGACCGCTGGAACAAGTAGGGGTCGTCACGACCGCATTGAGACCCATGGCAAGGCTGTCACAAGAGCGCGAAGCGTTCAGCCCAACGTAGAAGGCGATTTCGCCTACGTACAAATCTGTACAAAACATCGATTGCTACCCTGGCCTCGGCTGATTATTTCCCTACCGAGCACTTGGTCTGCCGGGGAATTCTTAGGTTGACCGAGTTAGCCTTCGCAAACACAACTAGATGGAGTGACCATTGACAATCGATGTCACAGCTGCGGCGTCCCGTGGAGATGTCAAGGGTGCAGCTTTTCGCGCCCGCTTGACGCAAAGGGAGCTATCCGTGTTGAAAATTGCTTCGGAAGGTAGGACGGCGGATGAAATTGCCGGGGCACTGGGCGTGGGCATCGAAACTGTTCGTAGCCACGCAAAGAAGGCAAGAAGAAAGCTGGGGGCTCGGAATAGCGCCCACGCCGTGGCTGAAGCCATGCGGCAGCTCTTGATCGCCTGAAGTTCGCGATAATGCTCCATGCTCAAACCTCACCGCCAGCGAGGATCCCGCGATGGCCATCGTCAAACGCGCGCATGACACCGGCGTCGGACAGGAGACGCGTGTCGGATCACTCGCGGACCTCTGCTGGCTGTTTGAGACATCACCCGATCTGATTTTCATTACGGACCGTCGCGGCACGTTCACGCATATCAGCCCGAGTAGCGAAGCTATCCTGGGCTATCGACCCGACGAGATGATCGGGCGCAGCGGTGCGGATTTTATCTATCCCGAGGACCTCGATCCCACGCGCGATGAGATGCGCCTGGCGCGCCGAGGCCGGCATACGCGCAACTTCGAGGCGCGCTACGTCCACAAGAAGGGCCGCGTGGTAACCCTCACTTGGTCGGGCGCATGGTCGGAAGGTGGACAACAGCACTCCTTCATCGGCCGCGAAGTGACCGAGCAGAAGCTAGCGGAGGAGAAATTCCGGCTGGCGGTCGAGGCATCGCCCGGCGGCATGGTGATGATTGACGCCGCGGGCTCCATCGTGCTCGTCAACGCGGAGACGGAGCGGATGTTTGGCTACGCTCGCGCCGAGCTGATCGGGCAACCCGTCGATATTCTGGTGCCGGCCGATTTTCGCCACCACCATGCCGGGCACCGCTCCGGTTTCGCCGCTGCCCCCCAAGCCCGCCGCATGGGCCTGGGCCGTGACCTGCATGGATTGCGCAAGGACGGCAGCGCGTTTCCGGTGGAGATCGGCCTGAATCCGATCCGCACGCGCAGCGGCCTGTTCGTGCTCAGCGTTGTGGTGGACATCAGCGAGCGCAAGCGCGCCGAAGCGGCCGCCCAGGAATATGTCGCGCGCGAGCGCTTGTACCCGGCTGCGATTATCGCCTCCTCCAACGATGTCATCATCACCAAGAACCTCGACGGGCGGATAAGCGGCTGGAATCCGGCGGCCGAACGTCTATTCGGATTTACCGCGGAGGAGGCCATTGGCAGCAGCATCGACATCATCGTTCCCGACGCCCTACGCTCCGACGTGCGCCGGATCCTGGAACGGATACGCAAGGGCGAAAAGGTCGAGCACTACGAGACCATGCGCAAGAGCAAGGATGGGCGGCTCATCGATGTCTCGCTCAGCGTTTCCCCGATCAAGCTGCCTTCCGGCGAGGTCATCGGCGCAGCCAAGATCGGGCGCGACATCACGGAGAGCAAGAGGGCAAAGCAGGAACTGCTCGAGAGCGAACAGATGGCGGTGGGGATTATCGCCAACGCGCTCGATGCCTTCATCCAGTTGGACCAGGCCGGCGTGGTCATCGAATGGAATCCGCAGGCCGAAGCTATCTTCGGGTGGTCGCGGCAGGAGGCGATCGGGAAGCCGGTGGCCGATCTGTCTCTGCCGGAAATTTACGAGCTGCGCTACTCGCAAATGGTCGAGCGCTTGCAGCAAGCCGACGAGCACGCTACCGGCGAGCGTTTCGTAGTCGCGGCACGCCGCAAGAACGGCCTGAATGTGACGGTCGAAGTCTCCATGACCGCCATCCGGCGTCGGGGGAGCTATTTATTGAACGTGTTCGCGCGGGATCTGACGGCCAAGCTGGCAGCGGAAGAGCAGCTCCGGCAGTCGCAGAAGATCGAGGCTATCGGCAAGCTCACCGGAGGCATCGCCCACGACTTCAACAATTTGCTGGCCGCGATCACGGGCAACTTGGAACTGGCTGAGCGGGTCATCCACGATGAGAAGCCGCGTGGGTGGCTCCGCGACGCACTCGAAGCCGTTGAGATGGGCAAAAGCTTCAATCAGCGACTGCTGTCACTCGCCAGCAAGCGCGAGTGCGAGCCCGCGCGTCTCGTGGTCAATTGCCGGATTCCGGGGATAGCTGCACTTCTGGCACGCACGCTCGGCGCGCATATCGAACTGACTACGGATCTTGCTCCCGACCTGTGGCCAACGCTTGCTGATCCCGGCGAGATCGACGGCGCCATATTGAACCTCGCCGTCAACTCTCGCGATGCTATGCCGGAAGCTGGTAAGCTGTTTATCCAGACCCGCAACGTGACGCTCGACGTGGACGCGGCACGCATGGACCCGGATGCACGTGCTGGCGACTACGTCCAGCTTTCCGTCATCGATTCCGGTGCAGGGATGTCGCAGGAGGTTCTGCAGCGCGCAAGCGAGCCGTTCTTCACGACCAAGGATCCTGGGAAAGGCACCGGGCTCGGTTTGAGCAGCGTCTTTGCATTTGCCGAGCAGTCGGGGGGGTTTGCCACCCTCGCAAGCAAGGTTGGGAAAGGGACAACCGTCAACCTTTACTTGCCGCGTGCATCAGATGGGCCCGTGCAAAAGCACGCTGGGCACACCGACAGTAGTCCGCAAGGAGACGGTGAGCTCATCCTTGTCGTCGAAGATGACCATCTGGTTCGCAAGGTAACATTAGAGCGCTTGGAGGCCCTGGGCTATGCAGTCATCGAGGCCCGGTCGGGTCCTGAGGCGATCGAACGGCTGAAGTCTGACGAGCCCATCGCTCTGGTTTTCAGCGATATTGTTATGCCCGGTGGGATGACAGGGCACGACCTTGCGCGCTGGGTTGTCGCGGCCAAGCCAGGCGTGAAGCTTTTGTTGACGTCCAGTTACAACGCCGAACGTGGCGACAACGCGATTGCCCACCTCAAGGTGCTTGCGAAGCCTTATACTTTCACAGAGCTGGCGCACAGCATACACGAGGCACTCGATACTGCGGCGGCTCAGGCCGACGTGACCCCTCCCGTGAACACATAGCCGACTCCGCGCACGCTCTTGATGAGTGTCGGGGCTTCGCCTGGCGGCTCGATCTTGCGCCGTAGTCGTGCCACATGCCCATCTATCGTCCGATCGAGCGGCGACCAATCCCGGCCTCTCAGCATCTGCAATATCTCGTCGCGAGAGAGGACCCGCGCCGGATTTGTAAGGAATATTTCAAGGAGCAAGAACTCGCTTTCGGTAAGATCGAGCAGTGTTCCATCGACCTTCCGGACCTCGCGTTTCGCGGGGTCTAGAACGCCAACGACGAATGAGTACTGCTGCTCGGCGCTCGGCTCGGGTATTATTTCTTCGAGGTGGTAACGCCGCAGGACACTGTGAATGCGCAGTACGACCTCCCGGATATGGAACGGCTTCGAGATGTAGTCGTCCGCACCATGCTCGAGACCTATCACCCGATCGAACGGTGCACCTCTTCCGGTGATCATAACGATCGGGATATTGCGTAAGGCTCTAATCTGACGTGCCAACTCGAGGCCGTCGTCGTGTCCTAAAGTGAGATCGAGCGTGATGAGGTCGACCGAACTCGGTTTCGAGACTGCGGAAGAGGGCCGCCTTGTTTCGGGCTTCCGAAACCACAAAGCCCTCTGCTTCAAAGGCCTCGCGCAAGATGGCACAGAGCGCGGCCTCATCCTCGACAACGAGAATGCGGATCGGGTCTTTTGCGTTGTTGCGCGCCGCGGGAGTGAGACCAATTCTAAGGCCTGTCGTCCCGCGAGTTGTTGCGCTCTGGCGGTCTCGGTATGGGCGCTTTCAACACGCATCGCGAGCACGGTGCACGGGCGACGTTGCCAGAATAGCCCCCACTGGCCAACTGACTGCACTAGGGAAAGACCCGAGAAGTACGTGAGCAAAGGACCGAGAAGCACGTAAGAGCCCTAGCCCATTGACGAGGTCTACAAGGGCAAGCGGCTCCACTCCGCGCTCGGATAAGGTTGGGGCCAATTTTGCGTTGCGTTGATGTTCGTAGCGATTTCTGGCTTGGGTCATATCCGGCAAGGCCCGTGCTCAGCACAACATTTCCGTTCGACGCCCGGCAACGGACGTGCGAGGTAAGGCCCGTTGCGTGCTGGCCTGCCGGCGATCCATGCTTCGGCAATCCATGCAAACGACTGAACAACAAGGTTCAACAAGCGTCCGGGAGGTCTCGTCGACATGCGAAAGTCAGCCCTTGTCGGAATCGTAACGGCTGCAATCACGGCGCTAGCTGTCGCCGGCTCCACGCAGGCCTGGGCGCAGGGCTATCCCAATCGCGCCATCACCATCATCGTGCCGGCGGCGGCGGGCGGGCCGACGGATACGGTGGCGCGCCTGATGGGCGAATCCATGGGGCGCACTTTGGGCCAGCAGATCGTGGTGGAGAACGTCGGCGGCGCCGGCGGCACCATCGGCATGGCGCGCGTCGCCAAGGCGCAGCCGGACGGCTACACGCTGGCGGTCTGGCACATCGCCCAGGCCACCGCGCCGGCGCTCTACGACAACCTGCGCTATCACGTGATCGACGATTTCGATGCCATCGGCCGCATCACCGACGTGCCGATGACAGTGGTCGGCAAGGCCAACCTGGAGGCCAATACGATCGGCGAGCTGCTCGCCTGGGTGAAGCAGAAGCAGGCCGCGGTGACCTATGCGCACGCCGGCGTCGGCTCGGCGTCTTTCCTCTGCGCGCTGATGTTCATGAGCGCCACGGGAACGCAGATGACGGCGGTGTCCTATCGCGGCACCGGGCCGGCGATGAACGATCTGCTCGGCGGCCAGTTCGACATGATGTGCGACCAGACCACCGGCACCACCAATCAGATCAAGAACGGCAAGATCAAAGGCTACGCCGCCACCACGCGCCAGCGGCTGGCGGTTTTGCCGGAGCTGCCGACGCTGGACGAGTCCGGCATCAAGGGCTTCGAGGTGACGGCGTGGCACGCCATGTGGGGGCCGAAGGGCATGCCCGCCGAGGCGACGCAGAAGCTCACCCAAGCTTTGCAGGCCGCACTCAAGGACGAGAGGGTGATCGAGCGCTTCGCCAGCCTCGCCACCGAGCCCGTCAAGCTCGACCAGGCGACGCCCGCAGCCCTCAAGGCGCACTTGACGTCGGAGGTCGCCAAATGGGGCCCGGTGATCAAGGCGGCCGGCGCCAAGGGCGGCAACTGAGTTTCGCGTCGTGGGCGCCGGGCCATCGGGCTGCGGCGCCTCGTTGTCTGCATTATCGAGGGAAACATCCAAAGTGCCGCATCTTTTCGATCCCCTTGCGCTCGGCCCCGTCGAGCTCGCCAATCGCATCGTCGTGGCGCCGATGTGCCAGTATTCCGCGCAAGACGGCACCGCCACCGATTGGCATCTGCAACATCTGATGCAGCTCGCCATCAGCCGCGCCGGGCTCGTCGTCGTGGAGGCGACCGCAGTCGAGCCCGAGGGCCGCATCACCCAGCGCTGCCTGGGCCTGTACTCGGATGCCAACGAGGCGGCCATCGCCCGCGTGCTTGCGGCAGCGCGCCAGGTGGCGGCTGCGGGCACGCGCTTCGGCATCCAGCTGGCACATGCCGGTCGCAAGGCTGCATGCCGCACGCCCTGGGAGGGCGGCAAACCGCTGTCGCAGGCCGAGGGCGCATGGACCACGATTGCGCCTTCGGCCGTGCCGTTCGTCGACGGCGGTCCCGTGCCGGTGGAACTGGATGCGGCAGGGCTTGCGCGCGCGAAGACCGCGTTCCGGCAGGGCGCGCAGCGTGCCGTGCGGCTGGGATTCGACGCCATCGAGCTGCACATGGCGCACGGCTACCTGCTGCACGCGTTCCTGTCCCCGCTCAGCAACCTGCGCGAGGACGGCTACGGCGGCTCCCTGCACAACCGCATGCGCTTCCCGCTGGAGGTGGCCGCGGCCGTGCGTGATGTGGTGCCACGGGGGATGGCGCTCGGTGCGCGCATCACCGGCACGGACTGGGCGGACGGCGGCCTGACCCCTGCCGACGCAGTGCCCGTGGCCGCGGCCGTGAAGGCCGCAGGCTACGACTACGTCTGTGTATCGGGAGGCGGCGCCGTCCCGCACATGCAGATCCCGCTGGGTCCCGGCTATCAGGTGCCGATGGCGGCACGGGTGCGCGCGGAGACCGGCATCGCCACCCGTGCCGTCGGCCTGATCGTAGAGCCGGCGCAGGCCGATGCCATCGTCAGCACGGGCCAGGCCGACTGCGTGGCGCTTGCGCGCGCCTTCCTGGACGATCCGCGCTGGGTGTGGCACGCAGCCGAGCGGCTCGGCGCCACCATTCCCTTCCCGCCGCAGTACGCGCGCGTCGCGCGGGCGCAGTGGCCTGGCGCGGCGCTCGTACGGCCGGGCGTGCAGCCTGCCGCCTGAGGCGAGCGGGCGCGAGCCGACGTTGCCGGCGCCCGCCTCGCGCATTGCGCCGCCTGAGCGCGCAGCGCGAAGCTGAGGCTTTGCCCATGGGCGCGCAGCCAATTTGCCTCTTTTGCACGCGCACGGCCGGCAATAGAGTGGGCGGGTACGTCGCGATGTGCCGAAGTCCGCGTGCGGGCCAATAATGGAGACGCCGTCGGCAGGCGCCCCACTTGCATGGACCGTCATTTTTCGGTCTCGGGGTTCACCAGGGCAAAGCGCGAGCTTCGATGCGGGGCGAGCGCGGGGTTTGCATGGGGAGGGTTCCCAAATGGTCGCACGTGCTGGAACGGCCTCGGTGTCGGGGCCGGGAGCGGTCCTATTTCTGTTCGCAGTGATCGGCGCGATTGCGGGCGTGCAAAGCGCGCACGCCGTCACGCTCGAGGAAGCGCGCGAGAGCTGCCGGGAGTCGGTCGGCAAACCCATCGTCCAAAGCTGCATACGAGAAGAGCGGCGGAGGCGACCGCGAGGCCTGCCGCGCCAAGGCGAGCCCTAGCCGTCAAGGCCTGCGTGCAGAAGACCATGACGGCGGCGCATGGGCGCTCCAACACGGCCGTTGCGGCGCCGGTGGAAAAGGTCGACCTCCAGCTCCTTCTGCAGGCGCCGGCGGCCACCTTCGTGGCGCCGCCGCGCACGATCGGCGACATCACCGCCATCCTCGACAGCGAGCGACCGGACCCGGCCAAACTCGACAAGCTGAAGGCCGAGGCCGACGCACAGCCGCCGGCCGGCCTGTCGAAATCCGACCTCGCATGGTTCTACCACCAGCGCGGCAACGCGCGCGCCCAGTTCGGGCGCGTCAGCGATGCCATTGCCGATGCCGAGAAGGCGGTCGCGGTCGGCCGGGGTGCGGTCGATGCCAACAGGATGGGGCGATTGCTGCAGTTTGCCGGCTTGCAGCACGCCTTCGCCGGCAACCCGCGGCAAGCGCTTGCAATCTTCCAGAGCCAAGTACGCGACATGAACACCCCAGGTGCCAAGGGGTTTCTCTTCAACGGCTATCGCCACATCGCCGGCGCCCATCTACGCATGGGCGACATCGATCAGGCCGACGCCTACTTGCGCCGCAGCTATGCCCTTCTCCAGGAGGCCAGGACCAGCGGCATGCCCGGCTGGCGCACGAGCTATGCTCAGTTCGGTCAAGGCTGGGAAGCCGACTACGAGGAACATCGTGCGATGATTTTCGAGGCGCGCGGACAGTTCAGGGAGTCCGAAGCCGCCTATCGGCTGGCCGAGGTGCGAAGGCGGGCTTCTGTGCCCGGGATCCTCAAACAGAAGAACGCGCCTGCCGAGACGACAGCTCTTGAACGCCGCCGATGGGGCGGTCGCCAGCCAGGCACGAATGAAGTTGCGCCAGGGGCGGCTCGCCGAGGCGGAGGCCGATATGCGCCGCGCGCTGCTTGGACGTCTGAGGGACCAGGGCAAATACCACTCGACGACGCCCAGATACATCCAGGGCCTGGCGATGGTTCTGACCGAGCAGGGTCGCTATCCCGATGCCGAGACGCTGGCCAGAGCTGCGCTCGACATCAACCGCGAAATGGGTATCGCCGACGAGTCCGAATGGGCGGTGAGCATGCGTGCGCATTTGGGCAATATCCTGACCCTGCAGCGCAAGCACGAGGAGGCAGCGCAGGTTTATGCCGCCATCGACAAGGCCATCGCCGGGTGGGAGCCTGCGCGTCGCGAAGCTTTGGAGCTCAACAACGGGCGCATTCTCTCCCTCTATGCTTCCGGACAGATCGAGGCTGGAATCGCCGCCGCGCAGGCGCTCGTCAAGCGTCAGACTGCCCGCGTAGGCGACGGCCACTTCGATACGGCCATGGCTCGCGGCACGCTCGCGGTCGGCTTGGCGAAAGCAGGCAAACACGCCGACGCCATACAAGAGTTCAGGGCGGCGATCCCGCTGCTGGTCGCGTCGGTGCGCGAAAGTACCGACGACGACAACGCCGTGCGCGTCGCCACGGGTAACATGCGCCTGCAGAGCATGGCCGAAGCATACATCGGGCTGCTTGCTGCAAATCCAGCCGTAGCAGCCGATGTCGCGAGCGAAACCTTCAGCCTCGCGGACAGCATCCGCGCCAAGTCGGTGCAGCAGGCCCTGACAGCCTCCAGCGCACGCATGTCGGCAAAGGACCCGGTGCTCGCGGCGCTCATCCGCGAGGAGCAAGACCTCGCCAAGCAGGTCAACGCCCAGATCGGAGTGCTCAACAATGCCCTCACGCTGCCCTCCGGCGAGCGAGACGAGGTCGCCGTCAAGGCGCTGAACGCTGCCATTGCCAAAGCCCGATCGGAGCGCGACAAGGCGCGCACCGAGATCGCCCGGCGCTTCCCCACCTACACCGACCTCATCGACCCCAGGCCGCCGACCGTCGAAGGCGTGCGGCAGGTCCTGCGCGAGGACGAGGCCCTGCTCTCGTTCTATTTCGGGCGCGAAAGGAGCTTCGTGTGGGCGTTCAGCAAGCATGGTCCGGTCCACTTCGCGCAGATTGCGCTCACGGCGGGTGACCTCGAGACCATGGTGCGCAACGTGCACCAGACCCTCAATGCGAATGTGCGCACCATCGGCGAGATTCCAAGCTACGACCTCGCCGGCGCCTACGAGCTCTACCGCCAGCTGCTCGAGCCCGTGGAGAAGGGCTGGCGCAGCGCCAAGAGCCTGATCGTCGTGACCAATGGTGCCCTCGGTCTGCTGCCGGTATCGCTGCTGCCCACGGCCGCCGCGAGCGTCCCGAAAGACGAGGAGCCGCTGTTCTCCTCGTATCGGAACGTCGCGTGGCTCGCCCGCACGCACGCCGTCGTCATGGTTCCTTCGGTTGCCGCCCTGCGTTCTTTGCGCCAGCAGCCGCCGGGCTCGCGCGACCGTGAGCCGATCATCGGCTTCGGCGATCCCTTCTTCAGCGGCGAGCAGGCGGCCGAGGCGGCCCAGCCGACGATCGAGACGGCGTCGCTGCAGACCGCCACGGCTGCTGGCACTCGTGGCCTGCCGTTCCGCCGGCGCGCGAGTGTCAGAACGGGGCAGGTCGACAGCGCCGATCTCGCCCAGCTGCCGCGATTGCCGGACACTGCCGACGAGCTGAGGTCGATTGCGCTGTCGCTCAATACGGACCCGGCCAAGGTGCTCAATCTTGGCAAGGACGCGAACGAGCGCAAGGTCAAGGAAACCGATCTGTCGCGCTTCCGCATCGTCGCCTTTGCCACGCACGGCCTGGTTCCCGGCGACCTCGACGGCCTCACCCAACCCGCGCTCGCGCTGACCGCGCCGCACGTCGCCGACGTTGATGGCGATGGCCTGCTGACGATGGAGGAGGTGCTGCCGCTGAGGCTCGACGCGGATTGGGTGGTCCTGTCGGCGTGCAACACCGCCGCCGGCGCGGTAAGCGGAGCCGAGGCCGTTTCAGGGCTGGGCCGCGCGTTCTTCTATGCGGGCAGTCGATCGCTTCTGGTGACGAACTGGGCGGTGCATTCGGATTCTGCGCGCGAGCTGGTCACGGACATCTTCCGCAGGCATGCTGCAGATCCCAAGCTCTCGCGGGCCGAGGCACTGCGGCAAGCCATGGTGGCGTTGATGGACGCGCCGGGCTACCGCGGCAGAGGGGGCGAGGTGCTGTTCGCCTATGCCCACCCCTTGTTCTGGGCGCCCTATTCGCTGATCGGCGACGGCGGCGGGCAGTAGAGCTTTTCCGTGCTTGTCGGAATCATGGGCCGCACGCTCGTCCTCGTCCTGGGTCGACACGCTCACCCCTGGGTCGGCGCTTGCTGGCGCAACTCAACCTAGGGCTAGGACTTCATCGACCGAGCCAAGAGATAACGGTTGCCGCGATGCGGATAGCGCTGAAGAATGTGTGGGCGCAGCGGTCGTAGCGCATTGAGATGCGCCGCCAGTCTTTAGCCTTGCGAACATATTCTCGACCTTGTGGCGCTGTCGATACAAAGTCTTGCAGTATGTTGCGGGCGACCGGCGCTTGGCTCGCGGTGGAATGCAAGGCGTGATGCCGCGTGCGGCGAGCCCTGGGGTGGAGATTTTGTAGCATGGCGAAGCTCGTCTTCTGAATGAACCAGTCCCTGGACGGCTACGTCGACCACATGGCGTTTGCGCCAAGCCCCGCGCTCTTCCGTCACTTCATCGAGTTGGTGCGCGGCCTGACCGGCAGTGTGTACGGTCGTCGCCTCTACGAAGTCATGCGCTATTGGGATGAAGACCATCCTGAGTGGGGCGCTGAGGAACGCGACTTCGCGGCGGCGTGGCGGCTCCAACCGAAGTGGGTCGTGTCGCGCTCGCTGACGTCGGTCGGCCCCAACGCCACCCTTGTCGAGAACGACCTCGAGGCGGTCCTCCGTCGGCTGAAGGCCGACCACGCCGGGGAGATCGAAGTTGGCGGACCAGACCTGGCGCGAAGCCTGACCGACCTTGGTCTCATCGACGAGTATCGACTCTACCTCCACCCCGTCGTGCTGGGCGGCGGCAAGCCCCTCTTCGCCGGTCCCCGCCCGCCGCTCCGCCTCGTGGCCAGCGATCGAATGGACGAGAACGTGATCAGGTTAACCTACGTTCCTGCTTAATCACGCAACTCGCCCCGACGGACTGCGCCGAACGCGTCAGGTCCGCTTTGGGACCAACCGGACATCGACAGGGTTCGTCTTCAATCTCGGTGCGTTTGCCTTGACAGCTTGGCCAGCCCCGCAGCCGATGATTTTTGCGAAGAGGAGCCTCACGATGACCATCACCATCACCGCCTTCGAAAGCTCGCCCGATGGCGGCAAGGGACTGGCGCGTGATACGCGCGTTCGCTGGGCACTAGAAGAAGTGGGCCAACCTTACGAGGTTCGTCTTGTCTCGTTCAGGGCGATAAAGGAACCCGCACATCTGGCGCTTCATCCCTTCGGGCAGATTCCGACCTACGAGGAAGGCGATCTCGGCTTGTTCGAGACGGGGGCGATCGTGCTCCATATCGCGGAGCGTCATGCGGGCCTGTTGCCGGACGATGCGAATGCCCGGGCGCGCGCGATCACATGGATGTTCGCCGCGCTCAGCACGGTGGAGCCGCCGATCTTCGAGCTCGCAAACGCCAAGCTCCTCGAGGGCGACAAGTCCTGGTCCGCGCAACGCATGCCTCTCGTCGAGGATCGCGTCCGTAGTCGGCTGGGCCAACTTTCCCGTCGCCTTGGCGATGCCAACTGGCTCGATGGCGCGTTCAGCGCGGGCGACCTGATGATGGTGTCGGTGCTGCTCAGGTTGAAAGCGTCGGCTATGCTGGACGAATATCCGAACCTCTCCGCCTATGTCGCCCGCGGCGAAGCGCGGCCCGCCTACAAGCGGGCTTTCGACGCTCAATTGGCGGTTAACACCGGCAAGCCTCCGACCGGCTGATCGAGGTCCATCCTGGGCTCGAAGTCGTCATCCGAGTTTTTCGTTCCGTTTATGGGTCCTGACCCTAGATCGGAAGGACGATAGGCGCATGTGTGCGGCGCAGCCGGGCTCAGCCGGCCGTGCTGAGCGTTCTGCGCACGCATGCGCGTACCTGGGGCGCCGCCCGCAGGCGGCAGGCCTCGACGTCCGGTATGCGGCCGGATGGTGCCGCGGTCATGCAGGCGTTGACTGCGGGACGGCCGATGTTTTGCCGGCACTGTTCGATGACGTTTTCGACCCTGGGCCAGCCATAGGCGGCAATCATCGCTCTCTGCACGCAGGCGCGAACGCGCGGCGATGCCTTGGTGCGACATGCTGCCAGCGCCGCGGCGCGGTCTGCCTCTGCCGTGATTCTACGTTGTGCCCATGCACGCCTGGACAATGGGCCGCCCAACCGTTTCTCGGCACTGCAGGATGGTTTGGTGGAACGAGAAGGCTGAGGCCGGTTCGGCGCCGAGGAGCAACGTGCCCAGGCAAACAGGCAGCAATGCTCTGGTTCGACGCAGCCTGCAGGCGATTCCGTCCGCAACCCTTGCCATGGCTCCCCCCGCTGACGGTGCACCAGTCGTTCCCGACAATTCCCACCAAGTTGCCATGGGCTGACCGCGTCTGGAATCGGAGAATTGACTATTTCCGCAGCATGGCTGTTCCGCGTGGGGGACCGGTGACACAGGAGCCACCTGTCTCGTGGCCAAATTCAGCATTGCGGTCATGCTCCATGGTGCGGAAGCCTTGGGCATGCATTGCCGGCCGAGGCCTGCGGGGCTACCTTGGCTTGATTTTCTCGGCAGGGCGGAAGATGCAGCAAGCGCTCTTGGGCACACGTATCGAGGCGACCGGCGCCGGCCCCGCCGCGCCTGACCGCGTGGTGTTCGAGACCACGCTGGCCCCGCGCGGCCACATCGCGCGTGAGATCGCGCGGGGCGAGGTGCTGCGCGTGGTCGACCTGGAAGGCCGGCAGGTCGGCGACCTCGTCGCCTTCAACCGCGCCGACATGGGCGAGAAGTTCTGGATCTCCAACACCGTCCGCCTCAACGGCACCGTGTTCGTCACCACCGGCCACGTGCTCTACTCCGAGCTGTCCCGGCCCATGTTCACGATTGTGGCCGACACCTGCGGCCGCCACGACCTGCTCGCCGGCTCGTGCAATGCCGAGATCGACAAGATGCGCTACAGCGTCGACGCCCACTACGGCTGCGTGGAGAACTTCCTTGCCGCGCTCGCGCCCTATGGCATCCAGCGCCGCGACATCCCTATGTCGCTCAACCTGTTCATGAACTGCCCCGTGGAGGCGAGCGGCGCCTGGAGCATCGCCACGCCCGTCTCCAAGGCCGGCGACTACGTCGATCTGCGCGCGGAGATGGATTGCGTGTTCGCGCTCTCCAACTGCCCGCAGGACTTGAACCCCTGCAACGACGGCAAGCTCAAGCCGCTGCACCTCGTCATTTACCGGCCCTGAGCCAAGCCAATGCCCACCACGCCACAGGACGAAAAGAAGACCTTGATCCTCACCGGTGCCAGCCGCGGCATCGGCCACGCCACGGTCAAGCGCTTCGCCTCGGCCGGCTGGCGCGTCATCACCTGCTCGCGCCATGCCTTCCCGGAGAACTGCCCCTGGGAGATGGGGCCGGAGGACCACATCCAGGTCGACCTCTCCGATCCGGCCGACACGCTGCGGGCCATCGGCGAGATGCGCGAGCGCCTCAAGGCCCAGGACGGCCGCCTCAACGCGCTGGTCAGCAATGCCGCCATCTCGCCCAAGGGCCAGGGCGGCGCGCGGCTCGGCGCCATCGACACCCCGCTGGAGGACTGGCAGCACGTGTTCCAGGTCAACTTCTTCGCGCCGATCATGCTGGCGCGGGGGCTGATCGCCGAGCTCGAGCGCGCCAAGGGCGCCGTGGTGAACGTCACCTCCATCGCCGGCGGCCGCGTGCATCCCTTCGCGGGTGCCGCCTACGCCACCTCGAAAGCCGCGCTGGCGGGCCTCACCCGCGAGATGGCCAAGGACTTCGGCCGCCGTGGCATCCGCGTCAACGCCATTTCGCCCGGCGAGATCGACACCGCCATCCTCTCGCCCGGCACCGACCGCATCGTCGAGGAGCAGATTCCCCTGGGGCGCCTCGGCGAGCCGGAGGAGGTGGCCAAGGCCATCTATTTCCTCTGCACCGACCAGTCGAGCTACATCAACGGCGCTGAATTGCACATCAACGGCGGCCAGCACGTGTAGGCAGATCTGGTTTCAGGCTCCGTGGTTGTCACGCACCGCTGGTCGGCTGCGTTGCGACCACCAAATCGCCAGCGGGCCCATGAGCCCTCCCGCCGCCATCACGAGAAAAGCGGTGAGCCAGCCGGACGAGGTGCCCATTCCGCCTCCCGCATCCAGTGCCACCCCGATGACCCACGATCCCGCCGCCGACAAGCCGAAGCCGATGGTCGAATGCATCGCCATGGTCGCGCCGCGATACTCGGGCTCGGCGCTCAAGGTCATGCCCGAGGTCAGCGCCCCGGAGTCGGCCGGAATGGCGATCGCATAGAGGAACAGCAGGGCGAGGAGCAGAGCCGGCGCCGCGCTCGTCGTCGCGCCGATCAGGATCGCCACGATCCCGGCAACGCACATGAACAGCACGATGGCCCGGTGCCGCCCGAAACGGATCGCGGCCTCGTTGCCGATGATGCTGGCGGGCATGGCCAGAACCGCGGCGATGACGCTGACGGCGATCGGCTCAAGCAAAGCCGAGCCGCCGTTGCTCGCCGCCACGAACGTCCAGAACGCGACGATCCAGGTGCGCAGTGCATACAGCTCGAAGCAGTGCGCGCCATAGCCCAGGATGAAGCCCATGGCCGGGCGGTTGCGGAACACCGGCTTGAAGTCGAGCAGCCGCCGCGACGAGGGAGCCGGCGCAACGGGCGCCATGCCGAGGCAGGCAGCAATCATCGCCAGCGGGCCCGAGCGCGGTCAGCCAGAAGGCCCAGCGCCACCCGAGTGCGTCCGCCGCGATCTGGGCGATCAGGAACGACAGGCCGACGCCGATCGAGAACGTCGCCGTGTACATGCGTGACGCTGCGCGAGCTGTCGCCCGGCGGCAGGCGGTCCACCAGCGCCTTGAGGCCCGGCATGTACGCGCCGGCAAAGCCGATGCCCGCAATGGCCCAGATGGCAATCGCCGACCACAGCCCCTCGGCAAGCCAGCCGAAGGCGAATGTCGCTAAGCCGCTTACCGTCGACCCGGTCAGCAGGATCAAGCGCGCATCCATGCGGTCGGTCAGCGCCGTCAGCAGCGGCACCGCCAGCATGTAGCCGAGCGCGAACGAGCTCGCCATCAGCCCGGCCTCGCTGGCGCTCAGCTTCCACGCGGGATCAGATGCTGCGCCATGACCGCGGGCACGACGACGTGCGGCAGCAGGTTGCCGACCTGGCCCGCGCACATCGCGGCCACAAGCGCGCGCCCGCTCAGCGCCATCGCGCCCTCCCTCCCATCATTTTCTCTCCCGTCCAGTATTGACTCTGATACATCATTTCGATAATTGTTGAAATATGGATAAGATAGATGCCGTCGCCGCGCTGGCGGCGCTGTCCCAGGAGAACCGGCTCGACGTCTACCGCCTGCTGGTGCAGGCCGGGCCCGGCGGCATGGCGGCCGGAGAGGTGGCGAGCGGCGCTCGGCATCGCGCCCAACACGCTGTCGTTTCATTTCGATCGCCTGCGCCATGCCGGCCTGGTCAGCGTCGCCCGGCAAGGCCGCTCGCTGATCTACGCGGCGCGCTACGAGACCATGAACAACCTGCTCGGCTACCTGACGGAGAACTGCTGCGGCGGCAAGCCGGACCTGTGCGCGCCCGCAGCCTGCAAGCCCGCCAAATCCGCCCGCAAGCGCACGAAGGAGACCGTGCGATGAAGCGCATGCACGTCCACGTCGCCGTCGACAATCTCGGACCACGGCCATCGGCTTCTATTCGACGCTGTTCGCGGCCGAGCCGAGCGTGGTCAAGCCGGACTACGCCAAGTGGATGCTGGAGGACCCGCGCGTCAACTTCGCCATCTCCATGCGCGGCGCCAAGGCGGGCCTCAACCACCTCGGCATCCAGGTCGAGAACGCGGAGCGAGCTGGCCGAGGTCTATGGGCGGCTCGACAAGGCCGGCGCTCCCGTGCTGGAGGAAGGCAAGACCACCTGCTGCTACGCGCAAGTCGGAGAAGTCCTGGATCGACGATCCTGCCGGCATCTCCTGGGAGACATTCCTGACCACCGGCGAAGTCGACCGACCTACGGCAACTCGCCGGCCGCCAGGACGTGCGCGTGGCCGCAGGCGGCGCCTGCTGCGAGGCCGCCGCGCACATGACGCGCACTTCAACGTGCTGTTCCTGTGCACGGGAAATTCGGCGCGCTCGATCATGGCCGAAGTCCATCCTGCGCAAGGATGGCGCCGGCCGCTTCAATTCGTTCTCCGCCGGCAGCATGCCCAAGGGCGCGGTCAATCCGTTCGCGCTCGAGGTGCTGGAGAGCTACGGCTATCCGACCGACGGGCTCGCCTCCAAGAGCTGGGATGCCTTCGCCGGCCCCGGCGCACCGGCCATGGATTTCGTGCTCACGGTCTGCGACAACGCCGCAGGCGAGGCCTGCCCGCTGTGGCCGGGCCAGCCGATGACCGCGCACTGGGGCATCGAGGATCCCGCCGCGGTCGAAGGCAGCGACCTGGACAAGGAGCGTGCCTTCGTCACCGCCTTTCGCTACCTCAAGAACCGCATCTCTCTGCTCGTCAACCTGCCGGTTGGCTCGCTGAGCCGACTGGCGCTCACGCGCCATCTCCAGGACATCGGCTGCATCGAGGGCAGCACCGCGCCGAATCCGAAAGTCGCATGAGAGCGCAGCGCATCGCCGCGCGAGGCGCTGGGCACCGGCCTGCTGCTGGCGACCGTGATCGGCTCCGGCATCATGGGCGAGCGCCTGGCGGGCGGCAATGTTGCGCTCGCGCTGCTCGGCAACACGCTGGCCACCGGCGCGATCCTGGTCGTGCTGATCACTGGTGCTCGGCCCGATCTCCGGCGCGCACTTCAATCCGGCCGTGAGCGCCGTGTTCGCGCTCAGGCGTGAGCTTCCGCCGGGCGAGCTGGCCGCCTACGTGCTGGCGCAGATTGTGGGCGGCATCGTCGGCGTGCTCATCGCGCACGGCATGTTCGAGGAGCCCCTGTTCCAGCTCTCGACCAGAGCGCGATCGGGACCGGCGCAATGGCTGTCGGAAGCGGTGGCGGCGTTCGGCCTCGTCCTCACCATCCTGCTGACGCTGCGCGCCAATCCGGCAGCCGTCGCAGCCTCGGTCGGCCTTTACATAACGGCCGCCTACTGGTTCACCGCCTCGACCTCGTTCGCCAATCCCGCCGTCACCATCGCCAGGGCGCTGTCGGACACCTTCGCCGGCATCCGGCCCGCCGACGTGGCGCCGTTCATTGTCGCCCAGCTGGCGGGCGCGGCGGCCGCCCTGCTTATTTGCCGCTGGCTTGCGCCCTGCGGCCGTGGCAAAGCGCTGATCTGCGACGAGACCGGAAGCCCGGCCTCGGCCTTGCCGGCGAGCTTGGAGCCGTCGGTGGCGATCAGGATGTGACGGTACATGTTGCTCTCCTGTGGCTGCGGCAGGGCAACGCGATTGAAGGGCGCTTTTGCCTCTGGCTTCTCCCGGCTCGTTGGCTGTAAAAGGCTACCGGCTCGGGATCGGCCGACATTGATCCAGAGCAAGGCTCAGTTGCCCGCAGCTTCTGTGGCGCACCTGTGTGCGCCTCAAAGCTCCCGTTGAGCGTCGCGCATGGGCCACGACACGCTCGAGCCGTGGTGCGCGTTCCTGTGTGGAGGGTATTGCTATGAGAACAGTCAGTGTGCGCACGATGGGCTTGCGCGGTCTCGCCGCCCTTGCCGTGCTGGCCCTGATTGCGACTGCGGCGCCGGCCGAGACCCCGTTCGACGGCCTGCTGGGCTCGTGGTCGGGAACCGGACAGGCGCGCTTTGGCGACGGCAGCGCAGAGAGCGTGCGGTGCCAGGCCTACTACACAGAAGGCGGCGTCAAGCTCCGTCTGGCCATCCGCTGCAAGAGCGCCAGCAACGAGATCGAGATTCGCGGCCTCCTCACCCAGTCCGGCGGCAACATCACCGGCACCTGGGAGGAGCGGACGTTCAATGTTGCGGGCGAGGCCAAGGGGCAGATCAGCAGCAACCGCCTGACGCTGAACGTCGCCGGCGGCGGATTCTCCGGATCGATGTCCGTAACGCTTGGCGGCGCCAGGCAGACGGTCACCATCTCCACCCAGGGCATCTCCCTGCGCAGCGTCAACGTGGTGCTGGCCAAGGGCTGAGCCTGCCCGTTCGCTGCGGGGTCTGGGGCACGCCGGTCCAGCGGGCAAAGGGCCGAGCCGCAATACCGGCGCTGGCTAGGCCGAAGGCGGGCGTCTGCGGCAGCCGCCGCTGATGGCCGGCAGCACCAGCCAGGCGCCTGCGGCGTAGAGCTCGCGCACGAAGCCTGCGCGGTTGCCGTTGGCGACCACATAGCCGTTGCCGGCATCGAGCATGCTGGTGGTCCCGGCCACCACGGCGCGGACCGTCGTCTGGTTCGGCCCGAACACCAGAACGCTGCGGGTCGGCTCGGCCAGCACGGCGGTGACAGCGAGGCCGACGAACCACACGGCTACCACGACGCTCGCTGCACCCAGGAAGCGCGCGCAGCGCCCGGCGAAACCGGCGGTGTCAGTAGTCGTAGACATGCTCCAACTCGACGTCGGTGCCGCGCATGCGGCGAATCATGCCCATCAGCTCCGGTATCCTAACGTCGAGGCCGATGCGGCGCCAACCGGGCTTCGACTGGATGGGGACGGAGAAAAGCTCGCTACCGCCGATGGCTTGGGCGGATGCTGCCTCCGGCGCGAGCACCGTGATCAGGACGTCGTCGTTGCCGGCGATCTCGACCGCGTCGCGTCCACGCAGCGCGAGCTTCTGCAGGATGCCGGTGAAGGCCCGATAGCGCGGCGTCTCGATCACGCTGGCGCCGTCGTCGAGCTTGGCAATCAGTTTGATGCCTTCGACGGCCGCGATGTCGGCGGCGTCCAGGCCTTTGACGACGCTGCGATTGGTGAGCGGCACCGGGGTTGCGGCGGCACCGAAGCCGATGAGCTTGGCATAGACGGCTTTGACCGCCATCTCGCCGCTGAGGCTGACGCGGCGCTCGAGGCTGCGAATGGGATTGCGCAACGTGACCGGCGTCTCAGTCCAGAACTGCGCGAGCTTGGTGGCGAAGGGATACTCGAACCAGGGCGTCTGGCGCAGGAAGGCTGCGTAGTCTTCGGCCATGGCGAGCGCGAACTCGTCCTCCGGCGTGCGCCGAGGCCCCCTGACCCAGCCGGTGAAGCGGCCGATGCGTGCGCTCGTAGGCGCCCTTCATCCCCATCTCGGCGGCGAAGCTCAAGCCGATGGTGTAGAGCATCACCTTGTAGTCCAGCGCGATTGCATCGCGGCTGGAGGCCAGGCGGGTGATGCCGCACAGGCTCGACCAGTAGTGGCGGATGCTCGAGAAGTAGGCGAAGCCTGCCTCGCTGCTCTGCCGCGTCACGCCGGCGAAGTCCTCGTAGGCGTGAACGATCGACCACTCGGGGTAGGTCAGATAGCTGTTGACCTCGGCGCGGCGGTGGGCGGGCTCGAGCGCGGAGCGGAAGGCTTCGCCGCCAGCGGCACGCGCCGACTGGCACGCGATCTCGGTGTACAGGACAGGCCCGCAAGCGACGGCAAGCACGGCGGCCAGCACCAGCAAAGGCGTGCGCAGCCGGCGCAAGAGACGGCGCACGCTCATGCTGGCGCAGCCTGGCGCTCGGCCAGCACGAAGCCCGCGAAGATGGCGAAGCCGCCGAGCGCGATGTGCGGCAGGTTGGCGAGAATCTTGAAGCCGAACGGCAGGCTCTGGATGCCGTAAACGAGAATGCCGAGGTCGAGATAGCCCGAGCCGGTGAGGAGGCCGAGCAGGCCGTCGAGGCAGTAGAGCGTGCCGAACAGCTTGAGGAAGCTCACCGAGGCGGCGCGCGACCAGTAGGCGGCAAGGGCAGCCCACGCCGCGGAGGCCAGGTGCAGGAGGTCATCGTAGATGTCCAGCGCGAAGATGCCGAAGGCGCGGCCCTGCGCGTCGGTGAGCCCCGGCACGTAGTTGAGCGCCGCGGCCATCAGCAGGACGATGGCGTAGCCCACGGCGATGGCGCGGATGATGTCCATGTCCATCTCTCTCCAATCAAGCAAAGTAGGCTTGCCACATGGCATTGCGGAACAGCATCTGCGGATCATAGTGCCGCTTGCGCTCGATGAAGCGCTCGACGTTGGGGTAGGCCTTGGCAACCTGCTCGCGGCGCGCATGCAATCTGTAGGGCAGGTAGAAGGTGCCGCCGATGGCGGTGATGCGATCGATCAGCTGCCCCGTCACGCGGGCCATCTCGGCTTCCGCATCCGGCCGCATGGGCTGGGAGAACGACATCACCGCGGCGATGCGCCGGTCGGGCGCGAAGGCCAGCACGCTGTCAGTGTCGGGCCCGACGTAGCGCAGGGTCACGTTGAGGAACTCGAGCGACGAGCGCGGGATGACGGCCCGGCAGGCATCGATGAACTCGCCGAAGCGCTCGGGCGGCACGAAATACTCGTGCAGGATGTCGGTGCGGCTGCGGTCGCGGCCGGCGAGATTGGAGACCGGCTCGTTCATGAACGTGTTGCGTGTGCCGATGCCCGAGGCGGCGCGGGGCTGCACCCGGCTCTCGAAGAGCCAGCGGGCGCGCTTGGCGCCTTCCGAGCCGATCTGGGCGCGGTACATCTCGCGCGAAACGGAGGAGACGATGCCGCCGGAGCCGGCAGGCGGCAGTGGGCCGCTGCTGCGCTCGGGCCGGTAGGTGACCAGCAGGGCCTCGGTGAAGAAGCCGCGGCGCGCGACGTTCAGGCGGCCGTAGGCCATGCGCACCTGCGGGTCCTCCAAAGCCTTGGCGAAGCGCTGGCCCAGCTCCTTGGCCGGCATCAGTGTGCGGGTTGGCCGGAGCAAGAGGTTCTCGGTCATCTCCACCTCGAGATCGAGGATGATGCCGACGAGGCCGTAGCCGCCCATCGCCAGTCCGAACAGCTCTTGGTTCTCGGTGCGCGAGCAGGCGACGATGCCGCCGTCGGCCAGCATCAGCCGCAGCGAGCGCACCGTGCTGCCGAACGGCCCGTAAGGCACCGGCCAGCCGTGGGCGTTGACGCTGAAGGTGGCGGCGACGCCGAAGTCGTTGTTGGATTGCATGACCGCCGGCGAGAAGCCGATCGCATCGAGCACGGCGATCACCCGCTGCCAGCGGGTGCCTGCGTCCACCAGAAAGGTCTTGGCGGCCCGGTCGGGCTCGCAGCGCGAGCTGTTGAAGGTGAGGGCTGAGCCGTCGCGCGGCAAGCTCTGGCCGCCCATGGAGTGGCGGGCGGCGCCGACCGCCACGGGACGCCCTTCGGATGCGGCCTCCTTGAGCTCCTGGCGCAGCCTGGCGATGAAATCGGCCTGCTGGTCGGTGCGCACCACCCAGTGGCGCGCCACTGGTGTGGGGCTCAAGCGGCTGGCGTCGTTGAGGACGATGCGGGGCTGCGCCAGGGTGCGCAGGGGCAGCGCGGTGTGCAAGGCAACGAGTGCGCCGCCCTTGATCAGATTGCGTCGCGTCATGCGGCTCATGCGGCTGCCACCTTGGTTTGAGCCTCGAACGCCAGGAACGGAAGTCTCCTCCCGGAGGCCGTGCTGGACAACCGCGGCATTTGCGACCGACGTTAGGCGACAGCCTCCAGGAGGCCCTGCTGCATGATGGTGAACGATTCGTAGAATGTTGCAAAAGCGGGATCGTCCCGGCAGCGCAAGACCTTGGCGGCGCGCGTGAATGCGGCAAGCTTGGCGCCCGGGACGTTCCGTAGGTAGGCCGAGCCCGGCGCCTACGCGGGAGTGTTGCCCTTTAGCGCGGCCACCTCGGCTTCCAGCTCACGGATGCGCGCCTGAAACTGCGTGATCGTGCGGCCCACATCCTCGGCGTGGAACATCTGCGGGATGTGCTGCGGGCAGTTGGTGTCCCAGGCCTCCAGCTCGAACAGGATCGCCTGCTCGGGCCTGGCCTTGTAGCCCTCGGGCCAGAGGCGGGCGATGAGCGCCGGATCGTCCTCCACCACATGTGCTCTCCCCCACAGCTTCACGCGCCGGCGCTGCGCGTAGTCCATGACGAAGATGTAGGCCTTGGGGTTGTCGGTCAGGTTGCCCGTGCTGATGTACTGGCGGTTGCCTTTGAAATCGGCGAAGCCCAGCGTGCGCTCGTCGATGACGCGCAGGAAGCCGGGCGGGCCGCCGCGATGCTGGATGTAGGGCTGGCCGTCGGCGCTGGCGGTGGCGAGGTAGAACGAGCGCGCCTCGGCGAGGAACTGGGCCAGATCGGCTGACACGGTGGTGCGCCAGCCGCCCCGCTCCTCGGCCCTGGCGTATTGCTCGCGCGAGCCGCGCCTGGCCTGGATGGCCTTGACCGAGGGCGTGAAGGCGACATCGCTGGAAGGGCGGCTCATGGGTGGCTCCGCGGGGAAGTAACTGCAAGGAATGTAGTCGCTGTGCGACAGTTGGAGCCATGACATTTTCTTTCCTTGGGCGTGAGTAGACTGCAAGAGTGCGTGATCGCGGCGTGAACGGCCGGACTGCGGCCCCGGACTGCGGCTAAGGCGGAAGCCAGATGACGAACAACATCGGTATGGTCGCGCAGCTCACGGGGCAGACCCTGCGGTTCGGCTGGTATTTTGCGCTCAATCGCGCGCTCGACTGGCGCGGCGCCCAGCTCGGCGGCGGGCCGCGCTACAAGCCGAGCGGGCCGGTGCCGTCGCTGCAGGAGCTGTTGGCCGACCTCGCCCAGCTGCTGATGAGCGATGCGCTGGCGGTGCGCGACGGGCTCTACCCGCCGATGGAGGACGATGCGGCTTCCCCGCTCGGCCATCTGGCGCGGGTGCGGCAGATGTTCGCCGACCTGCCCAACGCCCACGCCCGGCGCGCCGGGAAGGATGCCAGCACCGTCAAGGCGGAGGCGGCCGCCGCCGGGGTGCCCGACTACTACGCGCAGGACTTCCACTTCCAGACCGGCGGCTACCTCACGGAAGGCTCCGCGCGGCTCTACGACGTGCAGGTGGAATCGCTGTTCATGGGCGCGGCCGGCCCCATGCGACGCACCGCACTCACCCCCGTTGCCGAGTTCATGCGCGGGCGCGATCAGCGCAAGACGACGCTGATCGACGTGGCGTGCGGAACCGGGCGCTTCCTGCGCCAGGTGCGGCTCACCTATCCCGCGATGCAGCTCAAGGGGATCGACCTGTCGCGGCCCTATCTCGACGAGGCGGCGCGGCAGCTTCGCGGCCTGCGCGGCGCCGAGCTGATCGAGGCGCCGGCCGAGAGGATGCCGCTCGACGACGCCAGCGTGGACATCGCCACCGCGTTCTTCCTCTACCATGAGCTGCCGCCCCAGGTGCGGCGGCAGGTGACGGCGGAGATCGCGCGCATCCTCAAGCCCGGCGGACTGTTCGTGTTCATCGACAGCCTGCAGATGGGCGACAAGCCCGGCTGGGACGGGCTGCTCGAGGCCTTTCCGCACCGCTTCCACGAGCCCTACTACCGCCACTACACCATCGAGGATCTCGACGGCATGTTCAGCGCGGCTGGGCTTGAGGGCGGAGATGACGAGTACGCCGTTCCTCTCCAAGCTGATGGTGCGGCGGAAGCGCTGACGGTGTCATCGCGGGACTTGTTCCCGCGATCCAGCGTTCGGCAAGCGCCGAGGGTGATGTTGGACTCTTTCCGAGCGCGGCCGTCTGTGTGCGCGATGGATCCCGGCGACAAGCGCCGGGATGACACCTACGACCCGAACGGGTACTCGATGAACTCGACGACGATGCCCTCGGGGCCGCGGCAGTAGACCGGCTTGGCGCGGCCACCGCGCAGAACCTGCACCTCCGACAGCGCCTCGTAGCCTGCGGCGATCATGCGCCGGCGCGCCTCCTCGGCATCCTTCACCTGGAAGCAGATGTGGGTGAGGCCGAGATCGCATTGGCGGATCGGCACCGCCTTGCCCTCGGGGGTGAGCCACTTGAAGAGCTCGATGTGGTAGCCGGAAAGCTCCAGCATGGCCCAGCGGCAGGTGGCGCCGGGCATGCCCGTGACGGTTGCGAGCTTCTCCTCGTCGCGCCTCTCCATCTCGCCCAGCACCTTGAAGCCGAGCAGGTCGACGAAGAAGGCCTTCATGGTGTCCCAGTCGGCGCAGCTCACCGCGGTGTGGTGCTGGCGGACGATCAGATCGGCCAGCGGATGCTTCTGTTGTCCCAAGCGGTCCTCCTCGGCGGCCCTCAGCAGCCCATGGCGGAAGCGACCCCGCCGAAGCTGTCCGCCACCACATCCCAGTCGCCTTCGGCCTTGACGTCCACCTTTTGATGCGGGCCGTACTCGGTCGGGCGCGCAACGAACGCGGTGCGCAGGCCGGCGGCAGCGGCGGCGGCCAGATCGCCGTTGTGGGCCGCCACCAGCATGACCTGGCCGGGCTCGAGATTGAGCAGGGCGGCGCTCGCCAGATAGGCCTGCGGCAGCGGCTTGTAGGCGCGCGCCGTCTCCGCGCCCAGCACCAGGTCCCAGGGGAGCCCGGCGTTCTTGGCCATGCGGGTGAGGAGCCCGACGTTGCCGTTGGACAGCGTGCCGATGATGTAGCGCCTCTTGAGGCGGGTCAGCCCGTCGACGGCGTCGGGCCAGGGCTTCAGGCGGTGCCAGACGCGGTTGATGTGGTCTTTCTCGGCCTCGCTGAGGCCCGCGATGTTGTGCTTGCCAAGCAGCGTGTCGAGGCTCTCGCGGTGGAGGATGTCGAGGATGGTCCAGGCGCGGCGCCCGGAGCGCACCTCCTCCATGGCCGGCTGGTACAGGCCGCGCCACTCGTCGGTGAACCGGGCCCAGTCGGCGGAGATGCCCTTGCCGGCGCCGAAGTCGGTCAGCTCGGCGATGATGCTCGAGCGCCAGTCGACGACGGTGCCGAACACGTCGAACAGCAGTGCCTGCACATCAGCCTTACTGGCCATCGCGGTCTCCTTCGCGAAAAGAGTGTTGTGCCCGCGCGGCGATGATGCAGCGCCCAGCTGGGTGCCGACTAGCCCGCACGCGACAGTCTTAGCCGCTGACGCCCACCTGGCCGCGGTGGCGCAACAGATGGTCGGCGAGCACGAGTCGCCATCATCGCCTCGCCCACCGGCACGGCGCGGATGCCGACGCAGGGGTCGTGGCGGCCCTTGGTGGAAATCTCGGTCTCGCTGCCGAAGCGGTCGATGGTGCGTCTGGGCGTGAGGATCGACGACGTCGGCTTCACCGCGAAGCGGACGACGATGGGCTGGCCCGATGAGATGCCGCCCAGGATGCCGCCGGCATGGTTGGACAGGAAATGCGGCTGGCCGTCGTTGCCCATGCGGATCTCGTCGGCGTTGTCCTCGCCGGTGAGCTGCGCGACGCCCATGCCGTCGCCGATCTCGACGCCCTTGACGGCGTTGATGCTCATCATCGCGCCGGCGAGGTCCTGGTCGAGCTTGCCGTAGATGGGGGCGCCGAGGCCCGCGGGCACGCCCTCGGCCACCACCTCGATCACGGCCCCGACCGACGAGCCGGCCTTGCGGATGTCGTCGAGGTAGCTGGTCCAGGTCTCGACGATGCCGGGGTCGGGCGAAAAGAACGGGTTCTTATCGACCTCGCCCCAGGACCAGCGGCCGCGGTCGATCGGGTGCGCGCCGATCCGCACCAACGCGCCGCGGATGCTGACCCCGGCGAGCACCTTGCGGGCGATAGCGCCGGCCGCCACCCGCGTGGCCGTCTCGCGCGCGCTGGCGCGGCCGCCGCCGCGATAGTCGCGGATGCCGTACTTCTCCCAGTAGGTCAGGTCGGCATGGCCCGGGCGGAATTTGTCCTTGATGTCGTCGTAGTCTTTGCCCCGCTGATCGACGTTGTCGATCAGGAGCGAGATCGGCGTGCCGGTGGTGACCTGTCGGCCCTGCTCGTCGGGGAAGACGCCCGAGAGGATGCGCACGCTGTCGGGCTCGCGGCGCTGGGTGGTGAAGCGCGACTGGCCCGGCCGGCGCTTGTCGAGAAAGACCTGGATGTCCTCCTCGGTGAGCGGAATGCCTGGCGGACAGCCGTCCACCACGCAGCCGATCGCCGCCCCATGGCTCTCGCCCCAGGTCGTGACCCGAAACAGGTGGCCGAAGGTGTTGTGGGACATCGGGCTATCGTCCGTTTCGCGGTGCAACAGCACTCATAGAGTTGCCATCCCAAGGGCGCAACCGAGCGTATGCGGATTTCAGTTGCGATCGCATGTGCCTGCTGGCGGACCAAGCAAGCCGCATTGCACGGAGACATGGTTAATATAGTGGCGAATCTGCCACGAGTTGCGTCCAACTAGACCTCAGTCATGTGCCGTTCATCTACAAGATTTTAGGGTGCCGCGGCGCTGTCGCGCACGGGCAGGGGGGCTGCTGGTCGCCTGCTGTCGTGCATTTGCGGTAACGCGAGGTGAAATCGGGAGGTACTCGGAAATGCAGATCAGGAAGACCCTTATTGCCGTGTTGGCGCTGGCCGTCGCCATCGCCCTGTCGCCCATCCAGGGCGTTCAGGCTGCTTCGAGCTTCGGGCCCGGCTCCCAGCTTGGGACCGAGAACCTGACCTATACGGTCAAGGCGAAGGCCAAGGCCAAAGGCAAAGCGAAGGCCAAGGCGAAGGCCAAAGGCAAGAAGGCCAAGAGCAAGGGCCCCGGCCGTTGCGGCACTGGCATGTACTGGGATCGAAGAAGCGCGCTTGCGCTGCCAAGTAAGCGACGAGCGGCAGTTTCCTTGTCGTATTGAATGCAGCGGCCGGAGCCCACGCTCCGGCCGCGGTTTTTTGTCGCAGGGGCCGTCGCGTGCCGGTCAGTTGCCGCCGAGGCGGCTCAGCCCTTCGGTCGCGTCCTCGTTGCCGGGCTCGATCTCCAGCGCCTTGCGATAGTCCGTGCGCGCGGCAGCCGCGTTGCCGAGCTCCTCGTGGGCGGCGCCGCGTGCCACGTAGAGATCGATGTCGGCCGGCGCGAGCTTGATGGCGGCGCTGAAGTCAGCGATGGCCTCCTTGTAGTCGCCCTTGTTCGCAAACGACAGACCGCGATTGTAGAGCGGCCGGGCGTTGGCGCCCTCGAGCTTGATCGCCGAGGTATAGTCGGCGATCGCAAGGTCGTGCTCGCCGCGCGCGTCGTATGTTTGTCCGCGATTGTTGAAGAAGTCGGGGTCCGTCGGATCGAGCTTGATGGCTTCCGTGTAGTCGGCAATGGCCAGGTCAGTGCTGGCCCAGTTGATCGTAGGTGTTGCCGCGATTGAAAAACGCAACCGCGTTGCCGGGATCGAGCTTGATGACCTCGGTATAGTCTTTCACCGCAGCTTCCCGCTCGCCTGCGAACTCCTGCAGCACACCCCGCTGCAGGAACGCCTCGGCGCGGCTCTCGCTGTCGGTTGCCTGCTCGATCGCGCGCGAGCACGCGGCCAGGCGCTTGGCGACCGGCTCGCCTTCGGCATAGCAGGCGGCGAGCTGCTCCGCACCGGTCTGCGCCGCGGCCGCGGTCGCCGCGCCGACCAACCAGGCAGCGGTCAGCATGGGCAGCAGACGGAAGCAAGGGCTGTGGCACCGCGCGCGCATGCAACGTCACCTCTCAATCGGCTGTTGGGTTCCGCAGCCGGCTGGCGCGGCGCACTATGTAGGTGTTTCATCCGACCGGAGACCAGATCTATTTTACCGACCTTTGGTCTCATGGGTGCGCCGAAAGGTTCGTGTTGCGTGCCGGTCACGCATCGCCATTCCCAGATGCTGGTCAAGATCCTGCACGACAATGGCCCCTTTGGCCGCCTATAAGTTGCACGTGGGGTCGGTTCAACGGGATGGAGGAAGCCCATGCGTGTGTCAGTGTTTGCGTCGGTATTGAGCGTTCTCGCCCTTGGCGCGCTGGTTTCGGCACCCGCCGACGCCGCCAAGAGCAAGATGGGCTGCGAGATCGGCTCGGAAGTGTGGAATGCCGGCGCCGGCAAGTGTGAGCCTGGCGCGTCCAAGTGGAAGCGCGGCGACACCGAGAAGAAGGCGGCGGCCGCGGACATGAAGCCGGACAAGAAGGCCGGCCAAGAAGAAAAAGGCACCCGCAAAGAAGTAGCAGCTCAAAGCCAGCCGGTGCTGCCGTCGCGGATGACGAGCACCTTGTCCTGCGGCACCTCGAGCACCGGAATGCTGGCTTGCTCGAGCCCCAGGACCAGCCCGCGCAGCACGCGGCTGACACCGCCGTGCGAGGCCACGATGCTGTCGCGTTCCACTTCGGCAAGCCAGCCGGCGACGCGCTCCGACAGCATGCGGTAGCTCTCCCCGCCGGTGGGCTGCCAGCCCCAGGTATCGGCCTTGCGCGCGGCGAACCCCTCGGGGTCGGTGCGCGGCAGGTCGGCCCAGTAGTGGCCTTCCCAGTGGCCGTAATGGACCTCGCTGAGGCGCTCGTCGATGCGGACGGCGTCGCGCGGCTGGCCCATCGCGCCGCGCACGATCTGCATTGTCTCGAAGGCACGCAGCAGAGGGCTCGAGACAAAATCGAGGTCGGCCGCCCGCGCGCCCAGCAGCTCGGCCAGCGCGCGGCCGTTGCGGGCCGCCTGCTCGCGGCCCCTGGCGTTGAGAGGAATGTCGCGCCGGCCCTGGTAGCGCTGCTGCGCGTTCCAGTCGGTCTCGCCGTGGCGGACGAAGTAGAGCGTAACGCCGGGCTTGAGCATCCTGGAGCGTCCCAAGCGGTGGCGCCGCGCTATACCTTGAGGACCAGCTTGCCCTGATTGCCCCCGGTGTAGAGGAGGTTGAGCACGTCGGGAAACGCGTCGAGCCCGCCCTCGCGCACGTCCTCCCGGATCTTGAGCTTGCCCTCCTTGTGCCAGGCGCCCAGCTGGGCGATGGCCTCGGGCGCGCGGTTGGCCCAGTCGAACACCAGCAGGCCCTGCATCCTGAGGCGCTGGATCAGCACGAAGCGCAGGTTCTTGGGGCCCGCGGGCGCGGAGGTGGCGTTGTAGGCGGAGATCAATCCGCACACGGGAATGCGGCCGTAGAGGTTCATCTGGGTGAGCACGGTGTCGAGGATCTCGCCGCCCACGTTCTCGAAGTAGACGTCGATGCCTTTGGGGGCTGCGGCCTTGAGGTCGGCGGCAAGGTTGCCGGCCTTGTAGTCGACGCAGGCGTCGAAGCCGAGCTCCTCCGTCACGTGGCGGCACTTGTCGGGACCGCCGGCGATGCCGACAGCGCGGCAGCCCTTGATCTTGGCGATCTGGCCGACGATGGAGCCGACTGCGCCCGAGGCTGCCGATACGACCACCGTCTCGCCGGCCTTGGGCTGGCCCACCTCGAGCAGGCCGAAATAAGCAGTCCAGCCCGGCATGCCGAGGCCGCCGATCCAGCGCTGGGGCGGTGCCAGCGAGAGGTCGGGCTTGACGATGTGATCGCCTTTGGTGATGGCGTAGCGCTGCACGCCGAGCACGCCCTGCACGGCATCGCCCACCTTGAAGGCTGGGTTGTTGGACTTGTCGACGGTGCCTGCCGAGTAGCTGCGCATCACTTCGCCGATGCCGACCGGCGGCACATAGGACCGGCCCTCGTTCATCCAGCCGCGCATGGCGGGATCAAGCGAGATGTACTCGATCCTGACACGGAACTCGCCGGGTCCCGGCTCGGGCACGGGGCCGTCCTCGATCGAGAAGTCCTCGCGCTTGGCCATGCCCATGGGGCGGCGCGCCAGCTTGACCATGCGGTTGCTCATTGGGGCCTCCATGGGATGCAGCCTATGCGGGCCGCATCACACGGCCGCGGAGCGTCGCAGTCAAGGGCGCCATAGCGCCGCGACCCACAATGACGGTCGGGTGGGGGTGCTACCTGCCACAGGCTGTGTCGTGTAGAACGACCGACGGGATGGGACGAGAGGTTGCTCGAATGAAATTGATCGCTACGCGCCACCTCGCAGGATGCGCTGCGCTTGCTCTCCTGGTGTCGTCCGCGATCGCCGCGCCGGATGAGGAGCAGCTTGGGAAGTCTGCCGGCTATCCGATCGGAACGCGGGCGAGCTGGTTCTTCAGTGAGCGCGTGAGGGTCGGTTCGTTCAGCAATCTCGACAAGCTGTATCCGCACAACCGTCTCGCCAAAGCAGTTGCGCCTCTCCCCCTCCCCAAGGCGGCTTCCGAGGTGAAATTCCGCTACAAGTTCGAGGACCGCACGTTGAGTGTGGACGACTTCCTCCAGCGTCAGCGCGTCACAGGCCTGCTGATCGTCAAGGACGGCGAGATTCTCCTCGAGCGCTATCAGTACGACCGACTGCCCACGCACCGTTTCCTTTCACACTCGATGGCCAAGTCCCTTGTGTGCCTGGCGATCGGCCTCGCACTTGCGGAGGGGAAGATCGCCTCGCTGGACGATAAGGTCTCGAAATACGTGCCCGAGCTTGCCGGCTACCCCTACGGCGAGACGTCGATCCGCAACATCCTGAGAATGGCCTCCGGCGTGAAGTTCAAGGAGGTCTACGACGGCAAGGACGACATTGCCCGGTTCGTGCAGATCCGCGGCAGCAAGGGCGCCTTGGGTGCCCTGCAGGCGTTTACCGTGCGCGAGGCTCGGGAAGGCACGCGCTTCCACTATGCGTCGAGCGAAACCGTGGTGCTCGCCCTGGTGGTCAACGCGGTGACGGGGAAGACGCTGTCCGAGTACCTCACGGAGCGGCTGTGGCAGCCCATGGGGGCCGAAGCCGACGCCACCTGGATCAGAGACATCAACGGCCTCGAGGCCGGGATGGGAAATTTCAATGCGGTGTTGCGCGACTACGGCCGCCTCGGCGTGCTGCTTGCCAATGACGGCGCGGTCGGCGGCAAGCAGATCCTGCCCAGGAGCTTTCTGCTCGAAGCCACGGACTGGCGCAAGCAGCCCGCTCAGTTCGCGCCCGGACAGGCCACGCGGTACTTCGGCTACGGCTACCAGTTCTGGCTTTTCCCCGGCGCGAAGCGAAGGTTCGCCCTGCTGGGTGTCTACGGCCAATCGATCTTCGTCGAACCCGAGCTCAAGCTGGTGATGGCGATCACGGCGGTGGGCAGAACGGCCAATGTCGGCAAGGAGCCCCTCGGCCGCGAGCGGGACGCCCTATGGCGAGGCGTCGTTGCCAAGTACGGGAGTTGGTAGGACCGGCGGACTGACCTCGGCCGATTTCACGCCCTTCGAGGTCTTCTCAACCGCATCCTGCAGGCTGCGAAGCCGGGTGCGCGCGATGATCGCGGCGTGGCGATAGCACTGGCGCTCGTAGTCGAGCTTGGCGCGCTGCTGGTCGGGGTCGGTATCGGTTGCTTTCGCCTGACTGCTGCTCGCGCCGCGGTACTCGCAATTGGGCGCAGGCTGACGCGCCAGCATCGGCTTCATGGAGGCTAGCCTTGGCTCGGCGACCTCCGAGCCGCAGCCTGCAAGTGCCGCCGTCACCAGCAGCATGGTTGCGAGCGGCAAGCATCGTGATGGCGCCTGCAAGAGCAATGTGTGAGGCTTCCCCGATAGCCAATGCCCGGTGGCGCCTCGCCGCGGGGCCGATGCTTGATGCATGACAACTTCCGATTTGGTACGTTCCCCCGGGCTGCGGAGTGCCGGACAATTATGTTGAGAGATTGATTGGCGTGCTCACGTTGAGCACTAGTGTGATGATCGAGAAGTCCGCCCCTTCGCGATCAGGACGCTAGGGCACGACGCGGTGGAAACCGAGCCCGCCTTTCTGGCAGCCGAAGAAAATGCGCTCGCCGGTCGAGGTCGTGACGGTGGCCGAGATCAGCCAGCCGTTGTCGATCGCCTCGCGCCAGATCGGATTTGCGCAGTACGCGCCCTGCCACTCCAGCGTCTTGGTGTCCTTCCAGTTCCCTCGCAGGGTGCCCGCCGGCGCGCTGGAGGTGCGCTTGAAATGTACCAGCTTGCGGTCGCAGGCGATCTCGACCCCGTCGTTGCGCGTGGTGCGGTCGACCCAGGTTCCGACATCGCCGGCCGCGACGCGGGCCAAGTGCGTTGCCGCCTGGCAGAACTGGGTGTTGTCGAAGGCGAGCGCTTGGCCGGCGACGACCGTTGCGATGACTGCGCAAGCTGCCAGTGCTGACGGCGACAAGGCACGCATGGCCCACCTCGGCAAGCTCAGCGACGACCCGCCGGCACCAGGCGCGAAAGCGGCGCGGAGTGGCGGGGAGCACCAGCTTAGCAGCTTTGCGTGCGGTACGCCCCATCCACTGCGGCAGGTCCCGCCAGCGTTGTGCCAGCAAGCATCACCGCAAATATGACCGAAACGACACCGATCATCGTTGCTGTTCGATTCGGCGCAAACCAGCGCGAGGGGGTTCGTGAATGTCGAAGATGGTTCAACTGGTGGACGAGTTTCGCGAGAGGCTCACCACCATTGCCGACACAGAGCACAAGCTCGTCGCGCAGTTGCGCGAGGCGCTCAACCGTTACGACCAGAAACTGCTGCAGGACGTGCGCAGCATCACGGCCGAGCACGAGAGCCGGCGCGGCGTGATCCTGGGTGAGCTGCAGAGCTTGGCTCACCGCATGGGGGCCTTCCCGCAACCGCGCGATGCGCGGCTGAGCGTCAACGATGGTGCGCCGCCTGACGCGCGCGCAGCCTTGCCTCAGAACGGTCGCTTGCGTTCAGTCGAGGGTGGCGGTGCCTGGCGCGAGGCCACCGACAAGCTGCAGAGCGAGATCGACACCTATTTCAAGAAGCGGGCGTAGGCCTGCCAAGCGGGTCCGATCGCCCAATCAGGCGATCGGCCCTCTGCGCAGCAGGCGCAGCAGCAGCTGCCTGGCCCGGTTGAGCCAGGGATAGACGGGGCGCGCCCATGGCGCCGTGCCGATCGAAGCCAGCAGGGCGCGCCGCCAAACTGAAGGTGATGCGCGGCCCAGGACGGCGATCATGCGCGTTGCTCCCGGGCCGAAATACAGCCTGCCATCGAGGGAGAGCACCATCCCCTCGTTGATCTCGTAGCCGGCCTGGCGCAGCTCGGCCACCAGCCCCGGTGTGTCGCGGGCGCTGATCACCGCAAGGTCGGGGTAGAGCTGGCGCAGCCGGGACAAGGCCACGTAGGCGCTGCAGGCCGGACATTCGCCGTCATACAGGAGGTAGTTGGCCAAGTGGTGCGCGCCGGGTGCGATGAGCCCCGGAGCTGTCTTGGCGGACGTTGACCTAACCGGCATTGCATCTCCGGCGGTGCCGATGCAGTCATGCCTTCAGGGAGTGCGACTGAGGCCGCGCGCAGCCTGTCGCGCCAAGATCATGTAAGCCAGAACGTGGACGCCGTCACGGCGGCCCGTGATCGCGGGCAGCGCGCCTGCTTGCGCCGATGGGATGCCTTAGGCACCGCCCCGCTCCGCTCGAGCCGTGAGCGGGACGGCGCCAACGCCCCTCTGGCCGGTTGCGACGCCTCAGCGGGCGTCGAAATGGTCGGAGAACACCTGCTGGACGGCCGTCTCGTGCGGCATGCCGCGGGCGGTCAGCTCATGATAGGCGCGAGCCGCGGCGAGCCCATGGCGCATTGCGCTCCAGTAAGTCTGGAGCATGCCACCGAAACGCGACATGGCCGCCCGGGGTGAAGGGTAGAAGTCCAGCGCTTCGTTGAAGGTCTTGATGGTCATGACCGATCTCCTTTTTGTAGCCAGGCCGAGACTTGCTCGCTGCCGTGGCCGCGTGTTTGTGTGATGCAATATGGTATATGGTATGCCACATTGCAACGCAACATCACGCGTCCCCTCGTATGCGCGAACTGCATACCTTTGGCAACGGCTGGACGCTGGCAGCCGGGACGCGCCGTCCAACCGCAGAACAGTGCCGGTAGCTTCGGCAGGCCGCCGAGCCCATCCCGCATAGATGCCTGGACTGCGGTTTTCGGATGCTGAGCGCTTGGCGCGCGGGCTTGGGGCGGGCCGGCTGCCGAGCTCTGCCTGCTCGATTAACCATGATGGAACGGGGCGGTCATGGCCGCGTTGGAGTTTGGCACGCGGTCCTCGCGACCGTAAGCGGCGACACGGCATTGGGCTGCTCCGCCAAACACGGGGCGATCTCCAGACAGCAACCTTGGGCCAGGAGGCCACGGCCATGCAGCAGTTCCTCAATCAGCTCCTGCAGCTTCTGCAGCAGGGCATCGCGGCGATCTTCAGGTTCGTGGAGTTGGTGTGGTCCTGGTCGGTCGGACAGATCGCGATGCTCACGCGCGTGCCCTGGCAGGACTGGCCGTTATGGAAGCAGGTTCTTCTCGTGCTCATCCTTGCGCGGTATCGTCTACGCACTGCTGAAGGTGGCCGTCGAGCTGTGGCAGGCGGGCGAGCGCATCCTGGCCGCGTTTGCGACGTTGCTCGGCGTTGTGGTCAAGACGCTGCCCAGTGTGATGATCGCCGGTGTGATCGCGCTTGCCGGGCTGTGGGTGCTCAACAACGTCGATCTGTCCGCGCTGCCGGTGCCAACCTTCCTGCAGACGACCGCGCTCGAGCGCTAGTGTCCTTCTCGAGTCGGCCCTGCTGCTACTCGGCCGCGCGTCCCTCGCGGTGAGCCTTCCGCGTCAGTGCGGCCGAGGTGCGAACCAGCAGCTCGGCCGCAAGCTGGCGCAGGGCCTTGCCGGTATCGCCCGGGTACTTCGCCCAGTACGACCTGGGCCGCGGACAGAAATGTGCGGCCGTTTGCAGCGATGTGGCGCGCGGAATGACCTGATCGAAGCAGGGGTGCTTGGAGTTGTGCCGCAGCCAGCGCTCATACTGCGCATCCTCGAACGCTGTCTTGTCCTTCATGCTGATGATCACGCCCAGGCAGTCGGCAAAGCCCATGTCGGCATCGCGCTGGCTGAACTGGCCGAGAAACTGCAGGCCGTGGGTGGAGATGTAGTCGGGCTTGGTCGGTGACAGAAAGAAATCGACCTCGCGCAGCCAGCACTCGGTGAGGATCGAAAGCCCAGGCGCGCTGTCGATCAGCACCAGATCGTAGGTGCTGCGCGCGTGTGCCAGCAGGTTGCGCACCGCGTGCCGCAGGCGCGTCTCGAGACCCGTCTTGGAGACCTCGCGCTCGAACAGCGTGAGGTGTCCGCCGCCCGGTATCAGGTCTACGGAGCGTGCGTCGTCGACATCCGACACGCCGGTCGAAATGAAAGACTTCCACGGCACCGGCTGGTCCTTGAGGACCACGGCGATGAGATAATCCACCACCGACCTGCCCTGCGCCTGGAACGCCTGCACCCAGTCGGGCCGCATCAGCATGTTGGAAATGCTGGCGTGCGCGTCCGAGTTCGATCACTAGGACGCGCTTCTCGTGGCAGGCAGATAGGGTTTCGGCGAGCGCCAGGACGAGTGTCGACTTGCCGACACCCCCCTTGGCATTCATCACGGTTATGGTGCAGCGCATGCGTTCCCACTCGCCTGCCCGAACACCCGCACCGGTAGAAAAAAGAGGCGTAACCAAGGTGAATTTGTGACGGATCTCGCGCCACGGCGCCAGTGGGTTGCGGACACAGTGGTACCTAGAGACTCGGCCAGGAGCATGCCGGGCCGGCCATCCCTTGCAGCATTTTCGGCATCGCCCCTTGTCCCCACGGCCCATGCCCGAGCACCCCCAGGCGGGCAGAAGCGGTGTCATTGCCTTGTGTCACGAGCGTGAACTCGGCCCCACGGCAGGCCCCTGCCCATCACGGCTTGCCTCCCCCCGCGCGGAGACTAGGTTTGGCGCGGGAGGACGCGCCAACATGCCATCCAATACCTACGACTACATCATCGTCGGGGCGGGGACCGCGGGATGCCTGCTGGCCAACCGTCTCTCGGCCGATCCCACGAAGCACGTGCTCCTCCTGGAAGCCGGCGGCCGCGACAACTACCACTGGATCCATATCCCCGTCGGCTACCTCTACCTGATGGGCAACCCCCGCACCGACTGGGGCTACAAGACCGCCGAGGAGGCGGGCCTCAACGGCCGCAGCCTGGCCTATCCCCGCGGGCGCGTGCTGGGCGGCTGCTCCTCCATCAACGGCATGATCTACATGCGCGGGCAGGCGCGCGACTACGACCTGTGGCGCCAGATGGGCAACCCGGGCTGGGCCTGGGACGACGTGCTGCCCTACTTCAAGCAGCACGAGGACCAGTGGGCGCTGGAGCCCGACGCCTTCGACGACCTGCACGCGCGCGGCGGCGAATGGCGCGTGGAACTACCGCGCATCCGCTGGGAGATCCTGGATGCGTTCCGCGAGGCGGCGGCGGAGGCGGGGATCCCCAAGGTCGAGGATTTCAATCGCGGCGACAACGAGGGCTGCGGCTACTTCCACGTCAACCAGAAGACTGGCGTGCGCTGGAACACCTCCAAGGGCTTCCTGCGCCCCGTGCGGCACCGGCCCAATCTCGACGTCGAGACCGACGCGATGGTCGAACGGCTGGTGGTCGACGGCAAGCGGGTGACCGGGCTCGTCGTGCGCCAGCACGGGGCGCGCCGGACAATCGCTACCACGCGCGAGGTGGTGCTGGCGGCGGGCTCCATCGGCTCGCCGCAGATCATGCAGCTCTCCGGCATCGGCCCAGGGTCGCTGCTGCTGGCGCACGGGATCGAGATGCGCCACGAGCTCAAGGGGGTGGGCGAGAACCTGCAAGACCATCTGCAGGTGCGCTGTGCCTACAAGGTGTCCGGCGTCAAGACCATGAACGAGCGCTTCCAGAGCCTGCCGCAGCGCGCGGGCTTCGCGGCGCAGTACGTGTTCCAGCGCCGTGGGCCCATGACCATGGCGCCCTCGCAGCTGGGCGCCTTCGTCAAGTCCGACCCCAGCCGCGAGACGCCCGATCTGCAGTATCACGTGCAGCCGCTGACCCTGCCGAAGTTCGGCGAGCCGCTCGATCCCTTCCCAGCGTTCACGGCCAGCGTCGCCAACCTCCGACCGACCAGCCGGGGCTTCGTGCGCATCACCGCGCCGGACCCCGAGGCGCACCCCGAGATCCGGCCGAACTACCTGTCCACCCAGGAGGACCGGCGGGTGGCCGCGGCCGCCATCCGCGTCACCCGCAACATCGTCTCCATGCCGTCGCTGGCGAAGTATCGGCCGCAGGAGTTCCGGCCGGGGCTCGAGGTGCAAGCCGACGATGAGCTGGCCAAGGCGGCGGGCGACATCGCCACCACCATCTTTCACCCGGTCGGCACCTGCAAGATGGGCGCGGACGACCTGGCCGTGGTGGATGCACGGCTGAAGGTGCGCGGGCTCGACGGGCTAAGGGTGGCGGACGCGTCGGTCATGCCGACCATCACCTCCGGCAACACCAACTCGCCGACCCTGATGATCGCCGAGAAGGCCGCCGCCATGATGCTTGAGGACGCGCAAAGGTTGGGTCGAGCGTAGCGATGACCCAACGCTCGGAGGCCGGCATGCCCCGTCACATCGTCTGTCTCAGCTTCGATTTCGACACCCAGTCCGGCTTCATCGCGCGTGGCATGACCACGCCCACCCCGCTGTCGCGCGGTGAGTTCGGCGCGCTGGCCTCGCGCCGCATCCTCGCGTTCCTGCAAGCGCACAGTATCCCCGCCACCTGGTTCGTCCCGGGCTTCACCATCGAGAGCTACCCCGAGCAATGCGCGGCCGTGGTCGATGGCGGGCACGAGGTCGCCAACCACAGCTGGGCGCACATCCCCAATGCCTCCATGAGCCGCGAGGAAGAGGAGGCCGATCTGGTGCGGGCCAGCGAGGCCATCGTGCGACTCACCGGCCGCAAGCCCCGCGGCTACCGTTCGCCGGCCTGGGACCTGAGCGAGCACACCATCGACCTGCTGATCGCTCACGGTTTCGTCTACGACAGCAGCCTGATGGGCGGCGACTACCTCCCCTACCGGGCGCGTCGCGGCGACGTCGCCGAGCTCGGCAAGCCCTATCGGTTCGGCGAGGAAACCCGGCTCATCGAGATGCCGATCAGCTGGTCGCTCGACGACCACCCACATTTCGAGTTCATCCGCACGCCGACGGCGATCCTGCCGGGGCTGCAGTCGGCACGCGCTGTGATGCAGAACTGGCTCGACGAGTTCCTCTACATGAAGAAGTCCGTCGACTGGGGCGTTCTGACCTACACCATGCACCCGTACGTGATCGGGCGCGGCTATCGCATGCTCGCCTTCGAAGACTTGGTGGGGAAGCTGGAGGCCGAAGGCGCGGTGTTCATGACCATGGAGGCCGCCGCCGCCGAAGCGTGCGAGCGGTTGGGCCTCGGCGCCGAGGACGGCCAGCGCGCGTGACAGCAGGCGAGACGCGCCTAAGGCCCGGTCGCCAGGGCCGTCCCGCCGCCGAACAGGCCAGCGAGACTGCGCTGGCGCTTGGTGTCGATCCTGACGCTCGCCGTCATGCCTGCGCGCAACATCGGCTCGCCCGCCATCGGCACCAGCCGCAGGCGCACCGGCAGTCGCTGCACCACCTTCACCCAGTTGCCCGACGCGTTTTGCGGGGGCAGCAGCGCGAACTCGGCACCGGTTGCCGGGCTGATGCTCTCCACCTCCGCCTGCCAGGTGACTTCCGGGTACATGTCCAGCACCACGGTGGCGCTAAGGCCCTTGGCGACATAGGTGAGCTCGGTTTCCTTGAAGTTGGCCTCCACCCACGGCCGCGTGTCGGCGACGATGGCGAACAGGGCGGTGGCGGCCTTGACCTGGTCGCCCCTCTGCAGGCGGACGTTGACCGTGGTGCCGCCGAGCGGCGCGCGGATCACCGTGCGCGCAAGCTCCAGCTTGGCCCGCTCCTGCTCGGCCCGCTTCTCGCGCACGAGGGGGTGCTCGTCCACCGGGCGGGCCGGATTGTTGCCGAGCTGGGCTGCGACGCGCTCCACCTTCTTGCGCATGACGGCGACACGGTCTGCCGCCGCAGTCGCGCTGCTCTCCACCTCCTCGAGCTTGCTCGAGGCGACGATGCCCCGCACGGACAATGTCTTCTGGCGCTCGAGCTGGGCGGTCCAGAACGCGACCTTGCTTTCCGACTCGTGCAGCTCGCTTTGCGCCTCGTGCCAGGTGGCGATCAGGGTGCGCACCTGGCCGCGCGTCGCATCGAGCTCGGCCTCGGACTTGGCGAGTGCCACGCGGAACGGCTCGGGGTCGATGGTGACGAGCAGGTCGCCGGCCCTCACCTCGGCATGATCGCGTACGTGCACCTCCAGCGCGCGGCCCGCGACCTCGGCCGAGACCTGGGCGATGTCGGCCTTGACATAGGCGTTCTCGGTCGAGACGTAGCGGCCGCCCCACAGCCAGAACAGGAAGGCCGCAAGCACCGTCGCCAGCGGCACTGCTATGAGCAGCACCGGCCTCAGCGTCTGCTTGCGGAGCAGCGAGGTCATGGTGTGCGCGCCTCGTCCTCGTCGGGTGTGTGCGCAGCGTTGCACGCGATGGCGGCCTGATCGTGCTCGGCCAGCGCCTGCAGCTTGGCCTTCACCCGCGTCATGAGGGCGGTGAGCTGCCTTTGCTCCTTGGCTGAAAGGTCGCCCAGCGCATCGTCGACGCTCGCTTCCGCGATCGGCCAGATCGCTGCGTGCAGGCGCTCCCCTTCCGCAGTCAGGTGCAGGCGATTGATGCGGCGGTCGCTCCTGTCGTCGCGCCGCTCGACCCAGCCCTTGGCCTGCATGCGGTCGATCAGCCTTCCGGCGGGGGCCTTCTCGATCTCGAGCAGGTCGGCCACCTCCGACTGGCTGAGCCCAGGCCGCCGGTGCACGCGGGCGATCACCAGCCACTGCGCCCGCGTCAGGCCGAAGGCGCGCACCCGCCGCTCGAACACCGTGCGCAGCAGCCGCCCCACGTCGGTGATGGTGTAGCCGATGTAATGCTCGTCATCGGGGGTCATTTGCAGCCTCTGGGCGGCGGCCTCTAGCGCGGAATAGTGACCTAGGTTACTTTACCCATAGCTACCTTTGTCAAGCCGGCGCCTGTGCATGAGCGATGACGCCCCTGTTCACAGCCTGACGCTGCTTCAGCGCGTGCTGCTGATGCTCACACTGATGTCGAGCACCACCATCTATTCGGCTTCCATCCTGATCTCGTCGGCCCTGCTGCCCCAGCTGCAAGGAGCGCTGTCGGCCACCCAGGACGAGGTGTCCTGGGTGATGACCTTCAACATCGTGGCGACTGCCGTGGCGACGCCGGCGGCTGGCTGGCTTGCGGGCCGCTTCGGTCAGCGCGCGACCATGACGTGGTGCACCCTGGTGTTCACCATCGCCACCTTCATGTGCGGCGCCTCGGGCTCGCTGGAGGAGCTGATCGGCTGGCGCATCCTGCAGGGAGCGGCCGGTGCGCCGCTGGTGCCGCTCGGCCAGACCATCCTGCTCGACAGCTTCCCGCGCCGCCAGCACGGCCTGATGATCTCGATCTACGGCATGGCCAACATGATCGGGCCGTCCATCGGCCCGATGTTCGCGGGGCAGATCGCGGAGGCGCTGGGCTGGCGCTGGGGCTTCTGGATGATCTTGCCGGTCGCAATTCTTTCGGTCGTCGGCAACTGGCTCGTGCTTCCCAAGGACGACACGCCGCGCGAGGCCCGTCTCGATTGGCTGGGCTTCATTACAATGTCGGCCGGCATCGCCTCGGCGCAGCTGGTGTTCTCGCGCGGGCAGAGGCTCGACTGGTTCGAGAGCAGCAGAGATCATCATCGCGACGCTGGTGGCGGGCATCGCGCTCTACATGTTCTGCGTGCACAGCCTCACCAGCGAGCGGCCGTTCGTGCGCCTGAAGCTGCTCGCCGACCGCAACTACGGACTGGGCCTGATTCTGGTGACGCTGTTCGGCATGCTCAACTTCGCAACCGTGGTGCTGCTGCCGCCGCTGCTGCAGCAGCACGCCGGCTATCCCGACTCCGCCATCGGCGACATCGTCGGCTATCGCGGCATGGGGTCGGGCATCGGCTTCCTGCTGGCGATCCCGATGGCGCGCCTCGATCCGCGCATCAGCCTCGCTGTTGGCGCCCTGCTCCAGACCGGCACGGGCCTGTGGATGATGAGCTTCGACCTCAACGTCGATATGAACACGCTGCTGATGAGCAACGTGCTCCAGGGCATAGCGATCGGCGTGTCGTGGGTGCCGCTCACGGTGATCACCTTCTGGACGCTGGCGCCCGAGTATCGCGCCGAGGCGATGTCGATGTTCCATCTGCTGCGCAATTTCGGCTCGAGCCTGTTCATCTCCATCGCCGTGGCGGAGATCGTGCGCACGTCCGGGGCGAACTATGCGCGCATGGTGGAGCATGTCTCGCCCTACAACCGGGTACTCGACATTCCCTGGGCGATGGGGAGCTGGGCGGTCGATTCCGCGCCCGCGCTGGCCAAGCTTTCCGGCGAGATCGCGCGCCAATCGGTGCTGATCGGCTACATGAATGCGTGGCTGCTCTACACGGTGGTGGCGGTGGCGTTCCTGCCGCTGTGCCTGCTCGTGCGGCTGCCGAAGGCGCCCGCTGGCGCCGGCTAGGACGGGTACTCGAATGCCAGCAACTATTCGCCGGCCGTACCCGCTCACGTCCATGAACGGAAGCGGTGAGCTAGTGCCACTAGCTGAAGTATTGAAGCCTTACATTCCAGTCGGCAACAGGTCGAACATCTTCTGTCCATAGATCTCGCGACCTTCCATAAGCAACGGCTGGACGACCGCGGCAAAGCCAGCGTGCTCGTCATCGGTCAGCTCGAGGATTTCACAACCCTCGGCCAGGATGGCCTGCCGCGCCGTCTTGTCCTCTTCGACGGCAAGCCCGCGCTGCATTGCGACTGCCGCCGTCGCCGCCTTGCGCACGGCCTGCTGCAACTCCCCAGGCCACGCATCGAACGTCGGCCGATGCACGAAAATCGGCCGCGAGATATAGAAGTGGTTCGTCACGGTATGGAAATGGTGGAACTTGTGGACACCATAGGTGACAGTGTTGGCAAACGGATTTTCCTGCGCATCGATCGTGCCGGCTTTGACCATCTCGATCGCTTCTGTCAAATCCATGCGCATTGGTATGGCGCCGAGCAACTCGAATGTCCTTTTCTGCACATCGCTCGGTAGCACCCGAATCCGCATGGCTTTCATGTCTGCAGGCGTGCGTACCGGGCGCAGCGCATTGGAAATATGGCGGAAGCCATTCTCGAAATATCCGAGGATGCGGTAGTTGACGCGCTCCTCGATTTGGCGCGCAAGGTACCCGCCAAGTCCACCATCCATGGCGGCGCGCGCTTGCGCATTGCTCGCGAACAGAAAGGGTTGATCAACAAAGCCGAGTTCAGGAACGCGATCCGTCAGATAGCTCGATGACTGATAGCCAAGCGTGAGCAACCCGTGCTCGACCAGCCATAGAATATCCTCGGCGCGATAGCCGAGATCCATGATGTTCCAGACATATTTGACACTCACGCGATCGCGGAATTCGGCCTCGAGTTGATTGCCCATCATGTTCAGCGCACGGGAAAAGCCGGTCGTCGCCGGGCCGTAACCACCCATGCGGATCTGGATCGGGTTGCTCATTCAGTCATTTCCTATCTCTGCCGGTCCGCCGCATTTGGCCGTCTGAGGTGCAGGCCGACGCGCGCCAAGCCTGCGTGCGGGCTGGTGAGAGCGATTGCGACAACAGCGTCGTCTTCGAAGAGATCTGGCGGCGCGGAGAGAGAAGGTGACGCCCGCCGGCAGCACCAACTGTTTATCACTGGCGACCGATAAGAATCACGGCCTCGTCGGTCCGCTTACCGTCGATGTCCCAGAACTTCTGAAAGTCCGGTCCGTCGAGATATGCGAGGTCCAGGCCAATATTGGAGAGCGCAGCCGTGAACTGCTCCGACTGCACCGCCTTGCCTATCGCGGCGCGCAATGTGGTCACGATTGCCGGCGGCGTATTCTTTGGCGCGAACAGCCCTACCCACAGATAGTATTCGACGTCATAGCCGAGTTCCTTGAGCGTCGGCACGTCGGGCACCTTGGTCGAGCGCGTCGCGCCGAAATTGGCGAGTGGACGCAGCTTGCCGGCTCTGACGTGCTGCAACGTCGCCGACACGGTTTGTGCCGTGACCTGGGCATTGTTGCCGAGAATCGCGAGGATCGCGGGACCGCCGCCATTGGTCGGTAGGTGACGCAGCCTCAACGAACCCGTGGCCCTTTCCAAATACGCCAATGGCAGGTGGGACGCGCCATAGAGGCCGCCCGAACTAAAAACGAGCGTGTCTGGATTGGTCTTGGCGGCGTCGATCAACTCCTTCAGCGCCCTGAAAGACTGCTGGTCATTGACCAGGAGCAGGACCGGATCGGCGACTAAGCGCGCAAGCGGAATAAAGTCGTCGCGTGAGACTTTGACGGGGCGGCCGAACAATCTGTCGACCTCGGCGTAACCGGAGATTCCTGTGTTGTGCGACAGCAGGGTGTAGCCGTCAGGGTTGGCGGAGGCGGCGACCTGCGCGCCGATCTGTCCGGCGGCACCGGCTTTCGTGTCGATCACGACCGGCTGCTTTAAAATCGGCTCCAAGGCGGCTGCCAGTGGCCGCGTGACGATATCGTTGGCGCCGCCGGGCGGAAACGCGTTGATGATGGTGATAGGACGCGAGGGATAAGCCTCTTGCCCGGATGCGGATCCGACCGCAAGTGCGGTCGCGCCAGTTCCGATGACGAAACGACGACGGTCCATGGCTCGTCTCCTTGGGCCGACTTTCCCAGCGATCCATAATTGAAGACAGTATTCGCCATGTGCGGCCCTCCCGCAACACACATGCAAACATCACGGGTTTCGGCCTGACGTCCGCGCAGAGCTATGCACTGGCAGCTTTGCGTCACAACCGGTAAGTCTTCGACGGAATACAACATTTCGGCTTTGCCCCAAGCAACAGACGTGGCCTAGCGCCCTAGCCTTCCAGCGTGCGCACCCGGCGCAGCTCGGGAAACAGCCACATCCAGACCAGTGCCACGGCAATCGTGCCGCAGCCGCCTATCACGACGGAAGCCACCGCGCCCCACAGCGCCGCGACCGCGCCGGACTCGAACTCGCCGAGCTGGTTGGAGGTGCCGATGAATAGCGCATTCACGGCGCTGACGCGCCCGCGCATGTCGTCGGGCGTCTGCAATTGCACCAGCGAGAAGCGGATGACCACGCTCACCACGTCGGAGGCGCCGATCACGAACAGGGCTGCGAGCGACAACGGTAGCCAGGTCGACAGGCCGAACACTATTGTTGCGAGCCCGAACACGATCACGACGGTGAACAGCAGCGGGCCAACGTTCCGCTTCAGCGGAAAGCGCACCAGCACTGCCGACATGGTGAGCGCACCCACCGCCGGCGCCGCGCGCAGCAGGCCCAGGCCCCACGGGCCGGTCAACAGGATATCGCGCGCATAGATCGGCAGCAGGGCCACGGCGCCGCCGAACAGCACCGCGAACAGATCCAGCGACAGCACGCCCAGCAGCAGGCGGCGCGAGCGGACGAAGGCGAAGCCCGAGAACACCGACGCCAGCGTGGTCGGGGCACTGGATCGTACCGGTGCAGAACCGGGAATCGCGCTCGTGAGCACCGCCGCCAAACTGTAGAGGACGCATGGCACCACAAACGCCGCGGCCGGCTGGATGGCATAGAGAACGCCGCCGAGCGCCGGCCCGCCGATCTGAGCGAGCTGGTTGGCGGTGGCGGCCCATGCCGTTGCCCGCGGCAGGGTCTCGCGCGGAATGAGGGTCGGCAGCAGCGCCGCCAGCGTCGGCCATTCGAAAGCACGGGCCGACGCGCTGACCGCCACCAGTGCCAGAAGCGCGCCGCGGTCGAGCCAGCCGGTCAGCGTGCCGGCGGCCAGAGCCCCAGCCGCCAGGGCCTGGATCGCCTGGCAGACGGCAACGATCCGGCGCCGGTCGTAGCGGTCGGCGACGTGCCCGGCCGCGAGCGTAAGCAGCAGCATCGGCAGGAACTGGGCGAGGCCTACCAGCCCCAGGTCGAGAGCGCTTCCGGTCAATGCATACAGGTGCCAGCCGACCGCCACCCCCTGCCCGGCAAAGGCAATGACGGAGCAAATGCGGGCAAACCAGTAGTAGGTGAAGGGCCGATGCTGCAGCAGCAGACCGGAGGTCTCGGCGCCAGCCGGCATCGCTAGAGTTGCCTAGTGTGATGATCGAGAAGTCCGCCACATCGCGCTGGGCTGGGTTCGGGAGCGGACTTCTCGATCTGAATCACACTAGCACCATGATTTTGCTGGTGTCCTTCAGATCGCGAAATTCGTTCCGAGTTCGCCGCACTGTGAGACGAATTTCGCGATCAGGACACTAGGTGGGGACTGAAGCGCAGGTCTTATCAGCCTTGCCGCGGGCAGCGCAACGCTCGACCAGTTCTTGCGGGTGCATGGTTGCAGGCTGGCCCCGGGCACCGGTTAAGGCAACGTCAATCTAGGTGTCGTAAAAGGAAGTCGAGAGGAAGTGGTCGATAGCCATGACCGAGAACAAATCGGGCAAAGAGCGACGCAGGTCGCCGCGCGTGTGGTTGCGGCGCGGCGGACAGCTGATCCTCGTCAAGGGGCTGCGGGGCACCGCCACGCTTCCCTGCAAGGTGCTCAACACATCCAAGACCGGGGCCCTCCTCATGGTCGGCGGGGCCGCTGCCGATGTCCCCGACGATTTCTACCTGACCATCGCCGGACAGCCGCAGCACAAGATCATCTGCACGGTGGTGCGGCGCGGCAAGAAGCTTCTGGGCGTGCGCTTCATCGAGCAGCCCAACTACGAGGTGCGCATTTCGTCGTCCCACGGGTAGTGGGCTGGTGTCCTGATCGCGAAATTCGTCTCAATGTGCAGCGATCTCGGTACGAATTTCGCGATCTGAAGGACACCAGCAAAATCATGGTGCTAGTGTGATTCAGATCGAGAAGTCCGCCCTCGACCCCAGCCCACCGCGATGGTGCGGACTTCTCGATCATCACACTGGCGAAGCGGGGCCGGCACGCATGCGTGCGCGACCCTGCCCGCGCACTTGAAGCAAGGGAGAGATACGCCCTCCCGCGCTGCCTGCTGGCGCTACTTCTTCATGTCGTCCTTCTTCATCATCATGTCCTTCTTCTCGTCCTTCTTCATGTCGCCCGTGCCCATGGTGTCCTTCTTCATGGTGTCCTTTTTCATCTCGTCCTTTTTCATATCCTCCTTGCCCATCGTGCCCTGGGCATAGGTGGCTGGAGACGCCATGACGATGCCGAGCGCGAGTGCGGCGGCGCCTGCAAACACAACCAGCCGGGTGGTGACGTTCATTGTCGGATGCTCCTATCGCAGCGTTGCGGGTCGATGAGACGGCGCTTACCGCCCCTTCCTCGTTTCGCTGTCAGAGAGCGCCGGGTTACGGAGGGGCTCCACACGATGTCGTGAGGTTGGCCTCGAGCGGCTGCAGTCAGCTCAACGGGCGGTGCCAGCCCAGGACCTGCCGGCCCGTCAGCAGCGCGAGCACCGAAAGCACGACGACGCTGCCCAGGTGCCAGGTCAGCACCATGATGCTCGCATCGCGGAAGTGGAAGAGCTGCAAGCCGAGGTTGCCGAGCGCCGCCACCGAGACCGCGCCCAGCACCAGTGTGGTGCGCGGGTAGATCGGCGCACCGCGGCGCAGCATGAACAGCATGGCGATTGCGGGGACGATGCCGATCACGGCCGCGTAGGGTAGGCACTCCCAGTCCGGCCGGAGCGCCAGGCCGTCGGCGCCCAGCTGCACCCAGTCCTGCACGCACCCCTGGCCGACGCTGGCAAGCCACACCGCCAACGGCAGCAGCGGCAGCAGCATGGCCCTGCGATCGAACCCCGGCACGGTGCTGGCAAAGGCTGCGAGCGCGGCTGCCGTCGCGGTCGCCAGCGTCGCCGTCTGCTCGATCAGGAAGCGGGGGTCGCCGAGCGTTTGGGCCGGATCGCTCATGGCGATCTTGTTCCAGATCACGGCAGCGACAAAGGGCAGCGAGATCGCCAGCCAGACGAGCGCACGCACCCACGGCGGCTGCAGGCGGCGCACCGCTCCCGCGTCTGCGGCAAGGCGCTGGATGAGCTCTTGCGTGTCCATGCCTCAGCCCTTCGCGCTCAGCGCCTTGCGCAGCGCGGCAACACCGCGATGGACCGCAACCTTGAGGGCGCCGACGCTCATGCCGCTGACGGCCGAGGCTTCCCGCAGCGTCATTTCGCGCAACTTTGTCAACTCGATCGCTCGCCGTTGTCCGGGCGGGAGTGTGGTCATGGCCTGCGCAAGTTCCTGACTATCGCGGAAACCCTCGATGGGAATATTCGCGCCGTCCCTCGCGGAAGTTTCAGGCAGCGGGTCGCAGACGACCTCGTTGGCGGCGCGGCGCGCATAGCGGCGCGCACCGTCGGCCACGCGGTTGCGCACGATAGCCATCAGCCAGGGCAGAAACGGACGCGCCGGGTCGTAGGTGGCGCGCGCCGCATGCAGCGAGAGCAGCACGTCCTGGACAAGGTCCTCCACGTCCTGGGGCTGCAGCATTGCAAGCCGCCGCCGGATCGCCTGCCGCACCAGCGGCGCAACATCCTGCAGCAAAGTCGCATAGGCGCCCGAATCGCCATTTTGGGCAGATTGCATGAGGGCGACGAGGCGCTGGTCTGGGCTCTCGGTCATGGGGAAAAGGGCCGCGTGCTCACCGAAAGGACCGGCGCGCCGCCAGGCAGGCGCAGCCTCCACGACGACACCTGTAACCTTCTCCCCATTCACAGCGAAATCAAGCTCAGGTGACCCGAAGCGCCGATCCGCACGCAGGTGCCGGCTCGGTTGCGGTTGCCCTGCTGTGCGACACCCACCTGCCGTCCGAGGCGAGCAACCACGCTTGCGTTGCTTCCGGCGGCGGGCATCGGCATACTCGGGCATGGCCGACCAGCGCGGAACGAGCATGCTCAGCCAGGGGACGGGGGCCGTGCCACGCTCGGGCGCGCGCACCGCGGCGATCGAGCTGAGCAGCGTCGGCAAATGGTTCGGCGCCTTCCAGGTCTTGCGCGACATCAATCTCAATGTTGCGAAGGGCGAGAAGATCGTCATCTGTGGTCCTTCGGGCTCCGGCAAGTCCACGCTGATCCGCTGCATCAACCGTCTCGAGGTGCATCAGGTCGGCCGCATCGTCGTCGAGGGCGTGGAGCTGACCAACGACCTGCGCCAGATCGAGCGGGTGCGCGCGGAAGTCGGCATGGTGTTCCAGAGCTTCAACCTGTTCCCGCATCTGACCGTGCTGGACAATCTGTGCCTCGGCCCGGTGTGGGTGAAGAAGATGCCGCGCGCCGAGGCCGAGCAGCTGGCGCGGCGCTACCTCGATCGCGTGCACATCCCGGAGCAGGCCCACAAGTATCCGGGCCAGCTCTCGGGCGGGCAGCAGCAGCGCGTGGCGATCGCCCGGGCGCTGTGCATGAACCCGCGCATCATGCTGTTCGACGAGCCGACCTCCGCGCTCGATCCGGAGATGATCAAGGAGGTGCTCGACGTGATGGTGGAGCTGGCGCGCTCCGGCATGACCATGCTGGTCGTGACGCACGAGATGGGGTTTGCCCGCTCGGTGGCCGACCGCATCGTCTTCATGGATGAGGGCGAGATCGTCGAGGAGGCACCGCCTGAGCAGTTCTTCGGCAACCCCCGCTCGCCGCGCACCAAGCTGTTCCTGTCGCAGATCCTCAACCACTGAGCTCGGGGCAAAATTGACAAAGGTTTGCGGGAACGAAACACTCGCTTTGGATTAGGGTTCGTCAGGTAGGGAGTAGAGAGATGCAACGTCTTCTTCGAGGAGCGCTTTGTGCCGTGGCGCTTGCCGGCATGTCGGCGGCGGCCAGTGCACAGACCGGCACGCTGGCAGCCGTCAAGCAGAAGGGCCAGCTCAGCTGCGGCGTGCATACCGGCCTGCCGGGATTCGGCGCCGCTGACGACAAGGGCGTGTGGCGCGGCCTCGACGTCGACTACTGCAGGGCGGTGGCGGCCGCTGTGCTGGGCGATGCGGGCAAGGTCAGGTACGTGCCGACCACGCCCAAGGAGCGGTTCACCGCGCTCAACTCCGGCGAGATCGACGTGCTCATTCGCACCACCACCTGGACGCTGCAGCGCGACAGCGCCCAGGGCCTGAGCTTCGTCGGCGTCAACTACTATGACGGCCAGGGCTTCATGGCGAAGAAGTCGCTGGGCGTGAAAACGGCCAAGGAGCTGGGCGGCGCCACCATCTGCGTGCAGACGGGAACTACGACCGAGCTCAACCTCGCCGACTTCTTCCGCACCAACAACCTCCAGTACAAGCCGGTGGTGTTCGAGAAGGTGGACGAGGCGGTGAACGCCTACCAGGGTGGGCGTTGCGATGCCTACACCACGGACGCTTCCGGCCTCTACGCCGTGCGGCTGCTGATGGCGAACGCGGCCGATCATGTCGTGCTGCCCGATATCATCTCGAAGGAGCCGCTGGGACCGTCGGTGCGCCAGGGCGACAGCCAGTGGTTCACCATCGTCAGGTGGGTGCACTACGCCCTGCTGGTTGCCGAGGAGGCAGGCGTCACGCAAGCCAACGTCGACCAGATGCTCACCTCGACCAATCCCGACATCAAACGGCTGCTGGGCAAGGAGGGCGACTTCGGCAAGGGCCTGGGGCTCGACAACGAGTGGGCCTATCGCATCGTCAAGCAGATCGGCAACTACGGCGAGGCGTTCGACCGCAACGTCGGGCTGGGCTCGCGCCTCAAGATCGACCGCGGGATCAACAAGCTGTGGACGCAGGGAGGGTTGCAGTACGCACCGCCGATACGCTGAAGGGTCGAGCCCGGCGCGGCCTGGAGCGGTGGTGACATGATCGGCCCGCAACACGGCGACGGCTGATGGCACTCTCCACCGGCATCAGGCCGCGCCGGGCGGCCGCACTGACGGGGTTTCTCTACCGGCCCGAGGTGCGGCAGGCGTTCTACCAGGTGCTGTTGGTGGTGGCGGTCGCGGTGGCCGCCTGGTGGGTAGTCAACAACGTTGCCGACAACCTGCGGCGGCAGAACATCGCCTCGGGGTTCGAGTTTCTGGGCCGCACGTCGGGTTTCGACGTCTCGCAGTCGCTGATCGACTACTCCAATACCTCCACCTACGGCCGCGCCTTCTGGGTAGGCCTTCTCAATACGCTGCTGGTGGCAGGCCTCGGCATCGTCGCGGCCACGGTGCTCGGCTTTGCGATCGGCATCGCGCGCCTCTCCTCCAACTGGCTGGTCGCCAAGCTTGCCGCCGCCTACGTCGAGGTGGTGCGCAACCTGCCGCTGCTGCTGCAACTGTTCTTCTGGTACTTCGCCGTCCTGAAGAGCCTGCCCGGGCCTCGCCAGAGTCATGCCCTCCCCGGAGGCGCCTATCTCAATGTGCGCGGGCTCTATCTGCCGGCGCCGGTGCCGGAGGCCGGCTTTGGCATCGTCGCCGTCGCCCTGGGCGTGGGCGTTTTGGTTGCTGCCGCGCTGTGGGCAAGGGCCAGGCGCCGGCGGGCGGATACGGGCCGGCCTGTCTCGGTGCTCACGCCCATGCTGCTGGCTGCCGTGGTCCTCCCTGCCGCGGTTTTCTTTGCGCTGGGGAGCCCGCTCGCCTTGGACTATCCCGAGCTCAAAGGCTTCAACTTCCAGGGCGGCGTCGCCGTGCTGCCCGAGCTCATGGCGCTGCTGCTCGGCCTCACGATCTACACGGCAAGCTTCATCGCCGAGATCGTGCGCGCCGGCATCCTGGGCGTGCCCAAGGGGCAGACCGAGGCGGCGCAGGCGATCGGCCTCAACCGCGGGCAGACGCTGCGGCTGGTGGTGATCCCGCAAGCGGCGCGCATCATCATCCCGCCGCTCACCAGCCAGTATCTCAACCTCACCAAGAACTCCTCGCTGGCGGTGGCGATCGGCTACCCCGATTTCGTCAGCGTGTTCACCGGCACCGTACTGAACCAGACCGGCCAGGCGGTGGAGGTGATCCTGATGACGATGGGCGTATATCTGACGCTGAGCCTGCTCACGGCGCTGTTCATGAACTGGTTCAACCGCCGCATGGCGCTGGTGGAGAGGTGAGGCGATGGACGCTCCTTCCGCGCTCCCCCGTGCCACCTTCGCCAGCCCGCCGCGCGAGGCCGCGGGCGGGTTTGCGTGGCTGCGCGCGAACCTGTTCTCGTCATGGAGCAACGCCGCGCTGACGGTGCTGGCGCTGTGGCTCGTCTACCAGACCGCGACGGCGCTGATCGGCTGGGCGATCCTCGACGCCACCTGGGAGGGCGATGACGGGACCGCCTGCGCCCGCGAGCACGCCGGCGCCTGCTGGCCCTACGCCCAGGCCTGGTTCGGCCAGTTCGTGTACGGGCGCTATCCGGACGCGGAGCGCTGGCGTGTCAATCTCACCTACGCCCTGGCGGTCGCCGGCCTGGTGCCGCTGATGCTTCCTCAGGTGCGCAGGCAAGCTCTGTCGTGCATCTACCTGTTCGCTGTGTTTCCGGTGCTGGCGGTAATTCTGCTGTCGGGCGGGCGTGCTCGGTCTACCCCATGTTCCGACCGATCTGTGGGGCGGGCTGCTCGTGACGCTCGTCATCTCCAGCGCCGGCATTGCCGCCGCGTTTCCCATCGGCATCGTGCTGGCGCTGGGGCGGCGCTCGCCCATGCCGATCGTGCGCTGGCTATCGGTCGGGTTCATCGAGTTCGTGCGCGGCGTGCCGCTCATCACCTTGCTGTTCATGGCCTCGGTGATGCTGCCGCTGTTCCTGCCCGAGCGCTGGACCATCGACAAGCTGGTGCGCGCGCTCATCATCGTGGCGCTGTTCTCGGCCGCCTATCTGGCCGAGGTGATCCGCGGAGGCCTGCAGGCGATCCCGCGCGGGCAGTTCGAGGCGGCCGACGCGCTGGGGCTGTCCTATGCGCAGAAGATGGGGCTGATCGTGCTGCCGCAGGCCCTCAAGATCGTCATCCCGGGCATCGTCAATACGTTCATCGGCCTGTTCAAGGATACCAGCCTGGTGCTGATCATCGGCATCTTCGATCTGTTGGGCACGGTGCAGTCGAGCCTGTCGGCCCAGCGCTGGCTGTCGCCGGCGACGCCCATGACGGGCTACGTGGTGGCCGGCGTGGTGTTCTGGGTGTTCTGCTTCGGCATGTCGCGCTACTCGCAGTATCTGGAGCGGCGGCTGGCGGTCGATGGGCGGCGAGTGGTGCCGAAGCCGCCCGCCTGATCTGTAGGGCGCAACAAGGCGCCTGCCGCTTGCCCTGTTTCGCCGGGTGCATCGGTGCAATACGGCTGACGCCTATTGCACCCTACGGGTGCCCAGCATCTCCGCCACCACCTCGCCGATCGCCAGCGCCGCGGTGAGACCGGGGCTCTCGATGCCGTAGAGGGCGACGAGGCCGGCAACGCCCGTGGCGATCCGGCCCGTGAATGGCGAAGTCGGGCACCGGCTCGCCTTCCCGGTACAACTTGGGGCGCACGCCGGTGTAGTCGGGGTGCAGGCGGCTCTGCGTCGAGGCCCGGATAGTAGCTGCGGATGAAGTCGAGGAACTTCTCGAGCTTCTCGGGCTGGAACGAGTAGTCGATGCCCTCCGTCCACTCGATGTCGGGGCCGAACTTGCAGCGCCCGCCGATGTCGACGGTAGCGTGCAGCCCGAGCCAGGCGCCGTCGGGCAGAGGGATAGATGTGGCGCTGGAAGGGCGAGCGGCCGGAGAGCGCGTAGTACTGGCCCTTGGCGTAGTAGGTCTCGGGCGGGGTGTAGGCCTCGCCGAGGCTGAGCGTGCGCGCGAGCCTGGAGGCGTGCAGCCCGGCGGAATTGACGAGGTTCGTTGCGGTGATGGTGCCTGGGCTGTCGCCGCCGGTGGTCAGCCGGAACAGCCCGGAGGCGTCGCGCTCGATGCGCTCGACGGGGCAGCGCAGCACGACATTGCCGCCGTTCGCCTCGACGTGACCTTCCAGCGCCAGCATCAGGCCGTGGCTGTCGACGATGCCGGTGGAGGGGGAGATCAGCGCCGCCACGCAGGCAAGCTCGGGCTCCAGATCGCGCGCTGCGTTGCCGCCGATGGGCTCCAGATCGGTGACGCCGTTCTTGGCAGCCGTCTCGCGGATGGCGGCGAGCTTGGGCAGCTGGCTGGCGTGGGTGGCGACCAGCAGCTTGCCGCAGCGCGCATGCGCCACGCCGTTCTCGGCGCAGAAGCGGTAGAGCAGCTCCTTGCCGCGCACGCACAGCGTCGCGCGCAGGCTGCCCGGCGGATAATAGATGCCGGCGTGAATGACTTCGCTATTGCGGGAGCTGGTTTCCGAGCCGATCAGCTCGTGCTGCTCGAGCACCATCACCTCGTGGCCTGCCATGGCCAACGCGCGCGCCACGGCCAGCCCCACCACGCCGGCGCCGATGACGATGGTTTCGACGTCGGCGGTCATCAGGATTGAGACGACGTCGCCATCGCCGCACGCGCACTGGCGGCAAGGTAGTTCGAGGCCTGTCGATAGACGGCAGTGCGCATGCTCTTCACCCGCGGCGCGACAGTCGCGGCGCATGAAGCGCGGACCGGGGCGGTTTCGTCAATGCCGCATGCTGCGGCCGTCACAGGGCCCAGCGTAGACGGGGCCCTGCTAGGCGGCGTGTGGCAACGCCAGCGTCACAACCCCCGGCGCTGCCTGGCGCGATCGCGAGGGCTGGAAGGCCATTTGCCAATGCGCCTGGCAGTAAGGTCGCCCGGCAAGCTTGTGTGCGCCGCAGAAATGGAAGGCGGGGTCCCTTGGATCGCCAATCGGCCAGCGGCAGTCGTTCTGCTCGAGGGTTGCGAGGGTCTTCTGCTCTACGTGCTTCTGGGCCATGGAACATCCGATGCTTGCGCGCGGGCGCTGCCAATATCGACTAGCGCTGGGTGATATGCGTATGTGTGTATGCGCCTGTTGCATTGCAATATCAATCCAAGGGACATGATGGCGCGCCGTTCGCCGGGATTGCAGACTGGCCCGTGCGCCGCGTTCGGAGGTCACTCCTCGCGGCGATTGCAGACGGAACAAAAATAGAACATATTCCCCGGCTGAAGTCGCGGCGACTCGGGGTAGACGAGCCCTGGCATCGATCACGCATTGCATGGAGGGCGTTTCACATGGGGCTATTCCAGTCGGCGAACCGTCAGGCTTTCGCGCAACACGCGCACGCGGCGGGCGAGCGCTGCCCCATGTGCGACCAGCCCATCGCCCAGGACATCGCGCGGAAAATCGAGGCGCGCCGGCGTGAGCAGGACGAGGCCGCCCTGGCGAAGGCGCAGGCTGCCATGGCCGATACCTTGAAGCAGAAGCTGGCGGAGGCGGCTGCCGTTTCCGAGCAAAAGGTCGCGGCCGTGCGGGCCGAGATGAAGGTGGCTGCCGAGGCCGCAGCCGCCCAGAAGCTCGCCGATATGCAGGCCAGGCTCACTCAGGCCGAGCAGGCCAGGGCTGCGGCAAGCGAGGAGGCGGCCGCGCTCAAGGCCGATCAGCAGGCGGTCGTGGAGAAGCACGTGACCGAGGCGGTCGAAGCCCTGCGGCGCAAGGCCGACGACTTGCAGCGCGAGAAGGACGCAGCGGTGCTGGCCGAGCGAACCAAGGCGTTCGAGGACCAGCAGCGGCTGCAGGCGAAGCTGCAGGACATGCAGCGCCAGCTCGAGAAGAAGTCGGCCCACGAGCTGGGCGAGGGCTCCGAGGTCGATCTCTACGAGCAGCTCAGGGCCGCATTCCAGGGCGACCGCATCAGCCGGGTCGGCAAGGGCGTCAATGGCGCCGACGTGATCCACGAGGTGGTCCACAACGGCAAGGTGTGCGGCAAGATCGTCTACGACGCCAAGAACCGTAACGCCTGGCAGAACGAGTTCGTGGTCAAGCTGCGCGCCGACAAGATTGCGCAGGCGGCCGACCACGCCATTCTGTCGAGCAACAGGTTTCCCAAGGACACCGCCCAGGTGCACTACCAGGACGGCGTCATCATCGCCCTGCCAGCCCGCGTGGTGGCGATCGTGCACATGCTGCGCGACCAGGTCGTACGCATGCACGAGCTGCGCGTCAGCAAGGAGGGCCGCGAGCAGAAGTCGATGGCGCTCTACGCCTTCATCACCTCCGAGCACTGCCGGCAGCTGATCGACCAGGTCGAGGCGCAGGCCGGCCGCATGCTCGAGCTCGACAGCAAGGAGCAGGAGGCGCACCGCCGCCTGTGGGACCAGCGCAAGAAGCTGATCAACGCGGTGCAGAAGGCGCGCGGCGACCTGTCTTTCGAGATCGACCGCATCATCGGCACGGCCGGCAACGGACCGGCCGAGGACGAGGCGGCCTAGTACCCATCATCCCGGCCTGGGAGGGGTGATCAGACACAGCTGCGACCTGAGGAGTTTGGGCCGGCTGCTGTTGCCTACGCGGCTAGTGCCGTCGGCACGAATGCAGGAACCTTGAGGGCCACGCGGTGGCCTTGGCGGGACTTCACCCGCACGATCTGCCAGCCGTTGCGCGCCAGCAGCTTGCCGAGGTCGCGGTCGAACATCTCTCGGTAGGACGCCGACACATGGAGGCGGAATTCGTCGTAGCGCGCGGGCAGCACCTTGCGGCCGACCGCCATCCGCGAAGAGCCGACGAAGCCGGGCAGCAACTGCCCCTCCTTGTCCCTGATGGCCCAAATCGCAGACACGACACGCACTCCTCTGATCCGACATCTCCAGCGTGCCGGCACCGGCCGACAATGCGAACGCTGACGATAGGGATATGGGTGGGCGCGCAAGCATGGAAAGGTGCCGTCACACAGGCGTGACGAACGGTGAGTGATCGTGTGCTCTGGGGCACTACGAGCGCGCAGCTCCTGCGGCGGCGGCGCGAATGGCAGCGATGTTCTCGGTGTACTTTCCGCCCTTGAATACTGCCGAGCCGGCGACCAGCACGTTGGCGCCGGCCTTGGCGACCGAGGCGGCCGTGTCGGGCGTCACGCCGCCGTCCACCTCGAGATGGATCGGGCGCGACCCGATCATGGCGCGGATGCGGGCGATCTTGTCGACCATGGCCGGGATGAACGCCTGGCCGCCGAAACCCGGGTTGACGGTCATCACCAGGATGAGATCGACCCGGTCGAGCACGTAGGCAATCGCGCTCTCCGGCGTCTGGGGCGTGAGGGAGACCCCGGCCTTCTTGCCGAGCGAGCGGATGAGCTGCAGCGAGCGGTCGAGGTGGGGGCTTGCCTCCACGTGCACCGTGACGATGTCGGCGCCAGCCTGGGCGAAGGCCTCGATGAAGGGATCGGCCGGCGCGATCATCAGGTGCACATCCAGCACTTTCCTGGTGTGCGGGCGGATGGCGGCCACGACGCCCGGGCCGATCGTGATGTTGGGCACGAAGTGGCCGTCCATGACGTCGACGTGCACCCAGTCGCAGCCGGCCGCATCGATGGCGCGCACCTCCTCGCCCAGCCGCGCGAAGTCGGCGGAGAGGATCGAAGGGGCGATCAGGATTTCGGAAGCCACAAGCGCTCTCCTGCTCCCCCTTTCCCTGTTTGCGGGGAGAGGGCCGGGGTGAAGGGCAGCACCATACTCCAACGGCGGCGCGGGCGTCTGCCCCTCACCCTAACCCTCTCCCCATGAAGAATGGCGAGAGGGGCACTGCTGGGCTCACCCCGTGCCGCGGGTGCGGGTCTCGCCGTGCCTGGCCTGCCGCTCCAGGAACTGGATGATGGCGCCGGCCACGTCGGCGCCGCTCGCCTGCTCCATGCCCTCGATGCCTGGCGAGGAGTTGACCTCGATCACCACCGGCCCGCGGCTGGAGCGGAGCATGTCGACGCCGGCGACGTTGAGGCCCAGCACCTCGGCCGAGCGGATGGCGGTCTTGTGCTCCTCGTCGGTCAGCGCAACGGGCTCGGCCTTGCCGCCGCGATGCAGGTTGGCGCGGAACTCGCCGATCCTGCACTGGCGCTTCATGCTGGCGACGACGGCGCCCCCCACCACCAGCGCGCGGATGTCGTTGCCGCCGGACTCCTTGATGTACTCCTGCACCAGGATGTTCATGCTGGCGGCGCTGAACGCCTCGATGATGGAGACTGCGGAGGCCTGCGTCTCGGCCAGGATCACGCCCACCCCTTGCGTGCCCTGCAGCAGCTTGATGACGCACGGCGCCCCGCCCACCGCCTTGATGACGTCCTCCGCACGCTTGCGGCCCGTGCGCGAAGGCCGTTACCGGCAGGCCGATGCCGTCGCGCGCCAACAGTTGCAGGGCACGCAGCTTGTCGCGCGAGCGGCCGATCGCCACGCTCTCGTTGAGCGGGTAGACGCCCTGCATCTCGAACTGGCGCAGCACCGCGAGGCCGTAATGCGTGATGGACGCGCCGATGCGCGGGATGACGGCGTCGTAGCAGGGGAGGACGCGGCCGCCATGCATCAGCGTCGGCTTGCTCGACGTGATGTTCATGTGCACGTGCAGAGTGTTGACCACGTCGATCTCGTGGCGCCGCGCGCGCGCCACCTCGACGATGCGCTTGTGCGAGTAGAGGCTCGGATTGCGGGCCAACATGACGAGCTTCATGATGGGCGTGCGGTCCCCCGTGTTGGGATAGCCTGCGCTCGGGACAGCGGCGCGGCTATGCGTGGCAGTCGACAACAACCGCCCAGTGATAATCCATGCGCGGGCAGGCGGCCAAGCCTACCTGGCCGGCGCTCAACAGTCGTGGTGAAGGTTGTGTAATCTGGCGGAGCCAGCCGCCCTGCTCACTTGGAGGGCAGTGCGTACTCGCTGTGCTTCTCGGAGCCTGCGGTCGCCCCGTCGGGCTCGATGCCGGCGTTGAACAGCCATGCTACCGTCCCGACCGTCACCACTAGGATCAGCACGCCAAGGGCCGCGCGGCGCAGGGCCCAGCCCAGCGTTGCAAGCTGCGGTTCACTCTTCGAGGTCGAGCGCAGGAACGGTCTGCGAAGCCATTGGCCACGTCTCCCTCGGTACGCGATACGAAGCCCGAGCAGTCTGGAGCCGTCGTTCGCACATGTTCTCGGGAGCGGCACCCGCCCGCTCCCACGTCTTCTACGGCGCGCCCCCGCGCGATCCCCGGCGCGTCGGGCCGGGGCAACCGCTCAATGAATGAGGCGCGGACTTGGGCGGCGTCAAGGCAACCCTGGCCGCTCGCGCAGACGTGGCATGCGCTGTTGCGAGCGCGCGACAGGGGTGCGGGCGCGGAAATTCTCGATCTGAACCACACTAGCGCACGCGGCGACCGAAAACCGCTATTGCCGCCAACGGTATCGCCACGGCGAAAAAGTAGGCCACGACCACCAGCCTCGGCAGGTTGACATAGTCGCCGCGGCTCGACGGGCATAAGGAGATTGAGGTACTTGGTGAACAGCTGGCCCGCCACCAGCGCCAGGTTCAGCAGCGATGCCATCAGCGCGAACCATGTGGCGCGATGCCCGGGCGGCGCGTAGATGGCAACCAGCGTCAACAGCGGCACCATGCTGAGCTGGGCGAAGGGCGACGTAGCAACGGTGTCGAACACGGCGATGCCGCGGGCGCCCACGCCCATCAGCTGCTCGGTCACGGTATGCAGCTGGAACACCAGCAGCAGCGAGGGCAGCGCCAGGATGCCGGAGATGATGGTGATCCACAGCAGCACCTGGGCGACCGGCTTGCGGGTGATGTAGTCCGACAGCATCCACAGCGTGACCATGCCGACGCCGGCGCCGATCTGGCCGAGGATGCCGAAGAACGTCTCGTCGAAACCCAGCACGTCGATGAGGAACCAGGTGTAGCCGTCGCCGACGCCCGGGGTGGCGCGGAAGGCGAAGATGATGACGGCGGCAAACGCGATGCGCATGCGGGTGGCGTGGTCGATCTCCGTCGTGACGCGGGTCAGCATCCAGATCACCACGGCCATGGAGAAGACGAAAATGATCTCCTGGTTGAACGGGATGCCGCCCAGGCCGAGCGCCACCACGGCGGCGCCGAAGGCGATGCCGCCGCCGACGATGCGCCAGTCGATCGGCCTGCGCTCGCTGGTCTCCAGGCGCACGAGCATGGCGCCCGTGACGGAGATCACGGGGACGATCAAGCCCAGCAGGAACACCTTGTCGTAGGAGAGAACCTGCGCCAGCAATCCGGAGAGGCCGGCGACGGAGAAGATGCCGAACGACAGCGCCAGCCGGCCAAGCACCTGCACCATGCCGAGGTCGTGGTCCACCTCGTGCTTGGGGCGCGGGGTGCCATCCGTATTGGTGCGCGGCACCACCTCCGTGCTCATGGCGTCGGCGACGACGTCCTGCAGCACGACGCCTGTCACGCTGATCAGCGAGGCCACCACGAACATGGTGTTGGGGTGCAGCACCGTGATCCAGCCGCCGGCGGCGCCCGCCAGCAAGACGAACGAGATGGCAATGAGAGCTGCGCCGATGAACACATAGATGCGCCGCTGCGAGCCGAACAGCGGCACGCTGTCGACCAATCCGCCGAACACCATCTTGATGGTCCAGGGCAGCGTGAACCAGACCGACAGCTCGGCAAGCTCGGCCGGCGACCAGGTGAGCGACTTGCGAATCCAGAAGGTCTGGGCGACGCCGACCAGGCCCGTTGCCCCATAGGCGAAGTACACCATCAGCAGCGGCAGGTAGGCGAGCCGCATGGAGCGGACCGGCGCCAGCAGAGCTTTTTCGATCTGCTGCCTCCAGTAGGTGGCACCCATGGGCTCGGTCGTTTGCATTTGAATCAAATCCCTAGCACCGCTTTTCCGGCAGCGGACCATGCAGGCTCGATGCGGCAACCGCAAGCGCCGCCACGTCATGGTGCCGTCGGGGCCTGCTCCGGCGCGGCCTCAGATTGATTGCAAGTTGAACAAAACTGCCTCGCCGGGCTTCAGCCGGCGTCAGCGGGTCTTTCTGTAGTGTTGCCTGGGCTGAAAGCGAGCAAGCTTTTGGGGGAGTCTATGGAGATGCTGGGGGCGCGCCGCTTCGTGCGCACACGCGCCGATGCCACACAGCACGGCTTGCGCAGGCACCTTTCATTGCTGCGACGCGACGAGCGCGGCACCGTGGCCGTCATCTTCGCCCTCTCTTTTTCCGGCTTCATGCTGATGGCAGCCGTCGCCATCGATTTCGGGCGTACGCAGACACAGCTGCTGCGGACCCAGAATGCGGTTGACACCGCCGCGCTCGCCGCTGCCCACAGGCTGGGCCTGCCCGACCAGGACACCACCGGGCCGCAGAAGGCGACGGCCTTCTTCCAGGCCAATCTGGCCATGCATGCCAACGTCGGCGTGCTCGAAGGCGTGACGCTCGATGCTACCAAGGGTGAGGTTGCCGCCAAGGCCAAGGGTGATGTGCTGACGAGCTTCCTGAGGGCGATCGGCATCAACGAGATCGGCTTCAAGGCAAACTCGATGGTCAAGCGCGGCAAGGGCACCATCGAGCTTGCGCTGGTGCTCGACAACTCGGGCTCGATGGCCGGTACCTACATCGCCGACCTGCGCACGGCGGCGGAGAATCTTGTCAACGTCGTTTACACCGGTTTCGAGGGCACCGACAAAGTGAAGGTCGCCGTGGTGCCGTTCGCAGCCTCCGTCAACGTCGGCCCGGCCAACGCCAATGCGGCCTGGATGGACACCATGGGTCTGGCGCCATTGCACTTCGAGAACTTCGATCAGCCCAAGACACGGTTCGACCTGCTGAAGCAGATGAACGTCGGGTGGGCCGGCTGCGTGGAGGTGCGCCCGTCGCCTCACGACGTCACCGACAGCACTCCTACCGACGCCACGCCGGCGACGCTGTTCGTGCCGATGTTCAATCCCGACGAGCCCGACAGCGCCAACTCCAACGGCAACTCGTACGGCAACAGCTATCTGCCCGACTACGGCGGCAGCTGTCCCGCTCCGACGCCCGTCTGCCTCAAGACCAACTGGAAGGGCTCTTGCACGCAATGGTCGCAGCCTCCAGTGCTCGCACCCGAGGTGGCGCAGGCGCGCGTATGCAAGTACCAGGACGCCATTCCAAGCGGCGGCCAGGGACCCAACTATCTGTGCGACAGCGCTCCGATCCTGCCGCTGACCAAGGACAAGAGCGCCGTCCTGACGCTGATCAAGAGCATGCAGGCCAAGGGCGGCACCAACATCCTGGAAGGGGTGATGTGGGGCTGGCGCGTGCTGTCGCCGGAGCCGCCTTTCACCGAGGCAAGGGCCTGGAACGATCCCGAGAACGACAAGTTCCTGATCGTCATGTCCGACGGGGAGAACTGGCACCAGTCGAGGGCCAACCACAACAAGTCGAGCTATCATTCCTTCGGCTATGCCGCCAACAAGCGCCTGGGCGAGACCTACACCAGCTCCGCGCTGGTGGCGCAGATGAACACCAAGACGGCAGCCGCCTGCCAGAACGCCAAGGCCGCGGGCCTCAAGGTCTACACCGTCGCGTTCCGGCTGGACGCTGGCTCGGCAGCGCGCGAGATGCTGGCTGCGTGCGCCTCGAGCGCCACCCAGGCCTATGTCGCCAGCGACGGCCAGACCCTGATCCAGGCTTTCGAATCGATCGGCCGCGAGATCGCCAGGTTGCGAGTCGCGGGCTGACGCAGCGGGCGCGAGCCGGGGTGCGTCTCGCGCACACTTGCGCACAGCTTTGCGCGAGCCCTGCCTCTCCGCCGCCGCCGAGTTCCCGCAAGCGCCTGATTCCTGCACCTAAGGTGCGCGCAGCAGTTTGACTCGACACCCGTGCCGCTGCGCCCACAACCTATGCGCAAGCTGTTGACGGGCTGCGCATAACCACCCTCGCCGCGGCGCCGGGTTTGCCGACCACCGGCCCGGTGCCACACAACCTTCACTGTTGCGTCCGTCGTGCGTAGGGGGCCACGCGTCCGGAGTGTCGAGCCGGGACGGCGGCAAGCAGCGGGGTTTTGTTGCAATGCGGGTGGGTGGCTGCGCCGGAAGGGGCGCGCTGGCGGCGGTCGCGCTGTCGGCAGCGCTCTCAATGCAGATGTTCGACGCGGCCGCCCAACAGCTGCCGCGCCGCGAGCCGGTTGCCGTGAGCGAGCCCGACCACCGCTCCCTCATGGTCATTCCGCCGGGCACGCGGTTTCCAGTGACCCGCAAGATCACCATCGGCCTCGACAAGTCCATGCTGATCGAGCTGCCGGTCGAGCTGCAGAACGTGCTGGTGTCCAACCCCGAGGTCGTGGACGCGGTGGTTCAGACCTCGCGCCAAGTCTACCTGATAGGCAAGGACGTCGGCGACGCCAACGCTTTCTTCATGGCCGCGGACGGCCAGCGCCTGCTGTTCCTGGAGGTGACGGTGGTGCGCGATCTGGCGCCGCTCACCGATGCGCTCAACCGCCTGCTGCCGGGCGCGCGCATCAAGGTTGAGGCCGTGGGCGACAACGTGGTCCTCACCGGCAGCGTCATCAACCCGATCGACGCCAACCGCGCCAACGAGCTGGCCCAGCGCTACGCCAAGAAGAAAGACAACGTGGTGAACATGCTCAATGTGGCCGCCAAGGAGCAGGTGCTGCTGAAGGTGCAGGTGGCCGAAATGCAGCGCGACGCGATCCGCAGGCTCGGCGTCAACGTGCCCGCGGCCATGCTCCAATCGGGCAATGTCACCTTCACGCGCGTAATCCAGAACGCGTTTCCGGTCACCGCCGGGATCGTGCCGGAGGCTATCGCCTTGGGGGCCGGCCCCAACGCCGTCGCCGGCGCGGCGTCACAAACCACCTGGACCGGCGGCGCCAACACGGTGACCACGCTGGTGCAGGCGCTGGAGCGTGCCGGTTTGATCCGCACGCTGGCCGAGCCCAACCTCACGGCCATCTCCGGCGAGACCGCGAAGTTCCTCGCCGGCGGCGAGTTCCCGATCCCCATCGCCAGCCAGGACCGCCAGATCACGGTCGCCTGGAAGACCTTCGGCGTGAACGTGAACTTCAAGCCGGTGGTGATGACGGAGGGCCGCATCTCCCTCAACATCTCCGCCGAGGTGAGCGAGCTGTCGTCGGACGGCGCGGTCACCATCAACGAGATCTCGATCCCCGCGCTGAAGGTGCGGCGCGCCGAAACCACGCTGGAGCTGCCGAGCGGCGGGACCCTGGCGATGGCGGGTCTGTTATCGGACGAGACCCGCCAAAGCGTGGAAGGCGTGCCCGGCATCAAGGACGTGGCGGTGCTCGGCGCTCTGTTCCGCAGCAACGACTATCGCCGGCGCGAGAGCGAGCTCGTCATTCTCGTCACCCCGTATCTTGCCACGCATGCGCCGAAGAGCGAGTTCGCGCGGCCCGACGGCGGCTACGCGCCATCCTCGACGTTGCGCGAGCTGCTGCTCGGCCACGTCAATCGCATCTACGGGTCGCCAGGCTACCGCCCGTCCGGACACTACGAGGGCGATATCGGGTTCATCATCGACTACGCCGGGGTAAAGCCATGAGGGGGCGAGCGATCGGTCGGCGCCGGGGCTTGACGCGCGCACTGCTGCTGTCGGCGCCGGTCGCGGCAGTGCTGCTTGGGGCATGCGAGCACCATCACCGCCTCGATGACGCGCTGGCGGTGGGGCTCTCCAATCCCGAGCTGCGCCATCCGGTGCAATTCGCCGAGCATGTCGAGACGCTGGACGTGGAGGTGCCGGTGGGGGCGGAAGGCCTGAGCCCGGGCCAGCACATCGACGTCTTCCGCTTTCTCCAGCGCTACCGGCGCGAGGCAAACGGACGCCTGGTGATCGCCGTGCCGGCAGCGCCGCGCGATCAAGCGTCGATGGCGCAGTCGCTACAAGGCATCCAGCGCCACGTAGTGGAGGCCGGCATCGACTACCGCATCACGCGCGGCAAGCGCCTGCCGGCGGCCGAGACGCCGTTGATCCGTATCGCCTACAAGCGGCCGGTGGCGGTGCTGCCCGACTGCGACAAGTGGGGCGAGAACGTCGGTCGCAACGAGGAGCGTATTCCCTATCCCAATTTCGGCTGCGCCACGCAGCGCAACATCGCACTGATGGTGGACAACGCGCGCGACCTGCAACGGCCGCAGGACGAGGACCCGCGCTCGAGCGAGCGGCGCAGCGTCACGTGGTCCTCGTATGTGGGCGTACCGGCGAGCGGCGGCGAGAGCAACGCCGGCGGCAGCGCCGACGCCTCCAAGAAGGGACCCGCGGCGAAGAAATAGGCTCGCTGCAGCTGTGGTGCGCGGCTGCTGGCGATCGGCTCCGGCTTACGGCCACTACAGGGCCAACCCTGGCGCAGGTCGGCCAGCCCGGGCTAGAAGCATTCGATGCATCGCGTTACCCTGACGTTCGACAACGGCCCGGCACCCGGGGTGAGCGAGCGAGTGCTGGAGGTTCTCGGCCGTGCCGGCATCCTCGCCACGTTCTTCGTGATCGGCAGGAACCTGGCCGGGCAGTCCGCCCGGCAGTTGATGCGCCAGGCGCACGCTGCAGGCCACTGGATCGGCAACCACACGCTCAACCACTCAGTCTCACTGGGCGACCGGCGCGATGCCGGCTACGCCACGACGGAGATCGGCGAGACGCAGGCGCTGATCGGCGCGCTCGCCCATCCCGACAAGCTGTTCCGGCCGTACGGCGGCGAGGGCCTCATCGGGCCGCATCTGCTGAGCCGGGCGGCGGTTGCCTACCTCCTCGAGCACCGCTACTGCTGCGTCCTGTGGACTTCGGTTCCCGGCGACTGGCGTGATCCGGAGGGCTGGGTGGACCGGTGCGTCGCCGACGTCGCGGCGCGGGACTGGAGCGTGGTGGTGCTCCACGACATTCCTGGCGCGTGCATCTCTCGGCTGCCGGAGCTCATCGACCGCCTCAACGACATGGGCGTTGTCTGGGAGCAGGGGTTTCCGGACAGCGTGGTTCTCACGCGCCGCGGGGAGGTTGTCAGCCTGCGCCCGTCCTATATCGCGGACGCCTGAGGCGCGTTCCCGAAACGTCACTCCCGCGAGCACGCAACGTGTCAGCGGGCATCAGGAGGCGAGGACGGCGCGTGCGGCTGGATTCCCGTTCTGCGCTTCGCTTGGCGGGAATGACGGGCTGTTCCGCTATTTTGCCGTAGGCTGCGCGCCCAGCCGGTAGACCGGCTGCGGCAGGTCGGCGGCGGCTTCCTTGCGCGCGGGGCCGATGGACGCGGCAGCAGCGCGTGCCCCGGCGAGCTGCTTGAGATAGGCGACGTTGTCGCTCGCCTTGGCGGCGGGCAGCTGCGTCTCTGCGGCCGTGCGCGCCTCCGCGTACTTGCCGGAAAGACCCAGCACCAGCGCCAGGTTCTGGTCGAGGCGGTTGCCGTCGGTCATGGCCTTGAGGGCGGCGGCCCGGCGCAGCAGTTTCTCGGCCTCCGCCGTCTTGCCGTCGAGCGCATAGGAGAGCGCCAGATTGTTGAGCACGCTCGGGTGGTCGGGCGCGAGGGTCAGCGCCTTGGCGAACTGCGCCTGCGCTTCGGGCTGCTTGCCGCGGCTCGCCAGGGCTGCCCCCAGTGCCGAATGCAGGCGCCAGTCGGGCGCCTTGGGGTCGTGCGCCGCCCGCAAGTGCGTCTCGGCGGCGGCGGCATCGCCCAGCTCGAGCGCCAGCAGTCCCCGCTCCAGCGCCAGCTGCCGGTCGCCCGGTTTCGCCTTGGCCGACGCTGCCAGGACCGCCACTGCGTCAATCTTGGCGCCTGAGGTGCGCAACGCTTTGGCGTAGGCGATGGCTGCAACGGCATTGGCAGGATCGGCCTTGTGGGCGGCGGCCAGCTTGTCGAGCTCGGCGGACTTGCCGGACTCCTTCTCCACCGCCAGCGAGAGCGGGTTGTGGGAGAGCTGCGCCGCGTCGGTGCAGGCGCCGAGCGCTGCGGCCAGCATGAGCAGCGCAAAGGCCGCGGACGTGAGCGGCCTCGTCGTCATTCCCGCTGACGCGCCACGCGCTCGCGGGAATGACGACAGGCTCTGATTCGTGTGCGACATCCGCTAACCACCCCCGCCAGCACCATGAACTCGTGCCGTCCTAGAGAGATTCGCGGACCTCCTGCCGTCGCAGCCGAAGCTATCCCAGTTATCCCCAGCGTGGGCCGGAGGCGGGGCTGGCCGCTATGCCTTGACGTGCGGGGCCCACTCCGGCCGGGCCTTTAGGCCGCTCGCGTAGCGCAAGCCGATCTTGCGCAGCCGCTCCGGCTCGAACTGCTGCTGCGCCAGCGCCATGCCGCGGTCGAACACCTCCGAGTAGCGCTTGATGCGGTCACCATCGAGGTCGAAACGGCCGATGCCGTCGAACACTACGCGCGCGCCGTTGGCCTCGGGGCGCCTGGAGTCGAAGGAGAAGCGATAGCTGGCATAGCCGACGTTGCCGGCCCGCACAGGATCGTGGAACTCCCAGCGGAAGCTGCTGCCGCCTTCGGCGAAGTGCGCCAGCATCTTCTTGATCGCTTCGCGGCCCGTGCTGGGCCCGAAGAAGTAGTCGTCGTAGGTGCCGTCTACCGCGAAGAGATCGGCCAGCGCGTCGCCGTTGCCCGATGCCGCCGCTGCCGCGAAGCGGCCGACAAGCTCGCTGAACTCCATGGGGTGTCCCCTCTCCCAATCTGGCCCTTGGGCGCCACGCAGCGCCGAGCAGCCTGCCACACGGGCGTGGATGCCGGAAGTCCGATCGCGGCCGCGCTGGTGGCAGGGTGGGCGGCTTGAAAGGCGCAGTGCCTCCGGTCAGGCCGACCGGAGGCACCGTACGCAGCTGTGAGCGATGCGCCGCGTCAGTGGGTGCAGGCGAAATACTGGGAGCGCCAGTACCTGCTGCCCGTGCGCTGCCACTTCCAATAATAGTAGTCGCAGGTTGCCGTGTAGCTGGGCGCCAGCACGATTGGTGCGCGGAAGCCGAAATGGTGGCGGTGGCGGCCGTGCGCCGATGCCGGCGCCACCAGCGCGATCACCGTAGCGGCCGCGACCGCGGCACCCAGCACCAGCTTCCTGCTTTGCGATAGCCTCATTGCTCATCTCTCCTCTGTTTGGCGTTTGCGCCCGGCGCCGGCCCCGTCGAGGCTTGTGGCGTCGTCCGGTACGTGACGAGGCGAGATGGAAACCGCCGCGCCCGGGAGGAAGTGACGCGCGTCACACTTTGGACGGTTGGCCCGCGCGCGATCGATCATTGCGCGCGCCTATGCTTGGCATTGAAACTATCAATTTGCACAATGGCAGGGGTGGCACCATGTGCATGCCGCGCGCGATTGGCTCGCTGCGCCCAAGCTTCGTTGCAGAGCCGCCATGTCACCCGACGCCGACATATCCGCACGCCTGCGCGCCGGCGCCTTCGGGTGGCTCGGCGACCAGACGCTCGACTACATCGCGCGCAGCTCGCGTGCCGAGCGCTTGAAAGCGGGCGCCGTGGTGTTTCGCGAGGGCGACCAGCCCGACGGCTGCTATCTGATCCTCCAGGGCGCCGTGAAGATTTTCCTGTCCGAGCCTGACGGCCAGCAGTCGCTATTGGCGATCCTGGGGCAGGGCGACGTCGTGGGCGAGATGGCGCTGATCGATCGGCTGCCGCGCTCGGCCACCGTGACCGCGCTCAGGGGATGCGAGCTGTGCCACCTGAGCACGGCCGCCTTCGACCGCCTGGCGCAGTCAGACATCGCCGTCTATCGGCAGCTGCTGTGTGTGCTGAGCGCGCGGCTCAGGGCCGGCAACGAGCGCTACGCGCAGCAGCGGATGACGCTCAGCGGACGCCTCGCCCGCGCCTTCCTGCAGCTTGCGCTCAGCTGCGGCGAGCAGCTGCCCGACCGGCGCATCCTGATCCGCCAGAGGGTGTCGCAAGCCGAGCTCGGGCACATGATCGGCGCGGCGCGCGAGAACGTGAACCGGCAGCTCGCCGAGTGGCGAAGCCATCGTTTGCTGTCGCGCATCAGCGGCTACTACTGTCTTGAGGATCCCGCCGCGCTCGAGCCCCTGGCTCGCGGACAGTCAGCCCGCTGATCCTCCATCTCGCTTTTCGCCGCGTTCGTTGCGCGTGACGGCGGCCTTGTGCCCTGCCTGCGGCGCGCCGCCGGCGCGCTCACTTTAGCTCTCAGTAGAGTGATCGCGCGCAAACACAAAAAGTGTGACGCGCGTCACTTAGGCGGTGCGATCCGAGCACCATGTTGCAGACAACGGTCACCTGCGTGCGTTGCTCGCCGGTGCCAACACATACGCACGAAAGAAGAAGAGAGGTCACCATGAGCACCGTCAAAGCACCCATCCCGGCGCCGGGAGCAGTCGAGGTCGCCACGCGCGCCGTTGTCGACGCGATGCACCGCCCGGTCGCAGCATTCACGAAGGCGAGGGAGCGCAGCGTCGCTCGCCGTATCGCCGTCTACCTCGAGGGATTGAGCGACGTGCGGCTGTTGGACCTCGGCTTCACGGCCGCGGACATCGAGGCCGTCCGCGCCGGCCAGCCTTTCGCCGAGGTGCTGGCGCGGCGCGCGCGGCGCCTGGCCTGAGACCCGAGCCGAGAAAGGAACGAGCAAATGTCTGAAACAACGGCCCCGCGGCCGGCCGGTCACTTGTGGGCATACGCAGAGCCGGCCGCACGCGAGAGCCTGTGGCCCCTCTGGCAGCGGATCTCCGGGCTTCTGGCCGCAGGGCTTGCCCACATGCGTCAGCGCCAGCGGCTGCGCCGCGCCGAGCGCCAGTTGCGCACCCTGGACGATCATTTGCTGAAGGATATCGGCCTCACCCGCAGCGAGATCGGCTCGATGGTGCGCCACGGGCGCGACAGCAGAGCCGCGCTCGAGATGGAGCGCTGATCATGAGCCTGACGCGAGCCTTGGACGTGGGCCTGCGGCCGCTGACCAGCGCGCCGGCCATAGTCGCTGGTGTTCGGGCACGCATCGATTCCGTTGATTTGCTGCGCGGGCTCGTCATGGTGGCGATGGCGCTCGACCACACGCGCGACTTCTTCGGGGCCAGCGGCATGAACCCACGCGATGTGGCCTACCCGGCGCTGTTCCTGACGCGCTGGGTCACGCACTTCTGTGCGCCCACCTTCATCTTCCTCGCTGGCCTATCCGCCTATCTCTACGGCACGCGCGGGCGCAGCGTTGGCGAGGTGAGCCGGTTCCTCTTGACGCGCGGCTTCTGGCTGATCGTGATCGAGTTCACGCTGGTGCGCTTTGGCTGGGGCTTCAGCCTCACCTCGACCCATTTCCTGGCCTCGGTGATCTGGGTAATCGGCGCGTCGATGGTGGTGCTGGCGGGGCTCGTGCATCTGCCACGTTGGGCGATCGCCGCCGTCGGCCTCGGTATGATTGCTGGACACAACCTGCTCGACGGCATTCGCGCCGAGGACTTCGGTGCTTTCGGCTGGGTGTGGAATTTCCTGCATCAGCCCGCGCGCTTGAGGGGTGAGTACGTATCGGTACTCGCCCTCTACTCGCTGATCCCATGGGTGGGCGTGATGGCGGCTGGCTATGCCCTGGGCCCGGTGCTGCAGCTCGACGAGACCGCGCGCCGGCGCACGCTGGTGCAGCTCGGCGCGGCGATCACGATGGGCTTCGTTCTGCTGCGTGCTACCAACCTCTACGGCGATCCCGCCGCCTGGTCGGTGCAGAGCACTTGGGTCGCGACGGCGCTGTCGTTCATCAACTGCGAGAAGTATCCGCCCTCGCTGCTCTACCTGATGATGACGCTCGGTCCGGCGCTGATCGTGCTCGGCCTGTTCGAGCACGCCCGCGGTCCGGTTGCGCAATGGATCACGGTGTTCGGTCGCGTGCCGTTCCTCTACTACGTGGCGCACATCTTCCTGATCCACATGCTGGCGGTGGTGTTCGCTCAATGGGCGTATGGCGATGCCTCCTGGCTCCTCGGCCGGTTCCCGCCGCAGAAGCCTGCCGGCTACGGCTTGCCGCTGCCTGGCGTCTACGCCGGCTGGCTGTTGGTGGTGGTCGCGCTCTATCCGGTCTGCCGCTGGTTTGCCGCCCTGAAGCAGCGCCGGCGCGAATGGTGGCTGAGCTACCTCTGAAGCACCTACTGGAAATCGGCGGCACGCCATGCTCACATGGCGTGCCGCGATTGCTGGAAAGGACTGCAGATGCTGGAGCTGAGACCCAACTGCGAGTGCTGCGACAAGGACCTGCCGCCCGACGCGGCGGATGCACTGATCTGCACCTACGAGTGCACCTTCTGCGCAGAATGCGCCGCCAATCGGCTGCCCGGCGGCCACTGCCCCAACTGCGGCGGCGAGCTGGTGCGCCGCCCCGTGCGACCCCTGCATATGCTGGCCAAGCACCCGGCCTCCACCAAGCGCGTGACCAAACCGCACGCCGGCTGCGGTAAGGCGGCATAGAGCGAGTTCGTTCCTCGGGAAGCACGTCTGCTTCCACGGGAGCAGGAGCGCTCGGTTAAAAAAAAGCCGAGCCGAACGAGATAGCGGTGACGCGCCTCGCCATAGCTCCGGCGCCCGCCGCGCCCTGCCCATCCCTTCCCAGCGCACCTGGCCACAGAAGCCCCGGAGACATCGATGCAATATGGCCTTGTCAATAACGATATCGCCGTGCTCGCCGACGGCGTGATTCTCTTGCTTGCAGCGCTGCTGTGCGTCTTCGCGCTGGTGCTGATCTACATTCTGATCGCTCTCAGGCCGCTGCATGCGGAGGCGAGCGCGGGCCATCGTATCCGACTGACCGTCCTGTTGCCGTTCCTTCTGTCGGGAAGTGCGCTCTACCTAGCCTCGGTTTATCCCGATCAACTCATGGTGCTGGCCATCGGTGCGGCAACGGCCGCCATCGTGTTGGCGGTGATGATCTACTTCGGGTGGGTGGGCTTGCCCGCTTTCCTCCTGCTCTTCCTGTTGTGGGCCGGCACGGTCTACGTGCCGCACACCTTCGCACGCGATCATTTCCTGGTGCCGGCGATTGGTAGCTTGATGGCCGGCACTGTGATTACGGCGCTCTACTATTTCCTCGGGGTGCGTCCGCTCGTTCGCAACGACGACAACCGCATCGCCTTCACCATGATGGTGGTGGGTGCCCTAGGGGTTCTGGCCATCCTGGCGCTTCTGGTGCTCTGGTATGGCCAGGACTATATCAGGCTCGAAACCAAGGCGCTCGGCGCCGACACCCTCCTCCAGGTGGCGAGCGTCGTCATTTCTGCTGTCGGCATTGTGTTCACCTACCTGATGCGCAGCGAGCAGGCCAATCGCACGGCCAACCAGCAGATCTACCAGACGCTCGAATTGCAGTCGGTGGAGCTGTTTCGTTTCGAGGCCAATCACCCGGACCTAGTGGAGAAGCTCTGGTATGGCGAGGTACCCGAGAAACTGGTGACGCCCGAGATGGAGCTGCCGCCCCGCGACGAGGCCGAGCTCTACGTATTGCGCCAGTATGTCTGTCAGATGCTGAACCTTTTCGAGATGGCCTACAGGTTCCGCGCCCGCGGCATCATGGAGGCGGAGGTGTTCGGCAGCTGGGTCATCTGGATGTGGGAGCTGTGCGAGTTGGACGTATTTTGTGCGTTCTGGAAGAGCGAAGACAACTTGCCGGCCAACTACGTCGGAGGCTTCAGCGCAGCGATGACGGTTGGCGTCGATCTTCGCCGTCGGCGAGCAATCCCGCCGCAGGGCGAGCTGGCGACGGAGCGAGAGAAGAAGGCGGCGGCGGGGAGAAAAGCGCAATTCTTCGACCGATTGGCGAAAGACCTCAACAGCCCGGAGATCAAGGAATCGCTCAAGTAGCGCTCGGACCGACCGGCGCTGTGTCGCCGGCAGTCGTTCTCGCCGAGGCGCGGTTAGACGGCGGCGGTGACGAGGATCTCGACCAGGTCCTGGCCCTCGAGCGCCACGCCGATGCAGGCACGCTGCGGAGGGTTGGCGGGATCGACCCACTCGTCCCAGGCGCGGTTCATCTCGCCCTTCTGGCTCATATCGGTGATGTAGACGGTGGCGCGCAGGATGCGCGACTTGTGTGAGCCGACGTCGGTGAGGTTCTTGTCGATGGCGGCGAGCGCGCCGCGCGTCTGCTCGTAGAGCGAGGGCGGCTTGTTGGGCGAGGTGGCGACCGTGTAGACGACGCCATCGTGGACAACCGCGCGGCTGCGCGTGGGTGTCGTGCCGGGAATGCGCTGGATCATGGGATGCCCTTGTAGGTTGGGTTAGCGTGGCAGCGCGTAACCCAACACCGTTCGAACACACCAGATGTTGGGTTACGGGCTTCGCCCTAACCCAACCTACAGGTCACAGCAGCGTCTCCGCCAGCAACTCCATCGTCTTGGGCTGCGACGTGCGGATCAGCATGCTGCCGACGTGGCCTTTCTTGCCGGCGGCGATCCAGCGCCGCAGGCGCTCACGGATGCGCGGCGCCGGGCCGACCAGATGACAGGCGTCGACCAGCGCGTCGGGGATGGCGGCTGCGGCCTCCGCCTTGTTGCCGCCGAGGTAGAGCTCCTGCACTTTGCCTGCGGCATCGCCAAAACCGAGCCGGGTGGCGTAGTCGGTGTAGAAGTTCTTGCCGCGCGCGCCCATGCCGCCGATGTAGAGCGCCATGTGGTCCTTGAGCGGCGCCATGCACGCGGCAATGTCGTCGCCCATGTTGGCGGCGACGAACGGTGCGACGTCGAAATTGGCGAGCGATTTGCCCCCGCCGGCCGCCGCGAAGCCCTTCTCGACCGGCTCCTGGAACACCTTGTACTGCTCGGGGTCCATCCACACGGGGAAGAAGCCGTCGGCGACCTCGGCGGCAGCCTGCACGCCGGCGGGCGTGAGGGTTGCCGCATAGATCGGGATCGGCTGCTCGATGTGCAGGATGCTCTTCAAGGGCTTGCCGAGCCCGGTGCTGCCGGGGCCGCGATAGGGGATCTGATACTCCTTGCCCTCGAAGCTCAGCGCGTCGGCGCGCGCGAACACCTGGCGCAGGATCTGCACGTACTCCTTGAGCCGCGTCACCGGGCGGCCGTAGGCGACGCCGTGCCAGCCCTCCACCACCTGCGGACCCGACGCGCCGACGCCGACGATGAAGCGGTTGCCGGAGAGCTGCGCCAAGGTCATCGCCGTCATGGCCGCCATCGCCGGGGTTCTGGCCGGCATCTGCATGATGGCCGTGCCGACGCGGATCTTCTTGGTGTTGGCGAGGATCCAGGCAGCCGGCGTAACGGCATCGGAGCCGTAGGCTTCCGAGGTCCACACCGAGTCGTAGCCGAGGGACTCGGCGTGCTTGATGGCGTCGAGCGGGATGCTGATGGACCGGCCGGAATAGCCGACGAGCAGGCCTAGCTTCATGAGGCGCCTCCAGCGCTTGCGGGTCGGGGCAGACTATGCATCCGCCCGGTCGCGCCGCAAGGGCGAACGCGAGAGCCACTAGACGCTGGGCTACGAGCGCAGAACCCGCTCGATGTCCGCAAAGGCTTCCTGCAGCGCGGCGAGGTGCGCGCGCTTCCACACCATGCGCTGATAGGGCTTGGCGAACTCGAAATCGACCCAGAGGCGATTGCAGCCCTCCTCCGGCGCCGCGTCGGCCGTCATCTCGGGGGCGACGAACAGCAGGTAGCGTGCGCGCTCGCTGTACCGGCACAGCTCCATTGGCCCGTGCATGATGGCTATGTTGAGCCATGCGGCCTCGTACAACGCCATGCGGACGTCGAGGCTCCAGCTGGCGGCGTGGCACACGATGTGGCGGCCGCTGTCGCAGGCGGCCCCGCGCATGGACTGCTCCGGGTCGTGCACGAAGATCGGCGCGTAGACGGTGGGATCGAGCCCGTCGGCGAACGCCAGCCAGTCCTTGGGCGCGGCCGTTGCGGGATCGTCCGTTGTAGCAGTTGCGCAGCGTGATCACCACCGGCCTGCGCCCCTTGGCCTCGCGCTCGAGGAACTCGGCGACGGTCTGGCGGCCGGGGTCGGTGGCTCGCAGCATCGGCCACACCGCCTGGCCGGCGCTGAGGTTGTCGAGAGGCGCAGCGGTGCCGGCGTGGCGCCGGGCGTGAATGCGATAGCTGCCGGGGTAGACCTTGGCCGGGTCGCGTGCGATCAGCGCTGCCGCCTCGCTGCGGCTGCCGCAGACGGCGAAGCTTCTGACACTCGGCAGCAGCGCCAGCATGGGGATCAGGATGGTGTCGAGGCGCGCACGCTGCGCGGCCATCTCCTCGACCGCAGCCTCGTCGGGCAGTTCGTCGGGCTCTCCGACCTCGGGCGCGGCGACGAACACCACGTTGATGGCGTCGAGGCCGCGCCGGCGTCGCTCCAACTCCGCGGCTGCCAGATGGCGGGCGAAATCGAACGTCGCCGGCGAGGCCGCCATGTCGTAGACGAGCTGCAGGGTGTGCTGCGACCAGGCCGGCGTGCCGACTTGGGCTGCGATCGCCTGCGCGCAGCGGTCGCGCGCTGCGCCGATGGTCGCGCGGAGACAGGCGGTCAGCTTCTCTATTGCGCGCGCGAGATCGCGGCCAACCGCCGCGAGCAGACGCCGAGGCCCCTCAGTACGCAGCGCGCAACTGATCTTGCGAAGGATTTCCGACACGCCACTTGCCATCGCGCGCCTCAATGCGCCCGATGGCGGCAGCGGGTGCGCTTGGTGGGTGGCGTCCACGCTCGTGCCGTGGGCTCACGCTCGCCCGGCTTCCCGCAACTCCTGCAGTGACCACGACTTCCCTTCCCGCTCCTCGGTCTCGGTGCCGCTCGTTGCGGCTCCGGGGCCAAGGGTCCTGCACGACGTCTCGAGCCTTGGAGCAACGCAACGCCCGGCGCGGTCGCCCCCGTTGCGTTGAACGGCGGTTGCGCGCCAGCGGATCACCGCGTTGCATCGTTTGCGCGCCGTTCTTACGGATTGTTATCCGACGCTTGCAAACAATTGAGCGTTTTGGAGAAATTTCAGCCCTCGGCTCGGCCGGGAAAATGGATCGGCGCGGCGAGCGCGTCAATAGCGCCGCCCCCGACATGGTGCATGGCTGGTGTCCGGCACGGCTGGTCCGCGCGCCGCGGCAGCCAGGCGCTAGTCGCCGGTTGTTCGCTTGCCGTCGCTGATGGGGGTGGCGTACTGCAGGTCGAGGTCCCAGGGGAAGTAGATCCAGGTGTCCTGCGAGACCTCGGTGATGAAGGTATCGCACAGCGGGGCGCCGGCCGGCTTGGCATAGACGGTGGCGAAGTGCGCGTCGGGCAGCAAATCGCGCACGATGCGTGCGGTCTTGCCGGTGTCGGTCAGGTCGTCGATCAGCAGCACGCCCTTGCCGCGGCCGTTGCCGATCGCCTGCACGGACGCCGCGACGCCCTTCAGAATTGTCAGCTGGCCCTGCAACTTGTGGTCGTAGCTGGATACGCAGATGGTCTCGACCAGCCTGAGATCCAGCTCGCGGGCGACGATGGCCGCCGGCACCAGCCCGCCGCGGGTGATGCACACGATGGCCTCGAACGGGCCCTTGTCGGCCAGCCGCCAGGCCAGTGCCCTGGCATCGCGGTGGAACTGGTCCCAGGACACGGGAAACGACTTGGCGTAGGTGGTCGGGTCGGGCATGGCGGAACCGTCGTCTGCGGCGTGCGGCTCCCCAACGGAAGGGCAACTGCCGGCTGCAAGTCAATGTCGCCGGTGCCGCAGAGGCGCCGCCGGCGGACCCGGGGTGGCGCGCGACGGGGCGCTAGGTGCTATGTTGCCACAAGCGACGGTCAGGGAGGACAGGCATGCAGGAAAAGGCACCGGGCAAGGCGTCCGCCGCCTTCAACTGGGAGGACCCCTTCCTCCTGGACGACCAGCTGACCGAGGACGAGCGCGCCATCCGCGACACCGCCCGCGCCTATGCCCAGGAGAAGCTGCTGCCGCGGGTGATCGAGGCCTACCTGGAGGAGAAGACCGACCGCGCGATCTTCACCGAGATGGGGGCGCTCGGCCTGCTCGGCGTGACCATCCCCGAGAAGTACGGCTGCGCGGGGGCCAACTACGTGAGCTACGGGCTGGTGGCGCGCGAGGTGGAGCGGGTCGATTCCGGCTATCGCTCCATGAACAGCGTGCAGTCCTCGCTGGTGATGTATCCGATCTACGCCTACGGCTCGGAGGCGCAGCGCGAGAAATATCTGCCCAAGCTCGGCTCCGGCGAATGGGTCGGCTGCTTCGGCCTGACCGAGCCCGACGCCGGCTCCGACCCCGGCAGCATGACCACGCGCGCCGAGAAGGTCGCCGACGGCTATCGGCTCACCGGCACCAAGATGTGGATCTCCAATGCGCCGATCGCCGACGTGTTCGTGGTGTGGGCCAAGTCGGCCGCGCACGAGGGCAAGATCCGCGGGTTCATCCTCGAGAAGGGCATGAAGGGGCTGTCGGCGCCCAAGATCGGCGGCAAGCTCATCCCTGCGCTGCTCCATCACTGGTGAGATCGTCATGGACGGCGTGGTGGTGCCGGAGGAGAACCTGCTGCCCAACGTGTCGGGGCTGGCGGGGCCGTTCGGCTGCCTCAACCGCGCGCGCTACGGCATCGCCTGGGGCTGCCATGGGTGCTGCCGAGGATTGCTGGCAGCGCGCGCGCCAGTACACGCTCGACCGCAAGCAGTTCGGCCGGCCGCTCGCGGCCACCCAGCTGGTGCAGAAGAAGCTCGCCGACATGCAGACCGAGATCGCGCTGGGGCTGCAGGGCGCGCTGCGCGTCGGCCGCCTGTTCGACGAGGGCAGGATGGCGCCGGAGATGATCTCGCTGGTCAAGCGCAACAACTGCGGCAAGGCGCTGGACATCGCGCGGGTGGCGCGCGACATGCACGGCGGCAACGGCATCCAGATCGAGTACCACGTGATGCGCCACGCGGCGAACCTGGAGACGGTGAACACCTACGAGGGCACGCACGACGTGCACGCGCTGATCCTCGGCCGCGCGCAGACGGGGATTCAGGCGTTCTTCTGAAGCGGCGGACCTTTCTTTAAGCGTTCGATTGTTGCGTTGGGGAGGACTGTGTCCGTGAAACAAGAGGGGATGCTCGACCACTACCAGGAGACCTACAGGGTTACCCATCGCTTCGAATACGAGCGCAACCGGCTGTTCATTCTTTTCATTCTGGTGCTGATCGCGGCGACCTACCTGGCCTTGAACAAGGAGCTGGCCTCCCAGCTTGCCATCGACACCATCGGGCCCAAGAGCGATGCCGCCAGGGAGGCGTGGGCCAAGGTGAACTTCTACCGGATATTCAATGTCATCTCGATCATGGCTGCGTTCTACATCATCGTGAACCTGCACCATCGGTTTTCGACCATCAAGCGCAACTACAGCTATCTAGCCCGGCTGGAGCAGGAGATCCGCGAGGAGCTGGACATTCATCCATCCAAGATCGCGTTCAGCCGCGAGAGCACGTTCTACGACAAGAACCGGTCGTCGCTCTCCACCTTCGTGCGCATCAGCTACAGCATAATTCTCATCTCGTTCGTGCTGCTGTTCCTGGGCGTCAGGCTCTGGTCGGACTGGCCCGGCTGGCCAGGCAGTCGGCCGACGACCGAGCCGGAACAGACGCAATATCTGTTCGACGCGCTGCTGTTCGTGCTCGACATTGGGTTGGGTCTGCCGATCCTCATTGCCGTGCTGGCCTACGTGACCCTCACGTTCCGCAAGAGCTAGATGCACGCAGAGGTCGATGCATGAAGATCCCAGCCCTGCCGTTCACGGTGACCGATTGGGCCGCCATGCCGGCAACCGAGTATGAGGGTGAGACGGGCAAGGCGACCTGGCGCACCTTCAACATCGGCGACTTGCGCGTGCGCATGGTCGAGTATTCACCGGGCTATGCGGCAAATCACTGGTGCGACCGCGGGCACGTGCTCTATGTGATCGAGGGCGAGCTTGAGACCGAGCTGCGCGACGGCCGGACCTTCAAGCTCACGGCCGGAATGAGCTATCAGGTCTCCGACTACGGCGACGCCGCTCACCGTTCCTCCACGCGCACAGGAGCCAGACTTTTCATCGTCGATTGACCATCGCAAGCGGCATTGGCGCCCAGCCGTCGGCCGTGGAAGATACTGAGCACCAGGAGCCGATATGCCACCCCAATCCCATGCTCAAGCCGCCGGTGCCCTGCGCCGAATAGCTTTCGGCATGCGGGCTTCGCAGGCTCTCTATGTTGCGGCCAAGCTCAATGTTGCGGACCACCTCGCGCGCAAGCCCATGACCGGCGTCGAGCTGGCCAGCGTCACCGGCGCAGACGCGGGCGCGCTGCGCCGCGTGATGCGAGCGCTGTGCGCGCTCGGCGTTTTCGCCGAGGCCGGCACGGGCGAGTTCTCCCTCACCTCCACCAGCGAGCTGCTGCGCAGCGATGCGCCGGGATCATATCGGGCAGCCGTGCTGTTCATGACCGGAGACGTCCGCTGGCGCTGCTGGTCGGACCTGCTTGGCAGCGTAAATGCAGGCGGTGGCGGTGCCGAGCGGACGCTCGGCATGCAGTTGTTCGACTTCTATGCGGCCCATCCGGAGGACTCGGAAGTCCATGACCAGGCGATGCGCGGCATCTCGGTCGCGCAAATATCGGCAGTTCTCGGCGCCATGGACTTCTCGGACGCGGGGGTGATCGTCGATGTGGGCGGCGGAACGGGAGAGCTGCTCGCCGCAATCCTTGCAGCCCATGCTTCGCTGCGCGGTGTCCTGTTCGATCTGCCCCATGTCGTCGCGCACGCCACGCAGGTGTTCAGGGATCGGGGCGTTCTGGACCGGGTGCAAATCGTTAGCGGTAGCTTCTTCGATCACATTCCCGCCGGCGGAAACACCTATGTGATGAAAACCGTCATTCATGACTGGGATGATGTGCGGGCGGCGACCATTCTCGCCAACTGCAGAAAGGCAATAACCCCGGCGGACAAGCTGCTGCTGGTCGAACGCGAGCTACCGGAGATGGGCCAGCCCATCGATGCGAGCGAGCCGTTTCTTCTGGATTTGGAGATGCTGGTGATGACGCCGGGCGGACGTGAGCGCTCTCGCAGCGAGTTCGGCAGGCTCCTGGCGCAAGCCCGTTTCGAGCTTGTAGGCTCTGCACCGACGGCGGCGGGGCTGAGTATCATCGAAGCCCGTCCGATCTGACCGGCAACCCATTTTCTGGAGCAGGCACCCGATGCTGGCATTCGAACGCTTCTGCGCGGACGGCACCGACGAGGTGCTGTTCGACTGCCGGCATCTGATCCTCGCCGGCTGGTCGGCGCGCGAGGAGGCCTCCGTGCGCGCGCACATGGCGGAGCTGGCCGAGCACGGCGTGCCGCCGCCCTCGACCTTTCCGCTGTTCTATCGGGTCAGCGCGTCGCTCGTCTCGCAGACCGACCGGCTAGAGGTGCTGGGCCCCGACACCTCGGGCGAGGCGGAGTACGTCATCGTCGCCATGGACGACGGGCTTTGGGTCACCGTCGGCTCCGACCAGACCGACCGCAAGGCCGAGGCGCAGGGCGTGGCGCTGTCCAAGCAGCTCGCCGGCAAGGTGCTGGGCCGCACGCTGTGGCAGCTCGACGAGCTGCGCGGGCGCTGGGACAGCCTGGAGCTCAGCGCGCACGCGACGATCGGCGGCGAGCGCGTGCTCTACCAGCAGGGCGCGCTTGCGCTCATGCGCACGCCCGACGATCTGATCCAGCGCTACGGCAAGCCGCTGCAACCCGGCACCGTCATGATGAGCGGCACCCTCAACGCCATCGGCGGTGTCCGCCCCGCAGCGCGCTTCGAGATGCGCCTCGAGGATCCCGCCACCGGGCGCGCCATCGCCCACGCCTACGACATCGACGAGCTGCCCGTCATCGCCTGACGGACACGCTCACGGCTTGCGCATCTCGTGCTGGGCGGTGGCCTGCGCGATCACCATCTCGGCCTCGTGGTCCGACAGCGCGCCGTCGGCGGCGAGGATTGCACGCAGTGGATTGGGGAGCAGCTGTCTGCCGGGCGCCGAGCCAGGCACGGAGCCGGTCGGCATGCGGGACGCGTCGGCCGCGCACCCGGCGAGGGCGGCAAGCGGCAGGATGGCGGCGACAAGGAGCAACTGTGCGCTGCGACAACGCAACGGACACATGGGACCACTCACTTGTGGACTGGACTGGACTGGACGCGGACAGAACGCGAGACCAAGCCCCGAGTGAAGCACGCCACCGGTTAAGCGTCGCCTAACCGAGGCGCCATCCTGCGCCGCCCTTGCCTCGCACCCTGCCGCTGGCCCATGATCCATAGAGCCGCCCTGGGGCGCCCTGGGGGCCCATCACCCGCCAACCCGCTTTCCCGATGCCCGCCGACAGCCCCGCCGCCGCCGCGCCCGGCCCAAGCCTCTGGCGCGACATCACCCTGGCGCACGTCGCCAATGCCGTGGTCGGCTTCCTGTTCGCCGCCTCGGGCCCGCTTGCGATCATTCTGGCGACCGGCACCCGCGGCGGCCTGTCGGAGGCCGAGATCGCCTCCTGGGTGTTCGGCTCGCTCGCCTTCAACGGAGCCATGAGCATCGGCTTCAGCTTCGCCTGGCGCCAGCCGCTGGTGTTCTTCTGGACCATTCCCGGCACGGTGCTGGTGGGCCCCGCGCTGGGGCACCTGTCGTTCCCCGAGGTGGTCGGCGCCTACATCGCCACCGGTCTCTTGATGGTGGCGCTGGGCGCGCTGGGCCTGGTGCAGCGGGCCATGAGCGCGGTGCCGATGCCGGTCGTGATGGGCATGGTGGCCGGCGTGTTCCTGCAGTTCGGGCTCGACTGGGTGCGCGCGTTCCAGGCCGACCTCGTCATCGCCGCCGCCATGACGGCGGTGTTCATGCTGGTGAGCGCCGTCCCGCCGCTGGCGGCGCGCCTGCCGCCGATGCTGGCCGCGCTGGTCGCGGGGGTTGCAGCGATCTGGCTCGCCGGAACCTTCGCGCCGGGCCTCGACACGGCCGGCATGGTCGCGGCGCCGGTGCTGCAGGTGCCGCAATTCTCCTGGGGTGCGATGGCCGAGCTGGTGGTGCCGCTCGCCATCACCGTGCTGGTGGTGCAGAACGGGCAGGGCATCGCCGTGCTGACGGCTGCCGGCCATGCTCCGCCCGTCAATGCGATTGCCGTTGGTTGCGGCGTCTCCTCGATTGTCTCGGCGCTCGTCGGTGCGATTTCGACCTGCCTCACCGGCCCGGTCAACGCCATCATCTCCGCGGGCGGCGACAAGCGTACCCAGTACACGGCGGGCGTCGTCGTGGGCGTGCTGGCGATCGCGTTCGGCCTCTTCGCGCCACTGGTGACGCGGCTGATGCTGGCGACGCCGCCGGCCTTCATCGCCACGCTGGCGGGCCTGGCAATGCTCAGGGTGCTGCAGACGGCGTTCACCGTGTCGTTCCAGGGGCGCTTTGCGCTGGGCGCGCTGGTGACGTTTCTGGTCACGGTGGCCGGCATCCCGATCTTCAACATCGGCGCGCCGTTCTGGGCGCTGATCGCCGGCACGCTCGTGTCGCTGCTGCTGGAGCGCGGCGACTGGCGGGCAGCTTAGGCGGGGTAGGCGCGGTTGGGGGGTCGATCCCCGGTCGACGGCGCCGACCATGTCCGGTTCACATCCAAATGCGGAAGTGATGCCGGCGCCCGATGAATGGTGAGTTCGTGCCCGACTTCGGCGCGCTGCACGGTCGCACGGGTCAAGCCCGAGGACTTCTGCGCCTGGGCATTCGACCTGCTCGAGCTCGATGGCGAGAGCTCACGGCTCCTGCCTTTGATCCAGCGTCGGGCGAAGCTGCAGAAGCTAGTGGGTTCGGCGCTACAAAATCCGTGCCGTTGTCGGAAACGCAGCTCTTGGGCCGACCACGCCGCACAATCAACGCATCCAGCTTGCGCGCAACCCGTACTCGCGAAAGAAGCGAACCAACAATTGAGGCTGGTCCGCTGTTCTTTCAAGACACCACTAAACTCGTGCTGAGCCACTCATGCTTTAGCGGCGATGATGTCCATGACCATGGTGGTGATGGTGATGTCCGTGTCGGCCTCCGCCGAAGGAGAAGCCAAAGGACGGGCCATAGCCATAGTAGGGACCGCCGTAGTAGTCGGGCTCGTTATAGAAGTGGGCGTCGCGCCACACCCGGCGACAGTGACGGTGTCCACGGTGCCAGTGGCAGCGACGGACCCAAGCTACATTCTGCACTGCTGAGTTGTGTTCAACAGCGCCATTGGCTTGAACGTTGCTGAGCGGCGCAGCTTGAGCGGTGGGTCCGGCGGCGGCGAGGGCCACAGCGGTAGCTGCACCGAGCAGCCAGGTCTTGAAGTTCATGGCTTTGCTCCTGTTCATGATCGAGAGGCGTTCTCTTGGTGTTAGTGCGTAAGGGTAAACGCGTGCGAGGATGCAAAGTTTCACGGATGAACGGAGCGGGGATTGCCAAAAAAAAGGGGAGTTGGATGGCAGCTACCTTAGTTCGAGGTCAGAGCCATGAGAGTGCACGTCGGAGGGAAATGCACCTAACTCGCCGCGAGCCAAAAAGATCGCGGAACCAGCGCGAATGAGCCGAGTTAAGCCTGAAATTCTCAGGAGAACCACCATGGACCAAAGAGACCCAAACTTTCGAGGGCGCTCGGCCGACGACACCGGCGTCATCTTAGGTATCGTCGCCGCCATCGTGATTGTCGTCGGCCTTTTTGCTTTCTGGCCGCGCGGCGAGACAACGACCGGGACCGCAATGCGGGATGACTCCCCGAGGGTTCAACGGCCAGCCGTCTCTCCTGCGCCTGCTCCGACGGCACCGACACCCTCTCCCGGGAAGCCTCAACCTCAGTAAGCCTCAACCTTAGTAAGCTGATGTCCGTCCCAACTCGACCCGTCGCCTGCGGCGGGCTTCTTTTGGCCTAGCCTCCCCCTCGATATTGCTCACGCGAGGCACAACAGCTTTGTGCGGTTCTCGGAATCGTTTGCCGACGCAGAGAAACTGCTCGCCGAGTGCGAGCGGCTGGGCCTTGAGGGCATCGTCTCAAAGCTGGGCAACCAGCCTTACCGGTCAGGCAAGTGCGATTGGTCGAAGACGAAGACGAAAGCCTGGCGCGAGGCGATGCCGTTGCCAAAATCGTGGACGACTGCACCGACGCATGGCCCGAGCACTCAGAGCATGAGAAGCCAGAATGGAAACCGCGCAAGGAATCCTACCTCGCTAATTTGGCTTCCAAGCCGGCGCAATCCCTGCTCGTGGCCCTCGCCGACAAGACCCACAATGCCGAAGCCGTCCTCTGTGACTATCGTGCCCACGGCGATGCGCTCTGGGAACGGTTCATCAGTGGTAAGGCTGACCAGTGCTGGTACTACCAGGCCTTGGCCGACGTGTTTTCGAAGAGGCTGCCCGGTGCGCTGGCTAAACAACTCTCGAAGGCCGTAAAGGGTTTCGCGAAATGAGAGTGTTACCCGGCCAATGATTATGCCCACTGGCCACTATTCGTCAGGTTCCCGCGCCCCAGGGTGAGCCGCGATAGCCGCAAAAATCAAGGTGACGACGGCAGAAACTACACCCGCCAACCACACCATTAGCAGAAGAACTGCGCCCGGACCGCCGCACATCACAAAAGTGCAAGCGGGCCAGAGCGAGGCATGAAGGACACCAGGCCCAGCAGCGTAAATCGCGTAGCCCACACGCCTTCCATCCAGGTGTTGCGGGCAAAGAGCAATGGCAGCACCGGTGCCACAAATGAGTAGGCGACAACCAGGTAGATATACCATTCGAACCACGCCATTGGGCCCTCCCAGAACGGAATCCAAGTATTATCGCTATCTCCAATTTGGGAAAGTGTGTCCCGCCCCAGGGTTCGGCCGGCGAGGCCAACCGCGATCGGCGCGAGCTGTTCAAGTGACGCTCGCCCGGATGCCCCTTGGGAGCAAGGATGGATGGCTGCGGGAAGCACGGCCTCCACCGTTTCCCCAGCTTCTTGTGTGGGGCCCGCTCGCTGACGAGCGTACGGCCTGCACAGCAAGTCCACCTTACGAGATCGGCAGCACCATCTTCAGTTGTGGCGCCCTGAGCGTCTGGCTTTGGCCCTTGACATCGACGCTGCGAGTCATGATCCGTTATGCATCACCGAGACGCGCCCACTCGGACCACTTCATCAGATGAGGAACGATCATTCCGCCCTCGCAGCAAATCGTATGTGACCCACCCTACCGTTACAGCTCTTGGTTCCCCCTCAGTGGGCTTCAATCCCGTGTTTGAGACAGTTGTTTACATCGTTGTTCCCCTGACGGCTATCACGGTCGGGTTGCTGGCTGGCGCGCAAAAGATTGGCGGCGTGCGCTGGCTACAGCGGATGTGGCTTGCAGAGAAAGCCGCCTACATCCTTACGGTGGGCGCCTTGCTCATCGTGGGGCAGCCCTACCTAACCTTCCCCATTGTGGCGTCCTTCGCGATAGCCTGGTATGTGGCGCACACCTTCGGGCTCTATTCTGAGGCGCGCCCAACCGACTTGAATGAGATCGGTTGGAATATCGTCATTTTGCTTCTCGTCACTATCTGCTTCTTTCCTGGATTCTGGGTCTTTCTGTTTATTTTCCGCATTTGACTGCAGCATGAGATGTCCGACGTGGGGTCGCAAACGGCAAGCCTCCGACGGAGCACGACATTTTCCGTTTTGCCTCGGGCAACGGACGAGCCCATCGCGCCATGTCATTGACTAGACGACCTGGGTGGGGGCGACAGGCGCCGCCGCAGTGTTGGCCTCGTAGCCCTCCGGCCTGCGTCCCGGCTACACTGGTGCACCTCACCATCGTGGAGCCCCATATGACCACCCGACGCGCCGCCTGCAGTTGCGGCCAGCTCAGCCTTACGATCGACGGCGAGCCCGCGCGCATCTCCATGTGCCATTGTTACGAATGCCAGCGCCGCACCGGCGCGGTGGTGAGCAACCAGGCGCGTTTCGCCCGCGAGCAGGTGACGGTTGCGGGCCGCGCCACCGAGTGGACGCGCAAGGCCGAGAGCGGCAATGCGCTCACCTTCCGCTTCTGCCCGGTGTGCGGCTCCACCGTGTATTGGACCGGCGAGGGCTTCCCCGGGTTCGTGGCGGTGGCCATCGGCACGTTTGCCGACCCTTTCTTTCCGCCGCCGGCGATCGCCGTGTGGGAGGAGTGCCGCCACCCCTGGGTGAGCCTGCCGCCCGACGTGCCGCCGAAACGGGCGGCCAAGCAGGGGTGAAGGCGCGCACTAAGCATCTCTTACCCTTTTGCCGCCACACTCGGCGTCCACGGTGCCGTTCGTAGCGGATTGATTCACCTGAGCATTGTCGGGGGATTTGGTGCTCAAGCCGATCTTTGCGGCCGCTTGCCTCGGCGCGGCGAGCTTGGCCGCAGCTCAGTCGCAGGCCCAGTCTCAGCAGGCCCTGTCTCAGCAGGCCTATGGGCACTCGCCTGCTGGGCTTTCCGGCCAGCAGATCGGCGAGCTCGTCGCCGGCGCCACGGTGGAGGTCGACACGCCGGCCGGCACCAAGCTGCCGGTGAGCTACGGCCGCGACGGCCGGATCACCGGGCAAGCGGGGGGCCTGGCCTGGTATCTCGGCGCCGCCACCGATACCGGGCGCTGGTGGGTTTCCGCCGATCAGCTCTGCCACCGCTGGAGCCGCTGGTTCAACGCCGAGCCGCGCTGCATCTGGCTGAGCCGGCACGGCCGCACCCTGCGCTGGCAGAGCGCGGACGGCGGCGCGGGGACTGCCAAGATCACGGTGCCGGCCGTGATCGAGGCATCCGCTGCGCCATCCTTGTTGCAGCCCGGGCGCATGCCGCGCTGGGCGCAGCCGCCCGCGGCGGAGACGACAGGCGCCGGTGCACATACGCCCGAGGGCGAGGTCCTGGAGGCCACCGAGGCCGGGCCGCAGCCGCCGCAGGCGGCCCAAGAGCCTCCCGCGCCGCAGCTACCGGCCGCTCTCGTGCCGTCGCTGATCGTGCGTCGTGCCGCCGCCGCGCCTGCTGACCAGCCCGGCCCGCGTGTCCCCGCGCAGCCCGCCACCAGTGCCTGGCCGGCGGCCCACGCCGGGACCGTGTCGGCGCAGCAGGCCGATGCGCAGCCGCACGCGACGGCGCATCCTGGGTCCGCGCGGCCACCGGCACTGTTCAAGGTCGCCAACGTGCGCACCGACGATGTGCTCAACGTGCGCGCGGGGCCGTCGCCCGATCACGACATTGTCGGCGCGCTGGCGCCCGGCAGCGGTGGCATCGCCATCACGTCCGAGTGCCGCTCGCGCTGGTGTCCCGTGCAGCACAACGCCACCGCAGGCTGGGTCAACAGTGCGTATCTCGTGCCCGAGGTGATCCCGGCGGCGCTGCACGCTCCCGCCGACACGCCGGCGGGCCCCCGCGCGACTCCCCGGAGGCTCCCCGCTCCTGCCTGACGCCGGCCGCGCGCGGGCTGCTCAACCGCATCGAGCAGAATTTCGGCCCCGTTCAGGTGGTGTCGACCTGCCGCCCCGGCGCCTTCATCGCCGGCACCGCGCGGCCCTCGCGCCACGCCAGCGGCAACGCCGTCGACTTCAAGGCGGGCGCCGCGCGAAAAGCGGCGATCCTGGAATGGCTGATCGCCAACCACACCAGCGGCGGCATCATGACCTACGCCGGCATGGAGCACATCCACGTCGACATCGGCCCACGCTTCATCGCGCTTGCCAGCGGCCGCCACTGGTCGAGCTGGCGCAATCGCAGCCCCGATTGATCCGGGGCCGCCGCCGCGTCTGCGTTCACCCCCGTCGGCGGATGCGCCACACGGTGGCGGCGTCGCCGAGGTCGGCCCGCGCGAGAACCTCCAGCAGCAGAAAGCGGTCGTGCACGGCGATGGCGCCCTCCAGCAGCCCGTTCCAGCCGTCGAACACCGCCGGCGACAGCGGCTCCAGCCCGCGCATCAGCCGCCAGCCCTCGCGCGAGACGATGATGCCGCCGCCGTCGGCAGCCGCCTCGATCGTCGCCGCATCGCCCTCGCCTGCCGCCAGCGCCGCCATGAACCGCCCGAAGCCTTCCGCGCCGCTGCCGGCGTCGATGCCCAGCAGCGCCGCCGTCTCCCTGTAGAGCTGCGCGCCGACCAGCCGCCCGGTGACGCGCCCCAGGTGCGCCGCCTCCGCCGGACCGAAAATCTCCGCCAGCCGCGGCAGCCCCGAGCGTATGTACTCCATGGCGTAGTTGCGGCTGGCCTTGGCGAGGCGCTGGGCCGTCCACGCATCGGGCAGGCGCGGCGCGGCTGCCGGATCGAACGGCGGCGGCAGCTCGCCCGGCCTGAACTGCAGCCGCTCGTCGGGCGCCAGCTCGCGCTCGTATTCCAGGAAATAGCCCGACAGCCCGTGCTGCCCGTCCGTGGTCTGCGCGGTGCACACGAAGCCGAGCCGCGGATTTTTCAGCGACACGCACGCGCGCCCCACAACGTCATTCCGGCGCCGCTCGCCGCGAAGCGTGCGAGCGGGACCAGGCCGGGACCCACGTCACTTCAATGGTAGGGCGCCCCTAGTGGGTCGGTAACACAGCAAGGTCCAGGAACGCGATGCATATAAGCACCACGGATACACGGACGACTTGGACCCCGCTGTACAAGGATTAGCAGGCAACGCATAGTTCACTCATTGCTTGGGGCGTGTTGGTGTTGGGGGCGTCAATGGATTGCGGTTCTAGTGAGCCAGTATGCCAACTTCTCAGCTGGCTTTCGAACAACTCTCACGCACTTAAGCAGGTACTCGAACTTGTGGACGGCCTATGGAACCAGGCTGGCGGCCAAGTCATCAAGTTTCTAAGGGAGCATGGCGAAAAGATCGTCGCGATCGCCAGCTTCTCGTTTGCTGTGTACCGTTGGTGGATCTACCGCGAGCGCATTCTTCACAAGCGCCTCGAAGAATATATCCGAGAGAGTGACGCGCGGTTGGGGCCGGCCAGCGCTCAGACCGTCGAAGCAATTCTCAGGCCCGGCAGAACTCCTGCGCTCCCTCAGCCGGCATTTGCAATAGAGCTGCACGACATCCTCGCAAGAACCGGATGCGTCCGGTTTTCTTCAGTTGAACGGCAGGCGCAGAGGAAGTTGAGCAGGGTTTTGAAGGGCATCCGCAATCGTCAACAGATTGCGCGTGCCGCGCTGCAATCGCTGGTAGAGCAGCAGACGCAGGTTCATTTACTTGCAGGGGCGGTGGCAACTGCGCGAGCTCGGAACGAGCAAGATCGTGCGCGGGCGTGGGCTCATGACTATGCCGCGCTCCGAGAATTCCGGAGGGTACTGCAATTCCGGACCCACGACCGCGATGTCGTTGCCAAAGAGTGTGAGGCGTTTCAGCTGCTACGGCTGCGTAGGCGGCCCGAGGCCTTGCAGGCCTATGTCGATCTTGAGGAGATCGCAGAGACATTTGGGGATCAGCAGCGCCGAGATTTGACGATTGCGCGCGCCAAACGATTTCGCGCCCAGATTCTTCAGGCCAATGCGGGTGACGCGGGTGCCGGCGCTGCATGGGGTTTGATTGCTAACCAACAAGATCCCGAGTGCTCAGTTCAGCTTCGAGGACGATATGGGCCCTTCACTAATTGGGATGCGATCGAGCATGCAGAGATCCATTTTGTGGCCGGGTGGGTCGCCCATATGCGAGGCTTCGGGCCTCGGGAGGCCTCACATCTTTCAACCGCGGAAAGCGCGTACGGCGATGTTCTAGCACGCTTGCCCAAGAGATCTTGGTTCGTGCCGTTCGAAAAGAAGACGCTGAGGGCTGAAGCACGCGCAGGCCTGAAGCGCGTCGAGCGTGCAAAAGCCGGGGACTACGACAAGGATTGGCTGCTGGCCTAAATGATCCGCATCAGGAAGCCGAACCCATAGGCTGCGGCGCTCGCGATCGTGGCATTGAAGATGCTGCGCAACATTACTGAATCAACAATTCGGTACAGGCCGAGGTCTCGGCCACGATCGTATGTGTATGCATGCTCGGCGCGTGACAACGACGCCAACGCTATCGCAGCGGCTGCAACAACCCACGGTCCGAGGCCCACATATCCAGCAAGCGATGCGCCAAATATGGCCAGGTAACCTAGACTTCCCAGCAAGGCGGCGGCCCTCCGACCGCCACGCCCGCACAATAGGGACGATCCACGCGACACATACTCTGCATGACGATTCTGGGCCACTTTGCGTTGCGTGGTTCCTGTGGGTTGTCAGGAGTGCGCGCCCGGGAAGTTCCTTCACTTGGGCCGCGGTGCCGGGCGCGCCATATATCTCCCCGCAACCAGCGCTCGTGACCCGCCCATGCCGGAGGATTAGCCCCCTACCCCCCAAACACCGGCACCTCGAAGCTCGCCGAAAACAGCGTCCCGACATCCCTGCCGTCGCCGCCGTCCCGGCGGCCGGCGTCGTCGCGCACCTCCCACACCGTCAGCCGCCACACGATACCCTCGCCCTTGTCGTCGACGGCGCTCGGCGGCTGGTCGGCGGGCAGCGGCAGGTCGAGCGGCACCTTGGCGGCGCCGGCGCCCCCGCTGAGCATGAGGCGCGAGGTGTCGAGCGCGTGCGTCTCGCTCCACAGTATCTCGCCCTCGAGCTCGTCCGACGTCTCGCCGTCCTCGTGCTGCGTCACCCAGGTCATGCGCTCGCACGCGATCTCCGCCTCCAGCGCCGCCGGCCGCTTGCTGAAGCGCGCCAGCGTGCCGCGGAAGCGATCGCCGAGCCGGCCCGGCAGCGTGTCGATACGCAGCACCGACCGGCCGTGGCGCCACGCGACCGTCAGGGCCACGGCGATCAGGAGGCCGACGACGGCCGGCAGGCAAAAGATCAGTGCGAGCGCGGCCGCTCCCCACGAGGCCGTCACCGCGGCCAGGACCTGGTTGCGGTTCACGCTCCAGATGAGCAGGAGCGCGCCCCACCAGACCGCGGACCACACCCACATGAAGATCATCGCGACGATGCTGGAATCGGAATCCACCACCCGGCGCGCCGCCCAGTCCGGCCGCAGCATCCACGGCTGCTTCTGGTAGCGCGCCTCAAGGGCCCGCCGCCGGACCCGCCGCAGCGGCTCTCTGAGGTACACGTAGTAGAGGGCGCCGACGGCGACGGTGGCGAAGATGAAGCCCAGCGCCGCCGACAGCAGGCCAGTGCCCCAGGGATCGCCGCTCACGACCACCCGCGGGCCGGCGCCAAACTCCCGCTCGCCGGTCATGAGCAGCCGCAGGCCGACGTAGAGCATGAGCAGGCCCAGCAAGCCGACGAGCGCGAACAAGCCGTGCGCTAGGATCGTGCCGATCCGCGCGGCGATGCCGGCGGGCGCCTCGGGCTTTGGCTCTGCGGGGCTGGCGTCGCGGGTCATGCCATTCCTCCAGCCGTGACGGTGGGCGCAATTCCCCGGGTTTCTTGCTTGCTTATTGCAGCCCCACCAAGGCATTGGCGCCATTGTCAGCAGCCTGGCGGCCACCTCCGCTGCACGGTTGCCGAGTCGGATCGACCGGCCCATATATTGCGTCCATGCCCCGCCCTCCCCGCGATAGCACCCCCAGACCGCGCCCGTCGCGCGGCAAGTCGGGCAAGCCGCCCGCGCCGCCCCTAGAGCGCGCCGGCGGCACGCCGGAGACCAAGCGGTCCACGGCGCAGGGCTTCGCCGAGGCGCCGCAGGCGCCGTTCCTGCCGCAGGCTCCGTCCACGCTCCCCGCCCTGCGCCAGGTCGGCCCGCCGAGCCGCAGCATCGAGAGCATGACGGCGTCGCTCAACGCCATCCTCGCCAAGCCGCACGAGCGCTCCGAGCGGGCCAAGGCCGTCCTGGCCGAGCAGCCGATGATCGCGGCGCACCCGCTGGTGTCGGGCAGCCTGCCGCAGTTCATCCCGCACCGGCCGCCGCGGCCGGAGAAGTCCGAGGGCGGCGTCGCCTTCAAGCTGGTGTCGGAGTACGAGCCCAAAGGGGACCAGCCAACCGCCATCCAGGAGCTGGTGGACGGAGTGGCGAAGCTCGAAAGGGATCAAGTGCTGCTCGGCGTCACCGGCTCCGGCAAGACCTTCACCGCCGCGCAGGTGATCTCGCGTACCCAGCGCCCGGCCCTGGTGCTGGCGCCCAACAAGACGCTCGCCGCCCAGCTCTACGGCGAGTTCAAGGGCTTCTTCCCCGACAACGCGGTCGAGTACTTCGTCTCCTACTACGACTACTACCAGCCCGAAGCCTACGTGCCGCGCACCGACACCTACATCGAGAAGGAATCGTCGGTGAACGAGCAGATCGATCGCATGCGCCACGCCGCCACGCGCTCGCTGCTGGAGCGCGACGACGTGATCATCGTGGCGTCCGTATCGTGCATCTACGGTATCGGCTCGGTCGAGACCTACACGGCCATGACCTTCACCGTGCAGACCGGCGAGACCTTGTCGCAAAGACAATTGCTCGCCGACCTCGTCGCCCTGCACTACCGCCGCAGTGACGCCAATTTCATCCGCGGCACCTTCCGCGTGCGCGGCGACACCGTGGAGCTGTTCCCGGCCCACTTGGAGGATCGCGCCTGGCGCATCTCGCTGTTCGGCGACGAGGTGGAGTCCATCACCGAGTTCGACCCGCTTACGGGGCAGAAGACCGATGAGCTGAAACTGATCAAGGTCTACTCCAACTCGCACTACGTCACGCCCAAGCCGACGCTCCAACAAGCGATCAAGTCCATCAAGGCGGAACTCAAGGAGCGGCTGAACGAGCTGTACGCCTCGGGCCGCCTGCTGGAGGCGCAGCGGTTAGAGCAGCGCACCGTGTTCGACATGGAGATGATGGAGGCGACCGGCTCCTGCGCCGGCATCGAGAACTACTCGCGCTACCTCACCGGCCGCCAGCCCGGCGAGCCGCCGCCGACGCTGTTCGAGTACCTGCCCGACAACGCCCTGGTGTTCGTCGACGAGAGCCACGTCACCGTGCCGCAGATCGGCGGCATGTTCCGCGGCGACTACCGGCGCAAGGCCACCTTGGCCGAGTACGGCTTCCGCCTGCCCTCGTGCATGGACAACCGCCCGCTCCGCTTCGAGGAATGGGACGCCATGCGGCCGCAGACCACCTACGTCTCGGCGACGCCGGGATCGTGGGAGCTGGAGCAGACCGGCGGCAGCTTCGTCGAGCAGGTGATCCGCCCCACCGGCCTGATCGATCCGCCGGTCGAGATCCGCCCCGCCAAGTCTCAGGTCGACGACCTGATCGACGAGGTGCACCAGGTGTCGAAGAAAGGCTACCGCGCGCTCGTCACCACGCTCACCAAGCGCATGGCCGAGGACCTCACCGAGTACATGCACGAGCAGGGCATTCGCGTGCGCTACATGCACTCCGATATCGAGACCCTGGAGCGCATCGAGATCATCCGCGACCTGCGGCTCGGCGCTTTCGACGTGCTGATCGGGATCAATCTGCTGCGCGAGGGCCTCGACATCCCCGAATGCGCGCTGGTGGCCATCCTGGACGCCGACAAGGAAGGTTTCCTGCGCAGCGAGACCAGTCTCGTCCAGACCATCGGCCGCGCCGCCCGCAACGTCGACGGCAAGGTCATCCTCTACGCCGACCAGATGACCGGTTCCATGGAGCGCGCCATCGCCGAGACCAACCGCCGGCGCGAGAAGCAGACGGCCTGGAACACGGCCAACGGCATCACGCCGGAGAGCATCAAGCACAACATCCAAGACCTGCTGTCCTCGGTCTACGAGCAGGACCACGTGACGGTCGACACGGGGCTGGCCGAGGAAGGCAAGCCGCTGATCGGCCACAACCTCGAGGCCGTCATCGCCAACCTCGAGAAGAAGATGCGCGAGGCCGCCGCCGACCTGGAGTTCGAGACCGCCGCCCGCCTCCGCGACGAGGTCAAGCGCCTGCGGGAGACCGAGCTGGCCGTGGCCGACGACCCCCTCGCCCGCCAGACCGACGTCGAGGAGCGCGCCGGCGCCTTTGCGGGGGAACGCAAATACGGCCCGAAGGCCAACATGCCCCGCTCTCCCTCTCCCCGTTCTTCACGACAGGGTCAGGGCGAGGGGCAGCAGGCTGGCTCGCGCATCCAGCGCGAGTACCAGCCGGTACAGCCCACCTATTCGCAAACCACCGTCACGCCCGGCACCCGCGCGCGAAAACCCGCGCTTGACGAGATGGGCTCGGCCGCCAACCGCCCGATCCCCGCGCGCGCGCCCGACATCGATCCCCGCACCAAGGCCGGCGCCTACGGCGAACAGGTCAAGGGCCCGCACAAGCCCACCCTCGACGAGATGGGCCCCCACGCCGAGCGCGGCCTGCCCGTCGCCGGCAAGCCGCTCCCGCCCAAGCCACCGGTCAAGACCATCGACGTCCCCGACGAGCGCGAGAAGAAGAAACACCGCCACGGCCGCCCCCGCAAGACTGGCAGGCCGGGGCACTAGCGAGGAGAGCCCGGCGCGCGGGGATTTGCCTTTCAGAAATCGCCGGGAGGAAAATCCCTGAACCTCTTAGTGTAGCGTCGATGGGGAGGAGTGGATGTTAGCTCGCAACCTGATGATCGTCGGCTTGCTCGTTTTGGGGTCGACACCGACAGCGGCTCAGGATCAGTGCGCAGAATTGAGCAAGATCACTGAAGTGAAACAGCGGGTCGCCGCCCTGTTGGACTCTCTGAAGGGCAAGCCGACAGCTGGAGGCGATCCCAAGGAGGGTAGGCTCGAGTTCGAGTCCAAGTTTCGTTTGCCGGGTTTCAGCTGCGTGGTCCAGTTTACCCCTGCAAAACAGAGCAATCGTTCGCAGAGAGCCCTTGTTTGCAGCAAGAAGCTGCCCAGCAAGGGGGAGGCCGACGCTTTGCACGCCTCGTTTCCATACGCCAAATGCTTGTCCACAAACTTTGCGTGCACGAAGCCGAAGGACTACGGATCGACCCGACTTACTTCATGCGCGAGACTGCAACCCACGATCATGGTCTTTTGGACCGCCGTTTCCGAACCTGATCCTTCAGTCAGGCTCAGCGTCAGATACGTTGGCGACTAGGTCGCCACAGGCTCCGACATTCACTATGATCGGTGGACACGTGAGGAGACCGCCATGGGCAACTGCATCGTCATCGTCCAGTTCGACCTGCCGAAGCGCAGCGAGGAGCAGGCCGTGAAGGGCGGCACGTCGAGCGCCCCGATCTACCGCAACCTTGCCGCCAAGGGACTGATCCGCAAGGACTACATCAATGGCGACGCGGGCACCGGCGGCGTCTACCTCTGGGACAGCCGCGCGTCGGCGGAGGCCTGGTTCACGCAAGCGCGCATTGCCGAGCTGACCGAGCGCTTCGGCGCCCGCCCGCGGCTCACTTGGTATGACACGCACGTGACGGTCGACAATCTCACCCACGAGACGCGGGTGAACGGCAAGGCGCTTGCCGACGCGGTGTGAGCGCCGCCTTTGCGCTGGGTTAGTCGCAACGGCGGAAACAGCGGCAGGCAGCGTCAATAGTGGGACGCAATGTCTCTGCCTGGTCGATTCGAGCGGTAGCTCGCGCCTGGCGAGCACATCACGGCCCGCACAATCCGCCCTCGCACTCCAGGAAGCTGTCCGCGCGCACCGCGCCAGTGGTTTTCCCCCGTGTTAGCTGAGCAAGTTGCGCAACGGCCTCACCCCTGGCTCGGGCGACTCACTGCACAATCCCCTGCACGCTGGCGCAGGAAAGGGCCCGGGCATGATTGCGGTCGATGGAGACGTTCTGCGCGCCATAGCTCCCAAGTACATGGGCGTGCTGGCTGAAGCACAGGAGCGCATCATCGGCGCCATCGAAGGCGTGATGCAGAGCACGCTCGCGCAATATGAGATCGACAACCGGCTCCGTGTTGCGCACTTCCTGGCGCAGATCATCCATGAGGCGGCAGGCTTGCGCACGACCGAGGAGTTCGCCTCTGGCGCTGCCTACGAGGGGCGCAAGGACCTCGGCAACGTCAATCCGGGCGACGGCCGGCGCTACAAGGGCCGAGGCCTGCTGCAGCTGACGGGCCGTGCGAACTACAAGCGCCTCGGCGACAAGCTCGGCATCAATCTGGAGAACGAGCCGGAGCTTGCCGCCGAGCCCAAGCTGTCCCTCACGATTGCCTGCGAGTATTGGGCCGACCGCAAGATCAACGCCGCCTGCGATGTCGACGACCTCATCGCGGTGACCAAGAAAGTGAACGGCGGCCTGAACGGCCTTCCCGATCGCCGGCAGCTCCTGGTCAAGGCGAAGGCCGCGTTGGCTCGCGTCGAAGGCATCGTCGTCGCGGCCGCCACCCCGGCCAAGTCCGGGCCCACGCTGCATCGCGGTTCCCAGGGCGAAGCGGTGGCCGAACTACAGACGCTGCTGCGCAACCTCGGCTTCCAGCTCGCCGTGGATCAGGATTTCGGCGCGGCGACCGAGCTTGCGGTCATGAGCGTGCAGAAGAACTCCGGGCTCAAGCCCGACGGCATCGTCGGCCCGGCAACCTGGCGCGAGCTCGACAAGGCCGCTCGGGCCAAGGCCGCTTAGCAGCCTCCCAGCGGCATCGACGTGGCGGCGACGGGCGTCAGCGTCGACGGCGGCTACAAGGTGTGACGCTGGCGGCAGGCGCGAAAACGCTCCGCCGTCGAGCCGTCGCGCTGCTAGTATTCTCGAAGCATTGTTGCAGTCAGACGGAGGGACAGCGTGTCGGAACCCCTCTACGTGGGCGGGGCGGCTGGCTACGACGAGATGTTCGCCCGCGTGACGGGCGCTTTCATCCCGGCCTTGATCGCTGCCGCGCACATCGCCCCGGGCCAGCGCGTGCTGGATGTCGCGACGGGAACGGGCGCGGCGGCACGGGCCGCCGCAGACATCGTCGGCTCTTCAGGCGAGGTGGTTGCGGGCGACGTCTCGACCACCATGCTCGATGTCGCCAGGCGCAATCCCGTCAACGCCGGCATAACCTTCGAGCAGGTCGACGGTCAGGCGCTGCCCTACCCCGCCGCGCGCTTCGATCGCGTGCTTTGCCAGCTCGGCCTGGCGTTCTTTGCCCAGCCCGCGCGCGGTCTCGCCGAGTTCAAGCGCGTGCTGGTGCCCGGCGGCCGGGTTGGGGTCGGTATCAACTCGACGCCAGAGCGCTCGCTGTTCACACGCATCGGCACCGTCATCGGCACGCACGTTCCCGCCAAGGCCGAGCAGCTCAACCGCTATGCGTCGATCCGCACTAGCGAGAGGCTTGCCGAGCTCATGCGCGGCGCCGGCTTTGCCGATGTCGTGGTGCGGAGCGAGGTTCGGACCTTCTCCTTTGCGTCGTTCGACGACTATTTCAGCGGCACGGCGGCTGGCGCCGGCATCTCGGGACAGGAGTACGTCAAGCTCTCCCCGAGCTGCGCGCCATCGTGCGCGAGGACGTGCGGCGCGCATTTGCCGAAGCGGCCGAGCGGCGGCCGTTCGTTGTCGAGATGGAGGTTCTGATCGGCTCCGCCGCCACGCCTGCATAGGGAACGGTTGCGATCACCGCTATCTCGGGTGCCACCAGCGGCCGGCCACCACGACGCCTTCCGATACGATTCTGCGATCGCCCTCCAGGTGCTCGCCGACCACGTCCACGTAGTCGAAGCGCCCCTGCTTGATCGACAGTACGGTCGCATCGCCGGCGCTGCCGGGCTTGAGACTTCCGAGCTCGGGGCGCTTGAGCGCCACGGCCGCGTTGATGGTGGTGGCGGCGATCACATCTTTCAGCGGCATGCCCATGCACAGGAACTTCGACAGCGTCGTAACCTGGTCGAAGGCGGGACCGTTGATGCACAGCTTGTGCACGTCCGAGGAGATGGTGTCGGGAGTGAAGCCGTTGGCCAGCATGGCGCGCGCGGTCTTGAAGGCGAACGAGCCCTTGCCGTGGCCGATGTCGAACTTGACGCCGCGCTTCCTGGCCGCCAGCACCTCGGGCTTCACCGTGCCCTGGTGCGTTGCGGGCGAGTTGGGGAACGGGCGGAAGGCGTGGGTGAGCACATCGCCCGGGCGCAACCGCTCCAGCACCTCCTCGTAGCTCGGCGGCGGGTGATCGATGTGGCACATGAGCGGCATGCCCGCCTCGCTCGCCACCTGCAGCGCGATGTCGAGCGGCACCGTTCCCGAGTTGCCCGAGGCCCCGCGTCCGACGCGCACCTTGATGCCGACGATCACGTCGCGGTTGGCATCGCGCCACCTCCACGGCGCTGACCGGGTCCATCAGGCGCAGCTCCTCGCTCTCGCCCACCATGACGCGGTCGGAGAAGGCGTAGATGCCGGCGTGCGAGACGTGCAGGTAAGCGAGGATGCGCACCTGGCTTGGCTCGATCACGTGCTTGCGGAAGCCGGCGAAATTGCCGGGCCCGGCGCTGCCGGTGTCGATCGACGTGGTGACGCCCGAGGTGCGGCAGAACTCCTCCGCGTCGATGCCGAGCGAGGTGCCGCCCCAGTAGACGTGCGTGTGCAAGTCGATCAGGCCCGGCGTGACGATCAGCCCGGCGACGTCGCGGATATCGGTCGCCGGGCCGCCCTCGAGCTTGGTGCCGATGCGCGCGACCTTGCCGCCCGAGAAGGCCACGTCGATGACGGCGTCCAGGTCTTGCGACGGGTCGACCACGCGACCGCCGCGCAGGATGAGATCGTAGCTCATTGTGGTCTTGCTCAGGTTGGAGAAACCGCAGGGTGATCGCCTGTTTTTTGCGTGTCAAATCGAGAGCGAGCCGCCGCCATTGCAAGTCGGTCTTTGGCGCTCCACCTTACCCGGGCAGCGGAATCCAGTTGTAGAGCGCGATGCCGCCGTCCACCGCCACCGTCGTGCCCGTGACATAGCCGGAGAAGCGGTCCGACATAAGCGCCAGCGCCATGTTGGCCATGTCCTCTCCCGTGCCGAGCCGGCCCAGTGGAATCTTGTTGGAGAAGTCGAACGCGGCGGCATTGAAGCCGCCGCCCGGCACGGCGCCCGGCGCCAGCGCGTTGACGCGGATGCCGGCGGGACCCAGCGCGCGCGCCAGCTCCTTCACCACCATGGTCTGGCCGGCCTTGGAGGCGGCGTAGTGGGGGATGTTGCGCGGCGTCTCGGCGTGCAGCGAGGTGATGAACAGCATGCGGCCCTTGGTGCCGGCAGCCTGCATGCATCGGCCGAGCTCGCGCGCAAGAAAGAAGCCCGAGCGCAGGTTGGTGTTCACCATCGCATCCCACGTCGCCTCCGAGACGGTGAGGGGGCCGTCGGATTCGCGGCGCGGCGGGGAGGCCGAATGCACGAGCATGGCGACTGCCTCGCCCTCCGGCGGAAGCGCGGTGCGCCAGCCGTCGGCGGTGGAGAGATCGGCGGTAACGGCGTCCGCCGCGGCGCCCTGCTTGCGGATTTCCTCCAACGTCGCTGCATTGCGGGCGGAGTCGACGTCGATCAGACGCACGTGCGCACCCTCGCGGGCCAGCGCGATGGCAATCGCCTTGCCGATGTTGGAGGCGGAGCCGGTGACGAGGGCGCGCTCGCCGCGGAAAAGGCCGAGGGGGGTCATGCGGGGGTGCCTCGTGTTGGAGAGGGGTTGGCGGCAAAATACGGCGCCCAAGCTCGACAGCCAGGCTGTGGCTCACAGCGACCGATGGCAATGATTGCATGAAGCTCACGAGTGTCGCAGATTTTCTGCGCCACGGTCAGCTCTGGCCGCTTGCCGCAAAAAAAAGCCGATCCACCGTGCATCGGCGGATTGCGCTTCGCTAATCCGCCCTACGTGAAATGCATCCCGCCGTTCACCTGCACGGTCTGGCCGGTGATGTAGGGGTTGGCGATCACCATCAGCACCGCCTGCGCCACCTCCTCGCGGCAGCCCGAGCCGGCCGAGCGGCACCTTGGCCGCAGCCTCGGAGGCATTGGCCAGCATGTCGGTGGCGATCAGCGACGGCGCCACCGCGTTCACCGTGATGCCTTCTTTCACCAGCCGCGCCGCGTAGCCGCGCGTCAGCCCCTCCATCCCGGCCTTCGACGCATTGTAGTGCACGCCGATCACGCCGGCCCCGCGCGCCGCGCCCGAGGAGATATTGACGATCCGCCCCCAGCGCCGCGCGCGCATGCCCGTAACCACGGCCTGCGTGCACAGGAACGCCGACTTGAGGTTGACGGCGATGGTCCGGTCGAAGTCGGCCTCGCTGAGATCGTCGAGCCCGCGCTGGATCGCCACCCCGGCATTGTTGATGAGAATGTCGATTGGGCCCAGCTCCGCCTCGACCCGCTCGAGAAGCGTTGCGACCTCCGCGCTCTGCGAGACGTCCGCCCGCACGGCGATGGCTTTGCGGCCGAGCCGGCGCACCTCCTGGGCTGCCGCCTCGGCATCGCCCGCGCGCTCGCGATAGTTGACCGCGACATCGGCACCACTCTCGCCCAGCGCCAGCGCGATCGCCCTGCCGATCCCGCGTGCCGCGCCCGTGACGAGCGCCGTGCGGCCTCTAAAGTCCAGTGCCGCAGCCATGGCCACCTCCTGGGCCTCGCCTGAACGGTCGAGCCGCGGCGCTTCCGTCATTGCCGATCGCTGAAATTGCCCATCCCTGACAAGGCCGGAGGGAGCAACTCTCCTGGGCGCCACGCATGCTGGAATGGCATGACGCATGCCGGCGCCTCATTCGCCAAGCGATGATGGGTGGTACGGTGCGGCGCCGGGCGATGCCCAACTAGCCGCCCGTCCAGGGCACCTTGTATTTGAGTATGGCGGTTGGCCCCAGGATCTGCGGCGCCTGCGCGTACCTGAGGTCCGCCAGCTGCTCCCGAACTTGCCGATCAGGGCCTCGAAGGTGATCGACTTCTCCCGTCGCAGGATGTTTGCCAGGCTGTAGGTGAAGGCACCGTGGCTGGTCGCTTCCATGCCGGTACTCGTAGGAGAACTCCTCCTCGCTGCAGGCCTCGATGATGAGCGGCAGATAGGGTCCCGGGTGCCGCCTTGGCGTCGTCGCACTTCAGCTTGCGCGTACTGCGCGGACGAGAGACCGCGCAGCATGGAGGCGCGGCCCAGGCGTTCCGTGGCACCCTCGCTGTCCGAAGAACTCGGCCGCCACGTCCTTCTCGCGCGGTGAACTCTCGTTGATGCGCTCGAAGTCGCGGCTGACCCACATCTTGGTCTTGCTGTCCCACTTGAGCTCGCGATGCCGGATGTCGTCCGGCGGCACGATGCCTCGCGGCGCGCAGCCGCCGTCGCGGTGCATGCCCGCCCGAATGGCAGCAGTCGAAGATCATGATCAGGCGGCGTGTCGTAGGGGAGCTGGCTGTAGAGGTCGAAGATCTGCTCATCGGACGACGCGCTTTTCGCGGCGACCAGTCGAAGTCCCAGGGGACGAGGCTCTCGACATGATGGTCGCGGCTCGAAATCATCGCCGTACTCGGGGATGCGCGCGCCGTGGCCGCTGAAGTAGAAGACCAGCTCATCGCCGGGCTTGCGGATCGTCGAGCAGCCACTTCAGGCCGCTGAGAATGCCGTCGGCGGTTGCGCGTCATCGAGGCAGATGCGGATCGCTTCGGCGGGAAGCCGCAGTCCTGCAGCACGGCGCTCATCATGAAGACATCGTTGACGCAGCCTTCGAGCCGCTGCTCGGGTCGGGATAGTCGTTGATGCCGATCAACAGGGCCTTCTGCTGTCTTGCGGCTTGGGTGCTTGCTTAGTGCGCGCCGCGACGGACGGCGGCGGTGCCGAAGGTCCTGCGCGCCGATCGCCTCGGCGCCGATCGGCCGCCAGACATTCTCGATCGTCCCGCGGTGACGGAAATAGCTTTCGGCGGCGTGATCGCCGATGCCGTCGTCATCGAAGGGCGTCTCCGTTTGCCTGAAGTTCGGGCTGTCCGAGAAGGCGGATCGGCGCCGTGAAGACGTCGTCATGGATATTGAAGAGATGATGCCAGAAGCCGACATTGAGCGGCTGCACGCGGCCGTTCGTGAGGTTGTGCACGACGAAGGGATTGCCGATCTGTGAGCCGAAGGTGACGTACGTGCGCCTTTGCCAGCAGCGCGGCCGGACCTCCGTGCTTCGCCGCGTCCTCATGCGTGAAGGCGTTGTATGTGACGAGCGAGCCGAGGCTATGAGCAAGAATGACGTTGGGTTTGTGCTCGCGGACGGCGTCGAGGACCCGCTTGCGGCTTTTTCGCTTGAACCCCTCGTCCTCGACCCAGGCCACTACGTATCCGGCCGTCCATTTGATCTTGTCGTATGATCTCGGAAAGGACGCCACGCTCGCGATGCCGAGCGCGGAAAGACCGCTTTTTGTCAGCTTCCACAGTGCCGAAATGCTCTCGACCAGCGAGATGTCGGTGTCGGCGAAGATGTCGTCGTAGGTGACGAACTCGAACTCGAGGTTCAGACCCTCCATTTTGGGAAATGCAGACGAAATCGCCTCAGGCCATTTGGTCTCCCAATCGGATGCTCGATGATCGCCCAGGCCATGCACACCCAATATTTTCAGCACCGTGTCGGGCATGGAAAAATCTCCATCACATAGGTAGTCAAAATTAGCGCTGTCCTGGCGGGCGGTGCCAAGGCAGCAGCAATCAAGTCAATAAGCGCCGCACACGTGCAGCGAGAAAAACACTCTGGCATCGTACTGATAGTTGTGCGCGTGACGACAAGGAGCCCAGTGCAGCAAGGGCCGAGTCAGAAGGGCCCAGCTCAGAAGGGCCTAGTCAGGTTGCAGTGCGCCTGGTGGCCAATGGCCGTCAGCGCGCCCCAGCCCGACGCGGGCGCACGCGTGCCGGTGTGTGGCTGTCCTTGTCCGTCTGCGCAGACGCCCCATCCTGTGCGCGAGTGCTTGGAAGCTCCGTGAGGCCGCGCCGCCCGGCCGTGCAGCGCGGCCTCGCGATTCCGAAGCGGCGGTGAATTCAACTCTGCGGCGGATAGCGCTCGAAGGTGGGCAGCTCGTGCGCGCGTTCCATCCAGCCGATGCGCTCGGCCACCTGCACATGCGCCCGCGCCGGCACGGCATCGGGATCGTCGTAGGTGCCGCTCTGGATGTCGATGATGCCGGGCAGCATCACCGCGTTGGCATAGAACAGCCCGGTGCCGCAGTCGGCGCAGAAGTGCCGCCGCCCGTTCTCCGACGACGCGTAGACCTTGGGCGTGCCCCTGAGCACCTTCACCGCGGCCTCCGGATACATGGTCCAGCCCACCATCGGCGCGCCGGCGTGGCGGCGGCAGTCGGTGCAGTGGCACAGCCCGTGGGTCAGGGCATCGCCCTCCGCCTGGTAGCGGATCGCGCCGCAGTGGCAGCCGCCGGTGATCAGCATTTGTCCTCCTTCCCGCTGCAAGCTTGCGCGCCCATAGTCGGCGCATCGGCAAACGGCGCAAGGTGGGTGCGGCCACGCTCCTGACATGCTCCGACACCAGAGCCGACAGAGCGACAGAGCGAGGTAGCGATGCTGTTCGGAATGGATCCCCTGCTGGCGCTGGGCGTGGTGCTGGCCACGGCTGCCACCGACGCCGTCTACGTGATGTTCACCTCCGCCGTGGTGGCGCGGCGGCGCGTGCCGGCCGCCACCTGGAGCAGCATCTGGTATGTGCTCTCCTCGTTCGCGGTCATCTCCTACACCAACAACTGGGTGTACGTGGTGTTCGCCGGCGATCGGCTCCTGGGTCGGCGCCTACATCACCATGACCTACCTGCACGGTCCGCCCGGCGGCCATCCGCCCGCGCCGCTCGCGCCATCCTCGGCGAAGGCGCCGGCGAGCCGGGTAGGCTGTGCAGCGAGGCTGCCAGAGGGGGACGCGCCGCCTTACCGGATCTGCAGGTTGGGCAGCATCTTCTGCAGCTCCTTCACCTGCTTCACGTTCACCCTCAGCCCGCCGGGCAGCACCATGTCGCCGGGCTTCATGCCGTTGGCGCAGGCGCTCACCCATTTCGCCGTCTGCATGATGAGCGGTCGGCTGCGGGCCCTTGGTGCCCGGTATACCCTCCGAGGTGCCCTCGATGCGCAGCTCGATGCTCGACTGGAAGTCGCCCGAGACGGTGGTCTTGGTCGTGCTCTTGACGGGACCGAAGTTGCAGTCGGCATCGATCACCCAGGCCTTGCCGGCGCGCTTGATGTCGTAGCGCTTGCAGCTGTCCTGCGACAGCTTCAGCCCGAAGTTCATCATCTCTTTGTCGGTGGCCGCATCGATGCACATCTGCGTGCTGAGGCCCGGTATGCCGGGCGGCGCCTCGGTCACCGTCTTCATGTCCCACAGGCCCGGCTTGCGCGCGGGCAGGTCGAGGGTCTGCGCGCCGGCGGCGACGGAGGCGCCCATCGCGGCCGCGGCAGCCGTCAGTAGCATGGCAACTCGGTTCATGGCGGTTCCCTCCCGCTCGAGCTTCGGCCCAGTATCGGTCGTGACCAGGCCCCATTGACCCGAGCTTATAGCCTGCCTTGGTGCCTGCAATGGGGCCGCATGGACTAGGTTTTGCACCATCCGAGGCAGGCTGCCGCAGGGGCCCGCACACGAACTTTTGTGTTGGGCCGCGCTGCCGTTTGCACGACAACGGCCGGCCCGAGCAGGAGCTGCCCCATGCCCATTTCCCCCAAGCCGTTCGCGGCCAAGAAGTTCGCCGAGGTCAAGGGCAGCCGCATGGCCTATCTCGACGAGGGCTGCGGGCGACACCTCAATCGTCTTCCAGCACGGCAACCCCACCTCGTCGTATCTGTGGCGCAACGTCATGCCGCACTGCGCGGGCCTGGGCCGGCTCGTCGCCTGCGACCTGATCGGCATGGGCGACAGCGCCAAGCTCGCCGAACTCGGGCCCCGGCCGCTACACCTACGCCGAGCAGCGCGAGTATCTGTTCGGGCTGTGGGACCAGCTCTCGCTCGGCTCGCGCATCGTGCTGGTGATCCACGACTGGGGCTCGGCGCTGGGCTTCGAGTGGGCGCGCAGAAACCCCGAGCGCGTCGCCGGCATCGCCTACATGGAGGCTCTCGTCACGCCCGTCACCTGGGCCGACTGGCCGGAGAACGCGCGCCGCGTGTTCCAGGGCTTCCGCTCCGAGGGCGGCGAGGACATGGTGCTCGCCAAGAACGTGTTCGTGGAGCGCGTGCTGCCGGGCTCGGTGCTGCGCAAGATGACGGACGAGGAGATGGCGGAGTACCGCCGCCCGTTCGCCAATGCGGGCGAGGATCGCCGCCCCACGCTCACCTGGCCGCGCCAGATCCCGATCGAAGGCCAGCCCGCCGACGTGGTTGCCGTCGTCGAGGACTATTCCGCCTGGCTCGCCAAGAGCAGCATCCCGAAGCTGTTCATCAATGCCGATCCGGGCTCCATCCTCGTCGGCCGCCAGCGCGAGCTGTGCCGCACCTGGCCGAACCAGACCGAGGTCACCGTCAAGGGGCTGCACTTCGTGCAGGAGGACAGCCCCGACGAGATCGGCCGCGCAGTGGCGGACTTCGTGCGCAAGCTGCGCTAGGATGCGCGCTCCGTCGCCCCGGCGGCGCTCTCCGATCCAGATCCACCCACGGACAAACGGGACAGCAGTATGCAAAAGCGCAAGCTTGGCCGCTCGGGCCTCGAGATCGCCCCCTTGATGTTCGGCGGCAACGTGTTCGGCTGGACCGCCGACGAGGCCATGTCCTTCAAGCTCCTCGACGGCTTCGTCGCCGCCGGGCTCAACGCCATCGACACCGCGGATGTCTATTCGAAATGGGCGGCGGGACACAAAGGCGGCGAGTCCGAGGCGATCATCGGCAAGTGGCTCAAGGCCCGCGGCGGCCGCGACAAGGTCATCATCGCCACCAAGGTCGGCATGGAGATGCCCGGGCATCGGCCAGGGCCTGCGCAAGGCTTACATTTTGCAGCGCGTCGAGGATTTGCTGAAGCGGCTGCAAACCGACTACATCGATCTCTACCAGTCGCATACCGACGACAAGGATGCGCCGCTGGAGGAGACGCTTTCGGCCTATCAGCAGCTGATCGAGCAGGGCAAGGTGCGCGCCATCGGCGCCTCCAACTACAACGGGGCGCGACTGGCCGAGGCTCTCGGCGTCAGTTCGGCGAAGGCCCTGCCCCGCTACGAGACGCTGCAGCCGCACTACAATCTCTATGAGCGGGCGGACTACGAGAAAGACCTCGAGCCTGTTGTCCTCAAGGAAGGCATCGGCGTGATCCCCTACTACGCGCTGGCGAGCGGCTTCCTCACGGGCAAGTACCGCTCCGAGGCGGACTTCAAGAAGAGCCCGCGTGGCGGCGGCATGAAATCGAGGCTCAACGAGCGCGGCCTGCGCATCCTCGCCGCCCTCGATGCGGTGTCGGCCCGCCTGCAGGCCACGCCGGCGCAGGTCGCGCTCGCCTGGCTGATCGCGCGGCCCAGCATCACCGCGCCCATCGCCAGCGCAACCAGCCTGGAGCAGCTCGCCGACCTCATCGCCGCGGCACAGCTGAAGCTCGACGCCGAGGCGATCAAGCAGCTCGATGCTGCCAGCGGCTGAGCACCTCGGTGCGCCCTGCAACTCGACGGGTGCAGAAAGTGCGGCTACTTCAGAAAGTCACAATAGCGTGCTAAGGCAACGCCGTTTCACGGGCTGGACCCGTCAGGAATTGCTCGAGGTGGAACTGCCGTCGCAGTGAACGAACCGTCGCATTCGCGGCCGGCGTCCGCCTCCGCGCCCTTCCCATCCGTGTCCTGGCAGGCTGCCGCCACGCTGCTGGCGATGCTGGCGGCCACCACCATTCTGTCGCAGTTCTTCCGCGCCTCCACCTCGGTCATCGGACCGGAGCTCATTCGCGACCTCTCGCTGTCGCCGGAGGCTCTGGGCTTCGCCAGCGGCAGCTTCTTCCTGGCACTGCTGCTGCCGCAAATCTTCGTCGGCGTGCTGTTCGACCGCATCGGCGTACGCATCACCGTCTCGGCCTTGTCGGTGTTCATGGTGGCCGGCGCGCTGCTGCATGCGCTGGCTGAGACGGGCGCCAGCCTGGCGCTCGCGCGCTTCGTCGTGGGGCTCGGCTGCGCCGGCAGCTTCATGTCGGCGGTGGTGCTGGTCTCGCGCTGGTATCCCCGCCACGCCTGGAGCACGGCGCTGAGCTGGGTGTTCGCGCTGAGCCAGATCGGCTTCTTCCTGGCCGGGCTGCCGCTGGCAGCTGCCAGCGAGGTCATCGGCTGGCGCGCGGTCTTTGTCGGTGATGGCGGTGGTCGGCGGCTGTCGCGGGCCTGCTGTTCTTCCTGCTGGTGCGCGACCGCCCGCCGGGGGCCGCGGCCGAGGCGAACGAGGAGCAGCTGGGGCCTATCGAAGGCGTGCGCCGGGTGCTCGCCACGCCGGGGCTGCTGCGCGTGCTGGCCTTGTTCCTGGTGGCCTACGCCGCGTTCGCGGCCGTCATGCTGGTGTGGGCGGGCCCCTATCTGCACGACGTGCACGGGCTCGACGCGCTCGGACCGCGGGCAGGTGCTGTTCGGCATGGCGGTGGTGCAGACGCTCGCCGGTCTCGCCATCGGGCCGCTGGATCGCCTGTTCAACACGCGCAAGTGGGTGGCGGTGGCCAATGCCGCCGTCGCGCTCGCGACGCTGGCCGCGCTTGCGGTCATTCCCGGCATCTCCGCCGCCCTTGCCATATTCCTGCTGCTGCTGCTCAGCAGCGCGTCGGCCTACGGCAGCGTCATGCTCGCCCACATCCGCAGCCACTTCCCCGACCACCTCGCCGGCCGCGGCGCCACCACCGGCAACATGGTGCAACTGATCGGCGCCGCTCTGCTGTCCATCGTCACCGGCTTCATCCCGGCGCTGTTCGCGCACTCAGGCCCCGGCTATTCGCCGCTCGCGTACCGCTGGATATTTGCCACGCTGGCGATTGCGCTGGCCGTCGGGCTTGCCGTCTATCTGACGGCCAGCGGATTCCAAGCCGCGCTAGCCGCTGGCCTGAGCCGGCCGCCGCGGCGCATCGACACTTGACCCTCGCTGCCCCGCAAGCCCACCATGCCGCGCAACCCCAGGGGTCACAACGGGAGGAAACTCGCATGGCCGGTCGTCTCGAGGGCAAGCTCGCATTCTGCACCGCGTCGAGCGCCGGCATCGGCCGTGCCACGGCCATCGCTTTCGCCCGCGAGGGCGCAAGGGTCATCGCCAGCGATATCAACGATGCCGCCTTCGCCGACCTGAAGGCAGCTGGCGTCGCCGAGTGCGTCAAGCTCGACGCCCGCGACACCGCGGCCGTCGAGGCGCAGGCAAAGCGGCTGGGGCCGGTCGATGTGCTGTTCAACGCCGCCGGCTTCGTGCACCACGGCAGCGTGCTGGAATGCTCGGAAGCGGACTGGGACTTCTCCTTCGACATCAACGTCAAGTCCATGCACCGCACCATCAAGGCGTTCCTGCCGGGCATGCTGACGAAGGGCAAGGGCTCCATCATCAACATTGCCTCCACGGCCAGCTCGCTGCGCGCAGCTCCCAACCGCTACGTCTACGGGGCCACCAAGGCCGCCATCATCGGTCTCACCAAGGCGGTGGCGGTCGATTTCATCGCCAAGGGCATCCGCTGCAATTGCATCTGCCCCGGCACCATCCAGTCGCCCTCGCTCGACGACCGCATCGCCGCGCTCGGCAAGCAGGTCGGCGGCGCGGAGAAGGCGCGAAAAATGTTCATCGACCGCCAGCCGATGGGCCGGCTCGGGACGGCCGAGGAGATGGCGGCACGTCGCGGTCTATCTCGCCTCCGACGAGTTCGCCTTCACGACCGGCACGGCCGTCATCGCCGACGGCGGCTTCACCCTGTGAGGATGCGCCTTGCCCCGCTTCGCCGCCAACCTGAGCTTCCTGTTCACCGACCTGCCGCTGCTCGACCGCTTCGAGGCGGCGGCCAAGGCCGGCTTCAAGGCGGTGGAGTCCACCAACCTCTATGAAGCCTCCGCCGAGGACGTGGCCGCGCGCCTGAAAGCGAACGGACTGACCCTTGCACTCTTCAACACGCCCGGCGGCAATGCCGAGGCCGGCGAGCGGGGGCTGGGCGCGCTTCCCGGGCGCGAGAAGGATTTTGCGGCGGCTTTCCAGACCACGCTGCGCTACGCCGACGCCACCGGTGGCCGCAAGGTGCACGTGCTGGCGGGCCTCGTGCACCAGGGCGCGCAGGCGCGACACCTTCATCGCCAACCTGAGGCAAGCGGCGAAGCAGGCGGCCGGCGCCGGCGTCGAGCTGCTGCTCGAGCCCATCAACCGCCGCGACATCCCGGGCTACCTCATCAACAAGACGCACGAGGCGCGGTCCATCATCCACGAGGTGGGCGCGCCCAACGTCGGCCTGCAGCTCGACCTCTATCACCGCCAGATCGAGGAGGGCGACGTGGCCATGGCCATCAAGGAGTTCGGCCCGCTCGCCCGCCACTACCAGATCGCCAGCCCGCCCGACCGCGGCGAGCCCGACGACGGCGAGCTGAGCTTCCCCTACCTCTTCAAGCTGATCGACGACAGCGGCTTCGACGGTTGGATCGGCTGCGAGTACCGGCCGCGGCGCGGCACCGTGGAGGGCCTGAAGTGGGCAGAGGCCTGCGGCGTCAACTTGGGATAGATCTCCCGCAACGTCACCGGGATCTCGGCCCATCGTTCTCGAAGCCTGATGGCTGGATGACCGGGACAGCGCCGTAACCGGGAAGGAACTACGAGCTCCATGAAAGTCCTCATCATCGGCGGCGCTGGCATGATCGGCCGCAAGCTGGCCGAGCGCCTGGCGACGGATGGCAACCTCGGCGGCGAGGCAATCTCCCGTCTCACGCTCTACGATGTGGTCGAAGCCGCGGCACCCGCCGGCGCCAAGGTGCCGGTGCAGGTGCTGACCGGCGATCTCCCGGCGCAAGGCGAAGCCGCCAAGCTCGTCGCCGGCAAGCCCGACGTGATCTTCCACCTCGCGGCCATCGTCTCGGGCGAGGCCGAGCAGGACTTCGACAAGGGCTACCGCATCAACATGGACGGCACGCGCTCGCTGCTGGAAGCCGTGCGCCATGCCGGCCACAAGCCGCGCATCGTGTTCGCCAGCTCGATTGCCGTGTTCGGCGCGCCCTTCCCGGAGGCCATCGGCGACGAGTTCTTCAACACGCCGCTCACCTCCTACGGCACGCAGAAGAACATCTGCGAGCTGCTGGTCTCCGACTACACGCGCAAAGGCTTCCTCGACGGGCTGAGCCTGCGCCTCCCCACCATCTGCGTGCGCCCCGGCAAGCCCAACAAGGCGGCCTCGGGCTTCTTCTCCAACATCATGCGCGAGCCGCTGGCGGGCCAGGAGGCGGTGCTGCCGGTATCCGACAGCGTCATGCACTGGCACGCCTCACCGCGCGCGGCGGTCGAGTTCATGCGCCACGCCGCCACCATGGACACGGCCAAGGTCGGACCGCGCCGCGCCGTCACCATGCCGGGCCTGGCGGTGACCGTGGGCGAGCAGATCGCCGCCCTGCGCAAGGTGGCCGGCGACAAGGTCGTGGCCCGCATCCGCCGCGAGCCCGATCCATTCATCGAGCAGATCGTTGCCGGCTGGCCGCGCAAGTTCGCCGCATCCCGTGCCCTCGGGCTCGGCTTCAAGCCCGACGCCAGCTTCGAGGCGATCATCCGCATCCACATCGAGGACGAGCTCGGCGGGCGCATCGCCTGACGCAGACGCCGAGCCCCAGCGCGCGGTCCGGCTGAGGCTTCGGCTGCTGGCATCACCGCGCCGGTTGACATTCCAGGTCCCCATTCGATGATGGGTCGGGCTGAAACCGGAGCAGAGCGATGGACCTGGTGCTGGACGACAAGCTACGCATCGGCCTGATTACCATTCACCGCCGTACCGAGCCCGCGACCGGGCCCTGGCTGCCGAGCATCCCGAGCTGCGCGAGCTGGTCGAGCTGGTAGATAGCTCCGGCTACGACTTGCTCTGGTGCGGCGACCACATTTCCTTTCCGATGGCGATCTTCGATCCGCTGCTGCAGCTGGCGCAGGCCGCGGTCGTCAGCAGGCGGCTGATGTTCGGCACGTCGGTCTATCTCCTGCCGCTGCGCCATCCCGTTCCTGTGGCCAAGCAGGTGGCAACGCTCGATCACCTGACCGAGGGGCGTTTCATCTTCGGGGTCGGGGTGGGCGGCGAGTTCCCGAAGGAGTACGAGTTGTGCGGCGTGCCGATCAAAGAGCGCGGCGCGCGGCTGGGAGAGGCCATTCCGCTCTTGCGCAAGCTGTGGAGCGGCGAGCCCGTGACGCACGCGGGGCACTTCTATCCGGCCTTCAGCGGGGTGCCGATGCAGCCGCCTGCGCGGCAGGCCGGCGGACCTCCGATCTGGTGCGGCGGGCGCTCGGACGCCGCGCTCGCCCGCGCCGGGCGCCTGGCCGACGGGTGGATCTCCTATGTGGTGACGCCGGAGATGTATCGATCTGGCCTCGAGAAGATCGCGACCGCAGCCGGAGCAGCGGGACGGGCCGGCTCCAAGTTCGGCACGGGCCATCTTCTTTTCACGCGGCTCGACGACACCTACGAGCGGGCACTCGAAGCGGCCACGGTGTCATTGAGCCACCGCTATGCCATGGATTTCCGCAAGGCCTCCGAGCGCTACGCCGCGCTCGGCTCGCCGCAGCAGATCGCCGACCGCATGCGCGCGTTCCACGCGGCGGGCGTGCGGCACATAACGCTGGACCTGGTCGGCCCCTACGAGGAGCGCGACCGCCAAATTCAAAGGATCGCGAGCGAGGTATTTCCGCTGCTTCAAGACCTGCGATAGCGTGGCGCATTGCCGGCGGCAAGGATGCCGATCAGCGTCCAGCCGGCGGCTCCAGCGCGCCCGAGTTCCGGCTTGGTGACCGCCTCGACGGGACTGTCCAGAGTCACCGCCCGCGCGCTCGAAGCCGGCCTTCCAGTCGCGCAGGTGGCGGTCCACCCACAGCCGCCCCTTCTCCCGATCGCGCCGGCGCAGGGCATCGACGATGTGCGTGTGCGCCTCGATCAGCCTGGGAATGCCGCCGGGATTGTTGGTGATGATGTGCGCCGTGGTCGGCCGTATCAGAATGCTCACGGGCTCCTTGGCGAGCAGCAGCACGCGATTGTGGCTGGCGGCATCCAGCAGCTTGTGGAACTCGGCATCGAGCTCGGCTACGGCAGGTGCATCGTGCCGCATCTCGCGCGTGCGCGCGAGGTTGGCCTCGAGCGCCTCGAGGTCGGCCTCGGTCCGGTTGTCCATGGCCTGGTCGATCGACCCCGGCCCCAGAGCGCGGGAGGTGTGGTAGAGCTCGCGGAACGTCACCTGCTGCAGCATCAGCGCGCGGCTCATGCGCGTGGCGAGCCCATGGTAGTGCGGCACGGCGACCGAGAGCCGGCGGCTGGTCTCCCGCGCCACCAGGCCCGACTGCTCCAGCAGCCGGATGCCCTCGCGCACGGTCGAGCGGTTGACGCCGAACTGCTTGACCAGCTCGGATTCGGTGCCTATCGGGTCGCCTGGGCGCAGAGCTCCGGTCAGGATTTTCTGCTCGATCTCGTCGGCGACCAGCTCGTAGGCCGGCCGCGCCTTGATCCGATCGAACCTGGCGGTTACCTGGGTCATCTCACTTCCTACGCAACGACGCACATCAGCTCTGCCAAGCAGCATAGCTGGCATATTGTGCACATGCAGCGATCGTCTGACAATCGGACAATAAATTGACGTTCGTGTGTCGGCGGTGCAATCTGTCGGCTAGAAAAGCGTCGTGTCGGGAGGAATGCAATGGCGCAAGGGGGCTGCCTCGCGGGCAAGGTCGTGGTCGTGACCGGCGCGGGGCGCGGCATCGGCAAGGAGATCGCGCTGTTGGCCGCCAGCGAGGGCGGCAAGGTGGTGGTCAACGACCTCGGCGGCTCGGCCGAGGGCGAGGGTGCCGACACCAAGGTCGCCGACGAGGTGGTGGCCGAGATCAGGAAGGCCGGCGGCGCGGCGGTATCCAACGGCGACAGCGTGGCCGATCCGCAGGGCGCGGAGCGCATCATCAAGACGGCGATCGACAACTTCGGCCGCATCGACTGCGTGGTCAACAACGCCGGCATCCTGCGCGACCGCATCTTCCACCGCATGAGCGCGGTGGACTGGGATTCGGTGATCAAGGTGCACCTCTACGGCGCCTTCTACATGTCGAAGGCGGCCGCGCCCTACTTCAAGGAGCAGGAGTCGGGCTCCTTCATCCACTTCACCTCCACCTCGGGGCTGGTCGGCAACTTCGGCCAGGCCAACTATGCCGCCGCCAAGCTCGGCATCGTCGGGCTCTCCAAGTCGATCGCGCTCGACATGGCCCGGTTCAACGTGCGCTCCAACTGCGTGTCGCCGTTCGCCTGGTCGCGGCTGATCGGCACCATTCCGACCGACCACGCCGGAAGACAAGGCGCGCGTCGAGCGCATCCAGAACACCATGACGGCCTCCAAGATCGCGCCGATCTGCGTGTTCCTGGCGAGCGACCTCTCCAAGGACGTGACGGGGCAGATCTTCGCCGTGCGCAAGGACGAGATCTTCCTGATGAGCCAGTCGCGCCCGATCCGCGTGGCGCACAAGGACGGCGGCTGGACGCCGCAGGACATCGCCGAGACCATGCTGCCGGCCTTCAAGCGGGACTTCTATGCGCTCGATCGCTCGCAGGACGTGTTCAACTGGGAGCCGCTGTGAGCGGCGTCACCGCCGGTGTCATCTGTGCGCCGGGATCCAGCGAACCGCAGCAAGACTCGGAGCTACGTTTGATCGCTGGATCCCGCGCGCACAAGGCCCGGGATGACATGAGAGGTTGCGATCAATGGCTGAAAACGACGATGTCGGCATCCTGGCGTTCGGCGCGTACCTGCCGCGGCTGCGGCTCGCGCGCAAGTCGGTGGCGGAGGCCAACGCCTGGTTCAACCCCGGCCTCAAGGGCCTCGCCAAGGGCGAGCGCACCATGTGCAACTGGGACGAGGACCCCATCACCATGGGCGTCGAGGCGGCGCGCGACTGCCTCACGGGTCAGGATCGCAGCGCCTTGGCCTCCCTCTCGTTCGCATCCACGACCCTGCCGTTCGAGGACCGGCTGAACGCCGGCATCTTGGTGGAGGCGCTGAACCTCCAGCCCAACGTCAACGCCCAGGACCTCACCGCCTCCCAGCGCGCCGGCACCTCCGGGCTGATCACGGCGCTGCAGATTGCGCGCGGCGGCGCCGGGCCGGTGCTCGTGGTCGCCGCCGAGAAGCGCCGCACCAAGACCGCAAGCCCGCTGGAATTGCAGGTCGGCGACGGCGCGGCCGCCCTGCTCGTCGGCACTGGCCCCGTGGTGGCGAAGCTGATCGCGCACGCCAGCCGCACGGTCGATTTCGTCGACCACTTCCGCGGCGAGGGCTCCGAGTTCGACTACACCTGGGAGGAGCGCTGGATCAGGGACGAGGGCTACAACAAGATCGTGCCCGCGGCGCTGGCCGACCTGTTCAAGGCGACCGACGTGAAGCCCGCCGACATCGCCCACTTCGCCATGCCGTGCGTGCTGCCGCGCGTTGCCGCCGGCATCGCCAAGAAGGCCGGCATGCCCGATGGCGCCGTGCGCGACAACCTGCACGCGGTGTGCGGCGAGACCGGTGCGGCGCATCCCCTGGTGATGCTGGTGGACGCGCTGGAGCGGGCCAAGCCCGGCGACAAGATCCTGGTGGTCGGCTTCGGCCAGGGCTGCGATGCGCTGCTGTTCGAGGCGACCGAGAACCTGGCCAAGCTCAGCTCCCGCCTCGGCGTGAAGGGCCATCTCGCCCGCCGCAAGGAGGAGACCAACTACTCCAAGTTCCTCGCCTTCAACGACCTCGTCGCCATCGAGCGCGGCATGCGCGCCGAGGTCGACAAGGCGACGCCGCTGTCCTCGCTCTACCGCAACCGGCGCATGCTGACGGGCTTCATCGGCGGCCAGTGCAGGAAGTGCGGCACCCTGCAGTTCCCGAAGTCCAAGGTGTGCGTGAACCCCAACTGCAACGCCTTCCACTCGCAGGACGATCACCCCTTCGCCGACGTGCCGGCCAAGGTGCAGTCCTACACCGCCGACCGCCTCACCTACTCGCCCGACCCGCCGCACTACTACGGCATGGTGGTGTTCGAGCAGGGCGGGCGGCTGATGACCGACTTCACCGACGCCGACGGGGCAAGCGTGGACGTGGCGGCGCCCATGCGCATGATGTTCCGCATCAAGGACTACGATCCCCAGCGCGGCTTCACGCGCTACTTCTGGAAGGCGGCACCGGCCTCGCAGCCGGCATCGAGCCAAGGCTTAAGGAGAACCCACCATGGCAACCGGCATCAGAGACAAGGTCGCGATCCTCGGCATGGGCTGCTCCAAGTTCGGCGAGCGCTGGGACAAGGAGGCCGACGACCTGATGGTGGAGGCCTTCGAGGAGGCGATCGCCGACGCCGGCATCGAGAAGAACCAGATCGAGGCGGCGTGGCTCGCCACCGCCATCGAGGAGCAGCACGTCGGCAAGTCGGGCGTGCCGCTCGCGGTGGCGCTGCGGCTCCCCTACATCCCCGTCACGCGCGTGGAGAACTACTGCGCCAGCGGCACGGAAGCCTTCCGCGGCGCGGTGTACGCCGTGGCCTCGGGCGCCGCCGACATCGCGCTGGCGCTGGGCGTGGAGAAGCTCAAGGACACGGGCTACGGCGGCCTGCCGCAGCGCGGCCGCGGCGCGCTCAACTCCATGTACTGGCCGAACATGTCGGCGCCGGGCTCGTTCGCCCAGCTCGCCGCCGCCTACCGCGCCAAGCACAACAAGAAGCCTGAGGATCTCAAGCGGGCGATGGCGCACATCTCGGTCAAGAGCCACGACAACGGCAACCGCAACGCCAAGGCGCACCTCACCAACAAGATCACCATGGAGAACGTGCTCGAGGCGCCGATGATCGCCGAGCCGCTGGGCCTCTACGACTGCTGCGGGGTCAGCGACGGCTCGGCCTGCGCCATCGTCACCACGCCCGAGATCGCCAGGAGCCTCGGCAAGAAGGACCTGATCTCGGTGAAGGCGCTGCAGCTCTCGGTGTCGAACGGCACCGAGGCCTCGCACAACTCCTGGGACGGCAGCTATTTCGCCACCACGCGCGTCGCCTCCAAGCGCGCCTACAAGGAGGCCGGCATCGACAAACCGCGCGAGCAGATCGACCTCATCGAGGTGCACGACTGCTTCTCGGTGACCGAGCTGGTGACGATGGAGGACCTGTACGTGTCGCCCGAGGGCGGCGCCATCAAGGACGTGCTCGACGGCTTCTACGACGCCGACGGCAAGGTGCCCTGCCAGATCGACGGCGGCCTCAAGTGCTTCGGCCACCCGATCGGCGCGTCGGGCATGCGCATGATCTACGAGATCTATCTGCAGATGCAGGGCAAGGCCGGCCCCCGCCAGCGCAAGGAGCTGCCGCGCTACGGCCTCACCCACAACCTCGGCGGCTTCCCGCACCAGAACGTGTGCTCGATCTCCGTGATCGGGCGGCATGGGGCGTAGCTGCCATCCCGGCGTCTTCACCTCCCCCTTGAGGGGGAAGGGCGGCGCGCGATGAGTTAGCGACGCCCTACGCACACCTCCGGCTCTACGCCCTTGACGCGCGGCGCTAACTCATTCGGCGCGCCGGGTGGGGGTGTTGTTTGCCGCGTTCGCCATCGTCACCCCCACCAGGAACGCCATCGGACTTAGCCTGCCAGTTTACGGTGCCTCAAGCGGTGCCATCGCAGTCGTAAGTCCATGGCTTCACGTCCTCTCCCCCGAGGGGGAGGGGCGGCGCGCGGCGCGGTGACGGTTTCAGATCGCCCGGCCCGCGTTGGCCCAATACGGATCGCGCAGGCGGCGCTTGAAGATCTTGCCGCTGTCCTCGCGCGGCAGGTCGCGATCGCAACTCGATGCGCTTGGGCACCTTGTAGTCGGCCAGGTGCTGCGCCAGGTAGGCGCGCACCGCTCGCCACCGAAGGCGCCGGCACGCCAGGCTGCGGCTCGATCACCGCCAGCAGCGCCTCGCCGAACTCGCCATCGGGAATGCCGAACACGGCGCAGTCCTTCACGCCCGGGCAGCCGATCAGCACCGCCTCGATCTCGGCGGGATAAATGTTGACGCCGCCCGAGATCACCATGTCGCGCTTGCGGTCGCACAGGAACAGGTAGCCGGCCTCGTCGAGGTAGCCGACGTCGCCGCTAGGTGATGAACCCCTCGCGGTCGATCTCGGCGCGCTTGTCGGGCAGCTGGTGATAGGTGAACTCGGGCAGGAACTCGAGCCGCGTGTAGACCTCGCCGATCGCGCCCGGCCCCAGCCGCGTGCCGCCGTCATCGTAGATGCGCACCTCGGCGCCCTGGATCGGCCGGCCCACCGTGCCCGGCCGCTGCAGCCACTCTGCGCTGTCGACCACGGTGACGGCGCCGAACTCGGTCGAGCCATAGAACTCGTGCACCACCGGCCCAAGCCAGTCGATCATGCGCCCGCTTCACCTCCGGCGGGCAGGGCGCCGCCGCGTGCATGACGAACTTCAGCGAAGAGAGGTCGTAGCGGCCGCGCACATCTTCGGGGAGCTTCAGCAGCCGCACGAACATGGTGGGCACCATGAACATGGCCTCGATGCGGTGCCGCTCCACCATCGCCAGGAACGCCACGGGATCGAAGCGCGGCATCAGCGCGATCAGGCTGGCGACGCGCGCGGCGCGCAGCGCGAACGCGTTGGGCGCCGAGTGATAGAGCGGCCCCGGCACCATGGTGCGGACGCCCGGTTTCAGCCCGTAGACGCGCTCGCGGTAGGGCTATGCGCGCAAATCCTGCTCGGGCGTCAGCCGGCTGGCGGCGCACGCCCTTGGGGCGGCCCGTGGTGCCGGACGTGTAGATCATGCTCGCCGGCTGCGACAGCGGCGCGCCCTGCCAGGGCCCATAGCGCGCCAGCCAGGTCTCCCAATGCTCCGCGCCCGCAAGCGGCAGGCCCCGCTCCGGGCCGATGCCGTAGCTCGAAAGGATCTCCGGCGGCGTCTCCACCACCAGCACGGGCACGCTCGCGGGAATGGCATGCGCCACGCCGGCCAGCAGGTCGGCATGCGCCACCAGCACTTTGGCGCCGCAGTCGGCGAGGATGTAGGCGACCTCGTCGGCCTTGAAGTGCCAGTTGATCGGCACCGCGTAGGCGCCGAGCCGCACGGCGGCCAGCGAGGCCTCCATGAACGCGAAATCGTTGCGCAGCAGCAGCGCCGCGCAGTCTCCGGGCTTCAGGCCGAGCGCCGCGAAGCCCGACGCCGCGCGCAGCACGCGCTCGTCGAAGGCTTGCGCGGCGAGCGTGCGCTCGCCGCTCACGAGGCTGGCGGAGAGCGGCCGGCTTTGGTGTCGTCATGGCACTGCCGGCTAAATGGCGAAGCCCACCGGGCAGAGGGTGCCCGATGGGCGGTCTATGAGTTTGCCGGCAGACGGAAGGCCGGCAGCTGCTCGGCGCCGTAACCGGCTACTCGGACTCGGCCGAGAGCACGTCGCCGAACAGGTCGAACGTCTCGCCTTTGAAGCGCGACAGCTTCACCGACTGGATCGGATAGAAGTCGCGTCGGGCTGGTATTGATCTTGATGCCCGGCAGCAGCAGCGGAATCTCGAGCCCCTTCAGGCTCGCCGCCTGCTTCATCACGTTCTCACGCGTGAGATTGTCGCCGGACTTCTTGAGCACTTCGACCAGGGTCGAGGTCACCGAATAGGCGTACGCCGGGAACGTGCTCTTCTTGTCGCCGGCCGGATAGTACTTATCCATGAACTCGTTCCACGCGATCATGTCGGCATCCTTCGCCCACTGCGGATCGGTGGGATCCTTGATGTAGGCCGCCGTCAGGATGCCCTGGCCGGCTCGAAGCCGGCAGGCTTCATCACCGCGCCGACCGAGGCCGACACGTTGTTGAGGTAGTGGGCCGGCTTCCAGCCGATCTCGGCGGCCTTCTTGATCGCCTGCGCCGCGAACTTCGGGATGGTGATATTGAAGAACGACGTTGGCGCCGGAGTTCTTCAGGGCGATGATCTGGCTGTCGACCGTCGGGTCGGCCACCTCGTAGGTCGCAACCTGCACGATCTTGTCGGCATCCTTGCCGAGACCCAGCCTTGAAGCCGTTGAAGTAGTCCCGGCCGTAGTCGTCGTTCTGCATGAGAACGGCGATCTTGGCGTCCTTGACGTTGGCCAGGATGTGCTTGGCGTAGATGGCGCCTTCCGTCTGATAGTCGGGTTGCCAGCCCATGGTCCAGGGGTACTCCTTGGGCTTGCCCCAAATCGAGGCGCCGGTGGCCACGAACAGATGCGGCACCTTCTTGCCGTTCAGGTACTTGTGGATGGCCGTGTTGGGAGGCGTGCCGAGCGTCTGGTACACGAACAGCACCTTGTCTTCCTCGACCAGCTTGCGCACCATCTCCACCGTCTTGGGCGGCGCGTAGCCGTCGTCATAGGTGATGAAGTTGATCTTGCGGCCGTTGATGCCACCCTTGTCGTTGACCATCTTGAAATAGGCTTCGATGGTCTTGCCGATGGTGCCGTAGGACGAGGCGTTGCCCGAGTAGGGGTTGGTGTTACCGATCTTGATCTCGGTATCGGACGCGCCTTCGTCGTACTTCTTCTGCGCACTGGCAGGACCGGCAGTCAGGGCCAGCGCGAGTGCGCCCGCTCCTGCCAACATCAGCTTGTGCATTTTCATGTGCGTTTCTCCGTTTCCAGTTCTGCACCGTGAGCGGCTGGGGCGCCGTCACGATCTCTTGATGCGCCTCCTCAGCGCGGCCACGCCGCCGGCAATTCCCATCGGCATGGTGTACATCAGGACGATCAGGGCGATGCCGTAGATCAGCCAGGGCTCCAGCTCGAGCGGCAAGTGCACCGCCGACGAGATCTTCCTGGTCAGCGCGTCGGCATATTTCTCGATCACCTGCACGAAAATGCCGCCGATCACGGCGCCGGGCAGCGAGGCGATACCGCCCACCACCGCGCCGACCAGGATGGCGATCGACAGCTCGAAGCGGAAGCTGTCGGGCGACACGAACTCGAAGATGATGCCGTGCAGCGCACCGGCGATGCCGGTGTAGAGGGCGCTGATGCCGAACATCACCGCCTTGTAGTGGGCGATGTTGACGCCCATCGTGCTCGCCGCCATCGGGTGGTCGCGGATGGCGGTGAGCGCGCGCCCAGTGCGGCTGTCGAGCAGGTTGCGCGCGATCCAGAACATCAGCGCGGCGACGGCCAGCACCACCAGGAACATCCATTGATCGGTGCTGAGCGGCAGCCCGAACGGCGGATCGGACTTGAAGACGTTGATGCCCATCACGCCCTTGGTGAGGGGCTCGATGTGCCGGTACTTGAGGATCTGCGGGATGGCGACGGCCAGCGCGAAGGTGGCGAGCGCCAGGTAGTGCCCTTCCAGTCTCAGCGCCGGCAAACCGAACAGATAGCCGGCGATGAAGCACATGAGCGCCGCCATCGGCAGCGTCGCCCAGAACGGCCATCCCGCCTGGTCGATCAGGATCGCGGCGGTGTAGGCGCCGACGGCGAAGAAGGCGCCGTGCCCGAGCGAGATCTGGCCGTTGAAGCCGGTGAGCAGGATGAGGCCCAGCACGGCGATGGAATAGACGATCATCAGGCTGAGCTGCAGGAACTGGAAGTTGCTGACGAGGCCCGCCTTGCCGCCGGCGATGAGCAGTAGCGGCAACACCACCAACAGCAGCCAGTAGCGGTATTTCCAGAGGAAGGCGGTCGCGGGAGCCGCCGACGCTGCCGAGGTGGAAACGGTGCTCGCCATGGCTCAGACCCGCTTCACTGTGACCTGGCCGAACAGTCCGTTCGGTCGCAGTGTCAGAACCGTGATGACGATGATCAAGGCAACGGTCAGCTTCTCGCCATTGCCCACGAGATACATGCCCGTCGATCGTTCCAGCACGTTGCCGAAATAGGCGATCACGTTCTCGAGCACGCCGACGATGAAGCCGCCGGCCACCGCGCCGCCGGGGCTGGAGATGCCGCCGACCAGCGCACCGGCAAAACCGTAGAGCAGAATGCCCGCCATCATATTGGGGTCGAGGTAGACGGCCGGCGCCACCATGCAGCCGGCCACCGCGCCCACGGCCGCTGCCAGCCCCCAGCCCAGCGCCAGCATCCAGTCGACGCTGATGCCGGCAAGCCTGGCCGATGTCGGGTTCTGCGCCGCCGCCCGCATGGCGAGACCCAGCGGCGTGAAGCGGAAGAAGGCGAACAGCGCCAGCAGAATGAGGATCGTCACCACGATCATGCCGATCTGGTGCGGGCCGATGTAGCCGGAGCCCGCGAACGTCACCCGCGGAAACGGCGAGGCGAACTCCTTGATGGTGTGGGTCCAGATGCCGCCGGCCAGCGCGTGGAAGATGGTGAGCAGGCCGATGAACACCACCACCACCGACAGCACCGGCGCGCTGTGCAACGGGCGCAGCACGGTGCGCTCGATGCCGACGCCGATCAGGAACGACAGCGCCATCACCAGCGGCAGCGCGATCCAGAAGTTCATGCCCCATTCGATCAGCTGCCAGCACAGGTAGGCGCTGAACATCGCCATCTCGCCCTGGGCGAAATTGATGTGGTCGGTGGAGACGAAGATCATCACCAGCGCCAGCGCCAGGCTGGCGTAGATGGCGCCGTTGGCGAGCCCGGCGGCGACCTGCTGAATGAGCTGCTCCATGCGAGTCCTCAGTAGCCCAGATACGATTTGCGGATCGCCTCGTCGTTCTTGATGTCGGCGGCCTTGCCCGACATCACCACGCGCCCGGTCTCGAGCACGTAGGCGTGATCCGCGAGATCGAGGGCGAGGGCAGCGTTCTGCTCCACCAGCAGCATGCTGACCTTGGCCTCGGCGTTGATGCGGCGCATGATGCGGAAGATCTCCTGCACGATCAGCGGCGCCAGGCCGAACGATGGCTCATCGAGCAGCATCAGGCGCGGGCCCAGCATCAGCGCGCGGCTGATCGCCAGCATCTGCTGCTCGCCGCCCGACAGCGTGCCTGCCTGCTGGCTGACGCGCGCCTTCAATATGGGAAAGTACTCGAACACCATGTCGAGGTCGCGCTGGGCCGCGGCCTTGTCGGCCCGCGTATAGGCGGCAACGCGCAGGTTCTCGTCCACGCTGAGGTTGGTGAACGTGCCGCGGCCCTCCGGCACGTGCGCGACGCCGAGGCGGACGATCTGTTCCGTGGCCTTGCCCGTGATCGGCTGGCCGTCGAAGCGGACGGCGCCCTCGGTGCGCACCATGCCGCAGACCGAGCGCAGCGTGGTGGTCTTGCCGGCGCCGTTGGCGCCCAGCAGCGTGGTGATGCCGCCTTGATCGAGCGCGAAGCTCACCCCGTGCAGGGCCTGCGTCTGCCCGTAGTACGCCTTGAGACCCTCGACCTCGAGCAGCGGCATCCCGATCAGGCCCCCGTTCCGAGATAGGCACGGATGACCTCGGGGTTGCTCTGCACCTCGGCCGGCGTGCCCTCGGCGATCTTGCGGCCGAAGTCGATGGCGACGACCTTGTCGGATACCGACATGACCAGGCTCATGTGGTGCTCGACGAGCAGCACGGTGACGTTCTGGGTGTCGCGGATGCGGCGGATCTGGCCGCGCAGCACGTCGACCTCTTCGTGGTTGAGTCCGGCGGCCGGCTCGTCGAGCAGCAGCAGCTTCGGGCTGCCGGCGAGCGCGCGCGCGAGCTCGACGCGCTTCTTCACCGGGAAAGGCAGTCCGCCGGCAGGCAGATGCACAAATGGCTTGAGGTCCATGAAGGCGATCAGCTCCGCGGCGCGCTCGCTGATGCGCCGCTCCTCCTCCTCGCGCCCCGGCAGGCGCAGGGCGTTGGTGAGGAAGCCCGTGGACGATCGGCTGTGGCAACCGACCTTCACATTGCTGAGCACGCTCATGTGATCGAACAGGGCGACGTTCTGGAACGTGCGGCCGATGCCCAGCTCGGGAATCGCGTGGCGCGGCTGGTTCAGGATCGAGCGGCCGTCGAACAGGATGTCCCCGTCGTTGGGCACATAGAGCCGCGAGAGGCAATTGAAGAGCGTGGTCTTGCCCGCACCGTTGGGGCCGATCAGGCCGGCGATCAGGCCGGGGGCCACGTCGAAGCTGACGCGGTCCAGCGCGATGATGCCGCCGAAGCGCACGGAGACGTTCTGCACGCTCAAGAGTGCGTGCCCGGCAACGCTCGGGATAGGACGCATTGCGACTGCCGCAACCATGACGGACGGTTTCTCTCCCAGATGATCTTATCGTTGGGCGTTGTGGCGCCGCATGTCGGATTGTCGGACCGACACGCCGCGATATTGGAGTGTCTTGTGGCGACGGTCCAGCGGGAAATTGCAGGCAGCGTGCGCCGCTGCTGCGGGCTTGGCAACCACCAGATCAATGTCCGGTTGTCCGTGCGGTCGAGCGCCTCGGTCGGCTCTCGGGGGCCGAGACTCGCGTTCCGCGCTTGTTCCAAGACACGCCGCTGCGGCGGGGGCGCGCGCTTGCCGTGGGGCTTGGCCGGCAGGCTGATCAGGTAGCGGGAAGCCAAAAGAGCAAGACGTCCTCGATGACGGTTCGCGTGGCCCTCGCCTTGCGCGCCTTCGTGGCGGTCTGGTGATTGCGCTTGGCGATGTGGTGCGCCCGTTGTTTGCCCCCGGTCTGTTTGCCCCCGGTCTGTTTGCTCCCGGTCCGGCCAGGCACAAGCCCGGGCGTCGCATCGCGTGCGTTGCTCGATGCCGCGGGTGCGTGATCGCTGCGCGCGTGGAGCAGCGGGAGGCGGGCGGGATCGGCTTCCAGCTTGGCGAGTGCCGCGATGGCGGCGGGGCTCGCGCGCGGGGCGGCGCGGTACACGAGCGTAGTCTTCGCCTCGGCCAGTTGCTCGCCGTGCGCGGCCACCAGCGTGAACGTAACCTTCGCTTTGCCTGCCGCGCTCGCGGCCACCTTCATCTTGAGGCCTGATAGATGGCTGAGCGGAACGGCCCACGTTCCAGGCCCCATGGCATGGCCCTTGGACAGTGAGGTTGCCGGCGGCAGACCCCGCACCCGTACGAAGCTGCCGGCAGACGCGCCGGCGGGTTGCGATACGGTGATGTGCAGAGCAGTCTGCGCCGACAGTTGGGCGATGATGAGCGGGTCCACCGCCATGTGGGCCTGGTCCATGTGGGCCTGGTCGCCCGCGTGCAGCGACGCGCGGTGCGTCGCGATCTTCAGGTCGGTAGTGCCTGCATGCCCCACGAAGGCGATCCCGGTCAGCAGTGCCGCCGTGGCCGACGCAACGCAAGCGAACACCACGGCCCCCATCGCTTGGCCTGTTGCCTTGTGCAAGCGATGCCAGGCCTTCCTCAGTTGCGAGGGCTCCTGCACCGGACTGCGCGGGCCGGCCATTGTGGGTCGCGCCCCACTCGCCGCTGCGCGTTTGGGAACCTTGCCGACATGCAAGCCAAAAGCTGCGTCGCGCGCCGAACGCTTATCGCGCGCGGATGCCTCGCCGAACGAGGCCAACTGCTGCGTTGTCATCTTGAAACGCCCTGGTCGAGGGTCAGCTGCCGCTTTACCGAGTCCGCCGGAGCACAGCGCTAGATCCCCACACCTCACAACGCTCTTAGTCGCCGCATATTCCGCGCGTTGCTTCGGTCGGCTCAGATGTTGTCAGGCGGGGATGGCCGCAATGTGGACGGTTGGCATCCTCGGCCTCAAATAGTTGTTCGTGAAATGTTCTTGATTTGATCCGTAGTCTATGCAACTTTCACAGAGTTTCGGTGAGAGGCGCGTGCGATGCCGCAGAGATTTGGGCGAGAATTTGGCTCGGACCCGATGCAGGAGCCGCTGGTTTGGGAAAGGGTCACGTGGCGGCAAGGCGATGGCCGCTACAGCTTCGAGGTGGCGGAAGGCGGATTGCTTGCCACGTTGAGGTCTCCGCACGGCGCGTCGCTCACCTTGCCGATGGTTGCCTGGGACGGCCTGCTGGATGCGCTGATCGGCGCCCGCAGGACGCGGACCCGGAGCGAGCGGGGATTTCCAGCCCGTTCGGGTTCACGCTGGTACGAAGGCGAGGCGGGTGAGCTTGCCGCCGCCTTCAAAGCCGGACGCACCATCCCCCAGCTTGCGCGCGCCCACAACCGCAGCGAGTTCGCCGTCGAGGCTCAGCTCGACCGCATGGGCCTGTGGGACCGCGTGGCGCGGCGGCCCAACCTGCAGGCCCAGAGCTTCCACCAACCGCTCGATGATGTGCAGCCTACTGTGGGTCCGCGGCGCGCCAATTCCCTTGCCTGGCGATCAGGACTAGTCTTGCTCGGCGAGACTGGGGGCCAGCCACGGAGACCAGCGCATGGCGACCTATATTCTGTTGGCGACCTATACGGAGCAGGGCATCAAGGGCATCAAGGACACGGTGCAGCGGACGGACGCGGTCAGGGACCTGGCCAAGAAGGCCGGCGCCACCATGAAGGAGAGCTATTGGACGCTCGGCGCCTACGATGTGGTGGCCGCGTTCGAGGCGCCCGACGACGAGACCATGACGGCATTCTCGCTGTCGGTTGCCAAGCTCGGCAACGTCAAGACGCAGACGCTGCGGGCATTCTCCGGCAAGGAAATGTCGGCCATTCTCGGCAAGATGGTGTGAGTGATGTAGGGAGTTGGTTGGGTCGAGCGTCAGCGCTGACCCAACACAACCCAGGTTTCCGGCTTGGCCCGTGTTGATCACTTGCCATGCGTCCCCGCAAGCCGAGGCGAGGCGAGGCTATCCGGGGTCCTTCCCGGCCCTTGTGTCTGCGAGCGGGAAAGATCCCGGATATCCTCGCCTGTGGGCCTGGGCTCGGATTCCGGGAGGGCAGAGGACTGGCGTTAAGATTTTTGCAGATTGCCGTAGATCGAACTTATCCCCGGGGGTGCGGGCCATGCGATGATTGCGCGTCGCTGCTCGCGACGGGGCGCAGGTACCAGCACCCAGCGTGGCAGCGATCGGCGCCTGGAAGGAGGCCCCCGTGCTGGGGTGCCGAGATCCAGGAGGCCCGCTAGCGACCGTTGCCGCCGAGGCGCCAGCAATGGAGCCTGTGTGCGGCGACCGCCCTGAGGGCTCAAGGTGTGAACGTCCTGGCTGGGCAACCGGACGGGGCGGGAAGCCAAAGCATCGCAACGGGTCACAAATCGCCGTCACGCGGGCGCCGCAAGGCGGCCCTGGAGCCCCCGCAACGGGGCTCGCGGAAGCTCGACGGAGCTTCCAGGGAGGCCTAGTTCCGAAGGCCTCCCGGACCGGCACGGAGCCGGTCCTGGGCTGCCCATGCGGCGCCCGCGTACCCGTCGCACCCTGCGGGGTTTTCCGCAGGGCTTGAAGGCGCGTGCAACAAATTCGGCCAAGGAAGAAACGATGAGCCCACAATCCAAGCCAGCCATACGCAGGAAGCGAAACCGCCCGCCGAGCTCATTGCTCGGCAGGCTGAACAGGCTGATCGCGCGCAGAAGAAGGTGTGGCAGGGCGGAAAGGAAGCGTTCGCTCCTGTCGAAGCTGTGTGCTTCGGCTGATCGCTGCCAGGATCGCTCGTGCCGACGCAGCAAACGCTGCCGCAAGGTCGCGGCCGCCGCCGCGGCAGTCAAGGCGGCCCGTGCCCGCCTCGCCGCAGCGTGGGCTAACGCACTTTCCCTGCCTGCGCGCAGGCAGTAGGTTCGCTCGGCTCCACCAACATTCGAGATCAGGTGTGATGATCGAGAAATCCGCATCATCGCGCTCGGCTAGGTTCAGCAGCGGATTTCTCGATCTGAATCACACCTGCATCAAGATTTCAGCTAGTGTCCTTCAGATCGCGAAATTCGTTCAGAGCTCGCTGCACAGGGCGACGAATTTCGCGATCAGGACACTAGCCCATGCCGCAAGCCAGTCACGGCCCGACCTCGCGCATCTACTTCTCGCAGCGCCTGCGCCTGCACTACGTCGACTGGGGCAAGGCAGGCGCGCGGCCCATGGTGCTCGTGCACGGCGGGCGCGACCACTGCCGCAACTGGGACTGGGTGGCGGAGGAGCTGCGCGGGGATTGGCACGTGATCGCGCCGGACCTGCGCGGCCATGGCGACAGCGAATGGTCCAAGGACGGCACCTACATGATGGCGGGCTACATCTACGACCTGGCCCAGCTGATCCATCAACTGAAGCTCGCCCCTGTCACGCTGATCGCCCATTCGCTGGGCGGCAACATCGCGCTGCGCTATGCCGGGCTCTATCCCGAGAACGTGGCGAGACTGATCGCCATCGAGGGTCTGGGCCCCAGTCCGAAGATGCTGGCCGAGCGCAACGCCCGGGGCTTCCCCGAGCGCATGCGGTCCTGGATCGAGGAGCAGCGCGGCCTTTCTGGCCGCCTGCCGCGCCGCTACGCCTCCATCGAGGACGCCTGGAAGCGCATGCGGGAGGAGAACAAGCACCTCTCGCCCGAGCAGGCGCGCCATCTCACCCAGCACGGCGTCAACCAGAACGAGGACGGCACCTACAGCTGGAAGTTCGACAACTACGTGCGTTCCTGGCCGCCCTACGATATGCGCTCGGCAGATGTCGAAGGCCTATGGGCGCGCATCACCTGTCCCACCTTGCTCGTCTACGGCAAGGAGAGCTGGGCCTCCAATCCGGTGGAGGATGGTCGCGCCGGACGCTTCCGCAACGCCGAGGTCGTGACCTTCGAGGGGGCCGGCCATTGGGTGCACCATGACAAGCTCGCCCAGTTCCTGGACCTCACGCGGCGGTTCCTGGCGGACGGCTGACCGAGGGCGTGCGCGCTCCGAGCGAGGCGAGCACCCCGGCCCGCCACAGCACCAGCGCGAGCAAACCGAGCAGCACGAGGGGTCCGATGGCTATCAGCGAGAGGGCCGCGAAGTTGCGCGCAAAGAGCGGCAGCGCCCAAACCAGGACCAGAAGCGTGATCTCGTAGGGCGCAAAGCCTTCGCGCATGCCGTGTACGGCCAGGAAGGCCAGGGCCGGCGCCACGATCACCAGATCGTAGTCGAGCGCGTAGGGGGTCGCCAGCAGACTGGCCAGGATCAGCCCTGCCGCCTTCAGCTCGAATGCCGCCGTGCTGCGCCACAGCGCAACGATGGCCGCGGCGAGACAGAGCGCGATCAAGGCCTGCGCCCCATAGGCGACGCCGGCTTGGATGCCGATCAGCCTGAGCCCGGCGAACACGCTCTGCATCTTGTGGAAGCCGGTCGCGCCCTCCTCCAGCACGATGCGTTGCGTCAGCGTCATCGACTGCCAGAAGGCGACCCAGGTCGCGCCGCCGAACATGAGCAGCGTGACCAGCGACAAGGCGACCACGGTGGCGGCCGCCGCAGCGAACACGCGCCAGCGTCCGGTCGCAGCCAGCACGAGGGGGATCAGCACCCCGAACTGCGGCTTGTAGGCGAGGCAGCCGATCAGGGCGCCGGCCAGCAGCGGGCGCCGGTCGAGGGCCAACAGCGCGCCGCCAATGAGGGCGGCGGTGAGAAAGCCGTTATGCCCGTGGCCGAGGTTGACGAACACCGCCGGGAACGCCAGCGCCGGCAGCCAGACGCCCGGCCGCGGCGCTATCCGGCACACGACTGCAAGATAGGCGGCAAGCGTCGTCGCCTGATAGACGAGCAGCGCGCCGAGATAGCTCAGCGGCGCCAGCGCCAGCGCTATCAGCAGGAAGGCAGGCGGGTAGTGCCAGCCGAAGTAGGGCGTATCGGGGCGGCCGGCGACGGTCTTCTGCACTTCATGGTGCGCGTGCCAGTCGTAGGCCGAGGCGGCGCGGCCTTCGAGCGCCATCCGCCCCGCGGCATAGACGTTGGCGAAGTCGGTGCCGAGCGGCCGGCCGAACCGATCGTTGATGCCATCCTTCGTCGCCAGCAGCGCCACGATGGCCGCGACGTAGGCGGCGAGCAACAGGGCGCTGTAGACCCTCACGCGCTGCGCACTCAGGAAGCTGCCGGATCCGAGCGCCTGAAGCATGGGGTGCGTCTCAACGAGAATGTGAAGGCGCAAGGCTACTACGCTGCGGTTAACTTTGTCCCGAGCCGGTTGATTTTCAGGGATAGCGCACAAATGTCAGTGGCGGCCTCCAGCGAGTTGAGGCAGTAGCACCGTATCCGCCATTGTTCGGCACACAACAAGAAGGCCTGGAGGAAGGGAGGTTGGACATGGGTTTGCTCGGGGGTTTGCTCGGGGGTTTGCCCGCAGGCGTCCGCCGGCTGCTTGCCGCAGGCGGTTTGGCGCTGGTCGTGCTGGGCGTCTCGGCCGGCGCCGGCGCGGCCAATCCTCTGGCGAAGATGGGCGGCGCCTGGTCGGGGGCCGGGCGAGTTCCGGCTGCAGGACGGCAGGACGGAGCGCATCAGGTGCAGCGCCCTCTATGCTCCCAAGAGCGGGGCGAGCTTGGGTTTGGCGCTGCGCTGCGCCAGCGCCGGCAACAGGATCGAGCTGCGTGCCAGCCTCGTCTCCAAGGGCACCCGGGTCTCGGGCTCGTGGGAGGAGCGCAGCTACAACGCCTCGGGCACGGTATCGGGCATCGCGGCCGGCAGCAGCCTGCGGCTCGCCATCAACGGCGGCGGCCTCCGGCTACATGGTGGTGACGACCAACGGCCGCTCGCAGTCGATCTCGGTGCGCACCGACGCGTCGGCGTTGCGCGGAGTCAACATCAGCCTGCGCCGCAACTAGTGGCCGTCACACTAGACGGGCTCAGGTGAGGAACGGGTTGGAGCGCCGCTCGTCGCCGATGTGCTCATGGGGCCGTGGCCGCAGATGAAGACGAAGTCGTCGCCGAGCGGCAGCAGCTTGGTCTTGATGCCGCGGATCAGGGCGTCGTGGTCGCCGTAGGCGAAATCGGTGCGGCCGATGGAGCCTTTGAACAGGACGTCGCCGACCAGCATGAAACGCTGCGCGGCGTTGACGAGCACCACCGAGCCGCGCGAGTGGCCGGGGCAATGCAGCACCGAGAAAGTCGCGCCCGCGATCGAAACGGTGTCGCCCTCGGCGAGCCAGCGGTCGGGCGTGACGTTGCGCACGCCCTCCAGGCCGAACTCCATGGCCCTGCTCCTCCAGGTTCTCGAGCAGGAAATCGTCAGCCTTGTGCGGCCCCTCGATCGGCACGCCGCCGAGCCTCTCCTTGAGCTCGGCGGCACCGCCGGCATGGTCGATGTGGCCGTGCGTGAGAACGATCTTCTCGACCGTCATGCCGGCCTTGGCGATGCCGGCCTGGATATGGTCGAGATCGCCGCCGGGGTCGACCACGGCGCCGACTTTGCTCGCCTCGTCCCACAGCAGGGTGCAGTTCTGCTGGAAGGGCGTGACGGGGACGATGGCGGCTTTGACGGGCATGGGGATCCTGCGTCGGGGTCGAGTTGGCGCGTACGTAAGCGAATGGCGGAGCCGCAGCAGCCTAGCCCGACGGCTCGGCTGCGTCGCGTCACGGCCCAGACCTCGGCGCCGGTCGACCTGCCGTACGCCAAGCGGCGATGACGGGCGCTATCCGAACGACGATCGGCAGCCGGCGCGGGCCGCGCACCGTCCCTTCCGACCACTTCACCTCGCCGTCGAGCCCGAACTCGGGGATGCGCTTCAGCAGCTCCTCCACCGCCACCGTCAGCTCCATGCGCGCCAGATTGGAGCCGATGCAGCGGTGGATGCCGAGGCCGAAGGCGGCGTGACGGTTCTCCTTGCGGTCGATGATCACCTTGTCGGCGTCCGGGAACATCTCCGGGTCGCGGTTGGCGGCGGGGAACGACAGCATCACCATCTCACCGGCTTTGAACGTGCAGCCGTTGATCCCGGTCTCCTGCTTGATCTCCCGCGCCATGGTCACGGGCGCGTAGGCGCGCAGGAACTCCTCGATCGCGGTCGGCATCAGCGAAGCGTCGGCGACCAGGCGCCGGCGATCCTCGGGATGGGTGGCGAGGTGCCAGATGCACGAGCCGATGCCGCTCCAGGTCGTGTCGATGCCGGCAACCAGCAGCAGGCGCACGGAGCCCAGCACGTGGTTGTCCTTGAAGGGCGAGCCGTCCGGATAGGTCTGCTGCACCAAATAGCTGATGAGATCGTTGCCGGGCTGCTTGCGGCGCGCTTCCATGTAGCGGGCGGAAGTATTCGGTCATTTCCTCCAGGCCGCGCATCAACCTGTCGTAGTCGGTGATGCCTTCGTTGAGGATGGCGTTGATCCAGTCGCGGAACAGATCGCCGTCGGTCTCCGGCACGCCCAGCATGTGGGCGATGACGCGCACGGGGATGTGCTGGGCATAGTCGACGGCGCGCGTCGCAGCGGCCCTTGTCGATGAAGGCATCGATCAGCTGATTGCAGATCGTGCGGGTCTTCGGTGTCAAAGCCTCGATGGCCTTGGGCGTGAAGGGAGGCAGCAGCACCATGCGTGCCACGCGGTGCTTCGGCGGGTCCGAGGTAATCGGCGGCGCGCCGCCGCCGCTTTCGAGGTGCACCTCGCGAATCGCCGTACGGCGCGAGGAGAAATGATCGGTGTCGTAGGCGACGGCGCGCACGTCGTCGTAGCGCGTCGGCAGATAGACGCCGCTGAAGCGCTCGGTGTGCGCGATCGGGCATCCGCGCCGAAGCTCGTCCCAGATCGGGAAGGGGTCCTCGACCCAGCGCGGGTCGAGGTGGTCCCAGTCGGTGGCCCAATCACGAACCGGCGGTCGCATGCGCTTTGACAATGATCCCTCCGAAAAATCAATGGAATTTGATGGGCAGCTGGCGCGGGCCGCGAACGGTGCCCTCCGACCACGTGACCTCGCCGGCCAGGCTGAACTCGGGGATGCGCTTCAGGAATTCCTCGAGCGCCACGGTCATCTCCATGCGCGCGAGGTTGGAGCCGACGCAGCGGTGGATGCCGAGGCCGAAGGCTGCGTGCCGGTTCTCCTTGCGGTCGATGATCACCTTGTCGGCATCGGGGAACATCTCCGGGTCGCGGTTGGCGGCCGGGAACGACAGCAGCACCATGTTGCCGGCCTTGATCGGGCAGCCGTTGAGCTCGGTGTCCTTGACCACCTCGCGCGCCATGGTGACGGGCGCATAGGCGCGCAGGAACTCCTCGATCGCCACCGGCATCAGCTCCGGCTCGGCGACGAGGCGCCGCCGGTCTGCCGGCGTCTTCGCCAGATGCCACAGCGCTGCGCCGATGGCGCTCCAGGTCGTGTCGATGCCGGCGATCAGCAGCAGCCGCAGCGCGCCCAGCACGTGCTCGGTCCGACAGCGGCTCGCCGTTCTGGCGCGCCTGCATCATGGTGCTGATGAGGTCCGGGGTCGGCTGCGTCTTGCGCTTCTCGATCTGCGCGGCGAAGTACTGCTGACATCGCCGAAGTGCCCTTCATGAGCATGGCGTCGTCGGTGATGCCGAGCTCCAGGATCTCGTGAATCCAGCGGATGAACAGGTCGCCGTCGTCCTCGGGCACGCCCAGCATGTGGGCGATCACCCGCACGGGGATGTGCCGGGTGTACTGCTGCGCGGCGTCGCACGATCCGGCAGCGATGAACTTGTCGATCAGCTCGTTGCAGATGGCCTGGGCGCGCGGCTTGAGCTTGGCCATCTCGTCGGGCGTGAACGGCGGCAGCAGCAGCTGCTTGGTGAACTTGTGGTGCGGCGGGTCGGACGGTGATGGGCGGCGAGGGGATGGGCGGCTCGGGCCGCACGTCGCGCACGACCACGCGGCGCGAGGAGAAATGCTCGGTGTCGTAGGCGACCGCCCGCACGTCCTCGTAGCGCGTGGGAAGGTAGACGCCGAGGTAGCGGTCGGTGTGGGCAACAGGGCATTGTCTGCCGCAGCTCGTCCCAGATCGGGAACGGGTCGTTGACCCAGCGCGGATCGAGGTGGTCGAAGTCGGTGGCCCAGTCCGTGACTGGCGGACGCGCGCTCATGGCTCCCCTCCTATTCTTCGATGATCTCGACGGCGAACTCGGGACAGTTCGACTGGGCGAGATAGGCCTTTTCCTCGAGCCCCGCCGGCACGGTGCCGTCGCCGATCTCGCGCGCGTTGCCGTACTCGTCGAGCTCGAAACAGCTCCGGCGCTACCGCCTTGCAGCGGTTGTGGCCCTGGCACTTGTCGGGATCGACGTGGATTCTTAGGCGCTTGGTCGCGGTCATCGATGCCGCCTCCTCGGTTTGCCCTTGAGAGACATGTGAGTTGACGTAAACGTAAGTCTGGCGCGCGCGCGCAGTGAGCGCAATACCTATCTGGGCAGCGGAGACTAAGTGATGACCGACAAACAACACCTGGTGCTGGTGCCCGGCCTTCTGTGCGCCAAGGGGCTGTGGGCGGCCCAACTCGCCGGCTTGAGCGATGTCGCGCAGATGACAGTCGCCGACCACACGCGCCACAACACGATGCAGAAGATCGCCAAGTCGATTCTCGACGATGCGCCCGAGCGCTTCGCGCTCGCCGGCCTCTCGATGGGCGGCTACGTCGCCTACGAGATCGTGCGCCAGGCGCCTGATCGTGTGACGCGGCTGGCCCTGCTCGACACCGGATCGCGCGCGGATGCGCCAGAGCGGGCCGAAGCCCGCCGCAAGCTCATCGCGCTTGCCGAGCGCGAGGGCACGCGCAAGGCGCAGGAGGCGCTGCTGCCGGTGCTGATCCACAAGCCACGGCTCACCGACGAGCCGCTGGTGGAGGCCGTCCTGGCAATGGCGGACGAGATAGACGCGGCGGCCTTCAAGCGGCAGCAGCAGGCGATCATGAGCCGGCCCGACAACCGTCCGCTGCTGCCCAGCATCAAGGTTCCGGCGCTGGTGCTGGTGGGGCGCGAGGATGCGCTCATCCCTGTCGAGCTTTCGCAGGAGATCGTCGCCGGCATTGCGGGCGCCAGGCTCGAGATCGTGCCCGAGTGCGGGCATCTCTCGACCATGGAGCGCCCCGAGGCGGTCAACCGCGCGCTCAGAGCCTGGCTCTCGGCCTGAGGATGGCCAGCCCTCGTCAGCGATCGATGCGCAGCTTCTGGCGTCGCGCGTAGGCGACGAAGGCATCGCGCGCATCGTCGTGCAGGTTCATCGTGCTGGCGCGCGTCACCTTGCCCTCGCCGTCGAGCAGGGAGACGTTGCCGCGCGCGGAGAGCTTGCGCGCGCGGCGGTCGTAGATGACCTCGTCGGCCGTCAGGATCTCGCCGAAGAAGCGGATCTCGACATTGCCGCGGGCAACCACCTGGTTGTTCCAATTGTCGTCGACGAGTTCGTCCATCGAGATCTCGAACATGGGATCGGCCCGAGCCGGCGCATAGAGCGCAGACATCGCCAACAGGGCGAGCGCTGCGAGGAGGCAGCGGCGTGCGAGCAGTGTCGTCGCGGGCTTGCGCATTGCTGGCAACGTGCCGGTGTACTTGGGCCCGATTTTGGCACGGACGTCAGCTGCCGCAGACCTGCGAAAAGAGGCAACTGCCCAACGAATGATCAGATATCCAGATCCTTGGCGAAGGCGGCGCGCTCCTGGATGAAGCGGAAGCGTAACTCCGGCTTGGAGCCCATCAGCGCATTGACCGCGTCGGTGGTCTTGGCCTTGTCGCCCCTGACCTCGACCCTGAGCAGGATGCGCTTGCTCGGGTCCATGGTGGTTTCCTTGAGCTGGGAGGCGTTCATCTCGCCGAGCCCCTTGAAGCGGCTCACCTCCACCTTGGCATTGGCCGCGAACTCGCGCTTGGTGAGTTCGTCTTTGTGCTTGTCGTCGCGGGCGTAGACCGACTTGGCGCCGTGGCTGAGCTTGTAGAGCGGCGGCATGGCCAGGAACAGGTGCTCGTTCTCGATCAGCTCCGGCATCTCCTGGTAGAAGAAGGTGATCAGCAGCGAGGCGATGTGGGCGCCGTCGACGTCGGCGTCGGTCATGATGATCACGCGCTCGTAGCGCAGGTCCTCGTCGCGGTACTTGGCTCCCGTGCCGACGCCCAGCGCCTGCACCAGGTCGGACAGCAATTGGTTCTGCGACATCTTTTGTGACGAGGCGTTGGCCACGTTCAGGATCTTGCCGCGCAGCGGCAGGATCGCCTGTGTCTCGCGGTTGCGCGCCTGTTTGGCCGAGCCGCCGGCCGAATCGCCCTCGACGATGAAGATCTCGGTGCCCTGCTTGGAGCTCAAGGAGCAGTCGGCGAGCTTGCCGGGCAGTCTGAGCTTGCGACCCGCGTTCTGGCGGCCGATCTCCTTCTCGCGCTTGCGCTTGAGGCGATCCTCGGCCTGATCGACAGCCCAGTCGAGCAGCCGCGTCGCCTGCTGTGGGCTATCCGCCAGCCAGTGGTCGAAAGCATCGCGCACTGCGTTCTCGACGATGCGGGTCGCCTCCTGGGTGGCGAGCTTGTCCTTGGTCTGGCCCTGGAACTCGGGCTCGCGGATGAACACCGAGAGCATGGCTGCCGCCGTGCCCAGCACGTCGTCGGCGGTGATGTTGGCGGCACGCTTGTTGGCCACCCGCTCGCCGAAATCGCGCAGGCCCTTGGAGAGTGCGCCCCGCAGGCCGTTCTCGTGCGTACCGCCTTCGGCGGTCGGGATGGTGTTGCAATAGGAGTTGAGGAAGCCGTCCTCGTCGGCCACCCAGCACACCGCCCATTCCACCGAGCCGTGGCCGTTGGCTTTTTCGGTGCGGCCTGCGAACAGCTCCTTGGTGACGCGGGTCTGGCCGTTGATGGTGGCTTCCAGATATTCCTTGAGACCGCCGGGAAAGTGGAATGTCGCCTTCTCCGGCGTGTCGTCGGTGATCAGCGACTTGGCGCAGGTCCAGCGGATCTCGACCCCGCCGAACAGGTAGGCCTTGGAGCGCGCCATGCGGAGCAACCGCGCCGGCTTGAAGGTGGCGCCCTTGCCGAAGATCTTCTCGTCGGGCTTGAAGCGCACCCTGGTGCCGCGTCGGTTCTTGATCGGCGCCCAGGCTCTTGAGCTTGCCCTGCGGCTCCCCGCGCGCGAACGTCATGGCGTAGAGCTGCTGGCCGCGCGCCACCTCGACCTCGAGCTTCTCGGACAGCGCGTTGACGACCGACACGCCGACGCCGTGCAGGCCGCCGGACGTATTGTAGACCTTGGAGTCGAATTTGCCGCCCGAGTGCAGCGTGGTCATGATCACTTCGAGGGCGGACTTGGATTTGAACTTGGGGTGCGGGTCGACCGGGATGCCGCGGCCGTTGTCGCTGACGGTGAGATAGCCGTCGCCCTCCAGCTCCACCTCGATCCAGTTGGCGTGGCCGGCCACCGCCTCGTCCATCGAGTTGTCGATCACCTCGGCGAACAGGTGGTGCAGCGCCTTCTCGTCGGTGCCGCCGACGTACATGCCGGGTCGGCGCCGCACGGGCTCGAGGCCTTCCAGCACCTCGATGTCGGCAGCCGTGTAGCTGTCGGAGGCTTCGGCAGGCTTGCGGACGGCGCGCGCCACGGGTCTGTCTCTTGCTCCTTGCTGATCGGCCTCAGCGATGTCGAGTTCCAGCGTCGGCGTCTGCTCCGGCCTCGATCGCTCCGCGGCGCGTGGCGGCTCAGGCGCTGGGTGAACCAGCTCCAGGCTCGGCTGGGGCGACTCGGCCGCCTTCGCCTCGGCGCGCTTGGACGTATCCGACCGGCCGAACAGGTCGCGCAAGGCCCGGAATGCAGGCATGGTCGTAGCCCGTCGATAGAATTCAAGGGTATCCGACGCAACGCCACACGCAAACGGCCCCAGGAAATGATGCGAATCCCCAGGGTCATACTAGCGTTGAGGTGGCATGGGCGGGCGGACGTGGCAAGGGCAGAGGGGCAACAGGCGGCAACGCGCTATTCCCTATCGCAGGGCCTCGAGGCCCTTGGTCTTGACCACGTGCAGCAGCTTGAGCGCGGTGCCGGTTGGCCGCCGCAGGCCGCGCTCCCATTGGCTGACCGTAGTCACGCCGACGTTGAGAAAGCCCGCCAGCACCGCCTGGCTCACGCCGGCCCCCACGCGCACCGCCACGATCTCGCGCGGCGACAGTAGCTTGATCTTGGGCAGCGCGTCGCGGCCGAGCATCCTGAGCGTGGTCTGCTCTAGTTCCTGGTCGCTCACAGCTCCATACTTGTGCAGTATGCGCGAGATTTCGACGATCTCCGACCGTAGCCGTGTCTTCCCGCGCGGCGGTGCTTGCCGCCTAGTCTTCGTTCTCATAGCTCACTTCCGTCAAATCCTCTTCGAGAAGCGCGGCCTCGATCTGGTCCTCACTGAATCGGAGGAATGCCCTCGCTTGCCCCCTCAAATCCTCCAGCTCGTCGTCTTCGATGTTGGCGCGCTCGTTCTTGGCAAATCCCAAAAGAAAGACCGCCAGCCTCGCTGCGGTCGGCATCGATTTGCCCAGCCTCGGCGTTGCGCACCGCCTTCGCCAGCGCCGCGTCCGCGAATTCGTTCCCTCCTCTGGAAACGAGCAAAACACCTTCACTTTGTATACCTGCATTTGAACACCCAATCAATGAACTATAGATCGCTGATGTATATATTGCCAGAAATTCGCCCGGCGGTAGCCGGCGCCCAGACAAGCGCCACCCAGCGCAAGCAGCAAGTGGGGGCAACCGGCCCATTGCGCTAGAATGGAGCCCGAGACTCTGGTCTACCGCCTCGACGCCCAGGAGGCTCCACATGCGCTCTGTCCGGCAATCCAAGCCGGCCGACAATGCTGCGCCCGCTGCCGCGCAGCTGCCGGCGCGCGACGAGATTGCGGCCTATCACCTGATGGACGAGGCGCGGCTTGTCGGCGGCCTGGTCGAGCGCGCCATCTTCACGGCGACCGAGCGCACCCGCATCGCCGACCAGGCCACGCGCCTGGTGCATGCCGCGCGTGCCAACCGCCACCGGCACGGCGGCATCGATGCCTTCATGCACGAGTACGGCCTCACCTCGGAGGAGGGCATCATCCTGATGTGCCTGGCCGAGGCGCTGCTGCGCATACCCGATGCTGAAACCGCCGACACGCTGATCGCCGAGAAGATCGGCGGCGGCCGCTGGGAGAGGCATCTCGGCCACTCCGACAGCCTGTTCGTAAATGCGTCCACCTTCGGGCTGATGCTCACGGGACGCATGGTGAAGCTGGGCGAGGCCAAGGGCTCCAGCCCAGGGGCGGTGCTCAAGCGCCTGGTCGCCCGCTCGGGGGAACCCTTCATCCGCAAGGCCTTGCGCCACGCCATGCGCATCCTGGGCGACAACTTCGTGCTCGGGCGCACCATCGAGGAGGCGTTGGCGCGCGCTGCACCGCTGGAGGCCAAGGGCTACCGCTTCTCCTACGACATGCTGGGCGAGCGCGCCAAGACGGCCAAGGACGCGGAGCGCTACTACGACCGCTATGTCAGCGCGATCGAGGCCGTCAGTCGCGCCGCGCCGCCGATGCGCGGCGCGCCGACCACCGAGCAGCTGCTGGCGCGCCCGAGCATCTCGGTCAAGCTCTCGGCCCTGCACCCGCGCTTCGATCCGGGCAAGGAGCATCGTCTGGCGCGCGAGCTGCTGCCGCGGCTGGTCAAGCTGGCGGAGGCCGCCCGCTGGCGGGGGCTCGGCATCACCATCGATGCGGAGGAGCAGGACCGGCTCGATCTCGACGCTGGGACTGTTTGCCGCCACCTTCACCGATCCCGCGCTCGCCGGCTGGCCGGGGCTGGGCTTGGCCGTGCAGGCCTACGGCAAGCGCGCGATCCCGACCCTGCGCTGGCTGCGCCGGCTGGCGGCCCATTCCGGCAAGCTGATCCCGGTGCGGCTGGTGAAGGGCGCCTACTGGGACAGCGAGATCAAATGGGCGCAGGAGCGCGGGCTCGCCGACTATCCCGTGCTGACACGCAAGGTGCACACGGATTTGTCGTATCTCGCGTGCATGCGGCTGCTGCTGTCCGATCCGGCGGCGTTCTATCCCCAGTTCGCCACCCACAATGCGCAGTCCATCGCCGCCGCCGGCATCACCGCGCCAGGCACCAGCGCCTACGAGTTCCAGCGCCTGCACGGCATGGGCGAGGCGCTCTACGAGGAGGTGATCGGCGGCAGCATGCACGCCGAGTGCCGCATCTATGCGCCCCGTCGGGCCGCACGCCGACCTCGTCGCCTACCTGGTGCGGCGTCTGCTCGAGAACGGAGCCAACACGTCCTTCGTCAACCGCCTGGCGGACGAGGAGGCGCCGATCGCCGACATCGTCAAGGACCCGGTCGGCGCCATCGAGGCGGAAAAGGAAACTGGCGCGCGCGTCGAGATGCTGCCGCGGCCGCACGAGATCTTCGCGCCCGATCGTGTCAACAGCCGCGGCATGGCGCTGGATCAGCCCACCATCCGCGCGGCACTGATCACAGAGATCGATGCCGAGCTCGAAACCCAGTTCGCCGCGGCGCCTCTGATCGACGGCAAGGCGCCGATAGGCGGCGGCCCTCCCCAGGCCGTGCTCAGTCCGCACGACCGGCGCCGGCGGGTGGGCACCGTCAGCTTCGCAGATGCCGCTGCCATCGATGCGGCCATCGAGCGCGCGCGGGGATCAGCGCATGCCTGGGACCGGCTAGGCGGGCCGGCGCGTGCCGCCATCCTCGATCGCGCCGCCGACCTCTACGAGGTCAACCGCGTGCGGCTGATGGCGGTGATGGTGCGCGAGGCAGGCAAGACCCTGGAGAACGCGCTCTCCGACGTGCGCGAGGCCATCGATTTCCTGCGCTACTACGCCTTGGAGGCGCGGCGCCTGTTCGCCCAGCCCCTCTCTCTCAAGGGCCCGACCGGCGAGACCAATTTCCTGGAGCTGCGCGGGCGCGGTCCGTTCGTGTGCATCAGCCCGTGGAACTTCCCGCTGGCGATCTTCACGGGCCAGGTGGCCGCGGCGCTGGCGGCCGGCAATCCCGTGCTGGCCAAGCCCGCCGAGCAGACCCCCCTTGTGGCCTTCCTGGCGACCCGCCTGCTGCACGAGGCGGGGGTGCCGCCGGATGTGCTGAGCCTGCTGCCCGGCGACGGCAGGGTCGGCGCCGCGTTGGTGAAGGATGCGCGCGTCGCAGGCGTCGCCTTCACCGGCTCCAACGCCGCCGCCTGGTCGATCCAGAGCGCGCTTGCCGAGCGGCGCGGCGCCGTCGTGCCGTTCATCGCCGAGACCGGCGGGCTCAACGCCATGATCGCCAACTCGAGCGCTCTGCCCGAGCAGGTGATCCGCGACCTCGTGCGCTCGGCCTTCGAACTCGGCGGGCCAGCGCTGCTCGGCCGCGCGCATCTTCTTCGTGCAGGAGGACGTGGCGGGGCCGATGATCGACATGCTGGTCGGTGCGGTCGAGGCGCTCGACATCGGCGACCCGCTCGACTGCGGCGACCGACATCGGTCCAGTCATCGACGAGGACGCCATGGACCGGCTCGACGCGCACAAGCTGCGCATGCAGAAGCAGGGCGCCGAGCTGGTGGACGTGACCCTTCCCTTCGAGTGCGAGGGGGGCACCTATGTGACGCCGGCGGTGTTCGAGATCGCCGACGCGCACGTGCTCAAGGAGGAAGTGTTCGGGCCCATCCTGCACGTCGTGCGGTTCCAGGGCGGCCACCTCGACAAGGTGATCGAGGCCATCAATGCCAGCGGCTATGGTCTCACGCTCGGCCTGCACAGCCGCATCGCCGCGGTTGCCGACTACGTCGCCGAGCACGCGCGCGTGGGCAATCTCTACGTCAACCGCAATCAGATCGGTGCGGTGGTGGGCGTGCAGCCCTTCGGCGGCGAGGGCCTGTCGGGCAGCGGCCCCAAGGCAGGCGGGCCCAACTATCTGGCGCGCTTCGCCACCGAGCGGGTGCGTACGACCGACATCACCGCGACCGGCGGCAACGTAGCGCTGCTCGGGATCGCGGGTCGGATCGAGTGAGGCGCCGCACCAAAGCAAGAAGCCACACGCCGGCTCGCCGCCAGCGTGTGGCCTCCTACGCACCAGAGCGTTAGCCCTTGTTCTCCGAGTTCTCGAACAGGCGCTTGCCGCAGGCAGCGTCGAACTCGCTGCGGCTGATGCGACCGTCGTTGTTGGTGTCGACCGATTTCATGGCCGCGGCGCTGAGCGGCATACGGCCGTCCTTCACGGCTGCATCGTAGCCCTTCGCGCACGGCCCCTGCGCCACGGGAACATTGCCGCCTGGCGGGTTGGTCTGGGTCTGGGCGAACGCCGCAGACGAAGCGGCGATCAGGGCGACTGCACAAACTGCGATGTGCTTCATGGGTGTAGACCTCCTTTGTCGTCGTGTGGGAGGTCAACGGAGGCTCGCCGGATTGGTTCCTGGGCGAAATGGCCTGCGCAAACGGGAGCGTTGCGGTGGTCGGAAGGGTTCCGCTGCTCCAGAAGAAATCCGGCTCTCTACGCTGCGGCCAAGCTGACGGCAACGATCAGGCCGCGCGCTTCTCCAGCGCCCGCCACGTCGTCGGCCCGACAATGCCGTCCGCCGTCAGGCGCGCGTCCTTCTGCACACCCATGATGGCAAGCTCGGTCGCCGCGCCGAAGTCCTGGTCGATGGCGAGCGGGAAGCCTGCCTTGCGCAGCAGCGTCTGCAACTCGCCCACCGCGTCGCCCTGCGAGCCTCGCCGCAGCACCGGCTTGGCATCGGCAGGCGTGCTGCTCGCAACGACGATACCCTCGACGCGGGCCAGCGCCGCCTTGGCCTTCACCAGGAGTTGGCGGCGGTCTGCCAGTCCGTTGAGGCCGCCGTTGACCTTTCTGGTGACGGCGATGAGGTCGTCGGCATCGCAGCTCACGTTGATCTTGCGGTGGGCCCAGTACTCGCAGGCAATGGTCAAGGACAGCTTCGGCTCGGCTGCCAGCGTCGGCTCCGCCTCCAGGTTGACACCGAGCTTCTCGCCGAACCGCTTGTAGTTGGCCCGGCCGGTGAGCTGCAGCAGGCCGCGGCCCTTGTAGCGCCGTCCGTCGCCGGGCTTGACGTTGCCGAGATCGGCTCTGCCTTCGTAGGCCTGACCGGAGGCGAATTCCTCCGTCGTGCGCAGCCCCGCCGACTCGTGGATGATCTGCGCAAAGAAGTGCGCAACGCGCAGCCGGGTGTCGATCTTGTTTTGCGCCAGCGTGCTCTGCATCGTGCCGTCGATGGTATCGATGATGCGTGCCTGCGCCTCAGCCTTGGCACCGGAGAATCTCGGCACGATGGCGCGCAGCACCTCTGCATCGACCGGAATCACGGCAACCTCCCCTGCAACATCTCTTTGTGGGTCCATGGTCGGCTGTCCATGACGCGGTCCTACGAAATGTAAGACAAGCTAGCCCAACGTGCGGTTGCGGCACAAGTGGGCAACAACCATGTCTGTGGACGCGGCTTGCTGGGCCAGGGGAACGCGACGTTTTGTTGTCCCCAAGTCCTGACGGGCGTTGTTCGCCGGCTTGGGAAACGCCATCTTGTCGATGTCGGCTGCAACAGGGCGGCAGGAGGCGTTGCGGGGCGCTCGACCATGTCGGATAGCGACAAGACCAAGACTGGACCGCGAGTGACCGGTGCCGCCCCTGCCGGCAAGGGCGAGGTGGCGTCCACGGACGCGCGTGGCACACCCTCGGCGCGCGCCTCCGACGCCGATGTTGCCGACTTCGTGCGGCGCATCAAGGAGCTGGCTCCCGCAACCGTTGCCGGACGCGGCCGGCTGATCTTCGCCATGGACGCCACCATGAGCCGCCAGCCCACCTGGGACATGGCGCTGGCGCTGCAGGCGGAGATGTTCAAGGCGGTGAAAGCCGTCGGCGGCCTCGATGTGCAGCTCCTCTACTTCCGCGGCAGCGGCGAGTGCCGCGCCTCGCGCTGGGTGTCGGACCCCGATGCGCTGGCTCAGCTCATGACGCGGGTATCATGCGCCGGCGGCTTCACGCAGATCCGCAAGGTGCTGTCGCATGCCCGCGAGGAGGCCGGCAAGAAGCCGGTCAACGCGCTCGTCTATGTGGGGGACTGCATGGAGGAGGATATCGACGAGCTGTGCGGGCGCGCCGGCGAGCTGGCGCTGCTGGGCGTGCCGGCGTTCCTGTTCCAAGAAGGCGACGACCTCGCGGCCCAGACCACGTTCCGCGAGATCGCCCGCCTGACCAAGGGTGCCTACTGCGGCTTCGACGCCGGCTCCGCCGCGCAACTGCGGGCCTTGCTGTCGGCGGTTGCGGTCTATGCTGCGGGCGGGCGCAAGGCGCTGGCCGAGCTCGGCGGGCGGGTGCCGCGGCTGTTGCTGGAGCAGCTGAAGTAGCGGGCGTAGCGGGAGGACCATGGCGTATCTGCTGTTCGGTCTGGCGGCCCTGGTTGTCTTTCTGTTCGTCGCGCGCGCCTACACCATGGCCAACCCGCAGGTGCTGGCCCGGCAGCTGCGCATCGGCGCGGGCGTCGCGGTATTGGCCGGCGCTGGCGTGCTCGTATTCCGCGGCTTCTTCGGCTACGCCATGTCGCTGGCGGCGCTCGGCTCGTGGCTGCTGTGGGGTATGGGCGGCAGCGGACCGTGGGGCGGCTCGGCTGACGCGCCGAAGTCGGACGGGCAGACCTCGCGCGTCGCCACCTCCCACCTCGAGGTGGAGCTCGACCACGATACGGGCGAGATACGCGGCCGCGTGCTCAAGGGCGTCTTTGCCGGCCGCGAGCTTGAAAGCCTCGCGCCCGCCGAGATGGCGCACCTTTGGCAGGACTGCCGCTTCGCCGATCCGCAGTCGGCGCAGATCCTGGAGGCCTTTCTCGACCGCGCGCACCCGACCTGGCGCGAGGACTTGGCGCGCGCCGACGGCGAGACCGCTGGGTCCGACGGTCCCATGACGCGGGCGCACGCACTCGACATCCTGGGCCTCGAGGAAGGCGCCAGCGACGAGGACATCCGCCGCGCCCACCGCGATCTCATGATGCGGATGCACCCCGATCGCGGCGGGTCGACGTATCTCGCCGCCAAGATCAACGAGGCCAAGGACGTGCTGCTCGGCAAGTAGGGCCCGCGGGTTCGCCGGCGCGGTGCCCGCGAGCCGCGCCTCCGTTTCAATTTTCCACCACGCGATCTGACGCACTCGATTAGGGCGCGGGAGGCGCTAAGCTGGCCGCCCCGCCGTCCCTCCCCATCGACAAGCGCCATGCATCCGACTGCCATCTTCGCCGCCGGCTTTCTGATCCTGTTCGTCGGCGGCGGCGCCCGCTTCGCCATCGGGCTCACCTTGAAGCCGATGGTGACCGAGCTCGGCTGGGCGCGCGGCGAGCTCGGCATCGCGGTCGCCGCCTACCTGGTGATCTCGGCGTTCGCCACCTACCTGGCCGGTCGCCTCGCCGACCGCACCAGCCCGAGCCTCTTGCTCACCACGGGAGTGGTCGTGAGCGGGCTCGGCATCGGCCTGATGTGCCTCGTCGGCGAGCCATGGCATGCGCTGATGCTCTACGGCGTCGTGTTCGCGGTCGGCAACGGCCTCGCCTCGCTGACGCCCGTGGGCGTGATGGTGACGCGCGCGTTCCCGAGCCGTCCCGGGTTCATCAACTCGGCCGTCATCTCCGGCACCAGCGTCGGCCAGCTGATCATGATCGCGGCGCTGGCGGCGCTGCTGGTGCAGATCGGCTGGCGCTCGGTGTTCGTCTGGCTGGGCATCGCCCATCTGGCGCTGATCCCGTTCCTGCTCTACGCGCTGCCGCGCGGGGCGAAGGGCAGCGGGTCGGTTGCTCAGCGTACGGGCATGAGCGTGCTGCGAGGCGGCGCGCACCTCGCGGTTCTGGCTGCTGCTTGCGGTGTACGCGATCTGCGGCCTCGACGATTTCTTCGTGGCGACCCACGTCGTGGCCTTCGCGCAGGATCGCGGCGTCGACACGCTGATGGCGGGCAACCTGCTGGCCCTCATGGGGCTGACGGGGCTCGTCGGCCTGATGTTGACGGCGATCGCCAGCGATCGCGCAGGCCCCGCGTGGACGACGGCCATCGCCTTTGCCGCGCGTGTCGCCGTGTTCGGGCTGATCGCGGTCGATCAGTCGCCGCTATCCATCGCCGTGTTCGCGCTGGTGTTCGGCGCCACGTTCCTCGTCACCGCGCCGCTGACGGTGCTGTTCGTGCGCGACCACTTCGGCATGGCGCATCTGGGCGCGCTGACGGGGCTTGATCACCATGGTGCACCAGATCTTCGGCGGCATCGGCGCCTATGTCGGCGCGCTGATCTTCGATGCCACCGGCAGCTACGATGCTGCCTTCGTCCTCATGCTGGCCGCGTCCACGCTGGCGCTGTTCCTGACGCTGATGCTGCGGCCCGCGCGCTGAAAGCGCATCAGTTCTACGGGGTGACCCACGGCGGGCAGCAGCCGGGCCACGCGCCTGCGATCTGCAGCACGAAGCCCAGCACGATCAGCGCGGTCGCGAACAGAAAAGTGGCCTTGCGCGCCGCCATGGCTGAACGCGCCTCGCCCCTTGCCCGGCGCAGGGCCGCCTCGTCCTGCACCCGCTCCAGCGTCTCGAAGGGGTTGCGCGTTCCGGGCGGCGCGGGGCGCAGGTTGCGCAGCGTGCGTATGCGCTCCTGCTGCTCCTCCAGCTCGATCTGCCGGCGCTCGTTGAAGAAGGCGAGCCACCATTCGCGCAGCAGCAGCATGAAGCCGAGAAAGTCGAGCCCCAGCCCCAGAACGGTGAGCCACTGCTGTGTCATGCGAGCGCTCCCTATCTCCCCCGCGCATCGTGCGAACCGAACGCACAGGCGACCCGCAGTGGGGAGAGGGAAACTACTCCGCCGCCATCACCAGGCAGCTGATGCTCAGGCGCTTCAGCGCGCTGCACACGCCGGCCGCGGCGCCGTGCGCTGCAAAGCCGGCGTAGCGTGCGCGATAGATGGTCTTGGCGCCCTGCTGCAACGGCGTGGTCACGGCGGCATGGCTGTCGAGCAGGTTGCCGGCCCGCTCGCGGATGGCGGCCAGCTGTCGCTCGTGCCTCGGTCTGGCTTTGGAAAGCGCCGACCTGGATTTGGAAGATGCCGCTGCCCGCTATGGACGGGGCCGCCGGAGGCGAAACGGGCGGCGCGGCCGCCGGCGCGAGGGACGGGCTGGTCTCGGCGCGTGCCAGCAGCGCCTCGATGCTACCGGGCGGAGATGGCGCGGCACTGGTTGCTCCGGTCACCAGGACGGGACGCACGCGCGCCATCTCGATGGTGGGCGAGCCTGGCTGCGCCGGCGGCGTTGGACGCAGCGCCGGCTGCGGGGCCGGCGGCGGCAAAGCGATCCCGGGCGAGGGGCCGGCCTGGGCGATGAGGCGGGGCGCCGGCCTCCGTGTCCTCTCGTTGGATGCCTTCATCAGCGCCATGTTGAGATAGGTGCGCATGGTGGCGTTGCGCGTAGCTGCGGTGGCGCCGCCGAACACGGCGCCAACCACATGCTTGCGGCCACGCCGCACCGAGGTCACCACGTTGAAGCCCGAGGCGCGGGTGTAGCCTGTCTTGAGGCCGTCGGTGCCCTGGTAGCTGAACAGCAGCGTGTTGTGGTTGCGATAGGTTTCCCCACCGTGGCTGAAGGTGCGGGTCGAGAACAGCGGGTAGTGCTGCGGGAAGTCGTCCTGCAGGCGCAGCGCCAACGTGATCATGTCGCGTGCGGTGGTAACCTGGTCGGGATCGGGCAAGCCCGAGGCATTGCGGAACTGCGTGGCCGTCATGCCGAGCTGGCGCGCCTTCTGGGTCATCAGCTGGGCAAAGCGGGCCTCGCTGCCCGCCATGTGCTCGGCCACCGCTACTGCCACGTCGTTGGCCGACTTGGTGATGAGCGCCTTGATGGCATCGATCAGCTCGATCTCGGCACCCTCCTCGACGTCCAGCCTGGTGGGGGCGGCGGATGCCGCGTTGGCGGAGAAGCGAACCTTGGTGCGGGTGCTGAGCCGGCCCTGCTCGATCGCCTCGAAGATCAGATACAGCGTCATCAGCTTGGCGAGCGAGGCCGGGAACCGCAAGTCGTCGGCGGAGACCTGGTACAGCACGCGGCCGGTATTGGCGTCGATCACGAGCACCGCGTGCCGGCCCGCGACCTGCGCGTGGGCCGAAGGCAACAGGACACTGAGCCCGAACGCCAGCGCCAAGGCAGCTATGCCGAGGCGGCGCCCAAGATCATGCCATGGCAAATGCCAGCGCGCTGAGAACCGCATTCCCTCTATCCGACGCCTTGGCCACGTAGGGCCTTCCCCCGGCGCCCCGATGATTGCCCCTTCGGGCTTCACCGTGATTTTGGGGCTTCTTTTGGGCGTCGATGCCCACCAGGCCCCTGCCGGGTTGCAGTCTTGTGATTTCTCCCCGCGCAGACTAACCCGCGCCCTGTGTGAGAGCGGTTAAGCTGGCATGGTTAATGGGCACGCCGCCTGCGAAAAGGTCGCATGGTGCATCGCACAAAATCAGTCTTGACTTTATTGTGCAGTGCATATATCTCTATCGCATCGCACACGACTTGCGACCAGCACAGCTAAGCCAACCCCAGCCCCCAGGACGTAAAGCAATGATCAAGAACTTCGACGAGCTACAGAAGCTCAGCCAGACCAACGTGGACGCCGCCGTCAAGGCTTTCGGCGAGTGGAACAAGGGCCTGCAGGCCATCGCCGCCGAGATGACCGACTATACCAAGCGCTCCTTCGAGGAGAGCACTGCCACTTTCGAGAAGCTGCTCACCGCCAAGTCGCTCGAGCAGGCCGTCGAAATTCAGACCGGCTATGCCAAGCGCGCCTACGACGAGTACATGCATCAGATGTCGAAGATCGGCGGTCTGTATGCCGAGCTCGCCAAGGAAGCCTACAAGCCCGTCGAGAAGGTGATGCAGTCGGCTCGTCAGCACTAAACTGCTGCGAAGGTGCGCTGGCGGCAACGCCAAACGCCCTTGCCACGTGATGTTCCAGGCCCGGTCGCGCCCTGCTGGCGCTGCCGGGCCTTCGCGCATTTTGCGCTTGCCGGGATCGTTCCCATATAAGGGCGGCTGTACCCTTTGGGGTCCGTCGGCCGCCGGCGATGCCGCGGCTCCACTACAACACCGAACTGTGCCTCGAACGTTGCGGTCGAGGGCCCGCTGTCGTTAAGATGGTCGATGATTTGCGTCGGCCGATCGCGCCCGGCGCGATGCGGCGGGATCGCTGGAACGAGCACAAGGGTTAGCGCATGGCCGGCAGAAACGGCTCGGGCGATGAGGAAGGCAAGACGGGGCTCATTACCAAAACGCGCCCCAAGACCAAAAAGCCTAGCCTCTACAAGGTTCTGCTTTTGAACGACGACTACACGCCGATGGAGTTCGTCGTGCACGTGCTGGAGCGTTTCTTCAACAAAGGCCGCGAAGATGCCACGCGCATCATGCTCCATGTGCACCACAAGGGCGTCGGCATCTGTGGTGTGTACACCTACGAGGTCGCCGAAACCAAGGTAGCGCAGGTCATGGACTTCTCGCGCCAGCACCAGCATCCGCTGCAGTGCACGATGGAAAAGGAGTAACAAGCAACCGTGCCCGCATTCTCACAAAGTCTCGAAGCTGCCCTGCATCGCGCGCTGGAATACGCCAACGAGCGCAATCACGAGTACGCCACGCTCGAGCATCTGCTGCTGGCGCTGCTGGACGACCGCGATGCGGCGGCCGTGATGAAGGCGTGCCTGGTCAATTCCGACGCGCTGCGCAAGCGCATCACCGAATACCTGGACAACGAGCTGTCGGGGCTGTTCGTCAAGGGCTCGACCGAGGCCCAGCCGACCACGGGCTTCCAGCGGGTGGTGCATCGCGCCGTGGTGCATGTGCAATCCTCGGGCCGCGAGGAGGTGACGGGCGCCAACGTGCTGGTCGCAATCTTCGCCGAGCGCGAGAGCCATGCCGCGTTCTTCCTGCAGGAGCAGGAGATGACCCGCTTCGAGGCCGTGCAGTACATCTCGCACGGCATCGCCAAGCGGCCGGGAATGTCCGAGCCCAAGCACGTGCGCGGGGTCGACGAGGACCAGGCCAACGAGGGTCGCGAGGACGGCAAGAAGCAGCCGCAGGACGCGCTCAACACCTACTGCGTCAACCTCAACAAGAAGGCCAAGGGCGGCCGCATCGACCCGCTGATCGGGCGCGAGCCGGAAGTGCTGCGCACCATCCAGGTGCTGTGCCGGCGGCAAAAGAACAACCCGCTGTTCGTGGGTGATCCGGGCGTCGGCAAGACAGCCATCGCCGAGGGGCTGGCGCGCAAGATCGTCAACTCCGACGTGCCGGAGGTGCTCAAGAACGCCACCATCTTCGCCCTCGACATGGGCGCGCTGCTCGCCGGCACGCGCTACCGCGGCGACTTCGAGGAGCGGCTCAAGGCGGTGATGAAGGAGATCGAGAACTACCCAGGCGCCATCCTGTTCATCGACGAGATCCACACCGTGATCGGCGCCGGCGCCACCTCGGGCGGCGCCATGGATGCGTCGAACCTGCTCAAGCCCGCGCTGCAGTCGGGCACCGTGCGCTGCATCGGCTCCACCACCTACAAGGAGTACCGCCAGCACTTCGAGAAGGACCGCGCCCTGGTGCGGCGCTTCCAGAAGATCGACATCAAGGAGCCCACGGTCGCGGACTCCATCGAGATCCTCAAAGGCCTCAAGCCCTACTTCGAGGAGTTCCACAAGCTCAAGTACACGAGCGATGCCATCAAGGCGGCGGTGGAGCTCTCCGCCAGGTACATCAACGATCGCAAGCTGCCCGACAAGGCGATCGATGTGATCGACGAGACCGGCGCCTCGCAGATGCTGGTGCCGGAGGGCAAGCGCAAGAAGAAGATCGGCGTCAAGGAGGTGGAGGCGACCGTCGCCACCATGGCGCGCATCCCGCCCAAGACCATCACCAAGTCCGACGCCGAGGTGCTGGCCGCCATCGACAAGGACCTCAAGCGCCTGGTGTTCGGCCAGGACAGAGCGATCGAGGCGCTCGCCAGCGCCATCAAGCTGTCGCGCGCGGGCCTGCGCGAGCCGGAGAAGCCGATCGGCTGCTACCTGTTCTCGGGCCCCACCGGCGTCGGCAAGACCGAGGTCGCCAAGCAGCTCGCCCTGCTGATGGGCGTGGAGCTGCTGCGCTTCGACATGTCGGAGTACATGGAGAAGCACACGGTATCGCGCCTGATCGGCGCGCCGCCCGGCTATGTCGGCTTCGACCAGGGCGGCCTCTTGACCGACGGCATCGACCAGCACCCGCACTGCGTGCTGCTGCTCGACGAGATCGAGAAGGCGCACCCGGACCTGTTCAACATCCTGTTGCAGGTCATGGACCACGGCAAGCTGACCGACCACAACGGCAAGAAGGTCGACTTCCGCAACGTCGTGCTGATCATGACCACCAATGCCGGCGCCGCCGACATGGCGCGGCCTGCCATCGGCTTCGGCAGCACCAAGCGCGAGGGCGACGACACGGAGGCCATCAACCGCATGTTCACGCCGGAGTTCCGCAACCGGCTGGATGCGGTGATCCCGTTCGCGGGTCTGCCGCCGGAGATCATCCTCAAGGTGGTCGAGAAGTTCGTGTTCCAGCTGGAGGCCCAGCTCGCCGACCGCGGCGTCACCATCGAGCTGACCGAGGCCGCCGCCAGGTGGCTGGCGGAGGCGGGCTACGACGAGAAGTTCGGCGCCAGACCTTTGGCGCGCGTCATCCAGGAGCACATCAAGAAGCCGCTTGCCGACGAATTGCTGTTCGGCAAGCTCGAGCACGGCGGCACGGTGCGCGTGCTGGTGGTCGGGGAGGGCGCCGAGCGCAAGCTCGACTTCGAGTACTTCCCGGCCGAGCCCAAGGCGAAGGGCAAGAGCCGCGACGACAGCGACGAGGACGACGAGGAAGAGGATGGCGAGGACGATGCGGCGCTGGTCGAGACCGTGCCGCGCAAGGCCCTCTCCGGCCCCAAGGACAAGAAGGACCGTCCCAAGACCGGCGCCGTGCCCAGCGTGCCTCGCCGCAAGGACGAGTAGGCGGCAGGCCTGCTCAATTACATGGACAGGCCGACGCAGCAGCGCTCGACGCCTGTTCGGCGCAAGGTCGTACTGCGTATGCGGCGGTCGTGAGCCTTGGCGTCATCCCGCCAAAACCATCATGGCCAGAAACGCGAAAACGCCAGCCGTCAGCGCGACATGGAACGACAGCACAAGCCGATCAGCATGCGCCGGGCTGATCCACCGCGATAACACGAGGCTCATGTCTGCTCCGCGTCCCGTTTTCGAGCGGCCTGCAGCTCGACAGGATCGATGGTCACGACCTGCCGTGACGCTGCGCCGAACTGCCCCGAGGCAAGGATGATCGTGGTCGATACGCGGCGGTAGGCGATGAACGACAAATCGCCGATCGGCTCCTCTGTCGTCTCGATGGTGTACGTCCCGGCTGGTTGCTCGCCGTCGACACCACCAAGCTCGAAGGGATGCAGGAAGGTCACGATCTCGCGGGTTACTCGATCTGTCACCGCGTACTTTCTCTTCGATGGCGGCTGTGAGACGCCTCAGATGCCAGCTGGAACAGACCCACCCCTCTCGGCCAACAGCCGAGAGGGGTGGTCCGGCAGCTACGCTTGACTAAAGCTGCCGACCCTTTGCGAATGCCACGACGTCACGCTGGGCCTGCGCTCTGTCGAGCTGGTACTTCGCCTGCAGCTTCGCCACGAGGTCATTGTTGTCTTTGAGGGCGGCGATCTCCTGCTCGTCGAACTTGCCCCACTTCCCTTGGATTTCGCCTCTCAAGTCAGGGGCGGATGCTTGTGCGTTGCCGAATGCTGGCTGCGTAGTATTTGACACTTCTGCCATCTCCTGAACTATGTTATTTTAAAGTAAAACAGATGGTTTTTACTCAAACCACAATGGTGATATAGGCAGTGATCGCAGAATAAACAAGTCATATCGAAAACAAATCTTTGATCAGCAATGCAAAGTATAGATTCATATCTTGGTAATATGCCGGACTATCTTCGCTGGTTCCGATCGAAAGATGATATTTATTGGATGCGGTTACTGAAATTCCCGAACGGACTGACCGGTTATAGTGCATTGCATTGCCATTGCGGGTCGAGCACGGCTGGTTTGCCTGGGCGACACCGCAGCGCCCGAACGCGTTGCTCAGGGCTTTGTCCGGACATCTGATACGCGTGCCGCCGATGCAAAGCTCCGTAGCTCTTGGTTTCGGGCAACCGCGTCGTCCGCGTTGCCGTCGCCTCGAAGTGCGTGGCGAGTGGCGCCGATGCACACGCGACCGAACCTGTGCGTGATCCTCTGTCAGGTGCTTGGCGTTGCAACGAATGTAGTGGCTACCACCTGCTCGCCGGCGTAGGTTGTCCCACCTCCTATGGGCACACGCAGCGCACGGTGCATCGCTCATCGCACCGCGCCGGACTATTGCGTATGTAGCGTGTGATCGCAGCTCTGAGACATCGCGATCGAATCGAGGCTGGCACCGTTGTTGGATCACGGTGCACCGCTCCATTCACCGGCAGCACCAGCGCCGCACTTGCTTCGACATGATCATCATCGGCCGCATGAATGCATCACCGCGGCCTTACCCAAGGGATTTGCAATGATCACCTTCGATTATGACGCAGAGGCGGAGCTGTACCCAAGCAAGTTACGAACGCCGCGGCGCAAGCCCGGATACAAGCGCTTTGCCCGTGCTGCCGACGCCATTCGCTTCGCCATCGAGGACCTGTCCGCGGAATCATTGACCGGGGCTTGGCTAGAGGTCGGCGAGGATCGGTTCAATGCTCTGGATATTCGTCGCCTCTATGATCACGAGGCATACCCGCTGGACCGAGCAGAGCCGGCCGCGCCACGTTTGCCAACGCCAGGTATTGTCCCATCGCCCAAGAGACCGCTTTGGTGGTCACGATCATGACTGACCGGCCGATCACACTCGATCGCCATCGGGGCATGGCTTCTCAAAAGGCAACCGAGATTCGGCGTTTGCTGGCGGAGGTGGAGGCCAACGAACAATCCCTCCGGGCGCGGCAAGAAGAGCTGGAAACGCAGCTCATTTCAGCTCCCGCGACAACCTGGCCCGAGGCTGCAGGGAAGGCGCGCTATCTTCTCGGTCTGTTTGCCGCAACGTCAATTGCGCAAGACCCCCGCAGAAAAATGCTGATTGCCAACGTGCTCGAGGATTTCGCGCGCCTCTCTCAGACACCAAGCATCGAACCGACCGAAGGATGACGCCACACATGAAGGAGAGCATCAACGAGATCCAACGGCTGCTCCACGAAATCGCTGCGCATATGGTCGCCGACACGAAGATCGACGCACGCAAGGCGGTCGCAAAGTTGGAGCGGATCGCGGCTCTCGCATCGACCTCCGCCCTCACCATCCAGGTACGCCGCTAGCAACGAGGCGCGGTTCAAGCCAGCTCGCGCAGGATCGTGCGTGCAACGACGATGGCTTTCAGACCGTCAGCAGCGATAGGCGTAGGTTGGGTTAGGCCGAAGGCCGTAACCCAACACCGCAAGTGCTAACCCGTGTTGGGTTACGTGCTTCGCACTAACCCAACCTACGGATGGGTCGCGGCGAGCTGAGCTTCGCCGTTGGCGATGCGCAATGCTGGAGGATAAGGGTCCCGGATAGCCTCGCGCCGGCTCGGGAGCCGGGCTCGGCTTCCGGGAACGCAAGCAAGGCGCGGGTAGTGTAGAAATCGGCGCGATGCCGCGGGCCAATGCAAGCGTTGCCGGAAGGAAAGCGCATGGGGGAACACACCGGAGCGGGGGCAGCAGGTTCCTTGCGGCGCGCTTTCGCGAGCGGGCTGCTGGTGGCGTTCTCGGTGCCGGCCGGCGTGCTGTTTGCCACCGCGCTCGGGTTCGGCGCGCTGGCCCGCGACGGCGGCTTTAGCATCGGCCACACCGCCTTCATGTCGCTCACCATGTTCGCGCTGCCCAACCAGGTGGTGCTTGTGGATCAACTGGCGCGCAGCGAAGGGGTGGCCGTGGCCGCCTTGGCGGTTGCGCTTGCCGCCGTGCGGCTGTTTCCCATGACGGCGACCATCGTGCCGCTGTTGCGGGGCACCCGGCGGCGTCGCTGGCTGGAGCTCATTGCCGCGCACTTCGTCGCCATCACGACGTGGATCGAGGCGATCCGCCGCCTGCCCGGCCTGCCGGTCGACGCGCGACTGCCGTATCAGCTGGGCCTGGGGCTGGCGATTTCGGCCGTGATGCTGGCGGGTGCGCTTGCCGGCTATCTGCTGGCCGGCAGCGTTCCCGCCGTGATCGCCGCAGCCCTGCTGTTCCTGACGCCGCTCTATTTCCTGCTTTCCCTGATCGCGACCTCGCGCTCGCGCGTGGACCTCGTGGCGATAGCCGCCGGCTGCGCGCTGGCACCGGTGTTTTTCGTCGCTGGCGCCGGGGATCGATCTGCTCGCCACGGGCATCGCCGGGGGAACGCTTGCGTTCCTGCTCGGAAGGGGGCGCCGGCCGGGTGGCGGCGGAGGCGCCCAATGAGCTTCCTCGACGACGGGCTCGGCGGCTATCTCACGCTGTTCCTGGCCGGCTTCCTCGCCACCGAGGTTTGGCGCTGGCTGGGCTTCCTGCTCGGCAGCCGCCTCGACTTGGAGGGCGCGCCATTCCAGTGGGTTCGCGCCATTGCCACCGCATTGGTGGCGGGCCTCGTCACGCGCATGCTGCTGTTTCCCGCCGGCGCGCTGGCGCAAGTGCCGACCATCACCCGCCTTGGCGCCTTCGCGGGCGGGCTGGCGCTTTATCTCGTCCTGCGCGGCAACCTGGCGGCCGGCGTCGGTGGAGGCGCGGCGCTGCTGCTGGGCGCCGAGCTGCTGGTGCGCTGATCGCCCCGTGGCAGGTATCACGGGGATGACGCACGCCAGACCCGGTAGCGTCCGGTCTGCGCCACGACCTCTGCGCGCGCCAAGTGCCGTGCCAGCAGCCGGTCGAGCGGCACGCGCCGCTGCACGACGAGCTGGAGGACGCCGCCGGGGACCAGTGCCGCGGGTGCATCGGCGATCAGCCGCTCGAGCAGCGCATGGTCCTCGGCTTGCCCCGCGTGCAGCGGCGGGTTGGACACGATCGCCTGGTAGCGCGCGCTGCCGGCGTCCGCGACCCGTGCGCCGAGGATGCGCCTGGCGGCGGCCACGTTCTCGCGCACGGCCTCCAGTGCCACCGCATCGCTGTCGAGCATGTCGAGCGTGATGCTGGGCTCGGCGACCAGTGCCGCAGCACCGATCGCACCGGCACCGCAGCCGTAGTCGAGCACGCGTGCGCCGGGCAGCAGCGGCGGCAGGGCGCCAACGAGGAGCGCGGTGCCTCCATCGAGACGTCCGGCGGCGAACAGGCCGGGATAGGTCACCCATGCGCGCACGACGCCTGCGATCGCCAGCGGCATCACCGTGCTCCACGCTGCGAGCGAGCCCTGCAGCATGTCCGTGTACTCCGGCCGCACCGCCGCCAGCACGCGCCCATGCCCTCGCGACGCGAGAACCGTGACGCCTCCGCACACCTCCTCCAGCATGCGTGCAGCGGGACGTATGCCCTCGTCGTTGCCGCCATAGAGGATGAGGCGGCCGCTTGCCGGCGTGATGGTGGGCGCCAGCACGCTGAGACTGGCGTGCACGCTCATGCGCTGCTCGTCCCTGGCTCTCGGCAGCCGCACCAGCGCTGCGTCGAAGGGCCCGGCAGGCGGCCAAGGCGACGCCGCGTGGCCCCCAGTCAGCCGGCGATTCCATACGGCATATGCAAGGCCCCGCTGTTGCAGCGAACGCTCGAGACCAGCCCCCGGGTTGACGAGCAGCAAGCGGCCCTCGAGCGCCAGCTCGTCCAGGCTGCCTTGCAACAGCGCGTCGGCGGCACGGTCGGGGTCATCGGCCCAGCGGCTCATCGATCCGGGCGCGCCCTCACCCAAGCGCCTTCTTGATCCGCTCGGCGCCGGCCGCGAGCACCTCGGACTTCTCCATCTTGCTGGCTGCCGGGCCGAGCGACTTGCCCTCCCAGCGCGGCATGACGTGGAAATGCAGATGGAACACGACCTGCCCGCCGGCGGCCTCGTTGGCTTGCAGCAGCGTGACGCCGTCGGCGTCGAAAGCCTTTACGGCGGCGGCTGCAACCTTCTGCACGGTCTTCATGCACGCTGCGAGCTGACCTGCGCTCGCGTCCAGGATGTTGCGCACGGGCGCCTTGGGGATGACCAGCGTGTGGCCCTCGCACCTCGGCATGATGTCCATGAAGGCCAGGGTTTCGGCGTCCTCGTAGACTTTGTGGGCAGGCAGCTCGCCGCGCACGATCTTCGCAAACACGTTGTTGGTATCGTAGGCCATAAAGGCTCCCTTCACGCACGCCCCACGCGTGTTAACCGGCTCGCAACCTCGTTCGCAACTCGGCTCTGGCTGTTAATCATGCACAAACAGACGTGTGCGAAATTGGTACGGCTCGCAAGAGGACCGCAGAGTATCAGCAATGCGCGATACAGAAAACAGCGCTAGCCGGGAGGACGCCAAGGCCGCTGCACGCCGCAGAGCGCTGCGTCGTGCGGAGCGCCGCGACATCGTGGTTGCTTCGACCTTGCTGCTTCTCCTGATCTTCGGTTGGGCGCTGCATCTGGCGCCCGCGGTTGCTTGGCCGCGCGGCGACTTCCTGATCGCCACCACCGCCCGTCACGTGTAGGGCGCGTCCGGTCTGGCGAGGCGACGGGCCGCTTGATGCTTGGCAAAGCCTCGCTGAGAATGGCCCGAACCCAGACGTCACAATGATCGGCGCACCTCTGTCCGCCAGCAGCGCGAGGCAGAGATAGCGGACGTGGCGAGCATTACCTAGCGACGGCCATCCATCGTTGACGATTATGTCCGGAAACCACTCCGAACCTGACGTCCGTCCTTCGGCAGAGAAGTGCCGATTTTGTTGCGAAAGTCGGTGGCGAGATCGGCGATGAGCTTTGCAAGCGTCGGTGTGCCCCCTTTTGGCCGCTCGCTCCGGTAGGAGCGGCGGCTGTGACGCTCTGGTCCTGACGCCCGCCACGCTACCGGACGCTACCCGCCGACGCTCACGCAACACACGCGGTGACCATGGGCGGCGGTCGCGCCATCAGCTTCGCGAGACGGCGCAGGTTCTGTGCGGTGGCCGCCAGCGTGAACTCGAACTGGGCGCCACGCGGTCCGCGCAGCCGCAGGCGGCCGAGATGCAGGATGCGCTTCAGGTGCGCGAACAGCATCTCGATGCGTTTGCGCTCACGGCACGACCGCTCGAAGGCCTCGGTCTTGGCGAGCGCACGCGCAACGTCACGAGCCTCCTCATAGATGCTGCGCAAGATTTGCGGGCCGGCTCCTTCGGGCAGCATCTCGACTTGAAGGCGCACGCAGAGCAATCAAGCGTGCTGGCTCGGTAGAACACCATGTCATCGTTCATGACCTTGCCGGTCGTGGTGAGAGTGTTGAACGCCGGGCAGATGTAGACGTTGCCCTCCTTGCAGAAGGTGAAGTCCTCGCGTGAGAAAGTCCCGTCCTCGCGCTTGGACTTATCGATCACCGGTATATGCGGAGCGATCTTCTTGTCGTTGACCACCCAGTTGAGGTTAGCTGCCGACCCGTAGGCTGTATCGGCAGCCAGCCGATCGGGCTTGATGCCGAAGCGCTGCTCGGTGCGCTCGATCATGGTCTTGGCTGCGCCGACCTCGGCTTGCCGGATGGCACGAGAGGCCTCCACATCCATGATGATGCCGAACTTGACGTCGATCAGATAGTTGTCGGCGTAGGCGAAGAACGCCGGTCCGCGCATCGCGCCCGTCCACTGCGCCGCCGGATCGGACGGTGAGATGAACTTCGGTGTCACATCGCTTGCCGCGCCGAAGGCCGCGTCGTCCAGCGTCGCAAGGTACTCCTTCACCGCCCGGCTTGCCGTCTCCGGGTCGCGGTTCTTGTCCCACTCCTTGCCCGGGATCGACCGCTGCTTGTTGGCGTCGGCGACGATCAGGCTGGCATCGACCGCGAAGCCCTCGCCGCCGACGAAGCCTGCCGCGATGCACGCCTCCACCACCCGCTCGAACACGCGCCGGAAGATGTCGCTGTCGCGGAAGCGCTCGTTGCGAGCGCGCGAGAATGCCGAGTGGTCCGGGATCTTGTCCTCGATGCTGAGGCCGCAGAACCACCTGTATGCCATGTTCACCTGCACCTCGCGGCACAGCAGCCGCTCCGAGCGAATGGCGAACACGTAGCCGAGGATGAGCATCCGGATCATGAGAACCGGATCGATCGAGGGGCGGCCAAGGTTGGAGTAGTAAGGCGCCAGCTCGCCGTGCACCCACGACAGGTCCAGAACGGCTGCGATCTCGCGCACGCGATGATCGCTCGGGACGACGTCCTCAAGACAGAACGAATAGAACAGCTGCCCTTGGTCGTGTCTGAGCCGCCCCATCATCGCCAGCCCCCGCTGCCGCGTCGCCTCGCACGCCGTAAATCACGCTTCGCAGCTCACCGCAACCGACTTCTGCAACAAAATCTGCCAACAGCGGAAAATCACACGTGGGAACGGGAATGCTGTCGCGAAGTCATTTAAGCGCGAGCGTCGGGTCGGGCTGCGTCCAAACGGCAGGAAGTATTGGTTGCGGGACTGGCCCTGCGGATCCAGTCAGCAGGGATTTCCAATCGGCAGCGCAGTCCATCGGGGGCAAAATCAAGGTCCGCCGTACCACCCAGCTCGAACGGAATGAGTTCGCGGATAACGCTCGTCCCATAGCCGGACTGTTCTGGCACGAGAACCGTGGGACCGCCGAGCTCTTGCCATTCGATGGCCAGCCGACCCTGTTTTCCGTTTCTTAGCCACTGCCAGCGGATGGAAAGCCGGCCACCCTGGTTGGAGAACGCGCCGTATTTTCCGGCATTGGTGGCCAGCTCGTGAAGCACCATGGCCACAGCCTGAGCAGCCTCTGCTCTCAGTGTTACGCGTGGCCCACCGATCGCAGCATTGCCTGTCGCATAGGGCGCAAGCTCGCACCGGACAATTTCTTCGAGCGATACGCCGTGCCACCGGTTGTGGCTCAGCAGTTCATGGGTTTCTGCCAGGGACTTTATGCGATGGCCAAGGCCGGTCACGAAGTCCGCCAACGAGTTGTCGGCCTTTAGCGTCTGGGTGATGATGGCGCTGACAGTAGCAAGCACATTTTTCACACGGTGGTCGAGCTCCGCGTTCAATGCCAGCTGATGTTCCTCCGATCGTTTGCGCTCGGTGGTGTCAATGTTGACGCCTACCACACGCTGCGGGCAGCCGTCGCTGCGGTACGTAACGAAACAGCGCGCTTCGATCCATCGAACCTCACCATCTGGCCGAACGATGCGATAATCCGCACCATATTCGTCCGACCGTTTGCTAAAGGTGTGGCTCCGGAGGTCTTCCAAACGCGCGCGGTCCTCGGGGTGCACACCAAGCAGCCATTGGCTGCGGGTAATCTCCGTGGTCTCGTCGGGGAAACCATGAAGTGCTGCGTAACCTGCAGAGACTTGGATCTGATCGGCGTCGATGTCGTAAGAGAAACTGCCGACCAGCGCGGCCTTTCCTGCGAGGGAGAGCTGTATGGTTCGCTCGGCTAGTCCCAACTCGGCCTTCTTGCGTTCGCTGATATCGACCGTCATGTTTACGACGCCGGCGATCGCGCCTTCCCCATCGTACAAGGGAGTAGGGTAAGGCATGATGGGTATACGAGTGCCATCCGGCCGCTCCAGAATGGCTTCTAGATTTCGAACAATACGTCCCTGCTTCAACGCGATCTGGGTTGGGCATTCCTCCACCCGCATCGGCGTGCCATCGTCATAGTAGAAGCGGGAAAGGTCGCTCCATCTATCCACTCTGAGCTTGGGTTTCGCCCCCCAGAGATCAGCAGCCCCTTGGTTGTAATAGGTAATGCGTCCGGCAGCGTCCGTCACGTAGATGGCGGCGGGTAGCGCCTCGAGCAGCTCTCGGATCCTGCGCTCGCTCCTTTGCAGCCTTTCCTCGATTTGCTTACGCTCGGTGATGTCTCGCGTGAGACCCTTGATGCGCAAGAGCTGCCCTCCGGCATCAAACTCGCCTCTTGCCGTCTCCTCTAACCAAACGTACCGCCCGTCCGAGCGACAAAAGCGGAAAATCAAGGAATACGACGGGGTCTCGGGGCAGAGTTCGCGTATGCGCGCCTTGAAGGACTCGCGATCATCAGCATGGATCCGCCAGAGAAAATCGCCGCGTTCCGAAACAGCCAGATCACCCTCTTGGTATCCAAGGATATGAGCAGCGTTATCGCTGCGTCGTGAGCGGTGCGTGACGGCATCCCACTCGAAAGCGATCACCTGTCCCGCTGCCAGTGCAGCAGCCAAAAGATCAGCGCTCTCCTTGAGCCGAGCCTCCGTGTCCTTGCGCTCCGTGACATCGATGTTGGAGCCGATAACGCGATGTGCCTTACCATCATCGTCGTACGTTATTACGCTGCGTGACTCGATCCATCGGATCGCCCCGCCAGGACGGACAATGCGATACTCGCAGTAATGCTCACGTTGCCGCCCAGCAATAGCCTGCTGGAGGTGCACGTCCAGCCTGGGCAAATCGTCTGCGTGGATTCGAGTCCGCCATTCCGCGCGGCTGGTCTCTTCTGTTTCCTCGGGCAGGCCGTGAATGGCTGAATAGCCTGGTGAGATTCGCATTGTTCCAGAGCCGAGATCGAAGGTGAAGCCTCCGACCAGACCGACCTTCCCGGCGAGGGCCAGCTGGGTGCTGCGCTCGGCAATCGTTCTCTCGGCTTGCTTGCGCTCGCTGATATCGCGGGTGACCCCAAGCCATCGCACAGGTGACCCTGCCGCATCGCGCACGACTTTGCCTTCAACCGCAACCCAGCGCTCTTGGTCGGCATCCGCGCTACCGAACGCCGAAGCGAGGCGGTATTCGACGTTGCAGCTGTCGCCAGTAAGCTTGGAAGCCGCAAAGGCCGCGTCGAGGTTGGGTAGGTCGTTGGGATGTATGAAAGGTCGCGCTTCTTCGACCGTCCTAGGTGGGGCTCCGGGCTGATAACCATGGATGCTACTGTCACGAGCGTCGCTTTCGAAGCGGCCGGACTTCGCGTCAATACTCCAGACACCCAGTCCAGCACTGGCGAGCGCCAGTTGTAACCGGTCACTGCCATCCTTGAGTGCCGCTTCGTTGCGCCGTCTCTCGGCGAACAGAGCGGCGAGGACGAGCGTACAAATCGAGATGGCCAGCAACGTCGCTCGCCCGGCATATACGCGATCGGAAAAGTGGAGGGTCGGCTCGTCCAAGCCACCGATGCCGAAGATGGTTGTCCAGACTACGGTGTAACCGAGAATGAGGGCGGAGGCCGCAGCGAACACAGGACGGCAGTGGGCAGCCAGAAGCACAGGCAACAGCAGGCCAAGAGGCAGAATAGTGTACCAGTGTTCCGGCGAGCTGAAAGCGATTGCGCTCACTACGGCAGAGTGCTGCGAGCGTCAGGGTGCCTTCGGCCAACTCCCATCTCTCCGGTAGATCGTGCCGCAAACGGACAAGTCCGACAATCAATGGCGCGACGGCGATGGTTCCCAGAGCATCGGAAGCAAACCAGTGCGTCCAGATGGTCATCAAAGGAGCATCCGAGGGATGGAACAGGGCAAAGCCTGCTGTCCCGCCGATCCCGGAGACAGCGGCTCCGACCCCCGCGGCTACAATAAAACCGACCACGCGGCGCACGCTGTCGAGGCTGAAGTTGGAGCCAAGATGGCGCTCGATCAGCCACGCAATAAGGATAGCCTCGGTTGCGTTGCACAGAGCAAAAACAACAGCGGCAGAAAGACTGCGGTCACCGAGCAGGTTGGCCGCGATGGTCGCCGCGATAACGCCAGCGGCCACAGGCAAGCGCGCCTGTGCCCCGAGTGCAATCATAACCCCAGAGGCGATACCCGCAGCGGGCCAGAACACAGCCACGCCATCGGGTTTTGTCAGTAGCTCCAAGCTCAGCCGAGCGGCTAGGAAGTAGGCGACGCCAATACCGATGGCCAGCCCAATTGAGACAAGCCACGATGACAGCGCAAAGCCCTCCAAATAGGAGCTGCGCCGAACGCGCCACGGTAGGTTCTGCATGTAGTCTCCCCCCAACTCTGAGAACCAGGGCAACTCGTCGACTAGTACCCAAGCCGTAGGCGTTGAGAGTGTGGCGCAAACATCAGGGGTTATACTGAAATTGCTTGGTGAAAAGGCTGTAGGCGCGAAGCTCGGTTAAGTCTCATTTCGCTGATGCAGTCCCAGCTGGCGAGACTGGCCGGTTCGGGTCAAGATTTGCCGGTCCACTACCGACTGCAGCACAGTCGGTCTTCCCCAACAAACAGACGTTCCCATCGCACGCCAGGCACGGAAGTTCGTGCCAATTCCTTACACACAGCCAGGGAAAGGAGCGCACCGCAACAGTTCCGGACTGAGCCGGCGCCGGTTTCAGATGCGGGCCAAATCCTATAGCGCCTGCGGCATCGATCGTCTTGTTACAGCAATAACCCTCGACCACACGTTGCTCTCAATGAAGCAAAGGAACAACTGCACGAAGCGCAGCACTCAAGGCTGTTCCACTGAATGGCTTTTGCAGGTAACCTGCTACGCTTTCTTTAGCAATCGGGATTGACGCGTATCCGGAAACGACGACGACCTGGATGCCTTGTGCGTGTAGCTCAACAACTAGATCGCAAGCCATTTCGTTTTTGAGGTTCAGATCAACGAGGGCCAACCTCGGCTTCTCGGCGGCCGTCAATCGCCTGGCTTCCGCTGTGGTGGCCGTTGGGCCGATCACGTGCATTCCCAACATCTCCAGCGCGCCCTTCATTGCCTTGGCCACTTGCCAAGTGTCTTCGACGATCAGCACGCGGACGCCACTCAAAGCGGAGACATCTGATGCAGGCTCGCGCCACAACGCCATTTTCCCTCCCAACTGCGGTTCGCGCCCCGAGCCCGCTTGTCGGTCTTGTTGTGTGAGATCCTTTTAGAAGGGTTTCTCCCCTCCTGGAATTGGGGAAAACCCCGATCTACCAAAGTCTAGATCAAGTGCCGGAGGTCTTTTGTTGCGGGGCATTCGCCAACTTCAGCGTGCCCGTGGCGTGGTCGTGGCAATCGACTCGCCGTTCCAGTGCATGTCCACTAGTGGCACACCCTCGCCGTTCACCGCACCGTCAGCCGTGAGTGGCAGTTCCGCCGTGCGCCCAGTTGAGTCCAAGCCCTAATCCGCCGGCGGCGCCTTGCGGAAAGGCGCATACTCCGCCAGCTCCTCGCCCGCCGCATCGACATACTGGCGCTCGCGCACCAGATAGTCGGCGATGGCGCGGCGCAGCGCCGGATCGGCGATGTAGTGCGCCGAGTAGGTCTTGGTCGGCAGGTAGCCGCGCGCCAGCTTGTGCTCGCCTTGGGCGCCGGCCTCCACGCGCGCAATTCTGTGCTGAATCGCGTAGTCGATGGCTTGGTAGTAGCACATCTCGAAGTGCAGCATCGGATGGTGCTCCAGCGCACCCCAGTAGCGGCCGAACAAGCAGTCGCCGCCGATCATGTGGAACGAGCCGGCAATGGTCCGCCCCGCCCGCTTGGCAAGCATCAGCAGGCAGCGCTCCCCCACCGCGCTCTGGGCCAGCAGTGAGAAGAACTTGCGGTTGAGATAAGGTCGCCCCCACTTGCGCGATCCCGTCTGCATGTAGAAGGCGAAGAAGACGTCCCAGTCGGCTTCCGCAATCTCGCGGCCCTTCAGCCACACGATGTCGAGCCCCGCCGCGACGGCCTGCTCGCGCTCCTTGCGCATGGTCTTGCGTTTGCGCGAGGCGAGCGAGGCCAGGTACTCGTCGAAGTTGGCGTAGCCTGCATTGCCCCAGTGGAACTGCTGGTCGGTGCGCTGCAGGAAGCCCTGTGCGCCGAGCCTTTGCCACTGGTCCTCGGCGAGGAAGGTGATGTGGGCGCCCGAAAGCCCGTTGCGCTCGACCACCTGCTTTACGGCCGCCGCGAGCAGGCCTTCGTGGCTTGCCGCTGCGGCACCCGGGCGCACCAGCAGCCGGCGGCCGGGCACGGGCGTGAACGGCGCGGCGATCTGCAGCTTGGGATAGTAGTCGCCGCCGGCGCGCATGAAGGCTTCGGCCCAGTTGTGGTCGAACACATATTCGCCCTGGCTGTGCGTCTTGAGGTAGGCTGGCGCGCAGCCTGCAATCTCGTCGGGTGCGGGCCTCAGCACGAGATGGCGCGGCGTCCAGCCGGTCCGCCCGCCCACGCTTCCCGCGTCCTCGAGCGCTTTCAGGAAGCCGTGGGCGATGAAAGGATTGAACGTCGCAGGGTCGGGATTGGCGCACGCATCCCAAGCCTCTGCCGCAATGTCGGCGATCTTGGCAACGACCTCGACTTTCGCTTCACATCCTCTGCTCATCGCAACCCGACGCTGCTCAGACCCGACACGAGAGGAGCACAGGAGCGCCGCCGCCGCAATGGCGCGGGCCGCAGATCTGCCTGTCCATAGGGCGGATTAGCGAAGCGTAATCCGCCGTTGCACGGTGGATCGGCGGATTATGGCTGTCGCCTAATCCGCCCTACGGCTCGATGCCCTCGAAGATCGGCGCGTCGGCCCACCGCGCCGCCACCGCGCGCTGTCTCGGGGTCCGCACGGTCCATGTGAACAGCGGGAGATCGAGAGCATTGCGCGTCAGCCATTTCCTTGCCATCGCCACCAGCTTGACGTCCACCGCATAGAAGGCGACGCCATCGCGCGACGGCGCCAACAGCCGCGAATGAGCCTGACCTGCACGCTTTCCTCGGCGTCCCGCCCACAAGGCACTGAGGATCTGCTGGCTGCCGACCACCCGTCCGCGCGGGACCTTGGGCGCGCGCACGGCCAGTTCGGCGACGATGCTGCGGTTGAACGACATCAGCGCGATGGGGCCATCGTAGCCGCGCGCGGCCCTGGCGATCTTGTCCAGGAATACGCCACGCGCCGCGGCGGCGGCGTCCGCCTTCACCTCGACCAGCAGCGGTACGCGACCATCCACCAAGGCCAGGAGCTGTGCGAACGTCAAGATTTTCTCACTCAGCCCCTTGTAGCGGAGCCTGGCGAGCTTGGCCGGCGTGTATTGCGCGATGGGACCCGATGCCGCCACCAGCCGGTCCAGCTTGGGGTCGTGAAAAACCATCGGGGTCCCGTCCGCGGCCGCCTGCAGGTCGCATTCGATGCCATAGCCTTTGTCGATCGCGGCGAGAAAGGCCGGTGCCGTGTTCTCCAACCGGCCGGTGCTGGCGCCGTGCAAGCCGCGGTGGGCGATTGGCCGCACGAAGGCCTTGCGGTCGAGACCGGGGCTGCCGCGGCTGCGGCGGCTTGCCTCGACTTGAAAGCCTGAGGTCATGTCCAATCCTGCCTCCTGTCAGCGTCGGCTGGCTTTCCGTTTCGGGCCCAGCAAAACTCTTGTCAGCGAGATCTGACCTTTGCAAGAGAAACGCTGCCAACTACCTTGTGCGTGCCGGCCCTTCGAGGGCCTTGTCAGCGGGAACGACCAGATGACAAGAAATGCAAGGTGGGTGCGCGTGCTGCAGGGCGGGCTAGCCGCACTGCCGCTGATCGTGTTGGGGGCCGACAGCGGTTCGGCAGCGCCGGACGGCATCGTGCTCGCCCCGCACCGCGCCATCTACGAGCTGGCGCTCGCCACCTCGCGCGGCGGCAGCGGCGTCAGCTCGGTGGCCGGCCGCATGGCCTATGACCTGACGGGCTCCGCGTGCGAGGGCTACACGCAAAGCATGCGCTTCGTCACCCGCATGACCAATCAAAGCGGCAGCACGGTCGTCACGGATCTGCGCTCCTCGACTTGGGAGGATGGGCAGGCCAAGCGCTTTCGCTTCGATTCCAGCCAATTCCGTGACGACAAGGCGTCCGACGCGACCATGGGCGAGGCAACGCGGGGCAGTGCCGACAGCGAGGTGAAGGTGGAGCTGAGCAAGCCCGCCAAGAAGTCCCTGTCCATCTCCACGGGCGTACAATTTCCGGTGCAACATACCATCTCCTTGCTGGCCTCGGCCAAGGCAGCAAAGCCTGCATTTCGCGCCGAGCTCTACGACGGCTCGGAGAAAGGCGAGAAGGTCTACGATACGGTGGCCGCCATCGGCCGCGCGCAGGGGCCAGGTGTCAATCGCAAGCTGCCGGTGGTGAAGAATGCCGAGCGTCTGGATGCGCTCAAGGCCTGGCCCGTGTCGATTGCCTATTTCGAGCTGGGCGACGGCCAGCAGGATGCGGTGCCCGTGTACGAGCTTTCCTTCCTCATGTTCGAGAACGGGGTGAGCCGCAAGCTCTACATCGACTACGGCGAGTTCGCGCTGCAGGGCGAGCTTACCCAGATCACTTTCCACGAGCCGTCCAAGTGCGAGCAGAAGTAGGAGCTGGGGCAGGATCGCTTCGGATTGAAGCGCTTCGACACTTGGCAACGTCGCGACCGAAGCGTGAATCCCGCTCTATTCCGTAGAGCGAGATTGACGTTATTTGATGGAAGCGGCTCCGCTTTCATCAAGGACGATCTCGCTCTAGGGCCGCCCCCATAGCCAGGCGGCGCCGCGTACTCCGCCGGCATCGCCCCAGCGCGGCGGCTTGACAGCGACCCGAGGGTTGTCGGCGAACACGTGCTTGGCGATGCGACCGGGTAGCTCGTCATAGAGGTGCGCGAGCTTGGAAAGGCCTCCGCCCAGCACGATCACGTGCGGGTCGAGGATGTTGACCACGTGCGCCAGCCCTCGGGCCAGCCTGTCCGCGTGGCGATCGAGGCTGGCACGAGCTGCCGGGTCGCCCGCCTCGGCACGCTGGGCGATTTCCGCGCTGGTTGCTTGCTCACCACACACGCGTGCGTGATCGGCCTCGAGCCCGGTCCCCGAAACCCAGGTTTCCATGCATCCATGGCGTCCGCACCAGCACAACGGCCCTGGATGCTCCTGCCGGCTCGCCCACGGCAAGGGATTGTGCCCCCACTCGCCGCCGACGTGGTTCGGCCCGTCGATCAAATCGCCTCCGCTCACGAATCCGCCGCCGCAGCCGGTGCCAAGGATGACGCCGAACACGGAAGGCGCTCCGGAGGCGGCGCCATCGACGGCTTCGGACAATGCAAAGCAGTTGGCGTCGTTGGCGAGGCGGACGGAGCGCCCCAGGTGCGCCTGGAGGTCGCCGGCGAAGGGGCGCCCGTTGAGCCACGTCGAGTTGGCGTTCTGCACCAGTCCGCTTGCTGGCGAGATCGAGCCCGGCATGCCGATGCCGATGCTGCCGCGCCCGCCGGCTTCTTGCTCGAGTGCGGCGACCATGTCGCCGATGGAGCGCAGCGTTGCCGCATAGTCGAGCCGGGGCGCCGGCACGCGCCGGTCCGACAGCACTATGCCGTCAGGTCCCAGGGCCACGCCCGCGATCTTGGTGCCGCCGAGGTCGACCCCGAGGCGCAACGGCGTATCTGGGCGGCGCGTCATGCCAGGTCACGACGGAGCCCCGTCCTCGCTTTGTTGCAGCAGCGCCAGTGCCGGCGCCACCGCTCGCGGGGCAATGGATGCATTGGCCGTGAACGACAGCAACAGCGATTCGTCGGCCAAAACATGCTCCAGCACTGCCGCGAGGAATTGCGGTCTGTTTACCTGCGCGCGAATGTCTTGAGGCGCAACACCGGTGAGCCCCAGGAAACGGGTAAGCCGCGCGGGCTCCGCCGCCAGAAACGCAAGTGCTTGGACGGCAATGTTTTCTGCCGAATCGCGTGTCAGGCTCGCGTTGGTCCGGTGCATGCCGATGAGGTAACCATGTCGTGCGATGCCGGCCAATATTAAACAGTTGGTTACGGATTTTGCAGCAGACTTGCCTCTAAGCGAGCACAAGAATCGCTGCAAGAAATCAGGGGCGCGGGGTAGCGGGCTCGCGGGGCGCAGGATGTATCAGGAAACCAGCAGCACGACTGCCGATCGCCGGCCCGCGGCGCGTCAGGCCACGCGCACGATTCTCATCGTGGAGGACAACGAGCTCAACATGAAGCTCTTCCACGATCTGCTGGACGCGCACGGCTACCGCACCCTGCAGACGCGCAACGGCATGGACGCGCTGCGGTTGGCGCGCGAGCAGCGTCCCGATCTCATCTTGATGGACATTCAGTTGCCCGAGGTTTCGGGACTGGAGGTCACCAAGTGGCTCAAGGACGACGAGGCGCTGCGCGATATTCCCGTGATCGCGGTCACCGCGTTTGCGATGAAGGGCGACGAGGAGCGCATCCGCCAGGGCGGCTGCGAAGCCTACATCTCCAAGCCCATCTCGATCGCCATGTTCCTAGACACGGTGCGGCGATATCTCTCCGAGGACCGAGGCCGTTGCGCGTAGCGTAGGTGCCCGATGACCGCCCGCGTACTGGTCGTTGACGACATCCTGGCCAACGTCAAGTTGCTCGAGGCTCGGCTTTCGGCCGAGTACTTCGAGGTGCTGGTCGCCTTCAACGGGCAGGAGGCGCTCGACCTGCTCGAAACCGAGCATGTGGACGTCGTCCTGCTCGACGCGATGATGCCGGGGATGGACGGGTTCGAGGTCTGCCGCCGCATGCGGCAGAGGGCGAGGACCATGCATCTTCCCGTCATCATGGTGACCGCGCTCGATCAGCCGACCGACAAGATCCATGGCCTGAAGGCCGGTGCCGACGACTTCCTGACCAAGCCGGTCGACGAGGTGGCGCTGATCAGCCGGGTCAAGAACCTTGCGCGGCTCAAGACGCTCAACGACGAGACGCTGATGCGGGTGTCGAGCGGGATCGACATGGGCCTGCTTCCCGCGTCCCTCGGCGAGTGGGACAAGGCGGAGGCGGGGGCGCGTATCCTGCTGGTGGAGGACCAGGAGCGAGCGACCCAGCGCGTGGCTGGCGCACTCGGAAAAATGCACACGGTGGACGTCGAAGCCGATCTGCCCCAAGCGATGCTGCGCCTGGGCGAGGGAGCCTACGACCTGGTTCTCGTCAGCCTGGGCTTGGCCGGGGCCGACGGGCTCAGGCTATGCAGCCAGGTACGCTCGCTCGAGCGCCTGCGCCACCTGCCCATCATCGTGATCGTGGATCCCGGCGACGACCGGCGGCTGCTGCGGGCGCTGGACATGGGTATCAACGACTATCTCGGCCGCCCCATCGATCGCCAGGAGCTGATCGCGCGTGTTCGCACCCAGCTGCGGCGCAAGCGCCGCGCCGACCAGCTGCGCGACAGCCTGGACGCAAGCGTGGAATTGGCCCTCATCGACCCTCTCACCGGGCTTTCCAACAGGCGCCATCTCGAGACGCATCTCAAGGCCCTGATCGAGCAGGCCAAGAGCTCCAGCCAGCCGCTTTCGGTGCTGATGGCGGACATCGATCATTTCAAGTCTCTCAACGATACCTACGGCCATGCCGCGGGAGACGCCGTGCTGCGCGAGTTCGCGGAGCGGCTGCGAGGCAACGTGCGCGCCGTCGACCTCGTTTGCCGCCTCGGCGGCGAGGAGTTCATCATCGTCATGCCCGACACCACCGCGGAGCTGGCATGGCACGTGGGCGAGCGTGTGTGCTCCTGCATTGCCGGGGAGGCGTTCCGGATCGGCAACGCAACGCGCGTCAACGCGACGGCGAGCGTCGGGCTGGCGACGCTGGAAGCCGCTGCCGGGGACGCCGATGCCTTGCTGCAGCGGGCAGATGAGGCGCTCTACACAGCCAAGCGCGCGGGCCGCAATCGCGTCGTCGCGCATGCCGCGTGAGCGTATTGGCGGGCCCGCTTAACCATATGAAAAATTTGTGTCATTCGCGTCAGCAGCGGAAACTGTTGAAAAAGCCGTAATTCCGCCAATCAGCCAGCGTAATTGTCCCTGGAGGTTGCGGAAACGACACACACTAGCCTGTTGGAAGCATTGCCAAGCCCCGTTTGTTCTGCTTTGTTGAACAGGGGATATTAGGCGGGAGGAGGGTGCAGCGGGATCGAACGGCGGTAAGCGCAAATCGTGCGCTGCCCCAACCCCCATTGAATTCAGACGAGATCCTCACGGTTTTCAGGTCCGCCGCATCTCCTGGTGCCGTGAGGTGTGATCGTCCCTCAGCGGCTAGGAGTGGCCTCCTCTAGTAATGCCGTGTCGGGTCGATCGAACGCCAGGTCGATGACCAACGCCCTCTTTGGTCCAAGACTTGGCAGGCCGGCGCCGGGGCTGCTCGGACTTCTACCCCGCTGCCGATGTCAGACCTGACGCCGGCCGCTCTTCTTCTCTCCCTCTCAAGCCCGAAAGTTCGTGGAATCGCGCGTCCTGCTCCGGACGCGGGTTCACTGACATGGACTGCCTTGCCAAGCGACATGAGCTCATGTGGCATGAGCATGTACCGTGGATTGCAGAGCGGAACGCGGGACAAAGTAAGGCGAGTGCGCGCTGAGGCGCCGGACTACTTGATCTTGGTTTCTTTAAAGGCAACGTGCTTGCGGGCTACGGGATCGTACTTGCGGAAGCTGATCTTGTCCGTCGCCGTACGCGGGTTCTTCTTGGTCACGTAGAAGAACCCAGTACCCGCGGTGCTGAGCAGCTTGATCTTCTGGGTGATGGGTTTTGCCATGAGATCCCGGGTTGGCTAGCCGCGTCGTTTGATCGGCGGCACTTTCATCCAGCTGTCATCTGTAGTCAAGTGAGCAGTCCGCCCCCTGTGATAAGCGAGCGAACAAAGGCACCATTGCGGCGGTGGTAGAACGGCACGGGCAGGTCCGATGCTTGCAGCGCGCCCGCCGCCAGCCGTTCTCCAAGGTCCTCGAGAACCACCCGCGTGATGTTCGGCAGCTCGAGCGTGCGCGCCTGGGCGATCGAATGCCACTCGAGATCGGATAGCTCGCCGCCGGCAATCGCAATTCTGTGAACGATGGCGCTGGCGGGCACGCAGAAGAAGCGCGTATCGAAGCGCCGCGGCCGCCCCGGCGGCGTGATGGCGCGTGCAAAGAACGTGAGCTGGCCGAGTGCTGGGCGGAAGCCCAACCCGAAGAACTCCTTCCAGATCTGGGATTTGGGGAAGGCAGACCCCTCTGCAGCCGGCGCGCCGATCACAAGTCCCGCTTCCTCGAAGGTCTCGCGCACGGCCGCGAGCGCCAAGGCCCGCGCACGCTGGGTGCTCGGATTGCCGCGCATGGCCACCATCAGCCTATCCAGGTTGCCCGGCTGCAAATCGCTTTCGGGCGCGACGTGGCGGTCGGCAAGATCGACGCGTCCGCCGGGGAATACGAACCGCCCCGGCATGAAGACGAGGTCGGCGCGGCGGCGTCCGAGCAGCACGCGCGGCTCGCCCGAGGACTGATCGATCACGATCAGCGTCGCTGCGTCGCGCGGGCGCAGCGTCCTGCGCGCTTTGACTTTGCTCGCGTCTGCCACCGCTGAGGTCACCCTCTTACCAAGCCCCGTCAGCAAGGCGGAGGTCTAGCCGCCAGGTGCGACGCGTCAACCCCGCGGGCCGCGAGGCTCTCGTTCAGCGCCGTCTGTTGCGCCCGCGCAATCGCTTGCCGCCCCACCGCTGCCTGCTGCCGCGCGAGGTGTCGACGCGCGTGCCCTCGGAACAGCATCTCGAAGCGCAGCGCGCCGGCCATTGGGATCGCCTCGACCAGCCGCACGCGCACCTCGTCGCCCAGCCGGTAGGCCTCGCCCGTGCGGTCGCCGACCAGCGCGTGGGCGGCCTCGTCGTGGCGGTAGTAGTCGTCGCCTATCGTTGCGGCCGGCACCAGGCCGTCGGCACCGGTGTCGTTGAGGCGCACGAACAGGCCCGAGCGGGTCACGCCCGAGATGCGTGCGGCGAACTCCGCGCCGACCCGGTCGGCAAGGTAGCCGGCAATCAGCCGGTCGGCCGTCTCGCGCTCGGCCGCCATGGCGCGCCGCTCGGTATCGGAGATCGCCTGGGCGATGTCCTTGAGCCGGTCGCGCTCCACGTCCTCGATGCCGCCGGCGCCGAGCCCCAGCGCGCGGATCAGCGAGCGGTGCACGACAAGGTCGGCGTAGCGCCGTATGGGCGAGGTGAAGTGGGCATAGCGCTGCAGGTTGAGGCCGAAGTGGCCGATGTTGTCGGCGGCGTACACCGCCTGCGACTGCGAGCGCAGCACCACCTCGTTGACGAGGTCGGCCACGGGCAGCGACTTCGCCCGCTGCAGCACGCGATTGAAGTCGCCGGCGCGCATCTGTGCCGACCCGGGCAGCTTCAGGTCGACGGTGTCGAGGAAGTCGCTGCAGCGCCAGCAGCTTCTCCTTGGAGGGCGCGTCGTGCACCCGGTAGACGAGCGCGGTGCGCTTTGCCTCCAGCGCCTCGGCGGCCGCCACGTTGGCCTGGATCATGAACTCTTCGATCAGGCGATGGGCGCTGAGCCGTGCCGGCACCACCACGCGGTCCACCTTGCCCTGCTGGTCGAGCAGGATTTTCCGCTCGGGCAGGTTGAGGTCCAGCGGCTCGCGCTTGTCGCGCGCTGCGGCGAGGACGGCGTAGGCAGCCCACAGCGGCTCGAGCGCGCTTCCCAGCAACGGCCCGCTCTTGCTGCTGGGGCGCCCATCGATGGCCGCCTGCGCCTCCTCGTAGGAGAGCTTGGCAGCCGAGCGCATCATGGCGCGCAGGAAGGTGTGGCCCTTTCTTGTGGCCCTGCCGGTCGAACACCATGCGCACGGCGAGGCATGGGCGCTCCTCGCCCTCCTTGAGCGAGCACAGGTCGTTGGAGATGCGCTCGGGCAGCATCGGCACGACGCGGTCGGGGAAATAGACCGAGTTGCCGCGCATCTGCGCCTCGCGGTCGAGGCGGGTGCCGGGGCGCACGTAGTGGGCAACGTCGGCGATCGCCACGTGCACGATGAAGCCGCCGCTGTTGCGCGGGTCGGTGTCGGGTGCGGCGTGCACGGCGTCGTCGTGATCGCGCGCATCGACAGGATCGATGGTGAGGAGCTCCAGCGCGCGCAGGTCGGTGCGGCCGGCGAGCTTCGGCGCCTCCAGTCCCTCGACCTCTGCCAGAACCGCGTTCGGAAACTCGTCGGGGATGCCGTGGGCATGCACGGCGATCAGGCTGATCTTGCGCTGGTCGTCGGGGTTGCCGAGCGTCTCGACCACGCGCGCCTGCGGCACGCCCATGCGTCCGGCTCTGGCGAGGTCGTAGCGTACCAGGTCGCCGTTCTTGGCGTCGCCCTCGTCACCCGGGGCTATCGGCCATTCCCGAAGCTCCTTGCGGTCGACGGGGTCGATCACGCCGCCGCCCTTGGCGCGGGAGCGGAAGATGCCGAGCTGGCGCCGCTTCTCCTTCGGCAGGCGCTTGATGGGCTCCGCCTCGTAGCGGTAGCCGTAGACGTCGGCATCATCGAGCCGCGTCAGCCGCGCCAGAATACGATCGCCCTGGCCCAGCGCCGGCTCGCCGGCGCGGCCCGAGCCTCGGCCGGCCAGCACCAGCACGCGCGGGCGCTCGCCTTCCTCGTGGTCCCACACGGCAGGCTCGGCGACGAGCTCGCCGTCGTCGTCGCGCGCCACGATCTCGAGCACTGCCACGGGCGGCAGCTTGCCCCGCTCCTTGAAGGCCTTGCGGTTGCCGCTGAGCAGGCCCTCGTCCGCCATCTCGGCCAGCCGCTGCTTCAGCGCGACGCGATCGCCGCCCTTGACGTCGAAGGCGCGCGCGATCTCGCGCTTGCCGGCCTTGGCGCCGGCGCCGCGCACGTACTCCAGGATGTCGTCCTTGCTGGGCAGGCCTGGCTTGCTGGGCAGGCCCGGGCCACGGGCTTCTTTGGGTTTTCGGGCCACCGTGCCTTCGTGCCTACTCCGCGGCCTCGCGCGTGCCGGACGCCTTGCCCTTGCCCTTGGATTTGGCCTTGGCCGCGGCGGGAGCCTTCGCCGCCTTCTTGGCCTTCGCGGGCGCTGCGCCGTCGGCGTTGGCCTTGCCGTTGCGGGCGCGGCGTCCCTTGGGCTTGGAGGGGCCCTTGGCGATGCGCTCCGCGATCAGCTGCGCGGCCTCGTCCATGGTGAGCTGCGGCGGGGTCCTTGCCGCGCGGCAGCGTCGCATTGGTGTCGCCGTGCTTCACGTAGGGGCCGTAGCGCCCGGAAAGCACCTGCACCTTGCCGCCCTCGCTCGGGTGATCGCCCAGCTCCTTGAGCACGGTCGGTGCGGCGCGCTGGAAGCGGCCCTTGCCGCCGCCGGCCTTCTTCTCGGCCAGCAGCACCACGGCGCGGTTGATGCCGACCGTGAACACCTCCTCCACCGTCGGCAGGTTGGCGTAGGTGCCGTCGTGCAGGATGAACGGCCCGTAGCGGCCGAGGCCCGCCGTGATCGGCTTGCCGGTCTCGGGATGGTTGCCGATCGGCCGCGGCAGCGAGAGCAGCTTGAGCGCGTACTCGAGGTCGACGGCGTTGGCGTCGACGCCCTTGGGTATGGACGAGCGCTTGGGCTTCTCTTCCTTGTCCTTGGAGCCTTCGCCCAGCTGCACGTAGGGCCCGAACCGGCCGGTGCGCAGCGTGACGGGAAGGCCGGTTTCGGGATCGTGGCCCAGCAGCTTGCCGTCCGGCGTGGAGGCTTCCGCGGGGCCGTCGGCGGGCTGGGTGAGCTGGCGCGTGTAGCGGCAGTCGGGATAGCGCGAGCAGCCGATGAAGGCACCGAACTTGCTGCTCACCTTCAGGCTGAGCCGTCCTTCGCCGCAGTTGGGGCACTGGCGCGGATCGCCACCCTCGGCGCGGGGCGGGAAGATGTGCGGGCCCAGAATCTCGTTCAGCGCCTCCAGCACGTCGCCGACGCGCAGATCCTTGATCTCGTCGACGGCGGCCATGAAGTCGCGCCAGAAGTCGCGCAGGACGTCCTTCTACTCGAGCTTGCCGTCGGAGATGAGGTCGAGCTTCTCCTCCAGGTCGGCCGTGAAGTCGTACTCCACGTAGCGCTTGAAGAAGCTCTCCAGGAACGCGGTGACGAGGCGGCCCTTGTCCTCGGGGATCAGCCGCTTCTTGTCGATGCTGACGTAGTCGCGCTCCTGCAGCACGGCCAGCGTGGAGGCGTAGGTGGAGGGGCGGCCGATGCCCAGCTCCTCCATGCGCTTGACCAGCGTGGCCTCCGAGTAGCGCGGCGGCGGCTGGGTGAAGTGCTGCTCGGCCTCGATCTTGCGGTCGGTGACGCGGTCGCCCTCGGCCAGCGGAGGCAGGCGGCGGCCGTCGTCGTCCTCCGCGTGGTCCTCCTTGCCCTTCTCGACCACGCGCACGCGGTCGTCGCGGCCCTCCTCGTAGACCTTGAGGAAGCCCTCGAACATGCACCACGGAGCCCGTCGCGCGCAGGCTATAGAGCTTGCCGTCGCGGCCCTTGACCTCGATGTCGGCGGTGGTCTGCTCCAGCTCGGCGGACGCCATCTGGCTCGCCACCGTGCGCTTCCAGATCAGCTCGTAGAGGCGGGCCTGGTCGCGCTCGAGATGCCTGGCCACGTCCTGGGGGCGGCGGGTGGCGTCGGTCGGGCGGACGGCCTCGTGGGCCTCCTGCGCGTTCTTGGCCTTGGTCTTGTACTCGCGGATGAAGGGGGCGACGAACCTCTGCGAGTACTCGCGCGCGATCATGCCGCGGATGGCGCTGATCGCCTCCGGGATGATGGTGACGCCGTCGGTTCGCATGTAGGTGATGAGGCCCACGGTCTCGCCGCCGATGTCGACGCCCTCGTAGAGGCGCTGGGCGAGTCTGCATGGTCTGCTTGGCCGAGAAGCCGAGCTTGCGCGAGGCGTCCATCTGCAGGGTCGAGGTGGCGAACGGCGCGGAACGGATTGCGCTTCACCGCCTTCTTCTCGACGCGCACGACCTTGAAGTCGCCCTTCTCGATGGCCGCCTTGATGGCGGTGGCGGAGGCCTCGTCCTTGAGGTCGAGCTTCTCCAGCTTCCTGCCGGCGATGGCGGATGAGGCGGGCCTGGAACTCCTCGCCCTTCTGGGTGGCGAGCAGGGCCTCGATGGTCCAGTATTCGTCGGTCTTGAAGGCCTCGATCTCGGCCTCGCGGTCGCAGACGAGCCGCAGCGCCACCGACTGCACGCGGCCGGCCGAGCGGGCGCCCGGCAGCTTGCGCCACAGCACCGGCGAGAGCGTGAAGCCCACGAGGTAGTCGAGCGCCCGGCGCGCCAGGTAGGCCTCCACCAGCGGAGCGTCGATCTCGCGCGGCTGCCTTGAACGCATCGAGAACGGACTGCTTGGTGACGGCGTTGAAGGTGACCCGCTCGACGGGCAGGCCCTTCTTGAGCGCCTTCCTCTCCTCCAGGATGCGCAGAATGTGCCAGGAGATGGCCTCGCCCTCGCGGTCGGGGTCGGTGGCCAGGATCAGCTTGTCGGCGCTTTTGACGGCGGCGGCGATCTCTTTCATCACCTTCTGGGAGCGGCCATCGACGTCCCAGTGCATCTGCGAAGTCCTTGTCGGGCTCCACCGAGCCGTCCTTGGACGGCAGGTCGCGCACGTGCCCGTAGGACGCCAGCACCTTGTAGCTGGAGCCCAGGTACTTGTTGATCGCCTTGGCCTTGGCGGCGGATTCGACAATGACAACGTTCATTCAGGTGTGGTGCGGCAGCCCCGTCCGATGCCCTCTGGAGCGGCCGCCCTGTCCTTGGTTGTTGGTACTTTGCCCGTCGGGCGGCGAGAACATGGTGGAGGAAGGGGGCGATGTCAAACCGGCGGACCGCTTAGTCCGGGGAAGAATACGGGGCGTCATTGGGAGTTTCTGCTACTTAGATTGTTTTCTAGCGTATATATTACAACCAATAGGTGTATCGCGGCGCGACCAGTGGGACCGGCGGCCGCCCTATGCCTTGAGGGATACGAGCTGGTGCCCGTGGCGCTCGACACGGCCGGCAAGCGCAAGCTCCAGCAGAGCGATCTGGATGGCACGCGGCGATAGCCCGGTGGCCCGGCCCAGCTCGTCGACATCGACCGGCGCAGGGCCCAGCGCCGCCAGCAGCTTTTCGCGGTCGGCATCGCGCAGGCTGGGCGCGCTCGCCGTTGCGGCCAGGAGGGGCTGGCGGCGGCGACCGGTGCCTCGGAGACGGCATGGCAGGGTGCAAACCCTCCCGCAGCATCGGGCGCGAGCGCGCTCGAGATGTCGTCGGGCTCGGTGACAAGGGTGGCGCCGGTCTTGAGGAGGCCGTTGGTGCCCTCCGCGCGCGGGTCCAGGGGGTGGCCCGGAACCGCGAATACCTCGCGGCCCTGCTCGCCGGCCATGCGGGCTGTGATCAGCGTGCCCGAGCGCCGCGCGGCCTCGACGATCAGCACGCCCATGCGAGATGCCGGAGATGATGCGGTTGCGGCGCGGGAAAGTCCTGGGCGCGCGGCACGAAGCCCGGCGGGTTCTCCGTGATCAGGCAGCCCCGCTCGCCGATCTGGCGCTGCAAGCGCTGCGTTCTCCGGCGGGTAGACGTTGTCGATGCCGCCGGCCAGCACGGCAACCGTGCCCGTGGCCAGCGCCGCTTCGTGGGCCGCCGCGTCGATGCCGCGCGCGAGGCCCGAGGCGATCACGAAACCTGCAGTCGCCGATGCTGGGAGGCGAACATGCGCGCGAGCTTCTGCCCGGCGGCCGAGCCGTTGCGCGCGCCCACGATCGCCACCATCGGCCGCGACAGGTGACCGACGTTGCCCTTCACGTAGAGCAGCGGCGGGGGCAGCGTCGACGGCCGCCAGCGCAGGCGGATAGCCGGGCTCGATGGTGAACAGCGGCCGGGCGCCGATGCTGCTCGGCCGGCCTCCAGCTCGGCTTCGGCCGTGTCGCGCGGGCAGATGCGGAGGGCTTGCCGCCGCCCGCCCTTGCGCGACAGCTCGGGCAGGGCCGCGAGCGCCTCCTCGGCGCCGCCGTAGTGGTTGATGAGCTCGCGAAAGGTCGACCGGCCCGACGTTGTCGCTGCGGATCAGGCGCAGGCAGGCGAGCCGCTGGGCATCGTCGAGCGGCGCCTGCGGCAGCGGCGCCGGCGTCAGGCGCGTGCGCGTCTCACGAGCGGGCGCCAATCTTGCTCTCCCGGCCTTCCAGCAGGCGGCGGATGTTGGCGTGGTGCTTGAGGAAGATCAGCGCCGCCATGATCAGAATGACTGAACGGCAGGCCCGGCCCAGCCGGTGGCGAGATAGAACAACACCACCACGGCGGTCGCACATCAGCGCGGCGAGCGAGGAGTAGCGGGTGGTCGCGGCCACGCCCGACCCAGATGAGGCCGAACACGGGCGGCGACCGGCCAGATGCAGCGCCGATCAGCACGCCGATGAAGGTGGCGACCCCCTTGCCGCCCAGAAACCGCAGCCACACGGGATAGATGTGGCCCAAGAAAGCGCCGAGCCCGGCGATGTAGCTGTACTGGAGGGCATCGGCGATGTGGCGGTGCCCGAAGCCGGCGGAGCCGCCGAACCTGAGCGCGATGTCGTAGACGACCAGCACCGCCAGGGTGCCCTTGAGCGCGTCGAGCACAAGCGTCGCGGCGGCGAGCCCCTTGTGGCCGGTGCGCAGCACGTTGGTGGCGCCGATGTTGCCGGAGCCGATGCGTGCGTACGTCGCCGAGGCCGGCGGCCCTGGTGAGGATCAATCCGAAGGGGATCGACCCCAGCAGATAGCCGGCCACGAGCGCCAACAGACCGTAGAAGGAGAACAGCTGCCCCATGAGCCCAGCGCTTCGAACGCGAGCGGCGTCAGCCGCGCTCGTCGCCAGCGTATTGGTAGACGGGTTTGCCGGCAACCATCGTCATCAGCACGCGGCCCTGCATCTTGCTCTCGTCGAACGGCGAGTTCTTCGAGCGGGCCTTGATCTGCGCCTTGTCCACCACCCAGGGCTGGCCGAGGTCGACCAGGATCAGGTCGGCGGGCGCGCCCTTGTCGAGGCGGCCCGAGGGCAGCCCCAGCAGCTTGGCCGGGTTGGAGGTCATGGCCCTGCAGCAGCGGCAGCAGGCCGATTTCGCCGTTGTGATGGAGGCGCAGCGCCGCCGCCAGCAGCGTCTCCAGGCCGATGGCGCCGTCGGCGGCCTCGGCGAAGGGGTGGCGCTTGGTGTCGGCGTCCTGCGGGTCGTGGCTGGACACGATCACGTCGATCTCGCCGGCCGCGAGCGCGCGCACCATGGCGGCCCGGTCCTCCTCGGAGCGCAGCGGCGGCCGCAGGCGGAAGAAGGTGCGGTAGGGCCCGATGTCGTTCTCGTTGAGGGTCAGGTGGTTGATCGAGACGCCGCAGGTGACGGGCAGCTTGCGCGCCTTGGCGCCGCGGACCACGGCGAGGCTCTCCGCGCAGCTGATCTGCGCGGCGTGGTAGCGCCCGCCGGTGATCTCGACGAGGCGCACGTCGCGCTCCAGCACGATGGTCTCGGCCGCCTTGTCGACGCCGGGCAGGCCGAGCCGGGTCGCCACCTCGCCCGAGTTCATCACCGCGCCCTCGGTCAGGTACGGGTCCTCGGTGTGGTGCACGATCAGCGCGCCGAAATCCTTGGCGTAGAGCAGCACGTTGCGCATGACGCGGGCGTTGGACGACGCTCGACTTGCCGTTGGTGAAGGCGATGGCGCCGGCCCGCTGCAGCAGGCCGATCTCGGTCATCTCCTGGCCCTTGAGGCCGCGCGTCATGGCCGCCATCACGTGCACGTGGACGACGGCGTTGTCGCGCGCGCGGCGCTGGATGAAGTCGACCAGCGCCACCTGGTCGATGACGGGCTCGGTGTCGGGCATGACGACGATGGTGGTGACGCCGCCGGCGGCTGCCGCCTGGCTCGCCGTCTTGAGCGTCTCGCGGTGCTCCTGGCCGGGCTCGCCGGTGAAGACCTGCATGTCGATCAGGCCCGGGCACAGCACGTGGCCCTTGCAGTCGACGACGCGCGTGCCCTCGGGCGCGTTGCGCCGCAGGTGGCCGCCGAGGTCGGCGATGATGCCGTCCCGGACCAGCAGGCCGCCCGGCTCGTCCTTGCCGGAGGCCGGATCGATCGAGGCGGGCGTTGAGGAAGGCCGTTGCCTCGTTCTGAGCGCGTTCCGGTCTTGCGCATCACGAGGCCACTCAATGGTTGGGCAGCTGGCGCGCCATGGCCTCCAGCACCGCCATGCGCACCGCCACGCCCATCTCGACCTGGTCGCGGATGACGCTGCGCGAATGGTCGGCGATGGTGGAGGCGATCTCCACGCCGCGGTTCATCGGGCCCGGGTGCATGATCAGCGCGTCGGGCTTGGCGCGGGCGAGCTTCTCGTGGTCGAGGCCGAAGAAGTGGAAGTACTCGCGGGTCGACGGCACGTAGGAGCCCTGCATGCGCTCGCGCTGCAGGCGCAGCATCATGACGATGTCGGCGTCCTCCAGCCCCGCGTTCATGTCGGTGAACACCTCGACGCCCAGCCGGTCGGCCTGCGGCGGCAGCAGCGTGGAGGGCGCCACCACGCGCACGCGCGCGCCCATGGTGTTCGAGCACGTTGATGTTGGAGCGGGCGACGCGCGAATGCATGATGTCGCCGCAGATCGCCACCGTGAGCCCGCCGATGCGGCCCTTGGCGCGGCGGATGGTGAGGGCGTCGAGCAGCGCCTGCGTCGGGTGCTGATGCGCGCCGTCGCCGGCATTGATCACCGAGCAGTCGACCTTCTGCGCCAGCAGCTCCACCGCGCCCGCCGCGTGGTGGCGCACGACCAGGATGTCGGGGCGCATGGCGTTCAAGCGTCATGGCCGTGTCGATCAGCGTCTCGCCCTTCTGCATGGACGAGGCCGACATGTTCATGTTCATGACGTCGGCGCCGAGGCGCTTGCCGGCGAGCTCGAAGGAGCTTTGCGTGCGGGTGGAGGCCTCGAAGAACAGGTTGATCAGCGTGCGCCCGCGCAGGACGTCGCGCTTCTTGTTGATCTGCCGGTTGCTGTCGGCGGCCTTGTCGGCCAGGTCGAGCAACGCGCTGATCTCGCTCGCCGTCAGCTCTTCGCAGGTCAGCAGGTGGCGGCGCGAGAAGCCCGCTTTGGCGATCGAGCTTGGTCATTAAAGGCGGACCTATACGCCGATCGGGGTGCGGGGGCAAGCAGGGTTGGTGGGGCATGGGAAATACCCGCTCTGGTCGCTGCGCTGTTGTCGCTGCGAAGCCTATATGTGGGGAGGGGGGACTGGCGATTCGGGGAAGTCCGATGAGTGAACCATTTGCCACCCACGAGGTCCTCAATCAGAGCCCGCCGTTCGAGGACGTCAACCTCTTCACCAGCGACCGTGGGCTGGTGGAGGCCGTCAACCGCGAGGGCGGCGGCGCGGCGGTCAAGCGCCTGACCGCGTTCGGCGAGGCCTGCGGGTCGGCGGCAGCCTTCGAGCGCGGACGGCTCGCCAACGAGCACCCGCCCCGGCTCAAGCCTTTCGACAGCAAGGGCCGCCGGCTCGACATCGTCGAGTTCCATCCCGCCTACCACGAATGTATGGCGATCAGCGTCGCCGAGGGCCTGCACTGCTCGGCGTGGGACCATGCTGGCCAGGCCGATGGCGCCAAGCCAGCCTCGGGCGCCAACGTCGCCCGCTCGGCCGGCACCTACATGGCGATCCAGATGGAGGCCGGCCACCAGTGCCCCATCACCATGACCAACGCGTCGATCCCGACGCTGCTGCTGCAACCCGACATCGCACAGCAGTGGGTGCCCAAGATCCAGTCGCGCGCCTACGACAAGACCTTCGCCCCTATCGGCGCCAAGCGCGGCGCCACCATCGGCATGGGCATGACCGAGAAGCAGGGCGGCACCGACGTGCGCGCCAACACCACGCTAGCCGTCCCGGCGGGTACCGGCGGCCCGGGCGCGGAATACATCGTCACCGGGCACAAGTGGTTCATGTCGGCGCCCATGTGCGACGCGTTCCTGGTGCTGGCGCAGGCGCCTGGCGGCCTTTCCTGCCTTCTGGTGCCCCGCTTCCTGCCCGACGGCACCGTCAACGCGCTGCGCCTGCAGCGACTGAAGGACAAGCTCGGAAACCGGTCGAATGCGTCCTCGGAGGTGGAGTTCCAGGGCGCGCACGGCTGGCTGATCGGTGAGGAAGGCCGCGGTGTCCCCAACATCATCGAGATGGTGACAGGCACGCGGCTCGATTGCGCCGTCGGCTCGGCAGGGCTGATGCGGCTCGCGCTCGCCAACGCCATCCACCATTGCCGCCACCGCACCGTGTTCCAGAAGAAGCTCGTCGACCAGCCGCTGATGCAGCAGGTGCTGGCCGACCTGGCGCTCGACGTGGAGGCGGCCACGGCGCTGTCTTTTCGGCTCAGCCGCAGCTTCGACCGCGCCAGCGATGCGCGTGCAGCGGCCTGGCGCCGGCTGATGACGCCGGTTACCAAGTACTGGGTGTGCAAGATCGGTCCGGCGGTCGCCTACGAGGCGATGGAGTGCATGGGCGGCAACGGCTACGTGGAGGAGGGGCTTGCCGCGCGCGTATTCCGCGAGCTGCCGCTGAACGCCATCTGGGAGGGGTCGGGCAACGTTATGGCCCTCGACCTGCTGCGCGTGTTGCAGCGCGAGCCGGAGGCGCTGGAGATCGTGATGGAAGAGCTGGCAAGCGCTGCCGGCTCCGACCAGCACCTCAAGCCGCAGCTCGAGCGCATCCAGGCGATGCTGCACGAGCCGCGGCTCCTGGAGCAGCGGGGCCGCAGCCTGGCCGAAGCTCTAGCAGTGCTGGCCGCGGCGACGATCCTGCGCGTGCACGCGCCGAATTGTGTCGCCGACGCCTTCATCGCCACCCGCCTGGCGGGAGGGCCACGTCAGACCTACGGCCTGGGCTTGGATTGGGCCGATACGCGCGCCATCGTCGAGCGGGCGTTGCCCGCTTGAAAGGCTCGGCCGGGACGCACAGGCGCCCGAGCCTAGGCTTGAGCGGTAGTGCGGCTCATGGCGCGCACGATCTCGCCCAGAGCATCGATGAAGCCGCCCCGCTGGTCGGCGCGCAGCGCGGCAAGGATGCGCTGGTCGACCTTGGTGGCCAGAGGCTTCACGCTGTTCAGGGCGTTCTGGCCCTTGGTGGTGAGGCGCACAGCATACATGCGGGCGTCCTCCCGGGTGCGCTTGCGCTGTAAAAGGCCCTTCTTCACCAACCGCCGGACCACATCGGCGAGAGTCGACCTATCCACGCCGGTCTGCTCGACCAGGCCGGTTTGGCTGACGTCCGGATTTTGCGCCACACACACCAAAACCGCGAACTGGCGCGGTGTCAGGTCGGCTTTGGCTGCTTCGTTGGTGAACAGCACTTCAGCGCACTGGCCCGCTCGATGCAACAGATGCAGTGCCGAGCTGTCGAGGGGACCCAAGCGATGACCATTCTTCATGCCATTCTTCTCCGTATGCTTCGCGTGTCGCCACACATAGTGCCCGCCTATGCCGACGTCTACGGACATTGCGACGCGGCAGTCTTGACTTTGGTCTTAGGAGCACCCGCGCTAGTTGCCGAACGCAAGTACGGCTTACATCGCAATACGGATCGGTTCGGCCGTATCCGTCGCTTTCAGCCTTTCGTCGAATGCATGGCAGCTTTCCATTTTCCGTCTTCACGGACGGATGAGGCGCAGCGTGCGGGAGAAGAAGTCGCGGCGGGCGAGGATCAGAATCACCCAGGTGGTCGCCAGCACGAACAGTAGCGGGTGAAAGAACCAGGCGATGGCAGCAATAGCCAGGTAGAACGAACGCAGTCCGCTGTTGGTGTGCTCCGCCGCCACGCCGATCAGTGCCGCCGTCCGCTCGGCGTGGTTGGTGCAGGTTTCTTTGTTGGCTTCCTCGTAGACCGGCGTGGCGCCGATCATGATCGAGGCGTAGTGGGAAATGCGAAACGCCCACGCAAACTTGAAGAACGCAAAGATGAAGATGCCCATGATCAGCAGCTGCTTTGCCTCCAGCCCCGTGGGCGAGGAGGGTGCGGCAAAAGGCAGGTGGGCGACCACCGCCTGCAGCCGCTCTCCCGAGCCCAGGGTCGCCGCCACGCCGCCTACCGCGATGGCGCTGGTAGAGGCGAAGAACGCGTTGCCCTGGCCGAGGCTGCCCAGCAGGATGGCATCGAGCATGCGCTGCTCGCGCTTGGCCATGTTCAGCATCCAGCTCACGCGCTGGGGCTGGATGGCGCCGAGCAGGCCGCCGCCAAAGCGCGCCCGCCGGGCCACGATTCTGCTGTAGATGAAGACGCTGAGCACGAAATAGGCGAGCGCCGCCAGGTCCAGGGGCGGGGCGATGGCGTCGAGGCTCATGGCTCCTTCATGGCTCCTCCGGTGAGACTTCAGCTCGCACGCAACCTTGCCAGGCGGTCGAGCGCACCTTGCAGGATGATGGTGGCCGCAACCTTGTCGATCACCTCCGCGCGCCGGCGGCGCGAGGTATCCGCCTCCAGCAGCGTTCGCTCTGCCGCGACGGTGGAGAGGCGCTCGTCCCAAAGCAGGAGGGCGAGTGGCGTGAGCCTGGCAAGGTTGCGGGCAAAGGCACGCGTGGACTGCGTGCGGGCGCTTTCCGACCCGTCGAGGTTGAGCGGCAGCCCGATCACGAAGCCGCGAGCGCCGTGCTCCTGGGCAAGCGCCAGCAGCCGGTCGGCGTCGGCCTTGAAGCGGCTGCGGCGCAGTGTCACGAGGCCCGAGGCGATCCACCGGTTCACATCGGACAGGGCGAGTCCCAATGTCTTGGTGCCCACGTCGATGCCGATCAGGCGGCCGCCATCGGCAATGGCGGCGGCGAATTCTTCGAGTGGCAGGACGTTGCTTGGCCTGTGCTCCGTCATGACTGGCATTGCCGCGCGCAATTTCGCCGAGTAAGAGGGTATTGACCCGTTGTCCACGTCTCTATACTGCGGCGCGCGCCGGAGCCACGGCGCCAGGGAGGCTGAGGCATGAAGATCATCTGGTATGGACATTCATGTTTTCGCCTGGAGACCGGCAGCAGCGTCATCATCATCGATCCGTTTCTCAAAGGTAACCCCACGTTCGAGAAATCGGGCATTGCCTGGGACGACGCCGTCAAAGGCGTCACACACGTGGCGCTCACGCACGGCCATTCCGACCATACGGGCGATGCGGGCGAGATTTGCAAGAAGCAGGGCGCGACCCTGTTCGCCAACTTCGAGCTCGCCATGTACATCAAGTCGAAGGGCGCCGAACGGCTGGAGCCCATGAACACAGGCGGCACCGTCGCTTCCGCCGACTTCGAGCTCACGCTGGTCAATGCACTGCACTCCTCCTCGCAGGAAGTATACCTGGGCAACCCCAACGGCATCATCGTCCGGCCGAAGAACGACAAGACCGTCTATCACATGGGCGACACCGAGATGTTCGCGGGCATGGGGTTGATCGCCGAGTTCCACAAGCCCTCGATCGGGATCGTGCCGATCGGCGACCGTTTCACCATGGGCGCCAGAAGCGCGGCCTTCGTTTGCAAGAAGTTCTTCGCCTTCGAGATGGTGCTGCCGGCGCACTACGGCACTTTCGAGGGCATGCTCGACCCGACTGCCGACAAGTTCGTCGCTGAAATGAGCGGCCACAACGTCGTGGTGCCGAAGGTCGGTCAGGTGCTGACCGTCTGAAGCGGGCGCCTGCGAACGGCGCCATTTCGCCCCGCTGAACAAGCCACCAGGGAAGGTGCAAGGGATGACCGAGAGTTCCATGCCGAGCGGGGGGCCGGTGAAGCCGGCGGCTGGCGGCATTGCCGTTGTGCCCAGCTTCTTTGTCGAGCTGGCCAGGAACGCGCCCGCGATGATGTGGGTGTTCACCCTCACCACCTTCCTCTCCGCGCTGCTGCTGTTCGCCATCCAGCCGATGTTCGCCAAGTTGGTGCTGCCGGTGCTCGGCGGCTCGCCATCGGTGTGGTCGGTGTCGGTGTTCTTCTTTCAAGGCGCGCTGCTGGCGGGATACATCTACGCCCACTTGCTCACCACGAAAGCACCGCCGCACCTGACGGGCATTATTCACCTGGGCGTCTGCCTGCTCGCCGTGATCTGCCTGCCGATCGGCCTGTCGACGCGCTGGGGCGAGCCGCCGGAAGGGGAGCCTTATCTGTGGCAGCTCGGCGTATTCACCGCCTCGATCGGTCTGCCGTTCATGGCCGTCTCCGCCAACGCGCCCCTGCTGCAAGCCTGGTTCGCGCGCAGCGGCCACCCCAACGCCCGCGACCCTTATTTCCTGTACGCGGCGAGCAACCTCGGCAGCCTGATCGCGCTGCTTGGCTACCCCTTCGTGCTCGAGCCGGCCTTCGGCCTGTCGCAACTGAGCCACTTGTGGGCCTATGCCTACGGCCTGCTGGTCATCGCGCTCGCCGGCTCCTTCTACCTGATGCGCGGCGCCCAGGTGGGCGGCGTGCCGGAGGCACCGGCCCTGCCGGCAGGGGCCGAGGTTGCCGCATCGCCGCCGACGACGGCGCAGCGTCTGGGTTGGGTTGGCCTCGCCTTCGTGCCCTCGGCGCTGGTCACCGCGCTCACGGTTCATATCACCACTGACGTTGCCTCCGCGCCGCTGCTGTGGGTGATCCCGCTCGCGCTCTACCTGCTCACGTTCGTGCTGGTGTTCCGCGACAACCCGTTGATCTCGCGGGACGCGCTGCTGTTCCTGCACCTGGTCGCCCTGATCGTGGTGCTGGTCACGCTTTCGCAGACCCGTCACGACAACTGGTTCGTGACCAGCTCGACGGGCGTGGCGGTGTTCTTTACGACCGCGATGCTGGCGCACCGCACACTCTACGAGGCGCGTCCGGCACCCCGCTATCTCACCGAGTTCTATCTGTGGATGTCGTTCGGCGGTGCGCTCGGCGGCATGTTCACCGCGCTGGTCGCGCCCAAGCTGTTCTCGCAGATCTTCGAGTATCCGCTGCTGCTGGCGCTCTCCATGGCCTGCCGCCCCGGCGCGCTCGAGCTTCCGGTGGACCGGGAGAAGCGCAAGGACGAGATGATCATCCTGTGGCTGATCGCCATGGTGGGCATCCTTGTCATCATGTGGTTGCCGAGCGTTGCGCTGAGCTATCGCATCGGCGCGAACGAGTGGGGCACCACGGTGCTGGTCGTGCTGTTCCTGTCGGCCATCTTGATCTTCAATGTGAAGGAGCCGCCGCGCCAGCTGATGGCCTCGCTATTGATCGCCGTGGCGCTGATCTGGCTGCCGTCTGGGGCCAATCGCGGCGATTCGCAGCGAAGCTTCTTCGGCGTCTACCGCGTGCATCCCTCGCAGGACGGCCAGTACAAGATCCTGATCCACGGCACCACGCTGCACGGCGCCCAGCGCATCTACGGCGACGACGGCAACCCGGTCGAGGACACCACGCCCACCACCTACTACTACCCGGGCAGCCCCATGGGCCAGGCGGTCGCCAAGCGGCGCCAGGTGCTGGCCGCCAAGGGCGAGAAGGGCCGCTACGGCATCGTCGGCCTCGGCACCGGCTCGAGCTCGTGCCACAAGCGCGAGGGCGAGACCTGGCGCTTCTTCGAGATCGATCCGACGGTTATCAAGATCGCCAAGAACCCGAACAACTTCACCTTCATCTCCAAGTGCCAGCCCGACATCGACATCGTCGTTGGCGACGCCCGCCAGACCATGGCCAAGGAGCAGGACGAGAGCTTCGACCTGTTCATCATCGACGCCTTTACCTCGGACGCCATCCCCGTGCACATGCTGACGGCCGAGGCGGTGAAGATGTATCTCGCCAAGCTCAAGCCCGATGGCGTGGTGGTGCTGCACACCTCAAACCGCTACCTCGACCTCGACTTGGTGCTGGGCGCCATTCACCGCCAGGAGCTGCCGCCCGGCACCGCGGGCGTCGTTGCCTCCGACAGCAACGCCGACGGCAGCTACGGGCAATCGACCTCGACCGTGGTGATCTTCACCAAGAGCGAGGAGGCGCTGGCGCCGTATCGCACCATCGATGGGGTAGGCGAGCTCGACGACGGCGGCCTGCGGGCATGGACGGACGACTACTCCGACATTCTTGGGGCATTCATGAGCAGGTACCGGGGTCGCGGCTGACCCGCAGGCATTGCGGCCGGCCTGCCGCGCCGCTATGAGTGCCACGCCTACTGCTGGAGAGGACAGGCCATGCAAGTCGATGCCGCGACCGTGCATCGCATCGCCCGGCTGGCGCGCATCAAGGTGACGGAGGAGGAGGGCGAAAGCTCTGGAGAAGGAGCTTTCCGGAATTCTCGACTGGGCCAAGCAGCTCGACGAGGTCGACACCTCCAAGGTCGAGCCGATGACGCGCGTCATTCCCGCAACCTTGAAGAAGCGCCAGGACGTCGTGACCGACGGCGGCATCGCCGACGACATCGTCGCCAATGCGCCCGCGCGCCGCAGGACCACTTCTTCGTCGTGCCCAAGTGTGGCGGACGTGCGGCATTGGGCCGAGGCGATCGCGTGACACCAACGCAGTGCATTGCGCATCGACCGCTGTTGGGTCTGCGTCCGCGTGACCGCAAGGCTGCGCAGCAGCTGAGCTGCAAGCGCGCATGACCGATCTCACCAAGCTGACCCTGGCCGAGGCGCGGGAGGCGCTGCGCAAGAGGCAGTTCTCAGCCACCGAGCTGACGCAGGCGTTCCTCGACGCCATCGAGGCGGGCAATGCCTCGCTCAACGCCTACGTGCTGCCGACGCCCCAGGTCGCGCTAGGCCAGGCCAAGGCGAGCGACGCGCGGCTTGCCAAGGGCGAGGCGCGCGCGCTGGAAGGGCTGCCGCTCGGCATCAAGGACCTCTACTGCACCAAGGGCGTGCGCACCACCGCCTGCTCGTCGATCCTCGACAGCTTCACGCCGACCTACGAGTTGACCGTCACGCAGAACCTGTGGGACGCGGGTGCCGTTATGCTGGGCAAGCTCAACTGCGACGAGTTCGCCATGGGCTCGTCCAATGAGACGAGCTGCTTCGGGCCCGTCACCAACCCCTGGCGGCGCAAGGGCTCCAACGTTGGCCTCGTGCCCGGCGGCTCCTCCGGCGGCTCGTCCTCGGCGGTGGCCGCCGACCTGTGCGTTGCCGCCACCGCCACCGACACCGGCGGCTCGATCCGCCAGCCCGCCGCCATCACCGGCACGGTCGGCATCAAGCCGACCTACGGGCGCTGCTCGCGCTATGGCATCGTCGCGTTCGCCTCCTCGCTCGACCAGGCCGGCCCCATCGCCAAGACCGTGCGCGATGCGGCGATCATGCTGCGCCATATGGCGAGCGCCGACCCCAAGGATTCCACCAGCGCCGATCTGCCCGTGCCGGACTACGAGGCCGCAGTCGGCCAGGGCATCAAGGGCCTCAGAGTTGGTGTGCCCAAGGAGTACCGCATCGACGGCATGCCGGCCGAGATCGAGCAGCTCTGGCAGCAGGGCATCGACTGGCTGAAGGCCGCCGGCGCCAGCATCCACGACGTCTCCCTGCCGCACACCAAGTACGCGCTGCCCGCCTACTACATCGTCGCGCCCGCGGAATGCTCCTCCAACCTGGCGCGCTACGACGGCGTGCGCTACGGCCTGAGGCAGCCCGGTCGCGACCTGATCGACACCTACGAGGCGACGCGGCGCGCGGGCTTCGGTGCCGAGGTGCGCCGCCGCGTGCTGATCGGCACCTACGTGCTGTCCGCCGGCTACTACGATGCCTACTACATCAAGGCGCAGAAGGTGCGCACCCTCATCAAGCGCGACTTCGACGAGGCCTACGCGAAGGTGGACGTGCTGCTCACCCCCACCACGCCCGGCCCCGCCTTCGGCATCGGCGAGGTCTCGGGCGACCCCATCCGGATGTACCTGAACGACATCTTCACCGTGACGGTGAACATGGCCGGGCTTCCCGGCATGTCGGTGCCTGCCGGTCTGTCTTCCGAAGGCACCCCGCTCGGGCTGCAGCTGATCGGCAAGCCGTTCGACGAGGCGACCTTGTTCCGCGCCGGCCAAGTGATCGAGGACGCCGCCGGCCGTTTCGCGCCGCCGCAGCCTTGGTGGCGGGCAAGCCCCGTCAATGCAACGCCGGGAGGCAAACGCTCATGACACGTCCGCCCCAGGACTGCCGCGACATGACCGAGGTCCGCGCCGAGATCGATCGCGTGGACAACGCGCTGGTCGACATCATCGCCGAGCGCTTCGGCTACGTGGAGCGCGCCTGGCAGATCAAGCTAGCCGAGAAGGCCGCCGCCAATGTGCCCTGGCGCAACCAGCAGGTGATCGACAAGGTGCGCGCCCGCGCCGCGGAGAGGGGCGTGCCGCCCGACCTGTGCGAGGCGCTGTGGCGGCAGATGATCGGCTGGTTCATCCAGTACGAGGAGGAGAAGCTGCGCGATGAGCTCGAGGGCAAGTCGCGCGGCTGACGGCAATTGGGTCCAGGGAGGACCGGGGAGACCCAGGTATGCCGATCTCCGCGGTCGACCTGCAGCTGGTTCTGCTCACAGCCCTGCTCAATCCAGTGGCGATCGTGGTGGCGCTGTGGATGGGCGCCCGCGCCGACCAGTGGCAGAAAGTGCCGCTGGCGGCATTCGCTGCCTCGGCGGTCGGCTCGGCGGCGATCTACGTGGCGGTATGGCTCGGCCTGCGCGGCATCGCCGGCGTGGGCAGGGCGGCCGCCGGCGTGTTCATCGCCCAGTTCCTGTTCGGCCTGGTTTGGGCGACCGCCGGCTATCGCTTCGGGCGGCGCCGGCCGTGACCCTGCTGCTGCGCTACTGGCTGCTCGCCACGGCCATTGTGCTGGTGGCGCTCGGCGTGTGGGCGCTGGCGCCGGTGCTGGTGTTCCTGGTGCTGCTGGCGGCTGCCCTGGGGCTTCTTTCGCTCGGCATGATCGGCCTGGCGCGCGCGCTGGAGGCATGGCGGCGCAAGCGCCGCGGCAGCTAGCCGGCTCGCTTCCCTCGCCTAGTACGGGGTGATGACGTTCACCAGCGCGTGGCGTTTCTCCTTTTCCACGGCTTGACGTGCCGCCGCCAGCACCTCGGGCAGATCGGCGGGACGTTCCACGCGGGCGGCGAAGGCGCAGTAGGCCGCAGCCTCCTTCTCGAACGGCGGGCTCGGCGAGAGGTCGGCGAGCCCGAGCCCGTTCTCGCGCCCGGCCGCGCCCGAGGCGAACATCGACATGGTGGCGCCGCGCACGGCGGCATAGCGCGTGTTGTTGAAGACCACCATCAGGACCGGCAGCTCGTGCGCCTGTGCAACCCAGTGGCAGGCGGTGGGGTTGGAGAAGATCATGCCGCCGTCGCCGATGATGGCGACCACGAACCGGTCCGGTGCGGCAAGCTTGGCGCCCAGCGCGGCACCGATGCTCCAGCCGAGCCCGCCGGCGGAGCTGATGGCGAAATAGCTCCCCGGTCGTGTGCGCGCGCAGTGGTCGAGCCGCAGCTGGTACTCGTTGACGACCAGGTCGTCCGGCCCCGCCATCTCGCTGATGCAGCGGCTGGCGTACTCGGGCGTGATGTGGGGCGTATCGGCTGATGCCTGCGCCTTGAGCTTGGCGCGGCGTGCGCTGGCGCGCTCGGTTGCCCATTGGCGGCGCTTGTCGAGCTTGGCCTTGTGGCGCGCGCTGCGCTCCTGGAGCGCGGCCTCGAGCGCCCGCAGCGCGGCGCCGGCAGTCGCGGTGATGGAGAGGTCGCTCCGGTAGCTGCGCATGGGATAGCGCAGGAATGCCGGGTCCTCGCCGATGTGCACCACGCGCGCCGAGGCCGGCGGTGCCTTGACGCCCGGCATCCACGGCACGTCGCATTCCAGCACAACCACGAGATCGGCATCCTCCAGGTATGGCGCCGGCTCGAAGCCGTGATGCAGCGGGTGGTCGGTGGCGAGGCACAGGTAGTGCGGCACATGCGCGACCACCGGCAGAGCGCAGGTGTCGGCAACGCGCGCGAGAGCCGCGGCGTCGCCCGGTGCCCGTCCGCTGTTGTTGGTGACGAGCAGCGGGCGCTCGGCCTCGAGCAGCATGTCGGCGAGCTGCGCGATCGCTGTTGGATCTGGATGGGGCGCGGCCGGCGTGCTGCGGGGCTCGTCCGCGTGCGGGGCCTCGACAGGCCCCGACAGCGCCTCGCGCGGCAGCGTGAGATAGACAGGGCCCGGCGGGCTCGCGGTTGCCGCCTCCAGCGCGCGCGCCACCACCAGATGCGCCTGCCCGGGATTGCGCAGCTCGTAGTCCCACTTCACCAGCTCGCGCACCATGCCGGCCTGGTCGTACATCTCCTGCGCCCAGTGGATCGGCCGGCTGCGCGCACCGAACGCGCCCGCCTCCATGATCGGCGAGCGGCCGGCCAGCAGCAGCAGTGGCGCGCGATCGCGGGCGGCGTTGGTGAGCATGTTGATGGTGTTGGCGGTGCCTACATTGACGTGCACCATCAGCGCCTGCGGCTCGCCCGTGACGAGGTAGGCGCCGTGCGCCATGGCAACCGCCAGGTTCTCGTGCGGCACCAGCACCGCGCGCGGCACCTGCGCCCCGCTCTCCTTGGCGCGCGCGAAGCCTTCCACGATGGCGGGGAAATCCGTGCCGGGATTGGCGAAGAAATGCTTCACCCCGCGCCGCCAGAGTGCGGCGAGCAGCACGTCACCCGCGGTCGGCGTGGTTTCTGTGGTTGGGCGGGGCTTGCCGGTCTTGGCCATGTGTCGCGCGCCGTTGTTGGATCGGTGTTCTGAGGCGAGTGCCAGGTGCCGCGACTTGATGGGGCAGTGCGCGCCCTGTCAAGGGATCGGCCCGGTGGGGTGGGCCAGTGCCGCGTTGTGGGATGCGGCCCAGCCGACGGTGCCAGCGCGAACGGGCTTGCAGTCGCCGAGCTGCGGTGGGGCCTACTCGTTGGCCAGGATCATGTTGCGCACGATGGGGTAGACCTGGGTCTCCCAGCGCCGGCCGCTGAAGACGCCGTAGTGGCCGACGCCGGCCTGCATGTGGTGGCGCTTCATGTAGGGCTTGAGGCTGGTGCACAGGTCGTGCGCCGCCGACGTCTGGCCCAGCGAGCAGATGTCGTCGCGCTCGCCCTCGACGGTGAGCAGGGCGGTGCGGCGGATGGCCTTCGGGTCGACGGGCCGGCCGCGATAGGTGAGCTCGCCCTTGGCCAGCCGCGCCTCCTGGAACACCCAGCGCACGGTCTCCAGATAGAACTCGGCGGCGAGATCGAGCACCGCGAAATACTCGTCGTAGAATTCCTTGGTGACCTTGGCCGTCTCCATGTCGCCGTTGGCGAGCGCCTCGTAGAGCTCCATGTGCGCCTTGCGGTGGCGATCGATGTTCATCGACATGAAGGCGGCGAGCTGCACGAAGCCCGGATAGACCTTGCGGCTGGCCCCCGGATAGCGGGCGGGCACCTCGGCGATCAGATTGTTCTCGAACCAATCGATCGGTTTGGAGGTGGCCAGCTCATTGACCTTGGTCGGGTTGACGCGCGTGTCGATGGGACCCGGCCATCAGCGTCATGCTGCGCGGCTGCGCCGGGTTGCCGGCCTCGGCCATCACGGCGGCCGCGGCCAGCACCTGGACGCAGGGCTGGCACACGGCGACCACGTGGGTGCCGGGACCCATCACTCTCCAGCCACTGGATGACATGCTCGACGTAGTCGTCGAAGCCGAAACGGCCGTGCACTCGATGCTCGCGTCGCGGGCATTGTGCCAATCGGTTATGCAAACGTCGTGCTCGGGCAGCAGCGTGCGCACCAGGCTGCGCAGCAATGTGGCAAAATGCCCGGACAGCGGGGCCACGACCAGCACGCGCGGCTGCGGCGCCTCATGGTCCTTGGCGAAGCGCAGCAGGGTGCCGAAGGCGGTGCTGGCGAGCGGCTCCTCGGTGACGGCTACCTCGCGATTGCCGGCGGGCACGCTGGTGATGCCGTAGGGCGGCCGCACGTGCGTCAGGCCGGCGCGCGCGATCAGCTCGTAGGCCGCGGTCAGATTGCGCAGGTGCTTGAGTTCTTCGCTGTTGGCCCATGGTGCCAGCAAGTCGAGGCCCGCGAGGGCCCACGAGCGCACTGGTACCATGATGTCGGCGTGGGTCTGATAGGCGGCGTAGAGCATCAGGCCTGCGGTGGAACGAAAGTTGCACGACCTCGACGTCCGGCATCATCGGCTTGGTGGGTCGCTGCCGGCATCGATGCAACTTCCGCACCACCGACAGCCGAGCGCATGCCCAAGGCCACGCTTACCATCTCGAGCAAGAACTATTCCTCCTGGTGCCTGCGCGGCTGGCTGATGTGCAAGCTCGGCGGCCTCGAGTTCGAGGAGGTGATGGTGCCGATGGACGACCCGGCGGCGCGCGCCGAGCTGCTGCTGCTGTCGCCGTCGTTCCTGGTGCCGTGCCTGACCGACGACGGCGTCAAGGTGTGGGACACCCTGGCGATCGCCGAGTACGTGGCGGAGGCCAAGCCCGAAGCCGGCCTGCTGCCCGCCGACCGGGCCCAGCGCGCGCATTGCCGGGCGATCTGCGGCGAGATGCACTCGGGCTTCGCCAACCTGCGCTCGGCGCTGCCCATGAACCTCAAGGCGCACCATCCGGGCTTCAAGGTGTGGGCCGGCGCGCAGGCCGACATCGACCGCATCGTCGCCATCTGGAGCGAGTGCTTCGCGGCCTACGGCGGCCCCTACCTGTTCGGCGCAAACCCGACCATGGCGGATGCCATGTACGCGCCGGTGGTGACGCGCTTCCTCACCTACGACGTGCCGCTCAACCGCGAGTGCGCCGCCTACTGCCGCACCATCATGAAATGGCCGGCCGATGGCGGAATGGGTGCGCGACGCGAAGGCAGAGCCGGCCGAGCTCGAAGAGCTGGATATGGAGTTCTAGCAACCGAACTCCCCCGACGGAGGGAAGTACCGCCGGGGGAGATTGGGTCTACGCGTTACACAACCGACTGCGCTACTGAGCCGGCTTGGAACCCGACTGAGTCGGCCTCGGACCCGGGGCCGGGTCGTCGGCCGCTCCGCGGCGCGCTTCTCGTTCTCGATATCCTTGCGCGTCTTGAAGGCCGGCGCGTTGGCAAGGTCGTCCTTTTTCACGTCGGACGTAAGCTTGACGCTGCCGTCGGGCTGCATTGCGATCTGCAGCTGGTCCATCTTCAGAGCGACGCTGCGCTCGCCGATGCCGAGGAAGCCGCCAACGCCGATCACGAACCCTTCGACGCTTCTGCCGTCCTTGGTCAGGATCAGCTCGCTGATGCTGCCGATCTTGGCGTTGTCCGGCGCGACGACAGTCTGGCCGATCAGATCCCTGGTAAGGAGCGTATTGTCGGCTGAGTCAGCAACTGGCCGGAAACCGGCGCAGCCGGCTTGGCTGCGCGGCGGTGACGGTGTTTGCTGCGCCAACGCTGCCGAAACGCCGAGAGCCAAAGCCAACGCAGCCGCGCTTGCGCCTGTCTTGAACGACATGGTTTTACCTCCACCAATGACCTTGTCTTGCTCCGTTCCCATGCGGGGCACGGGCGACTGAACGGTCAACGCAGCGCCGGCAATTTGGTTGCCATCGAACGGCTCGCGGGTCTCGGCGGGTTGCGATAGGATGGAGGTGCCAACTAACCAAAATCGGGAGGAAACGGGCACCATGCGCGTCCAATCGTTGCACTTTGCCTGGCGCGGGGCGCTGCGCCCACGCTCAAGCATCAGCAAAGCCGCGCTGCTGGCCGCAATGCTGGCCGGCTCGGCGTCGATCGCCGCCGCGCAGACCTACGGCATCGCCACCATGCAGCCGGGCACCCTCAACCACACCACCGGCTCGGCCATCGCCAAGGTGCTGAAGGAGAAGGCCGGCATGAACGTGCTGGTGCAGCCCACGGCCGGCGAGACCACGCTGATCCCGATGGTCGGCCGCGCCGAGGCCGAGATGGGCATCGCCAACATCGCCGAGGTGGTGAATGTCACCAAGGGCGGCACGGCCGCCGGCCAGCAGCCCGATCTGCGCCTGATCGGCTCGATCCACGCCCTGCGCGTGGCCTTCTTCGTGCGCAAGGACAGCGACCTGAAGACGATGGCCGACCTCAAGGGCAAGCGCGTGACCGCGGGCTACTCGGCCATGCGCACCATCGACACCATCGTCCACGCCATGCTCGCGCACCGGCGGGCCTGACGATCAACGATGTCAAGCCGGTGCCGGTGCCGAACGTGCTGCGCGGCGCCGACGACTTCCTCGGCGGCAACGCCGACACCTTCATGTTCGCGTTCGGCGCGGCCAAGGTGCGCGAGGTCGATGCCACCGTCGGCGGCGTCCGCGCGCTGGAGATTCCCGAAGCCGGCATGGCCGCCAGCCGCAAGATCTTCCCCTACGGCTATCTGACCGAGGTGAGCCCCGGCCCCGTGTTCATCGGCGTGCCGGAGAAGATGAAGGTCTACAGCCTACGACAACATGCTGTTCACCAATGCCAAGGTGAAGGACGACATCGTCTACAAGATCGTCGAGACGCTGGAGAGCAACAAGGCGGACCTGGCGGCCGTGCAGCCGGCGCTGCGCGAGTTCTCGGCGGCCAGCCTCTACAAGCAGTACGACATTCCCTATCACCCCGGCGCCTTGAAGTACTTCAAGGAGAAGGGCCTGCAGGCCCAGGCGATCCAGTGAGCGAGGAGCGGCATCGTCCCAAGCGCGGCGGAGTTCGCCTCCGCCGCGTCGCGGGCGACTGTCGCTGGCCGCCAACGTCCTCCAGGCGCTGCTGGTGGCGGCGGTGGTGCTGTGGGTGATGGACGTGCCGCGCCGCGTGTTCGGCCTGGCGCTCTACACCGAGCAGCTGCTGACCGTCTGCCTCGGCCTGTCGCTGGCGCTGGCCTTCGTGACCGAGCGCGCACGTCTGTCGCGGCTTCGATTGGGGCGGCGGCGGCGGCCTCGGTCGGGCTCGGCGCCTACATCGTCTTTCGCCACGTGCGCTCGGGCGATGTGCCGCCGGTGCTGTATCGCGGTCCTGGCGCTGTGCCTGGTGTGGACGCTGATCGGCAGCCGAGCCCGGCTGGCACGCTGGTTCGACTGGACCGCGGCCGCTCTCTCGCTTGCTGATCTGCGGCTGGATCGCCGTCTTCTACGAGAGGCTCACGGTCGAGATCGCGCTGATGCCGCTCGAAGGCATCGTCGGCAGCGCCGTCCTGATCCTGCTGGTGCTGGAAGCGAGCCGGCGCATCTCGGGGCTCGGCTTCGTCGGCATCATCGTGGCGATGGCGGTCTACATCTTCATCAGCCCGCACTTCTCGGGCGCGTTCCAGACCCGGCCGGTGGCGCCGGAGCGGCTCCTCGTCTACCTCGGCCTCGACATCAACGGCATCATCAGCACGATCCTGCAGGTGGCGGTGCTGATCGTGATCCCGTTCACCATCCTGGGCCAGGTGCTGGCCCGCACCGGCGGCGCCGATTTCTTCTCCGACATCGCCATGTCGGCCATGGGCCGCTTCCGCGGCGGCGCCGGCAAGATCGCGGTGGTGGGCTCGGGCCTGTTCGGCATGATCTCCGGCAGCGCGGTGAGCAACGTGCTGGCGGTCGGCATCGTCACCATCCCCACCATGATCCGCTCGGGCTTCACGCCCTACCGCGCCGCGGCCATCGAGTCGGTGGGCTCCACCGGCGGCCAGCTGATGCCGCCGGTGATGGGCGCCTCGGCCTTCATCATGGCCGAGTTCCTGCAGGTCTCCTACGGCGCGGTCTGCATCGCCGCCGCCATCCCCGCGCTGCTCTACTACGCCTGCCTGTTCCTCCACGTCGATCTGGAGGCCGCCAAGCAGAAGATCGGCGCCGCGGCCATGGCCGATGCGCCGACGCATCGGCGAGGTTTTCAGGTCGGGCTGGCATTTCCTCGTGCCGATCGCGTTTCCTGATCGCGGCGCTGATCTACCCCGAGGTGTTCCGCCTGACGCCGGAGAAGGTCGCCATCGTCTGCACCGGCATGCTGATGCTGTTCTCGCTGGTGTTCGGCTATCGCGGCCGGCGCGCCAGCATTCCCCAGGTGCTCAGGGCCATCGTCGACACCGGCCGCGTGTCGCTCGACATCATCCTGATCGGCGCGGCGGCCGGGCTCATGGTCGGGATCATGAGCATCTCGGGCCTCGCCTTCGGCATGACGCTGCAGCTCGTCGCGCTGTCGGGCGACAACATCTTCCTGCTGCTGCTGCTGATCGCCGTGCTCGCCTTCCTGCTCGGCATCGGCCTGCCGACGGTGAGCGTCTACATCCTCACCGCCACGCTGCTGGCGCCGGCGCTGATCAAGCTCGGCGTCACGCCGATGGCCGCGCACATGTTCGTCATGTACAACGGCATCCTCTCGATGATCACCCCGCCGGTGGCGTTCGCCGCCTACGCCGCCGCCAACATCGCCCGCACCGACGGCTGGACCACCGGCTGGATCGCGTGCCTGGTCGGCTGGAGCACGTTCATCCTGCCGTTCCTGTTCGTGCTGACGCCCAGCCTGCTGATGGACGGCTCGCCCGCTGCGATCGTCCTCAATCTGGCGCGCGTGCTGTTCGGCATCTACCTCGGCACCGCCGCTGTGGTGGGCTATGGGCTGGGACCGCTGACGCGGCAGCTGCGGCTGGCTCTACGCGGCTGCTGTCGCTCGCCGTGGTGCTGCCGCCGGAGGCGTTCGCCGGCGCGATCTGGATCAACTTGGTCGGTACGGCACTCGCGATTGCTGTGCTGGGGTATGATTACATGCAGCGGCGCCGGGCCCAGTTGATGACGGGGTGATCCCGGCGGCGTTGTGGGACACCAGGGAGGAAGCATGTCGAGCAAGGGTGTAGCCGTGGTCACGGGCGGCGCCAGCGGCATCGGCGAGGCCACGGCCAAGCGACTTGCAGCCGACGGCTTCAGCATCGCCATCATCGATATGAACCAGGCCGGCGGCGAGGCCACTGCCAAGGCGACGGGCGGACGCTTCTATCGCCTGCGACGTGGCGGACGCCAAGGCCGTCGACGCGGTGGCGGCGCGCATCGAGAAGGAGCTGGGTGCCCCCGCGGCCCTCGTCACCTCGGCCGGCATCATCCCCAACACCGAGTCGATCCTGGACATGGACATGGCCGCCCACGACCGCATGTGGCAGGTGAACTACAACGGCACGCTGCACTGCTGCCGCGCCTTCGCCCGCCAGATGATCCCGCGCAAGACGGGCGCCATCGTCACGCTCGGGTCCATCAACAGCCGCATCCCGCTGCCCATTCCGGCCTACAACATGGGCAAGGCCGCGATCGAGCGGCTGACCCAGCTGCTGTCGGTCGAGCTCGGCCGCCATGGCATCCGCGTGAACAGCGTGGGGCCGACCTACGTCATGACGCCGCCGCTGCGCGCCAAGGTCGAGGCGGGCCAGCGCGACTTGAACAAGATCATGGGTGTGCACGCGCTCCCCTACCTGCCCGAGCCCGCCGACATCGCCGACGGCATCGCCTTCCTGTGCTCGGACCAGGCCCGCGCCATCACCGGGGTTCTGTTGCCGATCGATGCCGGCTTCCTGGCGGCGGTGAGCTATCGCACGTACGCCGGCGGCGTGCCGTGGAAGGAGTAGCGCCAGGTGCCGTCGGCTAGCCGAACCAGCCACCCTTGAGCCGGTCCTCACGGCGGAAGCCGGTCAGCTTCTGCAGGCTGGCGAGATCGGGATCGGTCTCGACGAACCGCACCAGGTCGCGGTCCTTGCGCCGTCCCGCATTGATGTCCCACAGCGCCACGTTGCGCCCGCCGTTGAGCCGCAGAACGGCAGTGTAGTCGTACCCGCCGTAGCCGTCGCCCGCGCGATTGACGCCGATGGAGTAGACGGCAGAGAACGGCAGCACCTGCACCTTCTCCGCTCCCTGCCATGGATAGCGCTTGGTCATCGTCACCTGCTGGGCCGCAGCGTCGAACACGATCCGCTCATCGGGCATTCCGGCCAGGGCGCCGAACATGGCGGTCAAGCCAATGCCGATGGCGCCGACCCAGAAAACCCATCCGGTGCCGAGCCACATCAGCGCGCCGCAACCGACCGCCACAGCTAGAGCGCCGCCGGCCACCAGCCGCCGCGTGCGCGGCGACAGGAGCCTGGTGACGGTCGCCGTCGATCCTTCGAAGCGGATGGCCACGTGTGGCTCGCCGAGGCGGCGCTCCTGCTCAAGGCCGCACGCCCAGCCGCTTCAGGCCGGCTAGCGCGATGCCGTTGCCGGGCTCGATCGCCAGCGCGCTTCGGTACTCGGCGACGGCCTTGTCCTTGTCGCCCTTCTTGGCGTAGACGTCGCCGCGGTTGGCGTAGGCCACGGCGAACTTGGGGTCGAGCTCGATCGCCTTGCTGTAGTCCTTGAGCGCCTGGTCGAATTCCTTGCGAATCTCGTAGGCCCAGCCGCGGTTGTTGTAGGCCGATGCATTGCGCGGCTCGAGCTTGATGGCCATGTTGCAGTCGGGGAGTGCCTTGCTGGCCTCCTCCGATCTGGTTGTAGGCCTGGCAGCGGTTGTTGTAGGCCTGCGCCGACTTCGGGCTGTCGGCGATCACAGCCGTGCAGGCCTCGATTTGGCGCTTGACGTTGCGGGGCTGGGCGCAATCGCGGGCGGCGGTGTCGTCGCTGCAGCCGGCGGCGCTGACGCCGAGCAACAAGGCGCAAACGGCGGTGCGGACGAGCATGCGCGCTCCTGGCGGGTGGTGGGCTCGCCGATGTCTTAGCCGACGAGTGTGATGATCGAGAAGTCCGCACCATCGCGCCGGGCTGGGGTCGAGAGCGGACTTCTCGATCTGAATCACACTAGCACCATGATTCTACTAGTGTCCTTCAGATCGCGAAATTCGTACCGAGTTCGCCGCAGAGTGAGACGAATTTCGCGATCAGGAACACTAGGCCCACGCGCGCAAAGTGCCGGCTATTGCGTGCTGCCGGCGAGGCCCGCGTCCTGGATCAGCTTGGTCCAGCGCTCCACGTCGCGCTTGAGCAAGGCCTCGGTCTCCGCCAGCGACAGCTTCATGACGCGGCCGCCGGTCTTGGCGAACAGCTCCGCCACCTCGGGCATGGCGACCACCTTGGCGAACTCGTCGCGCAACCTTGCCAGCGCAGGTGCTGGTGTGGCGGCGGGGGCGAACAGCCCGAACCAGCTTTCCATGTCGAGCGCCGCAACCCCTGTCTCAATGACGCTCGGCACGTCCGGGTGCATCGCCTGGCGATCGCGCGAGGAGACGGCGAGCGCCTTGACCGTGCCGCTGTCGACCTGCGAGCGCGCCGTCGACGAGATGTCGAAGAAGAGATCGACACGGCCGCCGAGGATGTCCTGGTAGGCCGCCTGGGCGCCGCGATAGGGGACGTGGGTGAGCTTCACGCCAGCGAGCTGCGCCGTGATGGCCATGGCGATGTGCTGGCCCGAGCCCTTGCCGCCCGAGGCATAGGTGACCTTCTCGGGGTTATCGCGGGCGAAGGCGATCAGCTCCTTCAGGTCCTTCTGCGGCAGGTCTTTTCGCGCGACCAGCGTGTAGGACCAGGTGACGGCGAGGCCGATCGGCGTGAAGTCCTTGAGCGGGTCGTAGTTCAGCTTGGCGTAGAGCCCCGGGTTGAGCGCGATGTTGGACAGCGCTCCGAGCAGCAGCGTGTAGCCGTCCGCCGGCGCCTTGGCCGCCGCCTCGGTGCCGACCAAGCGTGCCCGCGCCGACGCGGTTCTCGACGACGATGGGTTGGCCGAGCAGCGGGCTCATACGATCGGCCAGAACGCGGGCGACGGTGTCGAAGCCTCCGCCCGGCGGCTGCGGCACGATCAGCTTGATCGTCTGGCTCGGATAGCTTTGTGCGTGCGCAGGTGCGGTCCACGCCGTCGCCAGTGCCGCCAGCGCGATCAGAGTTCTGAGTGCCATCGTTGTCTCCCCCGGAGCGAGCTGCGGCGTTATGCAGCGGCCTTTGACCGATGTCGGACGGCCAAGAAGCTAGAGCGAGTTCGCGCGGCAGGGAAGCGCGAACGCCACCCCATCAGCGAAGCTGCATCAGCCCATAAGCCAGCCGGATCGGGCGGCGCAGCTCAATAGGTCGCGCGGCCGCCGGAGATGTCGAACACGGCGCCGGTGGTGAAGGAGTTCTCGGCCGAGGCGATCCAAGCCACCAGCGAGGCCACCTCGTCCACGGTCACGAAGCGGTTGCGCGGGATCTTGGAGAGCATGAAATCGATGTGCTCTTGCGTGATCTGGTCGAAGATCGCCGTTTTGGCCGCGGCCGGCGTCACCGCGTTGACGGCGATGTCGTAGCCGGCGAGCTCCTTGCCGAGCGACTTGGTGAGCGCGATCACGCCGGCCTTGGAGGCCGAGTAGTGCGCCGCGTTCGGATTGCCTTCCTTGCCTGCGATGGAGGCGATGTTGACGATGCGCCCGTATTTCTGCGCGATCATGACAGGCACCACCGCGCGCGAGCAGATGAAGGGCCCGTCGAGGTTGACGCGCATCACCTTTCGCCACTCCTCCACGTCGGTCTCCCACACCTTGGCGTTGGCGCCGGCGATGCCGGCGTTGTTGATCAGGATGTCGATGCGGCCCAGCGCCTTGATGGTGGCGTCGCGGGCCTTGGCGACATCGGCCGGGTCGGCAACATCGCAGGCAACCACGATTGCATTCTTGCCGAGCGCCTTGGCGGTCTTCTCGGCGAGCGCCGATGTCGCGGTCCCAGATGGCGACCTTGGCGCCAGAGGTGAGAAAGCGTTCGGTGATGGCCTTGCCGAAGCCTTGCGCGCCGCCGGTGACGACCGCGATACGGTCCTTGAGATCGATGCTGTTGGCCACGTTTCGCTCCCTTGTTGTGCCGACACATGTGCACAAGGTGGGAGGCGAGACAAGCCGGCCTTGGCTAGGCCGTGCGCGGGCTGGCGCTGACGGCGCCCGTCTCCTGCCGCGATCGCAGCACGCTGCCGATCAGGACGACGCAAGGCCCGGACAGGTCGTGGGCCCGGACAAGCGGCTCGATCGTTGCGATGGTGCCGTGGATCACACTTTCATCGGGGCGGGTGGCATTGCAGACGGCGCTGACCGGGCGGCCGGGCTCGACACCGGCCGCGATGAGGCGGCGCACGAGCTCGCCCAGGGTTCCGAGCGGCATGTAGACGGCGGTCGTCGCCTTGGGGTCGGTCAGCGCCGCCATATCGAGGTCGCGGGGCAGCCGGCCGTCGCGCGCATGTCCGGTGATGAACTGCACGCGCCGTGCCGAGCTGCGCTCGGTGAGCGAGACCTTGAGCGCGGCCGCGGCGCCTTGGGCGGCCGTGATGCCGGGTACGACGTCGAAGCGCGATACCGGCGCGCTCCAGTGCCGCGATCTCCTCGCCGGCGCGCCCGAACACCATGGGGTCGCCGGACTTGAGGCGCACCACGCGCTTGCCGGATCGCGCCAACGCGACCATCAGCGCGTTGATGTCGTCCTGCTTGCAGGCCGGGCCGTGACCGGTCTTGCCGACCAGCATGCGCTTGGCCTCGCGGCGGGCGAAGTCCAGGACCTCGGGCGCGACGAGGTCGTCGAACAGGATGACGTCGGCGGAGCGCAGCGCACGTACGGCCTTCAACGTGAGCAGCTCCGGGTCGCCCGGCCCGGCGCCAACCAGGGTGACGTGTCCGGTTCGGGCGAGGCGCTCGTGTGCGTTGCGCGCGGCTCGCAGCAGGGCGTCGCGATCGCAGGCGCTTGGCGCGCGGTCCGGCGCGCGCAGCGCGGCAGCGGCGAAGCCCTCCCAGAACCGGCGGCGTATCGACGAGCCCAGCCGAAGATCCGCAAGGTCGGCGCGCCAGGACTTTGCGGCGGCCGCCCAGCGCGCGAAGCCTGCGGGCAGTAGCGCCTCGATGCGCGAACGGACGGCCTGGCCGAACACGGGCGCCGCGCCGTCGGTGGAGATGCCGACTACCAGCGGCGAGCGGTTGACGACGGCGCCGAACAGGAAAGTGCAGAAGTCGGGCCGGTCGATGACGTTGACCGGGGCGTTTGCCGCCTTGGCGGCGGCGAAGATGCACGCGGCCTCCCCGTCATCCTCGGTGGCTGCGATAACGGCCGCCGCGCCTTCGAGGTCCGTGGGAGCCCACCGCGTGTGCTCGATGTGGACCGGCCCGCCCGGTGGATCGTCCGCCAGCGCCACCAGGTCTGGCGCAGGGATGGGGCGCGCGCACCTCGACGGCGGCGCCGGCGGCCGAGAGCAGCTCGGCCTTCCACGCCGCCGCCTCGCTGCCGCCAATGACCAGTACGCGGCGGCCGGCGAGCCTGAAGAACAGCGGCAGCGTCGACAGCGCCTCCATGCGGCGCGGGCGCACCGGGCGCGGCTGGCGATGAGCTGCGAACTCAGGCGGGTTCACGCACCGTCTCCTTCGCGGCGAGCAGCCGCCTGATCTCGGGGATGCAGGAGCCGCAGTTGGTGCCGGCGCCGAGCTGGCGGCCGATCTTCTCCACGCTGCGGTTGCCGGCCGCGGCGGCCGCCTCGATGCGCCTGGCGCCCACCTGGAAGCACACGCACACCACTGGGCCCTCGTCCGCCGCGCCTTCGACGGGCGTGCCGGCCAGCAGATGGCGACGCTCGCCGGCGGGAATGTCGGCCAGTGCAAACAGCGATTTCAGCCACTCGGGCGACGGCAGTTTCGGGTCCGCGCCGACGAACAGAACGGCCTCCAGCCTGCCGGCGCTGCAGCACGGCCGCGCGATAGGTGCCGGCGGCCGCATCGTGCAGGCTCAGGTACTCGCCCTCGGGCAGGGCCGCGCGGAGCCACGCGCCCCAGCCCTCGCGCGGCACATCGAGCGCGAGGTTGAGCACGTGGCCGAAGGTCGCCCGTGCATGCGCCCAGTAGGCCAGCCCGGCCGGGCTGCAGGCGCTGGCGCGACAGCAGGAAGCCGAAGCCGGCGACGGGGTAGGGCGCGATGCGCGCCGGCGTTGCCTTGGCCTCGGGCTGGCCGGAGAAGGGATCGGTCGCGGGCTGTATCAGGGCGCCGATGCGGCCGGCGCTGCTGTTCTCGGCCGACCAATGGATCGGCACGAACAGGCTGCCTGGCTGCTGCCCGCGATTGACCAGCACGCGCAACACAGCCGAGCCGTGCACCGTCGTGACCTTTGCCAACGCGCCCTGCTCCAGTTGCAAGGGTACAGCGTCGTCGGGGTGGATCTCGACGTAGGGCTCGGCGATGTGGGTGGAAAGGCGCGGCGAGAGGCCCGTGCGCGTCATGGTGTGCCACTGGTCGCGGACGCGGCCGGTGTTGAGCACGAACGGCCAGTCCTGCGACACCACGACGGAGAGCCGCGGCGGCGCAATGGCGACGAAGCGGGCTTTGCGGTCCTTGGTGAAGAAGCCCCCGTCGGCGAACAGGCGCTCGACAGGCGAGATCGCCGGGCCGCAGCGGCCACTGGAACGGCTCGAGGTCCTGGAACGCCTCGCTGCTCGCTCCAGCGGCCCCCGAGATGTCGAAGGCGCGCGTCCCTTCGTTCTCGAAGCCGGAGAGGTGCGCGTGCTCGTCGAAGATCTCCGCGGCGGAGCGGAAGGCGAACGCATCGCCATACCCCAGCCTGCGCGCCACCTCGCACAGCATCCACCAGTCGGGCCGCGCATTGCCCGGCAGCGGCAGGAACGCGCGCTGGCGCGAGATGCAGCGCTCGGAGTTGGTGACCGTGCCGTCCTTCTCGCCCCAGGCCGCAGCAGGCAGGCGCACGTGCGCGTGCTTCACCGTGTCGTTGCCCGCGACGTTCTCGGAGACGACGAGCAGCTCGAGCCTGGCGAGCGCGTCCCGCACCGCATCGGCGCGCGGCAGCGATACGGCCGGGTTGGTGCCCATCACCCACAGCGCCTTGATGCGGCCGTCGGCGATGGCATCGAACATGTGCGACGGCCTTGAGGCCCTCGCCGCGCACCACGTTGGGCGCATTCCAGAAGCGGCGCACGCGATCGCGCTCGGCCTCGGAGAACCCCATGTGCGCGGCCAGCATGTTGGCGAGCCCGCCGACCTCGCGGCCCGCCCATGGCATTGGGCTGGCCCGTGAGCGACAGCGGGCCCGAGCCCGGCTTGCCGATGCGGCCCGTCGCCAGATGGCAGTTGATGATGGCGTTGACCTTGTCGGTGCCCTGCGCCGACTGGTTGACGCCCTGGCTGTAGCAGGAGACGACGCGCGGCGTGGCGGCGAACCAGCCGTAGAACGTCTCGATGGCCTGCCGGTCGACACCGGTCGCACGGGCAACGGCATCGAGCGTCGGCGCGAGGGCGTTGGCCCGCCTGCAGCGCCCAGGCGAAGCCGCGCGTGTGTGCGTCGATGAAGGCCGCATCGATCAGCTTGCGCTCGGCCAGCCAGACCAGCAGGCCGCACCACAGGATGCCGTCGGTGCCCGGCCGTGAGGGGCAGATGCAGGTCGCTGCCCTCGCAGGTGGCCGTGCGGCGCGGATCGATGTTGACGACGCGCACGCCGCGCTCGGCCCGCGCCGTCTGGATGCGCTGATAGAGGATCGGGTGGCACCAGGCGGCGTTGGAGCCCGCCAGCACCACGAGGTCGGCAAGCTCCAGATCGTCGTAGCACTGGGGCACCACATCGGCGCCGAATGCGCGGCGATGGCCGGCCACGGACGAGGCCATGCACAGGCGCGAGTTGGTGTCGACGTGCGGCGTGCCGATGAAGCCTTTCGCCAGCTTGTTGGCGACGTAGTAGTCCTCGGTCAGCAGCTGGCCCGAGAGATAGAAGGCGATCGCCTCGGGGCCGTGCGCGGCCCTGACCGCCTGCAGCCGCTTGGCGACCTGGTCGAGGGCATGCGCCCAGTTGGTCCGCGCCCCATCGACGATGGGGTGCAGCAGGCGCGTCTCCAGCCCCAGCGTCTCGCCCAGCGCCGAGCCCTTGGAGCACAGCCGCCCGGCGTTGGCCGGGTGCTCGGGATCGCCCTTGATGGCGGCGCCGCCCTTGCCGTCGGGCGTGGCGAGCACGCCGCAGCCGACCCCGCAGTAGGGGCAGGTGGTGCGCACGGCCGTTGCCGCCTGGCGCCGCGATGCCCTCTGCTCCCCGCAAGTCGCGAGAGTGTGCTTGAACGTCGCGGGAGAGGGACGCGTCATCAATAGACATCCGCCTGGTAGCGGCCCGCGGCCTTCAGCTCGGCGATGAAATCCTGGGCGGCGGCCTCGCTCATCTGGCCGCCCTTGGCGGAGATCTCGATCAGCGCGCTCTCCACGTCCTTGGCCATGCGCTGGGCATCGCCGCACACGTAGAAGTGCGCGCCGTCCTTGAGCCAGGCCCACAGCTCCGGCCCGGCCTCGCGCATGCGGTCCTGCACGTAGACCTTGGCGGCGCCGTCGCGCGACCAGGCGGTGGACAGCCTGGTCAGCGTCCTGTCGGCCAGCATCGGCGGTGAACTCGTCGCGATAGAAGAAGTCGGTCGCCTCGTGCTGGTGGCCGAAGAACAGCCAAGTGCGGCCCGTCGCCTTGGTCGCCTTGCGATGCCACAGGAACGAGCGGAAGGGCGCAACGCCGGTGCCCGGCCCGACCATGACAATCGGCGTCGCGCCGTCCTTGGGCAGCGCGAAGTCGTGCGCCTTCTGGATGTAGACCTTGACGCGCGCGCCGGGCTCCAAGCCGATCGGCCAGGAAGGTGGAGGCGACGCCCAGCCGCCGCCGACCGGCCACGTCGTAGCGCACGCCGTCGACCGTGAGATGCAGCTGGCCCGGCGTGGTAAGCGGGCAGGAGGCGATGGAGTAGAGGCGCGGCTGCAGCGGCTCGAGGCATTCCACGAACGCTTCCGGGTCGGGGTGGACGGGCGCGAACTTCTCCAGCACCGCCAGCACGTCGAGGGTGGCGGCGTCGCCGTCGGGATCCTCGCCCTTGGCCAGCGCCTTGGCCTTGCGGCGCCGCTCGCCGCCCACCAGGTAGCTCATCAGCTCGAACAGCATGTCGGGCGCGAGCCCCAGCGCGTAGTCCTCGATCAGGGCATCGCGGATCGGCTTGCCGCCGACGGGAAAATCGGGCGGCGCACGCAAGGCCGTGCGCACGGCTTCGGCAAGAGCGGGGTCGTTCCTGGGATAGATGCCGAAGCTGTCGCCCGGCGCGTAGCCGAGCCCGCTGCCGGCGATGTCGAACACGACGTGGCGCGTGTCCTTCTCCGAGCCCTTGCCGTTGAGGCGCGTCGCCATGCGGAAGATCGCTTCGACGGGAGCATCGCGCGTGCCGGGCTCGGCCGCCTTCGGCTCGAGGCGGAGCGGCCTCGACCTTCGCGACCGACTGGGCCGGCGGCCGGCGCCTCCTCCAGCAGCCGCTTCAGCATGCGGCTCGTGTCCTTGCCGCCGGGGACGCACAGGTTGAGCTTGGTCTCCGGCGCCGTCGGCGATGGCCTTGGAGTAGCTCTCGCACAGGTAGCCGCACTGGCCGCAGTCCTGCTGCGCCATGGCGGCGAACAGGCGGCGCGGCAGCGGCTTGCCGTCGGCCAGCTGCATGCGCTCGGTGATCGGCATGGCGGCGTCGTGCCAGGGTGCGCCGTCGTCCTCGGCCAGCGCCTTGGCGGCGGCGCCCGGCATCGCGCCGTCGAGCGGCGCGGCGCCGGCCTTGGCGTCGAGCGACAGGAGCCCGGCGAAGAAGCCGTTGAGCCAGGCGCGCTGCTCGACCGAGAACGGCGCCGCCTCGGGGATCATGACTGTCGGTCGTGGGCGCGGCGGCTTCCGGTCTGGATGGTCATGCGGCGGCCTCCAGGTCCACGGCGTCGACCATGGCTTTGAGCGGCCGCGATGTCGTGGCGGCGGGCGAAGGCGAGGAACGTCTCGTCGCGCTGCTGCGGTGCGCGAGATAGGCCCTGAGGATGCGCTCGACCAGCTGCGGGCAGTCCTCCACCTTCACGTCGCGATAGAGCTCGCGCGCGATGCCGGCGTCGGGCCCGAAGCCGCCGCCGACGTAGACATGGAAGCCCTCGACCGTGTCCTCGCCGGCCTCGTCGATGGCCACGCGGCAGGCCAGCATGCCGATATCGCCGATGTAGTGCTGGGCGCACGAATGCGGGCAGCCGGTGAGGTGGATGTTGATGGGCGTGTCGAGCGCCACGCGCGGCTCGACCCATTCAGCGATCGCGGTGGCCGTGCCCTTGGTGTTGGACAGCGCGAACTTGCAGCCCGTGTTGCCGGTGCAGGCGATCAGCCCGGCGCGGATGCTGCTGGCCTTCGATGTGAGGCCGATCTCGGCCAGGCAGCTTTCGACAAGCTCGGCATTTTCCTGCGCGATGCCGGAGATCAGCAGGTTCTGCCACACGGTGAGGCGGATATCGCCGTCGCCCAGCTCGCGCGCGATTCTGGCGAGGCCGCGCATCTGCTCGCAGGTGAGCTTGCCGACCGGCAGCACCACGCCGGCCCACACCTTGCCCGGCTGGCTCTGGCGATGGACGCCGACATGCGCCTGGCGGTGCTGGCGGTTGGGCGCGGAGACCTTGTCGGGCGTGAGCCGCACCAGCGGGCGCCCGAGCTTGGCCTCGACCTCGGCGAGGAACTTGTCGAGCCCCCAGGCATCGAGCACGTACTTGAGCCGCGCCTTCTTGCGGTCGGTGCGGTCGCCGTGGTCGATGAACACGCGCACGATGGCGTCGGCCACGGCCACCGCCTCGTCGGGCTTCACATAGACGTTGCCGTACTTGGCGAAGTCCTCGTGCCCCGTGATGCCGCCGATGCCGAGGCGATACCAAACGCCAGGCGTCCACGCCCGCGCCGTCGGCCACCGTCACCGCCGTGAAGGCGATGTCGTTGGTGTCCTCCAGCACGGGAATGGCGCCGCCGCCGTCGAAGCCGACGTTGAACTTGCGCGGCAGGCCGTAGAGCGAGCGGTCGTTCAGGATGTGGTGGTGCCAGGCGCTGGCGTGGGGACGGGTGTCGAGCAGCTCCTGCGGGTCGATGCCGGCCGTGGGCGAGCCGGTGACGTTGCGGATGTTGTCGGCGCCCGTCCCCTTGGTGGTGATGCCGAGGCTCGGTCAGCCCCTCGATGAGGGGCACGGCGCCGTCGGGCATCATGTCTCGAATTTGCAGATTGGCGCGCGTGGTGACGTGCGCGTAGCCGCCGCCGTAGCGCTCGGCCAGATCGGCGACGCCGGCGAACTGCCAATGGCTCAGGATGCCGTTGGGGATGCGCAGCCGGCACATGTAGGAGTTCTGCGTCGGCGCCACGTAGAACAGGCCGTGGAAGCGCCAGCGGAAATTGTCGATGCCCTTGGGGAACTGGCCCTTGGCGCTCTCGCTCTTGAAGCGCGCGTAGGCATCGAAGGGGTGCTCGTCGCGCTTGGCCTTCTCCTCGGCGGAGAGCTTCTTGCCGGCCGCCTCGAAGCGGGCCATGGCGGCGAGATGGTCCTTGTCGGGCCCCGCCGGCGCTGCCGGGCCGGCGCCGCCTCCTCGGCGCCCAGCGGCTTCAGGCCCTGGGACGCGCGGCGCGCCTGCACGCCGGCGACGAAGCCTTCCAGGTAGCGGCGCTGCTCGTCGGTGAAGTCTTGCGCGCTCATTGCCTAGTGTCCTGATCGCGAAATTCGTCGCAGCGCGCGGCAAACGTCTGAACGAATTTCGCGATCTGAAGGACACTAGAAGAGTCATGATCCTAGTGTGATTCAGATCGAGAAATCCGCTCCCGAACCTGGCCCAACGCGATGATGCGGATTTCTCGATCATCACACTAGGCGGCCTCCGCATGGGCCCTGCCGAAGGCGAGCGCAGCCCGCAGCGGCGCGATCGGCGTGCCGTTGCGCACCAGGTCGCGATACCAGAGCGCGTCCGCGGTATCGCCGAACAGCACGACGCCGACCAGGCGGTTGTCGCGGACCACGAGCTTGCGGTAGCTGGCGGCGCCTTCGTCCTCCAGCAGGATGGTCTCGGCGTCCTCCGCCCTCGAAGTCGCCCATGGAGAAGACAGGGACGCCCGACACCTTCAGGCTCGCGGCCATCATCGAGCCCTCGTAGCGCGCGGGCATGCCCGGCGAGGTAGCGCGCCAGAACCTTGGCTTGCTCGTAGACCGGCTCGACCACGCCGTAGCAGGCGCCGCGATGCTCGGCGCACTCGCCGATGGCGTAGACGCCCGGCCAATTGGTCTCGAGCTTGTCGTCGACCTTGATGCCGCGGCCGGTCTCGAGCCCGCCGCTCTCCGCCAGCGTCGTCTCGGGCCTGATGCCGGCGGCCATGACGACGAGGTCGGCAGGGAACGTGCGGCCGTCCTTCAGAACCACGCGCTCAACCTTGCCGTCGCCTTCGATCGCCGCGGTCTGCGCCTCCAGCACCACCTCGACGCCCTTGCTCTGCACCGCGGCCTTGAGCAGCGCAGCGGCGCGGGCATCGAGCTGGCGCTCCATCAAGCGCGGCATGAGGTGCAGGAGCGTGACCGCGAGCGCCGCGCTTGGCGAGGCCGCACGCCGCCTCCACGCCGAGCAACCCGCCGCCGATCACGACGGCGCGCGATCCCGGCGCAGTGCGCCGCAACCGATCCACATCGTCGAGATCGCGGAACGTGAGCACGCCGGGCAGCGTGTGGCCCGGCACCGGCAGCCGGATGGCCTTCGAGCCGGTCGCCAGCACGAGCCGGTCGTAGCGGTAGCGGCGCGCCGCTCGCCAGCACCGCCTCCTGCCGCGCCGGCCTGAGCGCCGAGACCTCCACGCCCCGCAGCAGCATCGACGCCCTTGTCGGCGAACCAGGCGGCGGGCCGCAGCTCGACGTCGCTCTCATCCGCCTCGCCGGCGAGCAGGCTCGACAGCAGCACGCGGTTGTAGGGCGGGTGCGGCTCCTTCGACCGCCAGCGCGATCTCGTAGCGGCCGGGGCAGTGCTCGACGAGCTCCTCCACCAGCTTGAGCGCGGCCATGCCGCCGCCGACGATCAGCAGCCGCTCGCGCCGCCGCTCATTCGTAGGTTGGGTCAAGCGGAGCGCAGACCCAACGTCGGGCGTGATGTGTGGTTTGTGTTGGGTCATCGCTTTGCTCGACCCAACCTACTCCGCCGCTTGCAGCGCCGGCGCGCGGTGGCGGGCGTACAGGAACTCGATCACGCGCTGGCGGGCCTTGATGTAGACGGGGTCGGCCGCCAGCTCGAGGCGCCGCCGCGGCCGCGCCAGCGGCACGGTGAGCACCTCGCCGATGCGGGCCGCCGGCCCGTTGGTCATCATGACGATGCGGTCGGACAGCAGCACGGCCTCGTCGACGTCGTGGGTGATCATCAGCACGGTGTTCTTGAGCTGGGCGTGGATCGCCATCACCGAGTCCTGCAGGTGCGCGCGGGTCAGCGCGTCGAGCGCGCCGAACGGCTCGTCGAGCAGCAGCACCTTGGGCTCCATGGCGAGCGCGCGGGCAAGCCCCACGCGCTGCTTCATGCCGCCCGAGATCTCCATCGGCCGCTTGTCCTTGGCGTGCGCCATCTGCACCAGCTCGAGGTTGTGCATGGTCCAGGCATGCGCGCTCCTTGCGCGACTTGGCTGGCGACGAACACCTTGTCGACGGCGAGGCGCACGTTGTCGTAGACGGTGAGCCAGGGCAGCAGCGAGTGGTTCTGGAACACCACCGCGCGGTCGGGGCCCGGATCGTTGACCTCCTTGTTCTCGAGCAGCACGCCGCCCGTCGTCACCGGCGTGAGGCCGGCGACGATGTTGAGCAGGGTGGACTTGCCGCAACCCGAGTGGCCGATGATGGAGACGTACTCGCCCTTCTCGATTGCGACCGTGATGTCGGTCAGCACCTCGGTCTCCTGGGCGCCGCGCGTGAAGGTTTTGGCGACGTGGTCGATCTTCAGATAGGACATGGTTGCGGCTCCCTCAGTTGGCTGCGGTGCCGCGCGTGACGACGCCGGCGATGAGCGCGACCAGCCGGTCGAGCACGAAGCCAATGGCGCCGATGTAGACGAGCGCCACCACGATGTCGGAGAGGCGCGAGGAGTTCCACGCGTCCCAGATGAAGAAGCCGATGCCGACGCCGCCCGTGAGCATCTCGGCCGCCACGATGGCGAGCCACGAGAGGCCGATGCCGATCCTGAGCCCCGTGAAGATGTAGGGCGCGGCCGACGGGATCATGATCTTCCAGAAGAACTCGAGCTGGTTGAGACGCAGCACCGAGGCGACGTTGCGGTAGTCCTGCGGGATATTGCGGATGCCGACCGCGGTGTTGATGATGATCGGCCACACCGAGGTGATGAAGATCACGAAGATCGCCGACGGCTGGCTGTCGCGGAAGGCGGCGAGCGAGATCGGCAGCCAGGCCAGCGGCGAGATCGTACGCAGCACCTGGAAGATCGGGTCGAGCCCGCGCATGGCCCACACCGACTGGCCGATGATGGTGCCGAGCATGATGCCGATGACGCCGGCGAGGCCGTAGCCGATGGCGACGCGCTGCAGCGAGGTCAGCACGCGCCAGCCGAGCCCGATGTCCTGCGGTCCGGCGACGAAGAACGGGTCGACGATGAGGTCGCGCGCCTCAGTCCAGATCTTGGACGGCGCCGGCAAGGTGGCGCCCGGCCGGTTGCACAGCATCTCCCAGACGAGAAGGATCAGCGCCAAGGTGACGAGCGGCGGGACGACGCGCGATGCCGCCGTCGATAGGGCCGGCAGCGATGCGGGCGGAGAAGCTGGACCGCGGGGTCTTGAGCTTCACCACCTGGGCCGGCGCGGCGCGAACCGAAACGGCTGCCGCGGCCTCGGCCTTGAGCATGGGCATGTTCATGCGAAGGTCTCCTGGCTAGCGTGGGGCTGGCTGGCTCAGACGGTGGCGCGCTTGATCGACAGCGACTTGAGGTAGGCCTGCGGGTCGGCCGGATCGAACACCTTGCCGTCGAAGAACCGCTCGACGCCGCGGCTGTCGCCGGTCGGGATGGCCGGCGACGCCCAGCGTCTTGGCCGCCTCGATCCAGAGGTCGGAGCGGTTGGTGCGGTCGACCAGCCCCTTGACGTCGAGCGACGGCTCGAACTTGCCCCAGCGGATGTTCTCGGTGACGAACCAGGTGTCGAGGCTCTTCCACGGGTAGGACACCTCGCCGCGTCTTGCCCCAGAACTTCATCAGCAGGTTGGTGCCCTGCGCGGTGCGGCCGTGGCCGTAGTTGATGTCGCCCCTGATGCGGCCGATGATGTCGGGCACGGGCACGTTGAACCACTGGCGTCGGCCGATGATCTCGGCCATCTCCTGCTTGTTCTCCATCTTCTCGCACCACTGCTGGGCCTCCATGGTGGCCATCAGGATGGCGAGTGCGGCCTTCGGATTGGTGTCGACCCAGTCGGCGCGCATGCCGAGGATCTTCTCGGGATGCTTGAACCAGAGCTCGCCGGTGGTCAGCGCGGTGAAGCCGATGTCCTGGTGGACGAGCTGCTCGTTCCAGGGCTCGCCGACGCAGAAGGCGTCCATGTTGCCGACCTTCATGTTGGCCACCATCTGCGGCGGCGGCACCACGATGGTGGAGACGTCACGGTCGGGGTCGATGCCGCCGGCGGCGAGCCAGTAGCGGATCCACAGGTCGTGCGTGCCGCCGGGGAAGGTCATGGCGACCTTCACCTCCTTGCCGGCGGCCTTCTTCTTCTCGAAGGCGGCCTTGAGCGGCGAGGCGTCGAGGCGGACGCCGAGTGTCCTTGTACTCGTTGGCGACGGAGATCGCCTGGCAGTCCTCGTTGAGGTTGAGCAGCGTGTACATCGGCAGCGGCTGGTTGTTCTGGATCACCTTGCCGGTGGTGTAGAGGTGCGTCTTGGGGCGCAGGATGTGGCCGCCGTCGATGCCGTTGGCCTTGGTGCCGAGCGCCATGTTGTCGCGCGTGGCGCCCCACGAGGCCTGCTTGAGGACCTCCATGTCGGGCAGGCCGTGCTTGGCGAAGAAGCCCTTCTCCTTGGCGATAACGAGCGGGGAGGCGTCGGTGAGGGCGATGTAGCCGAGCTTGGTGCCCCTCACCTCGGGGCCCGCGCCCTGCGCGAAGGCGCCGGCCGGGAAGAACGTCTTGACGGCGGACATCAACGCGGCGGTTGCCGCCGTCGCCGAAGCGGATTTGATGAGGTCGCGCCGGCTGATCCCCGCGCAGCTGGTGTTTGCTCTGGTCTTCCTGGTCATCGCTCAGTGATCCCTTCGCCATTGCGTCGAAGGCGGCGCGCCCTCTGCGCTCGCCACCAGCCCAAACAAAAAAGCCGCACACCGAGGACCGCTTGAACAAGCGTCCTCCCCGGTTGAGCGGCGTTGCTACCGGCCCATCTTTGGGCCGTCCGGCGTCGACGTTGACACCGGCTTTTGCAATCAGGACGTTCAAGGTTCGTGCCAGTTCAGCGGTCGCTACGAACCAGCAATCGTTTCAATGAGTTGAAACAGAACGGCTAGACCGAGCGCTGGCGCGTCCGAAGCCGCTGCCTGCCTAGTGCGTCCGCACACTGCGGTGTTTTTGTGCACTGCAACAGAATTGAGCAGGTCAGATGCGGCGTGGCGCCCAGTAGGCCAGGTAGGCCTCGATGTCGTCGGCATCGAAGGCCGGTCCCGTGAACGCGCCGATGCCGTCCGGCGGGCCTGCGGGCGCGCCTTCCGGTACTCCCGGAGAGGCGGCGTCGTAGAGGTCCGGGCGCACCACCGCCTTGGCCGCGGCCAGCATCTCCGCCGAGAGCGGCGCCTGGCCCCAGCGCACCATCTGCGCATAGAGCCATGCGGTCTGGCGCGGATCGGGCCGCGCGGCGTTGTCCCGCCCGACGATCAGGTAGCTCTTGTCGACGCGCACGCCGCCCTGCGGGGTGACCTTCAGGCGGCCGTCGAGCGTGCGGCGGATCACCTCGGCGGCGATGTCGATGCGGTTGGGCGCGGCCAGGATCGAGGCGACGTCGATGCGGTTGGGGGCGGCGAGGATGGCCGCCACCTCCTCGCGGTTGGCCTCGTCCTCGATGAAGGCCGCCGCCTTGCGATGCGCGCGCACCAGCGCGCAGCAGCACGTCCGGGTTCTTCTCCGCCCAGGCGGCGCGCACGGCCAGCAGCTTCTCCATGGCGTGGGCGAGAATCTCGCTCACGAAATGCAGGATGACGCCGATGCCGAGGTCGACCGCCACCGAGTTCCAGGGCGCGCCGACGCAGAAGCCGTCGACATGGCCGTTGGCGAGGCTGTCGACCATGTAGGGCGGCGGCAGCACGACGAGGCGGACGTCCTCGTCGGGATCGATGCCGCCGGCCGCCATCCAGAAGCGGATGTGGTAGTTGTGCGTGGAGAACGGGAACGTCATGCCGAAGGTGAGCGGCTCCTCGCCCTTCACCTTGCGGGCATCCACCACGCGCTTCAGCGCACGCGCCGACACGAGAGGATCGAGGATGTCGCCGTCGGCCTCGGCGGCGATGGCCGCGTGCAGCGCTGGCGTCACCGTGATGGCGTTGCCATTCACCCCGAGCCCGAACGGCGCCACGATCGGCACCTTGACGTGGCCGAGCCCCAAGCTCGAGGCGACCGCAACCGGCGCGATCAGGTGGGCGGCGTCGAACACGCCGATGTTGAGCTTGTCGCGGATGTTGGACCAGGACACCTCGCGCACCAGCTCGATGTCGAGCCCTTCCTGCGCGGCGAAGCCTTTGTCGGCGGCAACGATGAGGGCCGCAGCGTCGGCCAGCGGGATGAACCCGATCTTGAGCTTGGTGTCGCAGCGGCTCACTTGAGTAGCTCCGCGGCGGTAATGACCGACTGCGCCACGTCGGCGATCTTGCGTTTTTCGTTCATGGCCGTCTTGCGCAGCAACGCGTACGCATCCTCTTCCGAAAGTCCCTTGAGCTGCATGAGAATGCCCTTGGCGCGGTCGATGATCTTGCGCGCCTCGAGCTGATTGCGGGTGCTTTCCAGCTCCTCCTGCAGGCGCGCTACCGCGTTGAAGCGCGAGATGCACAGCTCCAGGATGTCCTTGACCCGCTCCTTGCGGAGCCCGCCGACGATGTAGGCGGAGACGCCGGCCTCCACCGCCGCCTTGGTGGTGTCGCGGTCCGACTGGTCGACGAACATGGCGACCGGCCGGCTTGCACGATGCGGGAGACCTGGAACATCTGCTCGAGCACGTCGCGGCTGGGGTTCTCCAGGTCGATCAGGATGACGTCGGGGTCGATGCGGTAGATCTGGTCGAGCAGGCCGGTCGGTGTCGCCCAGCAGGACGACGTTTGCGAACCCGGCTTCCTTGAGACCGGCATGCAGGATGGCGCGGCGGATCGGCTCCTCGTCGATGACCAGGATCTTGAGCGCCAGGTCCGGAGGCGGGCTATTCGACACGTTGCCATCAGTCGTTGTGCTCTGCACCTAATCTTGCGGCACCGCAGCAAAGAACGCAATGCGTCGTCAGCCCAGGGCCCAGGATTGACCGTCGTGGCGCGAGATTGTGGTGAATTCTCAAGGGTCCAGGGGCGTCGGCCGGACCGGGTTTGGGCGGCGGGGGAGCCCAAGGACGTCGGCTGGGCCAAGGTTGCCTTGCGGGTTGAGAATTTGCCCCTGGCCGGCGAATCTGCGGCCGGACGCTGACCGGGAACAGAAGCTTGGGTCCTGGCGGTGGTCCGTGCCAATGTCGGCAGCACCACCACACCTGCACGGAACATTCCATGTCCGCTCCGAAGGCGTCGACCGCACTATCCCGCTTCACTGTGCTGGACCTGACGCGCGTGCGCGCGGGCCCCACCGCGGCCCGGCAACTGGCCGACTGGGGCGCCAATGTCATCAAGGTCGAGCTGCCCGATCATCTGGAGACGGGGGAGGCCATGGGCGGGGCGCGGCACGGCCCGGACTTCCAGAACCTGCACCGCAACAAGCGCAGCCTGGCGCTCAATCTGAAATCGCCGGCGGGCGTGGACGCCTTCCGGCGGCTCGCCAGCAAGGCCGACGTGGTGATCGAGAACTACCGCCCGGACGTGAAGACGCGGCTCGGCACCGACTATGCAACTTTGTCCAAGCTCAACCCGCGCCTCATCTATGCATCCATCTCCGGTTTCGGGCAGGACGGGCCGTACGCTCGCCGCCCCGGCTTCGACCAGATCGCGCAGGGCATGGGCGGGGTGATGTCGATCACCGGCGAGCCGGGGCGCGGGCCCATGCGCGTCGGATTGCCGATCGCGGACCTGTCGGCGGGGCTCTTCTGTGCGCTCGGCATCCTGGTGGCGCTGCTGGAGCGCGAGCAGTCGGGCAAGGGCCAGGAGGTGGCGACCTCGCTGCTGCAGGCGCAGGTGTTCATGCTCGACTTTCAGGCCTCGCGCTGGCTCAACGCCGGCGAGGTGCCTCCCCAGGCCGGCAACAATCATCCAACCAGCATCCCGACCGGCGTGTTCAAGACCAGCGACGGCCATATCAATATCGCGGCGGCCGGCGGGGCGATCTGGGAGCGGTTGTGCCGCGCGATAGGCGCGGAGGCCCTGCTGGAAGAGCCCGGCTACGCCACCGGCAAGCTGCGCCTGAAGAACCGTGACGCGCTGAATGCCGCGATCGACAAGCATCTGGCAGGCCGCACCAGCGCCGATTGGGTCGAGCGCTTGAATGCTGCCGGCGTGCCCTGCGGGCCGATCAACGCGATCGACAAGGTGTTCGCCGATCCCCAGGTCGAGCATTTGCGGCTGGTGCAGGAGATCGAGACGGGCGACGCGCGCGGTAGGCTGCGGGTGGTGGGCCAGCCGGTGACGCTGGGCCGTACGCCGAGCGAGCTGGTCGCGGCGCCGCCCGGGTGCGGCGAGCACACCGGGGAGGTGCTGGCCGAGTTCGGATTTACGCCTGAGGAGATCGCCGCCCTGCGGAAGGCGAACGCGATTTGACACGTGGCGGGCGCCGCAGCACGGCGACCACTTCGACGTGAGCCGAGTAGAGGAACTGGTCGATGGGCGTCACGCTTTCGAGGCTGTAGCCGCCTTCGACCAGGATGCGCAGATCGCGCGCCAGCGTGCCCGGATCGCACGACACGGCGACCACCAGCGGGACCTGCGAGTGCGCCAGCCGCCCGGCCTGGGCCTTGGCGCCCACGCGCGGGGGATCGAATACGACGGCGTCGAAGCCTTCCAGCTCCTTTGGGCCGAGCGGTGTGCGCAGCAGGTCGCGCTGCTTGGTCTCGATGGGCTTCAGGCCCTGGGCTCGCCGTGCGGCGGCGTCGAGAGCTGCGAGGGCCTGCTGATCGCTATCGACCGCCAGCACGCGGGCGTTGCGCGCCAGCGGCAGTGAGAACGTGCCGAGGCCACAGAACAAGTCCGCGACACGCGCCGATCCCGCGAGCGTCTCGGTGACAAGGCGCGTCATCTCCCGCTCGGCGGCATCCACCGCCTGCACGAAGGCGCCTGGAGGCGGTAGGGCCTCGATCCCATCGAAGGTTAGCGCAGGCGGCGCTCGCTCCACGATAGGCTCGCCGTTGACAGCGATGCGCGCCAGCTGGTGCTCGCGGGCAATGTGCGCGATCTCGGTCAGGGTCGCGGCGGCGGGGCGAGCTGCTGCACTCGGCGGACATGTCGAGGCCGGCGCTGGTCGCAAGCACCGTGAGGCGCGCTTCGCGCCCGGGGAGCGCGGCGGCGATGGCCCTCAGCGCGGCAAACCGGCCGGCGATGGCGGGCTCCAGCACCGGGCATTCCTCCAACTCGACGAGCTCGTCGCTCTTGCGGCGGTGAAAGCCCAGCACGATCCGGTCCCCGGCCCGGCGCCGGGCGGTGAGCACGGCGCGTCGGCGGGAGCCGGCTGCAACACGCCGGAGCGGTGCGACGCTCCTCCGCCAACCCGTGCTGGCGCAACGCCTCGACGACGATCCCGCGCTTCCAGTCCGCGTACAACCGATCGCTCATGTGCTGGGCGACGCACCCGCCGCACACCGCGAAGTGACGGCAGATTGGCTGTACACGGTCCTCGCTGGGGGCCGAGAGCAGCTGCGGCGGGCCATCGCCTGTGACGCGAACGCGCTCGCCGGGCAGGGCATAGGCGACATAGCGCGGGCCGGCCGGCGTCGCGGCGATGCCGTCGCCCTGCGCCCCCAAACCGACAATTTCCAGCTCGATCGTCACGGCTCATCTTAATGCAAAGCGGTACGCGCCGGTGCTCACGCCGATTTGATCGATGCGGACAATGGTCACTGCGCATCTGCCGCGCCGCCATCTGCGTAAGGACCTTGGACACCCGTTGCCAGCGGGCCGTACCTGGCCAGCGCGGCGGGGTGGTAGAGTGCAGTCTTCCCCACCCGCGGGGGAGTTCCACCGGAGGAACCCAATGAATCGCAGACAAACCCTGAAGCTGCTTGCCGGCGCCGCGGCCTTCGCCGGCACGGCAGCAACATTCGGACGCACCGTGTTGGCACAGGCGAAGCCGGCATTCGCCCTGCCGCCGCTCGGCTACCCCTACGAGGCCCTCGAGCCGCACATCGATACGGCGACGATGAACTTCCATCACCGCAATCACCACAACGCCTTCATCGGCAACCTCAACGGCCTGGTCGAGAAGTACCCGGACCTGGCCACCAAGGCGCCCGAGGAGATCATCTCCAACCTGGCCGCCGTGCCGGATGCGGTGCGCACGCCCGTGCGCAACAACCTGGGCGGCCACTGGAACCACACCTACTTCTGGGACCTGATGACGCCGGGCGGCGCCAAGGCGCCCAGCGGCGACCTGCGAGCGCCATCAACGGCGCCTTCGGCGACTTCGACAAGATGAAGGCGCGCGCTCAAGCAGGCGAGCCTCACGCGCTTCGGCTCGGGGTGGGCGTGGCTGGCGGTCGGCAAGGACAAGAAGCTCGCCATCTTCAACACGCCCTACCAGGACACCCCGCACATGGACCAGGGCGCCACAGCCGATCATCGGCATCGACGTGTGGGAGCACGCCTATTACCTCAAGCACCAATACCGGCGCGGCGACTACGTCGACGCCTGGTGGAACGTGGTGAACTGGGACAAGGCGGCCGCCAACTTCAAGGCGGCGGCGTAGCAGGCTTGGACCTGCCCAATAAAGAAGCCCTGGCGGGTTCCGCCAGGGCCTTTTCCTGCTGCCGGATGGGGGATACGGTGGGCAGCGCGGAAAGTTCGTCTAGGGACAAAACCTGGATAAGCGGGTCCGACCGCTCCGTCCACCCCGTTTCGGCTTTTTTGCGCCTTTGCGACCACAAAACTGTGGATATCCACCGGCGACTTTGATCAGGCACGCTCGGCGCGGAAAGTGCCCTCGCGCCCCAGCGCGGCCAGCACGGTGGCCACGATCCGGCCGGCGTTGAGCCCGGCCTTCTCGTACATCTTCTCGGGCTTGTCGTGGTCGATGAAGATGTCGGGCAGCACCAGGGTGCGCACCTTGACGCCGCGGTCGAGGATGCTGGCGCCGGCAAGGAAATGCAGCACGTGGCTGCCGAAGCCGCCGATGGCGCCTTCCTCGACAGTGACCAGCACCTCGTGATTGTTCGCCAGGCGACGGATGAGGTCCTGGTCGAGCGGCTTGGCGAACCGGGCATCGGCAACCGTGGTGGAAAGGCCGAAAGCGGCCAGCTGGTCGGCCGCCTTCATGCACTCGGCGAGCCGGGGGCCGAGCGAGAGCAGCGCCACCGTGCTGCCTTCGCGCATGATGCGCCCCTTGCCGATCTCGAGCGGGCGGCCCTCGGCGGGCAGCTCCACGCCCACGCCCTCGCCGCGCGGATAGCGCACGGCCGATGGGCCATCGTCGATGGCGGCCGCGGTCGCCACCATGTGCTTGAGCTCGGCCTCGTCGGCTGGCGCCATCAGCACGAAGCCCGGGAGGCAGCCCAGATAGGCGACGTCGAAGGAGCCCGCGTGCGTTGGGCCATCGGCGCCGACGAGGCCGGCACGGTCGATGGCAAAGCGAACGGGGAGCTTCTGAACCGCAACGTCGTGCACGACCTGGTCGTAGGCGCGCTGCAGGAACGTCGAGTAGATCGCGGCAAACGGCTTGAAGCCCTGCGCCGCCAGGCCAGCGGCGAAGGTGACGCCGTGCTGCTCGGCGATGCCCACGTCGAACGTGCGCTGCGGGAACTCCTTGGCAAACTTGTCGAGGCCGGTGCCGGACGGCATCGCCGCCGTGATGGCGACGATCTTGTCGTCCTTGCGCGCCTCCTCGATCAGGCTCTGGGCGAACACCTTGGTGTAGGTCGGCGCGTTGGGCTTGGTGACGACCTGCGCGCCGGTGACGACATTGAAGCGGCCGACGCCGTGGTACTTGTCGTCGGAAGCCTCGGCCGGCGCGTAGCCCTTGCCCTTCTTGGTGACGACGTGCACCAGGATCGGCCCGTGCTTGGCATCGCGCACGTTCTTGAGCACGCTCAGCAGCACGTTGAGATTGTGCCCTTCGATCGGCCCGACGTAGTAGAAGCCCAGCTCCTCGAACAAGGTGCCGCCGGTCCAGTAGGTGCGGGTGTACTCCTCGGCGCGGGCGGCCTTCTCCTCCCAGAACTTCGGCAGCCGTCGGGCGAGCTGCTTGGCGATGTCGCGGAAGTGCAGGTAGGTGCCGCTGGAGGTGATGCGGGCGAGATAGTTCGACAGCGCGCCGACCGGCTTGTCGATCGACATGTCGTTGTCGTTGAGGATGACGATCAGCCGCTCGTGACGGGCGCCGGCGTTGTTCATGGCCTCGTAGGCCATCCCAGCGCTCATGGCGCCGTCGCCGATGACGCACACGACGTGGCTGTTGTCGCCGCGGAGATCGCGGGCAACCGCCATGCCGAGTCCGGCCGAGATCGAGGTCGAGGAATGGGCGGCGCCGAACGGGTCGTACTCGCTCTCGGCGCGGCGGGTGAAGCCGGAGAGCCCGCCGCCCTGGCGCAGGGTGCGAATGCGGGAGCGGCGCCCGGTCAGGATCTTGTGCGGGTAGGCCTGATGGCCGACATCCCAGATCACGATGTCGCGCGGCGTGTCGAACACGTAGTGCAGCGCGACCGTGAGCTCGACGACGCCGAGGCCGGCGCCCAGATGGCCGCCGGTCACCGAGACGGCGTCGATGGTCTCCTGGCGCAGCTCGTCGGCGAGCTGGCGCAGCTCCGCCTCCGGGAGGCGCCGCAGGTCCTCGGGCACCTCGATGGTATCGAGCAGCGGCGTTTTGGAGGCCTGGTTCATGTTCGTTCCGGACGCCTTGTCGCAAGCGGTTGTCGCCGGCCGCCGGCATGGCGGCGCAGGCCATTATAGTGGTGCCAACGAGTTGGCATGGAGACCAAAGCGTCGCGGGTGGTGGCGGGGCCCCTCATTCCTGGGGCCTGAACGGCTCGGTGCCGGCGGGCTCCCCGGAAGGGCCGAGGGTGAGCTTCTCCACCCTGGCCTCGGCCTGCTTGAGCAAGCGGTCGCAATGCTCCTTGAGCTGCTCGCCGCGCTCGTAGATGGCGATGCTCTCCTCCAGCTCGACGTCGCCGCGCTCGAGCCGGCTGACGATGGTCTCGAGCTCCTTGAGGGCCCGCTCGAACGACAGGTCCTTGATCTCGGCATGCTTAACAGCCGGTTTGCCGTTCGCCATGTGCATCGATCTCGCGTTTCCCTGGGAACCTTGCCAGCTCAGCTCGCGGCGTCCATGAGCACCTTGACGTGCAAAGCAACCGACTTGGCCAGCGCGGCGAGGTTGTACCCCCCCTCCAGCATCGACACCAGACGCCCCTGTGCATGCTTGTCGGCGATCTCCACGATTTTTGCGGTCGCCCAGGCGAAATCCGGCTCGGTGAGCTGCAGATTGGCCAGCGGGTCGTCCTTGTGGGCATCGAAGCCCGCCGAGATGAGCACCAGGTCGGGGGAGAAGTTGCGCAGGCTCGGCAGGATGCGCGCCTCGAAGGCTTCCTTGAACGGTTCGCCCCCGTCGCCCGGGCGCAGCGGCGCATTCCAGATGTTGCCGACGCCCGTCTCGTTGAGCGCGCCGGTGCCGGGGTAGAGCGGCATCTGGTGGGTGGAGGCGAAGTAGAGGTCCTTGTCGCTCCAGAAGACGTCCTGCGTGCCATTGCCGTGGTGGACGTCGAAATCGACCACTGCGATGCGCTCGGCCCCGTACTTGGCCCGCGCATAGAGGCCGGCGATGGCGATGTTGCTGAAGATGCAGAAGCCCATGGCGCGCTCGCGCTCGGCGTGGTGCCCGCAGGGGCGTACCTGGGCGAAGGCGTTCCTGATGCCGGAGCCGGGGTCGAACACACGATCGACCGCCAGCAGTCCGGCGCCGACTGCGCGCAAGGCCGGCTCCCACGATTTGGGCGAGAGCACCGTGTCGGGGTCGAGGCGCACGGGCTCCTCGCCGGGGCTCGGGGCGCACGCTCTTGACCCAGTCGATGTAGGCGACAGGGTGGGCGAGCGCGATCTGCTCCTCCACGTCGCCCCTGAGCGGCGCCTCCTCGCGCTTCAGAGCATCGAACAGCTCGTGGGAGAGGACCTTGTCGATGGCGCGCATGCGATCCGGCCGCTCCGGGTGGCCCGGCCCGGTATCGTGCTCGACGAAGCAGGGGTGGGTGATGAGCAGCGTGGGCATGGCGCTAGTGTCCTGATCGCGAAATTCGTCTCACACTAGTGGCTGATCCCAAAAGTTGCAGCCCTTCATCTAGGCAGACGGCCCTGGATATGTCATCCGCAAAGCGTTTGATGGCTCGCGCGCGGGTGCTGTACTTTCGTAGGTCGGGTTGTGAGTTGCGCCTGCGGCCCTTGGGAGATGATACGCAGACACATGAAGATCACGATCGAATCCAACTCCGGCAGCTTCGACTTTGCCTGCGAGACGGGCGAGCGCATTCTCCATGCCGGCCTCGTCCACGGCCTGGCGCTGCCCTACGAGTGCGCCACCGGGACCTGCGGCACCTGCCGCGGCCGCATCGTGACCGGCAGCGCGCACGTGGAGTGGAACGAGGCGCCGGGGTTCGCCAAGCTCAAGCGCGACAAGGGCGACATCCTCATGTGCCAGGCGCGCCCCACGGCCGACTGTACGCTGCGGGTGCCGGCCAAGATTGCGCCCCACGCAAAGCCCGAGACCCAGCCGGCCCATCGCACCGGCCGCATCTCCGCCGTGCGCCGGCTGGTGGAGGATGTGCTGGACTTCGATCTTCATCTCTCCAGGCCCATGACATTCGACGCCGGCCAGTTCGTGGTGCTGGAAACGCCCGAGGTGATGGGTGGCCGCGCCTACTCCATGGTTAACTTCGCTGCCGATACGGGGCGCCTGCGGCTGGTGGTCAAGCAGAAGCCGGGGGGCAAGTTCTCCGACTGGCTGTTCGGCGCAGATGTCGGCGGCGCCGAGGTCGCGGTGTTCGGCCCGGTCGGCCGTGCCACCTTCGACCCTGCGGAGGGCAGGAACGTGCTGTGCATCGCCGGCGGGTCGGGGCTTGCCGGCATGATGGCGATCCTGGAGCACGCGGTGGGCGCCGGCACCTTCCGCGAGCGCACGGGGCGCGTTTTCTTCGGCGTGCGCACCTTGGCCGACGCCTTCTACGTGAGCGAGCTGGCGGCCTATGCCGCTGCCGCGGGCGCCAATCTGGAGGTGACCCTGGCGCTGTCGCACGCACCGGTGGAGACCGAGCGGCACCCGCAGTTCCCCGCAATCCGCCTTGCGGCCGGCATGGTGAACGAGGTGGCGGCGCGTGCCATGGCCGGTCGCTACGACAACCTGGTGGCCTTCGTCGCCGGCCCGCCGGTGATGGTCGACCTGGTGCTGCGGCACCTGACCTATGAGGTCAAGCTGCCGCGCGCCTTCGTCCGCTACGACAAGTTCGCATGAAGGATAACGGAGGGCGCAGGCGGGCGCCGGCGCTCGGCACGCTTCCAGCGGGGCCGCTGTCGCGCTAGGTCATTGCTCCAACGCGGCATCCATGGCGACCCCCGGTCGCGGGCTGGGTCCGCGCAGGGCAATGGGCGAGGGAAGGCTGGAACCGTGAAGGTCCTGATGGCGCTCCTGAGTGCCACTCTCGTTGTTGCGCCTGGAGCTTGGGTTGCCTTCACGCTGCTCGACCGGCGCGTGGAGTACCCGGCTCGTCTCGCCCTTGCGATTGCCCTCTCACCCTTCGTGGTGGCTGCCGAGGTCGTCCTTCTCACCCTGGCGGGCCTGGACTTTTCCGGCGCCGCCAAGGTCACCCTCCTCAATGCCCTGGCCCTGCCGCTGCTCGCACGGCGCGCCGAGCAGCCGACGCCCCGCGCGCTGACGCCGATCGCGATCGCGTGCTTCGCGCTGCTGGCCGGCGTTCTCATCCTCGCCTGGATGACGATACCGAACTACCGCACGTATTCATGGCACAACATGATGCAGGCGGCCGTCGTCTACGAGGTCGTGCATCTGCCGAAGTGGCCGGAGGAGCTGGACCTCGCCGGGTTCGGACTGAACTACGGCTGGTTCGGGCACGTGCAGATAGCGGCCATCGGGCTGCTCGCCGACCTGTCGCCGATGCTCGTCTATTGCTTCGTCAATCTGTGTATGCTCTTCGCGTTCTTCGTGCTCTTGCTCGCCACGTTGGTGCGCCTCCGCCCGGGCGACACCGACGCGGCAGCCCTGGCCGTGACGCTGGCCCTGCTCACCACCAATCTGGCCGGTATCCTGTATTCCTACGTGGCAACATCGTGGGGCGAGGGGCGCGTATCGACGCTCATCGTGAAGTTCATGAGCTTCGACCTGATGAATGTCGGCGAAGCTCTGTTCGCGGGCATGGTCTTCCTCGTCGTGGCCATGGAAGACGGCAAGGACCGCGCACGTGCGTGGGGAGCGCTCGTCCTCTGCGCCATTGCCATCGGCTTCTGCTACCCGCTGCTGTTCCCTCCCGCGCTGGTCGTGGGCGGCGTGGCCCTTCTCGCCCAGCAGGTGCCGCAGTGGCTCGCCTCCCGTTCCCTCCGAGTGTCGCGCGACACTGTAGCTTGCCGGAGCTGGCCTGGTGGCTGCGGGCGTTCTGTTCGTGGGATACTTGAAGCTGCTGGGAGCGCAGGCTGGCAACGTCGCGCGCCTCGGCACGGTTCGCGAAGCGCTGACGTCCGTCGGGCTGGGCTTGGCGGCGGTCGCGCTCTGGCTTCCGCTGCTCGTACCCGTTGCCCGCCGCGCCTGGCGCGATCGCGAGCCCGTGCGCCTCACGCTGCTGGCTGCCGCGATCGCACTTCTGGTGCCGTACCTTCTGCTGAAGCTGCCGATGAGCACCGAGTACAAGATCCTCGCGGCAGCGCTGCTCTGTGTGCTGCCGCTCGCCGGCGAGCAATGCATGCTTCTGCTGGCGCGGACAGGCGTGTGGGCCCGGGCGGCCGGCGGCGCGGCCGATCGCTGTTGTTGTCGCGCTCGTGCTTCCGCATTTCCTTTCCGTGCAGATCCCCTGGAAGTGAGATAAGCACCGGGGTGCCCCTCAACGAGTTCCACCTTTCGCCTGGCGCCAGCGGATGCGCGCGAGCTGCGCTGGGCGATTGCGATACGCGATCTCACTCCGCCCGATACGGTGATCGTCAGTCCCGCCATATCCCTCCCTGTTTCGGTGTTCGCCCAGCGAGCAAGCTTTGTCGCTCGCGACGGCGGATGGGAGCGTCCGCGTCCCGGCTACACCATAGCTGCGCGCTTCGGGCTCGTTAACGTCAAGGCCTATCCCGACGCCGCTATCGCCCACCGCGAGCGGATCGTGCGCGCTTGCTTCGACGAGGAGGAGAAGAGCGATGCCGCCTATGGCCAGATCACCGCGGAGCTCCAAGTGCTGCGCCGGCCCGTGGCTTTGTATCTGCCCGGCACCAACAAGTACCTCTCCTGGCTGCGGGCGCAGAAAAATGGCAGCGAGATATACCGCGACGCCGAGGGCGTGGTGTGGCTGATCCAGCCGCCGAAAAGCTGACGCCCCGCGTCGGCGCGCAGCACGCATGAGCCAGTGTGGCGTCTCCGAAGTGCCGACACCCTTCGCGGCTGGGCTCTTCTCGGCACTTCGGAGACAAAGCCACACTAGAAGCATGATTTCAGCTAGTGTCCTTTTGTCTCCGAATTGCCTTGCCACCACTCCGGCAAACGTGAAGGCAATTCGGAAGACCGGACACTAGAGCGGGTTGCGCTGGCGGAAATCCTGCCCAACACTTGGGCTGAAAGCGCTCCACCATCCGGGACAATCATGAACCGCATCACCGGCCGCTCAGCCTTCCTGGCTCTGCTCAAGGACGAGGGCGTCACGCACCTGTTCGGCAATCCCGGCACCACCGAGCTGCCGATCATGCATGCGCTGGCCGAGCACCCCGACCTCACGTACGTGCTGGGCCTGCAGGAGGCGCTGGTGGTGGCGATGGCGGACGGCTTCTCGCGCGCCAGCGGCAAGCTCGTTGCCTGCAACGTGCACGTGGCGCCGGGGCTCGGCAACGCGCTTGGCTCGCTGTTCAACGCCAAGTTCACCGGCACGCCGATGATCCTGACCGCCGGCCAGCAGGAGCAGGGCCACGGGCTGACCGAGCCGCTGCTCTATCACCCGCTGGTGCCGATGGCGGAGCCGCTGGTGAAATGGGCCGTCGAGGTGACGCGGCTGGAGGACCTGCCGCGCATCGTTCGTCGCGCGGCGAAAGTGGCCATGACGCCGCCGACCGGGCCGGTGTTCATCTCGCTGCCGGGCGACATTCTCAACGCAGAGGCCGGCATCGATCTCGGCGCCTCCACGCGCGTGGACACGCGTTCGCGTCCGGGCGATGCGGTGCTCGCCGCGCTCGCCGCCCGCATTCTGCGTGCGCAGAAACCCGTGATCGTCGCCGGCGACGAATTGGTTAAGAGCGACGCGCTGCCGGCGGCAGCCCGGTTCGCGCGCACGCTGGGCGCGCCGGTGTACCAGCAGAGCGCGCCCTACGGCGCACACTTCCTCGTCCGAGCATCCCTGCTACATGGGCTCCTTGTCGCGCGACCAGAAGCAGGTGCGCGGCGTGCTTTCGCCGTACGATCTGCTGGTGGTGCTCGGCGCCGATCCGGTACGCATGTCGGTGTGGAGCGAGATCGAGCCGCTGCCGGATGGTCTGCCGGTGGTGCATATCGGTCTCGTCGACTGGGACATGGGCAAGAACTTCGCGGCCGAGATGGCGGTCAAGGCCGACGTGGGCGAGACGCTGTCGGCGCTGACGCCGCTGATCGAGAAGCAGGGTGGTGCGGGCCTGGCCGGGCGGGCCAGGGGGGCGATCGCCGAGCTCGCAAAGGCGAACTGGACCGCAAAGCGGGGCGAGCTCGCCCGGCGCTTCGCGCGACTCGAGGAGAACAAACCGATCGACCCGGACTGGCTGTGCCTGCAGGTCGCCGACGCGCTACCGCAGGATGCCGTGCTCGTCAACGAGGGCCTCACCTCGGCGCGCTATCTCACCGACCTCGTGCCCTACACCGACCGCTACAGCTACCACGGGCTCGCCTCCGGCGGCATCGGCTGGGCCCTGCCGGCGGCGGTGGGCGTGGCCTTCGCGCAGGCGCCACGGCCGGTCGTCTGCTTCTCCGGCGACGGCAGCGCCATGTACTCGATCCAGTCGTTGTGGACGGCGGCCAACGCCAAGCTGCCGATCACCTACATCATCGCCAACAACGGCGGCTATCGCATCATCAAGCAGCGGCTCAAGGCCTTCCATGGCAGCGAGCACTACGTCGGCATGGATTTCGAGGACCCGGCATCGACTTCACCGGCGCTGGCGCAGATCGATGGGCATGCCGGCCGAGCGCGTCAGCGAGCCGGATGCGCTGGCACCCGCGCTGCAGCGCGCGTTCTCGACGCCCGGGCCGAAGCTGCTGGACGTGGTGGTCGACGGCCGGGTGTAGGGCTGCTCTGTGCGACTGGCGCCGGTGCGTGAGAGGATCAATCCCAACCTGCGCGCTGCAGGGCCTGCTTGACGGGTTCCGCGCTCGCGGCAGAGGCATACGGAAACCAAGCGGTGAACTCCTCGGCGGTGAGCCCGGGATAGTCGCGCTTGAGATCCTGGGTCGCCCGCACGGCCGCCGCGTCGTCGCCGTTGGCCGACAGGCAGACGGCCAGCACTTGGCGCCCCAGCCAGAACCTCGGCTGTAGCCGCACCGCCCAATGCGCCGTGTGCAAGGCATCCTCGCAGTTGCCGAGATGCAGGTCGGCGAGCGCCTTGGAGGGCAGGCACAGCCCCAGCCCGGCGTCGCCGACGCGCAGGCGCATGGCCGTGCGGATGAAGGTCTTGGCGGCCTCGAACGCGCCGGTCATCACCGCGTGGTAGCTGCGCGCGGTCGAGGCCAGCGCAAAGCTCGGATTGAGGGACACGGCGCGTTCGAGAAACGCGCCCGCCTCGTCGTGGCGGCCCTGCCAGTCCAGGATCTGACCCATGATGTTGCAGCCCTTGGGCTCGCTCGGGTCGATCTCCAGCGCGCGCTTGGCGCTCTGCTCCGCCAGCTCGAGCGCGCCGGCCCAGCGATGGTCGCGGTGCACCTGCGCGGAGAGATAGATAGTCACCGCCAGCATGGCGTGTGCATGCGCGTAGGTGGCGTCCTCGCGGATGGCATTGCGGAACTCGGCAACCGCATCGTCATAGGCGCCGGAGTAGAAGTTGCGGTATCCGAGCACGAGGTGGTGATAGGCGAGGGGCGATCCGGTCGCGGCCAGCATCGGCCTCGTCAAGGCCCGGCGCTCGCTGTCGGCGACGGCGGGATCGAGCGCGGCAACGATCAGCGGGCACACCTCGCCCGCCCATGCGCGCAGGTCGGCGGTCGTCGCCTCGTAGCGGTTGACCGAGCGGATATGGCCGGTCTCGGCATCGGCAAGCTCGATGGTGAGGGTGAGGGCGTCCGCCCGTTCCACGATGAACCCGTAGATGAGGTAGTTGGCCCCGGTCAGCCTGGCGAACTCCCTGGGGATGAACGGCGAGCCGCCGGCCAGGCTGTGCGTGGTGCTGCTCGACAGCACGCTGAACCAGCGGCAGCCCGAGAGGACCATGGTGATGTCGTCGGCCAGCGCGGTGGCAAGCGCCGAGCCCGCCGCTGCCGGCCCGTCGTAGCGGAAGGGCAGAACCGCGATCACCGGGGCATCGCAGCGGGTGCGCACCCAGGGGTCGCGATGTGCATAGGCGGGCCTGCGCAGGTTGAGGGAGGGGACCGGGGCGTGCTCCGGCACAGCCTTCAGCGCCTCGTAGGCTTCCCGGAGCTCGGCAGGCGGCTCCTCGTCGAATTCGAGCTTGAGGCGCTTGGCGTAGCGCTCGTACCGCATGCGCGCCTCGGTCCTGCGGCCCATCGCCATCTCGATGCTGATCAGCCGCAGCATCGCCTGGCAGCACATCGGCGAGAACGTGACGAGCCGCTCGAGCCAAGCAATGGATCGCTCGCAGTCGGCAGAGCCGGAGCCGCGTTCCGTCGCCTCCAGCACGGCGCTTTCGAGCCGCCCCTCGAGCCGCGACCGTTGGACGGCCATCCACTGGGCGAACGGCTCCGAGCCGATGGGGGGACCATCGAGCAAAGGTCCGCGATAGAGCCGCAACATCTGCTCCACGCCATCATCGGCTGAAAGTAAAGGTGCGCGCTCGAAGTCCCAGACATCGCACCCCGCGATGCCGGCGCCGAGCGCGACGGCGGTACGCGTTGTTTCGACGATGGGCGGCCCGCCGGACGCAGCTTGCCTCAGCTCGAACAGCACCTGCCTGAGGCTCGCCTGAGCCTGCTCCTTGAAACGGTCCGGCCACAGCAGATCGAGCAACGCCTCACGACTCTCCGAGCGCGTGCCCTTGAGCGCCAGATACGCGAGCAGGCCCTGTCCCCTGCGCAGCGTTACCGGCACAAGGCGCCCGCCGGGATCCGTCAGGGCGAAACCGCCGAGGAGCTGAAGCTGCATGCGAACCGCTCACTGCCAACGGCCGGAGCCGATTTCTCGCCCCAGCCTAGCAGAAATGACGCTCACATATCTTCCCCCCGCGGGTCGAAATGACGGTCGCATAACGCTGCGGCGCTAGCGTCAGGGTGTTGGAGCAACCGCAGCTTGGCGGGACCCAACTCAAACCCAAGGAGATTGGAGCATGCGCAAGTACATCATCGAGAGAGACATCCCCAAGGTCGGCACCTTCGAGCGCGAGCAGCTGCGCGAAGCCGCCAAGACCTCGAACGCGGCGCTGGCCAAGCTGGGGCCGGACATCCAGTGGGTCCACTCCTACGTGGCTGCCGACAAGACCTTCTGCCTTTACCTCGCGAAAGACGAGGCGATCATCCTCCGGCATGCCGAGGTCAGCGGGTTCCCGGCCACGAGGATCACCGAGGTGAAACGGGTGATCGACCCCACGACCGCCGCGGCCTGACCGCCGGCGCGTGGCTGGCGAGGGCCCCGCTCAGGGGCCCATTCGCTGCCCGGCGCCTACGCAGATGTTGATCGCGCTCTGTCGGATTTTCGTCACCTTGCCCGGGCAGTAGTAAAGCGCCCAAGCTTATGTGGCGGGCATACCCCAGCCAACCCTGGCAGTTCGCTTCGACGAGCATCCGAGGAAAAAACAGTGTCTACCGCCGATCCAAATCTCGTGATCCTGACGGGCGAGAATCCGTTCATCCGGCTCGCCGCCACCGACACCGATGACTACACGACCAACGCCAGTTTCTGGCGTATCATCTTCTCGCCGGGCGGGCCCGGGCACGTGCTCTACCTGAAGAGCGAGCTGACCGACAACCGCTGGCGCATCTGGACCGACAACATCGCTATGGCGCGCTGGCTGCAGGATACCGTGCAGGGCATGCTCAACGGCGAGCTCAAGGACAAGTCGATCCCCGTCACCGACGCCGAGTTCAGCAAGACCGGCGACTATCGTTCGTTCTGGACCGAGAAAGCGATGGCACGCGGCGAGGAAGTCGCCCTGAGCTGGTTCGATCTGGGTGACCCGCTGCTCATCCACGCCCAGCCCTTCAACGTGCCCGAGCGCCCCTACGGCGTGTGTACGGTGCTGGTGCCGGCGCTGGGCACGCAGCTAACCCTCAACGGCAAACAGGCGGCTGGCAAGTCCTGGAAACGCGAGCGCGAGAAGCGCCCGTTCTCCACCAGCGCGCTAGCGTTCTCGGAGAGCTGGACGTCGAATTGGTAGGCGTCGTCCCACCCCGGGTGCCACCGCTCCCCCTCGAAGGGGGAGGGCGACGCGTCCGCAGCCTTCTCACGAACGCTCGGGTGCGGCTCATGGGTCTCTTGCTGGCACGAACTCACCGTTCACTGCACGGTAGCGGGTCCGTCTGCTCTGAGGGGCAGTTCTACCGTGCAGCTAATTGAATACACGCCCTAGGGATGCTGGTGGATGAATTTGAGGATCAGCGATACGGCCGACTGCTCGACGCCGTTGTAGCCGTGGTGGTGGAAGGCGCTGCAGCCCGACACCGCGATGCCCGGCAGCCCGCCGCCCACAAGCTCCTTGCCCTTCTTGCCGGCAGGCAAACCGGTGAGGCCGTCGTAGACGGCCATGGCGCCCGCGGCCGGCGAAACGAAACAGCTATCGTTCTTGTGCCACATGACGAGCGTCGGCACGGTGATGCTGGCGAGGCTGGGGGATGCGCCCAGAACATGGCCCGTCTCGCCTCCCGGGTCCGGCTGGGTGACGGTGGAGGTCAGGACGATGCCTTTGGGCAAAGCGCTACCCGTCAGCCGCGCGGCGGCGTTGAAGGCCGAGAGCGTGCCATTGCTGGTGCCGACGAGCCATACGGGCTTGCCGGGCCAGCGATTTCTGCACCGTCGCAATGACGTTGGCGAGGTGGTCGGCGTGCGCTTGCGTCAGGCGCTGATTGTCGAGCCCGCCGGGGCTTGGGAAGGCCGGCTCCGCGTCCAGCATTGCGACGTTGAGGCGCGCATTGAGGAAGCGGCGGGCGGAGCGGAGGAGGAAGTTGCCCTGCAGGCCCCTGATGTCGCCGGCGGCGTTGAGATCGAGCACGCCGTTGCCGCCTGCGAGCAGCACGACGGAGGCAAACGGCTTGGCCTTGATGATCGGCGAATAGGCGCGCTGCTTGACCACCAGGTTGGAGTCGATGGTGACGGCCTGCGGCCCTTGCGCAAGAGTGGGCTGCGCCGCCGCCAGCGTCAGCAACGTAGCCGGTGCGAGCAGCCATGCCGCTGCTCTAACGAATTGACGCAACATCTGCCTCCTCCCCGAAGCCTGCGCGCTCGTGCAATGCACGGCCTGCGCCTATCCGGTGCGCACCGGCGACAGGCTATCACTTCGTTGTCCGTGCGCCCAAGGGGTTGCGCCGCGGGAGCAGGGGCGCTGGCTAGCCTTTCCCGCGCGTCGCCTTCCACGGCTCCTGCTTGTCGCCCACTTTGCTTGTGCCCTCCATGACGGTGCCGCCGACCTTGCCGGTGAATTGGGTGCCGCCGGCCGTGAGCGTGATGTCGGTGCCGTTGAGGCGGCCCTTGACCGGCGTCACCACCTTGCCGCTCGAGAGCGTGCCGGAGACGAACTGGAAGGTCTGCTTGAGCACCAGCTTGCCCTGCGGCGTTTGCCAGGCGCCGTCCACCTTGGCGGGAACCACCCAGTAGAAGGCGTTGCAGTAGGTCTCGCACTTGCCGACGGTGTCGATGGTGTTGTCGGCCTTCCAGTCGCCCATGTCGAAGGAGTTGGACACCACGCGGGTGCCGGGCTTCATGGCGAGGATCTTGGGCCTGAGCTTGAGATTGATCTCGGGCAGCAGGAACAGGGTGATCACCGTTGCCTGCGAGAAATCGGTCTTGAAGAGGTCGGCTTTGACGAACGTGGCCTTGTCGCCGACGCCGGCCTTGGCGGCGTTCTGCCTTGGAGAGCTCCACCATCCTGGGGTTGTACTCGATGCCCATGGCCTTGGCTCCGCGCGTGGCGGCGGTGATGACGGTGCGGCCGTCGCCGGAGCCGAGGTCGATCACGTAGTCGCTGGGCGTGACCTTGGCCATGTCGAGCATCTTGTCGACCAGGGTTTGTGCCGTGGGCACCCAGACCACGTCCTTGCCGTCCTGGTACTCCTTGGGCTCGTAGGGCTTGGCCGACTGGGCGATGGCGCCGTGGCAGGCCAGCGCCGTCGCAAGGGCCAGCGCCCCCAACAGAGGCAGCGCGCGGCGCACGGTGAGGCGTTGCTTGATCAAGTTTGGTCTCCTTGGGACGGCCGGCGTGGCGATGGATAGTAGCCCGGCCGAGGGTGCGGCGGGCCTCGCCAATGGTCGCATGGATCGGGGTGAAGCAGGCTCACCAGGCGAGATCGAGAACCTCCATCACGTCGGCTTCGCTGCGTATCGGCCGCGGGTTGACCTTGACCGGGTGATAGCTGAGCGCGCGACGCGCCACCTCGGGCAGGTCCTCGCGCTTGATGCCGACCGCGCGCAAGCTGGTGGGCTGGTCGAGGCCGGCGATCAGCTCGCGCATCAGCTCGGATGCGGACCGATTGGGCGCGCCCATCGCCTCCGATAGTGCTTTCTGGCGCTCGCCGTTGACGGCGGAGTTCCATTGCAGCACCGCCGGCAGCATGACACACGAGGTGTGGCCGTGGGCAACGCCGAAGGTGGAGCCCAGCACGTAGCCGATACCGTGGCTGGCACCCGTCGGCACGCCGGCGGCGAGCGGCGCGATCGACTGCCACATGCCGAGCTGCGCATCGAGGCGTGCTCCGAGGTCGGCGGGGTTGCGCTTGATCGCGGGGAGTGCGCGGTGGAGCAGTCGCAGCCCCTGCAGGGAGAGCGCCTCGGTGGCGAGGCTCGCCTGGCCGTTGCAGTAGCCCTCGGCGGCATGATCGACGGAGCGGATGCCGGTTGAGGCGAGCAGCCAGTCGGGCGTGTCGAGGGTGGCTGCCGGATCGAGAACAATGGTGCGTGGTGCAAAGAGGCGATGGTTGAACGACTGCTTGGTGTTGGTGGCGGAATTGGTGATGCCGGCGTTGGCGGTGAACTCTGACGCCGACAGCGTGGTGGAGACCGTGATCATACGGATTGGGTTGGCCGGAAGGGTGAGCGTGGATAGCTGCGAGCGCTCGACGCCTACGAAATAAGGCTCCATGGCCGCCGGCGAGTTGAGGCCGGCCCAAAGGCAGAGGTGCATTGCCTTGGTGGCGTCGATCACCGAGCCGCCGCCGACGGCAAGCAGCAGATCGGCACGCGCGGCGCGGGCGGCGTTGGCGCCGGCCACCACGTCCTCGCGCGGGGAATGCGAGCGGATGGTGGAGTAGGTGCCCGCGTGCGTGGCACCCAGGGCCCGCTCGAGCTGTTGCAAGGGGCCGTCGCTCTTCTTTGCCAGCGACGCGGTCGAGGTGACGAACACGCGGTGCGCGCCGTAGCGCTCGGCCTCCGCAACGACGGCCTCGGCAGCCGGAGTGCCAAACAGGATGCGGTCGTTGGCCGTGACATTGAACGTGCCCGACTTGAGGCCCGGGTAGGTGGTGCTCATGCGTCGCAGCTCCAATGGCAGCGCAAGCAGTTGTGAGCTGCCGTAGGTCATGCTAGCCCGGGCCGCGGCTCGGACGAAAGGTTGTTGCGGTGCGTACAATTTTGCTCGGTCTATTGATCTCCCTCACGATGGCGGGCACCTGTGCCGCGCAAGGCTGGCCGAGTTGGGCCGACGACGCGTTCAGCAACACGTCGCCGGGCTTCGGCCGGGGTCGGCAAGACGGGGCACCACGCGCCGAACGGGCAAAGCGCTCCAAACCCTCCAATGAAATCCGCGGTGGCGGCGCTCGGCCCCATGTTGCGCCCGTGGCGCCGCGCGTCGTCGCCTTCCAGCACGACTTTCCGGCCAAATCGATCGTGATCGATACCAACCGCCGCGCGCTCTACTATGTACTCGGCGACCGCCGAGCCTATCACTACGCCATAGGTGTTGGCCGCGAAGGCTTCAGCTGGACCGGCGCGGAAACTGTCAGCCGCAAGCAGCCGTGGCCGGACTGGCACCCACCGGCGGAGATGCGGCAGCGTGATCAGAGCTTGCCCGCGAAGATGACCGGAGGCCTCAGAAACCCGCTCGGTGCGACCGCGCTCTACCTCGGCAACACCCTCTACCGCATTCACGGCACCAACGATGCGAGCTCCATCGGCCGCGCGCAGTCGTCGGGCTGCTTCAGGATGCTCAATGGAAACGTGGTGCACCTCGCCTCCATCGCCGAGGTTGGCACGCGCGTGTCCGTCGTCCGGTCCTTGCCTGCGGCCCCTCCCAAAGCCGTGAGGCGCGCCAAGGCAGGTTAAGCGCAACCGCCTGGAACATCGAGGAGGACAGCGCGTTAAGGCTGCAGCTTCGGTGAATAGACAGGAAGGGTGCTGCCGTGCGCGCGGTTCTGCTTGGGTTGTGCATTTCGCTATCGATGGTCTGGCCGTGCGCTGCGCAAGGCTGGCCGCGCTGGGCCGACGAGGCGTTCGGCAATTCGGGGCCGAGCTTTGGCCGCGGCTGGAACGACAGAGCAGAGCGTCCCGAGGAACGGCCGAACGACGAGGTGCGCAGCGGCGGTGCGCGCCCCGATATCGCCCCGGTTGCTCCGCCGATCGTCGCCTTCCCGTACGACTATCCCGCCAACTCGATCGTGATCGATACCGGCAAGCGGGCGCTCTACTACGTGCTCGCCGACAAGCAGGCCTACCGCTACGCCATCGGCGTGGGGCGCGAAGGCTTCAGCTGGGCCGGATCGGAGAAGGTGAGCCGCAAGCAGGATTGGCCCGACTGGCATCCGCCCGCGGAGATGCGTCAGCGCGATCCGCACCTGCCCCTGAAGATGACGGGTGGAATCAGCAATCCGCTGGGTGCACGGGCAATATACCTGGGCGACACGCTCTATCGCATCCACGGAACCAACGACGAGCGCTCGATCGGCCGCGCGGAAGTCTTCAGGGTGCTTCCGGATGCTGAATGGGGACGTGGCGCACCTCGCCACCGTCACCGAGATCGGCACCCCCGTTTCGGTCGTGCCCGCCCTGCCGGCGCGCCAGGACGTGGCGAGGACGTGGTGAGCCGCGCCAAAGCGGGCTAAGTGCTGCGATTGCCTTGAAGCTCGCGGTGCGCTGTCTTCAGCGAACCACCCATTCGGGATTTTGGCAGACGTCCACGGCGAGCTTCTGGTGACTGCCGCCCGTCGCCATCTTGGCGCGCAGGTCGTGGCAGCAGTCGCCGCCCGTCACCTTGGTCATGAACTGCCGCCTGGCGCCGGGCTGAATCACCTCCTTGGCACCCAGCCGGTCCTTGCCCCACTCGCCCGCGCCGCAGGCGGCGAAATAGAGGAACTCGATGGGATTGTTGCTGCCGTTGGTGATGACGATGCGCTGGTCCTTCTGCTGGGCGGCGGCCGGCCACAGCGCCAGCGTGCACATGAGGCCGGTGGCCAGTACGCGCAAAGGGCTCATGGATATTCCTGGGGACTTGGGTTGCGAGGTCGGGCGCAATCTAACCCGGCGACCCAGCAGGCGGGAAGCGCCACGGCCAGCGCCGTGGTATGGCCAAGATGCAAGGCTCCGTCCGACGCGTCAGCCGGCCTTGGCAACGGCGCGGCCTGCCATCACGCCGACGAGGTGCGCGCGGTAGGCGGCATCGGCGTGGATGTCGCTCATCATCTGGTTGGCGGCGGTGGCCAGGCCCTTGAGCGACTGCGCCGACCAGCCCTTGCCGAGGGCCGTTTCCGCGGCTGCATGGCGGAACACGCCGTCCTTGCCGGCGCCGGTGACGGCGACGCGCACGCCCGAGCCGGCTTGTGCCGCCGCCACGCCCACCAGCGCGTAGCGCGAGGCGGGATTGGCGAACTTGGCGTAGCCGAACTTCGCGGGGATCGGGAACGAGATGCGGGTGATGATCTCGCCGTCCTGCAGGGCGGTGGAGAACAGGCCCTTGAAGAAATCGTCGGCTTTGATCTCGCGCTTGTTGGTGGCGACGGTGGCGCCGAGCGCCAGCACGGCGGCGGGATAGTCGGCGGCGGGGTCGTTGTTGGCAACCGAGCCGCCGATGGTGCCCTTGTGACGCACGTGCGGGTCGCCGATCACGCTGGCGAGCTCGGCCAGGCCGGGGATGGCAGAGCGGACGACGTCGGAGCTTGCCACCTCCGCGTGCGTGGTCATGGCGCCGATGACAAGCGCGCTGCCGGACTTGTTGATGCCCTTGAGCTCGGCGACGCGGCCGAGGTCGACGAGGGTCTTGGGCGAGGCGAGGCGCTGCTTCATGGTCGGGAGGAGGGTGTGTCCACCCGCCAGCAGCTTGGCGTCGTCGCTGCCGGCCAGCAGCTTGGCGGCATCCGCCACCGACTGCGGGCGATGATACTGGAAGGCGTACATGGTGCTGTCTCCCTATTCCGCGGCCATCTTCGAGGGCGATTTCTGCGCCGCGCGCCATACGGCGAGCGGCGTCGCCGGCATGGCGATGTCCTCGTGGCCCAGTGCGTCGGTGATGGCGTTGATCACGGCGGCGGGCGCCGCGATCGCGCCCGCCTCGCCGCAGCCCTTGATGCCGAGCGGGTTCGACGGGCAGGGCGTGGTGGTCATGGCGATCTTGATCGAGGGCAGGTCGCCCGCGCGCGGCATGGTGTAGTCCATGAAGCTGGCGGTGACGAGCTGGCCGTTCTTGTCGTAGACCGCGCCTTCGAGCATGGCCTGGCCGACGCCTTGGGCGACGCCGCCGTGCACCTGGCCTTCCACGATCATCGGGTTGACCAGCGTGCCGAAGTCGTCGACGGCGGTCCAGCGATCGATGCGCGTTGAGCCGGTTTCGGGATCGATCTCCAGCTCGCAGATGTGCACGCCCGAGGGGAAGGTGAAGTTGGTGGGGTCGAAGAAGGCGCCTTCCTTGAGGCCCGGCTCCAGCTGCTGGCCGGAGAATTTGTGGGCGATGTAGGCCTGCAGCGCAACTTCCGGGAAGGTGAGCGTCTTGTTGGTGGCGGTCGAGGAGAAGATGCCTTCCTTGAAGTCGACCGTTTCCGGCGCAACCTCGAGGACGAAGCCCGCGACCTTCTTGGCCTTGGCGATCACCTTGTCGGCGGCGTAGAAGATCGCCGACATGCCGACGGCGCCCGAGCGCGAGCCGTAGGTGCCCATGCCGAACTGCACCTTGTCGGTGTCGCCGTGCACGACCGTCACCTGCTCGATGGGGATGCCGAGCTTCTGCGAAACCAGCTGGGCAAACGTGGTCTCGTGGCCCTGGCCGTGGCTGTGCGAGCCGGTGAGCACCTCGACCGAGCCCGTCGGATTGACGCGCACCTCGGCTGATTCCCACAGACCGACGCCGGCGCCGAGCGATCCGACCGCGGCGCTGGGAGCGATGCCGCAGGCCTCGATGTAGGCGGAGAAACCCACCCCGCGCTTCAGGCCCTTCCTGGCGCTCTCGGCCTTGCGCGCGCCGATGCCGGCATAGTCGGCGAGTTCGAGGGCCTTGCGCATGGAGGCATCGTAGTCGCCGGCATCGTAGGTCATGATGACCGGGGTGGCGTGCGGGAACGATGTGATGAAATTCTTGCGGCGGAACTCGGCCGGATCGCTGCCGGTCTGGCGGGCCGCAACCTCGATCAGGCGCTCGACCACGAAGGTGGCCTCGGGCCGGCCGGCGCCGCGGTAGGCGTCGACGGGGGCGGTGTTGGTGTAGACGCCGTCGACCTCGCAGTAGATGGCGGGGATATTGTACTGGCCCGACAGCAGCGGCGCATAGAGATAGGTCGGCACCGAGGAGGCGAAGGTGGAGAGATAGCCGCCGAGGTTGGCGATGGTCTTGGCCCTGAGCGCCAGGATCTTGCCGTCGGCGTCGAGTGCCAGCTCCGCCGTCGTCACGTGGTCGCGGCCGTGCGCGTCGGCGAGGAAGGCTTCCGAGCGATCGCCCGTCCATTTCACCGGACGTCCCACTTTGCGGGAAGCCCACAGGCAGACGACCTCCTCGGCGTAGATGAAGATCTTGGAGCCGAAGCCGCCGCCGACGTCCGGAGCGATCACGCGCAGCTTGTGCTCAGGCGCCAGGCCGATGAAGGCGGCGAGCACCAGGCGCGCCACGTGCGGGTTCTGGCTGGTGGTGTGCAGCGTGAGGCTATCCTGGCCTGAGTCGTACTCGCCGATGGCGCAGCGCGGCTCGATGGCGTTGGGGATCAGCCGGTTGTTGACGAGGTCGATCTTGGTGACGTGCTTGGCGCCGGCGAACGCGGCGTCGACGGCCGCCTTGTCGCCCAGGTGCCACTGATAGACGGTGTTGTTGGGCGCCTCCGCATGGAGCTGCGGCTGGCCGGCCTTCTGCGTGGTGGCGGCATCGACGGCGGCGGGCAGCGGCTCGTAGTCGACCTTGACGCGCTCGGCGGCGTCACGCGCCTGGGCCAGCGTCTCGCCGATCACGACCGCCACGTGGTCGCCGACGTAGCGCACCTTGCCCTGCGCCAGTGCTGGATGGGCGCCGGCCTTCATGGGCGAGCCGTCCTTGGAGTGGATCATCCAGCCGCAGATCAGGCCGCCGACCTTGTCGGCGGCGATGTCGGCGCCGGTGTAGACGGCGAGACAGCCGGGCGCGCTCAGCGCAGCCGATGCGTCCACCCGCTTGATGTTGGCATGCGCATGCGGCGAGCGCACGAACACGGCATAGGTTTGGCCTGAGCGGTTGATGTCGTCGGTGTACTGGCCCTTGCCGGTGATGAACCGTTGATCTTCCTTGCGCCGTACGGGCGCTCCGATGCCGGTGGCGGTCATCGCAGTTCTCCCTGGGGTTTGTTCCCGATCCCGTCCTGAGCTTGCCGAAGGACGGTCTTGTTCTTGCCCGCTCGTGGTTCGACAAGCTCGCCACGAGGCAGGTTTCGCTTCCGGCGGCTACTCGGCAGCTTGCCTGGCACCGCCCATGGCGGCGGCACCTGCGCGCACGGCGGCGACGATGTTGTGGTAGCCGGTGCAGCGGCAGAAGTTGCCTTCCAGCTCGTGGCGGATGGTGGCCTCGTCGAGGTTGGCGCCCTTGCGGCTGACGATGTCGACCGCGGCCATGATCATGCCCGGCGTGCAGAAGCCGCATTGCAGGCCGTGGTGCTCGCGGAAGGCCTCCTGCATGGGATGCAGCTTGCCGGATGCGGCGAGGCCCTCGATGGTGGTGACCTTGGCGCCGTCGCAGCTGGCGGCCAGCACCGTGCAGGATTTCACCGCGCGGCCGTCGACGTGCACGACGCAGGCGCCGCACTGGCTGGTGTCGCAGCCCACGTGCGTGCCGGTCAGCCGCAGGTTCTCGCGGACGAACTGGACGAGCAGCGTGCGGGGATCGACGTCGGCGCTGACGGCCTTGCCGTTGACGGTCATCGACACGCCGACCGGGCCGCCCGAGGCGCCTGGCGTCGATGCCGAGGCCTGGTCGGCTTCCTTCTTTCGGAAAAACATGCGCTTCCTCCACTTCCCCGCCGCCCTGGAGCGGCAAGCCCGTTTGTGATTGTTCTCGATCGCGATTACGCCACAGACCCGTGCCGGGCGCAATCGCATACGCGGCATGGTCTGCTTGGGCGGGGACACGTGTAAGTGAGGGTGTCGGGCTTGCGGCGATAGGCGTGGCGGCGGCTTGCGTCTGCTGCCGGTGCAGCCGCGGTCGACATGGGCATGTCGAGCACGGGTGGCAAGCGGCCTATTGCGCGGTTGGTTGGCTGCAGGGCGGTGAAGGGGTGGGAAAGGCCGCCAGCTCACGCGCAATACCTGGGCTCGCGCCGAGTTGACAGGGGTGGGCTGGGACCATAAGAGGTCCGTGCCGTCTCCCCAGTGGGACGAATTTGCGTTGCGGAAGCAAGCTGATACGCTGCGGCCACGGTGGGTTGAGAGAGCGCTTGATGGCCGACGAGTTTGTGCTGCAGACGCAGGGGCTCACCAAGGAGTTCCGGGGCTTCAGCGCGGTCAAGAACGTCAACCTGAGCATCCGCCGCGGCACCATTCACGCGCTGATCGGCCCCAACGGTGCCGGCAAGACCACCTGCTTCAATCTCATCACCAAGTTCCTGCCACCGACGGCGGGCCGCATCCTCTACAAGGGCCGTGACATCACGTCGGCCTCCGCGCATGCGGTGGCACGCCTGGGGCTGGTGCGCTCGTTCCAGATCTCGGCGGTGTTCCCGCACCTCTCCGTGCTCGAGAACGTGCGCGTGGCGCTGCAGCGTGTGCTCGGCACCTCGTATCAGTTCTGGCGCTCGGAGCGCTCAGTGGAGGTGTTGAACGGGCGCGCCATGGAGCTGCTCGACGACGTCGGCGTGAAGGCCTACGCACAGCTGCCGGCAGTCGAGCTGCCGTACGGGCGCAAGCGGGCGCTCGAGATCGCGACCACGCTGGCGCTCGACCCGGAAGTGCTGCTGCTCGACGAGCCGATGGCCGGCATGGCGGCCGAGGACATCGCCCGCACCTCGGCGCTCATCCGCCGCGTCGCCAAGGATCGCACCGTGCTGATGGTGGAGCACAACCTGTCGGTGGTGGCGGACTTCTCCGATCGCATCACCGTGCTGGCGCGCGGCGAGGTGCTGGCGGAAGGCCCCTACGCCGAGGTGTCGAAAAACCCGCAGGTGATCGAGGCCTACATGGGGACGGGCGGGAGCACCGGCCATGGTTGACGCGCAGCTCGCAGTGCGCGACGTGCACGGCTGGTACGGCGAAAGCCACATCCTGCACGGCATGAGCTTCGAGGTAAAAGCCGGCGAGGTGGTGACGCTGCTCGGGCGCAATGGTGCCGGCAAGACCACCACCATGCGCGCCATCATGGGGATGCTGGCCAACCGCAAGGGATCGATCACCTACGAGGGCCACGAGCTGATCCGGCAGAGGTCCAACCGCATTGCCCGGTACGGCATCGCCTACTGCCCCGAGGAGCGGGGCATTTTTGCGAGCCTCAACGTCTGGGAGAACCTGATGCTGCCCCCCGTCGTGCGCGACGGCGGGCTGGCGTTGGATAGGATCTACGAGCTATTCCCCAACCTGAGGGAGCGCTCCTCCAGCCAAGGCACCAAGCTGTCCGGCGGCGAGCAGCAGATGCTGGCGATCGCCCGCATCCTGCGCACCGGCGCCAAGCTCTTGCTGCTGGACGAGCCCACCGAAGGACTGGCGCCCGTCATCGTCCAGCAGATCGGCAATACCATTCGCATGTTGCGCGAGCAGGGCTTTACCATGCTGCTCGTGGAACAGAACTTCCGCTTTGCCGCGACGGTTGCCGATCGGCACTATGTGGTCGAGCACGGGCGCGTGATCGACATGATCCCGAACGCCGCGCTGGAGGCAAACCGGGAGAAGCTGCAGACCTATCTTGGCGTGTAACCGGAAAGGACTAAAGTTATGCGATGGAGCGTGAAGGCACTGGCAGCCGTTGCCACCACCCTTGGTGTGGGCATCGGGCTGGCGCAGGCGCAGTACAGTGACGGCACCATCAAGATCGGGGTGATGAACGACCAGTCGGGCCTCTACGCTGACCTGACTGGTCAGGGCTCGGTGTGGTCGGCGCGGAAGGCCATCGAGGACTTCTGCAAGATGACGACCTGCCACAATAAGATCGAGGTCGTATTCGCCGATCATCAGAACAAGCCCGACATCGGCTCCAACGTCGTGCGCCAATGGTTCGATGTCGACAAGGTCGACGTGGTGGTCGACGTGCCGACATCCTCGGTGGCGCTGGCGGTCAACACCATCACCAAGGAGAAGAACAAGGTCTTCCTGGTATCGGGTGCCGCGACCTCTGATCTCACCGGCAAGGCGTGCTCGCCCAACACCATCCATTGGACCTACGATACCTGGGCGCTCGCCAACGGCACCGGCAATGCCATCGTCAAGACCGGCGGCGACAGCTGGTTCTTCCTGACGGCGGACTACGCGTTCGGGCATGCGCTGGAGCGTGACACCGCCGCGGTGGTGGAGAAGTCGGGCGGCAAGGTGGTGGGCAAGGTACGCCATCCCTTCCCCGGCCAGGACTTCTCCTCATTCCTGCTGCAGGCGCAGTCTTCCAAGGCCAAGATCATCGGCCTCGCCAACGCCGGCGGCGACACGATCAACTCGATCAAGCAGGCGTCGGAGTTCGGCATCGTCAAGGGCGGGCAGAACCTTGCCGGGCTGTTGGTGTTCATCACCGACGTGCACGCGCTCGGATTGCAGACGGCGCAAGGCCTGATCTTCACCGAGTCCTGGTATTGGGACACCAACGACAACAACCGGGCGTTCGCCAAGGAGTTCTCGGCGGCCAACAGGGGCAACTACCCGACGATGATCCACGCCGGCGTCTACTCCGCCGTCATGCACTACCTGAAGGCGGTGCACGAGCTGAAGTCGGATGCCGACGGTGCGGCGGTCGTGACCAAGATGAAGGCCACGCCGACCGAGGACAAGCTGTTCGGCAAGGGGGCAATTCGCGAGGACGGCCGCAAGGTCCACGACATGTACCTCCTGCAGGTCAAGAGCCCGGCCGAGAGCAAAGGGCCGTGGGACTACTACAAGGTGCGCGCCACCATCCCCGCAGCCGAAGCCTTCCGGCCGATGGCCGACGGCGGCTGTCCGCTGGTGAAGTAGCGAGCAATTCCCTCTCCCCATACTTCATGGGGAGAGGGCCAGGGTGAGGGGCAGCAGCAGCTGCAACGTCTGCGTATGTAGCTGCCCCTCACCCCGTCCCTCTCCCCGCAGGCGGGGAGAGGGGAAGGGCTGACTTATGTTCGAGCTGCTAGGCGTGCCCCCGCAGGCGCTGTTCGGCCAGCTTCTGCTGGGCCTGATCAACGGCGCGTTCTATGCGCTGCTGTCGCTCGGGCTGGCAGTCATTTTCGGGCTGATGAACGTCATCAACTTCACGCACGGTGCCCAGTACATGATGGGCGCTTTCTGCGCGTGGATGCTGCTGACTTATCTCGGCATCCCCTTTTGGGGTGCCCTGGTGCTGGCGCCGATCATCGTCGGCATTACCGGGGTCATCCTCGAGCGCCTTCTCATCTCGCGCCTGTATCATCTCGATCATCTCTATGGCCTGCTGCTGACGTTCGGCCTGGCGCTGATCATCGAGGGGTTGTTCCGGCGCGAATTCGGCTCCTCGGGCCTGCCCTACCTCAACCCCATGCCGGGCGGCACCAACCTCGGCTTCATGTTCCTGCCCTGGTACCGCGGGTTCATCGTCGTCTTCTCGCTGGTCGTGTGCCTGGGCACCTGGTTCATGATCGAGAAGACGCAGCTCGGCTCCTACCTGCGCGCTGCCACCGAGCGCCCGGACCTGGTGCAGGCGTTCGGCATCAACGTGCCGCGCATGATCACGCTGACCTACGGCTTCGGCGTGGGCCTGGCCGCGCTTGCCGGCGTGCTGGCGGCGCCGATCTACTCGGTCAACCCGATCATGGGCGCCAACCTGATCATCGTCGTGTTCGCCGTGGTGGTGATCGGCGGCATGGGCTCGATCATGGGCTCGATCGTCACCGGCTTCGGGGTCGGTGTGATCGAGGGCCTCACCAAGGTGTTCTGGCCCGAGGCATCGAACACGGTGATCTTCGTCATCATGGCGATCGTGCTGATGCTGCGGCCGCAAGGCCTGTTCGGGACGCCGAAGTGAGGTCGCCATGAGCACCACATCCAAGACATGGGACATGCCGGTGCTGGCGGCCCTGGTTCTGCTCGGGCTGATCGCGCCGCTGTTCGTATATCCGCTGTTTCTGATGAAGGTGCTGTGCTTTGCGCTGTTCGCCTGCGCCTTCAATCTGCTGGTCGGCTACGTCGGCCTGCTGTCGTTCGGCCACGCCATGTTCTTCGGCTTTGCTGCCTATGTGGCGGGACACCTTGCCAAGGTCGGCACCGTGCAGCTGCCCTTCGGGCTTCCGGGCTTGGGCTGGGTGTGGCTCACCATTCCGCTGCCGCCGCTGACGCCGGAGCTGGCGATCCTGATCGCCACGGCGGTTGCCGCCCTGCTGGGATTGATCGTGGGCTCCATCGCCATCCGCCGCCAGGGCATCTACTTCGCCATGGTGACGCTGGCGCTGGCTCAGATGGTGTTCTTCCTGTGCGTGCAGGCGCCGTTCACGGGCGGCGAGGACGGCATCCAGGCGATCCCGCGGCGGCCGCTGCTCGGGCTGCTGCCGATCAACAACGACTTCTCCTTCTACTACGTGGTGCTGGCGATCTTCATCGCCGGCTTCCTCGTCATCTACCGCACCATCCACTCGCCGTTCGGGCAGGTCCTGAAGGCGATCCGCGAGAACGAGGCGCGCGCGGTGTCGCTGGGCTATGCGGTCGACCGCTTCAAGCTGATCGCCTTCGTGCTCTCCGCGACGCTGGCGGGGCTGGCGGGCGCGACCAAGGCCATCGTGTTCCAGCTCGCTTCGCTGACCGACGTGACTTGGCAGATGTCGGGCGAGGTGGTGCTGATGACGCTGGTGGGCGGCATGGGCACCGTGTTCGGGCCCATCGTCGGAGCCGGCATCATCATCACGATGCAGAACTACCTCGCAGGCTTCGGCGAGTGGGTGCTGGTGATCCAGGGCGCGATCTTCGTCGTCACGGTGCTGCTGTTCCGGCGCGGCATCGTGGGCGAGCTGATTGCCTTTGCCGGGCGCTCGCGGGCCAGGAGCAGGCACCAGGCCGAGCTCAGCGTGCGGCCAGCCGAATAGGGCTCACCGCGCCATCCGCGGCGGGGGACCCGGCGGCGCAGCTATTGCCCAGAGCGATCCTGCTCAAGGGCGCTCGCCGGATTCGGTGAAGAACTTCTCGCCGTAGGCGAAGCGGTTGGGCTTCAGGAAGAACCCCAGGATCAGCGCGCCGTTGGGGGCGGTCGCCTCGTGCTGGTTGCCCGCCGGCCGCCAGCAGAACTGGCCCGGCCCGCACACGCCCTCGTGGTCCTCCAGCGTGCCTTCGAGCACGTAGGTCTGCTCGAGCGCGGTGTGCTCGTGCAACGGCACGACCGCGCCCGGCGCCAGCTTGAAGAGGGCCGTGGTGCGGCCGTCGTCGTCGGAGTAGAGCACCTTGATCTGGATGCCGGGAAACTTGGTGTCCTCCCAGGGCATGTTGGGAACGTCGATGAAGCGCGTGGCAAGCGCGGGATCGGAATTCAGCTTGATATCGGCGTGCACGACGTCGCGCGTTGCGGCGGTTTGCTGGGCCATCGGCGTCCTCCTCGCGGGTGCGCGCCGCCTCAGGGCGGCGCTTGTTGCGGGCGAGATTGCTCCCGGGAGCACGCGACCGCAAGCCCTACAGGCTCTCGCCCAGGTACACGCGCACCACGTCGGGGTCGGCGAGCGCCTCCTCGGGCGTGCCGGCGGCGATGGCGCGGCCGGCGTTGAGCACCACGATGTGGCCGCACAGCGAGCGGATGGCGTGCATCACGTGCTCGACCATGACGATTGTCGAGCCTTCCTCGTTGAGCGAGCGCACGAGCGCGATGCCGTCCTCGAGCTCGGTCGGGTTGAGGCCGGCCAGCCACTCGTCGAGCAACAGCAGGTCGGGCGCGCAGGCGAGCGCGCGGGCAAGCTCGATTCGCTTGTGGTCGAAGTAGGTGATCTGGTCGGCATGCGCCGCGCGGTCGGCAGCGAAGCCGACGCGGTCGAGCAGACGGTCGGCCTCGGCGCGAGCGCTCGCCACATCGAGGCGGCGGCGGCCGTACATGGCGGCAACGGCGACGTTGTCGAGCGCGCTCAGGGCATCGGGGATGCGGGCGAGCTGGAAGGTGCCGGCGATGCCGGCCCGGCAGATGGCCTCCGGGGTGTGCCCTGTCACCGACCTGCCGGACAGGCGCACCTCGCCGCCGAGCGGGGCGAGCCGGCCGGAGACGACATTCAGCAGCGTGGTCTTGCCCGAGCCGTTGGGGCCGACGAGGCCCATCACCTCGCCCTTCTGCACGTTGAAGGAGACGCCGTCGAGCGCGGCGAGGCCGCCGAAGTGGCGGCTGAGATTGGTGACCTCGAGCAGGGCGCGGGCGGGGATCATGCCGACGCCTTCCCTGCGGGATGGCTCGGTGCGGCAGCCGGCCTGCCGGGCGCCGATGCGGCGCCGTTGGCCTGCTGCGCCGAGGGTGCGGCAGCTGGATGGGGAGCCCCGCGCAAGCGGCGTGCGGCGGCCTCCAGAGCGTTGGCGAGCCCGTTGGAATTGATCGCGGCGCGGCCCTTGCGCAGCAGGCCGATGATGCCGTCGGGGATGAAGAACACGATGCCGAACAGCACCAGCCCCAGCAGCACGCTGAAATGGCTGGAGTAGGCGATGGAAAGGTAGTCCTTGACGAGCAGCAGCGGCACTACGCCCAGCATCGGGCCCCACACCGAGGTGGCGCCGCCGAGCAGCGCGCCGATCACCGTGAGAAACGAGACCTCGGGATTGAACACGGTCTGGGCCATGACGTAGGAGTTCTTCGGTGCCAGGATGGCGCCGGCCAGCGCCATCACCACCGCGCTCACCACGAAGGTCCCGATCTTGAGCGCCACGGTGTTGATGCCGATCTGGCGTGCCACGGTCTCGTCGGCGCCGAGCGTGGTGAGCGCGAGCCCCATGCGCGTGCGGTCGCGCCAGAGCCACAGCGCGATGATCGCCGCGCACAGCGCCAGCAGCTGGTAGAAGATCTGTGCGTCGGTGATCGACAGGTAGACGTACCAGCCCGAGCTCTTGGCGATGTTGAACTCCCACCAGGTGGCAACGCGCGCTGACGAGCGATGCGAGGCCGAAAGTGAAGATCACGAAATACATGCCGGAGAGCCGCAGCGTGGCGAGCCCGACAAGGGCGGACAGCACGACCGTGAAGCCGACCGCGGCGATCAGCGCTACGGGTAGGAATAGTCGGAGGCGAGCACGGCGACGCAATAGGCGCCGAGCCCGTAGAAGGCGGAAGCCGCGAGCGACACGTAGCGCGTGGGGCCGGAGAAGAAGGCCCAGGCCGTGGCCAGCGCCACGTAGGTCAGGATGTTGATCGCCAGCAGCAGCCAGTAGGCGTCGGCCACGTACGGGACCACGGCGACGGCGGCAATGGCGGCGACCGCAATCGCCTCCTTGGGGAGACGAAGCCCGCTCCGGGCACCACCCGCGCTCCTGGCGCTGCCGAACAGGCCTTGCGGCCGCCACAGCAGCACGGCTGCGAAGCTCGCGAATACGATTATGGTGCCAAGCGCGGACTGTCCCAGCATGCTGGCCAGCGTCTGCACCAGCCCCAGGATCAGCGCGGCAACGAGGCCGCCGGCCACGTTGCCGATGCCGCCCATCACGATGACGATCAGGGCATTGAGCGTGTATTCCGCGCCCATCGTCGGGTTCACGGTGCGGAACGAGGAAAGGAGGATGCCGGCCACTGCGGCCAAGGCGGCGCCGGTGGCAAAGGCTAGCGCGCTGTACTTGCGCAGGTCGATGCCCACGAGAGGCGCGGTGTGCGGGCTTACCGCGATGGCGCGCATGGCGCGGCCGGGCGTGGAGTAGCGCAGGAACGCGAACACGGCGGCCGACAGCACGAGGGCGGCGATCACCACGATCAGGCGGTTGTGCTGGATCGCGGTGCCGAACACGTTGAGGGATTGGCCGACAAGGTAGTGGAGCTCCCGGTCGTTGCCGGTCCAGGCCACGAGCGCGATGCCTTGCAGCAGGAACAGCAGGCCGAAGGTGGAGAGGATGGAGTCGACCTCGCGCTTGCCGGGATCGGCGGTGCGCGCAAGGAGCGGATGCAACACGTAGCGGAACAGCAGCCACCCCCCGGCGAAGGCGGCGGGTAAGCCGAAGAGCGCCGTGACAAGTGGCGGGAACCCAAGCAGCGAGAACCCGAAGAACGCGGCATAGCCGCCGAGCATCAGCAACTCGCCGTAGGCGAGGTTCAGGACGCGAGCCACGCCATATTGCAGGTTGAGGCCGATGGCGATCAGGGCGTAGATGCCGCCCACCACCAAGCCGCCAAGCAACAAGTCGAGCAGCGTCATAGGAGTTCAGGTCTGGAGCTATAAGGTTCTGGGGCAGCTAGTGCCGGTCTGCCCAAGACGTTGTAGCCGCTGCGAAAGTCGGGCGCAAAAAAAGGGTCCGCGTTGGTAACCGCGGACCCCACGAAATGCGTAGGCTTTGACAAGTCACTTGATGATGGGCTGCTTGGCGCCGGGCCGGTTCGGGGCGAGGCCGTAGAACTCACCCCCCTGCCACTGGCCGATAAGCCAGGCCTGTGCGTCGCGGTTGCCTGCAAGCGAAATTTCGCCCAACAAGGTCTTGAACGTGCCGGTCTTCAGCTCCTGGATGATCTTGGCACGGTCGATCTCGCCCACTCGCTCGATTGCTTGGTGCAGCGCCTGCAACCCGGCATAGGTGGCGGAGCTGGCCCAGCGGTCGGGCTCCTTGCCGCCGTGAAAGGCTTTGTGGCGTGCAAAGTAGTCTTGCATGCCCGGCCCATTGGGGTCCCAGCCGCCGAGACTGAACACGCCATCGATCTTGTCGCCGAACTTGGCTTTGTAGGGCGGGAACCCGGTGCCGACGCCCATGAACCTGATCTTCGGGACGAAGTCGCTGGCGAGCGACTGCTCGGTGATCATGAACGTGTCGGGCGGGTAGGAGAGCGCGATCAGGGTGTCGGGGCCCGCGGCCTTCGCCGCCTTGATCTGCGTCGACAGGTCGGTGGCCTTCACGTCATAGACCGCCTCGTAGGCGATGTTGAACTGGGCCGCCGCCAGCGCGGGCCTGCAGCGAGGCGATGTACTCCTGCCCGAAGGGCGCCTGCACGATGAACAGCGCAACCTTGTCGTTGATCTTGCCGGCCTTCTTCTGCGCCGACATCATGTCGACCAGAGCCTTGGTCTGGTCCGCATTCTTGCCCAGGAAGAAGAACATGGTCGGGAACTTCGCGACCATTTCCTCCAGCTTGTCGCTGCCCGCGGTGCCCATGATCTGCGGATAGCCATACTTGAGCGTAGGTCGGAGCGACGGCGAAGTTGGACCCCGTGCTCCAGGGCGTCAGCACGATGTCCATCTTGTCGACGGCCATCAGCTTCTCGGTGAGGCGCGGCAGATCCTCGTTCTTGGAGTTGTCGTCGATCTCGGTGACCTCGATGGGCAGCTTCTTGCCGAACTTCTTGAGCATGATGCCGCCGGCCTTGTTCACGTCGTCCACCCACAGGCGGTAGTTCGGCAGCGTGGTGAGCCCGGCTCCCGGCGCGTTGAAGCCCGACAGCGAGATGGCGTAGCCGATCTTGATGGACTTCGGCGCATCCTGCGCCGCGGCGGTGCCGAGCCCGGCCGCGAGGGCGACCGCCCCCAGCATTGTCATAAGACTGGAAACTCTTCGCATTGCACCCTCCCTTGGAGCCTTACCACTGAAGAACTGGCGTTGTTTTTCGCGCACCCTATTGGTTGGCCTGCCAATCGGTCAAGGCTCCGCTGGAACGCCCGCATACCGGACGCCTGGCGGCAGCCAGATGCTGGCAAGTCTGCGCCCAGCCGGCTGGCGGCTCAGGTGATCCTCGGCGCAACCGAGATGGGAGGATGGCGCAACGGCGCGGGCAATGCTATCGCCGGCCAGACGCGCATGGGGCTGCGCCAGGCGCGTCGACAGCGGAACAATCGCATGCAGGACGAGACGGCAAACCGGCCGGACCCGGGGCCGGCCGTGCATACGGCCGCCGAGCTGGCGCGCCCCATCCGGGAGGCGCTGGAGGGCGGCAACGGCGAGCGCGTGCGCGAGCTGGCCCAGGAGCTGAGCGCGCCCGACGTCGCCGATGTGATCGAGCTGCTGGAGCCCGATGCGCGCCTGCGCCTGATCGGCGTTCTCGGCAATGCGTTCCCCTCCGAGGTGCTTTCCGAGCTCGACGAGACGGTGCGCGATCAGCTGCTGCGGGACCTACCGAACGCGGTGGTGGCCAAGGCCGTCACCGAGCTCGAGACCGACGACGCCGCCTACGTCCTCGAGGACCTGGGGGAGCCCCAGAAGCAGGAGATCCTCGACCAGGTGCCGGCCGAGGAGCGCGCCGCGCTCGAGCGCAACCTGGAATATCCGGAGGATACCGCCGGCCGTCTGATGCAGACGGACTTCGTGGCGGTGCCGCCGTTCTGGACGGTTGGGCAGGTGATCGACCACATGCGCGAGACCGACGACCTACCCGAGACGTTCTCCGACATCTATGTGGTGAACCCGAGCTACCACGTGGTGGGCGGCCTGGACTTGAGCCGGCTGCTGCGCACCAAGCGCGAGGTGCCGGTGGAGAAGATCATGGATGCCGGCCGCCAGGTGGTGCTGGCAACCGCCGATCAGGAGACGGTGGCGCGGCAGTTCGAGCGCTACGACTTGAAGTCGGCGCCCGTGGTCGATGCCGACAAGCGCCTGGTCGGCGTGGTGACGGTGGACGACGTGGTGGAGGTGATCGAGGAGGAGGCCGACGAGGACCTGCGGCGGCTGGCCGGCGTCGGCGACGAGCGCATCACCGACAGCGTGCGCCAGATCGTGCCCAGCCGCTTCTGGTGGCTGTTCGTCAACCTCTTTACCGCCATCCTCGCCTCGATGGTGATCAAGCAGTTCGACGCCACCATCGAGCATATGGTGGCGCTGGCAGTGCTGATGCCGATCGTGGCGTCGATGGGCGGCAACGCCGGCACGCAGACCATGACGGTCGCGGTGCGTGCGCTGGCCACCGGCGAGCTGGGTGCCATGAATACAGCGCGCGTGGTGCTGCGCGAGACGTTCGCCGGGCTCATCAACGGCGTGGCTTTCGCCTGCATCATGGGGGTGATCGTGTTCCTCTGGTTCGGCTCCAACAGCCTGGGTGCAGTGATCGGCGCGGCAATGGTGATCAATCTGCTGGCGGCGGCGCTGGCCGGCATCTTCGTGCCGCTGGCGCTGGAGAAGCTGGGGTTCGACCCGGCGGTGTCCTCGACCGTGTTCGTGACGACGGTGACGGACGTGGTGGGCTTCTTCGCCTTCCTCGGCCTCGCCAGCGTGTGGCTGCTGTAGGATGCAATAGGCGGGAGCCGTATTGCACCGTTTGCCCACCCGGTGCAATGCGGCTGACGCCTATTGCACCCTACGGGAATTCAGCGAAACAGGAGCAGCTCATGACAGTACGCGTGCGACCGCTGCAGGCCAGGGACAGGCCCGCGTGGCTCAGCCTGTTCAAGGGCTATATCGAATTCTACAAGGCCACCGTCGCCGAGGAGGTGATCGAGGCCGCCTGGCAGCGCCTGATGGCCGGCGCGCCGGACTTCCACATCGCGCTGGTGGCGGTGGACGAGGCCGATCTGCCGATCGGCCTGGCGCACGCGCTGTTCCACCGCTCGACCTGGTCGGCGAGCCACTACTGCTATCTGGAGGACCTGTTCGTGGACCCCGAGCGGCGGCTGAAAGGCGTCGGCCGAGCGCTGATCGAGGCCGTGTATCGCGAGGCGGATGCGCGCGGGTGCACCCGCACCTACTGGGTGACGCAGGAGTTCAACTACCGGGCACGCGCGCTCTACGACCAGCTGGCGACCAAGTCGCCGTTCGTGCAGTACCGTCGCTAGCGGGTCGCGCGTCGTGAACTGATGCGGTAAAATGACTGTCGGTGATCGAACGGGAAGACCATGCCTGCGTTCATCTGCACGGCCTGCGGTACACAGTATCCGCCAAGTGAAGTCCCGCCGGCGCAATGTCCAGTGTGCGAAGACGAGCGCCAGTTCATCTCGCCTGACGGACAGTCGTGGACAACACTGGAACGCCTGAAGATCTCGCATCACAACGGGTTCCGGCAGCATGAGCCTGGCCTCATCGGCATCGGCACGCAGCCGAGGTTCGCGATCGGGCAGCGCGCCCTGCTGCTGTGCACGCCTGAGGGCAACATCCTGTGGGATTGCATCTCGCTGATCGATGACGCCACGGTCACCCTGATCAATGCGCTTGGTGGATTGCGCGCCATCGCCATTTCGCATCCGCACTTCTACACCACGCTTGTCGAGTGGAGCCGAGCGTTTGGCGATGTACCCGTCTATCTCCACGCCGACGATTCCAAATGGGTGAGGCAGCCGGGCGGCTGCATCAAGTTCTGGCAGGGGGAGACATTCGAGCTGCTGAAGGGTGTGACGCTGATCCGCGGCGGGGGGCACTTCCCCGGCGGATCGATGCTGCATTGGGCTGCGGGTGCCGAGGGCAAGGGCGTCGTGTGCTCGGCAGACACCGCCATGGTGAACCTGGACCGCAAGTCCTTCACGTTCATGCGCAGCATTCCGAACCATATCCCCCTTTCGGGGAAGGGCGTCCGTGCCATCGGGGCGGCGCTGATGCCTTTCGCGTTCGATCGGGTCTACAGCCACCACTTCGAGCGGGTGATCCATTCGGGCGCCAAGCAGATCTTGCAGGAGTCGGTGGAGCGCTACGTTGCCGCGATCGGTGGCGCTTATGACCGGGCGTAAGTCAAGGGATCGGATTTGAGGCTGCGGCTTCCGCGATGTGCCGCGCGCCTTGACTTCATGTGTGCATTTGGCATTGCGTAGCGGGAAACTGTGCCAGTTCACCCGGAGCCGCACTCATGAAAACCCGTGCCGCCGTTGCGCTGGAGAAGGGCAAGCCGCTGCAGATCATGGAGGTGGAGCTGGAGGGGCCGAAGGCGGGCGAGGTGCTGGTCGAGATCAAGGCCACCGGCATCTGCCACACCGACGAGTTCACCTGTCGGGCGCCGACCCGGAGGGGCTGTTCCCGGCGATCCTGGGGCACGAGGGCGCGGGCATCGTGGTCGACGTGGGGCCCGGCGTGGCGAGCGTGAAGAAGGGCGACCACGTCATCCCGCTCTACACGCCCGAATGCCGCCAGTGCCCGTCCTGCCTGTCGCGCAAGACCAACCTGTGCACGGCCATCCGCGCCACCCAGGGCCAGGGCGTGATGCCGGACGGCACCTCGCGCTTCTCGCTTGGCGGCAAGAAGCTGCACCACTACATGGGCACCTCGACGTTCTCCAATTTCACGGTGCTGCCGGAGATCGCGGTGGCCAAGATCCGCGAGGACGCCCCGTTCGACAAGGTCTGCTACATCGGCTGCGGCGTGACGACCGGCATCGGCGCGGTGCTCAACACCGCCAAGGTGGAGCCGGGCGCCAAGGCCATCGTGTTCGGGCTCGGCGGCATCGGCCTCAACGTCATCCAGGGCCTGAAGCTCGCGGCCGCCGACATGATCATCGGCGTCGACATCAACCCGGCGCGCAAGGAATGGGGCGAGCGCTTCGGCATGACGCATTTCGTCAACCCGAAGGAGGTCGGCGCCGACCTCGTCGCCGCATCTCGTCAACATGACCAAGAAGGGCGCCGACCAGATCGGCGGCGCCGACTACACCTTCGACTGCACCGGCAACGTCACGGTGATGCGCCAGGCGCTGGAGGCCTGCCATCGCGGCTGGGGCGTGAGCGTCATCATCGGCGTGGCGCCGGCCGGCGCCGAGATCGCCACGCGGCCGTTCCAGCTGGTCACGGGGCGGGTCTGGAAGGGCACCGCCTTCGGCGGCGCGCGCGGGCGCACGGATGTGCCCAGGATCGTCGACTGGTACATGGACGGGAAGATCGAGATCGACCCGATGATCACCCACACCATGCCGCTCGCCGACATCAACAAGGGCTTCGAGCTGATGCACGAGGGCAAGAGCATCCGCAGCGTGGTGGTGTACTGACGGCCGCCAAGTGCGATGCGGTTGAAATGGTGGTCGTGTCCGTCCAATGAAGCGCGCTTTGAAATGGGCGGGCATTGCTGCGGCGGCTGGTGCTGCGGTGCTTGCTGACCGCGGGCGGTCTGTATGGCCTGCTGCAGGAACACGGTGCCCTCGCCGTCGGGCACGCTGGTGATCGCCGGGCTGTGCAGCCGGTGGAGGTGGTGCGCGACAAGGAGGGCGTGCCGCACATCTTCGCCAAGAGCAGGACGACCTCTACACCGCGCTGGGCTTCGTGCACGCGCAGGATCGCCTGTGGCAGATGGAGCTGCAGCGCCGCACCGGCCAGGGCCGGCTGTCGGAGATCTTCGGCGAGCGCACGTTCCGCACCGACGTGTTCCTGCGCACGCTCGACCTCTACGGCCATGCCGAGCGCTCGCTGGCGGCGCTGCCCGACGGAGGCGAAGCGGACGCTCGAGGCCTACGCGCGCGGCGTCAACGCCTACATGACGCGGCCACCGGCTGGCTGGAGCCGCGCCTGCCGCCCGAGTTTCTGCTGCTGCGCCATCCTCCGGAGCCATGGCAGCCGGCCGACAGCGTGGTCGCCATCAAGATGATGGCGCTGCAGCTGTCGACCAACATCAACCACGAGATGCTGCGCCTGGCCTTGCCGCGCAGGGCCTGGGCCCGGCCGAGATCGAGGACCTGATGCCGCTCGATGCGGAGGACAAGCCGCCGGCGATGCCGGAGCTCGCCAAGCTCTATCCGCTGCGGCGTCCGGCCGCGCGCGCAGCGGCGGGCCGATCCTCGACCTGGTGGACGACCTGATGGCCATCGGCGCGTCCAACAACTGGGTGGTGTCGGGCGCGCGCACGAAGTCGGGCAAGCCGCTGCTGGCCAACGATCCGCATCTGCGGCTCGCCGCGCCGTCGATCTGGTACCTGGTGCACCTGGCGCTGGAGAAGCCGGGCCGCAGCCCGTCAACGCCGTCGGCGCCAGCATCGCCGGCATGCCGCTGATCGTGCTCGGGCGCACCGATACGGTGGCCTGGGGCTTCACCAATACCGGCCCCGACGTGCAGGACATCTTCATCGAGAAGATCAACCCCGACAACCGCGCCAGTACCTGACGCCCGATGGCTGGCGCGCGTTCGCGACGAGCAGATGCAGATCGCCGTCAAGGGCGTGGGCGTGCGCAACGTGGAGCGGCGGCGCACGCGGCATGGGCCGGTGCTGCCGGGCTTCTACCGCAACCTCGAGGGCATGCTGGGCGCAGGGCATCGTGGCGGCGCTGCAGTGGACGGCGCTCAGCGACGACGACACGACCATCGCCGCCGGCATGCTCGACGACGGCGCACGCGGCGTCGCCGACTACATCGAGCGCATGCGCCAGTACATCGTGCCGATGCAGAGCATGGTGATCGCCGACGCCGACGGCCACATCGGGCTGATCGCGCCGGGCCGCGTGCCGGTGCGCGACCCGGCAACAAGGTTGCGGGACGCATGCCGGTGCCGGGCTGGGACGCCACCTAGATGGAAGGGGTACCTCAAGTTCGAGGACCTGCCGCGCTTCATCGACGGCCGAGGGGGGCGCGATCGGCACCGCCAATGCGCGCATCGTGCCGTCGCGACTATCCGCACCTCCTCACCTACGACTGGGATGCGCCGTTCCGCCAGCAGCGCGTCGGGGAGCTGATCCTCGACCGCGGCGACCACGACGTCGGCAGCATGCGGGCCGCGCAGAACGATGTCTACTCGCCGCCGCCGCGCGCTGCGTGCCTTGATGATCGTGGCGGCGCAGGCCAGCAGCCGGTGGACGACGCCGTGCTCGACCAGCTCACCACCTGGGACAGCGATCATGCGTGGCGATGCGGCCGAGCCGCTGATCTTCACGGCCTGGCTGCGCGAGACCGTGCGCGCAATCTATCAGCGACGACCTGGGGCCGGCGTTCGGCCAGTATTT
>CAVWOY010000014.1:0-204407 GCA_963756735.1 uncultured Alphaproteobacteria bacterium
TGGAACGGGAGAGATAGGCTGCCAATCGCGTCTTCAGATCGTCGGCGATGGTGCGCGCCACCCGGTTCTCGGCGTCCTCGCGGGCGCGCACGTTCGAATAGATCGACGAGAACCGCTCGAAGCCGGCGCGCGCATGGCTGGTGCCCTGGAACACCACCCGCTTTGTTGTTGGTCGATCAGCCGGAACGATGCCTGCACGGAGTAGATCTGGCCGCCGCCTCGCCGTGGAGCCGCACCAGCGTGGAGGTGAGGTTCTCCTTCAGCACGATCTCGAGGCGATGGTTCGGCGGCAGCGGGTTGCCGCCGCCGGTGGTCTGGAAGATCATCTCGTTGCGGATGCGCTGGCCGACCCGGCCCGGAATCGGCGCGAAATCGACCTGCTTCAGCTGTCTCGTCGACGTCGGCCGCCGACGCCCATCGTCGCATACAGCGGCCGGATGCCGGCATCGCCGCAAGCCGACAGCAGCAGGCGCCGCGGCCAGCAGCAGGCCGAGCGGAACAAGCCGCCAGCTCGATGGACGCGCCTTCAAGCCGCTGTCAGCCGACGACATTCACGATCCTTTGCGGCACTACGATCACCCTCGTAACCGACCTTCCCTCCAAAGCCCGTGCGACGGTCTCGAGCTTGAGAGCCGCCGCCTCGACGTCAGCCTTGGTCGCAGTGCGGGCGATCCGTAATCTCATCCCGTCTCTTGCCATTCACCTGTACGGCAATGGTAATCTCATCGTCAACGAGCAAAGCCGGCTCGGCCTCCGGCCAGGGCTGATCGGCGAGCAAGGTGTTGTATCCGAGCCGCTCCCAGCAGTCCTCGGCCAGATGGGGCAGCATGGGCCCGATCATCTGCACGAACAGTCTCGGCCGCCTCGCGGATGGCCCAATCCAGGCCTTCCCCGCGCTGGCTCAGGGCCGCCGTCAGGGCATGCGTCAGCTCGTAAAGCTGGGCTACCGCAACATTGTAACGCAAGCCCTCGATGTTCTGGCTAACACCGTTCAGCGTCTTATGGGCAGCCCGGCGCAGGGCGATGTGCCTCCGGTCCGAACGAGGCCGGCCGGGGGCCGAGCTTGCCCGGGTATTTCTCGCGCGATCTCGTCGATCAAGCGGGAGATGCGCTGCACCTGCCGCCCGGCGCCGGCCACCCCGGCGTCCGTCCAGATGATGTCGCGGTCGGGCGGGCTGTCCGAGACGATGAACAGGCGGGCCGTGTCGGCGCCGTAGTGGGCGATGATGTCGTCGGGGTCGACCACGTTCTTGCGCGACTTCGACATCTTCTCGATCGGCCCGATCTCGACCGGCCGGCCGGTGGAGATCGAGGTCGCCTTGCGGCTGGCGCCGTCGCCCTCGAAGCGCACCTCGGCCGGCGTCAGCCAGTCGCCGTTCTCGCTGCGGTAGGTCTCGTGCACGACGATGCCCTGCGTGAACATCGACGTGAACGGCTCGTCGAAGGTCACGTGCTTGGTCGCCTTCATGCCGCGCGTGAAGAAGCGCGCGTACAGCAGGTGCAGCACCGCGTGCTCCTTGCCGCCGATGTACTGGTCGACCGGCGCCCAGTATTTCAGCGCCTTCTTGTCGGTCGGCGTGGCGGCGTTCGGCGCGGTGTAGCGGAACTGGTACCAGGAGCTGTCGACGAAGGTGTCCATGGTGTCGGTCTCGCGCACGGCCGGCTCGCCGCACTTGGGGCACTTGACGTGCTTCCAGGTCGGGTGGTGGTCGAGCGGGTTGCCAGGCTTGTCGAAGGTGACGTCCTCCGGCAGCTTCACGGGCAGCTCCTCGACCGGCACCGGCACGATGCCGTCCTTCTCGCAGTGGATGACCGGGATCGGGCAGCCCCAGTAGCGCTGGCGCGACAGCAGCCAGTCGCGCATGCGGTAGTTCACCTTGCGCTCGCCGATGCCGCGCTCTTCCAGCAGGCTCGGCGATCTTGTCCTTGGCCGCCTCGATGGTGAGGCCGTCGAGGAACTCGGAGTTGATCATCGTGCCTTCGCCAACGTAGGCCTCCGTCGCCGATGGCGAAGGTCGCTGGCATCGGCGCCCGGCGGCAGCACCACGGGCACCACCGGACGCCCGTATTTGCGGGCGAAATCGAGGTCGCGCTGGTCGTGGCCGGGGCAGCCGAAGATGGCGCCGGTGCCGTAGCCCATGACGATGAAGTTGGCGACGTAGACGGGCAGCTTCACGTCCGGCCTGAACGGGTGCACGGCGACGATGCCGGTGTCGAAGCCCTTCTTCTCGGCCTTGGCCAGCGCCTCCTCGGTGGTGCCGATCTTGCGGCACTCCTCGATGAATTCCGCCAGCTCCTTGTTCTTCTGGGCCAGGTGTGCGGCCAGAGGGTGCTCGGGCGAGATCGCCATGAACGAGGCGCCGAAGATCGTGTCATGGCGCGTGGTGAAGACTTCCAGCGTCGGCGAGCTTCTTCGGCAGCTTGCCGCCTTCCAGCGCGAAGCGTCATGTTCGCGCCGGTCGACTTGCCGATCCAGTTCCTCTGCTGCGTGCACACGAAGTCCGGCCACGTGGCCTGCAGGCCGTCGAGCGCCTGCAGCAGCTCCTCCGCAAACGCGGTGATCTTGAAGAACCACTGGGTGAGGTCGCGCTGCTCCACCACCGCACCGGAGCGCCAGCCGCGCCCGTCGATCACCTGCTCGTTGGCGAGCACGGTGTTCTCGACCGGGTCCCAGTTGACCTTGGCGGTCTTGCGGTAGGCCAGCTTCTTCTTGAGGAAATCCAGGAACAGCCGCTGCTGGTGCTCGTAGTAGTCGGGATTGCAGGTGGCGAACTCGCGCTCCCAGTCGATCGACAGACCCATGGCCTTGAGCTGGCCGCGCATGGTGTCGATGTTCTCGTAGGTCCATTTGCGCGGGTGGACCTTGCGCTCCATGGCGGCGTTCTCGGCCGGCAGGCCGAAGGCGTCCCAGCCCATGGGATGCAGCACATTGAAGCCCTTGGCGCGCATGTAGCGGGCCATCACGTCGCCCAGCGTGTAGCAGCGCACGTGCCCCATGTGGATGCGCCCCGACGGGTAGGGGAACATCTCGAGCTGGTAGCGCTTGGGCTTCTTGCTCTTGTCCTTGGTGCGGAAGGTGCCGCGCTCCTCCCACACCTGCTGCCAGTGCTTTTCGCGCACGGGCGCGTTGTAGCGTTCGCTTGCCATGGGCCGGTCTCTAGGGTTCGCCGCGGCCGGTTAATGGCCGATGCGGCCTGGGGCGGTCAAGCAAGGACGCCCACGGTGACCCTCCGCTAGCGGATATGCGCGCCGCGTGTGTGTATGGCGACAATTTGCACAAGGATTTGGGCTTCTTGCGCATATCGTGCGGCTTTGTTGGATGGTCGATATGTCGACGAAACGCGATTTCGCCGACATATGGTCGTTGACATGGCGTCGCCGACGACATATCCAGGGTCATGTGTCGCCGTTTTCACGTTTTGGCGACACATTCGAGGTAAATGTCGGTCACGCCGACAGGTTTCCACTAATATGTCGCCGATATCGAATTTCCCGACATATCGAATGGTCAGTACAGGCGGCCATGGACCCAAAGCGCCCATACAACGATTTGCCGCTTCTGCCGCCACAAGGCATTCAGCTCGAGACGCATGCCGTCCTGAAACAATGCGTCACCGCACGCACAGCCTTGGCTGAGCTCCGCTTGGCCGGCCATCTGATTCCCGACCAGAGCGTCCTCATTAATTCCATCCCCCTCCTCGAAGCAAAGGACAGCTCCGAGATCGAAAACATCGTCACGACCAATGACGAACTGTTCCGCGAGGCCAGCCTGGGCGACAGCGACGCCAGCCCGCAGACCAAGGAGGCGGCGCGCTATCGCACCGCCCTCTACAGCGGCTTCGAAATGATCGGCGGCACGGCCCCTCTCCACCCGCCTCGCCGTCGAAATCTGCCGCACCGTCACCGGCAAGGACTACGATGTCCGACAGACCACGGGCACTAGACTTCAGGATCGCCACACCGGCGAGGTGATACTACACGCCGCCGGAAGGCGAGGCACGCCTGCGCGACATGCTGGCGAACTGGGAGAGGTTCGCCAATGAGGAAACGGAGCTCGATCCGCTCGTGCGCATGGCCGTGCTCCACTACCAGTTCGAGGCAATCCATCCGTTTCCGGACGGCAACGGCCGAACTGGACGCATCCTGAACATTCTAGGCCTCATTCAGAGACGGCATGCTCGATCTTCCTACACTCTATCTAAGCCGCTACATCCTCAAGAATCGCGGCGAGCTATTATCGTCTGCTCGGTCGGGTGACCACCGCATGCCGAGTGGGAGCCGTGGGTGCTCTACATGCTGGAAGGTGTCGAGAGTACGTGCAGATGGACGACGCAGAAGATACGTGCCGTGAAGCGACTGATGGAGCGAAACAGTCGCGCTATGTCCGCGCTTCCTCGCCTAAGTTGCCCGCACGCTGTTGTGGAGCTGCATTTTCACGCACCCATACGTCCGAATTGCCAATGTCGTCGAGAACAGGATCGCCGGTCGCGAGGCGGCCGTCGAAATATCTCAAGGAGCTTGCGCATCTGGCAATCCTTGAAGAGGAAAAGGTAGGCCGCGACAAGATCTTCCTGCATCGCAAATATCTCGGACGTGCTGTTCAGCGACGACCACACGTTCCCGCCCTATGAGCGGCGTCTGGTCACGAAAGCCGCCGGGAGCATGGAACGGCGCGGGAACAGATAGTGGCTGACGCAGCCCAACAACCTCGCCTCTGTTCGCGCGCGCATCGCCGCCGCCGCGCGGGCCGCCAGGCGCGACCCGGCCTCCGTGCATCTCGTCGCCGTCACCAAGACGTTCGGGCCCGAGCACATCGAGCCCGTGCTCGACGCCGGCCACCGCATGTTCGGTGAGAACCGCGTGCAGGAGGCCAAGGCCAAGTGGCCGGCGCTGCGCGAGCGCTACCCTGGCATCGAGCTGCACCTGATCGGCCCGCTGCAGTCCAACAAGGCCAGGGAGGCGGTCGAGCTGTTCGATGCCATCCACACCGTCGACCGGCCCAAGATCGCCGAGGCCATCGCCGCGGAGATGGCCAGGCAGGGCCGGCGCCTGCAGCTCTTCATCCAGGTCAACACCGGCGAGGAGCCGCAGAAGGCCGGCGTCGTGCCGAAAGAGGCCGCAAGCTCTGCTGCGGCTGTGCCGCGAGGACCTGAAGCTCGACATCGCCGGCCTCATGTGCATCCCGCCGCTCGACGAGGAGGCCGGCGTGCATTTTGCCTTCCTCGCCAAGCTGGCCGCGCGAGCTGGGGCTTGCGGGCCTCAGCATGGGCATGAGCGCCGACTTCGAGAAGGCCATCGCCTTCGGCGCAACCCACGTGCGCGTCGGCTCGCAGATCTTCGGCGACGCGCGCCAGCCTCGCGCGAGCCTAGCCGCCGACAGCACACACAGGCTTTTTCCAAAGCCTCCAGGCGCAGGGCCCGTCGCCCTGCGCATGCGGCAGTGCTAACGTCCGCGGATTCGATTCGCGCCATTCGTCCTCGCGTGCCGGCGCCTCCACGCAGGAGCTCGCAGCATGGCAGACGGAAGCAGGGCGCTGGAGATGGAGGCCGATGCCGCGGCAGCGGAGGCCGCCCGCGAGGCCAAGGCGGAGGTTCTCGAGCGCGCCGCCGTGACGATCGAAAGCTCCAGCCTCGCCTGCCGCGCACGGCGCAAACCGCGCCAAGGCCCGCGCCAAGACCGAATGGTCGGAGTTCAAGGTCGACGTCTGGATCACGTCCTTCAACTCGATCGAGTTCGGCATCTACAAGCACAGCCGCAACCGCGCCAAGTCGCGCCAGTTCACAACCGACATGGATATCTTCGCCGAGGTGATCGAGAACGGCGAGCGCACCGGCCTGCTCGGCTATCGCGAGGATCTCTGGCGCAAGAATACCGGCATGGACAAGCGCCTGGTGTTCAAGCTGTTCAACGAGACGATCAACTGGCGCGCCACCATGGACCTGATGATCGGCCGCAGCCTGCAGCTGACGCTGGGCGCGCGCGGGCTGCCGGTGACGTGCTTCTCGCATCAACGTCGGCGACCACGACAACATGGTCTACCTGGAGCGCTCGGCCAACAAGTGGCCGCTGCTGCCGGAGAACTTCTCGTTCTTCCTGCTCGAGGACGGCAAGCCCCGCTTCTACCGCCTGCGCCGCGATTTCATCGACTTCGGCGGCGACTACACGCTCTACAATCACCACAACCAGGCGATCGGCAGGCTCGACGGCAAGGTGTTCTCGATCGGCGGCAAGTGGTACGGCCGGGTGAAGATCGGAGCACGCCGATCCGCGCCTGATGATCGTGCTCAAGTTGTTCTGCGGCATGCTGATCTTCAACGGCGACTGCCGCCGCCACATGCGCCGGCTGGCGCGCGACGTGCGCCGGGGCAAGCTACGAGCCCAAGCTCGAGAAGCAGGAAGCCGACCTCTACATGAACCCGCGCCGCGTGCGGTGATGCGTCTCCGACAGATGACTTCGGCTGTCATCCTCGGGCTTGGCCCGAGGATCCAGCCATCCACGAACGCCGGAGCAAGCGGTTGGATGGATGGTCGGGACAAGCCCGACCATGACAGCCTGGGCACCAGGCGAAGATCCAAGACACCAGCCTCAGGTGTTCTCAGACTGCCCGGCCGTCAGCGCGGCCCGCGCGAGCAGCCGGGTGGAATTGAGCGGGGGCAGCGGCGAGTTCTGCTCATTCATGAGCAGCGGGATCTCCGTGCAGCCGAGCACGACGGCATCGCAGCCGGCTTCCTGCATGCGCCGCATGACCTGCTGATGGTAGGCGACCGCCTCGGGCTTGAAGACGCCGAACACCAGTTCCTCCATGATGATGCGATTGATCTCCTCCCGCTCGGTGCCGGTCGGGCGCTCGAACGCCATGCCGCGGGCGGCCAGCTTCTCGGGGTAGACCTCGCTCTCGACCAGCCAGCGGGTGCCGAGCAGGCCGATGCGGCCAAACCCCCGCGCCTGGGCCTCCTCGGCCACCACCTCGGCAATGTGCAGCCAGGGCAGCGGGGACCGAGGCTCCACGTAGGAGAACGCCCGGTGAACGGTGTTGTCGGGGCAGATCAGGAATTCGGCGCCGATGCGGGCAAGCTTGTCCGCGGATGCCAGCATCAGATCGCCCACGCCTTGCCAGTCCTCGCGGTCGCCAAGCTGCGTGTATTCGGCGAACGAGGGCGTGTGCATCGTGACCTCGGGGTGCGCGTAGGGTCCGAGCAGGCGGGGGCCTTCCGTGCAGATGGTGCGATAGCAGAGCGCGGCCCCTTCGGCTGAGCAGGCGACGATGCCGATGTGGCTGGGCCCCCGGCCACCGTGCCCGCGGGGGGCTACATCCCTCTTCACTGCGCCAGACATGCCCTTGCTTCCCTCCAGATCGAAATCCCCCCACGATCCAAGGCGAGTGCGCCGACCCTGCCCCATCAATGCGCACGCCGCCCTGCCAGCGGCTGGCACCGGCGATCCATCCAAACTTGTGCAATCGGTCAATGAGCTGCGACAGACACTTGACAGACAATTCTGGGGATTTGCCTATGTGACTGAGAAATAGGCAACCACGATACCGGGGGAGACTGGCTGATGCCGGACCTTCAAACAGCCGTCCAAGGGCTCCAAAGCAGGCGCTGACGTCCTGTTCCTGCTCGTGGGCGCGGTGCTGGTCTTTTCCATGCACGGCGGCTTCGCCTTTCTCGAGGCCGGCACCGTGCGCCACAAGAACCAGGTCAACGCGCTGTGCAAGATCCTGGTCGATTTCGCCATCTCGACCGTCGCCTACTTCTTCGTCGGCTACACCATCGCCTACGGCGTCGCCTTCTTCGTCAGCGCGCCGGGCCTGAGCGGTGGCGCCGCCGGCTTCGGCCCGCAGGGCCTCACCCTCGTCAAGTTCTTCTTCCTGTGCACCTTCGCGGCGGCCGTGCCGGCGATCATCTCCGGCGGCATCGCCGAGCGCGCGCGCTTCCTGCCGCAATGCGTGGCGACCGCGCTCATCGTCGGCCTCGTCTACCCCTTCTTCGAGGGCGATCGTCTGGAACAAGAACTACGGCCTGCAGGAGCAGTTCTTCAAGGCCGCGGTTCGGCGAGGAGTTCCACGACTTCGCCGGCTCCATCGTCGTGCACGCCGTGGGCGGCTGGCTCGCCTTCTCCGCCGTGCGACGGCTGGGCCCGCGGCTCGGCCGCTACGACAAGGGCAAGCACGGTCGGCATTCCGCCGTCCTCGATCCCCTGGCTCGCCATGGGCTCGTGGCTGCTGTGCATCGGCTGGTTCGGCTTCAACGTGATGAGCGCGCAGACGCTGCAGACGGTATCGGGCCTCGTCGCCATCAACTCGCTGATGGCCATGTGCGGCGGCATCCTCGCCGCGCTGATCGCCGGCGACAGCGATCCCGGGCTTCATCCACAACGGCGCGCTGGCGGGCCTCGTCGCCGTGTGCGCCGGCTCCGACGTCATGCACCCGATCGGCTCGCTGGTGGTCGGCGGCGTGGCCGGCGTCATCTTCGTCTACGCCTTCCAGGCCAGCGCCGACGCCAAGTGGCAGTTCGACGACGTGCTGGGCGTGTGGCCGCTGCACGGGCTGTGCGGCCTGTGGGGCGGCATCGCCTGCGGCATCTTCGGGCTGACGGCGTTCGGCGGCATGGGCGGCGTCAGCTTCTGGTCGCAGCTGTTCGGCAGCCTGATGGGCGCCGCCTACGCGGCGCGTCGCCGGCTATCGTCATCTACGCCCTCGTCGACATCCTGTTCGGCTTCCGGCTGGCGGCCGAGGACGAGCGCCGCGGCGCGGACCTGTCGATCCACAAGATCGGCGCCAACCCCGAGGAGGACGTGCGCATGCGCCGCGTGTGAGCGGCGACTAAGCTAGAGTTCCCTGCCGGGCCGACGTTTGGCCAGATGCCCTGCGTCGGCTTTTCAGTGCATTGTTGCCGAACTTGTGCCGGCCCAGGGTGAGATTCGACCCACCTGAGACATGAGCGGGACGCGCCTGCGCCTCGATGAAGACCCTCTTGGCGCATGCGCATCAGGTGCGCTCGAAGATGCGCTCGAGCTTTTTGCTCAGAACCCAGCCGAGGGCAAGAAACGCGAGCAACATCACCAAGCCCAGGCCCGAGGAGGCATCGCTCATGACCTTCTCCGAGACTTGGCCGAAAGCATAGCCGGCGGACACGACCGCACAGGACCACAGGCCCGCCGCGGCGAAGTTCAGCACCAGGAAGGTGGACCAGGGCAGCGCGGAAATCCCATAGGCGAAGCCGGCGACGCCTCTGATGCCGTGCGGGTAGCGATGCAGCAGAATCATCCACACATGGTGACGATCGGCCAGATGGGCTGCAATCTTGATGGCGCGTTCGAGCCGGGGGAAGGACCCGAGCCAGCGGGTGCCAAACCGCCGCCCGATCCAGAAGCGAACAACATCGCCCGCGAAGCTGCCGAACCAGCAGACTGCGATCAGCGTCGTGAAACTCAGTGCGCCGGAATGGGCAGCGTACCCTGCAAATAGCCCAAACAGCAGGCTGTGCGAAGCCGCATAGGCAAACATGAAGCTGTAGGCCGCATCGCCGTGCTGGCGTATGAGGTCGAGGAACGATGCGAGGTCGGTTGGAAACAGCAAGGTGGGACACCGCAATAGGGGGGATCAGCTTGGACATAGCTACCACTTTCGAGCACGCGTAGCCTACGCGGCAGAATCGCGAGGCTTGCAAATGGAGAGCGTCCAATAATCCTGACCGACGCATAGCCGTTGATGGAGGCTGCGACTATGCTCCTTCACGCGGGCTCGCTTCGGCTGGGACGCGATCGTCGGCTTGCTGCCGGTCGTCGCCGATGTTGTCACCGCAGCGGTCGGTCTCCATCTGGTCCATCGTGCGTGCCGCCTTGGCGCAGATGGCTCTAGCGTGAACGTGTTAGTGAGGCACGGCCAATAGCCGCTGGGCGGCTCAATCATCGTTCTGTTTCCAGTGCCTGCCGCCAATGCTCTTTGCTACCCTCGCCGCGGTAGCAGGCAGAAGGAACACGCCAAGATGTCCGAGCTCTATGGTTTGCGTGCGCTTGCAACCGGCGCCGTGATCTCGCCGTTCACCCGCACGCGCCGGCTGCTCGACGGCGTGGCGCCCGGCAACGCCAAGCCCATCGATCTCACCATCGGCGATCCGCGCGAGGCGATGCCTGCTTTCATTGCGGCGCGGCTCGACGAGGCCAGCGCGTCGCTCGGCGCCTACCCCAAGATCCGCGGCACCGACGAGCTGCGCAACGCCATCGCGGCCGTGGATCGGGCAGCGCTACGGCATGACGGGCAAGATCGAGGCGACGCGCGAGGTGCTGCCCGTCAGCGGCTCGCGCGAGGCGCTGTTCTTCGCCGCCATTCCCGCTGCCGGCCGCAAGCGCGTCGCGGGGCGGCCGGCGATCCTGATCGTCAACCCTTTCTATCAGGCCTATCTGGGTGCGGCGCTGGCCAGCAACTGCGAGCCCGTGTTCCTCAATGCCACCAGCGCCACCGGGCACCTTCCCGATCTCGATGCGCTGGCGCGCGACAGCGAGCTGCTGGCCCGCACCGTCGCCTTCTACGTCTGCTCGCCGGCCAACCCGCAGGGCGCGGTGGCGGACGCGGCCTACATCCGCAAGGCGCTCGACCTGGCGCGGCGCCACGACTTCATGCTGTTCTTCGACGAGTGCTACTCCGAGATCTACACGCGCGAGCCGCCCGTCGGCGCGCTATCCGTGGCGCTGGAGACGCCCGAGCGCTTCGACAAGCTGGTGGTCTTCAACTCGCTCTCCAAGCGCTCCAACCTGCCCGGCATGCGCTCGGGCTTCATGGCGGGCGACGGCGGCTTCCTGGAAACGCTGGCGGAGATCCGCAACATGGTGGCACCCACCATACCGGGGCCGATCCAGCACGCCTCGGCGGCGGCCTGGTCCGACGAGGCGCACGTGGCTGCCATCCGCGCCGCCTACAGCGCCAAGTTCGATGTCTGCGACCGGCTGCTCGCCGGCCGCTTTGGCTATACAAGGCCGGCAGGCGGCTTCTTCCTGTGGCTCGATATGAGTCACTTTGGCAGCTCGGAAAAAGCCGCCTTAACCATCTGGCAAGCGGCAGGCGTCAGAGTGATACCCGGCGCCTACCTGGCCGAACCGGATCGCTCGGGTGTCAACCCCGGTCAATCCTATGTTCGTGTCGCCCTGGTCGATGACGTGGCCAAGGTCGGGGAGGCGCTCGAACGGTTGGTGATTGTGTCAGCGTAGCCGCGTGGTCGGTATGGCGTCCGTGGGCGAGAATGCAGCGCCTTTCCCGAGCTCATTGGCAGCTCGGTTGAACGCGTGGGCGTGTGGCGTGGCAGGCTATGTCGTGCTGGCGGCGACCGTGGTCGCGGCGGCGAGCCTCGTCACCTGGAACATCGCCGATCCGAGCCTCACGCACGCAACGAGCGGCCCCACGCGCAATCTGCTGGGCCCCGGCGGCGCAATCTTCTCCGATCTCGTCATGCAGCTCCTGGGGCTGGCCGGCGTGTTCGTGATCCTGCCGCCGGCGTTCTGGGCCCTGGCGCTGATCGGCAACCGCAGGCTCGAGGGCGCGCGCAGCAAGCTGCTGCTTGCGCCGGCTGCCGTGGTGCTCTTGGCCTGCGCCGCATCGTCCCTGCCCAAGATCGCGGGCTGGCCGATGCCGTACGGCCTCGGCGGCGCGCTCGGCGACTTTGCGCTCGGGGCGGTGACGAGGGTGCTGGCGATGATCAGGCCCGAGCGCGCTTCCGTCGCGGCCGGCCTGTTCTGCTTTGCCGGCGGCATCGTCATGTTCATCGCCAGCCTTGGTCTGACCCAGCGCGACCTGAAGCTGATCTTCAAGGCACCGCATTGGGGAGGGCTCCAGCTCATCAAGCGGGCATGGCGGCGGCTCGGTGAGATGTCCGAGCCACGGGCGTCGGCTGCCAGGCGCGAGCCCATGCTCGGCGGCCCCACCCCGCCGCATTTCCTGCCATGCCGCCCTACAGGCCGGCCCCTGCCGCCGCCTTCGATCCGACGCCGCGGGCCTATTCCGAGCCGCCGCGGCACCAGCCGGCCTTCGAGCCCGGCTTCGATGTTGAGGAGCCCGAGGACATCGACCCCGAGCTCGAGCGCATTGCCGGGATCTGCGCGCCGAAGTCGGCGGTACGGCCAGCCCGCCGCCATGAGGACCGGGTCGCGCCGCCCCTGCCGCCCGCGCCCCCGCTCCGTGCCGCGCCTGCCAGGGATCCCATCAGGGACCCCATAACGGACGCACAGCGGGTGATATCGGCCGCGGACGCATCAAGCTGGCAGGCTGCTCTCGCGCCGCCCCCGCCCCAGTCCTCTCCGGAGCAACGCCGGCCTGCCGACTACGGCTTGGACCATCGGCAGCCTGGCGCAATGGCTCCAGTGGAGCTTGAAACCTGGCGCCCGCACCATGTGCCCGGCGGCGATCCCCTCTATGGGCGTGCGGTTGCGATCGTTCTGACCGACCGAAAGGCGTCGAGCAGCTACCTCGAGACGCTGCTGAAGATCGGCTACATGCGCGCTGCCGACCTGATCGAGCAGATGGAGCGCGACGGCATCGTCGGGGCGCCGGTCTACAACGGCATTCGCCCGATCCTGCGCGAGGACCCCGGCACCGACGAGGTCTGAGGCCGCGACCGAGCATCGTGCCGCATGCCCTCCGGCCGCGCCGTGCCCACAATCTTGTCCCAATGTTGCGACACACGAAACCGCGGCCGGCCAATTCGTCGGCACACCGCGTGGCAGCAGGCCTGGGGGACTTTGATGCAGTTACGCCTTGCGGGGCGCTCGGCGCTCGTTGCGGTGGCAGCCCTGGCCGTTGCCGGCGTCGCCCTGGCGCAAGGATCCAAGAGCCCGCCGGCCACCTGGAGCCAGACCGTCACCAAGGATGGCGACGCCCAGGAGTTCGACGCCAAGCAGCTCGACATAATCCAGAAGGTCACCAACTATTTCAATCAGATGGGCGACATCAAAGGTTTGTTCGCCCAGGTCAATCCCGACGGCAAGCGACAGCGCGGCAAGTTCTACTTCAAGCGGCCGGGCAAGTTTCGGTTCGAATACAGCTCTCCCAGCAGGCAAGTCGTCGTCTCCGACGGCAAGTACATGGCCATTCAAGACCATGACCTGAAGACAGATGATCGCTACGGCCTGGACCAGACGCCGTTTCGCGTTCTGCTGCGCAAGGATGTGGACCTGCTGAAGGACGCCAAGATCCTGGAAGTGGGCGAGACGGATGACAGGATCGTGCTCGCTCTGCAGGACAAGGCGTCGGACACGGTCGGCAAGATAAAGCTGTTTCTCCAGCGAAAACAGCCACATGACCTGCAGCGAGTGGATCACCACGGATGCGCAGGGCCTGGACACTCGTATCGAGCTCGGCCGAGCTGCAAAAGGTCGATGATCTCGACCCGAATCTGTTCGTGCCGCCGCCTGTTGCCTTGCAGAAAATCCAGTAGGGCCGCGCGGATCGGTGCTGGCCGCGACCCATATCAACAGCTTTCAGGTCGGCGACCTGAAATATTTCGTAACAATTTCGTGAGCGACGCGCCTCCGGCCATTGAAATGGCCTGTACAAGCTTTATGTATTTGGGACAGCGAGTGGCGTCGCTCTTCATCGGTAGTGCCCCCCGTCTAGCCGAAAGACGCCATTTGCGAGTGCCGGCTTCCCTCCTGGCACTATGCGCATGACGCGCTTCTGCGCCCAACTCCTCCCCCGGGGTTGGGCGCTTTTCATTTGGTCGAGCATATCAGCGTACCGCGCGCCGCGCCGGCTTGGGCGGCGGGGCTGCCGGCGCTATCCCGGCAGCAGGGTCCCGGGTTGCGGCTGGGCCGTGCACCCTGCGCGCGGCACCCGCAAGCATCTCGTCGATGCCGTGCATCTCGGCTGCCACCTGCGTCAGCCGCTCAGCCAGCAGCCGCGTGAAATGCTCGGCCAGCGGCGGGTCGTCGCGCATCTGCTCGTGCAGCGCGCGGCGCGTGATCTTGAGGGCATGCACGCGACCGCGGCCATCACGGTGGCGCCGTAGACGTGCTCGGCCAGCATGGCGATCTCGCCGACCAGCGAGCCGGGCTCTATGGCCTGCTCGCGATCGCCCGACACGCTCGGACGGCCTCGCCGGCAACGATCAGATAGGCGCCGTCGCCGGGCTGGCCCGCCGTCGGTGATGGTGCCGCCTGGCCTGAAACTGATGCGCTCCGCCTGCCGCGCTATCTCGGTGAGCTGCAGCGGCTTCAGGCCGGCAAAGAGCGGCACGCGCAGCAGCGGTGCGACCAGCTTGTCGATAGCCATGGCGAATCCACCCAACCCCGCGGACGCCGCAAGGTCGAGCGATTCGCGCAAACGGTCCAGACGCTTGCGCCCAGTTATCCGAGCGCTGGTGACGCCGGGACGGGCGCCGCTCAGGACGGGTGCCGCTTACGGCACCAGCTTGTAGCCGCCCGTCTCCGTCACCAGCAGCTCGGCGTTGGCGGGGTCCTTCTCGATCTTCTGGCGCAGGCGGTAGATGTGCGTTTCCAGCGTATGCGTGGTGACGCCGGAGTTGTAGCCCCACACCTCCTGCAGCAGCACGTCGCGCGTGACCACCTTCTCGCCGGCGCGATAGAGGTACTTGAGGATCGACGTTTCCTTCTCGGTCAGCCGGATCTTCGAGCCCTTCTCGTCGACCAGCATCTTCGATGCCGGCTTGAACGAGTAGTGGCCGATGGTGAACACGGCATCCTCGCTCTGCTCGTGCTGGCGCAGCTGCGCGCGGATGCGCGCGAGCAGCACGGCGAATTTGAACGGCTTGGTGACGTAGTCGTTGGCGCCCGAGTCGAGCCCCAGGATCATGTCGGCATCCGAGTCGTTGCCGGTCAGCATGACGATCGGGCTCTTGAAGCCGCTCTTGCGCAGCAGCTTGCAGGCCTCGCGCCCGTCCATGTCGGGCAGGCCGACGTCGAGAAGGACCAGGTCCAGATGATTGCCCTTGACCGCGTCGATCGCCTTGCGACGCGGTGCCGGCGGTCACCACCTCGAACTCGTCGTGCAGCGCCAGCTGATCCTTCAGCGACTCACGAAGGTCCTCGTCGTCGTCGACGATGAGAATCTTGCGTGCGGTGCTCATGCTCATCGGCTCCGACTTGTGGATTGCTTGCCGGGAAGCCAGACTCTAGCATCAGTTGCAGTTGCGAAACAGGCCTTGTGCGGTTCGGGAAACAGTGGAATCCGCATGCCGAAGACGTTCCCGCCGCGCCTCGGCGGCTCGCGCAGCCACAGCGGTGGTGGCGGCCTTGTCGTCGCCAGCGACACGCGGCGCGGTCAGGCTCGGCGGTCTCGCACTTGCCCTGCGCGCTGGGCCGCAGCGGCCGACGCGCGCGCAAACGCGAGGGGGACGGCGCGACCCCGGTCGGGTGCTGGCGCCGTCGCGGTGCTCTATCGCGCGGATCGCATTGCGTCGCCCGTCGACGGGCCTGCCGGTGAGGCCGATCGGCCGCGCGACGGCTGGTGCGATGCCCCCGGCGACCGCAACTACAATCGGCCCGTCCGGCACCCCTATCCGGCCAGCGCCGAGCGGCTGTGGCGCGCGGACCACCTCTACGATGTCGTCGTCGTGCTGGCCACAACATGCGGCCGCGCGTGCGGGGCGGCGGCAGCGCCATCTTCATGCATGTGGCGGGGCCGGGCTATGCGCCGACGGAGGGTTGCATCGCGCTGAGCAGGCAGCACCTGCTCCTGCTGTTGCGCCACCTGCGTGCGGGCGCGAGCGTGCGCGTTCTGCCCTGACGCAACGAAGCTGGCGCAAACAAAGCTGGAGCGAAAAAGAACGCCCGGAGCTTTCGCTCCGGGCGTCGCTGAGCACGTACCGGGGAAGTGGCGTGCTCGAGGCTGCGGCGGGGCCCGATGGAGCGCAAGCCTCGCCGCAGAGTCGTCTCAGTAGTTGTAGGCCCGCTCGCCGTGGTCGACGAGATCGAGGCCCTCGCGCTCCTGGTCGGTGGCCGGCCGCAGACCGACGACGACGCGGACGAGGCCGAGCAGGATGAAGGTGCCGAGCCGGACCACACCAGCGTCGAGGCAGACCGCCTTGATCTGCGTGATCAGCTGCGTGACCATGTCGTAGTCGCCGACCTTGCCGATCGTGTAGTCGAACATGCCGGTGCCGCCGAGGACGGGCGCCGCCAGGATGCCGGTGCCGAGCGCGCCGACGATGCCGCCGATGCAGTGCACGCCGAACACGTCGAGCGCGTCGTCGTAGCCCAGCGCGTTCTTGATCGCCGAGCAGGCGATGAAGCAGACGATGCCGGCGACGAGGCCGAGCACGATGGCGCCCATCGGGCCGGCAAAGCCCGCGGCCGGCGTGACGGCCACCAGGCCCGCGACCGCGCCGGTGACCGCGCCGAGCAGGCTCGGCTTGCCCTTGGCGATGTTCTCCGCCAGCAGCCAGGCGAGCGCCGCCGCCGCGGTGGCGACGAAGGTGTTGGTCATCGCCAGAGCCGCGGTGCCGCTGGCCTCGAGCGCGGAGCCGGCGTTGAAGCCGAACCAGCCGACCCACAGCAGCGCGCCGCCGACCAGCGTCAGCGTCAGCGAGTGGGGAGGCATCGCCTCCTTGCCGAAGCCGACGCGCTTGCCGACCATCAGCGCGCCCACGAGCGCGGCGATGCCGGAGTTGATGTGCACCACCGTGCCGCCGGCGAAGTCGAGCGCGCCCCACTGGAAGGCGAGGCCGGCGTTGGCCTGAGCGGCGGCCAGTGCGGCCTCGGCCGCCTGCTTCTTGGCGGCGTCGGCGCCGGCCTCGGCGATGGCCTTGGCGGCGCCGGCGATGGCTTCGGGGCCGGCCCAGTACCAGACCATGTGCGCGATCGGGAAGTAGACGAACGTCACCCACAGCGGGATGAAGAGCGCGATGGCGGAGAACTTCATGCGCTCGGCCATGGCGCCGACGATCAGCGCCGGCGTGATGGCGGCGAACGTCATCTGGAAGCAGATGTAGGCCAGCTCCGGAATGACCACGCCCTGCGTGAAGGTCTCGACGTTCGACTCGGCCGTGACGCCGTGCGAGGAACGCCTTGCTGAAGCCGCCGAAGAAGCTGTTGTAGATGGTGCCCTCGGTGAAGGCCATGCTGTAGCCGTACAGCACCCAGATCACGCACACGACGCAGACGGTGTAGAACACCTGCATCAGCATCGACAGCATGTTCTTGGTGCGCACCAGGCCGCCGTAGAACAGGGCAAGGCCCGGGATCGTCATCAGCAGGACGAGCGCCGAGGCCGTCAGCATCCACGCCGTGTCGCCCTTGTTCGGCGTCGGTGCGGGGTCGCTTGAGCCAGTGCCGGCTCGGTCGCCAGCCACGCAAATAGCGCCATGATTGCGAGCGGGTGCAATCCGGCGGGCAATCCAACCTGTCATGTGTAGTGCCTCCGAGTGTCTGCGGCGAACGTGCAAGAGAGCGGTGAATGGGCTAGATGGCGCTGTCGTCGGTCTCGCCCGTGCGGACGCGGACCGCATGCTCGATTGGAGAGACGAAGATCTTGCCGTCGCCGATCTGGCCGGTCCTGGCGGAGCGGACGATGGCCTCGACGGCCTTGTCCACGCTGCCCGACGGCACGACGACCTCGATCTTCACCTTGGGCAGGAAGCTCACCGCGTATTCGGCGCCGCGGTAGATCTCCGTATGACCCTTCTGCCGGCCGTAACCCTTCACTTCGGTCACGGTCATGCCCTGCAACCCGAGGTCGGTCAGCGCCGAGCGGACCTCCTCGAGCTTGAAAGGCTTGATGATGGCGGTCACCAGCTTCATTGCGGTTCCCCTTGATCCCTGGCCGTCCCGCCCGAGGGCGCACACGGCATGCCTCGCCGCGCGCTAAGGCGGCGGCGGCTGGTTAAGAGTCAAAAGGCGTGCCAATCGCGAGCTGGGCTTCTACATCTTTGAAATGGCACGAGAAACGGATGAAACTCGCGTGCCTACGTGCGCATCGCGATGTGCGCACAAAGTAGGCAATGCCCGCTATCTAGGCACGAACGCCGAGGTTCGCTGGCGCATCAGCCCCTCCTGGGCCACCGAGGCGACCAGCACGCCTTCGCGCGTGAAGATGCTGCCGCGGCAGAACCCGCGCGCCCCGTGGCCGGAGGGGCTGTCCTGGGCGTAGAGCAGCCACTCGTCGGCGCGGAACGGGCGGTGGAACCACAGCGCGTGGTCGAGGCTCGCCAGCTGGATGTCCTTGTCGAACATCAGCTTGCCGTGGGCGATCAGGGCGGTGTCGAGCAGCGAGAAGTCGGAGGCGTAGGCCAGCACGCACTGGTGCAGCGGCGCGTCGTCGGGCAGCGGGCCGGTCGCCCGCATCCAGACGTACTGCTCCGGCGTGCGCTTCTCGCGGGCGAAATAGCGCGACACGTCGACGGGGCGCATCTCGATGGGGCGGTCCTGCTCCCAGTACTTGCGCATGGCCTCGGGCAGCTCGGCGAGCATGCGTGTGCGCAGATCCCGCTCGCTCGGCAAGTCCTCCGGCGGCGGCACCTCGGGCATCGGGTCCTGGTGGTCGAGACCGGGCTCGGACTTGTGGAACGATGCGCTCATGACGAACATGGCGCGGCCGTGCTGGGTGGCGGTGACGCGCCGCGTGGTGAAGCTGCCGCCGTCGCGCACGCGCTCCACGCCGTAGATGATGGGCCTGGTCAGGTCGCCCGGCTGCAGGAAATAGGCGTGCAGCGAATGGGCGACGCGCTCCGGCGGCACCGTGCGCACGGCGGCCACCAGCGCCTGGCCCAGCGTCTGGCCGCCGAACACGCGCTGCCAGGACTGTTGCGGGCTGCGACCGCGAAATAGGTTATCCTCCAGCGGCTCCAGGTCCAGGATCGAGAGCAGGTTCTCGATGGCGCCAGGAGACTTGGACTGAGACTTGGATTGGACTTGGTCGACTCGGGTTTTGTGGTCGGCATGACGGGCCCACGCAGCAGCTCGAGGCCAAGGGAGAGCGGCAGGGCGGTTCTGTCAAGCAGCCGCAGCCCCAGAGCAGGATCGCTTTCAGATTGAACCACTTCGATCCAAGGCCAACGTAACGAGCTGAAGCGTGAATCCTGCTCTTCATCCATAGTTGGAGCGAGATTCACGTTCTTGTGGAAGCCGAAGTGCTTCCGTCAAGAACGATCTCGCTCTAAGCGAACAGGCACGATGCAGACAGGCAGCCGAGCGCTACGACATCGTCATTGCCGGCGGCGGCAGCGCCGGGCTGACGCTTGGCCGCGCGCTGGCCGATGCGCTGGGGGCTGGGGTCCGCATGTGCCGTCGCCGATCGCAGGCCGTTCGCGGGCGCCTCCGTCGCCCAGCGCGACGTGCGCGCCTCCGCCGTCTCGGCGGGCTCCAAGCGCCTGCTCGAGGCGCTCGGCATGTGGTCCTCGCTCGCCGAGCATGCGCAGGCGGTGGCCGCGGTCGACATCACCGACTCCGCGCTCGAGGACGCCTTCCGTCCCGTGCTCGTCTCCTACGACAACACGGTGGACGGCGGCGCGGAGCCCGCGACCTACATCGTCGAGAACGAGCGCCTGCACGCGGCGATCCTCGACGGCGCCGCGCGCCGGACGGCATCGCGCTCGTCGGCGGCGCCGCGGCCGAGACCTATGCCGCCGGCGAGCATGGCGCCGCGCTGACGCTGGCGGACGGCCGCGTGCTTCGCGCGCCGCTGGTGGTGGCGGCCGACGGCCGCGGCTCGCGCCTGCGCGAGGCGGCCGGCATCGGCGTGGTGGGATGGAAGTACGCGCAGGTCGGCATCGTCACCACGGTCGCGCACAAGAAGCCGCACCGCGGTCGCGCGGTGCAGCATTTTCTGCCGTCGGGCCCGTTCGCCATCCTGCCGCTCAAGGGCAACCGCTCCTGCATCACCTGGACGGAGGAGGAGCAGGAGGGCCGCCGCATCGCCGCGCTCGACGATGCCGGCTTCCTGGCCGAGGTGGAGAAGCGCTTCGGCTTTCGCCTCGGCGACATCGAGCTGGCCGGCCCGCGCGGGCTGTGGCCGCTGGAGATGCATCTCGCCCGCGCGCTGGTCGCGGACCGCCTGGCGCTGTCGGCGATGCGGCGCACCTGGTGCATCCGATCGCCGGGCAGGGGCTGAACCTGGGGCTGCAGAGACGTCGCCGCGCTGACCGAGGTGGTCGCCGACGCCGCCCGCCTCGGGCTCGACATCGGCTCGGGCGTGGTGCTCGGCCGCTACCAGCGCTGGCGCCGCACCGATGCGGCCATCTCGGCCGCCGCCTTCGACGGCCTCAACCGGCTGTTCTCCAACGACTGGGCGCTGCTGCGCACGGCCCGCAGCGCCGGCCTCGGCATCGTCGAGCGGCTGCCCGCGCTCAAGCAGTTCTTCGTCGCCGAGGCGGCCGGCCTCACCGGCGAGGTGCCGAAGCTGTTGCGCGGCGAGCGGGTGTAACGCGCCGTCCCGATATGGTTAATGCTGAACACCCATCAGCAAATGTTTCACGTGAAACAATTTCAGATCGATGTTCAGTGTTAACTATATTCGGGCGGGCAGCGCGTGTAGGTCGGGTTAGGGCGAAGCCCGTAACCCGACGATTGCAAGTGCCAACACATGTTGGGTTACGCGTGGATCACCCTTGCGACCTCGCCTCTACGACGGTGGCCACGCTAACCCAACCTACACCCCACGCCCTTACTCCACCTGCAGCCCCGCCGCCTTGATCGGCTCCTCCCAGCGCGCGATCTCGTCCACCACGAACTTGGCGAGGTACTCGGGGCTGCGGCGCGCGGGCGCCACGTTCGTCACTCCGATCTCCAGCATGCGCGTCTTGATGGCCGGCGTCTCCATCGCCCCATGCGTGATGGCGATGAGCTTGTCGACCACCGCCTTCGGCGCGCCCTTGGGCAGGAAGAAAGCCGTCCAGGTGACGACATCGAGATCGGTGAGGCCCTGCTCGTGCGCCGTGGCCAGCTCGGGCATCAGGGGCGAGCGGTCGCGCGACAGCAGGGCGATGGCCTTCACCTGCTTGCCCTGGATCATCGGCACGGCGCCGCCGAGATTGCCGCAGAAGTAGTCGAGCTGCCCGCCGATCAGGTCGTTCATCGCCGGGCCGCCGCCGCGGTAGGCAACGTGCGCGACGTTGGCGCCGATGCGGGAGGTGAGCAGCGCGCAGGCCAGATGCGTGGTCGAGCCGGCCCCCGCCGAGCCGTATTGCATCTTGCCGCCGTTGGTCTTGAGCAGCGTGATGAACTCGGCGAGCGTATTGGCGGGCAGGTCCTTGCGCCCCTCCAGCACCATCGGCTGCTCCGACCACAGCGTCACCGGGGTGAAATCGGCAACCGCGTCGTAGCGCCGCTTCTTGTAGATGGTCTGGTTGTAGGCATGCGTGCCGATGGTGCCGAGCAGCACGGTGTAGCCGTCGGGATCGGCGGCGATCACGCGCCTGGTGCCGAGGATGCCGCCGGCGCCGCCGACGTTCTCGATCACCACCGGCTGGCCGGCGATCTCCTGCATGCGCGCCGCGATGATGCGGCCGACCACGTCGAAGGCTCCGCCTGCGGCAAACGGCACGACGATGGTGATCGACCGCGATGGATATTCCTGGGTCCGGGCCGCAGCCGGCCAGAGCGCCGCCGCAAACGCCAATGCCGCCAACAGGCCGCGTCGCATGTGTTCCTCCCTTGGGCGCGGCAGGGTGCCTCTTCGGGCACGAGTTGTCGCCCTGCCTCACGGCAAGACCTTACCGCCGCCCTTTGCCCAGCGCACGAAATTCCGCACGCCGCTTGCATCCCCGGCCGGAGCGCACGGGCTTGATCCCGGATCAAGTCCAGGGCGCGCCGAGCCGGGGGCCATCCCTTCAGCGGGGGAGCTACCCGATCAGATCGGGTGCTGGAGATTTCAGATTTCAACCGCGACCACAACCGCGGTGCCGCCCTTCATGCCACCGCGGACATTGCAAGCAAGCGCTGTTGCAGCAGTTGATTGAGCCGGCTCGCCGGTTTCTGTGCTGCGCGCTCCGCCACCAGCGTGCGGGCAAGACGCTCCTTGCGCGAGCGCAATGCCGCCTCGGTGAAAGTGAGATGGATGAGGTCGCACTGGGCGAGGCTGCCGCCGCAGCGATCGGCGATGTCGCGCACGCGTATCAGCCAATCGACGCACGCCGCATAGTCGCTGCGGGCGAACGCGAGCAGCCCTTCGCAAAATGGTGCCGCAAGGGCCTCCTCCGGAGGCGACGGCGAGGCGCTATTCGCGTCGGTGTGCGGCAGTGCCTCGAACGCGCGCACGGCAGCGGCGGGGCGTTCGGCCGCGGCGAACGCCATCATCGCGTGCACGACGTAGAAGGGCCTCACGCCGGTCAACGACTGCATCTCCCAGCGATCGGCCAACAGCCGCCAGCGTCCGCCCACGTCGATGTTGCGCAGTTGCAGCCGCCACAGCAGCGCCGAAGCATCGGCGAGCACGGACATGTCGGAAGCCCCGACCTTCGCGATCTGCTCGTCGTAGACCGCGAGCGCGGAGCGCGGATCGACCGCATCGAGATGGAACAGGGCCTGATGCCATGCCAGATGCACGGAAAATCCGGTACCCTCGCCCCATGCCGCCTTGGTCGCGGCAAGGAACGTGAGGCCTTCACGGGTGCGCCCCTCCATCTCCAGCACATGGGCGATGACGTGAATGGCGGCCGGATGCCGCGGATCGAGGGCGAGCGCGCGGCGCGCCATCTTTTCGGCAGCGCGATACTGGCCGTTCTCCTCGAGGCCGAAGGCGTACATCGCAAGGATGCTGGCGTAGCCTGGCGCCGTGGCCTCCCATGCGGGCAGCACCTGCGCGATGCGATCGCGCAGCATGCGCCGCTGGCCGAGGCGGAAGTCGAGTGCGTGCGCGACCACCAGCGCCAGAATGTCGTGTGGCCTGTCGAGGACGATGGCGCCGTAGCGCTCGGCCGCGAGAACCGAGTTGCCCTCGAGCCAGGCCCGCGCCGCGGCCGCGTGGCGACGCGCGGGATCATCCTTGTCGGTGCGTCGCCTCGATAGTGGCCAGGCTCGCGGCGAGCGTGGATCGCGCGGCGGCGTCGTCGGCAAGCACGATCAGCGCCGCGCGCAGACAATGGCCGGGCACGCATTGGGGGTCGTCGGCAAGCACCCCGTCGACTTCGGCAGAGGGATTCCCGCGATGCGTCAGCAGAAGCTCGAGCGCGTGCTCACACCGCCGCAGCGTGCCCGCAATGCTTTGCGCCGCATTGGGCGCATTCGAATTCGTGTTCGTAGCCATCTTGGTTGCTCATGTTCTCGTTGTTGGTCGGCCGCAAATTTTCGGCGCCGGCGCAGGCACATGACCGAACGAGGATCATTTACAATTTTTGACGCCGGCTGGAATCAGCCTGACGTACTGTGCCGCTTCGGCGGAGGGCTCCTGCGGCGAGCCCGAAAAGCTCGAACTTGGCCCATGGAATCGGCATTCGCGCCCCTCGGCCGCCAGCTGCATCCGGTTCCGGTACTTTGGTACTGCCTGGGTCTTGTGAGGGTTGCGTGCAGGATCGATCTCACGATCTCACCACCTCACGTCAGGCTGCGTTGGGTCAGCGCTCCGCTCGACCCAACCTACGAATCTACGGTTCATCTGTCTTCGGGATGACGATGACGACGCGGCGGGCGGCGATGTCGACCTCGGGCACGGCATCGTCGGTGAAGGGGATGAGCTCGGTCTTGCCCGAGCCTGCGAGCCGCACCTCGATCAGGTCGCCGGCGCCGAAGTTGTGCACGGCGATGATCTCGCCGACGGGCTTGCCCTCGCCATCGACTGCGGCAAGACCGATCAGGTCGGCGTGGTAGAACTCGCCCTCGGCCGCGGCCGGCAGCTTCTCGCGCGCGACGTAGAGCTCGGTGCCCTTGATGGCCTCCGCCGCGTTGCGGTCGGCAACGCCCTTGAGGCGCGCGACCACGCCCTTCGCCGTCACCCGCACGCTTTGGATCTCGAAGGTGCGCGTGCCGCCCTTGTCGCCGAGCGGCCCGTAGGCGCCGATGCTCGCGGGCTCTGCCGTGAAAGTCTTGATCAGCACCTCGCCGCGGATGCCGTGCGCACCCGCGATGCGGCCGAGGAGGACGCGGCTGGGCTCGCCCTCGGCCACGGCCATCACGCCGCCGGTTTGGCCTCGCCGCCGGCCGCAGCGGCCGCCGCGGCTGCCTCACGCTCCTGGCGCTTCTTCCTGGGCTTGGCCTTCTGCGGGTTGTTGCGCGCCTCGCGCTTCAGCAGGCCCGCCGCGTCGAGGAAGCGCGCGACGCGGTCCGACGGCTGCGCGCCGACCGATGAGCCAGTGCTTGGCCCGCTCCAGGTCGATCTTGACGCGGTCGGCGTTGTCCTTGGGCAGCAGCGGATTGTGGGTGCCGATCTGCTCGATGTAGCGGCCGTCGCGCGGCGACGTCGCGTCGGCCACGACGATGTAGTAGTAGGGCCGCTTCTTGGTGCCCCCGCGCGAGAGGCGGATTTTCACGGACATTGTTCGTTCCTTTTTGGTCGAAGAGGTTTCAGGTGTCAGGTTCTAGGTTTCAGGGAGCTGAGGGCAATTGCCTGACCCCTAGTCCGCTGATCCCTGACCCCTGGCTCTCATTTCTTCTTCCCCGGCAGTCCGGGGAGGCCGGTGAATCTCTGTGCGCCGCCGCCCGGGAGCCCAGGCAGACCGGGCAGCCGCGGCATCGGCCGGCCGGGCCCGCCGCCCATGCCCGGCAAGCCCTTCGGCAACTGCTCCTTGAGCTCCTTGGGCAGCGCCTCCAGCGCCTTGGGATCGAGCCGTCCCAGCTCCTCCTGCATGCGCTCCATCTCGGCCTGGCTGGGGCCGCCGGCCCCGGCCCCCATCATGCGCTGCATGAGCCCGCCACGCTTGCCCATGGTCTTCATCATGTCCGCCATCTGGCGGTGCATCTTGATGAGCTTGTTGACGTCCTCGGGCTTGGTGCCGGAGCCCGCCGCGACGCGGCGCTTCCTCTTGCCGTCGAGGAGCTTGGGGTTGCGCCGCTCCTTGGGCGTCATCGACGAGATGATGGCGCGCTGGCGCTTGACGATCTTGTCGTCGATGCCGGCGGCATCGATCTGTTTCTTCACCTTGCCGATGCCGGGCAGCATGCCCAGCATGCTCGACATGCCGCCGATGCGCTCCATCTGCTTGAGCTGATCCGACAGGTCCTCCAGGTCGAAGACGCCCTTGCGCATCTTCTCGGCGATCGCCTGCGCCTTCTCCATGTCGATGGTCTGCGCCGCCTTCTCGACCAGGCTCACCACGTCGCCCATGCCGAGGATGCGCCCGGCGATGCGCTGCGGATGGAAGTCCTCCAGCGCGTCCCACTTCTCGCCGACGCCGATCAGCTTGATCGGCTTGCCTGTGACCGCACGCATGCTGAGCGCCGCACCACCGCGGCCGTCGCCGTCGACGCGGGTCAAGACGATGCCGGTGATGCCGACGCGCTCGTTGAAGCTGGTGGCGAGCTTCACCGCGTCCTGGCCGGTGAGGCTGTCGGCAACCAGCAAGGTCTCGTGCGGCGCGGCGATGTCGCGCACCTCCACCGATTCCTGCATCAGCGCTTCGTCGATGTGGAGGCGCCCCGCCGTGTCGAGCAGCACCACGTCGTAGCCGCCGAGCCTGGCGGCATCGATCGAGCGCCGCGCGATCTGCTGCGGCGTCTGGCCGGCGATGACGGGAATCGTCTCAACGTTCGTCTGCTCGCCGAGCACGCGCAGCTGCTCCTGCGCCGCGGGCCTGCGCGTGTCGAGCGAGGCCATCAAGACCTTCTTCTTGTCGCGGTTGGTCAGCCGGTAGGCGATCTTGGCCGTGGTGGTGGTCTTGCCCGAGCCCTGCAGGCCGACCATCATGATGGCGACGGGTGGCTGCGCGGCGAGATCGATCGGCGTCGCGTCCGAGCCCAGCACCGCCACCAGCTCGTCGTGCACGATCTTGACCACCATCTGGCCGGGCGTGACCGACTTGACCACGTTGGCTCCGACGGCCTTGGCCTTCACCTTCTCGGTGAAGTCGCGCACCACCTCGAGCGCCACGTCGGCTTCCAGCAGCGCGCGGCGCACCTCGCGCATGGCCTCGGCCACGTCGCTGTCGGTGAGCGAGCCGCGCCGTGTCAGCTTGTCGAGTACGCCCGAGAGGCGATCTGACAGGGACTGGAACATGCAATCCTCTCGTTCGCGGGAACGGCCAAGCGCGCCCGCGGGCGCTACGCGCTGGCGGACGTTGACCCCTCTGCCTCCCGATCCTGCGGCCCGATAGGGCCCGATCATGTGCAGAGCGGCGGCTCGCTCCCACGGGCCGTCTGGATGGCGCGCACCATCGTGGAAACGACAATAGCTGTCAACATCGCGGACCGAACCGAAACGGCTGCTGGCAGGCCGCGGCCTACCGCCGGCGCAGCCAATTCTCTATGGAAAGGCCCCGGACGCGACGGAACTCCTGCTCGTTGTCGGTCACAAGAATGCAGCCCAGGGTGACCGCTTGCGCGGCCAAAAGCAGATCGTTGGCCCCCATGGGGCGACCCGCTTTTTCGAGCGAAGTGCGGATGGTGGCATATGCCGCGTCGGCGGGTGTAGAAACAGGCAACACCTCCAGGGTGTCCAGGATCGCTGCAACCCGTTCCGCCAGTCGCCGCGAGCCTTTCTTCTCGGCACCAAATCTCAGCTCGGCCGCAACGATGATGCTGGTGCAGATGTTGGCCGCGCCGACTGCACCGATGCGATCGGCCACAACGCCTTGCGGGTTGCGCATGAGGTCGGACAGGATGTTGGTGTCCAGCAGGCGGAGGCTCATATATCGACCGGCTCCGGCGGCTTGTCTTCGATCGGGGGGAACTCCTCGTCGATGGGTTCCAGTGTCGCCAGCAGAGCAAGGAGCGATTTCTTCGGCGTGGGCTCTATGATCAGCCGCTCGCCCTCCTTGCGCATGATGGCCTCCTCGCCCGGCAATTCGAATTCACGGGGAATGCGCACGGCCTGGTTGCGCCCATTCTTGAACAGCTTCACGCGCCTTTCCGCCATCCTTGGTCTCCATTGGCATATGCCAAGCATATGCCAAACGCAGTGACGTGTCCAGCACCAATCCTTCACGCTGAAGCCGGTTGCTTGAAATTGGGGGTGCTCCACTGGCAAAGGTGCAGCCACGCTGCCCTGGCCCCAATTTCGACCATGTACGAAGCCAATGGGGTCGACCGGGTTTTTGATTCGGGCGTCTGCCCGTTATGGTCGTACGACAGCAGTGAACGGGCGCCGGGGCCTCTCCAGGGAATGAACGACGCACGGCTCAGAAGACTGCTCTGCGCGGTGGCGGCAATCTTCCTCCTGCTCAACTCCGGCCCCAACTCCGGCCAGGGCCTCGCGCAGCAGCCGAATACCCCAGCGTCCGGGCCCGACCCGTCAGCCGCCGCCGGCGACATGGCCTCGTTCTTCAGCCAGGTCGGCGACCAGATCTACGAGGACTGCATCTTCGAGCTCTCCGAGGAGCAGCTGGAGGTGCAGCAGGCCCTGGTGGGCGCCTACATCAAGCACGGAGCCGCCGGCGCGCTCGCCCGTCAGCTCGCGGCCAAGCAGATCCAGCCGCCGAAGCTGTCCGACAAGTGCGAGCAGATCAAATGGGCGCCCAGGACGGCTTCACCTTCGCCGCCCGTCGCCAGCGCGCCGCCGGCCGCCGCCAAGCGCAAGCCTGGCACGGCCGTCTCCAAGGGCCCGACGGGTCCCTCCGCCTCCCTGGTGCCGGCCGAGCAGCTCGTGAGCATGAAGCCGCTTTCGCTGTGGGACTGCGCCTCCAACGTCGACTACGTAACGATCACCCACAAGGGCTACCAGCGCAAGCTGAGCGGCGGCGAAATCTGCAGCCCGTTCGAGGACGTCGTGCGCAACGTGCCCGAAACGGTAAGGACGTTCCGCCTCGGCTACACGATCAGAACGGGCCGCGTGTTCGTCGTCTCCGACGACGCGCAAGCCAACGGCAAGACGATTGCCTGGGCCATCTCCGGTAGGGAGGGCTGCAGGAACAACCCTGATCCTGAGTGCCTCGCGGCCAGAGCCATCGGTCCATTGCCCCCCGGCGAGTACGCCTTCAACGCCGAGAAGGACAAGCGGGTCTACTGGGGCACGCGCAGCCAGCGCATGGTCGCCGGCATCTATCTGACCAAGCTGTGGCACAGGGAGAAGTTCTCGCCCGTGCAAACCGCCGCCATCCTCAAGCGCGGCAGCATTGCCATCCACGTGCGGCTGAAAGGCGAGATGTCGGAGGCGTGCCTGGGTCTGGAGCCCAACGGCTGGGCCTATGTCGCCGCGCTGATCCGCGATGGGCGGGCGACGGGCGTCAACGTCTACATCGACGAGCCGCATCCCAAGATCGCCGAGGCCCCGCCGGTGGTGCGGTCCTCCTCGTTCTCGCTGTCGTCCCTGTTCCAGTAGTCGAGCGATCTACCGAGCGATCTACTCAGGCACCAGCCGCAGCACGCGGCCCTCGGCGCTGTCGGTCAGCACCCACAGGGCGCCGTCGGGCCCGTTGCGCACGTCGCGGATGCGCTCGCCGAGGTCGCGCAGCAGCACTTCCTCGCCGACCACCTGCTCGCCCTCCAGCACCAGCCTGTGCAGCGCCCGCCCCGCCAGGGCGCCGACGAACAGGTTGCCCTTCCACTCGGGAAACAGGTTGCCGGTGTAGAAGGCCATGCCGGACGGCGCGATCGATGGATCCCAGTAGTAGATCGGCTGCTCCAGGCCGGCCTTCTCCGTGCCCTCGCCGATCTTGAGGAACGTGTAGTCGCGGCCGTAGGTGATCACCGGCCAGCCGTAGTTCTTGCCCGCCTGGCGGGATGTTGATCTCGTCACCGCCGCGCGCGCCGTGCTCTATCGTCCAGAGCTTGCCGGTCTCGGGGTGGATCGCCGCCGACTGCGGGTTGCGGTGGCCATAGCTCCAGATCTCGGGGCGCGCGCCGGCCTTGCCCGCAAAGGGATTGTCCGGCGGCAGCGAGCCGTCGGGGCGGATGCGCACCACCTTGCCGTAGTGGTTGGAGAGGTCCTGCGCCTTGTCGCGCTGGAAGCGCTCGCCCAGGGTCACGAACAGGTTGCCGTCGCGCGCAAACGCCAGCCGCGAGCCGAAATGCATGCCGCCGGTGGTGCCGGGCTCCTGGCGGAAGATCACCTTCACCTCGTCGAGCCTGCCGCCGGCTGCCTCCGCTACCAGCTTTGCGCGTGCCACCGCCGGTGCCGTTGGTCCCGTCGCTGCGCGGCTCGGAGAACGAGAAGTAGACGAGCTTGGACGAGGCGAAGTCGGGGCCGAGCGGCCACGTCGAGCAGCCCGCCTTGGCGCGTGGCGAGCACCTGCGGCACCCTGCCCAAGGGCTGCGACAGGCTGCCGTCCTTGGCGATCAGCCGCATGCGGCCGGGCCGCTCCGTCACCAGCGCGCGGCCGTCGGGCAGGAAGGCCAGGCCCCAGGGGTTCACCAGGCCCCGGGCGAAGGTCTCGACCTTGGGGGCGCTCCTGCTCTTGCGCGCTGGCGCATCGGTGATCGCGGCCAAGGCCGGTTGGGCGGCCAGGGCAGCAGCGCCTGCAAGCGCAAACAGAGCCAGAACCCGCATCACCACCTCCTGGAAAAGACAGCACGTGAGATCGCCGCGCCACGGCAAGTGCCTGGCGCCGCCTGCCCCCGAGGTCCGGGAGAGCTCAGCGCCGCGTAAAGGCGGCCCCCGAGCTTGGGCCCGCCGAGCAGCACGGATCGGTTCGCAGCTTGCCGTAGGCCGCCATCAGCCGCTGTGCAAGCTCTGCGTTCTGAGCCATGTAGTCGGACAGCACATCGCGCTGCAGGCGCGCCACTCCGCCACCTGGTCCGGCGTCAGCTGGCGAACTTCGATCTTCTTGATGCGCGCAAAGTCGTACGCTCTCGCCTCGATCTCGGCGAGCCGGTCGCGCATCTCCCGCTCGACGTGCCTTGCCGCCTCCGCGATGGCGCTCTGGCGGTCCGGAGATATCGACCGCCAGACCTTCTCGTTGATGACGAGGAAGTATTCCACCGGCGCATGCTCCGTCCGAGTGATGGTGTCGGTCACCTTCCAAAGCTCGCGAGCCTCGAAGGCGGCGAGGCCCGCCATGGCCACGTCCACGGTGCCCTCCTTGAGGGCGTCGTGCAGCTTGGCGACGGAGAGCATGGTAGGTGAACCGCCGCAGAGCGTAGTGAACTGTGCCAGGGTCTTGCTGAACACGCGCACCTTCTGATTCTTCATCCGCTGCGGCTCGGCGACGTCCCCTCCCTTCGAGAAGAAGATGGTGTTGCCGAGCGATTGCCACCACAGCACGCGCATCCCCGTCGCGGTCAGGACGGCGTCGTCTACCAGGCTCCGGATCTCGCTGCCCGGAGTTGCCGCCGCGCGCACCAGCGCATCGAAATTGAAGAGGAAGGGCTGTTCCAGGATGCCGACGGCGGGCAGCTTGTTGGCAACCCAGTTGAAGCCGACGATGCCCATCTCGACGGCGCCCGACGAGACGGCCTCGACGACCTGGTCGTCCTTGAACAGTTGACCCTTGTCGAAGATGGCGATGGTGACGGCCTTGCCGGTTCGCCTCTCGACCTCATCCTTGAAGCGCACGAGGCTTACGCCGAAGAAGGGATCCGAGGCCGGCACCTGCAGCGTGGCTCTGAGCTTGACCTCTTGTGCGCCGGCTTCGGGGGGCGGGAGGAGCAGAGAGATGAGCGCCAAGCAGAACAAGCGGGCCGCCATCGCGGAGGACTCCCTCGTGTGGAAAATCCCGCAAGGCTAGGCCGCCCACGATCTGGGCAGCAAAATGGCTTTTCGCCCGCTCAAACCGCAACAACGCGGCATTGGCTACGTCTTTGCGCTGCCGTGTAGCGCAGGAGGCACGCTTTCGCCGAAGTAGAAGCCGAGCGCCGTCTCGCCCAGGATCTTGCGGCGCGCCTGTGCGTCCGGCACGCACCTGACGAGCCAGTCCACCGTCTGCTGGTAGGTGACCTCGCGCTCGCAGCCGACGAAGGGGCAGTCGCTCGCCCACATCAGCCGGTCGAGCGGGGCTGCGCGCACCAGCTCGCGCGCGTAGTCGTCGGCCTGCGGGCCCTGGCGATAGCCGGCCGACAGCTTGACCCAGGTGCGCCCGCGCTCGATCGCGGCGAGCATGGCCTTGAAGCCCGGCGCCGTTGATGCCGGTCTCGGGCTCGGGCCGGCCCATGTGGTCGATCACGAGCTTCACGCCCTGGTCCTCGAGCACCGGCAGCAGCGCGGGAATGCGCGCGCCCTCGACGTGCAGGTGCACGTGCCAATCGAGGTCGGCGAGGCGGCGCAGGAAGCGGCGGTAGTCGAAGCTGGTGATGTCGGGCAGCTCGGCGAGCCCCATGAACGGCAGCCGCACGCCGAGGAAGCCGTCGCGGGCCATGCCCTCCAGCTCGTAGCGGCCGACCGTGGGCGACAGGATCGCCGTGCCGCGCAGCCGCTTGGGATGTGCGCGCAGGGCGGCCAGGATGCAGTCGTTGTAGTCGCCCCACGGGCTCGCCGCCGCGATCACCGCGAAGGCCACGCCGTGTGGCATCGAGGGTGGCGATGAGTTGCTCGTGCGTGAAGTCGTAGTCGGGGGCGATGGCGCGGCTTGGCCATCAGCGGCATGTCGCGTGTGAACACATGGACGTGGGTATCGACCAGCGGACGCTCGCTCATGCTGCTCCTCGTCCCTTCGCTGCGGCGGGCTATTGCGGCTCGATCCCGGCCTGCTTGATGACCATCGCCCACTTCTCGATGTCGGCCTTGAGGCGCGCGCCCAGCTCCTGCGGCGTGCTGGAGCGGGCCTCGGTGCCGAGCTCGCGCATGCGCGCCTTGAACTCCGGGCCGTTGACGATGGCGCGGATGTGGCGGTTGAGCGTGGCAATCGCGTCGGCCGGCGTGCCCGCGGGTGCTACCAGCGCATTCCACCCGACTACCTCGGCCGCCACGCCGCTCTCGCGCAAGGTCGGCACGTTGGGCAGAGATGCCGAGCGCACCTTGCCTGTGCCGGCAATGGCGCGGAGCGCGCCCTCGTCGATCTGGGCTTTGAGCGCCGCATAGCTCTCCACCCCGATCGTGACGTCGCCGCGCAGCAGCGCGGTTGCTACTTCGCCGGTGCTGCGGAAGGGCACGATGGTCATCTTCACGCCGGTGGTCGAGCGCAGCAGCTCGCCCGTCGTGTTCTGCGTGCTCCCGCGATTGATGGTGCCGACGTTGAACTTGTCGGGTGCCGCACGAGCGGCGGCCAGCGCGTCGGCGATGGAGCGCAGCGGGGAATCGCCCTTGACCAGCACCAGCAGGTCGAAGAAGGCGACGGTCGAGATCGGCGTGAATGCGGTGACGGGATCGAACGGCAGGGTCTTCATCATCGAGCGGCTGATGGCGATGCCGCTCGAAAGCACGAACAGGGTGTAGCCGTCCGGCGCCGCCGACGTGACGGCGGCTGCCGCCAGGATGCCGCCGGCGCTCGGGCGGTTCTCGATCACCACCTGCTGGCCGGTGCGCTCCGTCAGCTTCTGGCCGACGAGCCGCATGGTGATGTCGGCGAGGCCGCCCGCGCCGAACGGCACCACGATGCGGATGGCGCGCTCGGGAAACTCCGGCCCCGCGGACATTGGTTGCGTGACAAATGCCAGCAGCGCCACAACTGCGAGCGTCGCCTGCCACAGGCGTGTCATGGGCTCCCTCCCTGATCCGAGCAGTCCTGCCACAACCCTCGGTTGCTAATAGCAGGGCTACCACATGGGGGCCTGCTCCGCTAGCGTTAGGCTCAATTCAGGGACATTTTTTCGGTGGGTAACGCCTCTGTTGGAGCCCGCGCTTCCCGGTTGCGCGGGCACCTGCGCTACAGGATGAACTTGCTCAGGTCCGCGTTCTTGGCGAGGTCGCCGATGCGGCCGTGCACGTAGGCCGCATCGATCTGGATGCGTCTCGCCGCCCTTGTCGGTGGCGTCGAACGAGATCTCGTCGAGCACCCGCTCCATCACCGTCTGCAGCCGGCGCGCGCCGATGTTCTCCACCGTCGAGTTCACCTGCGCGGCGATGTCGGCCAGCGCGTCGATGGCATCGTCGGTGAATTTCAGCGTCACGCTCTCGGTCTCCATCAGCGCCACGTACTGCTTGATCAGGCTCGCCTCCGGCTCGACCAGGATGCGCCGCAAATCCTCCGTCGTCAGCGGCTTCAGCTCCACGCGGATCGGCAGCCGGCCCTGCAGCTCGGGCAGCAGGTCGGACGGCTTGGCCACGTGGAAGGCGCCCGAGGCGATGAACAGCACGTGGTCGGTCTTCACCGGCCCGTACTTGGTCGAGACCGTGGTGCCCTCGAGCAGCGGCAGCAGGTCGCGCTGCACGCCCTCGCGCGAGACGTCGGCGCCGATGCGGCCGCCCTCCGAGCGCGCGCAGACCTTGTCGATCTCGTCGAGGAAGACGATGCCGTCGTTCTCCACGCTCCGATGGCGTCGCTGCACCAGCTGGTCCTGGTCGAGCAGCTTGTCGCTCTCCTGCGCGACCAGGATGTCGTAGGCCTGGCCGACGGTGATCTTGCGCGGCTTGGTGCGCTGGCCGAACGCCTTGCCCAGCATCTCGTTGAGGTTGATCATGCCGACCTGGCCGCCGGGGATGTCGAAGGTCGGCAGCTGCGGGCCGGCGTCGGCCACCTGGATCTCGATCTCCTTGTCGTTGAGCTCGTTGGCCCTGCAGCCGCTTGCGGAACTCCTCGCGCGTCGCCGGCCGCGGCCTCGGCGCCGACCAGGGCATCGAGCACCCGCTCCTCGGCGTTCTTCTCGGCCTGCGCCTTGACCTCCCGGCGCTTGGTCTCGCGCATCAGGCCGATGCCGACCTCGACCAGGTCGCGCACGATGGAATCGACGTCGCGGCCGACGTAGCCGACCTCGGTGAACTTGGTGGCCTCCACCTTGAGGAACGGCGCGCCGGCAAGCCTGGCCAGCCGGCGCGAGATCTCGGTCTTGCCGCAGCCGGTGGGGCCGATCATCAGGATGTTCTTGGGCAGCACCTCCTCCTTGAGGTCGTCGGGCAGCTGCTGGCGCCGCCAGCGGTTGCGGAGCGCGATGGCGACCGCGCGCTTGGCGTCCTTCTGGCCGACGATGTAGCGGTCGAGCTCGGAGACGATCTCGCGGGGGGAGAAGCTGGTCATGGGTCTGGGATCGTTGTCTTTCAATTCGATACTGCATGATGAGCGTGTCGCCGGTCCGGCCCAGAAGCTGCGGAATGGCGCGGAACCCGGCCTTCTCATAGGCGCGCACGGCGCGCCTGTTGTCCGGGTCGGGGTCGATGATGATCGTCCGGTATCCTTGCCTGACCAGGCGCTCTGTAAACGCGCGCAGCGCCGCCGAGCCAATTCCCTGCGAGAGCTTGCCGGGATCGCCGATCGACAGGTCGACACCGACCGCATCGGACGGCAACTCGGCGAGCCAGGGATGGTCCGCGATCCAGGTGGCGTTCTGGTGGTCGCCGATGAACCAGTACTGGATATAGCCCGCCGGCTCGCCATCGACCGAGAAGATGAACGGCCGCGTCGTGTCGCGGCCCTCGATCATGTCGCGGATATAGCCGAGCTCCGTCTCCGGCTCGCCCCACCATTCGCGCATGTGCGGCATCTCCAGCCAGCGCCGCATCAGCGGCAGGTCGGCGCCGACATGGGGCGGAACATGGAAGCTCGAATAGCTGGCCGGCCGCCGCCGTCACGCGCTTTCCAGCGCCTCGATGACGATCTTGGTGTTGGTATAGACGCAAATCTCGGCGGCGATCGCCATGGCTTTGCGCGCGATCTCCTCGGCGCCGAGCGGGCGTGTCGATGAGCGCCTTGGCCGCCGCCAGCGCGATAGTTGCCGCCCGAGCCGATGCCCATCAGGCCGCCCTCGGGCTCCAGCACGTCGCCGGTGCCGGTCAGCACCAGGGTCACCTGCCGGTCGGCGACGATCATCATGGCTTCCAGGCGCCGCAGGTAGCGGTCGGTGCGCCAGTCCTTGGCGAGCTCCACGCAGGCGCGGGTGAGCTGGGCCGGATACTGCTCGAGCTTGCTCTCCAGCCGCTCGAACAGGGTGAAGGCGTCGGCGGTGGCGCCGGCGAAGCCGCCGATCACGTCGCCCTTGCCGAGCGAGCGCACCTTCTTGGCGTTGGCCTTGATGACGGTGGCGCCGAGGCTGACCTGGCCGTCGCCGGCGATCACCACCTTGCCGCCCTTGCGGACGGTCAGGATGGTGGTGCCGTGCCAAAGGCCTGAGGATGCTGCTGGATCGGTCATGCGAAGCCTTCCGCGATGTCGGCATGAACGGCCCGTAAATCAAGGGGCGCGATGATGGGGCCGCCGCTATGGTAGCGGTGCATTCAAGCTGATAAAGGCTTGGGTTTCCGCCCCGCAAGCAAGGCCGAGTTGCACGTGAAACGGCAAGCCACCATCGACCGCTCCACCAAGGAGACCAAGATCAAGGCCACCGTCGACCTCGACGGCACCGGCGCCTACGACATCGCCACCGGCGTCGGCTTTCTCGACCACATGCTGGAGCAACTGGCCCGCCACTCGCTGATCGACATCACGCTCGAAGGCCAAGGGCGACCTGCACATCGACTTCCACCACACCACCGAGGACTGCGGCATCGTGCTGGGCCAGGCCGTGGCCAAGGCGCTGGGCGACAAGCAGGGCATCGCCCGCTACGCCAGCGCCTACCTGCCCATGGACGAGACGCTGACGCGCGTGGCCATCGACGTGTCGGGCCGGCCGCACTTCGTGTGGCAGGTGCAATTCTCGCGGCCCAAGCTCGGCGACATGGACACCGAGCTGTTTCGCGAGTTCTTCCAGGCCTTTGCCCAGCACGCCGGCATCACGCTGCACATCGACCAACCTCTACGGCGAGAACAACCACCACATCGCCGAGACCTGCTTCAAGGGGTTGGCGCGGGCGCTTGCGCGAGGCCGTGGCCATCGATCCGCGCCAGAGCGGGCGCATTCCCTCCACCAAGGGAACGCTGTAACGTTCTGACATGCAATCATGCATCTGCGTTGGCATGCGTAGCGGGGCCGACGCCAGGGACTGCACGCGATATGACTGACCATTCCATTGACTCGCCGTATTCGCTCGTCCGCGCCCTGGGCATGCTGGCGCCACGCGCTCGGTGCCGTGCATTGCAGCTGTCTTGGCCTACCGTTGCAGGTCCTGCTGCGGCCGAGAACGCCCGCTCCGCGCAAGCCGAGGCCATCATCCAGTCGCGGCCGGCGGGCTCGCCGGTGCTGGCGGTGGTGTCGCTCAGCCGCCAGCGCGTCACCCTCTACGACGCCGACGGCTGGGTCATGCGGGCGCCAGTTTCCACGGGCCGGGCCGGCTACGAGACGCCGGCCGGCATCTACAGCATCCTGCAGAAGAAGGTGGAGCACTACTCCAACCTCTACGACGATGCCTCCATGCCGCACATGCAGCGCATCACCTGGTCCGGGATCGCGCTGCACGCGGGCGCGCTGCCCGGCTATCCCGCCTCGCACGGCTGCATCCGCATGCCGCCGCGACTTCGCCGAGCAGCTGTTCGGGGTCACCAGGCTCGGCATGCGCATCCTCGTCATGCGCGACGACGTTGCGCCCGATCGATCTCACCCACCCCCTGCTGTTCAAGCCCGCGCCGCTGCTGCCTGATCCCCAGCCTGCGCCAGCCTCACGCCCCGCCCTGGCCCAAGCCCCGTCGCGCTCGAGGGCGAGCGCGCAATCGTCGCCGCCGCCGCAAAGTCTGAGGGCGCTCGCGGCTGCCAAGGCGGCGGAAGCGCGGGCGGCCAAAGCCAAGGCCGACGAGGCGCGGCTTGCCGCGGCCAAGCTGAGCAGAGAGGCCGCGCGCGCAACAAGGTCCCTGCGCGTGGCTGCAGGCCGCCAAGACCAAGGCCGACGCACAGCTGTGGAAGGCGGAGCGTCAGTTCGAGACCGCCGGCCGCCCGAGGCCGTCAAGCGCGCGCAGGACGCCAAGGCCGCAGCCCTCGACCAGCGGCGCAAGCGCAGGCGGCGCTCGAGAAGGTGGAGGCCGAGGTCGCCCCCATCCAGGACGAGCTGGCGCGCCTGCGCGAGGCGGCGCGGGCGGCCGAGAACGCCAGGCTCGCCGCCGAGGAGCGAGGCCAAGGACGCCCAGCGCAAGGTGTCGCCGATCTCGATCTTCATCAGCCGCAAGACGCAGCGCCTCTACGTGCGCCAGTCGCGCGAGCCGCTGTTCGACATGCCCGTGACGATCGCCAGCCCCGACCAGCCGCTCGGCACCTACGTGTTCACCGCGCTCGCCTTCGCCGGCGCGGACGAAGCCGAGCTGCGCTGGAAGCAGTATCGCTCTACGACGGCGCCCCTTCGCAGGCTCCGCCGCCGGTCAAGGGCCAGCGCCGCACCGGCCTCCAAGCCGACGCGGTTGCGACCGACCCGGCGGCCGCCAAGGCCGCGCTCGACCGCATCGTCATCCCCAAGGAGGCCATCGAGCGCATCGCGCAGATCGTGTCGCCCGGCTCCTCGTTCATCGTCTCGGACGAGGACATCAGCCGCGAGACCGGCAGCGGCACGGATTTCATCGTCGTCATGAGCACCGATCCGCAGGGCGGCATCACCATCAGGCGCCGCCGCGATCCGGAAGCCTTTCGTACCGCTTTCAGCGCCCCTTCGGCCGCAGCCCATATGCCTGGGGCTGGGGGCGGCCCTTCTAGTGGCCGGCGTCCTCCTCAGCAAGCCGGAGGTCGAGTGCCATGCCGAGCCGCGCGACGGTGCAGGCCTTCATCGCCCTGGTCGAGCGGGGCGAGTACGTGAAGGCGATCGAGGACTTCTATCACCCCGACGCATCCATGCAGGAGAACGGGCTGCCGCCGCGCGTCGGGCGGCAGACGCTTGTCGAGCATGAGAAGGCGGTGCTGGCGGGCCTGGCGGCGATGCGCACGCGCCGCGTCGAGACGTTTCTCGTCGACGGCGATCGCGTGGTGATCAACTGGGTGTTCGAGATGACCGGGCCCGACGGGTCCATGCGCGTGCTTCGACGAGCTTGCGCTGCAGGTCTGGGACGGCGACCGCATCCGCCGCGAGCGCTTCTACTACGACCCGGCCCAGCTCCGCCCGCCGCGGGTGTGACCCGGTCCTCGGGTTGCCGTCTATGGCGATACCAACGGTCCCATTGAGCCCGTTGGCGCGCTGTGCATAGTGCAGCACGAAGGATCGCAAAGGCCATGCGCGGCAGCAGATGGATCAGCGTCTTGGCGGTGGCCGGCGTGCTCGTTCACGCAGCGCTGCCGGCCGCGCTCGGTCACGTCACATCTCGCCCAGACGCGCCCGCCGGCGAAGCGCCAATGCTCTCGCGCGTCGCCGACAAGAAGCCGGCGTCGCCGACCTATAGCATCGGCGCCCTCGTGATCGAGGCGCCCTGGGCGCGCGCGACGCCCGGCGGCGCCAAGGTCGCGGGCGGCTACGTCAAGATCACCAACACCGGCAAGGAGCCCGATCGGCTGATCGGCGGCTCGCTGCCGATTGCCGCCGAGGTGGAGGTGCACGAGATGGCGATGAGCAACAACGTCATGAGGATGCGCCGCCTGGCGGACGGCTTGGAGATCAAGCCTGGCCAGACCGTGGAGCTAAAACCCGGCGGCTATCACTTGATGTTCATGGGCCTCTCCTCCGGCCTCAAAGCGGGACAGCCGGTCAAGGGCACGCTGGTGTTTCAGAAGGCCGGAGCCGTGGAGGTGGAGTATCGCGTCGCCCCCATCGGCGCCCAATCCGGCGGCGGCCACGTGCACCACTAGCGCTGGTGATCAGGGCCCGGGCGAGGGCCCAGTGGCGGGGGGGCGCGATGCGGGCTGCCGCCAAGGTCGCCAAACCGCTCGCCTTCCAACCGGCATGCGACTAGAACGAGGGCCTACGAACCCACGGCAAGCAGCGTCCATGCTCACGTTCACCGTGCACGAGCCGCCCAACCCGCCCGCCGACCGCATCGACCGGGCGGCCAGCGTGGTGTTCGTCAAGGATGGGTTCTCGTGGCTCGCGGCGCTGTTCACGCCGTTGTGGCTGCTGGCCAACCGGCTGTGGTGGCCGTTCCTCGCCTATGTCGTCCTGAGCGGCTTTTTGGAGCTGGTGCGCTGGGCCGCGGCGCTCGACGCCGGCTGGATCACCATGGCCGTCATCGGCGTGCACCTGCTGATCGGCCTGGAGGCCGACACGCTGCGCCGCTGGGGGCTCGAGCGCGGAGGTTGGCGGACGCTCGGCTCCGTCACGGGCCGCAACGTGGCTGAGTGCGAGCGCCGGTTTTTCGATGCGTGGCTGCCCGACCAGCCGGTGATTGCGCCTGCCGCGGGCGCTGGAGTCAGCGGCCGTCCGGCCGCCGTACCCGGCCGGACCCCCGTCATCGGCTCGCTGCAGGGCATCCGTTCCTGAGCAACCCATGCAGCGCCTCGTCATCATCGACTACGGCTCGGGCAATCTGCACTCGGCCGCCAAGGCCTTCGAGCGGGCCGCACGCGAGACCGAGGCGGACGTCTCGATCGCGGTGACCTCGAGCGCGGCGGACGTCGCCGCCGCCGATCGCATCGTGCTGCCAGGGGTCGGCGCCTTCGCCGACTGCAAGAGCGGGCTCGAAGCCGTTTCCGGCATGCGCGAGGCGCTCGAAGAAAGCGTGCGGCGGAAAGGCCGGCCATTCCTCGGCATCTGCGTCGGGGCGCAGCTGATGGCCGAGCGCGGGCTGGAGTTCCGCATCACGCCGGGGCTCGGCTGGATCAAGGGCGACGTCAAGGCGATCGAGCCCAGCAACCCCGAGCTCAAGATCCCGCACATGGGCTGGAACACCCTGAACGTGGTCAAGGACCACGCACTGCTCAGGGGCATCCCAACCGGTCGCGACGGCCTGCACGCCTACTTCGTCCACTCCTTCCACCTGGCCACGCCCGATCGCACGGCGCTGGTGGCAGAGGCCGACTACGGCGGGCCGGTGACGGCGATGGTGGGGCGCGACAACCTCGCCGGCACCCAGTTCCACCCCGAGAAGAGCCAGCTGCTCGGCCTCAAGCTGATCGCCAACTTCCTGAGGTGGCGCCCGTGAAACTCCCTCTCCCCGCAAGCGGGGAGAGTGCTGGGGTGAGGGGCAGCCCCAAGGGGCATCTGATTTTGACTAGGCCGCCTTGGCCTCTGGCAGCTCCGCAGCAGTCGGGAATGCCACCACATTGCTGGCCGCGGCGGTTTCCTGACGGCGCTTCCTGAACCAGCGCAGCGCCGTGTTGAGCAGCACCCCGCTCTCCTCCACCTGCTGGATCAGCAGCCCGTCCTCACCGTCCAGCAGTGCCGTAAGCCGCTGCTCCAGCGCGCCGGGGCGGTCGTTCGACTGTACGTACCAGGTGGCGTCGAGCGGCCGAGCCCAGGCCTCGCCCAGCTGCATGATGGTGCTGGCGATGGCGTGGCGGCTGGGGGCTGCGGCATCGTAGGTGATGAGATAGGTGCGCATGGCGGGGCTCGCTGGGTGGGGGTTGGCAACGAGAAGAGGTTTCCGCCACGACGCCGGACCAGACGGCGGAACGTAGAGGGAACATGCCGCGATTCGCGCCGGTAGTCGAGGGGGAGTTCTAATTTTGTTCCGGCAGGGCCGCGTCGTCGAACAGGCCCGGCTGCAACTCGGGGGGCGGCCGGCGGGGAATGCGCCGGTGCGCACCGAAGTCGATGCGGTCGATCAGGCCCGGATGGCGGGCAGCGAACAGCTCGGCGGCCTTGTCCCGGCTGCGGGGAAAGCGCTTCTCCTCCCAGATCTCGTACAGCCGGCGGGGATCGCACCCATACCGCGTGAGCAGATCCTTGCGGCGGATGCGCAGCCAGCGCGCGATCCAGATGTCGATGGCATCGGCCTCGGTCAGGGGCCGGCCGACCTGGCCGCTCGACGCCCGTACGCCCGGCGCAACGCGATCTTGACTGAGAAGCAACATGACGCCCATTGATCGCCCGCAATCATAGCGAACTGATGGCCGCCGCCGCGTTCGCGGCGCACCAGCGAGGCTAGACCGGTGATCCTGTTTCCAGCCATCGATCTGAAAGACGGCCAGTGCGTACGCCTGAAGCTGGGCGAGATGGCTGAGGCCACCGTCTTCAACGACGATCCCGCAGCGCAGGCCCGCGCGTTCGAGGCCCAGGGCTTCCGCTACCTGCACATCGTCGATCTCAACGGCGCGTTCGCCGGCAAGCCGGTCAACGCACCCGCGGTGGAGGCGATCCTCGGCGCCGTTTCCATGCCGGTGCAGCTCGGTGGCGGCATCCGCGATCTCGCCACCATCGAGGCCTGGCTCGCCAAGGGCATTCGGCGCGTGATCCTCGGCACCGTTGCGGTGCGCGACCCCGCGCTTGTGCGCGACGCCTGCCGGCGCTTTCCCGGCCGCGTCGCCGTCGGCATCGACGCGCGCGGCGGCAAGGTGGCGGTCGAGGGCTGGGCCGAGACCAGCGAGCTCACGGCCATCGATCTCGCCCGCCGCTTCCAGGACGCCGGCGTGGCGGCCATGGTCTACACCGACATCGACCGCGACGGCGTCCTCAAGGGCCTGAACCTGCCGGCCACTGCCGAGCTGGCGCGCGCCACCTCTATCCCCGTGATCGCCTCGGGCGGCCTCGCGGGTCTCGCCGACATCGAGGCGCTGCTGCGGCCCGACTATGCTATGCTCGAGGGCGCAATTGCCGGCCGCGCCCTCTACGACGGCCGGCTCGATGCCAAAGCGGCGCTGGCGCTTCTGCAGGGAAAGCCATGACCAACCTGCACAACTCAGGCTTCGCGGAACGGGGGCAGGAGCCGTTCGGCGACATTCCGACCCACCCGGATGCCTTCTTGGAGTGGGCCTCACGCCAGCCGCGCGAGGCGGGCCGCTTCGAGCTTTCCAACGGACGCGTGATACGGACCGTGATCAATGTCTCGCGACGCCATGCGCTCGTCTGCTCCAACATTGCGTTCGAACTGATGCGCCAGTTGAACCGCGACCTCTACCAAGTCGCAATGGCGGACTTCGCCGTGCGCGTGGGCCGCAGCGTCCGGGGACCCGACATCGTTGTCGATCTGGCGCGGCCCGGCGGTTCCGAACTTTCGACGTCGGAGCCGATCTTCATTGCCGAGGTGCTGTCGCCCTCCACCGCTGCGCTCGATCTCACGACGAAGCAGCGCGAGTACACGGCCCTTCCCTCCTTGCAGACGTATCTCGTTTGCAGCCAGGATGAACCTCGCGCCTGGATCTGGGCGCGGCAAGCGGACGGTTCCTGGCCGGTCGAAGCCGAGATGATCGAAGGACGCGACGGATCGATTCCCCTGGGCGGCCTCGACATCGCGTTCAGCATGTCCGCCGTCTTCCGAGGCATCCCCGATCCCCCGACGCTCGAATAGCCGTGCTCAAGATCCGCATCATCCCCTGCCTCGACGTCAAGGACGGCCGCGTCGTCAAGGGCATCAACTTCGTCGACTTGAAGGACGCCGGCGATCCGGTCGAGGCGGCCGCCGCCTACGATGCCGCCGGCGCCGACGAGCTCTGCTTCCTCGACATCACCGCCAGCCACGAGAACCGCGACACCATCTTCCAGATCGTGGAGCGCACCGCCGAGCGCTGCTTCATGCCGTTGACGGTGGGCGGCGGAGTGCGCACCACCGAGGACATCCGCAAGCTGCTCAAGGCCGGGGCGGACAAGGTCTCCATCAACACCGCGGCGGTTCACCGCCGCCAGTTCGTCGCCGAAGGCGCCGACAAGTTCGGGGCCCAATGCATCGTCGTCGCCATCGACGCCAAGCGCGTCTCGGCACCCGGCGAGACCCCGCGATGGGAGATCTTCACTCATGGTGGCCGCAAGCCGACCGGGCTCGAGGCCATTGCCTACGCCCGCGAGGTGGTGGAGCTGGGAGCCGGCGAGATCCTGCTCACCTCCATGGATCGCGACGGCACCAAGGCCGGCTTCGACCTGGCGCTCACCCGCGCGGTCGCCGACGCCGTGCGTGTCCCCGTCATCGCATCCGGCGGGGTCGGCAACCTCGACCACCTGGTGGAGGGTGTACGGCAGGGGCACGCCAGCGCCGTGCTCGCCGCTTCGATCTTTCATTACGGCGAGTTCACGATCGGGGAGGCCAAGCGCTACATGGCCCGGGCCGGCATCGCTGTCCGCCTCGATGCTGTTGCGGCCTGAGGCAGGCGCCTGGGCGTGGCCGCACGAGGCAAGTGATTCGCCGATGCAGCGGCACCGCAAGCCGATATTGCCGCCGATACGTGCGGCCGGTGGTGAACAAGCGTTCAATCCTACCTTGCCGGGCACGCTATGAGGTGCGCTGGGCGCCGGTGACGCGGAGTATTGCGAGAGGCGCGAGTTGCAGGAAATTCCCTTCTATTTCGGCGGTTACGGCACCATCTCTAGTGTGCGGAATGCCGGGAGTGGCGAAACGGCCATAGACCCTCAGCCAGACAGGCGCACGATGCGGGGTACTTATGCCCGCCGCATTTTTTTGGTCTAATCTTTGCTGAGATACGCCGGCCGCAGAGGCGAAGAGACATGACAACGAAGGAAAATATCTTCGACGTCTACGCACAGGCTTACGAAAGCCAGAAGCAGCACCGGTTGACTTTGCGGGACTACTTGGAAGGCTGCCGCACCGACCCTTCCATGTACGCAAGTACTGCCGAGCGCATGCTGCGGGCTATCGGGGAGCCCGAGCTCGTCGACACCGCCAAGGACTCGCGCCTTGGCCGCATCTTCATGAACCGCACGCTCAAGGTCTACTCGGCCTTCAAGGACTTCTACGGTCTGGAGGAGACCATCGAGCGCATCGTCGGCTTCTTCCGCCATGGAGCCCAGGGACTGGAGGAGAAAAAGCAGATCCTCTACCTGCTGGGGCCGGTCGGAGGCGGCAAGTCCTCGCTGGCCGACCGCCTCAAGGACCTGATGGAGAAGGCCCCCGTCTACGTTCTCGCCACCAACGACGGCATGAGCCCGATCTTCGAGAGCCCGCTCGGGCTTTTCGATCCGACTTCCATGGGGCGCATGCTCGAGGACCGCTACGGCATCCCGGAGCGCCTGCTGTCGGGCAACATGTCGCCGTGGGCGGTCAAGCGGCTCGACGAGTTCGGCGGCGACATCTCCAAGTTCTCCGTCGTCAAGCTGCAACCCTCCAAGCTGCGCCAGATCTGCGTCGCCAAGACCGAGCCAGGCGATGAGAACAACCAGGACATTTCGGCGCTGGTCGGCAAGGTCGACATCCGCAAGCTCGAGCATTTCGGCCAGAACGACGCTGACGCCTACTCCTACTCGGGCGGCCTCAACCGCACGACCCAGGGTGTCCTGGAGTTCGTGGAGATGTTCAAGGCGCCGCTGAAGATGCTGCACCCGCTCTTGACCGCCACGCAGGACCGCACCTACGTCGGCACCGAGAACGTCGGCGCCATGCCCTATCAGGGCCTCATCATCGCCCACTCCAACGAGAGCGAGTGGCAGTGCTTCCGCGCCAACAAGAACAACGAGGCGTTCCTCGACCGCATCAGCGTCATCAAGGTGCCCTACTGCCTGCGCGTCACCGAGGAGAAGCAGATCTACGAGAAGCTGCTGACGTCGAGCGAGCTCAAGGACGCCGACATCGCGCCCGGCACGCTCAACATGCTGGCGCGCTTCTCGGTGCTGACGCGCCTCAAGCCGCACGAGAACTCCTCGCTGTTCTCCAAGATGCGCATCTACGACGGCGAGAGCCTCAAGGACACCGACCCGCACGCCAAGACCATCCAGGAGTATCGCGACGCGGCCGGCGTCACCGAGGGCATGGACGGCGCCTCCACGCGCTTTGCCTACAAGATCCTGTCCGAGACCTTCAACTTCGACACCCACGAGGTGGCGGCCGACCCCGTCCACCTGCTCTACGTGATTGAGCAGGCGGTGCGCCGCGACCAGATGCCGGAGGAGACCGAGGCGCGTTGGGTTGAGTTCCTCAAGGAGGAGCTGTCGCCAAAGTACGCCGAGTTCATCGGCAACGAGATCCAGAAGGCCTACCTGGAATCCTACAACGACTTCGGCCAGAACCTGTTCGACCGCTACGTCGCCTACGCCGACGCCTGGATCGAGGACCACGACTTCAAGGACCCCGACACCGGCCAGCTGATGAGCCGCCAGGTGCTGGAGCAGGAGCTCTCCAAGATCGAGAAGCCGGCGGGCATCGCCAACCCCAAGGACTTCCGTTTCGAGGTGGTCAAGTTCTCGCTGCGCGCCCGCTCCAAGAACGGCGGCAAGAACCCGAGCTGGACCAGCTACGAGAAGATCCGCGAGGTGATCGAGCGGCGCATGTTCAGCCAGGTCGAGGACCTGCTGCCCGTGATCAGCTTCGGCAAGAAGCAGGATAGCGAGACCGAGAAGAAGCACGAGGAGTTCGTGCAGCGCATGGTCGAGCGCGGCTACACCCCCCGGCAGGTCCGCCGGCTTGTCGAATGGTACATGCGGGTGAAGAAGTCGAGCTGATCGGACGCGTGCGGGCCAAGCCTCTCCGTGGTACATCCTGGGCTGGCGCGCCCTCGGCTAAGGCACGGCTGCGCGCGCAATACCGGTCTGGGTCCCTGGAAACGCGGTGGCGGATGGCCTGATGCAAATCGTCGATCGGCGGCTCAATCCGAAGTCCAAGAGCCTCGGCAATCGCCAGCGGTTCCTGCGCCGCGCCAAGGCGGAGATTCGCGAGGCCATCAAGGATTCGCTCAAGACGCGTAAAGTGTCGGAGGCCGAGGGCTCCGAGAAGGTCACCATTCGCTCCAAGAGCCTGCGCGAGCCCTCGTTCGGGCTTGGCCGCAACAGCGGCGTGCGCGACTACGTGCTGCCCGGCAACGAGGAGTACCAGGTCGGCGACGAGATCCCCAAGCCCCAGGGCGGAGGCGGGCGCGGCAGCAAGGGCAGCCCCGACGGGGAGGGTCAGGACGAGTTCACCTTCACGCTGACGAAGGAGGAGTTCCTCGATCTGTTCTTCGACGACCTGAAGCTGCCCAACCTCATCAAGGTCAGGCTCAAGGACCTGAAGGCGCCCAAGACGGCGCGCGCGGGCTTCACCACCGACGGCCCGCCCGCCCGGCTCAACCACACGCGCACCATGCGGAAGAGCATGGGCCGGCGCATGGCGCTGCGGCGGCCGAGCGAGGCCGAGATCAAGCGGCTCGAGGAGGAGCTGGCGGCGGCCGAGGCCGAGGACCTGCCGAGCGCTGCCAAGATCGCCGCGCTGCGCGCATCGCTGGAGCACAAGCAGCGGCTCAGGCGCACCATCGCCTACATCGATCCCATCGACCTGCAGTACAACCGCTTCGAGCGCGTGCCCAAGCCCACCACGCAGGCGGTGATGTTCTGCCTGATGGACGCCTCGGCCTCCATGACCGAGCCGCTGAAGGACCTCGCCAAGCGCTTCTTCATGCTGCTGCACGTATTCCTGACGCGCTACTACCGCGAGGTTCACCTGGTCTTCATCCGCCACACCAGCACCGCCGCCGAGGTCGACGAGGAGACCTTCTTCCGCGGCACCGAGACCGGCGGCACCGTCATCTCCACGGCGCTCGAGGAGATGCTGACCGTGGTGCGGGCACGCTACTCCCCGGCGGACTGGAACATCTATGCCGCGCAGGCCTCCGACGGCGACAACTTCCACGACGACATGCCGCGCTGCATGCAGCTCCTCGACAAGGACGTGCTGCCCATCTGCCAGTACTTCGCCTACATCGAGACGACGCACGGCGAGCGCTTCAACGATTCGCAGGAGACGCCGGTGTGGCACGGCTATACGCACGTCGGCCGCCGGCACAAGAACTTCGCCATGCGCCGCGTTGCCGCTCCGGAGGACATCTACCCCGTCTTCCACGAGCTGTTCTCCGCCAGCGACGCGGCGGCTTGAGGAGCACGAACGTGGCGACCACCCAGGCGACAAAGCTTCCCCGGCGCAAGACTTCTCAAGTGCGTCCGCTGTTCGACGGGCCCGAGTGGACCTTCGAGCTGATCCGCAAGGTGCACGACACCATGGCCGAGATCGCCGTCGGCGAGCTTGGCCTCGACATCTATCCCAACCAGATCGAGGTGATCACCGCCGAGCAGATGCTCGATTCCTACTCCTCGATCGGCATGCCGCTGATGTACCGGCACTGGTCGTTCGGCAAGCGCTTTGCCCGCGACGAGGCCTACTACAAGCGCGGCATGCGCAGTCTCGCCTACGAGCTGGTCATCAATTCCGACCCCTGCATCAGCTATGTCATGGAGGAGAACTCCATGACCATGCAGGCGCTGGTGATCGCGCACGCGGCCTACGGCCACAACCACTTCTTCAAGAACAACTACCAGTTCCAGATGTGGACGCAGCCCGACCACATCATCGACTACCTGAGCTTCGCCAAGAGCTACGTCGCCGAATGCGAGGAGCGCTACGGCGAGAGTGCGGTGGAGAGCGTGCTCGATGCCGCGCACGCCCTGATGAATCAGGGCGTCAGCCGCGATCTGAGGCCCAGGCAGCGCAACATCGTCCAGCGCGACAAGGAACGCGCGGCGCGGCGGCGGGCGCACGAGGAGGCCACCTTCGATCCGATCTACCGCACCCTGCCCGAGATCGTGCGCGAGGGCACGGCCGAGCCGACCGACGTGCAGAACGAGCAGCGCCGCCTCGGCCTGCCCGAGGAGAACCTGCTCTACTTCCTGGAGAAGAACGCGCCCAAGCTCGAGGACTGGCAGCGCGAGCTGTTGCGCATCGTGCGCCTGCTGTCGCAGTACTTCTATCCGCAGCGGCAGACCAAGATGATGAACGAGGGCTGCGCTACGTTCGTGCACTACGAGATCCTGAACCGCCTCTACGAGCGCGGCCTGCTGACCGACGGCACCATGCTGGAGTTCCTGCACTCGCACTCCTCGGTCATCTTCCAGCCGGCCTTCAACGACCGCCGCTTCAGCGGCCTCAACCCCTATGCGCTCGGCTTCGCCATGATGAACGACATCCGGCGTATCTGCACCGAGCCCACGGCCGAAGACCGCGAGTGGTTCCCCGCCATCGCTGGTTGCGAGGATTGGATGGGCACGCTGCGCCAGGCTTGGACGGACTACCGCGACGAGAGCTTCATCCTGCAGTTCCTGAGCCCCAAGCTGATCCGCGATTTCCGCCTGTTCGCGGTCAACGACGACGCCAAGGAAAGCGTCATGGACGTCGCGGCGATCCACAACGAGCAAGGCTACCGCGATCTGCGGCGGCGCCTGGCACTGCATTACGACGTCTCGACGCAAGACCCCGATCTGCAGGTAACCGACGCCGACCTCTCGGGAAGCCGGCGGCTGGTGCTGACCCACCACGTGCGCAATGGCGTGCTGCTCGACAAGACGGAAGCCGAGCGCACCTTGCAGTGCCTGGCCCAGCTGTGGGGCTACCGGGTCAAGCTGGTGGAGGCCGAGAACGACAGCGGCCGCGTGCTCAAGGAGCACGAGGCGCTGCCGATGCCGTAGGGTGCGAATAGGCGTCAGCCGTATTGCACCGATCCACGGTGCACGGCGCAATACGGCTTCGCTATTGCGCCCTACATCCCCGCGAAGAACGCCGATCACCTCGCGCGCCAGGGCGTCGGGCTGCTCCAGCGCCGCGAAGTGCCCGCCTTTCTCCATCACGCTCCAGCGCCTGATGTCGGTGTAGGTCTTCTCGGCCACCGAGCGGGGCGGGCGCAGGATCTCCTTGGGAAACTCGGCGTAGCCCATGGGCACGTCAATCGGTCTGTCCGTCGCCGATCGGCCAGGGGCCGTGCATGCGCGCGTAGTAGGGCCAGAACGACGAGCCGATCGCGCCCGTAAACCAGTAGAGCGCGATGTTGGCCAGCATCTCGTCGCGGCTCAGCGCGTTCTCGGGATCGCCGTCGCAGTCGGTCCAGGCGCGGAACTTCTCCAGGTGCCATGCGGCGAGCCCCGCGGGCGAGTCTGTGAGGCCGAAGGCGAGCGTCTGCGGCTTGGTGCCCTGGATCCACTGGTAGCCCATCTCCTCCTTCAGGAAGTGATTGAGCTCGCCCAGGTACTTCTTCTCCTCCGCCGTCGGGTTCTGCAGCATCGCCGGATCGCGTCGCACGGCCAGCAGGTTGATATGGATGCCGGTGAGCCGCTCGGGATGCTTGTGGCCCATCACCGAGGCGACGAAGCCGCCCCAGTCGCCGCCCTGCACGCCGTAGCGCTCATATCCCAGCACGTCGGTCATCAGCTTGGCATAGAGGTCGGCAATCTCGATCACGCCGAAGCGCTGCTGCCCGGGCTTGAACGACAGCGTGTAGCCCGGCAGCGACGGTGCGATCACCGTGAAGTGCTCGGTCAGCAGCGGCAGGATCTTGTGGAACTCGAACACCGAGCCCGGCCAGCCGTGCGAGATCAGCAGCGGCATGGCGCCTTCCTTGCGGGACGGCTCGTGGATGAAGTGCAGGTCGATGCCGCCGATCGGCACCGTGAACTGCTTGAAGCCGTTGAGCTTGGCCTCCCACGCCCGCCAGTCGAAGCCCGTGCGCCAGTATTCGGTGATGGCCTTGGCGTAGGCCACGCTGGTGCCCGTCGACCAAGGCTCCAGCGGCGGCTCGTCGGGCCAGCGCGTGCGTGCCAGGCGCTCGCGCAGGTCGGCGATGTCAGCGTCGGGGATATGGAGGGTGAAGGGCTTCGGAGAGGGCATGGCGAGGCTCCGCGACGCGCGTAGGGCGCAATAAGACGATAGCCGCATTGCGCCGTCTTTCATCGACGAGGTGAGATCGGTGCAATACGGCTGCCGCCTATTGCACCCTACGAAAGCCCACCCATCCGCGCCAGCTCGCGCAGGTGGTGGTCGGCGTCGCCGTAGGCCATGTCGATCATGGTCAGCCGCTTGAAGTAGTGGCCGGCCTTGTACTCCATGGTCATGCCGATGCCGCCGTGCAGCTGGATCGCCGTCTCGCCGACGAAGCGCGCCGACTTGCCGATCTGCACCTTGGCCGCGGCCATGGCCTTGCGCGCGCTCGTTCACGTCGGGCTCGGCCGCCATCATGGTGGCGTAGAAGGCCATGCTGCGCGCCTCCTCCAGCGCCGTCAGCATGTCGACCGCCTTGTGCTGCAGCACCTGGAACGAGCCGATCGGCACGCCGAACTGCTTGCGCGTCTTCAGGTACTCGACGGTCAGCTCGGTGAGGCCCGCCATGGCGCCCACGGCCTCGGCAGCGAGCGCCGCAATGGTCTCGTCGATCGCCCGCTCCAGCACCGCCAGCCCCTTGTCGGGACCCGCCACCACCGCCTCCGGCCCGACTTTGACGGCCGACAAGGTCACGTCGGCGGCGCGCATGCCGTCCTGCGTGGGATAGCCGCGTCGCGTCACGCCGTTGGCCTTGGCATCGACGAGGAACAGCCCGATGCCGCCGCGCTCGTTGCGTGCGCCCGAGACGCGCGCCGTCACGATCAGCTTGTCGGCGTTGTCGCCGGCGAGCACCACCACCTTCTCGCCTTCCAGCGTATAGCCGCCCTTGCCGTCAGCCCGCGCAGTCGTTGCCGTATCGGCAAGATCGAAGCGCGCTTGCTTCTCCTGATGCGCAAGCGCCAGGGTCAGCTTGCCCTCGGCGATGGCCGGCACCAGCTCCTTGAGCAGGCCCGCATTGCCGGCGTGCCGCAGCACCCCGCCGCTCATGACCACGGTTGCGAGATACGGCTCCACCGCCAGCGCCCGGCCGAGCGCCTCGGCGATGATCATGGTCTCGGTGAGGCCCTGGCCCAGCCCGCCGTGCTCCTCGGCGAACGATACCGCCAGCAGGCCCAGCTCGGCGTACTGCTGCCACATGGCGGCGCTGTAGCCCTTGGGCTCCTTCATGTAGCCCAGGCGCTGGTTGAGATCGCCGTAGGTGTCGGCGAGCAGCCGCTCGACGCTGTCCTTCAGCTGGCGCTGCTCGTCGTTGAGATCGAAGTCCATGTCTACTCCCCTTGCGCCAGTGATCGCGCTTCCTTGAGACTTGCGGCTACGCGTTGCGAGCACTGGCGGCGGCCACACCCGCGCCGATCAGCAAGGTGCCGCCGATGCGATTGAAAATGCCGACGGCACGCTCGCTCTGCACCAGCCTCCGCGCCCGCGAAGAGACCAGCGCATAGCCGATGGCGTTGGCGAACGCCAGGCAGATGAAGGTCGACTCGAAGATGAGCATCTGCGTCCAGAAGTCGGCATTTCTATCGATGAACTGCGGCAGGAACGCTATGAAGAAAGTTATGCCCTTGGGATTGAGCGCGGTCACCAGCCAAGCGTGACCCATCATGCGCAGCGCAGAGGAATTGTCCTCGCGCGGCTGAGCGTTGAGCGAGCTGCCAGCACGCCACAACTGGATGCCGAGCCACACGAGGTAGGCCGCGCCCAGCCATTTCAGCGCCGTGAACAGGAGCGCAGAGGCGGCCAAGAGCGCGCCTACGCCCAGCATCGACAGCGTCATGGCGGTGAAGTCCCCGAGCGCCACACCAATGGCGACGGGCAGTGCCGTGCGCATGCCGCGGCCCAGCGCGTAGGAGATTACGAGAAGGATGGTGGGGCCCGGAATGATCAGCAGGACGGAGGAAGCGGCGGTGAATGCCAGCCACGTCTCAATACTCATACATCACTCCAACTGCTCCCTCTCCCCGCAAACGGGGAGAGGGGACGCGGCGCGACGACATCAAAACCCCAGCACGGCCTTGGCCAGAATGTTGCGCTGGATCTCGTTGGAGCCGCCGTAGATGGTGGTCTTGCGATAGTTGAAGTAGGCGGGTGCGGCCGGCGCTGCCCACTCCAGATAGTCGTTGGGCTCGTTGGAGCCGAACTCGGCGTCCTCGCTGTCGGCCTGGTAGGGAACCGCCAGGGGGCCGGCGATCTCCAGCAGCAGGTGGGTGGTCGCCTGCTGGATCTCGCTGCCCTTGATCTTGAGGATCGACGACTTGGGGTTCGGCAGGCGATCTTGTCTTGTTGCGGTCCTCCGCGAGCACGCGCATCTGCGTCATCTCCAGCGCCTTCAGCTCCACCTCCACGGCCGCCACCTTCTCGCGGAAGCGCTCGTCCTCGATCAGCGGCTTGTCACCGGCCATCACCTTGCTGGCCAGCTCCTTGATGCGCTGCACGCGCTGCTTGGAGTAGCCGACGCGGGCAATGCCGGTGCGCTCGTTGCCGAGCAGGAACTTGGCGCAGTCCCAGCCGCGGTTCTCCTGGCCAATCAGGTTCTCGACCGGCACCTTGACCTCGTCGAAGAACACCTCGTTCACCTCGTGTCCGCCGTCCAGGGTCTGGATGGGGCGCACGGTGATGCCCGGTGTCTTCATGTCGATGAGCAGGAACGAGATGCCGAGCTGCTTCTTGGCGGCGGGGTCGGTGCGGCACAGGCAGAAGATCCAGTCGGCGTACTGCGCCAGCGTGGTCCAGGTCTTCTGGCCGTTGACGACGTAGTGGTCGCCCCCTGGGCTTCCGGCGCGCACGGCCGTGGTCTTGAGGCCGGCGAGGTCGGAGCCGGCGCCAGGCTCCGAGAAGCCCTGGCACCACCAGTCGTCGAGCGACGCCATGCGCGGCAGGAAGCGCTTCTTCTGCTCCTCGGTGCCGAAGGCGATCACCACAGGGCCGCACATGGAGACATTGAAGGGCAGCGGCTGCGGCACGCCGTTGTACTGCAGCTCCTCGGTGTAGATGTAGTGCTGCACCGGCGTCCAATCCGAGCCGCCCCACTCCTTGGGCCAATGCGGCACGGTGAAGCCCTTGGCGTGCAGCACCTTGTGGGAGGTGACCATCTCCTCCTTGCTGAGGTGGCGGTTCTCCATGACCTTCTTGCGGATGGTCTCGGGCACGGCCGAGCAGAAGAAGCCGCGCAGCTCCTGGCGGAAGGCGTTCTCTTCGGGGCTGAAGCGAAGGTCCATGTCTCTCTCCCTCAAACGATCTCGAACAGGCCGGCGGCACCCTGGCCGCCGCCGATGCACATGGTGACGACGGCATACTTCACGCCGCGGCGCTTGCCCTCGATCAGCGCGTGGCCGGTCATGCGGGCGCCCGACATGCCGTAGGGGTGCCCGATGGAGATGGCGCCGCCGTCGACGTTGAGCTTGTCCTGGGGGATGCCGAGCTTGTCGCGGATGTAGAGCACCTGGCTGGCGAACGCCTCGTTGAGCTCCCACAGGCCGATGTCTTCCATCTTTACGCCGGTGCGCTGGAGCAGGCGCGGGATCGCGTAGATCGGGCCGATGCCCATCTCATCGGGCTCGCAGCCGGCCACCGCAAAGCCGCGGAAGATGCCCATCGGCTTGATCTTGCGCTTGGCCGCTTCCTTGTCGGACATCAGCACGCACGCCGATGCGCCGTCGGAGAGCTGGCTGGCGTTGCCCGCGGTGATGAACTGTCCCTCGCCGCGCACGGGCTGCAGCTTGGCGAGGCCTTCCAGCGTGGTGTCGGGCCGGTTGCCCTCGTCGCGCTCGAAGGTGACGGTGCGCTTGGAAATCTCCTTCGTCTCCTTGTTCTCGACCTGCATGATGGTGGTCATCGGCACGATCTCGGCATCGAACCTGCCGGCCTTCTGGCCGGCGGCCGTGCGCTGCTGGCTCATCAGGGCGTACTCGTCCTGGGCCTGGCGGCTGATGCCGTAGCGCTTGGCAACGATGTCGGCGGTCTCGATCATCGGCATGTAGAGCGCGCCCTTGTGCTCCACGATCCACTCGTTGCGGTAGAACTTGGTGTTCATGTTCATCTGCACGAGGCTGATGGACTCCAGGCCCCCCGCCACGGCCACCGGCACGCCGCCCTGGGTGATGCTGTTGGCGGCGAGCGCGATCGCCTGCAGGCCCGAGGAGCAGAAGCGGTTGACCGTCTGGCCGGCGACTGTCACCGGCATTCCGGCGCGGATTGCCGCCTGGCGCGCGATGTTGCCGCCCGTTGCGCCCTCGGGATTGGCGCAGCCCAGCGTCACGTCCTCGACGTCGCCGGGGTCGATGCCGGCGCGCTTGACCGCATGCGCGACCACGTGGCCGCCCATGTCGGCGCCATGGGTCAGGTTGAATACGCCGCGCACGGCGCGTCCGATCGGCGTACGGGCGGTGGATACGATGACGGCGTCGACCATGGTCATGTCCTCTTGTGCGTTGTCATGGTCGGGCTTGTCCCGACCATCCATTCCTCAGCTTGCTCCGGCGCTTGCGGTCCGCTGGATCCTCGGGACAAGCCAGAGGATGACAACCGCAAGGTTGTCCATCACCTTCACTCGGCGGCAGCCTGCACCGTTCGCTTGCGCCGCTCCTCCTCGATCAGCTCTTTCTTCGACAGCTTGCCGACGGGCGTCTTCGGCAACGCGTCGCGGAACTCCAGGTGCGCCGGCATCTCGTACCTGCCGAGCTTGTCGGCGAGGAACAGGCGCAGCTCGTCCAGCGTGAAGGCTTGTGAGCCGGGCTTGAGCTGCACGAACGCTTTGGCGGCCTCGCCGCGATAGCCGTCCGGCACGCCGATCACGCTCACCGCCGCGACGGCGGGATGCTCGTAGATCGCCTCCTCGATGGTGCGCGGATAGACGTTGAACCCGCCGGACAGGATCATGTCCTTCTTGCGGTCGACGAGATAGATATAGCCGTCCTCGTCCATGGTGCCGATGTCGCCGGTGAGGAACCACCCATCGACGAAGGCGGCCGCCGTCTCCTCCGGCGCATTCCAGTAGCCCTTGGTGATGTTGAGGCCCTTGATGCGCATCTCGCCCTTCTCGTTGGGGCCCAGCACGCGGCGCGGATCGTCCAGCGCCACGATCTCGATGGTGACGCCGGGCATCGGCAGGCCGACCGAGCCCGCCTTGCCGGTCCATTGCCGGGGCAGCGCGGTTCCCGCGGGCGACGTCTCCGTCATGCCCCAGCCGCCGCCCAGCTTGTGGCCGGTCAGCTTCTGAAAGCGATCGGCCACCTCCACCGGCAGCGGCGCGCCGCCGGAGGCAACGTAGCGCAGCGAGGAGAGGTCGCGCTTGGCGATATCGGGCACGTTGGCGAGCGCGATCCACATGGTCGGCACGCCGGCGAACACGGTCGCCTTCTTCACCTCGATGTCGTTGAGCGCCGTGTCGACGTCGAACTTCACGCGCAGCAGCAGCTCGTTGCCTTCCTGCAGGCCGCGCAACAGCACGGTGGTGAGCGCGTAGATGTGGAACAGCGGCAGCACGCAGATCAGCCGGTCGGTGCCCGGCTCGGAGATGCGCTGCGGGTCACCCCAGACCTTGAACATCGCGCAGGCGGCGGAAAGGTTGGCGTGCGTCAGCATCGCCCCCTTGGGCTTGCCGGTGGTGCCGCCGGTGTATTGCAGCAGGGCGATGTCCTCGACATTCACCTGCGGCCATTGCCGAGGAAGCTTTTGGGCTCCGGCGGTGCGCAGCGCCTCGAAGCGCACGACCGACCCGTCGGCGGGAATCGGCGTCGTCGGGATCGGCGAAGGCCCGAACGCGGTGTCGTCGCCGACGACGAGGTGCTCCACCAGCCCGTCGGCTTTGAGCTTCTGCGCCATCAGCGCCATGAAGCCGACGTTGGTGGTGACGAGAATGCGCGCACGCGAATCCTCGAGCTTGTGGGCAAGCTCCCGCTCCGCATCGAGCGGCGAGAGGTGCACCACGCGCGCGCCGCAGCGCAGAGCGGCAAAGAAGCTGATCGGGTGATAGGGCGTGTTGGGCAGATAGAGTGCAACCGACTTGCCGGGGCCGGCGCCGAGCTCCATCAGCCCCGCGGCAACCGCGTCCACCGCATCGTGCAGCTCGGCATAGGTGGTCTTGCGGTCGCGATACTCGAGCGCCGGCTTGTCAGCCCATCTTGCGGTGAACCGGTCGAACAGCTCGGTGAGCGGTACCGTCTCGATCGGCGCATCCCAACGCACGCCGGGTGGATAGCTCTTCTCCCAGGGCCGTACCGCTCCCATCGCCGTCCTTGTCTGATTGTCGGGCCGGTCTTTATGATGACGGAAACTAGGCCCGGATCGCGGCCTTGGCAACAAAGTTAACGTATAGGGCAAGGTGGAGCGCGAGGGCATCATGAAAAACCCATTCGATCTCAGCGGCCAGGTGGCCGTCGTTACGGGCTCGAGCCGCGGCATCGGCCGTTCGGCCGCAGAAATCATGGCCGCGCTCGGCGCCAAGGTGGTCGTCTCCAGCCGCAAGGCGGACGCATGCGAGGAGGTCGCTGCGGCGATCAAGAAGGCCGGGGGTGAGGCGCTCGTCATTCCTTGCAACATCGGGCGCAAGAACGAGGTCGAGGCGCTGATCAGCGGCACCATCAAGCAATGGGGCAGGATCGATACGCTGGTCTGCAACGCCGCCATCAACCCCTACTTCGGTCCGCTCGGCGGCCTCTCCGACGAGGTGTTCGACAAGATCATGAGCTCGAATGTGAAGAGCAACCTGTGGCTCTGCAATCTGGCCATCCCAAGCATGGCCGAGAAGGGCGGCGGCAGCGTGATCATCGTGTCGTCGATCGGCGGCCTGCGCGGCACCGGCGTGCTCGGCGCCTACGGCATCTCCAAGGCGGCGGACTTTGCCTTGGCGCGCAACCTGGCCGTCGAGTGGGGGCCGAAGAACATCCGCATCAACTGCGTCGCGCCGGGCCTAATCAAGACCGACTTCGCCCGCGCGCTTTGGGAGAACAAGGAGGCCCTGAGGCCCCGCCTCGAGACCACGCCGCTGCGCCGCATCGGCGAGCCCGACGAGATCGGCGGCATCGTCGCCTTCCTCGCCTCCAAGGCGGCCACTTTCATGACAGGAACGGTGGTGGTTGCCGACGGCGGCATGACGATCGCGTAGAATAGAGGTGCTGGGTTAGTCCGCTTCACGCAAAGCGGAAGACCGCTGCGGCCACGGCGCAGGTCCAGCGACCGCCCGCATCTCCCTCGGCATACGCCGTTATCGATGTACTGCCGATGATGAGATTGCTCGTTTCATACAACCGTTTGCGCTCGTTCCAAGCGGCGTCGGGGTCAAACTCGACTCCGAGTGTGGAAGCCAACATGGATGCTGCCAGGTCCTCGGCATAGTCACCGCTCTGCTCCCGCGTCATGCCGTAGCCGTGGTGCTCCGAAATGTAGCCGTACATCGAGGGGTCCGATGGGCGTGCCAGGCCGATGCTGGAATGCACACGACGGCCGGGCTCGTTCGTTTCGGAGCGAGCCAAGACGCTGAAAGTGATCTCGCCCGGCTGCAGTGTGGCAACGCCGCTTTGCCGCTCCATTTCGACGCATCGGGGTGGCAAGATCGAGGAAATGCTCACTAGATTTTGCTGTTCGATGTCCGCATCTCGCAGTGCCAGCTCGAAGGCGGTGAGGCGTTCGCGATGGACGCCGATGCCATTCGTCAGGAAGAAGCTTTTCGGGACTAGCGACATAGGTGCTCACATCCTTCCGATAGCGCTCCTTGCGCATGCCCCTCTTTAGCCAGACGGCTCCCGCAAGTTCGCAACGCTCAAGCGTCTGTATGCTCAGCAACGGCTGTGGCGGGGACAGAGACCCTGGAACGCTGTCGCTCGGGTGCCGTGTCGGAGCGCAGCCCGTAGTCGCGCGCGAGGTGGATCATGGCGCGCTCGGCCAGCGCCGTGATGGTGAGCAGCGGATTGGCGCCGAGCGAGCGCGGCATCACCGAGCCGTCGACCACGTAGAGGCCCTCGTGCACTGTTGTCGAGCCGGTGCCGCGGCCAGCATCGAACACCTGGCCCTTGTGGTTCACCACGCCGTCGCCGCGCTCGCGGCCCATGCCGCAGCCACCAAGGGGATGCGCGGTCGCCGGCTGGTCGCCGACCATCGTATTGGCCAGCGGGTTCTTCACGTAGCGGCCGCCCGCCTCGCGCACCAGTGCTTCGAGCGCGGTATCGAGCCTCTGGTACACGGGCTCCTCCCTGGCCAGCGGCCAGTGTACGGCGATGCGGTCGTCCTGGAGGGCAAGCTGGCCCGCGGCGCTGTCGTGGGACACCGCGAAGAAAGTCTGCAGGCTGGCGAACGGGCCCTTGTAGACGCCCGAGACGAGGCTCTGCAGCGCGCCGAGGATGCGGCCATTGGGCAGGAACAGCGCCGGCAGGAAGGGCGCCAGCGCCGATGGCAGCACGCCCTCTTGGATGGTCAGGCTCTGCTCCAGGTCGTCGTCGACGATCTCGATCTGGCCGGAGACGCTGGCGCCGACGTCCAGGCCATCAACGCGCGGGGGATGGCCGACGCCGATGGCGTTGACGGGCAGCTGCGCGCCGTAGCCGAAGGCGATGATGTCGCCGTTGGCGGAGAAGCCGTGGCCGAGCCGGTCGGAAACAGCGAGCCCCCGCTCGCGCGAGCGCAGCAGGATTTCAGCGGTGCCCAGCGTGCCTGCCGCCAGCACGACGATGTCGGCGCTGACGGATGCCGGTGCGTTCGCCGCGTCATCCAGGCGGTCGAGGTGGACGTGCCAGGTGCCAAGCTCGTCCTTGGTGACGTGACGCACCTTGGCATGCGTGAAGATTTGAGCACCGTGCCGCGCGGCGTCCGGCAGATAGGTGAGGGCGATGGTGTTCTTGGCGCCGACGTTGCAGCCGCCGCAGCAGTCGCCGCAACCCGTGCACGCGGGCTGCGCGATGCCGGCGGGATTGACCGTGTCCTCGAAGCTCACCGCGACGGGGGCGGCGACCGGCGCCTTGCCGAGCGCGCGGCCGGCGCTGTGCAGCGCCTGGTACTTGGTGCGCCGTGCGGCGCTTGGGTCTCGTGCGGGCCGCAGCCAACGCGCCGCCCGCGCGTAGCCTTCATCGAGCAGAGCGTCGCTGCCGATCGGCTCGGGCCAGACGGGATCGCGGAACACGCGGCGGTCCGGCCGCAGCGCCACGCCGGCATTGATCAGCGAGCCGCCACCGAGCCCGCAGCCGACCAGCACATGCATGTCCTCGCCGAGCCGCACGTCGTAGAGGCCCGTGGGCGAGCCCATGCGCCAGGACTTGGCCGTGACCTGCATCTGCTGGCGCAGGTCCGACAGCTTGCTCGGGAACTCGCCGGTAGAGAACTCGCGGCCCCGCTCCAGCACGGCCACGCGCTTGCCCGCCCGCGCGAGGCGCGCCGCGGCAACGCCGCCGCCATAGCCGGAGCCCACCACCACGACATCGTAGTGCCGCTGCAGCTGGTCGAGCGAGTGTGCGAGACGAATCATTCGCCAATTATCGGTCCGCGGTCACCGGCGGGCAGGTTTCCATGCCCCGGGCGACCGCGCCGCCGTGGATAACCCCGATACGCGCGAATGGTTTCACGCAGATGAAGCGGGGCTCAGCGGAAGTGGTAGGGAACCTCGTAGGTCCGTTGGCTGGCGGTCATGCCTGGCGGCGGTGGCGGCAGCCGAGCTTGCCCCACGGCTGTGACAGCCATGTCGTCGAGCCGCCTGTTGCCGCTCGACTTGGCGATCTCGACCGAGGCGAGCCCGCCGCTGGGCAAGATCACCAGCCTGATTTGCACGGTGCCGAGCTCGCCCAAGCCCCTGGGCCTGCTCTTGGCGAGCGCTTGGGACACATAGCGCGCGTAATCCTGAACGGCGCCGGGGCTGGCGGCGGCGGGCGCGGATTGTGGCTGCTGCGCAGCCGGCTCCTCACCGCGCACCGTTACGCCGCCCGCCGGCGACGCGGTGCCGGCCTCCTGCCGCTCCTCGCGCTTCTTGTCCGGCGGCACCCGGATCGCGGCGTCGGCTTGGGCAGGCGCGGGGATGGCCTGCTCGTCCTCGACCGCTTCCTTCGCATCGCGTTGCGGGGCAGGTGCGCTCTCGGCCGAGCCTTCGGTGGCCTCGATGGGAGCTGGCGCCGCAGCGATGGACGGTTGGACGACGCTGGCCTCGCGCGCCTCCAGAACTGCGGAATTAACCAAGCTGCACGCTGATGGCGTCGAGCTGCTGGCCGCCACCCCCGGCCAGCCCGTCGTCCGGTGACCCAGCTAGGGCGTAGAGCACCGCTGCGTGGGCCGCCAGGGCCGTTGCAAGCGCGGCCAGGGACAGCCTGCCTGACGGCAACGGGGCGCCCAGGAGCAATCCTGGAACCCCTGCAAGGGCTCCTGATGGGCCTCCCGGCGAAGCGGCTGCTGTCTCGTTCATCGCGTCATGTTATACTGTAACATTGCAGACACGGCCTTCCCCGAAAGCAAGCCCGCGTCCCGCCAAGCCGCCGTCTGCCGCTTGCTCGACCACGGTTGCCCATCCTACACGTCTCCTTGTCATGTTATAATGTAACATATTCGGGGGACGAGTTGGCAACCCGGTGGGAGAGTTTCGCGGCAAGGCTGCTGGTGGCGGGCCTGGCGATGGTGATCGGCGCTGGGATCGAGGCTGAGGCGCAAACTGAGCTCCCTGGCATTGTGGTGACGACGCCGAGCCCGGTGGCGCGAGCCGCCCCTTCGGCCGGCCAGACCGGTGCGCCGCTGCCGACGCTCTCGGGCATCGTTCTGGATGATGCTTTCGTTGCCGTCACTGTAGTGCCCCTGCGCGATGTTGCCAGCACCCCGGGCGCGAACCTGGCCGACTTGCTGCAGTACAGGCCCGGCATCACGGGCTCGAATTTCGCGCCGGGCGCCAGCCGCCCGGTGATCCGCGGCCTGGACAACTACCGCGTGCGCCTGCAGGAGAACGGCATCGGATCGCACGACGTCTCGGCGCTCAGCGAGGACCACGCCGTCCCCATCGATCCATTCACCGCCGACCAGATCGAGATGGTGCGCGGGCCGGCAACGCTGCGCTATGGGTCGCAGGCGATCGGCGGAGTGGTCAACGCCATCAACGATCGCATCCCCCAGGTCATTCCCCCGCGCGGCTTTTCGATCGAGACCCGCAGCGGCATCACCTCCGTGGACCAGGGCGCCGACGGCGCTTTCAAGGTCACGGCCGGTGCCGGCAACTTCGCGGTGCACGCCGACGCCTTCAAGCGCCATGCCGGCGACTACGACACCCCGCACGGACGCCAGCTCAACTCGTTTGTCGATAACGACGGCTTCGCCTTCGGGACCTCGCTGATCGGTCCCGGGGGCTTCGTCGGCATCGCCTATTCGCGTTTCAATAGCCTGTACGGCATCCCGGGCGCGGACGCGATCGACGAGAAAACCCGCATCGACATGCGGCAGGACAAGGTGCAGTCGCGCGGCGAGTGGCGCGTGCGCGACTTTGGGATAGAGGCGATCCGCTTCTGGCTCGGCTCGTCGATCTACGCCCACAACGAGATCGGCTTCGAGGCAGGCCCGCCGCAGATCGGCTCGCGCTTCACCAACCGGGAGCACGAAGGCCGCGTCGAGGTGCAGCATCAGCCAGTCATGACCGTGCTCGGCGAGCTGACCGGCGCAGTCGGCGTGCAATTCGGCCAGCGCAGGGTGGCGGCGATCAGCTTCGAGGGCGATTTGCTGCTCGATCCGGCGCGCACCAACTCCATCGCCGCCTTCTGGTTCGAGGAGCTGCGGATCACGCCCAAGCTGCGCTTGCAAGCCGCCGCGCGCCTGGAGCACACCACCGTCGACGGCATCGGCCTGGAGCTGACCGCGCCGGACGCGGGCAACCTGATTGCGGCCGAGCGCACCTTCAGGCCGTCGAGCGCCAGCGCGGGCATCCTCTATGAGCTGCCGCTCGGCATCGTCGCGCGGCTTACGGGACAATACGTGGAGCGGGCGCCGGCCGACGCGGAGCTGTTCTCAAAGGGCCTGCACGAGGCGACCGCCAATTTCGAGATCGGCAACTCGTTCCTCCACAAGGAGGCGGCGCGCGCGATCGAGGTGGGGCTAAGAAAGGCCACGGGCCCGTTCCGCTTCGATGCCTCGCTCTACCGCACCGGGTTCGACGGGTTCATCTTCAGGCAGCGCACGGGGGTGTTGTGCGACGACGCGCTTGCCACCTGCGGCAGCGGGTCGGAGCTGAACCAGGTCCGCTTTCTGCAGCGGGATGCCACGTTCACCGGCGCCGAGGTGCAGGCCGAGCTGGACGTGGCGCGCATCTGGCGCGGGGTGTGGGGCATCGATGCCCAGTACGACTTCGTGCACGCGCGCTTCGACGATGCGCAGGGGGGCAATGTTCCGCGCATCCCGCCGCATCGCGCCGGCGCCGGCATCTACTATCGCGACGCGAGCTGGCTCGCCCGAATTGGCTTCCTGCACGCCTTCGACCAGAGCCGCATCGGCGAGCACGAGACGCCGACCGAGGGCTACACGCTGCTCAACGCCGACCTGGCCTATACCTTCAAGCTCGACCCTGGGCTCGGCATGGCTCCCGAAATGACCATTGGCCTCAAAGGGCTCAATCTGCTCGACGACGACGTGCGCAATCACGTCTCGTTCAAGAAGGACGAGGTGCTGGAGCCCGGCCGCGCGATTCGGCTTTTCGGCATTATCAAACTCAATTGATCGGGCGTGCGTCCCCCAGCGCGGCGGAATGTTGCATCGCACAACGCAGTCTTGCCGTAGCGACCGGGGCACGCGCATCTCAGCTCGCACAGACTGGCATGCCCACCCCATTGCAAATCCCACTGGAGCGATACTAGTGTCCTGGTCGCGAAATTCGTCGCCGTGTGCAGCGAGCCGTGAACGAATTTCGCGATCTGAAAGACGCTAGACGAGTTATCAACCTAGTGTGGTTCAGATCGAGAAATCCGCCCCCTGACCCGCCCCAACCCTATGATGCGGATTGCTCGATCATCACACTTGGAAATTGGGACAACGCACCCGATCCGGTAGGATGCCTGTTGGGGAGCGCAACCACTCGAGGACGGAGGCTATGGCGCTGAGCCAGGTCGAGAGACGAACCAGGGGCCGCACGGCCCCCACCAATGTTTCCAACCCGCAGTACTTCCACAAAGTCGTCGATTGCCAGTGGGCGTGTCCCACCCACACTCCGGTTCCCGAGTACATCAGATTGATCGCCCAGGGCCGCTATGCAGCGGCCTTCATGCTGAACTGGGAGAGCAACGTCTTCCCGGCGATCCTCGGCCGCGTCTGCGACCGTCCCTGCGAGCCGGCCTGCCGGCGCGGCCGCGTCGAGGAGAAGCCGGTCGCCATCTGCCGCCTAAAGCGCGTCGCCGCCGACTACAAGGGCGAAGTCGACGCATTCATGCCGGAGATCCCGAAGGAGAAGAACGGAAAGCGCATCGCGCTGATCGGCGCAGGCCCCGCCTCACTCACGGTTGCGCGCGACCTGCTGCCGCTCGGCTACACCTGCACCTTGTTCGAGAAGGACCCCAGGGGCGGCGGGCTGATGCGCACCAACATCCCCTCCTTCCGCCTGCCGGTGACGGTGCTGGACGAGGAGATCGAGCGCATCCTCAACTTCGGCGTGGAGAAGCGCTTCGGGCATGAGATCAAGAGCCTGAAGACCTTGCTCGGGGAGAGGTTCGACGCCGTCTTCATCGGCACCGGCGCGCCCAAGGGCAAAGACCTCGACATTCCCGGCCGCAAGGAAGCGTCCGCCAACATCCACATCGGCATCGATTGGCTGACCTCGGTGGCCTTCGAGCATGTGCAGAAGATCGGCAAGCGCGTGGTGGTGATCGGCGGCGGCAACACCGCCATGGATTGTTGCCGCACCAGCCTGCGCCTGGGCGGCACCGACGTGACGGTGACCGTGCGCTCGCCGCGCCGGGTGATGAAGGCCTCGCCCTGGGAGATCGAGGACGCCGAGCACGAAGGCATCCCGATCTTGGACAACCACGCGCCGAAGGAATTCGTCATGGAGAAGGGCCGCCTCGCCGGCGTGCGCTTCGTCAAGATGAAGGAGGTCGGCATCGACACCAGCGGCCGGCCGCGGCTCGAGCCCTCCGGCGAGGAGGTGGTGTTTGAGTGCGACGACGTGCTGATGGCCATCGGCCAGGAGAACAGCTTCCCCTGGATCGAGCGCGACGTCGGCCTCGAGTTCGACAAGTGGGGCATGCCCAAGGTCGACGAGGTGACGATGATGTCGACCCGCGAGGGCGTGTTCTTCGGCGGCGACGCGGCGTGGGGCCCCGAGAACATCATCTGGGCCGTCGCCCACGGCCATCAGGCGGCGATCTCCATCGACCACTTCTGCAACGGAGAGAAGCTGACCGAGCGGCCGCCGCCTGGCGCCAACCTGCTCAGCCAGAAGATGGGCATCCACGAGTGGTCGTATAAGAACGACTACGCCCCCCAACCCCGCGTGGCCATGCCGCACGCCGACAAGGCGCAGGCATTGCGCAACCTCAAGGTCGAGGTGGAGCTGGGCTTCGACGACAAGCTCGCGGCCAAGGAGGCGGAGCGCTGCCTCAACTGCGACGTGCAGACCGTGTTCTCGGCACCGCTGTGCATCGAGTGCGACGCCTGCATGGACATCTGCCCGGTCGACTGTATCAACTTCCTCGACAACGACGAGGAGGGCGCGCTGCGCCAGGAGCTGCGTGTGCCCGCCCGCGACAAGACGCAGGACATCTACGTGTCGGATGCCCTCAAGACCGGCCGCATCATGGCCAAGGACGAGGACGTGTGCCTGCACTGCGGGCTGTGCGCGGAGCGCTGCCCCACCGGCGCCTGGGACATGCAGAAGTTCATGTACGTGGAGGCGCAGGCCGCCCAAACTTGTCTAACCCACCACAATGCCTATCTGAGCTGAGGTGGGCGATATGGGGTCACCCTCGGCACAACGGCCACCTGCGTTCCCGGAATCAGGCCCAGGCCCCACAGGGCCGCAGGCGAGGATATCCGGGACCCTTCGCCGTCGCGCTTCAGGGCACAAGGGCCGGGAAAGACCCCGGACAGCCTCGACTGCGTCTCGGCTTCCGGGGACGCATTGGGGACGAACGCTCTTAATGCTGCGAAACTTCACCGCGCATGCCGCGGGGTCCGACCCCATCACTGACGAGAGGCTGTTTCTTAGATGAGCGGGATCAACGACTTCGTGGTGAAGTTCGCCACCGTCAACGGCTCGGGGTCCGCGTCGGCCAACGGCATCTTCGCCAAGACGCTCTTCCGCATGGGCATTCCGGTCAGCCCGAAGAACATCTTCCCCTCCAACATCCAGGGCCTGCCGACCTGGTACGAGGTGCGCGTCTCGGAAGCCGGCTATCTTGCGCGGCGCGACGGCATCGACCTGATGGTCGCCATGAACCCGCAGTCCTACAAGGAGGACCTGGCCGAGATCGTGCCCGGCGGCTGGCTGCTCTACGATTGCACGCTGCCGCGGGTTTGGCCGCGCGACGACATCAAGGTGCTGGGCATCCCCATCGCCGAAATGTGCGCCAGGAAGTGGAGCGATCCGCGCCAGCGCCAGCTGTTCAAGAACATGGTGTACGTCGGCGCGCTGACCGCGCTGCTCGACATCGACGTCGAGGTTCTCAAGACGTCGGTGGCCGACCAGCTCAAGGGCAAGGAGAAGCTGGTTGCCGCCAACATGGAGGCGGTGGCGCTTGGACGCGACTACGCCGCCAGCAACTTCGAGTGCCCGCTGCCGATCCGCGTGCGGCATGCCCAGGGTGCCAAGGGCAAGATCCTGGTGTCGGGCAACGATGCCGCGGGCCTCGGTGCCATCTACGCCGGCGCTACCGTGTGCGCCTGGTATCCGATCACGCCGTCGACCTCGCTGGCCGAGGCCTACGAGAAGTACGCCAAACGCCTGCGCGTGACCAAGGACGGCCGCCGCCTCTTCGGCATCGTGCAGGCGGAGGACGAGCTGGCCGCCATCGGCGTCGCCATCGGCGGCGGCTGGAACGGCGCGCGCTCGTTCACCGCCACCTCCGGCCCCGGCATCTCGCTGATGAGCGAGTTCCTGGGGCTCGCCTATTTCTCCGAGCTGCCGGTGGTGCTGTTCAACATCCAGCGCGGCGGGCCCTCGACCGGCATGCCGACGCGCACCCAGCAGTCCGACATCATCTCGTGCGCCTACGCCTCGCACGGCGATACCAAGCACGTGCTGCTGTTCCCCAAGGACCCCACCGAGTGCTTCTCGCTGGGTGCGGAGGCCTTCGACCTCGCCGAGCGGCTGCAGACGCCGGTGATCGTCATGTCCGACCTCGACATCGGCATGAACGAGTGGGTGACCGACCCGTTCGCCTGGGACGACGCCAAGGCGCACGACCGCGGCAAGGTGCTGGACGCCGAGACGCTCGACAAGTTCCGCGAGCTCAAGGGCAAGGACTGGGGCCGCTACCTCGACGTCGACGGCGACGCCATTCCCTATCGCACGCTGCCCGGCACGCATCCCACCAAGGGCGCCTTCTTCACGCGCGGCACCTCGCACGACGAGTATGCCCGCTACACCGAGGACGGCCGCATCCATGCTCGCGTCATCGATCGCATCCGCCGCAAGTTCGATACCGCGGCGACCTTGGTGCCGAAGCCCGAGATCAACATCCGCGACAAGGCCGGCAAAACCGGGCTCATCTACTTCGGTGCCAACACGCCGGCGGTGCACGAGGCGCTGGAAGGGCTCGACCGCGAGGGCATCAAGCTCAATTCGCTGAGACTCAAGGCCTTCCCGTTCACGCGCGAGGTGATCGCGTTCTGCGCCATGCATGATCGCATCTTCGTGGTGGAGCAGAACCGCGACGCGCAGATGCGCTCCCTGCTGATGACCGAGGCCAACGTGCCCGGCACCAAGCTGATCCCGGCGCTCAACTACGACGGTATGCCGATGACGGCGGCGTTCGTGCGCTCAGCCGTGCTCAAGGAATTGCGCCCCGCCCAGGTGGCCGCTGAATAGGACGTGACATGAGCTACATCCCCAAACCCTCCGCCCATCACCCTGCGCTGCCGCGCAACGCCATGGGGCTCACCCGGCGCGACTACGAAGGCACCATGTCGACCCTGTGCGCGGGGTGCGGGCACGATTCCATCACGGCGGCGCTGATCGAGGCCTGCTTCGAGATGGACCTGCCGGCGCATCGCATCGCCAAGGTGTCGGGGATCGGCTGCTCGTCGAAGGCGCCGACGTATTTCCTCTCGCGCAGCCACGGCTTCAATTCCGTGCACGGGCGCATGCCGTCGATCACCACCGGTGCGGCGATGGCCAACCGCGATCTGGTCTACATCGGCGTGTCCGGCGACGGCGATACGGCCTCCATCGGTCTCGGCCAGTTCTGCCACGCCGTGCGCCGGCGGCTGAACATGACCTACATCGTCATGAACAACGGCTGCTACGGCCTCACCAAGGGGCAGTTCTCCGCCACCAACGACAAGACCTCGCCGTCCAAGAAGGGCGAGGCCAACCCGTTCGATGCCATCGACCTGTGCCAGCTGGCGATCCAGCTCGGCGCCGGGTTCGTGGCGCGCTCGTTCTCGGGCGACAAGCGCCAGCTGATCCCCCTGATCAAGGCCGCCATCAGCTACAACGGCTTCGCCTTCCTCGACGTGATCAGCCCTTGCGTCACCTTCAACAACCACCCGACCTCGACCAAGAGCTACGACTACGTGCGCGCGCACAACATGGCGTCTGAGAACCACCTCGACTACGTCGAGCCCAAGGAGGAGATCACGGTCGACTTCGCGGAAGGGACGACGGCCGACATCGAGCTGCACGACGGCTCGCGCCTGATCCTGAGCAAGCTCGACGCCCAGCACGACCCGCGCGATTCCGACGCTGCGCTGATGACCATCCGCACCAATGCGGCCAAGGGCTCGGTGGCGACGGGGCTGCTCTACATCGACGAGAGCCAGCAGGACATGCACGACATCCTGGCGACGGATGCCCGCCCGCTCAATGCGCTGCCGATGGGCGAGCTGTGCCCTGGCTCGAAGGCGCTGGAAGCCATCAACGCGCGCCTGCGCTAGGCCGCCCCTGCCGCGCGGCCTGAGTTGCCGGCGGCGTTAGCGTCCCGCCGGTCGACGGGGAATTGCGGAAATTCCGGAAGAACTGCAAAACCGTGCTCGTGCAACTTTGGTGGAACGGGCCAGGGCCAAGTGCTTGGAACTGCCACGCCTTCCATCGCGGCCGATCTGCCTCTAGTGTGGTCGCCGGTTTGTGGAGCAGATGCGACAAGACGACAGGGAGGTTGCCGATGAGGAGAATTGTGCTGGGCGCCGTAGCCATTGCGGCGCTGGGCTTCGTGGGTGCGGCCAGCGCCGCCGAGGTGCGGTTCATGACGGGCCCGCAGGCCGGCTTCTGGGTACCGCTGGGTGGCCAGCTCAAGGATACCTGGGAGAAGGCGATCCCGGATTTCAAAGTGCAGGCGCTACCGGGTGCTGGTATCGCCAACGTGCGCGCCATCGAGGAAGGCAAGGCCGAGATCGGCTTCGGCAACACCATTACCACCGCTGACGCGTGGCCGGCAGCGGCGAGGCGCCGCTCGACAAGCAGCACGCAAAGGTGTGCAACGTGGCGACGCTCTATCCGCAGTACTTCCAGCTGGTGGTGAATGCCGATTCCGGCATCAACTCGCTGAAGGACCTCAAGGGCAAGGGCTTCGCCACCCAGGTCAAGGGCAACACCGGTGAGCTGATAGCGCGTCACGTGCTGCGCGTGTCGGGCTTCACCTACAACGACGTGAAGGCGAGCTTCACCAACAGCTACACCGATAGCGTCGAGCAGATGAAGGACAACCGGATGCATGCGTTCGCGCTCGGCACCGGCATTCCTGCAAGCTCGCTCATGGACCTGGCGTCGTCGCGTGACATCAAGCTGATCGACATGGCCGGCATCTATGAGGACATGCGCAAGATCAACCCGGCCTACAAGCTGGTGACGATCCCCAAGGGCACCTATCCCAAGCAGGACAAGGACGTGCAGGTGATCGGCTACTACACGCATGTGGTCGCCGCATGCTCGCTGCCGGCTGAGACCGTGCACAAGATGACGGCCGCCACCCTGGCCGCCAAGGACAACATGGCCGCGATCTACAAGGAGCTCTCCAAGCTGACGCCGGCGATCATGGCCCAGGACATCGGCGTGCCGTTCCATCCGGGCGCTGCCAAGTGGTACAAGGAGCAGGGCATCACCGTAGCCACCAACTAGCCGCCGCAGACAACCGACAGAAGCCCCGGGGCGGCGCTTGCGCCGCCCCAACTGCAACGGGCCTCGCCAGGGCAGGAAACTCTGGATGACCTTCAGCGCAACCATGCGGGATTGGCCGCGCAAGCTCACGGCAGCCGTCGCGCTGACGATGGCGCTCTACCATGTCTACGTCATCATACCGCCGATGGACTTCATCTCGCCGTCCCTGCGCGAGGTGTTCCGCGGGCCGCCCACCGACTACATCTTTCGCGCTATCCATCTGATGTTCGCGATGGTGCTGACGTTCCTCTGGTACCGGCTCAGGTCGCCGACGGACGAGCAGCTCGAGTTGCTGACACCGCAGCAGCGGGCGGAGCACGAGCAGAGGACAGGTGAGCCGACCCTGCTCGACTGGCTGCTGATCGCGCTCAGCATCGTCTCGATCGGCTACATCTTCGTCGCCTACGACTACATCATCGACCGCATCATCTACGTCGACAACATGACGTGGACCGACATCATCCTCAGCGTCACGCTGATCCTGCTGGTGCTGGAGGGTACGCGGCGGGTGCTGGGGCTGGCGATGTCGCTCGTGTGCGTCGCGTTCATGGTGTACGGGTACTTCTTCACCAATATCGAAGTGACCCGCTTCATCGACCAGCTTTACCTGTCGACGGAAGGGATTTTCGGTCAGTCGCTGGCGGTGTCCGCCTCCTACGTGATGATCTTCGTGCTGTTCGGCGCCTTCATGGAGCGCACCGGCACTGGACAGCTGTTCATGGACTTCGCCATGGGCATCACGGGTCACACGGCCGGTGGGCCCGGCAAGGTGTCGGTGGTCTCCTCTTCGCTGTTCGGCACGATTTCCGGCTCAGCCGTTGCCAACGTGATGGTGGACGGCCCGATCTCCATCCCTCTGATGAAGCGCTCTGGCTTCAAGCCGCACTTTGCGGCCGCGGTGGAAGCCACCGCCTCGACGGGCGGCCAGATCATGCCGCCGGTCATGGGCGCCGCGGCGTTCGTCATGGCTGAGTTTCAAGGTGTGAGCTATGCCCAGGTGGCAATCTGGGCGGCAATACCGGCAATTCTTTACTACGTGGCCTGCTTTGCGGCCGTGCACTTCGAAGCCAAGCGGCAGGGTCTGCTGGGCGTACCGCGCTCGGAGCTGCCTGCCTTGATGCAGGTGCTGCGAGCGCGTGGTCACCTATTCATTCCAGTGAGTGGCATCCTGTTCGTCATGTACTCCGGATACAGCGCACCGTTGGCCGCCTTAACAGGCACACTGCTCTGCTTCCCGGTGGCCTGGTTTGGTCCGGCCATTACCTACGTCCTGCCGATACTGATCGTGCTTCCCTTGGTCCTGCCCTGGATGCCAACGTTGGTACCGTCGGTCTTCGGGCTGCCACCCCTAGTCGAGGCTGTCTTGTTCACGGCTCTGATCACACTCTGGTGGTGGTCGGTGCGCGACAAGATCGTGCTGCTCAACAAAGACTGGCGGCCCATCACTTCGGCGATGATGGATGGCGCCAGAAATACGCTTCCGGTGGCAGTAGCCTGCGCAGCAGCCGGCATCATGATCGGCATTACCATCCTCACAGGCTTTGGTATCACCTTCACGCAATGGGTGGTGGGCATCTCGCAGGATGTGCTCCTGGTGGCGCTTGTCTTGACGGGGCTCGCGGGAATCGTTCTGGGCACCGGCTTGCCGACCACACCATCCTACATCTTGATGGCGGCGCTGCTCATTCCGGCGCTGGTGAAGATGGGTGTTATCACACCAGCGGCGCATATGTTCGCCTTCTACTTCGCGATCATCTCTGCCATCACACCGCCGGTGGCGTTTGCCGTGTTTGCTGCGGCCGGTCTCGCCAAGGCCAACATGTGGGACTCGGGCTGGGCCGCGATGCGGGTCGGCGCGGCGGGCTTCGTCGTGCCCTTCATGTTCGTCTACGATCCCGCGCTGATGATGATCGGCGCGTGGCCGGAGATCGTTCTGTCGTTTGTCACGGCGTGCCTGGGCATCACGTTCCTGGCAGCCGGTCTGCATGGCTATTTCATCGGGCCCACCAGCCTTGTGCAAAATGGCATGCTGCTTTTTGCGTGCTTCTTTCTGGTGAACCCCAACCTGCTTGCGGGCATGGCCGGTTCCTTCGGGATGCTGCTGACAGACCTGATCGGGTTCGGGCTCGGCGCACTGGTAGCATTCTGGCAGCTGGCCGAGCGCAAGCGTGCGGCGAGCGTCGCCTGAGGCGAGGACCGGGCCTCTCTCCCCGCAGCCAGATGCTTCGGGGCGGCACTGGATGCTCACGGCGCCGGTGCGCGCAGGTCGAGCCGGTTGAGCGTGCGCGCGCAGGCGTTGCGCCATTCGGCCTTGGTCATATGCGTGCCGCGGTCCCAGAAGCCCATGCAAGCCTCTATGGAATCGCCGCCGCCGCCGGGCGTGCTGGGCGCCGCCTCGCTGGGGCTGGCGCTCGCCGGCGTCGCCGAGGGCACTGTATCGGTGCGCACAGGCCCGCCCCCGGACAGAACGGGCGTGTCCGGCACCGGCGACGGCGGCGCCATGGACATCATCTGCGGTGCCGGCGCGCCTATTGCGGAAGGCGGCAGCGTGTCGCTCGGGACAGGCGGGGGTGCGGGCGGCGTGATGGCTGCGGCCGCAGCGTTGAGCGCGGCTGCGCTCGATGGCGACTGATGCGCCGCCGGAGCGCTCGTCTTGGCGAGCATCCCGCCATGGCCGCCTCTGGCGGTGGCGGCATGCGGCAGAGCGAGAAGAGCCAAGCCTGCGACCAGGACGATGTGGCCGATGTGGTGCGTCGGTAGCATGGGACACACTCCGTTTTCCGGCAGTGCCCAACTGCACCAACGCACTGGCCGGTATTTTTCCAGCTATCACATGTGCGCGACTGAGGGCGGGGTTGTCTGCTAGAAGGGGCGATCTCCACTCGCAAGAGGCGCCTTCCATGACCTATGCGTTCACGCCCGTCCCGCAGCCTGCCTTGCCCATCAAGGGCTCCGACAAGCTGTTTCCGATCCACCGCGTCTATTGCGTGGGCCGCAACTACGCGGAGCACACCAAGGAGATGGGCGGCGACACCAAGGACCCGCCGTTCTTCTTCCAGAAGAACCCCGACAACGTCAGGACCGATGGCACTTTCCCCTATCCGTCCGAAACCAAGAACGTGCACTTCGAGATCGAGCTGGTGGTGGGGCTCAAATCGGGCGGGGTGAACATCAAGCCGGCCGACGCCATGAGCCACGTGCTCGGCTACGCGGTCGGCATCGACATGACGCGGCGGGACCTGCAGGACGCCGCCAAGAAGCTGGCGCGGCCGTGGGAGGTCGCCAAGGCGTTCGAGCATTCCGCGCCGTGCACGGCGCTGGTGCCGGCGCAGCACGTCGAGAGCTCGAGCAAAGGGGCGATCTGGCTCGAGGTCAACGGCGCGCGCAAGCAGACGGGCGACTTGAGCCAGATGATCTGGGACATCCCCAACCAGATCGCGTTCCTCTCCACCCTGTTCGAGCTGAAGGCCGGCGACCTGATCTTCACCGGCACGCCCGCGGGCGTCGGCGCCATCCAGAAGGGCGACAAGATCAAGGGCCACGTCGACGGCGTCGGCGATATCGAGGTGGCGGTGGTTTGACCGCTTGCGTCCCGGCCGGCGCGCACGAAGTTGATCTTGGATCAAGTTCCGGGCGCGCAGAGCCGGGGCCCCTGCACTTGAAGGGTAGCGGCGCGCCCAATTGGCGAGAGGTAAAGATCCCGGATGGCCTCGGCCTCGGCCCCTGGGCCGACGCCATCGGCCTCCGGGAACGCAGAATGGTCGGCCCATCCGCAATCTATACAATCGCCTATACCACCAGTGCTAGCGACGGAGCGGCTCCTGCAGTGCCGCCTCACCGCCACAGGCGCTGCGAGGCAAGGCGCGCGCCCGCGACCAGCGCCTCGAACTTGGCCCACATGATGGTCGGGTGCTGGCGCTCGAACAGGGCGCCCTGGGCAAAGCCGCAGTCGGCGCCGGCGATCACGCGCTCGCGGCCAACGAGTGAGGCGTAGTTGGTGAGGCGCTCGGCGATAGTCTCGGGGTGCTCGACCACGGCGGTGGTGTGGGCGATGACGCCGGGGATCAGCACCTTGCCGTCGGGCAGCTTCACGTCCTCCCACAGCCGCCACTCGTGGCTGTGGCGCGGCGTGGCGGCCTCCACCGAGTAGGCCTGCGCCTTCACGCGCAGCACCAGGTCGGCGACGTCGCGCAGGCTGAGATCGGTGACGTGCGGGCCCTGCCAGCTGCCCCAGCACAGGTGATAGCGCACGCGATCCTGCGGGAATGCCTTCGAGCGCGTGGTTGAGCGCGTCGATGTTGCGCGCCTGCATCTTGCGGTATTCCTCCAGCGGCGGCGCCGGGATGATCAGGTCCCAGGTCTCGCCGAGGCCGGGATCGTCGATCTGGAGAATAAAGCCGGCATCGACGATGGCGCGGTACTCGGTCTTCAAGGCCTCGGCGATGGCGAAGACGTAGGCCTCCTCGCTCGGGTAGTAGCGGTTCTGGCCGCGCCCGACCATGCCGGGCGCGATGGCCGGCACGAACGCCTCGGCCACGTTTGCTCCTTTCAATGCGGCCTTGAAGGTGGCGAGGTCCTTCTCCAGCAGCGCCTGGCCCTTGTAGGCGATCGGCCCCTCGCACACCGACGGCGGCGAGGCGAGCGGCATCTCGCGCGGCAGGTACTCCGTGTAGTACTCGCGAAACGCGCGCCACTCGCGGCGGCTGTCGACGCGGCGCGCCCACACGCCGCCGGTCATGGCGGCGCTGGGATCGGTGGGGGCGGTGGTGGGGACGAAGCCGGCGAGGCGCTCGTCGGTGTAGGAGAGGAAGCTGGTCTTGCTCATCTCGCCGTCGGAGACGATGTCGAGCCCGGCCTCGGCCTGCTTGCGCACCACGTCCTGCACGGCCTCCACCACGCGGGTGGCGAGCAGCGCCTCGTCGATGGTCTCGCCGGCGACGCGGGCGCGCAGCAGGGAGCGGATGCTCTCGGGCCGCGGGATGGAGCCGACGTGCGTCGTCAGGATGCGGTCGGTGCTGGTTTTCATTTTGGGCTTTCTCCCCCACGGTGCTGGCGGGTCGCGAGTATATGGTGGCGGCCGAGCCGCAGCTATGCCGTGGCGCACCACCAGCCCAACTCGATCGGGATATCGCGGAACTGAAGACGTAGCGCGGAGCACTTTCCGTCATCCCATCGGCGCCATGGCCATGATGCGAGCGCTGTGCTTGGATGCGCCCTGCTTGCCGCCTTGCTTCAATCCGGAGACGCCCATGCCCCGCCGCGCCGCGGACCTCATCGTCGATTGCCTCGCCGCCCACGGGGTGGATCGCGTGTTCTGCGTGCCGGGCGAGAGCTATCTGGCCGTGCTCGACGCGCTGCACGACAGTAATGCGATCCAGACCATCGTCTGCCGGCACGAGAGCGGCGCGGGGTTCATGGCCGTGGGCGATGCCAAGGTGACGGCGCAGGCCGGGCGTCGCCTTCGTCAGCCGCGGGCCGGGCGCCACCAACGCATCGATCGCCGTGCATGTGGCCGAGCAGGACGCCGTGCCGTTTCTGCTGTTCGTCGGCCAGGTGCCGCGCGCCGAGATCGGCCGGCGCTCGTTCCAGGAGGTGGACTACGCCAAGACCTTCGCCGACATGGCCAAGGCCGTGCACGTGATCCACGACGCCGCGCGCGTGCCGGAGGTGGTGGCGCGCGCGTTCGTGGAGGCGCAGGCGCCGACGCCCGGCCCCGTGGTGGTGGTGCTGCCGGAGGACATGCTGGAGGACTCCACCGACGCTGCCGTCATCGAGCCGGTGACCGTGCCGCGCGCCGGGCCTGCCTCGTCCGCCGACATCGCGGAGATCGCGGCGCTGATCGCCGCCGCCGAGCGGCCGCTGCTGCTGGCCGGCGGCTGCGGGCTCGGCACGCCGCAAGGGCCGCAAGGTGCTGCTGGCGGCATCGGAGGCGCTGGGATTGCCGGTGGCGCTCACCTTCAAGCGGCAGGACTATTTCCCCAACACGCACCCCAACTACGCCGGGCACCTGGGCTTCAAGATCCCCAAGGCGGCGGTGGCGCGATACCTGGAGGCGGATCTGATCCTGGCGGTCGGCACCAGGCTCGGCGAGGCGACGACCCAGGGCTACACGCTGCCTGCCTCGCCGGTGCCGCGGCAAAAGCTGGTGCACATCCACGACGATCCGGCGCAGATCGGGGTGAACTATACGGCCGCCAAGGCGCTGGTGGCCGATCCAATAGCGGTGCTGGAGGCGCTTGCGGCCGCGGGCGGCAAGGTGCCGCCAAGGCGCGCGGCTTGGATCAAAACGCTGCATGCGCCGGTCGCCCAGGCCATGCCCTGGACGCCGCCCGCCGACGGTTTGCTCGATATGGGCGCGGTGGTGGCGGCTCTGGTCGAAACGGCCGGCAAGGACGCGATTTTCGTCACCGATGCCGGCAATTTCTCGGGCTGGCTGCACCGGCATTTCCCGTTCTCGGGCGAGCATCTGCTGATCGGCTGCGTCGGCGGCGCCATGGGGATCGGCATGCCGGCGGCGGTGGCAGCCGCCCTGCGCGAGCCCCGCCGCCAGGTGATCAACTTCGTGGGCGACGGCGGCGCGCTGATGACGGGCTCCGAGCTCGCCACCGCCGTGCAATACGGCGCCAACGTCAAGACCTTCATCTCCAACAACGGCAGCTACGGCACCATCCGCATGCACCAGGAGATCGCCTACAAGGGCCGCGTGCACGGCACCGAGCTCAAGAACCCCGACTTCGCCAGGTGGGGCGCGAGCTTCGGCGCGCTGGGCTTGAGGATCGCCTCGATCGAGGAGGCGCCGGCGATGGTGGAGCGGGCGCTGGCCCACGACGGCCCGGTGGTGGTGGAGGTGATGACGGCCATCGACCACATCTCCCCGTTCGCCACCATTGCCGGCCTGCGGGGATAGCGGCCCCTCATGGTCGTGGTTAATCGTTGCCCTTGCCACCTATGTTTCACGTGAAACATTGTGGCATGGTTAAGTTGTTTCTTGCGGTGATAGCACCGGCTGAACACTGGGCTCCCGCAAAACTCCGGCGGGAAACTCATTTGGCTGGCGTGGATAATTGCACTGCCAAATCATACCCTTGCGACGAAAAAAAGGGCGTCTCTCAAATGTGAGCGGCGCCCCCAACTGGTCCACGGGTGCGGGTTTGCGCGGACCAGTCAAGCTTAAGGTAGCATAACCTTATTATTCGCGTAAAGGTTGTATTGATGGCCGAGATCGGAATTCAGCGCAGCGCGCAGGCTCAGTTCTGGTCCTCGGGCAGCACCGGGAGTGGGTAGAACTCGATGCCCTCCTCGATCAGCGCGCGCGCCTCATCGCTGGTCGCCTCGCCGTGGATGCCGCGCGCCGGCGTCTCCTCGTAGTGGATCTTGCGCGCCTCCTCCGGGAAGCGCTGGCCGACGTACTCGGACTTGGCCTCGATCTCGGCCCTCAGCTTGCGCATGGCTCCGAGCAGGTCGCCGTGCGCGGCAAGGCGGTGCGTGTCGGTGGCGGCCGGCGGCGGTGCCTGATCCGGCTGCGCTTCGAGCGCTTTCTCGCTCTTCCTGCGCTTGTTGCCCTTGGCGATGCTGGGCGCCATCATGGCCTTCTGCACCTTGTCCGAGCCGCACTTGGGGCAGCTCACCAGCCCGCGCTTGGCCTGACGCTCGTAGGCGGCGCTGCTGGAGAACCAGGCCTCGAACTCGTGGCGCCTGTCGCATTTCAGCTGGTAGCGGATCATGAGGCTTCTCTGGTGCGCACGGGTGTGGCGCGCGCGATCTGGAACGGCCTGTCGTGCTGAAGCGAGGGAATGCGCCTGCGCGCCTCCTGCACCTCGGCCGGGTTGACGTCGGCCACGATGACCGCTGCACGCTCCTTGCCCGCGTCGGCGACGATTTCGCCCCATGGCGCCACGATCACGCTGTGGCCATAGCTCTCCCGTCCGCTCTCGTGCTTGCCGGCTTGCGCCGCGGCGAGCACGAAACAGCCGTTCTCGATGGCGCGGGCGCGCATCAGGATGTGCCAGTGCGCCGCGCCGGTCTTGGCGGTGAAGGCCGAAGGAATCGCCAGGAAGTCGGCGCCTGCCTGCGCCAGCGCGCGATAGAGATGGGGGAAGCGCAAGTCGTAGCACACGGTGAGGCCCAAGGTGCCCCAAGGCAGGTCGGCGAGCACGGCCGCGTCGCCCGCCTGGTAGTTCTTGGACTCGCGATAGCTCTCCCCTCCCGGCAGGTCGACGTCGAACATGTGGATCTTGTCGAAGCGGGCCTCGATCTCGCCCGTGGGCGCGAACAGGAACGAGCGGTTGGCGATTTTGCCGCTGCCGAGCAGGATCGGCATGGAGCCGATGTGCAGCCAGATCCCAAGCTCGCGCGCCAGTGCGGAGAAGTGCGCGACGGCCGCGTTGCCCTCCTCGGGGCGGATGGCGGCGAACAGGCGCGCCCGCTCGGTCTCCATCAAGGTGGTGATCTCGGGCGTTTGCACGTAGCTGGCGCCCTGCGCCGCCGCCTGGCGGATCAGCGCGCCGGCGTCGGCCAGGTTCTTCTCCACGTCGCGACCCGTGCACATCTGCACCAGGCCGACGCGGAACGTGCCACTGCTCTCAGCAGTCATTGCGATAGGCGCCTCCGGCCACCGACCGGACAATGTAGGGCTTTTGCCCGCTTGCGCCTAGGAGATGACCGGCGGCCCAGCGCCGCTCATGGTGCCTCGAGCCCGGCCGCAATCCTGGAAAATGGCCCGTGCGGCCGAATAAAGGGCCGATCAGGGGCCGCCTTGCTCTTTGCAGGCAGGCTTACCATGATGCCGCGGCGGTGCGCAGGCCCGGCAGGCCTGACACCGGCTCACGGGAGGTGCCCATGCAAGACAAGCCCGACAAGAGCGGCGGCCCCCGTACGCTGCGGCTCAACGCCAAGGACAACATCATCGTCGCCGTCGATACGGTGATGCCGGGCACCACCGTGCAGGGAATTGCGGCCGCGGCCCGCATCATGCGCGGCCACAAGATGGCGGCCGCTCCCATCGCCAAGGGCCAGCCGGTGCTGAAATTCGGCCAGATCATCGGCTTCGCCACCGAGGACATCGTGCCGGGCGCGCACGTGCACACCCACAACTGCTCCTTCGCCGAATTCGAGCGCGACTACGCCTTCGCCCAGGACGCCAAGGACGAGCCGCTGCTGCCGCCGGAGGCCCGCGCCACGTTCGAGGGCTATCGCCGCGCCAACGGCAAGGCCGGAACGCGCAACTACATCGGCGTCCTCACCAGCGTGAACTGCTCGGCTTCGGTCGCGCGCTTCATGGCCGAGGCCGTCAACCGCTCCGGCATCCTCGAGCAGTACCCCAACGTCGACGGCGTCGTCTCCTTCGTGCACGGCACCGGCTGCGGCCTCGCCGGCTCCGGCGAGGGCTACGAGGCGCTGGAGCGCACGCAGTGGGGCTATGCCGGCCATCCCAACCTGGCGGCAGCGCTGGTGGTGGGCCTCGGCTGCGAGGTGTTCCAGATCTCGCGGCTGAAGGACAAGTACGGCCTGGTCGAGGGCGATAACTTCCGCACCATGACCATCCAGGACACCGGCGGCACGAGGAAGACCATCGAGGCCGGCGTCGAACGCATCAAGGAGATGCTGCCGCGCGCCAGCCAGGTGAAGCGCGAGACCATCTCCGCCAGCGAGCTTTGCCTCGCCCTGCAATGCGGCGGCTCCGACGGCTACTCCGGCATAACCGCCAACCCCGCGCTCGGCGCCGCTGTCGACATCCTGGTGCGCCACGGCGGCACCGCCGTGCTGTCCGAGACGCCCGAGATTTACGGCGCCGAGCACCTGCTCACCCGCCGCGCCCGCAACGCGCAAGTCGGCCAGAAGCTCGTCGACATCATCCACTGGTGGCAGGACTACTGCGCCAAAAACGACGGCTCCATGGACAACAATCCCTCGCCCGGCAACAAGCAGGGCGGCCTCACCACCATCCTGGAGAAGTCGCTGGGCGCCGCGGCCAAGGGCGGTACCACCACCTTGACCGAGGTCTACCGCTACGCCGAGCCCGTCACCGCCAAGGGCTTCGTCTACATGGATACGCCGGGCTATGACCCGGTCGCCGCCACCGGCCAGGTGGCCGGCGGCTGCAACGTGCTCTGCTTTACGACTGGCCGCGGCTCCGCCTATGGCTGCAAGCCCACGCCCTCCATCAAGCTCGCGACCAACCACGACATCTACAAGCGCATGCTGGACGACATGGACATCAACTGCGGCGACATCCTCGATGGAGTGACGATCGAGCAGAAGGGCCAGGAGATCTTCGATACCGTCCTGCGGGTAGCCTCGGGCGCGAAGACCAAAAGCGAGCTGTTGGGCTACGGCGACAACGAGTTCGTCCCCTGGCAGATCGGGGCGACTATGTAGCGCCGGATATGCTAACCCGCGAGCCGGGGCCGGGCGATTGCATCAGGTGCAGGCTGCGCGCATCGTGGCGACCTTTGACCTCGCATCGCCGTGCAGAAATTCCTTTGGGGCGTGCACTGGAACACGCTAGCATTGCCGAAGCTGCGGTGCGGGGTATCTGGGTTCGGGCATGGCTTCTGCCATGAGGTAAGCCTCTGGATGCCTTTCAGCTGACGCCGCCCGATCCGACATTTATAGCCATTCTTGCGTCCGTCCGGCCGGGTGGACGTCGGCTTGTGAGTTGTCGTGCGGGCGTGTTGGGTGCGATGCAGGAAGTTCAGCGAGACGCGCGTGTACTGGAAGGCTTCGGGCTCGACGACCTGGATGCCGCGTCGATCGCGGAGTACCGGCAAGCATTTGCCGCCGCCAAGCCGAAACACCCGTGGCTTGCCCTCGGCGAGACGGAGCTGCTGGAGCAACTCGGCTGCTGGCGCAAGCATCGCCCGACCGGCAAATACGGATTGACGCTTGCAGGGCTGCTGATGTTCGGCAAGCACGACGCGATCATCAGCCCGGGCGGGGCGCCCTACTATTTCGTCGACTATCGCGACTGCAGGCAACAGGAGAAGCCGGGAGATCCTTGGTCCGACCGCCTGTTTCCCGATGGAACCTGGGAAGCCAATCTCTTCCAGTTCTTGTTGCGCAGCTGGCCGAAGCTGACGGTCGACTTGAACCTGGCCCTTCCATCGAATGGGGCACAGCCTTCGGATCAATCGGGCGTGCACACCGCGCTGCGCGAGGGGGTGGTCAATTCGCTCGTTCATACCGACTACGACGTGCCCGGCGGTATCGTCTTCGAGCGCTATCGCGAGCGCATGGTGATGGAGAACCCCGGGGCGCTGCTGGTCTCGCCGGAGCAGCTGATGCGAGGCGGCGTCAGCCTCTGCCGCAACAAATCATTGCAGCGCATGCTCATGCTGGTCGGTGCCTGCGATCAGGCCGGCGCCGGCTTCAAGCGCATTCGCGAAGGCTGGTGGACCCAGGTCTGGCCGGAGCCGGTCCTCAGCGTACTGGGCCAGCCCGACCGCATCCGGCTGGAATTCATCATGCGCAGCCGGGTCTCGGTGCAGATCCCTCTACGCCGGCAGCCGGCGGCGACGATCCTGATCGCAGTCGAGTGAATTGAGTGTGCGGGCAGGCTTCAGCCGGCACGCCGTTTTCCCGCGCGCTGCAGCACCGCGAGCGAACCGTAGATCAGGCGCGCCAGCGCCAGCCAGGCGAGGCAAGCGCTGAGCGCGGCCGTCCAGCAGAGCACCAGGCGGGGATTGCCGCTGCCCAGCACCATCACCCCGGCCCGACTCCCATAGGCTGCAAGGCTGGAAAGGGCCGCCACGCACATCAGAATGTGAGCCGGCCAAAGCGAGCGCGCCACCGCCGACCGCTGCTTGCTCACCAGCACCCGCGCCTTGGCCAGAGAGGGCCGGTGCGACGGCACCCAGCGGGCGGACGCGATCGCCAGCATCGAGCCGTATCGCAACCACGCCGCCAGCTCCAAGAACATGACGGTGAGGTGGACGTTCAGGCGAAATTGCGCGCCGGTGCCCGCGGTCAGCATGTCGAGGGACAGGGCCGCCAGCAGCAGAGGCAGCACGACCAGGGCGATCGCGGCCAACTGGCGCCGCAGGCCGGCATAGAAGTTTTGCCTGGCCCGCCGCGCAAGCTGCGGGCTGTAGCGTCCCCGTCCGTCGTGGCAGTTCGCGCCGATATGGACGGCGCGCGCAACCGCGAAGCACGCGTAGACGATCAGGAACGCTTCCGTCGTGAAGTAGAAGCCGTGCTTGGGCGCCACGGTCAGCGAGAACACGCGCAGCAGGCCGAGCAGAACCGCGTCGGGAAGCAGGGCGAGCAGAGGGGCCAACTCGACGTGCCAACTGGACCCGGCGCGCCGGGCGCCGCTGGGCTCGCAGTCGGAAGCTGGCAATGCGACGGCGTTTACCATGCTGGTGCCCCTCGCGTGCGCTCAATATCGCATACACGCGGCCGATCGGGTTGCACGGGGCACCGTTTTGCGACCGGCAACGTTAATGGCTGTGTCAGGTCGAGGCGAAATAATCCTCGATGAAGCGCCGGTAGATTTGGGTGAGCGTGTCGAGGTCGGCGACGGGCACGCACTCGTCCACCTGATGCACCGTGGCGTTGACGAGCCCCAGCTCGATCACCGGGCAATGCCTGAAGATGAACCGCGCATCGGACGTGCCGCCGTTGGTGGTCAGTTGCGCGGCCCGGCCCGTCACGGCCTGCACCGCGCCGCGCATGGTTTCGACCAGCGGGCCAGGCTCGGTCAGGAATACATCGCCGACACCGAAGAAGCGCAGCGTGAATTGGGCGCCGACCTCCTTGGCCGCGCCCTCGCACTGCTTGCGCACCCACACCTCCACGGCCTCGCGGGTGTGCAGGTCGTTGTAGCGAATATTGATGTTGGCCTTGGCCGAGCCCGGGATCACGTTGGTTGCGGTATTGGGCACCGATATGATCGTTGCCTGCACGCTGGAGGGCTGGAACCGTGCCGTGCCTTGATCCATGGGGGTCGAGGCACATGCGGTCGAGGATGCGCGCGAGCTTGGGGACGGGGTTGTCCGCCAGGTTGGCATAGGCCGAGTGCCCCTGCTTGCCATGCACGATGATCTCGGCATTGACGTAGCCGCGCCGGCCGATCTTGATCTCGTCGCCCACCACGGCCGAGCTGGTCGGCTCGCCGACCAGGCAGCCGTCGATCACCTCGCCGCGCGCCTTCATCCAGTCGAGCACCTTCACGGTGCCGTTGATGCCGACGCCCTCCTCGTCGCCCGTGATGAGAAGGGAGATGGAGCCGCGCGAAGTTCCGCCACTTGCCCGGAGATAGCCGAGCGCGGCGGCAACGAAGCAGGCGACGCCGCCCTTCATGTCGGCCGCGCCACGCCCGTAGAGGACGCCGTCGGTGATCTCGGCGCCGAAGGGGGGATGCGTCCAGCGCGCCTCCTCGCCCACCGGCACCACGTCCGTATGGCCCGCGAAGCACAGGTGCGGCCGTTGGCGCCCGCGCCGAACCGCGCGTACAGGTTCTCCACATCGGGCGTGCCGGGCTCGGTCATGGTGAGGCGATGGCAGGTGAAGCCCGCCGGCCGCAGCACGCTTTCCAGCAGCGTCAGCGCGCCGCCCTCCGTCGGCGTCACGCTGCGGCAGCGGATCAGCGCCTGCGCAAGCTGAACCGGGTCCGACAGGTGGTGCTCGCCAGTGCGTCCCAGAGGTCTCTGCCGGCTGCGGGCGGGCGACGGCGGCCGCGTTGGCGGCGTCTGGCGGGGGTGCGTGGCGTGCCGCGGGCGGCCTCGGAGCCGCGTCTCCAGGATGATGATCTTCTGCCAGATTTTCTGCGACAGCCCAACGGCGACGCGCTCGATGTCGCTCACCACGTCGGTGACGGTGGGGTCGGGAAAGCCCTGCGCGAACAGCACCGCCACCTTGGAGGTCAGCGACACCATCTCCGAGCAATAGTCGAGATAGCGGGTCAGCTCGAAACGGCGTGAGCACGCGCGGGGCGAGGACGCCGCTTGCCGGCGACGGTCACGGTCAGCGCTCGGGTCCTTGGTCAGCTGGTGCATGTCGATGACGTGCACGATGGAGCGCAGCTCGTCAGCGCCCGCAGCGCGCGCCTGCGCTTGAGCCGCTCCTCGATGCGTGACAGGAAGAACACGCCCGCGCCCACCAGCACCACCAGGTTGGCCGCCGCCTCCACCCCCTGCAGCACGGTGATACACATTGTCGGTGGCCGTGCGCGAGAAGTCGATCGGCCACACGATCCAACAACAGCGCGAGGGCGCCGGCGACAGCAGCGCAAGGTCAAGATCGCAGCGCCAAGCTGCGCCGCGATATGCTGATCGCGCGCGTCCGAGTTGTGCTCGGCGATCTCCTGCAGCTCGGCGCACACCCGCAGCCAGCCCGGCCCGGGAAAGCGCTCGATGACCCGCTGGTGCAGCGCCGCGATGGTGTCGATGACCTTGGCGGGGTCCAATGCGCGATAGGTCTGCGGCACGTGCCTGCCCGTCCAAATGCGTGTTTGCGTCTCTTAGCGATCGTCAACCCGCTGGTGTCTGCAGCGGATCGGCTCCGAACCGGTTGGGACCCCGTGTACCGCGCAGGAAGCCCATCTCCACGAAGCCCCAGACAAAGAGAACCAGCGCGACAGCGGCCCCATCGCAGCAGCATTCGGCTCCTGCCGGTCCGGCCACATCATGGCCTCCCTGGCGCCTTGCAGGATGATAGGGCCGAACCAAAACAGCCACAGCCAGTGGCCTCGCTTGTCGCGATCGTGCAGACGGCGGATGGCGGCAAGCGTCATGATGATATACGCCGGCAGCACGATGGCGATCGTCATCGCCATGGCCACGCCCGTCATCCCGCTCTCCATCAGCCTGACGGAGTAGACAGTGATCCACACGATCGGCGGCCAAGCCGCGCAAAGCACGATCCAGTACTTCGCGCGGTTGGCCCTTCCGCGGAAGGTCAGCAGTTGGGCGAGGAGACTGCTGCCCACTGATGACGCAGCGGTAGCTTCCGCCATGCGCGTCTCCCCCGTGCTCGCACCCCAGACTGGCGCCCTGCCCGCCGCGCAGCGCTTGCCGTTCAGTCCCGCAGCAACTCGTTGATGCTGGTCTTGGCGCGGGTCTTCTCGTCCACTGTCTTGACGATCACGGCACAATAGAGGCTGGGTGATGGCTCGTTGTTCGGATGCGGCTTGCCTGGCAGCGTGCCGGACACCACCACCGAGTAGGGCGGCACCTTGCCGGTGATGATGCGCCCCGTAGCCCTGTCGACGATCTTGGTGGAGGCGCCGATATAGACGCCCATCGACAGCACCGAGCCCTCGCCGACCACCACGCCCTCCACCACCTCGGAGCGCGCGCCGATGAAGCAGTTGTCCTCGATGATGGTGGGGTTGGCCTGCAGCGGCTCCAGCACGCCGCCGATGCCGACGCCGCCGGAGAGGTGCACGTTCTTGCCGATCTGGGCGCAGGAGCCGACCGTTGCCCAAGTATCGACCATGGTCCCCTGATCGACATAGGCGCCGAGATTGACGAAGGAGGGCATCAGGATGACGCCCGGGGCGATATAGGCGGAGCGGCGCACGATGGCGCCGGGCACCGCCCTGAACCCGGCGGCCCTGAAGCTCGCCTCGGTCATGCCGGCGAACTTGGAGGGCACCTTGTCCCACCAGTTGGCGCCGCCCGGGGCGCCGGAGATCGGCGTCATGTCGTTGAGACGAAAGGATAGCAGGACGGCCTTCTTAAGCCATTGATTAACAATCCATTCGCTGCCAGTCTTGGCGGCGACGCGGGCGGTTCCCCGGTCAAGAAGCTCCAGCGCCTCGTCGACCGCGGCGCGTACCTCGCCGCGGGTGTCGGGGCCGATGGAATCGCGCTTGTCCCAGGCGCCCTCAATCACAGGTTGTAGTGGTGATCCGGTCATGGCGAGGTTCTGGCTTGGCGGCGGCTGTTCTGTCAATGCACGGCCGGCAACATCTCATTGGTCGAGAAACCAAGCTATGCTTTACGGACGTGCACTGCTGGCTTAATCTTGAGGCAGCCGCCTTTGGGGTTGGGGTGCACGATTTCATGCTGAAACGTCTCTGTGCCTGGGTCGTCCCGGCCCTGATGCTATGCGCCCCGACGCTGGCCCTGTCGCAGGATCTGGCGATGGCCGGCGCCAAGGCGTTGGTGCTGCCCGCTGCCCCGCCCAACCTTTCGCCCGAGTGCAAGTCCAAGCGCATGGTGGGCGATCAGTTCCGCCGTCCGTTGCGTGCGCTGAGCCGGGCCGTGCGCGGCGAGCGACCCGTCAGGGTTCTGGCGATCGGCTCCTCCTCCACGGTCGGCGTCGGCGCCTCGTCGCCGTCGGCCACCTACATCGCCAAGCTCGAGACCGGGCTGGAAGGCGCGCTGAAGGGCCTCGACTTCGACGTCATCGGCCGCGGCATGTCGGGCGAGGTGGCACAGGGTGCCGCCGACCGCATGAAGCAGGAGATCGCCGACACCAGGCCCGATCTCCTCGTCTGGCAGGTCGGCACCAACGACGCGCTGCGCCATGTCAGCATCGATAGCTTCAAGAACTGCCTCCGGACCACGCTTGCCTGGCTGCGCGAGCATCGCATCGATGTGGTGCTGATCGATCCGCAATACGGCGAGGCCCTGGTCAAGGACCAGCACTACGAGACGGTGGTGGCCGCGATCGCCGACGTTGCGCGCGAGGCGCGGGTGCTGCTCGTCGATCGCTTCGAGGCGATGCGCGAGCTGCACCGCATGCGTGGCGACCAGTTCTACCTGACCAACGACAACCTGCATTTGAACGACACCGGGCACCGCTGCATGGCCGAGCAGCTTGCGCGCTCCATCGTCGGCGGTCTGCTGGCGGCCGACGCCGAAACAGCCCAGCCGGTGTTCCACTATCCCTGATTGCTCGCATACCGCGGGCCACCGACGCACAATCAAATAAGGGCTCGTCTGCGACCGGCAGCGTCCGGCGCACATGCGACCCATCGGGGAGGAACGCGACATGACCCAGCTTTGGGGTCGGCTCGGCGCACTGGCATGCGCTCTCGCCGCGGCTCTGGCGGCCTTGCCGGCCAATGCGCAGGAATTTCCATCGCGCAACGTCACCATCGTCGTGCCGCTGGCGGCCGGCAGCGGCATGGACGCGGTCGTGCGCATCTATGGGGAGGAGCTCAGCAAGGCGCTGGGCAAGCCGGTTGTGGTCGAGAACCAGCCCGGCGCCGCGCTGATGCTGGCGGCGCAGAACGTCGCCCGCGCCGCGCCCGACGGCCATACGCTGGTGGTCGCCTCCTCGCCGGTGCTGGCGGTGAACCCCACGCTCTACAAGAAAGTCAACTACGACGCCGAGAAGGACTTCGTGCCGATTGCGCTCTACGCCAAATCGCCGTTCGTGCTGATCGTCACGCCGGCGTTCGGCGCCGACACGATGAAGGAGTTCATCAAGAAGGCGCAGGATGCCGCCAACCCCGTCACCTACGCCACCACCGGCGCGGGAACCCTGCAGTATCTGACCATGGAGTCGCTCAAGCGTGACCACAAGTTCCAGGCGGCGCACGTGCCCTATCGCAGTCCGCCGCAGATCGTGACCGACGTGGTCGGCGGCCACGTCGTCTCGTCGATCTCGGAGACCGGCGCGGCGCTGTCGCTGATCCAGGACGGCAAGCTGAAGGCGCTGGGCATCAGCTCCGCCACTCCGCATCCCTCTCTGCCCAAGGTGCCGACCATGGCGGAGGCGATGGGCACGCCCGGCTTCGAGGCCGTCTCCTGGCACGTGCTGCTGGCGCCGTCGGCGACGCCGCGCCCGATCGTGGATCGCCTGCATGCGGAGATGACGCGCATCACCGGCGATGCGGCATTCCAGAAGCGCGTGAGCGACATCGGGCTGATGCCGCTGGCGCCGCGGCCGATTGCGGAGATCGATCAGTACATCAAGGCCGAGCGCAAGCGCTGGAGCGAGGTGGTCAAGGACCTCGGGCTCGCGGGCACGCTGTAGCACGAGTGTGCGGGGCGCCGTCCATACCTGCGTCCCCGGCCGGAGCGCACGAGCTTGATCGAGGATCAAGTTCAGGGCGCGATGGCCGGGTCTTTCAGTCGCAATGAATGCAGGCGAAAGGTCCCGGATTGCCTCGCCTCGGCTCTAGCGCCGGGCTCGGCTTCCGGGAGCGCAGGCGATGTTGGCGGCCGCGTGCTTCGACAGGCCGGGCTGCCGCGGAATTGCAGCAGCCCTTCCCTGGTTTCATCCCTGCGCTGGGTGAACCCTTACGCACGCGCGTGCACGCCTGCGTGCTCGCCTCTCCCGCCCAGCGCCCACGCCCCGGCGCCGGCGGCGTAGTAGAACAGCAGGCCGCCGATGATGGCGATGTTCTTCAGGAAATTGTTCCTGTTGGCCATCTGCTGCGCCTCGGGGAATTCCCAGAACCTGTGCGCCAACGCGGTGGCGGCAACGACAAATGCGATCAGCACCAGCGCGGTGAGCCGAGGGAACACGCCAAGGATCAGCGCAATGGGCCCCAGCACCTCGACCGCAATGGCGACTACGGCCACGATGTCTGGATAGGGCACCCCCAGTCCGCCAAGATACTTCGCGAAGCCGGCGTAGCCACCGATGGCTTTGGGAATGCCGGCGGTCAGAAACAGCGACGCCATCAGCAGGCGTCCGACGAGCAGAAATGTATCGTTGACTCGCTCCATAGCAACAAACCTCCCCAGTTGGAGTCGGCCCGCGCCGGGACCTATGGTAGGTCCGCCCAACCAAAATTGCCAGCATACTGGGCAACTACCGCTGCAATAATGCGCGGATCAGCCGCTTGGCGTCCTCGCTGTCCCACTCCGCGGGGCCCAGCAGCCGCCCGACCTCGCGGCCCTGGGTGTCGAGCAGCAGCGTCGCCGGCAGGCCGACGACCTTGAAGGTCGAGGTCATGCGCGCGCTCGCATCGACATAGAGGCCGAGGCTTTGAACCTGGGTCTCGGCGAGAAACTTCCTCGACGCCTCCAAACCCTTGCGGTCGACGCTGACGGCAACCACCTCGAACTTGTCCGACCCCAGCTCCTTCTGCAGGCGGTCGAGCGAGGGCATCTCCTTGCGGCAGGGCAGGCACCAGGTGGCCCACAGGTTGACCAGCACCACCTTGCCGCGCCAGTCGGCCAAGCGTGCGCTCCTTGCCCGTGGCGTCCTGGAAGGTGGCCTCGGGCAGCGCCTCCGGCGCCTTGCGGAAGACGAAGGCCGCCATCTGCCCCTGGCTGAGGGGATTGCTGCCCGGGCCCGAGGGGAGCGCCTGCGAGGCCTGAGAGGGGGGCGCGGGTGCCGTCGCGCTCTTGGGAACGGCGTTGTCAGGGCGGCCAAGGGTCACGTATACCGCTGCAAACCCGACCGCGGCCGCCAGGGCGGCCGCGCCCAACGTCACTGCCGCTCTCCGCCGCGCGTCCTGGCTGGGGGCTGCGTCCGACATTCGCTCTGCTCGCGCCGTTGCACACTCAGGTTGATCTGGTGACCGACAAAACCGCCAACAAGATGTGGGGAGGCCGCTTCACCATGTCGCCGGCCGAGATCATGGAGGAGATAAACGCCTCCATCGGCTTCGACAAGGCGCTGGCACCCTACGACATCGCCGCATCCAAGGCGCATGCGGCCATGCTCGGGCAGCAGGGCATCATCTCCAAGACGGACGCAAGCAAGATTGCGGCAGGCCTCGATCGCGTGCTGGCGGAAATCGAGAAGGGCGAGTTCAGCTTCTCCCGCGCGCTGGAGGACGTGCACATGAACGTGGAGAGCCGGCTCAAGGAGATGATCGGCGAGCCCGCCGCGCGCCTGCACACGGCCCGCTCGCGCAACGACCAGGTGGCGACCGATTTCCGGCTCTACGTGCGCACCTGGATCGATGCCGCCGATGCCGCGCTGCTGGGGCTGCAGCTGGCGCTTGCGCGCAAGGCGGAGGCCAATAGCGCCACCATCATGCCGGGCTTCACGCACCTGCAGCCGGCGCAGCCCGTCACCTTCGGCCATCATCTCATCGCCTACGTGGAGATGCTGGCCCGCGACCGCGGCCGGCTCGGCGATGCGCGCGCGCGGCTCAACGAGTGCCCGCTCGGCGCCGCCGCGCTGGCCGGCACGTCGTTCCCGATCGACCGGCACAAGACGGCGGAGGCGCTCGGCTTCGACCGTCCCGCCGCCAACTCGCTCGATGCCGTCTCCGATCGCGACTTCGCATTGGAGACGCTTGCCGCCGCGGCGATCGCGGCCATGCACATCTCGCGGCTTGCCGACGAGATCGTGCTGTGGATGACGCCCCAGTTCGGCTTCGTGCGCCTCTCCGACCGGCTCACCACCGGCTCGTCGATCATGCCGCAGAAGCGCAACCCGGACGCGGCCGAGCTGGCGCGGGCCAAGGTGGGGCGCATCGCCGGCGCATTCCAGGCGCTGCTGATCGTCATGAAGGGGCTGCCGCTCGCCTACTCCAAGGACATGCAGGAGGACAAGGAGGCGCACCTTCGACGGCCTGGCGAGCCTCCGGCTGGCGATCTCCGCCATGACCGCCATGGTCGACGACCTGGAGCCCAATGCCGCCGCCATGCGGGCCGCCGCCGGCTCGGGTTTCTCCACCGCCACCGATCTGGCCGACTGGCTGGTGCGCGTGCTGGGCCTGCCGTTCCGCGACGCGCACCATCTCACCGGCACGCTGGTCGCCCTGGCCGAGGGCAAGGGCGTGACCCTGGAGCAGCTCCCGCTCAAAGCCATGCAGGCCGTGGAGCCACGCATAACCGGCGACGTCTTCTCGGTCCTGTCGGTGGAGAACTCGGTCAAGAGCCGGCGCAGCTATGGGGGAACGGCGCCACAGAATGTGCGCAAAATGGCCCGGGCCTGGATAAAGCGGTTGGAAAAGCAACAGGAAAAGGACTAGAACTGCCCGGCTGAACCTTTGGCGCTATATGCCCCGCTGGGGTGCCTTGTCTCGTGGCGTATGAACAGGGTTTACTAGGTCGTATGCAAAGGCGTGTGCCGCTCGGCGTCGCAATGACGCTTGCCATGCTGGGGATGCTCGCCATCTCCGGGTGCGGCGTGCGTGGCTCCCTGGATTCGCCCCCCGAGGCGAAGGCCGAAGCAGGCGCCAATGCAGGAGCCCCGGGCAGTCCCCCGCCGCACAAGCCCTCGATCCTCGACCCGTTGATCCGCTGACGGGCCTACTATGCATCACTTTGCCTACCGTGGCGGCGTCCTCCACGCTGAGGACGTGAGCTTGGCGGCGATAGCCGCCGAGGTCGGCACGCCGTTCTACTGCTACAGCACGGCGACGCTGGAACGGCACTACAAGGTGCTGCTGCAGGCCTTTTCCGGGCTCCGCGCGGCGATCTACTACGCCATCAAGGCCAACTCCAACCAGGCCGTGATTGCGACCTTGGCGCGGCTCGGCGCCGGCATGGACGTGGTGTCGGAGGGCGAGCTGCGGCGGGCGCGTGCGGCCGGCGTGCCGGCCGACCGCATCATCTTTGCCGGTGTCGGCAAGACCCGGGCCGAGATGGCCTATGCGCTGGCCGAGGGCATCCTGGCCTTCAACGTCGAATCGGAGGCCGAGTTGGAGGTGCTGAGCGAGGTTGCCGCGGGCCTCGGCCGCACGGCGCGCATCGCCTTGCGCGTCAACCCCGACGTCGACGCCAAGACGCATGCCAAGATCTCGACCGGCAAGGCCGAGAACAAGTTCGGGGTGCCCTACGACGAGGCGCCCAGGCTCTACGCCAAGGCTGCCGCGCTGCCGGGCCTCGAGGTGGCCGGCATCCACATGCACATCGGCAGCCAGATCACCGACCTGAAGCCGTTCCGCGACGCCTTCACGCTGATGCGCGAGCTGGTCGGCGTGCTGCGCGCCGGCGGGCACAAGCTCGAGCATCTCGATCTCGGCGGCGGCCTCGGCGTTCCCCATCTCTCGGGCAACGACATCCCGCCGACGCCCGATGAATATGCCGCCGTCGTGCGCGAGACGCTGGGTGACCTGGGGCTTGAGATCGCGCTGGAGCCCGGGCGGATGATCGTCGCCAACGCCGGCGTGCTGGTCTCGCGCGTGATCTATGCCAAGGAGGGGCGCGACAAGACCTTTACCATCGTCGACGCCGCCATGAACGACCTGATCCGGCCGACGCTGTACGAGGCCGAGCACGAGATTTGCGCCGTCGACGAGGAGACGAGCCGCAAGCCGCAGATCGCCCAGGACGTGGTCGGCCCCGTGTGCGAGACCGGCGACTACCTGGCGCTCGAACGCGCGCTGCCGCCGCTCGCAGCCGGCGATCTCATCGCCTTCATGACGGCCGGCGCCTACGGCGCGGCGATGTCCTCCACCTACAATTCGCGGCCGCTGGTGCCGGAGGTGCTGGTGAAGGGCGGCGAATGGGCGGTCGTGCGCCCGCGCCAGAGCTACGACGACCTGATCGGCCTGGACCGCATGCCGGGGTGGCTGGCGTAGGACGCGACCGCTCCCTTGTCATCCCGGCGCTTGTCGCCGGGATCCATCGGGCCTCATGCTCCGGAGCTTGCGGATGGCTCGATCCCGGGCACAAGGCCCGGGATGACACTCAGGCCGCTTGCTTCAGCAGCTTGCGGTTGATCATCAGTTCGGCGATCTGCACGGCGTTGAGGGCGGCGCCCTTGCGCAGGTTGTCGCAGACCACCCACATCGATAGCCCGTTCTCCACCGTGCCGTCCTCGCGGATGCGGCTGATGTAGGTGGCGTCCTCGCCGGCCGCCTCCATCGGCGTGATGTAGCCGCCGGGCTCGCGCTTGTCGATCACCAGGCAGCCCGGCGCCTCGCGCAGGATCTCGCGCGCCTCGTCCGCCGTGATCGGCTTCTCGAACTCGATGTTGACCGCCTCGCAATGGCCGACGAACACCGGCACGCGCACGCAGGTGGCCGTCACCTTGATCTTGGGATCGAGGATCTTCTTGGTCTCGGCCACCATCTTCCACTCTTCCCGCGTGAAGCCGTCCTCCATGAAGACGTCGATCTGCGGAATGCAGTTGAAGGCGATCTCCTTCGGGAACTTCTTGGGCTCGACCTCCCGGCCCGGCACGTACTTGCCCTTGGTCTGGGCCCACAGCTCGTCCATGGCGTCCTTGCCGGCGCCGGAGACGGACTGATAGGTGGCAACCACCACGCGCTTGATGGTGGCGTGGTCATGCAGGGGCTTGAGCGCGACCACCAGCTGCATGGTCGAGCAGTTGGGGTTGGCGATGATGTTCTTCTTGCTGAAGCCGGAGACCGCGTTGGCGTTCACCTCGGGCACGATCAGCGGCACGTCCATGTCGTAGCGCCAGGCCGACGAGTTATCGATCACGACGCAGCCCTTGGCTGCGATCTTCGGCGACCACTCTTTGGACACCGTGCCGCCGGCCGACATCAGGCAGAAGTCGACGCCTTTGAAGTCGAACGTCTCCAGGTCTTTGCACTTCAGCGTCGCCTCGCCGAACGACGCCTCCACGCCGACCGAGCGGCGGGAGGCGAGCGCATGCACCTCGTTCACCGGGAACTGGCGTTCAGCCAGGATCGACAGCATCTCCCGGCCGACATTGCCGGTGGCGCCGACGACGGCGACGTTGTAGCTCATCTGGGTATCTTTCGGGCGGTGTCTTCGAGCGATTCAGGCGAATAGCGTGTGGTGCGGGCGAGCTTTTACTCGCAGGTGGGGCGCCTGTCCATCATCGGCAATGGCTGCCGCCCGCGAATTGTCCCGCAACAGCCACATTACTCGGCTAGAGCCGCCATATACCAAAGATCTGAATGGATCGTGTTCTCATGCGAGACGTGTTGGGGGCCGTCGCCCTTTCAGCCCTGGCCTTGACGGGCCTTGCCGGCCCCGCCCGGCCCATGGTCGAGGGTGGCGTGCACTGGATGGCCGAGGAGGCCATGCGCCAGGCCTTCGTCGGCAGCACGCTCGACGGTCACTACGTGGACGGCCTGCGCTGGAGTGAGACCTATACCGCCGACGGACGGCTCGACTATCGGGAGGCTGTCCGCAGCGGCATCGGATACTGGTACTTCCGCGACCACGTCTTCTGCACCTTCTACGATCCTGGCCAGGGCTTGAGCGGCGGCTGCTGGACGGCCCTCAAGGTCAGCGCCAACTGCTACGAATTCTACGTCGCGGAGTTGGCGGGTCCCTCGAGCGCAGACGAGGCCGCCCCGGGGCCGCTCCGCCCGTGGGCGGCGCGGGCATGGCTCCGCAGCGTACCCTCCACCTGCGAAGACCGGCCCACCGCTTGATCCGCGCCTGATGGCCAGCTTTGCGTTGAATCTGCTTGCGCAGACGGCCTCGTTTTGTCGTTATGCGGGCCAACCCAGTTCCAATCCCCCCAAAACCGAGCGAGGAACCAGCGCGCATGTACACTTCCCTCGAGCACTACATCGACGGTAACTGGGTCAGGCCCTCCGGCAAGTCCCAGGACGTGATCAACCCAGCCAACAGCAAGCCCATCGGCGAGCTCGGGCTTGCCACCAAGGGCGACCTCGACAAGGCGCTGGCCGCCGTCGACAAGGGCTTCAAGACCTGGCGCAAGGTGTCCGCCTACGAGCGCGCCAAGATCCTGCGCAAGGCGGCCGAGCTGCTGCGCGCGCGCACCGAGGACATCGCCAAGGTACTCACCCAGGAGCAGGGCAAGGTGCTGGCGGAGGCGCGGATCGAGCTGTTGGCCGCCGCCGACATCATCGACTGGTTCGCCGGCGAAGGGCAGCGCGCCTACGGCCGCATCATCCCAGCCCGCGCCGATGGCGTGCGCAACATGGTGATCATGGAGCCGATCGGCCCGGTGGCGGGCTTCTCGCCCTGGAACTTCCCGGTAACGCAGGCCGTGCGCAAGATCGCAGCCTCGCTCGCCGCCGGCTGCTCCATCATCATCAAGTGCCCCGAGGAGACGCCCGGATCGCCCATCGGGCTCGTCAAGTGCTTCCACGACGCGGGCGTGCCGCCGGGCGTCATCAACCTGGTCTACGGCGTTCCGGCCGAGATCTCGGAGTACCTGATCCCCAACCCCATCATCCGCAAGATCTCCTTCACCGGCTCGGTGCCGGTCGGCAAGCACCTGAACGCGCTGGCCGCCAGCCACATGAAGCGCGCCACCATGGAGCTCGGCGGCCATGCCCCGGTGCTGGTGTTCGACGATGCCGATGTCGACGGCGCCGCCAAGCTGATGGGCGCCATGAAGTACCGCAACGCCGGCCAGGTGTGCGTGTCGCCAACCCGCTTCTTCGTGCACGACAAGGTCTACGACAAGTTCGTCGGCCAGTTCATCGACATCGCCAAGAACACCAAGGTCGGCGACGGTCTCGAGGCGGATACCAAGATGGGTCCGCTCGCCAACCCGCGCCGGATCAACGCCATCGAGGGCTTCATCGCCGACGCCCAGGACAAGGGCGCCAAGGTCCAGGCGGGCGGCAAGCGCATCGGCAACCAGGGCAACTTCTTCCAGCCCACCGTGCTCACCGACGTACCCGACAACGCCCGCATCATGAACGAGGAGCCGTTCGGCCCCGTCGCCGTGATGCTGCGCTTCAAGGAGACCGACGACGTGCTGGCGCGGGCCAACAAGCTTCCCTATGGGCTGGCCAGCTACGCCTTCACCAAGGACGCCAAGACCGCGACCAAGATCGCCGACGCGCTCGACAGCGGCATGGTGACCATCAACCACTTCGGCATCGCGCTTCCCGAGACGCCGTTCGGCGGCACCAAGGACTCAGGGTTCGGCCACGAAGGCGGCATCGAGGGCCTGACGGTCTACATGCAGGCCAAGTTCGTCAGCCACCTGGGCTGACGAGGCGCCGTGGAGCGCTGGAATTTTTGGGGGCCGGGCGGCAAGCGCCTGGCCCTTCTCGTTGGCGCGTGCACCGGCCACGCGGAGAGCTTTCCAGCGCGCCTGCCGCGCATGGCGCATCAGCAAGCCGGAGATCGCGTTGTGGAGGACGCCCATCGCTCCGCCCCCAAATTGCCGTGATGCAGGGCGCAAATTCCGCTGGGGAGCGGTAGATGGAAAGCGGGTTAGGGCATACCCGATCTGACCCCCAACGTGTTCGCGTACCTACTGCCGCTCCTCACTCGGCGAAGAATGCTGGATTGGACGCCGGTCACCCATCCGCGCCAAGATGAGCTTGCCCCATGGTGCCACGGCTTTGCCCCGACTGCGTGGTTGCCTTGGCGGCGGGCCGGCGCGCTGAGGAGGCGGCGTAGCGCTCGGCGATCGACTGATGCCGCCGCGCGCGCGCCTCGATGGCCTCGCACGAGATGCGGCAATAGCAGGTGCGGGCCTGCCGGCATTGCGGCCACCATGGCCGCCGCCTCGTGCACCTGGGCCAGCACGGCACCCGCCAGCTTCTCGACGCGCGCGATGAGGCGCGCCGGATTGAGGCCGCACTCGGCCGCGAACGCCTTCCATTGCGGCCAATCGATGTGCTCGCCCGCGATCATGCGGCCGAGCTTGGGCGATGCGCCATCCCACTTCGCCAGGCAGGTCGCGCCGTGGAAGGGCGCCAGCCTGGCGCCGTCGGCCGAGAGCAGCAGCGAGAAATTGCAAGCGTCGGCGGCGGGATTGCACAGCAGCACGTTGAAGATGAGATAGTCGATCAGGCCCAGTACGTCGGGTGCGCACATGACGTTGCGGGTGAGGGTCAGCACCTCGGCCAGCGTCGGCGGCTCGCCCGCGGGTTTGCCGAGCGCCTGCGCGAAAGTCTCCTGATGCAGGCGGCGCCAGCCGCCGTCGCGCGCGGCGCGGTCGTAACGCTGCACGAGAAGATAGCTGCGGCTGCCGGCCTTGCCGGTGGTGACTGCCGGCGCATCGAGGCCGCAGCGGCGCGCCAGCACCAGGCACAGCGCCTCGTTCTGCACGCCGCCGAACAGCTGCCGCGAGCCGGGCTTGAGAATGTGCGTGGACGGCGCCCCGCCATGGGGGATCACGATGCGGCCCACGGCATCGAGGGTGTCATCGAGGGCGCCATCGAGGGTGACTGGCAGCTTTGCCGACGAGCCGGCGAGCGTCATCGCAACCCCATCCTGGCCCGCCAGCAGCGGGCGTTGCGGCAGGTCCTCCAGCAGTTGCTCGAGCGCCGCCTCGTCTGCAACCGGGGTCGAGCCGCCGCGGTCCTGGGCTCCGGGCTCGCCGATGGACAGTGCGCCTGGCGTATCGCGGCCGGCTTTCGCAAGGATGCCTATGGCGTCGTTCGCCGCCAGCCCCAGATGTCTCGTCATGGCAGCGAGCTGCGGCCCCTCGGGAAGCAGGCCGGCGGCCCAGCGCTCGAAAGCACCGGGCGGCGTGCGGCCAGCCGCCAGCGGCATCCGGATCGAGATTGGGAATGCGTTGGGGATTCGAGCCAAGCCCGGGTCATAAGCGAAGGATGCGCCGCCAGGCGCTGCTCGATCGGCCCGACCCGCTGCCTTCGTGAAAGACGGGAATCTCAGCCACGCGGCGGCCCCCAATCTCGCAGCGGCGGCGCGTCTTCGCCGACGATCTCGCCGCAAGAGGTCGAGCGGGCGCAGCCCTACGGCCGCCGCCACCGCCAGCGCCTTGCCCAGCTGGCAGCTCGCCTTGCCCGCCTCCAGCTCGATGATGAAGCGGCGGCCGTAGCCGGTGGCAAAGGCGACGTCCTCCTGCCTGAGCCCCATGGCCTCGCGCCGGCCGCGCACCAAGGCCCCGAAGCGCGCCGCCAGGCCGTCTGCATGGCCATCCTTTGTGCCAGGCCTTGGGCTGTCCCGTGCCGTCCCGTCCGTGTCCTCGTGCATGGCCACCCCCGTTCCCAGGCAGCACAGCAGCGGCGATTCGCCTTGCGCGGGGATGTTCCCGCACGGGGACATGGTGCGTGCGCGAGCGGGAACACGGCGATGTTCCGTCCGGCAACATCGTCCTGCGCGGGATGTTCCCGTACGGGAACGTTGCCACAAGATCCCATGCGGGACCTCAGGCCGGGACCTCGCGCCCCAGGTACTCCACCGCGGCCTGCACGCCGCCCGCCCCGTGCGCGATGCCGAGCGCCGTGAGGCCCATCTCCACGGCGCCGAGCGTGCCGAGCACCATCGGCGCGTTGGTGTGGCCCATATGGGCGATGCGGAACGCCTTGCCGGAAAGCTGCCCCAGCCCCACGCCCAGCACCACGTTGCACTTGTCGCGGCAGTAGTCGAGCAGCGGCCCCGGCTCGCGACCCTGCATCAGGATGCAGGTGATGGAGTTGGCCCGCTGGCTGGCCTCGGGGATGCTGAACGCCAATACCTGCCCCTCGGCCCACTTGGCCACCGCGCGCCTGGTCGCCTCGGCCAGCAGCGCGTGGCGGCGGAACGCGTTCTCCAGCCCCTCGGCCAGCAGCATGTCCATGGCCTTCCTCAAGCCGAACAGCAGGTGCTCGGGCGGCGTGCCGCAGTATTTCTGGTAGTGAATCTCGCCCTCCCGGAAGCTCCAATCCCAGTAGAGCGTCCTGAGATTGGCCGTGGTGTGGATCTCGCGCGCGCGGGAATTGGCGGCGACGAAAGCGAGCCCCGGCGGCGTCATCAGCCCCTTCTGCGAGCCCGACATGGCGACATCGACGCCCCAGCCGTCCATGTCGAATGGCATGCATCCCAGCGAAGCCACGGTATCCACCATCAGCAGCGCCGGATGCTTGGCCGCATCCATCGCCTTGCGCACGGCCGGGATATCGTTGACCACGCCGGAGGCGGTATCGATCTGCACCACCAGCACCGCCTTGATGGCGTGGCCCTTGTCGCGCTTGAGCCGCTCCTCCACCGCCGCCGGATCGACGGCGCCCCGCCAGCCGGCCTCGATCAGCTCCACCTCGACGCCCATCATTTGCGCCATCTCGCCCCAGCCGCGGGCGAAGCGGCCGCTCTCCAGCACCAGCACCTGGTCGCCGCGCGAGAGCACGTTGGCTGAAGGCCGCCTCCCAGCCGCCGTGGCCGTTGGCGGCGTAGATGTAGACGTGGCCCTTGGTGCGGAACACCTTCTTGAGGTCGGCCATCAGGCTGTCGGTCAGCGCGATCATCTCGCCGGCGTAGATGTCCATCGCCGGGCGCTGCATGGCCGCCAGCACCTGGTCCGGCACGTTGGTGGGCCCCGGGATGGCCAGGAACTGCCTGCCGTTGGCGACTGTCATGGACGCGCTCTCTCTCCTGCCGCGGCCTAGGAGGGACCGCCGCGCAATCACTCGCTCGCCTGGTTGGGAATTGCTTTCACGCCGATCAGATAGAAGAAAAACCCGTGTCTCTCAACGGAAATGCCTGCATGGCAGATGCGAACCGGCACTGGCGGGGCCCTGCGGCAGCCCCAGGACGCGGCAGGTCAGCACCGATAGCTGCCGAACAGGCACGTAAAGGTTTGACACCTGTGCCGACATTCAGCCGGGGCGGAATGAACCCCCACCGAGACTCAAAACCCGTGACCCACACTCGGCGCAAAACCCGCTCCGCCGTCCCGCTGACCGCCTTCGCTGGCCACGAAACTCCAGGTAGTCTTCGAAGGTGTCGCGGTACAGGCCATTGAGCAGGGGCGTGAGCTTGTCCCTTTCCTCCTGCAGCACCGTGCCCGCCAGCAGCTCTCTTCGTTCCAGCTCGACCACTTCCTGAAACAGTTCGTGCGCTTCCGCCACGGTGTCGGCTTCGAACTCGGCGAGGGATTTGAAACCTGGGCTAGTCAGGATGCGCTCCGCCAGGCTCACGACGGTATCATTCTGGTGCATCATCATCGCGAGCTGGAGCACGGTTTTCTGGAGGCCCAGGTCTTTCGTTTCGTCGTACGTCATCCCGTACTCGTTGATCTTCGGCACATGCTGGAATGAAGCGCTGGTCGGCCCCAGGAGGCCGCCGGCGACAATCGTGTCGTAGACAGTCTTGGCCACGAGCAAATTGCCCTTCTTGCTGGGGTGGACGTAGTCGACGAACAGATCGAAGCCCGGCGCATGCGGGTGACTTGCGGCGCGGAAATGAGCCTCCATATCGACAACTTTGACGTTGTCGAAAGATTTGCCGGTACGCCGAATGATCGCATTGAAGCGTGATATTGCCCGAAACGGATTTGCGTCGAGATCTCGTGCGCGATCGTAGCTGGCATAGGCTTCGTCCATGCGCCCGTCGGCCTCGAAGGCCCGGCCGAGATAGTAGTGTGTCGCGGCATGGCCTCCGTCCAAGCCCGCAGCTCGAGTGAGCGCTTCGACCGCGAGCTTTGCGTCAGTCTTCAGGAGGGCCGCCCGTCCTGCCAGGTACTCTTTCCTCCACGCCTTCTCCTGGTCTCCCTGTGCGGAGACAACGGACACATTGGGCTGCCAGTCACGCAGGTTGACCGGCACCGTCAGCAGGATGATCGGAATGCCCTTGTCCTTGGCCGTCTGCAGCATCGACGTGATGCTGAATTCGTAGTGCTCCACCACCTTCTCGAGCTGGTCGGGGTCGGTGTGAAGGACCAGCGGAAGTTCCTCGATCTTGGACCACTGCTCGTATGCGATGCCGCCCCGGGATTGTGCGCTGAACGTGTTCTCAGGGAACCACTTGGAACTCAGAGTGCTTCCTCGAATGAGCTCGTAGGCTCTGGAACGTTTTGCGAGCGCGGCGAGCGGGTCGTACCAGCGCGGCCGCGTCGAGTAGAGTCGCGGCTCGAGAAACTCGTTGTTGCCGGTATAGATGATGATCAGGTCGGGCTGAAAAGCCAGGATCTCCCGGAAGATCAACCGGTTTCGGTAGGCCGCGTAGGCGTCCGCGCTGACATTGAGGACTTCGAATTCGCGACTTGGGTAGGCCAACTCCAGTGCGCTCTCCAGATACTCGCTGTAGATCTCCTCCTTGGGGTGGGGCCAGCCCGCGCTCGCCGAGCTGCCAATGCAAAAGATGCGAAAGGTTCCCGTGACCTTTTGGGTCGGAAAGAAGACATCCCGCTCTCGATAAAGCTCGCGCGACTTCACCTCCTTGTGCGCGACACCGTCGAACACTTCGTCCTCGAAGAAAGACGTCACGCGGCCGAAATGAATGTAGGGGTCGTCAGATATTTGCCAGCCGACCGCTCGCACGAGCCCTTCGAGCGCAAGCAGTGGCACAATCAGGGGCAGGAGCGACAGAATCGCTGCAAAGGAAATCGACTTTACTCGGCGCGATGTTTCGGGGTTCATTTTGCCGATGGATTGCCCAGCTGTTGCGTCACGAAGCGACGAGATACTGCAGGCGTGGCATGCAAATCTGCGCCTACGCCTGATCCATGCATGAGTGAGGATCTTGCGTTTGGTGTGGCAATCACAGCAGGGGGGACGATCCGCCTGGCTCAGTCGACGCTGTCAAACCGCGAACCCGAAAAGCCTGGCAGGATTGTCCACCAGGATCTTCTGGCGCTCCGCTGCGTCCGTCGCGCGGATGAGGAACTCCAGCAGATCGCCATCATCGGGCGGCGGCTCGGTGTGGAACGTGTGCGGCCAGTCGGTCGCCCAGATGACGCGGTCGGGCGCGGTCTCGATGTACTTCCGCACGATCGGCACGACGTCGTCCCACAGCGGCGGCTGGCGCGAGACCTTGTAGCCGTTCGACAGCAGCAGCCAGAAATTGCCGCGCTCGAGCAGGTCGATCACCTTGCTGATCACCGGCCCGTCGAGGCCTTGCTCGGGCCGCGCGCGGCCCATGTGGTCGATGACGACGGGCACGTCCGTGCTCTCGAAAAGCGCCAGGCTCTCCAGCGGCACGTCGGAGTCAGGCTGCACCTTGCAGTACCAGCCGAGTTCGCGGCAGCGGTCGATGGCGCGGCCGACCGTCGCCAGCGGCGGCTCGCGGCCGACGAGCTTGAGGAAGCCGAAGCGCGCGCCGCGTATCCCGGCGGCATCCAATCGCGCAATGTAGGCGTCGGACGTGTCGGTCAGCACCGAGGACAAGGCGCAAGCGCGATAGTTCGGCCCCGCCACCGCCAGGGCATCGAGCAGAATCTGGTGGTTGGGGCCGTGCGCTGTCGTCGTGACGATCACGCCGCGCTGGAAGCCGAGCTTCGCATGCAGCTCGAGCATCGCCTCGACAGTGGCGTCGGGCATGTCGTGCTCGATGCCCGGCAGGACGGGATAGCGCTCACGGCTACCGAAGACGTGGAAGTGGGTATCGCAGGAGTTCGGCGGGAGCGTGATGGACGGCTTGCGGACGTCCCTGCGGTAGGTCTGGTAGCGCGCCATTCTCTCCTCCGAGCCGGGTCAGTTCAGCGGCGACCACGGCGCGGGGCGGCAGATGATGCTCTCGCGACGCTGGTAGAATTCGGCCGGGTCGGGCTCCGGCGGCCAGACCCCGTCGGCTGTTGCCTGGCGGCGCACGTCGGCACGATGCTCGAAGCTGTCGTAGGCCCAGATGTGGGTCCATTGGTTGAGCGGGCCGATCTCGCTGCTCCACGCGCCCGCCAGCGGCGCCAGCTTGGCCCGCGCCTCGATCCGCGGCGCCCAGGCATCGACCACGCGCTTGAGCCCGTGCGGGCGCAAGGTGTCGACGCAGAATCTCGTAGATGGCGCCGAGGCGCCGTGGCTCCAGAGGCGGGCAGAAGGGAGCCGGACGCATAATGCGCGTCTCCAACTCGACGATGTCGTCCTCGTTGCGCACCGGCCAGTCGGAGAGCTCGGAGAAGCGCGCCCGCACGGTGGTGCGCTCGGCGAGGTCGGCGAAGGGCCAGAGGTGGATGATCTGGTCGAGCCTGCCGGTATCGGTCTGCCACATGGCGCCCAGGGGCGAGAGCTTGACCCGCCCCGGCAGCGCCTTGCCGATCCTGTCGAGCACAGCGGGCGCCCGGCCGGGCTTCAGGCTGTAGATGCGCATCTCGACGATCATGGGCGGCGTTCCGTAGCCAACTTCTGCGCTACCTTCCCGGCCGGTGGAGCCCGCAAGCCCTCGTTACATCGGCTTGCGCGCGGCGATGGCGGCACGATCGAAGGCGTTGCTGGCCTCCACGAACGAGGGATCGAAATAGCGGTCGATCGGAAGCTCGTTGTTGAGCGCCTTGTACTCGCGCAACGTGTTGCGCACCGCCGTAACTTCCTCGGGCAGCGCATAGCCGAACTTACTTTTGTCCGCCCATTCGTGGTTTTTGAGCGCGCCCACGAGGATCGGCAGGTCGAGCTTCATCGCCTCGTCATCGCTCACGCCCTGTGGCTTGGCGAGCGGATAGGTCTTCCAGTGCATCTTCACGACTTCTGCCGGGTGCGCCTTGGCGTAGACGATGCCCTTGGCGATGCCGCGCAGCAGGCCGGTGATCAGGGCACGATCCTTGTCGATCGTGTCCTGCCGCACCGTCAGGCCGAAGGTGAAGGCGAGCTTGTTGAACTCCTGGTCCTCCGTGAAGCGGCGGAGCGGGAAGCCCTGCTGCTCGATCTGGTCGTAGGAGGCCTCAAACAGTTGAAGCACGTCGATCCTGCCCGAGGTCAGCGCTTGCAATGCCGCGGGACCGGAGCCGACGCTGACCAACTCGATGTCCTTGTCCGGATTGAGCCCGCGCTTTGCGGCCACTCCCTTGATCCAATACACGTTGGAGGAGGCCGCCGACACGACGCCGACCTTGGCGCCCTTCATGTCCTCGATGGTCTTGATGCGGGAGCTGGCCAGCACCACGGGATAGTAGATGTTGCGGGAGTTGAAGCTGCCGACGACCTTGATGGCGGCGCCCTGGTCGATCAGCGACATCACGGGAGGCGTGCCGCCAACCGTGGCGACGACCTGGCCCGCGATCAGCTGCTGCAGCGCCGGGCCTGTGCCGTTGGCAAGCTGGACCTCGACGTCGAGGCCCTCCTCCTTCCAGAAGCCCATGGCGCGGGGAACGGTGAAGACCGGCGAGTTGCCGATCGGCACATAGGTCAGGCCGAAGTTGATCGCCACCTTCCTGGGGGTCTGCGCCAGCGCCCCAGCGGAGAGCAGGGCCGCGCTCGCGATCACCGCCAGCAGGCGGGACAGCGTTCCGAACATCGTACTCTTTCCTCCCGGATTGTTGACAATTTTGTCTTGTTGGCCTGGGATGTCGACAAGATTGGCTGCTCGCACGGTCTATTGTCAACAGTCGCTTCCAATCGTTTCGGACAAGCCGAATGGACGCACCAATGCAAACCAGTCTCTCTGGCCCGGCAGACAAACAAACCCTGGCGGATCAGGCTTATGACCGCATCGCGGACGCTATAGTGCTCGGCGAGCTGCAGCCCGGCTCGAAGATCACGGAGCTGGCGTTGTCAGCCAAGTTCGGGATCGGCCGCGGTCCTCTGCGCGAGGCACTGCGCCGGCTCGAGGGGCGCAAGCTGGTCGTCGCCAAGCCGCGCTCCGGCGTGCGCGTCGTCTCGCTATCGACGCGTGACATCCTGGAGCTGTTCGAGATCCGCCAGTCGCTCGAGGGGCTCGCCTGCCGCCTGGCGACGGAGCGCATGACGGACGAGGAGATGGACGAGCTCGAGAAGCTGTTGGACCTGCACGAGCGCCAACCCGAGGTCGGGCGCGCGCACTCGCGACGGCAGAACGACCTCGACTTCCACTCTTTCATCGCCAAGTGCTGCGGCAACCGGCAGCTCATTGAGCTTCTGTGTGGCCAGATGTTCGATCTGATGCGGGTCTACCGCTACAAGTCGAGCGGCAAGCCGGGGCGCGCGGAGCGCGCCTTCTCCGAGCACCGCGAGATTTTCTCGGCCATCCAGCGACGCGATGCGGACGAGGCCCAGGCGCGGATGAGCCGCCACATTCGCCAGGCGCGTATGAAATCTTCTGCGGCAGGAGGGCCTGGCCGACGCGGCGACGCTCGGTACGGTGCAAGGCTGACGCGCCAGCCGGCGTGGCTTGGAGCAAGGGCCTGTGGAGCGAAACGCATGAGCTACGTTGCCGTCAATAGCACCGCGGCCCGCCCCGGGCAGGGTGCCGCTGCGGGGCGGTCAGCATCACCATTCCTATCGGTCTCCCATCTCGGCAAGGAGTTCGTCAGCCACGACGGCAATTCGGTGGTGGCGCTGTCGGATGTCTCGCTGAACATGGCCGCCGGCGAGTTCGTGACGGTCGTGGGGCCGTCGGGCTGCGGCAAGAGCACGTTGCTCCATATCCTTGCCGGCGTGACCGCGCCCAGCGACGGCCAGGTGGTCATGGATGGTCGGCTCGTCGATGGCCCGCGGCGCGACATCGAAGTCGTGTTCCAGGAGGCGCTGCTGCTGCCGTGGCGGACCGTGGTGGACAACGTCCTGCTGCCGGTCGAGGTGCTGCGGCTGCCGGTGGCGCGCTATCGTGACCGGGCGCGGGAGCTGATCGAGCTCACCAATCTTTCAGGCTTCGAGCACAAATACCCGCACGAGCTGTCGGGCGGCATGCAGCAGCGCGTGTCGATTGCAAGAGCGCTGATCCACGATCCCGCGATCCTGCTGATGGACGAGCCGTTCGGCGCGCTCGACGCCATGACGCGCGAGCAGATGAACCTCGACCTCTTGAAGATCTGGAGCGCTGCCAAGAAGACCGTGCTGCTGATCACACATTCGGTGCCGGAGGCGATCCTGCTCGGCGACCGCGTGGTCGTGATGTCGCCGCGACCGGGGCGGATCGTCGATGTGATCGACATCGATCTGCCGCGGCCCCGCACCATCGACATGTCGACCACGCCGGCATTCGGCATCTACGCCAAGCGCATTCGCGATCATCTGTTCGGGCGCACAGCCATCAACTCGAGGAAGACGCCATGACCCAGGCTGCCGTCAGCATGTCGCGCCAGTCCGCCGCGCGCGGAAGCCCGCTGCTCGCGCGCATTGCCAATGCGGCGCTGCTGCCCCTTTCCGCGGTGGTGCTGCTGGCGCTGTGGGAAGTGTCGGTGCGGTACTTCGAGGTGCCGGTGTTCATCGTGCCGCCGCCGTCGCGGGTGTTCCGCTCGCTGGTCACCATCACAACGAGCGGGCTGCTGCTTCAGCATTTCCTGGTGACGTTCCAGGAGGCAGTGGGCGGATTCCTGCTGGCCGTAACTGCCGCCGGCATCTTCAGCGCGATGATCACCCAGTCGCGGCTGGCGGAGCGGCTGCTCTACCCCTACTTCACCGCGCTGCAGTCGATGCCCAAGGTGGCGTTGGCGCCGCTGATCATCATCTGGTTCGGCTACGGCATCATGTCGAAGCTGGTGCTGGCGGCGCTGCTGGCCTTCTTCCCGATGCTGGTGAATTTCGTCGAGGGGCTGAGGTCGGCCGACGAGGGCCGGCTGAAGATGATGCGCGCCATGGATGCCTCGGCGTGGCAGGTGCTGCGCTACGTCAAGATCCCCTACGCGCTTCCGTTTTTCCTCGCGGGGATCGAGATCGGCGGGCTCTACGCAATGCTGGGGGCCATCGTCGGCGAGTTCGTCGGCTCGTCGGCGGGCATCGGCAACTGGCTGGTGGCGCTGAACGTCAACCTGGATACCGCCACCACCTTCGCGCTGCTGCTGGTGCTCGCGCTCTACGGCGTGCTGTTCCAGAAGATGATCGCGTTTGTGCGCCGCCGTGCGTTGTTCTGGGCACGCCGGACCGCGACGGAGCGCGGCCCCTGACCTGACAACGCACCGCCTATCGCCCGTTCGCCGGCGCATCGGCGCGCCACAGGTCGGCATGCCAGCGCCAGGCGATGAGAAGCGTGAGTGCGATGCCCACAGTCGCATACAGCGTAGCGGTGGGGTGGAAGCCGATCGCCTCGACCAGCGCACCGCCCGTCACCACGCCGATCGGCAGGCTGTAGATCGCCAGCATGCGCACGCCCATGATGCGGCCGCCGAACTTGCTGCCGGCGATGCGCAGCAGCACGACCGCCAGCGTCACCATGCACAGGCTCTGCGACAGGCCCGCGAGCGCCAGCATGGCGGCGCCGCTCCACAGCGACCCCATCTGTGCATACGCCAGCAGGAACACGAACCAGGCGACGCCCGACACGATCATGATCCGTGCAGGCGCGTTGCCGCGATGTAGGCTCACCGCCACCGAGCCCACCAGGCCGCCGACGGCAAAGCTCGCCGTCAGATAGCCGAGCCCCGTCTCGTCGACGTGGTAGATCTCCCGCGCCACGTAGGGCAGCAGCTGGTTGGAGAGCGGGAAGCCCACCAGGTTGACCAGCACCGCCAGCAGCATGCCTGCCAGCAGCGCCGGCGTCGACCACACCAGCGCCAGCCCCTCCATCAGGTCGCGCCAGTGCGACGGTCGCACGCTTGCCGCGTTCGGCCTGTGCAGCGGATGGGCGAGCGCGCGGCGGCGCGCCCATCGTCAGCAACAGCAGCAGGCCCAGGGCGTAGAGGCCCACCACCATGATGTAAGCCACGCCGATGCCGAACTGCGCGAACAATCCGGCGCCCACCAGCGCGCCCATCACGCGGGCCGCATCGGAGGTGGTGCGGGAGATACCCATGGCGCCCATCAGCTGCTCGGCCGGCACCACGTGCGCGACCAGCGCCCCGCGCACGCCGAGGTCGGACGGGCGGACCAGGCCCACCAGCCCGGCAATGACGAACACTACCGCCGGCGTCAGGGCGCCGGCCAGCGCAAACGTCATCAGCGTCAGCGCCAGCACAGTGTAGGAGGCCCGCATGACGCACAGCAGGTTGCGATGGCCGATGCGGTCGCCCACCACGCCGAGCATCGGCGCCACCAGCGTGCCCACGAACAGCAGCGCCCCGAACAGGGAAAGCAGCAGCACCGAGCCGGTTTCGACCAGCACGTACCAGCCGAGGATCAGCGTCTCCATCTCGAAGGCGCAGGAGGTGAGGAGGTCGGAAGGCCACTGAATTCGGAAGCCGCGCACCCGAAACGGCGCGAACACCGACGGCCGATAGTGCGCGGTCAACCCGCCGCGCAGCGCGTCTGCATCGCCCCGCTCCTCCCCGTCGTTCCCCGGCATGCTTTGTTTTTGCGGTGACGACGTTAGACAAATCGCACGCCCCGGCCAACATCGCCCGCCGAAGGACAGGTATGTTCGCAAACCACTTGCCCGCGCGCGCCAGCGGTGTGGCAATGTGTGAAACGGACCGCCGGCCGCACCGGATCTGAGGAGACGCCATGCACTTCGGCCAGTTCAACCTGATGGGCTACCGCACGCCAGGCACCAGGGCGCAGGAAATCTACGACAACGCCGTCGAGCAGGTTAAGGCCGCGGAGGCCAACGGCTTCGAGATCGCCTGGTTCGCCGAGCACCACTTCTCCAACTACTGCGTGTGCCCCTCGCCGCTGATGATGCTGGCGAGGCTCGCCGGCGAGACCAGCCGCATCAGGCTGGGCTCCGCCGTGGTGGTGGCGCCGCTGTACCAGCCCGTCCGCCTCATCTCCGAGATCGGCATGGTGGACGCGCTGACCCACGGCCGCCTGGTGCTGGGCGTCGGCAGCGGCTACCAGCCCTACGAGTTCGAGCGCTTCGGCGAGGAGCTGGCGGATTCGGTGCCGAAGCTGTTCGAGTTCATGGAGATGCTGGAGCTGGCCTTCACCCGCGACGTCTTCAGCTACCAGGGCAAGCACTACACGCTGCCCGAGACGCACATCGCCCCGCGCCCCGCCAACGGTCCGCCGGAAATCTGGGTGGCGGGCGACAACCCGGCGCTGCATGCGCTGGCCGCGCGCAAGGGCTGGACCGTCATGCTCACCCCGCGGCACGCCTCGGTGCCGCAGCTGCTCGACGCGCGCGAGCGCCTCGCCGGCATCTACCGCGCCGAGGCCGCGGACCCGGCCCGCGTCGCCATTGCCCCGCTGCGCCACGTGTGCATCACCGACAGCAAGGCGGAGGCGGCGAGCTTCATGGAGAACGCGCGCCACCAGAATCCGCCTCTCGCAGAGCCTGCGCTATCGCGAGGAGCTGATCGACGGCACCATGCTGGTGGAGAAGCCCTACAAGGGCGAGCCGCCGATGGAAGAGTTCGCCAAACACGTGCTGATCGGCGACGCCGAGATGGTGGCCGAGCGCATGGCGGCCCTCATAGGCGCGGCGGCCCCCAAGCACATGCTGCTGCACTTCCAGGCCGGCGCCTCGCCGCAGAAGACGGCGCTGCGGTCGATCGAACAATTCGCTGCAAAGGTGCGCCCGATGCTGGAGAAGCAGCTGGGGCCTTTGCAAGGGCTCTGATCCTGGACGCAGGGTCGAAACGCAGCCGGACGAGTTCGATGTACCCCGAGAATTCGACGCAACTCAGTCCGTGAGCCAATATTCCGCGTATGCTGGCCTGTTCATGCGGGTCGGAACTCTTTCCGCGCTGTCCAGCCGGACACCACCCACCAGGCGCCGTGGAGCAAGAGGTCGCTGCCGACCACAAGACCGAAGACCCACAATCCGCTGAGCGGCCATTTGAAAAGGATGACAAGGCCCGCAAGTATTCCGACGATGCCCGAGGTGAGCAGCAGCCAGCCGAAGCGCTCCCAGTGGGTAAGAGCCAGGAAGATGCGCACGGCACCCGATGCGAGCAGGGCTGCTGCAAACGCCAGCGTCAACAGGACTGATGCGGCCAGAGGATCGGCAACCAGCACTGCGCCGCCGACCGCATAAAGCGCTCCGACCAGCACACGCCAAAAGAAGCCACCCCAATGCGGGGCCCAGAATGACTGCCCGATCTCGAACAGTCCGGCAATCAGCAGGGCGATGCCGAATATGATCGCGCTGACCACCGTCGCAGCAACGGCATTGCGCAAGACGAACAGCCCTACAAGCATGAAAACGATGCCGAGCAGGATGCTCTGCCACCAGCTCGTGTTCCATGTTCCCGTGGGGTGCGGCGCTGGGCCAGTGTGCGTCATGGGTATCCCCAGCTCACAACTTCAGGGCGCGGCATGCGCCTCTTTCCGTGACCCAGTCTTTTGGGTAACGCTCGAAGGCGGTATCGATGCAAACCCCCATACCGCAGGGGGAGACCTTGGACTAAGCGCGGAACCAAGGACCCGGAGCGCCAGGCGCCAATCGCGTCGTCCGCTCCCCTAGTCCCCCATCTTTCCACACGCTGCGCTCAGGCCCCTCCGTTGGATTGAGCGAGGGTTTCTACCGATGCGGACACGGCCGACAACCCGGCATAGTGACAATCGTTGCGAGGAATCACGAAGGGCAATCCGTCGCTACGCGGGGGTTTGCGTGTCCCTATGAAATTCATGTCTCGCCGAACCTTTGTCACCGCAATTCCGCTTGTTGGAATTGGGTTGTCCTCCGCAGTGCGCGCGGGCAGCACAGCGCCAGCGGAGCAAATCGCAACGCTCTTCCAAAACGTTCGTGTCTTCGACGGCAAGAGCGACGCGCCAAGCCCCGTCATGAACGTTCTCGTTCGTGGGAACACCATTGAGAGAATTTCGGCACAACCAATTCCTACTGATCTCATCGCCAACACCACGATCATTGCAGGTGGCGGGCGCACGCTGATACCCGGGCTGATCGACATGCACTGGCATACCATGCTGGTGCGGCCGACACCCGCGGCGCTCCTTACCGGGGATGTCGGCCACCTCAACCTGGCGGCAGGTGCCGAGGCAACGGACACGTTGTTGCGCGGGTTCACCACGGTCCGCGACATGGGCGGGCCGGCGTTCGGCCTGAAGCGCGCCATCGACGAGGGCACCCTCCCAGGCCCGCGTATCTACCCGTCCGGCGCCATAATCACTGTCACCAGTGGTCACGGCGACTTCCGCCAGCCATTCGAATTGCCGCGCGTTCAGGGCAGCCCGCAGTCTCGCGGGGAGCAGACCGGCGCAGCCATGATCGCCGATAGTCCGGACGAGGTTCGCGTGCGGGTTCGCGAGCAACTTCTGCTCGGCGCGACGCAGATCAAGCTGACAGCGGGCGGTGGGGTGGCGTCACCCAACAGCCCGCTCGACGCGTCCACTTTCACCGAGGCAGAACTGCGGGCCGCTGTTGAAGCGGCCGAGAATTGGGGCACATACGTCACCGTGCACGCCTATACGCCCGTTTCGATCCAGCGGGCTATCGCCGCCGGCGTGAAATGCATCGAACACGGCCACCTGATGGATGAGCCAACGGCGGAGCTGATCGCCGAGAGGGGAATCTGGTTGAGCACGCAGGCGTTCCCCGACGAATTGGCAGATGCGTTTCCGGTGGGCTCGCAAGAGCGAGCCAAGGCGTTCGAGGTGTTCGCCGGTACAGACAGGACGTTCAGGCTGGCGAGGAAGTACCAGATCAAGACGGCGTTCGGCACCGATATTCTGTTCTCTGCGAAGCTGGCGAAGCGGCAGGGAGAATTGTTGGCAAGGCTCGTCCGCTGGTACAGCCCCGCAGAAACGCTCGCCATGGCGACCGGGAAGAACGCGCAACTGCTGGCGCTGTGCGGCAAGCGCAATCCCTATCCAGGCAATCTCGGCGTGGTCGAGCAAGGCGCACTCGCCGACCTCCTGCTCGTCGACGGCGATCCGATTGCAGACATCAAGCTGATCGAGGACCCGGCGAAGAACTTCGTCGTCATCATGAAAGATGGAAAAATCTACAAGAACACGCTGGCACCGAGCATGGCACTCACCGGGAAATAGACCGTGTCCGGTCCCTGCGGGCAAATTGACCGCCGATTCCGTCTGCTATCTGGGCGACTTCCGACATTCCCGACGGAGTGAGCCGGGTCGAGGACAAGCTGAGAGGCGGTCCTTTCCGAGGAGGAGGAATTTAGCAGCGTGTGAGCAATGACATGATCGTCGGCTGCCGGACGTCACGGCCGGCGAACCATGGTCATTTCGGTGCCCCGCCGTCGATCCACTTGTCCGCCGAATTGCACAGGTCTGAGACGATACAGACATCGCACCTGGGCTTCCTCGCCTGGCACACATAGCGCCCATGCAGAATGAGCCAGTGGTGGGCGTTGTACAGATATTTCGCCGGGATCACCTTCAGCAGCCCCAGCTCCACGTCGAGCGGTGTCTTGCCGACGGCCAGATCGAGCCGGTGCGCGACGCGGAACACGTGCGTGTCCACCGCCAGCGTGGCCTGGCCGAAGGCGATGTTGAGCACCACGTTGGCGGTCTTGCGCCCGACGCCCGGCAGCGCCTCCAGCGCCTCGCGCTCGAGCGGCACCTCGCCGCCGTGCTCGGCCAGCAGCCGCTCGGAAAGCGCAATCACGTTCTTGGCCTTGTTGCGGTAGAGGCCGATGGTCTTGATGCGCTCCTGAACCTCGTCGACGCCCAGCGCCAGCATTTTCCTCGGCGTGTCGGCGACCTTGAACAGCCCGCGCGTCGCCTTGTTGACGCCGGCGTCCGTCGCCTGCGCCGACAGCACCACCGCCACCAGCAAGGTGTAGGGGTTCACATACTCCAGCTCGCCCTTGGGCTCGGGGTTGGCGGCGGCGAAGCGCCGGAAAATTTCCTCGACCCGCTCCGGCGAGGCGCGCCGCCGCCCTGCGGGTTTGCGCTTGCCCCTGCCGGCATTCGTCGGCGGGCTCGGACCGGGCCGGACGGCTTTGGGCATGAGGCTTCGCGCGCGCTGCGAGGATTGCTAGGATCGCCGACATGAACGGAAAGGGCCAGCAAACGCAAGCGGAGCCGGGCGAATTCCACGCCGTGCTGCGGCCCCATCGCTCGCTTGGCCCCAGGGGATTTCTCATCCTCATGCTGGCGCTGAGCGCCGTCAGCTTCGTCACCGGCGTGGTCTTCGTCGTGGTCGGCGCCTGGCCGGTGCTCGGCTTCTTCGGCCTCGACGTGGCCCTCGTCTACATCGCCTTCAAGCTCAATTACCGCTCCGGCCGCCTCTACGAGACCGTGGACCTTACGCCGGCGCAGCTCACCGTGACGCGTGTGCACCCGTCCGGCCGCCGCGAGCAGTTCCAATGCAACCCCTACTGGGCGCGGGTGAGGCTCGCGCAATGGCCGGACGGCCGCACGCTGCTCAGCATCGCCGCGCAGGGCCGCGAGCACGCATTCGGCCGCTTCCTCACCGACGACGAGCGGCGCGATCTCGCCTCGGCCTTGCGGGAGGCGCTGCTAGCGGCCCAGGGCGGCGTCAGAATTTGAGTAGTGCACAGGAAACGGGTCGAAACGGTCGCCACCATCCCCTAACTGGAGGATATCGCCGCTCATAACCGCGAGGAAGACCCATGCTGCACACGCCCATCTCCACCGCCGCCGCCAGCCCGCTCGGCCCCGACCGCTCGCGCGACTACGACCTCATCCGCCGCGGCATCGCCTTCCTGTCCGAGGCATGGACCGAGCAGCCCTCCCTCGACCGCCTGGCCGCGCACCTGGGGCTCAGCCCCGCGCACTGCCAGAAGCTGTTCAAGCGCTGGTGCGGGCTTAGCCCCAAGGAGTTCGTGCAGGCCATTACCGTGGACCACGCGCGCGGACTGCTGGAGGGCTCGGCCAGCGTGTTCGACGCCGCACTCGAGGTCGGCCTCTCCGGCGCCGGCCGGCTGCACGACCTGTTCGTCTCGCACGAGGCCATGACGCCGGGGGATTTCAAGCGCCGCGGCGAAGGCCTGGATCTCGCCTACGGCTTCCACGCCTCCCCCTTCGGCGATGCGCTGCTGATCGTCACCGAGCGCGGCGTGGCGGGCCTGGCCTTCGTCGACGAGGACAAGGGCCAGTCGCGCGAGGACGTCCTCTTGGAGATGATGAGCCGCTGGCCGAAGGGACGGTTCGTGGAGGCAGAGGACAAGACCGTGACGTACGCCAAGCAGGTCTTCTCGCCCGAGACCTGGAGCAAGGACCGTCCCGTGCGCTTGGTCATGATCGGCACCGACTTCGAGGTCCGTGTGTGGGAGACGCTGCTCAGGATCCCCATGGGCCGCGCGGTGAGCTACAGCGACATCGCCCGGCATCTGGGCCAGCCTACCGCGTCGCGCGCGGTCGGCTCCGCGGTCGGCCGCAACCCGATCTCGTTCGTGGTGCCCTGCCACCGCGTGCTCAGAGGCGACGGCAGCCTCGGCGGCTACCACTGGGGCCTCACGCGCAAGCGCGCGCTGATCGGCTGGGAGACCGGGCGGCTGGCGGCTGCGAACGGCTAGCCGGGAGCCCATCGCCGTAGCCTGGCTCATGGCGGCCACCAGGGGCACGCCGGCGACCCCCGCCCACTGCCCGACCATGTAGAAGCTGCCGAGCCCAGGCAGGGTCTGTCTGGCTCAGCGGCCGGCCGGTGAACAGAGCGCGCGCCATCGCAGTGATGGGTGCACGGTAGCCGTGGCCGTTGCCGGTGAAGTGCAGGGTGGTCATCGGCGTTGACTCGCTCGAGCGGCTCGGCGAGCGCCAGGCTCAGCAGGTCGAAGCCAGCGAGCTCGATGACGGCAAAGTCGGCCGGTGCCAGGGCCTTGAGATGCCGCTCCAGCCGGTCGAGGTTGGTGTAGACGGTGAGCGGCTCGCCGTCGGGCCGCTCCACGCGCACCAGCTCCTCGTAGGCGTGCATCTTGAGAGCGGGACTGTTCAAGCACGCTACTGTGCCTTCCTGGCAACGCACAGATCATCCTGTTCTGGATCATCCTGTTAACAGATTGATTTTATTGAGCAACAACAAGTAAATGGCCCAAGTAGACCCATGTCTTAATTGTGGATAACTTGTGGAAAACTCGTGTCCGGCTAGTTTTGATAGTGCTCGGCGTTGGGGTTGGTCATGCGTTTGCGTAACTCCTTGATCTTGGCGCCAACCCTGCTCTTGGCTGGTTGCGCAAGTGCGGTGTTCAGCAGCCATTCGCTTATCAGCCCAGTGAACGGCGATGCCAGTGCTGTGGGGCTCTCCTACACGCTGCCCAAGGGATTGATCCGCGGCAAGGTTGTCGTGGAGCCTCAGAGCGCTGCGTTCGTGATGTGCCTTCTCTCCCGGCCGGTGCCGGTCGCCGATCCCCAGCATCAGATACTACATGCCGTTCAACAAAAATCCGTTCTCGGCCGACCGGTACACGATCGAGAAGGACGCCACGAGCGGACGCCTCAAGTCGATCCACGTTAAGACCATCGACAAATTCAATGAGTTCGCCGTCAATCTTGGAAAGTCGCTCGGCGCGATAAAGAAGGCCTTTGGACAAGAAGGAGGACAGCAGGCCGCCGGATTGTGCGCATCGACGACGAGCGCGAACGTGATCGTTCTGGCTACCCTCGACTTCGATCCGGCAGAAGACGAGCAGACGCAGGGCGACTTGGCTGGCGTGAACGAGGTGATCATGCGCTTTGCGCGCCAGAAGGCTCTGCAGTGCGGGCCGCTCACGAAACTAGTGCTGCGCAAGAGGGCGACGACCGAGGAATTGCAGGCGGACGATGCTTGCCGCGAGTATCACCGGATCACGACTACCTACGATACGCGCAATCCCCCGATCCGAATGCGCTGGCTGGCGCCCAAAACCCGCAGAGCGCTCAAGCAGGATTGCTCGGTTGGATTTCGCCATCGGCACACCCTGCCGCACACCATTCAGGTGGCCATGGCCGGCGGCTCGGTGCATTCCTACACCTACCAGCTGCCGAATGCCTCGCCGATCGTTGCGATGGACATCACCCGCGCCATCACCGCCACCAAGACGACCAAGGTCGATTTCGGCGACCTCGGTCAGATCACCAAGATCTACGTCCAGAAAGGCAACGAGGACGGCAGCAAGGGCTCCGAGGCCGAGGGTCTGGCTTTGCTGCCGTTCAACATTATCACTGCGTACTTTTCGGGCATGAGCGACACTGGCAAGGCGATTGCCGGTACGTTTACGCCCGTAAGCCAGTCGATCCAAAACAACACTGCGCTCGATAACGCCGAGACCAACGCGACGAACAGACGAAATGAGCAGGCCGAGAAGCTGGACGCTGGAGAGCCGCCGGAGGATTACGCAGTGGTCGCCAGCAACGGGCTGAGCACGGGAACCAGGCGAGCTGCTCCGCCTCCTGCTAGGAACCAACAATCAGGTACCAACACACCGTCGAGCACAGCGACTGAAGAAGCGGGGCCGCTGGGGACAGGTACCCCAGCGCAATAGGGGACTCTACAATCGGTGGCAGCGCCCGCCAGTTGGTTCGATGATGACAATCGGTTTGCCTTGCTGCTTTTTTGGGGAGTGGCAACGATGTCTTCTTGGTTCAAAGGGTGGTTTGATGCCGGGGCGGGTCAGAAACAGCTGGAGGAGCCGGGTCCGCAGGGCAAAGGCATGAAGCTGGCGGCGCCGAGCAAATCGGCGGCAAAACCAGCACCAAAGTTTGCAACCGCAAGCACCTTCGGCAAAGACACGCGCGTTGAACCCGAAGGGTCGCTGTCGGCGGCGCCATGGTGTGCAGTCTGCCACCTTGCCTGCAAATTTCCGAACCATCCCGACCCATTCGATGGAACGGGCTTCTTGATCGACGCCACCACGATCATCACCGCTGGCCACAATCTTTGGAACCCTGCCGTTCGATCCAAGGGAGCCGAAACGCGCAGTCGGTGAGGTCGAGAACATCGTTGTCGTCCCGGGGGATGCGAGCGCGTCCTATCAGGCTGAGCGCATCGTGTACGACGAGCGCTGGCAGAAGCTGCCCGATCCAGAGCGCCGCTACTTCGACTACGGCGCTATCTTCCTCAGAAAGCCGGGCATTGCTCTGCCGTTCTACTTCAAGTGCTTCCCGCTTCTCGCCGACAAATGGGTGCCCGACATGGTGCTGAATTGTGCGGGTTATCCCTCAGACAAGAACCGCCTGCTGGTCACGTCCAGCGGCAAACTCGATTCCGTATCCGAAAAATCGCATTTCGTGGGCCCCGATAGGGAAATGGTGGTCCACGACATTGACACCAAAGGCGGGCAAAGCGGAGCCCCATCTTCTGGACGGACCAGAAGAGCTACTACGCCCTGGCGATCCACACCCAAGGCGTGGGGCTCGCCGCAAAGAACGCAGGGGTGCGTATAACGGAACCGATGATCAAGGTTTTTAACCTTTGGCGCAGCGATCCGAAAGCTCGCGGACCGCACAAGGTTGTCTGAGGTTCGGCCGCGACATTCAACCACCAGCCTCGAGCCCACGAACCACGCACCGGCTCAGCGGCTATCACTGGGCCCACACTCGAGCGCCCGTCGATCGAAACCTGCATCACCGGCTTCCGACCTTCGCAATGTCGAACGGCGTGGTCTGGTAGAGCTCGTTGATCCAATTGCCGAACAGCAAGTGGGCGTGGCTGCGCCAGCGGTTCTCCGGCTGGCGGTTCGGGTCGTCCTTGGGAAAGTAGTTGCGCGGCGGGGCGATGGGCTTGTTCGGCCGCGAGGTCCCGGAAATACTCGTCACTCAGCGAATTGGAATCATACTCGATATGGTTGAACATATGCAGCGACCTGTGCGCCGGATCGTCCAACAGGCATACGCCCACCTCCTCCAACTCCATCAGGACGTTCATCCCGCTGCTGGCCGGGATGTCCTCACGCCGCACCTCCGTCCAACGCGATACCGGGATCGAGAAGTCGTCGGAGAAGCCCCGCAAGTAGGGTGAGGCAGGCGCAAGATTGCGGTGCCTGAAGACGCCGAACGCCTTCTGCGCGAGCTGGTACTTGGGCATGCCGTGGAAGTGATGCACCGCCGCCTGTGCACCCCAGCAGATATTGAAGGAACTGTGCACATGGGTCTGCGTCCAGTCGAATACGCGGCGCAGCTCGTCCCAGTAGGTTACCTGCTCGAATGGCATCGTCTCGACCGGCGCGCCGGTGACGATAAAGCCATCGAACCGTTCCGAGCGGATGTCCTCCCAGGCGCGATAGAACGAAATGATGTGCTCGCTAGGTGTGTTGCGCGCGATATGGTTGGTCATCTTGACCAGGGTTAGCTCGACCTGCAGCGGCGTGGCGCCGATCAGGCGCGCAAACTGCGTCTCGGTCTTGATCTTGTTGGGCATCAGGTTGAGCAGTCCGATGCGCAGGGGCCTGATGTCCTGGCGCACCGCGTCAGCCTCGCGCATCACCATCACGCCTTCCGCATCGAGCGTGGCGCGGGCGGGCAGCTCATTAGGTATCTTTATCGGCATCAATCTGTCTCGTGCGGCGAATACGCGCCGCCGGTCCGGCCGCGCCTATCGCAGGGGCGCTCCGCGGTGCGAACGATCCGATCGCGAACAATTGAGATAGCAGACCCGGCAATACCGCCTCAAGCCCAGGGCCGTGCCGCGGTTGCCTTGGTCTCGAACTCGCCGATGGCCTTCTCGCTCTCCAGCGTCAGCCCAATGTTGTCGAGGCCCTCCAGCAGGCAGCGCTTGCGGAAGGCGTCCATCTCGAACTTGATGCAGCCGCCGTCGGGCCCGCGGATTTCCTGTTTCTCAAGGTCGATGGTGATGGTGGCGTTGGCGCCGCGGTTGGCGTCGTCCATCAGCTTGTCGACGTCCTCCTGCGGCAGCTTGATGGGCAGGATGCCGTTCTGGAAGCAGTTGTTGTAGAAGATGTCGGCGAACGAGGGCGCAATCACGCAGCGGATGCCGTAGTCGAGCAGCGCCCAGGGTGCGTGCTCGCGCGAGGAGCCGCAGCCGAAGTTCTCGCCCGCCACCAGGATCTGCGCCTTGCGGTAGGCCGGCTTGTTGAGCACGAAGTCGGGCTTCTCCTTGCCCTGCTCGTCGTAGCGCAGCTCGTAGAGCAGGTGCTGGCCGAGGCCGGTGCGCTTGATGGTCTTGAGGAACTGCTTGGGGATGATGGCGTCGGTGTCGACGTTGATCATCGGCAGCGGCGCGGCGACGCCCGTCAGTGTCGTGAACTTGTCCATGTCCCTTGAACCTGCAGCTACCTGACCTCGCGGTCGACATAGCATTTGCGCATGGCTTCGCAACGGTGCGAGCCCGAGAAATGCATGCTATCGCCCTTTGCTGGGGAGATGAACCTGCAAACCTCCTCCAGCCCCTCCAGCGTCAGCCAGCCCTGGCGCCGTCCGCGCTGCACGGCGAAGCAGTCGGCGGTCTCCTCGTCGGGGCCGCGATACTGGTGGCCGCACTCGTGCGCATGGATCCAGAGCTTCACCGGCGTGGATACCTTGGCCAGCAGCTTTGGATTGAGGATGAGGAAGCCGGGGTAGGCCGCTCCGTAGTCGTCGAGCTTGTTGTCGAGCACGGTCGGCCGCTTGCCGCAGATCACCTTGCGGCCATCGATGGCAAGCTCGTTGGCCGGCACGACCTTGGCGTCCGCACCGACCTTGGCTACGTACTCTTCAGGTGTCGGGCTCGCCGACGCAAAGGTTGCGATGCCCGACAGGCACAGGAGAGCCAGCACCGCAGTTTTGGCCAGCACCGCCCCCTTCAGCATGTGACGCGGCTCCCTCACTTTCCCACCCCAAGCCGAAAGTTCCCGGTTTCTGTAGTCACTGTTGCCCGTCCTTGGTCAGTTTGCAACGCCCCGTTCGCGCTCATCGGCGAGCCATTGGATAAGCCCGACCTGAAAATTGCCTTACCGCTCATCTCTCGATGGCCTTAGCCTCGATGTGAGCCATATCGGCATCTGACAGGCCAAAATGATGGCCGATCTCGTGCACCAGCACGTGGGTGACAAGGTGCCCCAGCGTCTCCTCGCGCTCCGCCCAATAGTCCAGCATCGGCCGCCGGTAGAGAAAAACCATGTTCGGCATGCCGACCGGGTCCATCACACTGCGCTTGTCGATGCTGACGCCGTGGAACAGGCCCATGAGATCGAAGGCGCTCTCCAGGCGCATTTCCCGCACCACGTCGTCGGTGGGAAAATCCTCCACCCGGATCACCACATCGCCGCACATATCGCGGAAGTCCTTGGGCAGCCGCCGCCAGGCCGTGGCCGCCAGGCGCTCGAAATCGGCGAGACTTGGCGCCGCCTTGCCAGCCCAGTCCCAGCTGCCACCCATGCGCAACCTCGTGCCTTCCCGCACCCCGCGCGCCCCCGCGCGAAGACATAAGGCGCCAATGGGGCGCATCGCCAGAGGCGTCAGGCCTCACGCTCGACCACCGCCATCACCTGGCGCACGCCGACAACGGCCCTGAGCGCCCGCTCGACCAGCTCGGCGGTGCGCGGAGCGACGCCGGCCAGCCGCAAGTCGACGGTGATCTCGCTGCCGTCGCCGGACTCGCGCGAGGCGTGCACGCGCGAAGGAACGGCGCCGAGCTTGGCCACCGGCTCGATCAGGCGCGGCAGCAGGCCCGGATCTGCGGGGGCAGTGACGAAGAAGAAGGCACGCACGGTCTCATCGGCCGCGCGCGGCGCGGCGGAAGCTAGGGATGTCATGAGAGAGGTCCTTACACGCGATCGCAGATGAATGGCGGATGCCCGGCGCCCTCAGGCGGCCGGGGAAATAATTCGCCGAGCGATCAGAGCGTGTTGGGTCTGGACCATCGCCATCGTCTAGCGCATGCGGGTTAACGTTTCAAGAAGGCCTGCATTCGGGGCGCCCTCAGGCTCGCCGCGAAGCCATGCAGCCCAGTGGGGCGCTGGGCGCTCAATTGCGGTCCCAGTTGACGATGCTCATCAGATTGCTGTCCTGGTCGGTCCAGATCAGCTCGGACTTGCCCTTGTCGCGCCAGGACGAAACGGCCTTGCGCACGATCGGCGCGCCGAAGAAATCCGGATCGCGGGTGTAGACCGCCCAGCTGATCGGAGCCTGGCACGCCTCGTCGTCCTGCCTGGTCTCGAACCAGCCCACGTTGATGCCGAACTCCTTGGCCATGCCGCGATGCAGCGGCGCCACCTCGAAGGTGTCGAGCTCGAAATTCACGGCCAGGATGCCGTTCTCGGCCAGGTGGCCGAAATAGATGTTGAACGCCTGCTTGGTCATCAGGTGCATCGGCGGCGAAGCACCGCGGAACGCGTCCAGCACCAGCACGTCGAAGCTCTGCTTGTCGCCGGCCGCGAGCTGCCGCTCCAGCACCAAGCGCGCATCGCCCAGCAGCACGTCCACCTTGGCCTTGCTATCCTTGATGAAGGTGAAGTGCCGGCTGGTCAGCGTGTGCACGGCCGGGTTCAGCTCGTAGTAGCGCAGAATGTCGCCCTCGCGGGCCAGCGTGGCGATCATGCCGGCGCCCATGCCGATGACGCCGATGCGCAGGGGCACCTGCGGCCCGCCGGCGCGCCGTTTTGCGTGGTAGGCAAGCGCCATGCCGAGCCCGCTTTCCCAATCGAAGCCGCACAGCGCCTGCAGCCGGCGAGCCGGGTCCTGGTACTGGCCGCCCTGATCGATTCCCGCCTGGAAAAGGCTGAGCGTGAACTCCTTGGGGTCGTCCTCGTAGGCGCGCACCACCTTCACCACGCCGTAGAAGTTGCGGATGCGCTCCACCACCGTGTTGCCGCGCAGCTCGTCGCGCATGTAGACGCCGCCGAGGAAATAGAGCGCCGCCAGGCTGGCGGCGGCGCCGGCAGACCCAGCGCATCCGTCCTTGCGTCGCCGACAGGATGTGCAGCACCGCCACGCCGGCGATCGCAATCAGCACGATCGGATGCTCGAAGAAGTCGGCGAACACCAGCGGCGCGCCGAGCACGATCCCGAGGCCGCCCAGCGCGCCGCCTGCGGACACCGCCAGATAGAACCGGGGCAAGCCCTCGGGTGGCGGCTGCAGCCGCACCATCTCGCCGTGACAGATCATGCAACCCGCGAACAGCGTCGCCGCCTGCAGCACGATTTGAAGGAACAGGTCGAACGAGGCTTCCGGCACAGGCGAGGCCATGGTGTTTCCGGCCAGCACCAGGAACGCCAGCCCGAATACCGTGCGGTTGTAGAATTGCTGGTAGCCGAACGTGATCACGAACGTCAGCAGGTAGCAGCTGAGCGGCACCACCCACAGGAACGGCACAACGGCGGCAAACTGCGTGATGGCGTTGGTGGTGGCGAGTAGCAGGGCAGAGCCAGCGCCGAGTAGCCGATCCACAGCCAAACCGGATGGCTGGCGGGCGAGCTGCGCCACTTGGGCTGCGCCGCCGAGCCGTCCTGCTTGCCCTCGGCACGCGCAATGGCGAGCCACGCGCACACGGCAAACAGCGCCACGTACACCACGTAGGCCCACGACCACCAGCGCGTCTGCTCTGCGCTCGGCAGCATCCGCTCGAACACGAACGGATAGGAGAGCAACCCCAGGAACGAGCCGATATTGGAGGCCGCGAAGAAGCGCACCGGGTTGAGCGCCGGCTCGATGTGCGCGAGCCAGCGCGACAGCAGCGGCGTCGTGGTGGCGAGCGCGATGTAGGGCACGCTCACGCACACCGCGAGCATGCCGAGGATGCGCCAGGTCGGGTCGCTGGCGTCGATCGGCTTCCAGCTGTCGGAAGGCGCGATCGGCAGCAGCACCAGGCTGACTACCAGGATCGCGACCTGAAGCTGCGCCTGCCGCCGGATCGGAAACGGCAGGGTGAGCGCGTACGCGTAGGCATAGCCCACCAGCAGCGCCACCTGGAAGAACAGCATGCACACCAGCCAGGTGGCGGCGCTGCCGCCGAACCAGGGCAGGATGAACTTGCCGAGCACCAGCTGCACCTGGAACAGCAGGAAGCCCGCCAGCAGCATGGTGGCGGCGAAGGCGAGCGCAATGGTGGTGCGGGAGGTCACGAGCTTTCCATGGGTGAGGTTGAACTATGCGATCGCCGGTGATTGGCACCGGCCGGGCCCCTGGCGCGGCAGCATAGACCAAGTTGTCGGGCCGCAAAGCCTTCGTCGTCTCGCGCCGATGGGCGAGCCGCCGCGATCTGCTGCGCCGCGGCATTGTCTAGGCGCGGAGGAACGCCAGGGTCTCTGCCACGATGCGCTCGCGATCGAAGTCGTAGGTGAGCACATGGTTGCTGCGCTCGCACACGACCATCTGCACGTTGCTGCGCCCCTGAAACAGGCGCTCGGTCGTGGCGAACGACGCCACGGCGTCCTTGGGTGCGGCAAACACCGAGCACCGGCACCTCGAGTGCCGCTGCCTTCTCGCGCGCCATTCTGGCCATCTCCGCCAGGTGCTGGAAGGCCGGCAACGACACCAGGTAGGAGCCCGTCTCGTACTCCTTGTAGCCGGCGGGGTCGTTGATCTGGCCCTTCTGCAGTTTGGGCATGACGGGCAGCAGCCACATCAGCCAGCGTGTCAACCGCGTGGTCCATTCGCCGCCGACGGCGAGCGAGAAGTACGGCGCAATCATCACCAGCCTGCTGATGCCTTGGTCGGCGGCGCCGATCGCGGCCAAGGTCCCGCCCATGGACGTGCCCACCAGCGCCGGTGGCTTGCCGCCGAGCGCCTTCTCCTCGGCTATGAGCTTGCCCAGCCAGTCGCGGTAGAAGGCTGTCGAGTAGCCACCTCGGCCATAGGCGAAGGATGTGCCGGTCTGGCCGGGCAGAGCCGGAACCACCACGCGGAAGCCTTGACCCGCGAGCGCCTCGGCCATGGAGCGGAAGTCGCGAGGAGTGCCGCCGAAACCGTGCAGCAGGATCGCGGTCGATCGCGGAGCGCCGGTCTTCGGCGGCAGGATCTTGCGTGGATCGCAACCATGGGTCCTTGTTCGGGGACGCGACCCACTCGTACCAGGAAAGCACGAGGATGGCGGCGTTGGCCGCGACGAGCGCGAGCACCGCCAGCACGACCGCGGTCAGCCAACCGCCACCCTCTGCCATGTCCCACCATCCCCCACGCCGGTGCTGCGTCACACTGAATGCAGATGATCAACGCACCCTCGTCCGGTCAAGCCTGGTATGCGAGGCGAGGCTTGACCCGTCCCTGCCTTGGGCGCCTAAGCTTGGCTCAGATGCCGCCTTGCGACTATGCTCGCAGCTACCTGGAACACGAGGCAAAACCTGTGCAGTCCACGCTCCGCTCCTTCGATCTCGCGCATCTCGGTCACGTCGAGATGTTCACCCCCAAGCCCGACGAAAGCCTGCGCTTCTTCGTCGATGTATTTGGCATGACCGAGAGCGGCCGTCAGGGCCAGTCCGTGTATCTGCGCGGCTGGGACGACTATGAGCATCACACGCTGAAGCTCACCGAGGCCAAGGTCGCCGGCCTCGGCCACTTCGCCTACCGCGCCACCAGCCCGGAAGCGCTGGAGCGGCGCGCCGGCATCATCGAGAAGGCGGGCTTCGGCAAGGGCTGGACCAAGGGCGACCTCGGCCACGGGCCGGCCTACGCCTTCACCACGTGCGACGGCCACGCGATGGAGATCTACTACGAGACCGAGTGGTACAAGGCGCCGCCCGAGCTCAAGCCTGCGCTCAAGAACCAGGCGCAGCGCTTCCCCGCGCGCGGCGCCAACGTGCGGCGCCTCGACCACATGAACCTGCTCTGCTCGGATGTGCGCGAGCTGCGGCTGTTCATGGAGAACGTGATGGGTCTCAGGACCACCGAGATGATCATGCTCGACAGCGGCAAGGAGGCGGGCGCCTGGGTCACCACCAACAACAAGAGCTACGACCTGGCCTTCACGCTCGACCACTACGGCGCCAAGGGGCGCTTCCACCACGTCACCTACGCCATCGACTCCCGCGAGGAGATCCTGCGCGCCGCCGACATCTTCCTGGAGGCCGGCGTGCCGATCGAGACCGGCCCGCACAAGCATGCCATCCAGCAGACCTTCTTCCTCTACGTCTACGAGCCGGGCGGCAACCGCGTCGAGGTGGCCAACGCCGGCGCGCGCCTCGTGCTGGCGCCCGACTGGCAACCGGTGGTGTGGACCGAAGCCGAGCGCAAGAAGGGCCAGGCCTGGGGCCTCAAGACGGTGGAGAGCTTCCACACCGGTGGCACGCCGCCAATCGACCAGTACACGGGGCCGCGCACGAAGTAGGTCAGCGGTAGGGTGCGCCGCATCCCGACCTTACGGCTCCCAGCCGCTGCTGCCGTAGGGCCGCGTGATGATCTCCAAGAGGTGCCCATTGGGATCCTCGAAGTAGACGCCCCGGCCGCCGTCGTGATCGGTTCATCTCGCCCGGCTTGGTCCGCCCGGGGTCGGCCCAGTAGGTAAGCCCCTGTTGCCGAATGCGATTGAATATCTCGTCGAACTCCACCTCGCTGACGAGAAAGGCAAAGTGACGGGATAAGATCTCGCCTTCCCTGTCCATGAAGTCGAGGTTGACGCTGTTCGCGGTCGCCACGACCTGAAACGGACCCCACTTCCTCGGCGATGGCAGCCCGAGGATGTTTGCGAGAAAGGTCGCCGATGCTTTGCTGTCCTTCGACCAGACGATCGTATGATTGAACTCGACGGCCATCGCACAAACCTCATTTGGAGGTGACTAGAGGAACCGAACATCTACACATGAGTTCCGGCGCGCCCGAAATTCGTAGCTCCAGAACCTGACTAGCTGCGATAGTCCGCGTTGATCGAGATGTAGCCGTGGGTCAGGTCGCAGGTCCACACCGTGGCCTTGCCGCCGCCCAGCCCCAGATCGACCCGGATTGCGATCTCGCGGCCGGCATGTAGGCGGCGACCTTGCGCTCGTCGTAGGTGGGCGCCCGCTCGCCGTCCTTGGCCACCTGGATGTCGCCGTAGCGGATCGACAGCCGGTCGCGGTCGGCGGCCTCGCCCGCCTTGCCCACCGCCATCACCACGCGTCCCCAGTTCGGGTCGCCGCCGGCGATCGCCGTCTTCACCAGCGGCGAGTTGGCGATGGAGAAGCCGATGCGGCGCGCGGCGGCGTCGCTCTCGGCGCCCGTCACCTCGATCGTGACCAGCTTGGTCAGCCCCTCGCCGTCCTTCACCACCCATAGCGCCAGCTCGTGCATGAGATCGTGCAGCGCGGCGGCGAACGCCCGGCCCGTCCGGGCTCGACGCCGTGCGTGATCGGCCGGCGCCCCGCGCGACTTGGCGGCGCCGGTGGCGAACAGCAGCACGGTGTCGCTGGTGGAGGTGTCGCTGTCGATGGTGATGCAGTTGAAGGTCTTGTCCGCGCCGGCGGCCAGCATCGCCTGCAGCGCGCGCTGATCGACCGCGGCGTCGGTGAAGATGTACGACAGCATGGTCGCCAGATCCGGCGCGATCATGCCGGCGCCCTTGGCAAAGCCGTTGATGACCACATCCGTGTCCGCCGAGCCGCACCGTGCGGGTGGCGAGCTTGGGGAACGTGTCGGTGGTCATGATGGCTCGGCGGCCTCGTGCCAGCCCTCGGGCGCCGCCGCCTTGGCGAGGCCGCGAGCAGATGGGCGAACTTGGCGGCATCGAGCGGCTCGCCGATGACGCCCGTGGATGCCACGTAGACCTCGTCGGGCGCACAGCCCACGGCGGCTGCAGCGGCCTCCGCCGTCATGCGCGTGGCCTCGGCGCCCTTCTTGCCGGTGAAGGCATTGGCGTTGCCGGAGTTGACCACCAGCGCGCGCGCCGAGCCCTTGCGCGAGGCTGCTGCGGCACCACAGCACCGGCGCCGAGCAGGTCTTGGACTGGGTCAGCACGCCTGCAACGGTCGTGCCCGGCTCCAGCACCGCCATCATCAGGTCGGTGCGGTTGGCATAGCGGATGCCGGCCTCGCAGGCGGCAAGCCTCACGCCCGGGACCACCGGCACGTCGGGAAGGCGCGCGGGGGCGAACGGTGACGGCCGCACCGTCGACTTGGCCATGGCGTTGCTCCTGCTTCCGGGGTCGGACGGGCCGATCGGCCCCACTTGCGGCCCGATGTACTCGAACGGCCTTGCCCTTCTCAAGCCACCGACCGGCGCCGGGCCGACCGCGTTGCCAAACTTCGATGTCGGCATGAGCTGGCCGAACTGGCGTTCGCGGCCATCGGCGGCGGGCATCCTTCGTTGACAACACTGGTGCCGGTCCTTATCTCAGCATGGGCCCGGCGGGACCGGCCAGCTGCAGGCGCTTCTCGCGCGGCTTTCACTATCCTTCCTGCGATGAGATGACGCTTGCGAGCCCTGACGCCCGTCCTGGTCGAGGGCGCTCGGCCGACAGCTCGACAGCAGCTGTAAACGGGATTTGCCATATGCTGTCTTTCGGCGCGCTTGCAGCCAAGGTGTTCGGGTCGGCCAACGACCGCAAGATCAAGGCCTATCGGCCGACGGTGGACGAGATCAACGCGCTCGAGCCCGAGCTGGAGCAGCTCTCCGACGCCGATCTGCGGGCGCGCACCGAGATGTTCCGCAAGCAGCTCGCCGAGGGCACCGAGCTCGAAGGAGCTGCTGGTGCCCGCCTTCGCCACCGTGCGCGAGGCCGCCAAGCGCACGCTCGGCCAGCGCCATTTCGACGTGCAGCTGATCGGCGGCATGGTGCTGCACCAGGGCAAGATCGCCGAGATGAAGACCGGCGAGGGCAAGACGCTGGTCGCCACGCTTCCCGTCTACCTCAACGCCCTGGCACAGCGCGGCGTGCACGTCGTCACGGTCAACGACTACCTCGCCAAGCGCGACGCCGAGTGGATGGGCCGCATCTACAAGTTCCTCGGGCTCACCGTCGGCTGCATCGTGCACGAGCTCGACGACGACCAGCGGCGCGCAGCAGTACGCCTGCGACGTCACCTACGGCACCAACAACGAGCTGGGCTTCGACTACCTGCGCGACAACATGAAGATGAGCGCCGGCGAGATGGTGCAGCGCGGCCACGCCTACGCCATCGTCGACGAGGTGGACTCGATCCTGATCGACGAGGCGCGCACGCCGCTCATCATCTCCGGCCCGGTGGAGGATCGCTCCGAGCTCTACAACGCCCTCGACGAGCTGGTGCGGCAGCTGATGGCGGAGCACGACAGGATCGTGGGCGAGATCGAGAAGACGCACAGCAAGGAGGAGCTGAAGGAGCTGCTCAAGACCCAGGGCTGCTCGAGCTCGACGAGAAGCAGCGCCAGGTCTCCTTCACCGAGGCCGGCAACGAGCGCCTCGAAGGCCTGCTCCGCGAGAAGGACATGCTCAAGGGCGAGTCGCTCTACGACATCGAGAACGTCACGGTGGTGCATCACGCCAACCAGGCGCTCAAGGCCCACAAGCTGTTCCTGCGCGACCGCGACTACATCGTGAAGGCCGGCGAGGTCATCATCATCGACGAGTTCACCGGCCGCATGATGCAAGGCCGGCGCTACTCCGACGGGCTGCACCAGGCGCTGGAGGCCAAGGAGCACGTCACGATCCAGCCCGAGAACCAGACGCTCGCCTCCATCACCTTCCAGAACTACTTCCGCCTCTACGAGAAGCTGGCCGGCATGACCGGCACGGCCGCCACCGAGGCCAACGAGTTCATCGACATCTACAAGCTCGACGTGCTCGAGGTGCCCACCAACATGCCGGTGGACCGCACCGACGAGCACGACGAGGTCTACCGCACCGTCAAGGAGAAGGCGCGCGCCATCGTCGCCGAGATCGCCGATTGCCGCCGGCGCGGCCAGCCGGTGCTGGTCGGCACCATGTCGATCGAGAAGTCCGAGCAGCTGTCGGCGCTGCTCAAGGACCGCAAGTACATCCGCGAGCTCGGCCAATACATCAAGAAGCAGGCGGACCCGCTCAAGGACGGCAAGGAGGACGAGCTCAAGCAGCACCTGACCGACGTCGCCGCCTACCTCGACGAGCTCGGCCGCAAGAACAGCGGCGATCCGGTGCCGCACCAGGTGCTCAACGCCCGCTACCACGAGCAGGAAGCCAACATCATCGCCCAGGCCGGCGTTCCGGGCACGCGTCACCATCGCCACCAACATGGCCGGCCGCGGCACCGACATTCAGCTCGGCGGCAACGACCGCTATCCGCGCCCGCGACTGGCTGAAGGAGGAGATCGAGGCCGGCCGCATGGCGGCGTCGTGCACGGCGAGGGCGACGACCCCGAGCCCTGCGCAAGTGGATCGACGACATCCTCTACGTCGGCGACGACTGGATCGAGAGCGTCTGAAGCAATGGATCGACGGCAAGGTCGCGGAATGGAGCAAGGAGCAGAGTGCCGGCCGGCCAGCGAGCCGCAGCCGCGCGTGAGATGGCCAGGAAGCGCGCAGGGAGTCCTGGGCGACAGCCGCGGCATCGCCGAGGCGCGCGCGCCGAGATCGCCGAGCGAGTACGCCGGCGGCGGCCAAGTCAGCCGGCGCGCGCAACGGCCACGACGCCGGGCGACGATCGCTCGACTGGTTCGACGCGCGAGCTGCGCGAGGAGGCGCGCGCAGTGGCTCGGGGATGCAGCGCGCACCTGGAGCTTCGGCCGCATCAACGAGCCTTGTTCCGCTTCATGCGCGATAGCCTCGCGCGCCTGGGTCGCGCGCGAGGCCGCGGCGGGCCGCGCGCCGGGCCCGCCGAGATCGCCGCCAGGCGCGCCGACGATCGTCGCCACGTTCAAGCGCCGTCAAGGTCAAGGTGCGCCGAGATCCAGGCCGACGTGGTCGCGAAGAAGAAGCAGGCGATCGACGCCGGCGGCCTCTACGTGATCGGCACCGAGCGGCACGAGAGCCGGCGCATCGACAACCAGCTGCGCGGCCGCTCGGGCCGCCAGGGCGATCCCGGCCGCTCGAAGTTCTACCTGTCGCTGGAAGACGACCTGATGCGCATCTTCGGCTCGGATCGCATGGACGGCGTGCTGCAGAAGCTGGGCCTGCAGGAAGGCGAGGCGATCACGCATCCCTGGATCAACAAGGCGCTGGAGAAGGCGCAGCAGAAGGTCGAGGCGCGCAACTTCGACTCGCGCAAGTACGTGCTCAAGTACGACGACGTGATGAACGACCAGCGCAAGGTCATCTTCGAGCAGCGCATCGACATGATGGGCCACGAGGATGTCAGCGAGACCGTCGCCGACATGCGCGCTCAGGTCGTCAACGAGCTGGTGGCGCAGTGCATCCCGCCCAACGCCTACGCCGAGCAGTGGGACACCGCCACGCTGAAGCGGAGATCGAGCGCATCTTCGACATCAAGGCGCCGGTCGACGCAGTGGGCCGCCGAGGAGGGCATCGCCGATCAGGAGATCACCGAGCGGCTGCTCAAGCAGATCGAGGAGAAGGCCAAGCAGAAGGAGGCCGAGTTCGGGCCGGAGGCGATGCGGCAGATCGAGAAGATGGTGCTGCTGCAGACGCTCGACCATCTCTGGCGCGAGCACCTGGTCGTGCTGGAGCACCTGCGCAGCGTGATCGGCTTCCGCAGCTACGGCCAGCGCGACCCGCTCAACGAGTACAAGTCGGAGAGCTTCCAGCTGTTCGAGACCATGCTGGTCAACATGCGCGAGGCGGTCACCGGCCAGCTGATGCACTCCAGCATGCCGGACATGCGCGAGGAAGTGTTCGCAGCCGGTGGAGCTGCCGCCGATGCAGGCCCACCACGCCGATCCGTTCACGGGCCAGGACGAGCTGGCGATGGCCGACGCCGTGCTGGCGGCGGGCGATCGGCCCGACGGTCGGCGTCAGGGGCGGCGGGCGCCGCTGCAGACCCGGCGGGCGGCCACCGCCGTCAACCCGAAGGATCCCTCGACATGGGGCAAGGTGGCGCGCAACGCCTCCTGCCCCTGCGGCTCGGGCAGGAAATACAAGCATTGCCACGGCAAGCACGACTGATGCTTGCGCGGCGGCACAGCGGTCGGCATGCCGCTTCCGGCCCGCGCGATGACGCGACATGCTCGCCAAGAGTTCTCGGGATTTGCGAACTCGACAGGACTGGCCGGCTGGTCTTTAATGCGGGTTGGCGAATTGGTGTGGGGCGCCGCTAGCATGCCGTCGCATCTCGAGCTCAGCGTAGCGGTGCTCGCACCTTGAGAATCCTCGGGATCGCAGCCAAGACCCACGACAGCGGCGTTGCCTTCCTCAACGACGGCGTGCCCGAGCTGGTGCTCGAGGAGGAGCGCTTCAACCGCAACAAGAAGACCAAGAAGTTCCCGAAGCTCGGGCTCGCCGCGGGCCTGCAGGAATTGCGGCATCAGCCTCGCCGACATAGACGTCATGACGACGCCGTGGGACGATGCGGCTGGTGCGCAGGTCGTTTGCTTCGATCCTGCTGCGCCGCTTTCCGCTGAGCCTGAGCCTCGCGCTGCCCGGCTCGCACACCTCGCAGCAGAACCAGATCGTGCTGCTCAACTACTATCCTGGCGCGCGATATGCGCAAGTTCTTCGGGCCCGTGCAGCGTGCCGCCCATCGTCAACGTTGCCCACCACAACGCCCATGCCGCCATGTTCTTCGTCTCGCCGTTCGAGGAGGCGCTGGTGCTGGTGATGGACGGCTACGGCGACGATTGCTCGAGCAGCGCCTATGTGGGCCGCGGCAACCGGCTCGAGCGCATCTGGTCGACCGGCATCATGAACTCGGCCGGCCTCGTCTACACGTTCGTGACGGAGTATCTGGGCTTTGCCGGCTTCGGCGACGAAGGCAAGGTGATGGCGCTCGCCGCGTTCGGCGAGGACACCTTCGTGCGAGCGCTTCCGCGACGTCATCCGGCCGACGCCTGACGGCGGCTATGCCGTCAACATGGCCTACTTCAGCTATGACATGTTCGGTCAGCTGCGCCCCTTCAAGCGCAAGTTCATCGACACTTTCGGCCCCCCGCGGGCTCGCGGGCGAGCCGCTCACCGACCGGCACCGCGACGTGGCCTTTGCGCTGCAGGCGGTGACGGAGGAGATCGTCCTGCATTTGGTGCGCTGCGCTGCTCAAGAAGCACGGGCTGCGCAACCTGTGCATGATCGGCGGCGTGGCGCTCAATTGCGTGGCCAACGCCAAGATCCTGGAGCACACGGACGTGCGAGCGCCTGTGGGTGCCGCCGTGCGCCTCCGACACCGGCGCGCCGCTCGGCAGCGCCCTGTGGCACTACCACCAGACCTCGGCCACCCGCGCGGCTTCGAGCTGCAGCACGCCTTCTACGGCAAGGCCTACGGCGACCAGGAGATCGTCGAGCGCGCTCGAGGCGGCCGGGCTGCGCTACCGGCGCCTGCCCGCAGGAGCAGCTGCTCGCCGCGGGTCGCGCGCGACCTGGCCGACGGCAAGATCGTCGGCTGGTTCCAGGGCCGCTTCGAGATGGGGCCGCGAGCGCTCGGCAACCGCTCCATCCTGGCCGACCCGCGCCGCCCCGAGATGCGCGACGTGCTCAACGCCAAGGTCAAGAAGCGCGAGCCGTTCCGCCCCTTCGCGCCCGCCGTGCTGGTCGAGCGGGCGCACGAGTTCTTCGAGATCGACCAGCCCGACCCGTTCATGACGCTGGCGCCGCGCGCGCGCCCGGAGAGCCGCGACCGCATTCCGGCAGCCGTGCACGTGGACGGCACCGGCCGCATCCAGACGGTCGAGCGGTCGACCAACCCGCGCTACTACGGCCTGATCGAGGAGTTCGGCCGCCTGACCGGCGTTCCGGTGCTGCTCAACACCAGCTTCAACCGCATCGAGCCGATCGTCGCCTCGCCCGCGGACGCGGTCGCCTGCTACTTGCGCACGGGCATGGACGTGCTGGTGCTCGGCGATTTCTATACCACCGACCGCGGTCCGGGCTCGTCGGAGCGGTCGCGGCCGATCGCGAGCCGCAGCCCGCTGCCCGGCACGCGATGCCGCCGCCGGCGGTGCCTACTCGGCACGGGCAACGCCGAGCTGACATGAGCGTCGCGCCCGCGTCCCCGCGTCCGTTGACACGGCCGCTCGCGCGACATACAAGAGTGCGCACGCGCACGCATGATCGAAAGGCGCATGCGCATGGTCGAACTGACGCTCCCCCGCAATTCCCGGGTCAAGACGGGCAAGACCTGGAACAAGCCGCAGTCCCGGCGCGGCTGGCAGGAGTTTCGCGTCTACCGGTGGAACCCCGACGACGGGCAAAACCCGCGCATGGACACCTATTGGGTCGAGCGGGCGACGCTGCGGGCCGATGGTTCTGGACGCCCTGATCAAGATCAAGAACGAGATCGATCCCACGCTCACCTTCCGCCGGTCCTGCCGCGAGGGCATCTGCGGGTCGTGCTCGATGAACATCGACGGCAGAACACGCTGGCCTGCCTCAAGGGGCATCGACGAGGTGAAGGGGCCGGTGTCGCGATCTATCCCCTGCCGCATCTGCGCGTGGTCAAGGACCTGGTGCCCGACCTGACCAATTTCTACGCGCAGCTCCAGTCGATCGAGCCCTGGCTCAAGACCACGACGGCGACGCCCGCCGCACGAGAGCGCCGGCAGGACATCGAGGAGCGCGGCAAGCTCGACGGCCTTTACGAGTGCATCCTGTGCGCGTGCTGCTCCACCGTCCTGCCCCAGCTACTGGTGGAACGACGATCGCTATCTGGGCCCCGCCGTATTGCTGCAGGCCTATCGCTGGCTGAGCGACAGCCGCGACGAGGCCGCTGGCGAGCGGCTGGACAACCTGGAAGACCCGTTCCGCCTCTACCGCTGCCACACCATCCTGAACTGCGCCAAGGCGTGCCCCAAGGGCCTCAATCCGGCCAAGGCCATCGCCGAGATCAAGAAGCTGATGGTCGAGCGCCGCGTTTAGATTGGTTGGCTGCTGTCTCGGCGCGCAACCGAAACCAGCAAAAGACGAGGCCGGGGACGCTACCGCTATCCCCGGCCTCGCTCTTGAAGACTACAATCGGTCGATGGTCCGCTGCTCTGCCCTGGTGCCCAGCCGGGGCCGGCGCCAGACCATCCTGCCGACTTTAGCGCCGCGGCGCGCTTCTTGGCGGTCTTCTTCATCGGCTTCTTCTTCTTCGCCGCTACCTTCTTCTTCTTCGCTGCCTTAGCCATCGTATTTCCCTCTATTCTCTCTCATTGCGTCCGAATCAGTTCGAACAAATGCATGATGAGCAACCGCTCGTATTTTGTTGACAGGAAACGGATAATTGGCATTGCAGAAGTGCTTTTCGCGTGCCGGTGTTGCGAGGAATTCACAATTTTGCGCGCTTTTCTCGTGCGCGTGCCACTGTCTGGCGAAAAATTCCAAATGCACAATCGCGAAACCGTCAGGGCCTTATCGCCCGATTTGGCCAATGCGCCCTTTTTTCGCAAGCAACTGCAAAAAAAGCTTCGGCCGGACACCGCCACAGCGGTAGTCCGGCCGAGCTTGTTGCCGAATAGTGTCCGCGCGTTCAGGCGGCGCGGCGACGGCGAGCCTTGGCCTTGCGAGCGGCCGGACGGGCGCGCTTCGCCTTGCGGCGCACGCTGCCAGCGCGCGAGGTCCGCTTCGCTTTCGCCTTGCGGGCCGGCTTCGCGGCGCGCTTCTTCATCGTCTTTGCCATTGCTTTCTCTCTTTCTCTTTCCCAGTTAAGTCTTGCCCAAAAACGCACGAATCACAACTACTTGCGACGCGTCAAAATGTGAGACAAATATTAAACCGGTATTAATTGCTTGACTTGGTTTCAACTTCGCGCCGCGGCGATCAATCACAAAACACTACAGGATGTTTCCAGGCGTGGCGTTTTTTGCGCGGCGCGCCAAGCAGTATTGCACTGGGCCGGGTTCTCAGCGCGCGCCGCCGCCCCGCCACACCCGCCATCAGAAGTCGATGAAGTTGCGCGGGCGCGCTTTTGCTCTACATTTGTGGGTGAAGCCGACACCAGTGACGCGCCGACCCAGCGGACAACAGCGATGGCCAATCTCGATTTTTCGCGTGCACCCTCGCGCGAGACCAAGATCAAGCTGCACGGGCCCGATGCCTTCGAGGGCATGCGCAAGGCGGGGCAGCTGGCGGCCGCAGGCGCTCGACATGCTGGTCGAGCACGTGAAGCCTGGCGTCACCACCGAGCTATCTCGACGACCTCGTCGTCGAGTTCGCACTCGCCCGCGGTGCGATTCCAGCGCCGCTCAATTACCGCGGGTTTCCGAAGGCGATTTGCACATCGATCAATCACGTGGTTTGCCACGGCATTCCCAACGCGAAGCCTCTGAAAGAGGGCGATATCAGTCAATATCGACGTGACGCTGATCCTCGACGGCTGGCATGGCGACACCAGCCGCATGTATGCGGTGGGCCAGATTTCGCGCCGCGCCGAGCGGCTGATCGAGGTCACCTATGATGCGCTGATGCGGGGCGTGGCTGCGGTCAAGCCGGGCCACACCACGGGCCACATCGGCAGCGCGATCCAGAAGTTTGCGGAAGGCGAGCGCTGCAGCGTGGTGCGCGACTTCTGCGGCCACGGGCTCGGCCGCGTCTTCCACGACCGGCCCAACATCCTCCACTACGGCGAGCCCGGCGATGGCGTGGTGCTGGAGCCGGGAATGCTGTTCACCATCGAGCCGATGATCAACCTGGGCAAGCCGCACGTGAAGATTCTGGCCGACGGCTGGACGGCGGTGACGCGCGATCGCGAGCTGTCAGCCCAGTTCGAGCACACGGTGGGCGTGACGCGAGACCGGTTGCGAGGTGTTCACCCGCTCGCCCGGCCGGATTGCCGCGTCCGCCGTATCAGTAGTCCTGATAGGGACTCCCCTTGGGGATGCGCATGAGCGGGGGACTGAAGGACCGCAGCGCAGGCGAAATGCTCTCCGGGCAGGGCTCCCTGCTCGCCGATGCGGACCAGCGTTCCGGCCACCGCCAGCGCCTCAAGGAGCGCTTCGTGGCCGGCGGGCCGGAGGCGTTGCCCGACTACGAGCTGCTGGAGCTGGTGCTGTTCAGCGCCATCCCCCGCCGCGACACCAAGCCTTTGGCCAAGCGGCTGCTGGCGCGGTTTGGCTCCTTCGCCGAGGTGGTCAACGCTCCGCCCGAGCGCCTCAAGGAGGTGAAAGGCGTGGGTGATGCAGCCATCCTGCAGATCAAGCTGCGTCCGTGCCGGCGCCCTGCGGCTGATGCAGGGCGATATCATGCAGCGGCCCGTTCTCGCCTCGTGGAGCGCCGTTCTCGACTATTGCCGCGCCGCCATGGGCTTCGAGGCGCGAGAGCAGTTCCGCATTCTGTTTCTCGACAAGAAGAACCGCCTGATCGCCGACGAAGTGCAGCAGGAGGGCACGGTCGACCACACGCCCGGTTTACGTCCGCGAGGTGGTGAAACGGGCGCTGGAGCTGTCCGCCAGCGCCATCATCCTGGTCCACAACCACCCCTCCGGGCGACCCCACCCCCTCCCGCGCCGACATCGACATGACCCGGCAGATCGTGGAGGCCGCACGGCCGCTGGGGGTCGTCATCCACGACCACATCATCGTGGGCAAGCAGGGCCACGCCAGCTTCAAGGGGCTGCGAGCTGCTGTGAGGAAACCCGGCAACGGCCGCCGGTCTTGGATTGACCGCTGCATTGCCCGGGCTTTATAGCCTTCCCATATACGGGTTCGGGGTTCGTTCCCATCCCCGCGGCCCACTGCTATCCGGCATGATCCACGAGCATCGCAAGGTCATCATCCTGGGCTCAGGTCCTGCAGGCTACACCGCAGCCATCTATGCGGCGCGAGCAATGCTCAAGACCGGCCGTCATTCAGGGCAACCAGCCCGGCGGGCAGATGACGATCACCACCGACGTCGAGAACTACCCCGGTTTCGCCGAGGTGGTTCAGGGCCCCTGGCTGATGGAGCAGATGCGGGCCCAGGCCGAGCACGTCGGCACCGAGTTCATCATGGACCACATCGTCAGGGTGGACCTCAGCCGGCGCCCGTTCCGGCTCGAGGGCGATTCGGGCGATAGCTACACCTGCGACGCACTGATCATTGCCACCGGCGCCCAGGCCCGCTGGCTGGGCCTGGCCTCGGAAGAGAAGCTCAAAGGATACGGCGTTTCGGCCTGCGCCACGTGCGACGGCTTCTTCTACAAGGGCAAGGAGGTGGTGGTCGTCGGAGGCGGCAACACCGCGGTCGAGGAGGCGCTGTTCCTGACCAACTTCGCGAGCAAGGTCACCATCGTGCACCGTCGCGACGCCTTCCGTGCCGAGAAGATCATGCAGGAGCGCTTGTTCAAGAACCCCAAGATCGAGGTGGTCTGGAACTCGGTGCTCGAGGAGGTGCTGGGTACGGAGAACCCCAAGACCGTAACAGGGGTCAAGCTGCGCGACGTGACCACCGGAGAGACCTCCGCCCGCAAGGTCGACGGGGTTTTCGTGGCCATCGGCCACGAGCCGGCCACCCAGCTGTTCAAGGGCCAGCTGGACGCCAAGCCGTCCGGCTATCTCATCACCGAGCCCGACTCGACGCGCACCTCCATCCCGGGCGTGTTCGCCGCTGGCGATGTCAAGGACGAGGTTTTTCGCCAGGCGGTAACGGCGGCCGGCATGGGTTGCATGGCCGCCCTAGAGGCCGAGCGCTATCTCGCTCACGTCGAAAACGTCGCAAAAGCCGCCGAATAAGGGTATTACAACTGTCAAATTCAGCGGCGTCCGTCACAAGAACCATCCATGGACTGGGATAAGCTTCGCATATTTCATGCCGCCGCCGAGGCTGGCAGCTTCACCCATGCGGGCGAAGCCTTGCGCATGAGCCAGTCGGCCGTGAGCCGGCAGGTCTCCGCGCTGGAGAAAGAGCTCAAGATCTCGCTCTTCCATCGGCACGCGCGCGGGATTGGTGCTCACCGAGCAGGGCGAGATGCTGTTCTCCACCGCCGCCGAGATCATGGGCAAGCTCTCGACCGCCGAGACGCTGCTCACCGACACCACCACCAAGCCCTCGGGCGATCTCAGGGTGACTGCGCCGACCGGGCTCGGCACCGTGTGGATCACGCAGCGCCTGCGCGAGTTCTTCGAGCTGTACCCTGACATTCGCATCGAGCTGGTGCTGAGCGATGAGCAGATCGCCATCGCCATGCGCGCAGCCGACGTGGCGATCTGGACCAGCGAGCCGCAGCAGGGCGATCTCATTCGGCGGCCGCTGTTCACGATGAGGATGCACGTCTATGCCTCTGCGCAATACATCCGCCGCAACGGCGCGCCGCGCACGATCAATGACCTCGACGATCACCCCATCATCTCCTACAGCGGCACGCCGGCGCCGCACCTGAGCGCCATCCGCTGGCTGGAGATCGCCGGGCTCGACGGCAAGCCGCCGCGCAAGCCGGCGTTCTGCGCCAACAGCGTGCTTGCCATGAAGTATGCAATTCGGGCCGGCATCGGCGTCGGGCCTCATCCCCGACTATCTGACCGGTGACGAGAGCGAGCTGGTGCCGGTGCTGGAGGACGCAAAGCTGCCGACCCTGCAGGTATTCTTCGTCTACCCGGAAGAGCTCAAAAGCGCCAAGAAGGTGCAGGTATTCCGCGATTTCCTGATCGCGAAGGCGCGTCAGTGGACGTTCTGAGCATGCCTTGAAAGCCGCAGCCATGCACACGCGCATGGCTAGCTTGCGGGTGTCCCACTACCTCAGATTGATCGCTGCTGTTGTTATGCGCGCTGGCTGTGACGGACAGCTGTTGAAGGCAGGTACCCTCCCTTCGATGCCTTCAGCCGCTCATCCTTGATGCGCGGTTTCATCGACTGACAGTGCCGGGCCTCGTGCCCGGCCTTTTTTTGCCGGCCGCAGGTTTGCGAGCGACTGGCGGGCACGCTATCAAGGCACCGAATGCCGCGACAAAGGACTGCGCAATGCCCCAATCGGCGCCAAGAACCCTCTATGACAAGATTTTCGACGACCACGTCGTCATCAGCCTGCCGGACGGCACGGCCATCCTGTACATCGACCGCCACCTCGTGCACGAGGTGACGAGCCCGCAGGCTTTCGAGGGGCTGAAGATCGCCGGCCGCAAGGTGCGCGCGCCGGAGAAGACGCTGGCCGTGGTCGATCACAACATCGCGACCAGCCCGGACCGCCACCAGGGCATCAAGGACGAGGAAAGCCGCATCCAGGTCGAGACGCTCGCCCGCAACGCCAAGGACTTCGGCATCGAGTACTACGACGAGCGCGACGTGCGGCAGGGCATCGTGCACGTGATCGGGCCCGAGCAGGGCTTCACGCTGCCCGGCACGACCATCGTGTGCGGCGACAGCCACACCTCCACGCACGGCGCCTTCGGCGCGCTGGCCATGGGCATCGGCACCAGCGAGGTGGAGCACGTGCTGGCCACGCAGACGCTGACCCAGAAGAAGGCCAAGAACATGCGCGTCACCGTCGACGGCAAGCTGCCCGACGGCGTGACGGCCAAGGACATCATTCTCTCCATCATCGGCGAGATCGGCACCGCGGGCGGCACCGGCCATGTGATCGAATACGCCGGCGAGGCCATTCGTGCGCTCTCCATGGAGGGCCGCATGACCGTGTGCAACATGTCGATCGAGGCCGGCGCGCGGGCCGGCATGGTGGCCGCAGACGAGAAAACCTTCGCCTACCTCAAGGGGCGGCCCAAGGCTCCCAAGGGCGCCGCCTGGGACATGGCGATGCGCTACTGGGAGACGCTGCGCGCCGACGAAGGCGCCCAGTTCGACCGCGAGGTGAAGCTCGACGCGGCGCGGCTGCCGCCCATCGTCACCTGGGGCACCTCGCCGGAGGACGTGGTGTCCATCGAGGGCAGCGTTCCGGACCCCGCGAAGGTCGCCGACGAGGGCAAGCGCGCCTCCATGCAGCGGGCACTCGCCTACATGGGCCTCACCCCCGGCACCAGGATGACCGACATCAAGCTCGACCGCGTGTTCATCGGCTCGTGCACCAACGGCCGCATCGAGGACCTGCGCGCGGTGGCGCGCATTGCCGAGGGCAAGAAGGTCAACGCCAACGTCTACGCCATGATCGTGCCGGGCTCCGGCCTAGTGAAGGAGCAGGCGGAAGCCGAGGGGCTCGACAAGATCCTCAAGGAAGCGGGCTTCGACTGGCGCGAGGCCGGCTGCTCCATGTGCCTCGGCATGAACCCCGATCAGCTCAAGCCGCGCGAGCGCTGCGCCTCGACGTCGAACCGCAATTTCGAGGGCCGCCAGGGCCGCTTCGGCCGCACGCACCTGGTCTCGCCTGCCATGGCGGCGGCGGCGGCGATCGCGGGCCATTTCGTGGACGTGCGCAAGCTCGGCGTGAGTTGGATTGCCAATTGCGTCAGGCGGCCGCTGCGGGTAACCCTCCGGGTGTCTGAGCGACGTTGCTCGGTTCCCTCAAGTGGGGTCCTCTTGCTTCGCGGCCACGCGCAAAGGTGAGAGCGTCCGCTGCCACGGTCGGTCGCGCGAATACGTAGCCCTGGGCCAGATCGCAGCCGTATTCGCGAAGGATCTCGACCTCTCCAGGCTTCTCGGCGCCTTCCGCCACGACCACCATGCCGAGGCCGCGCCCAAGGGCGATGATGCCTTTGAGGAGCTCGCGGGCGCGTTCTGAGTCCGTGATACCGTCGACGAAGATGCGGTCGATCTTGAGCTTGTCGAAGGGCAACCGGGACAGGTAGCCCAGGGATGAATAGTCGGTCCCGAAGTCGTCCAGCGCCAGCGTCACGCCAAGGCCCTTGAGGGCCTTGAGCTCTGCGAGGATGCTACCCTCTGCATAGTCGGCCAGCAGGCTTTCTGTCAGCTCGATGCACAACAGCTGAGGAGGCAGACCCGTTTCCTCCAGCACGCCTGCAACCTCGCGGACGAGGTCGGCGTGCCTAATCTGCGCGGCTGACACGTTGACTGCTACCTCGCGCGCTGGCTCTCCAGCGTCGAGCCAAGCCTTGGCCTGAACGGTGGCGTGGCGCAGAATCCATGAGCCGAGGTCGCAGATTAGGCGTGAATTTTCCGCGACCGGAATGAATTCAGAAGGTGAGATATTGCCACGCGTCGGGTGATGCCAGCGCATCAGCCCCTCGAACCCAGTCACATGACCGGTCACGAGGTCGATCTGCGGCTGATAGTGAACCGAGAGCCCAACGTTCTCACCGACTGCAATACGCAGGTCGCGCGCAAGCTCAGTTTTGTGCTGGACTGCGGTGTACATATCGGGCTTGAAGAACACGAAACGGCCGCGTCCCTGCTCCTTGGCTCGGTAGAGCGCGAGGTCGGCGTTACGCAACAGATCACTCGCGGAGGGGCCGTCGCGTGGGATAAGCACGACGCCCATGCTGGTCTGGACGGTCACTTCACCGCACTCGAGGGTGATGGCGCCGGAGACCGCAGCGATCACTTCGCTTGCGAGGCGCTCGATCGCCGACTGGTTGTTACATTCCGGAACCATGATCATGAACTCGTCGCCGCCGAGGCGGGCGAGGAATTGGTCCCGTCCAAGAACACGTTCGATCAGATGAGCGACCTTGATGAGAAGCTCGTCGCCGGCAGCATGGCCGAGGCTATTGTTGATGTCCTTGAAGCGGTCGAGATCGAGCAGAAGGAGCGCGCCGTCGAATCCAGTTGGAGCGCAAGTGCGCAGCCTTTCGTCCAATGCGCGGCGAAACAGGGTGCGGTTGGCGAGGCCGGTAAGAGGATCATAGTAAGCGAGCTTTTCCAGGTCGCGGTCGCGTTTGCGAATTTCACCCAACGTTTGGTTGAAGCTACCCACCAGGCGGCCCACCTCGTCGTCGCTGGTCGGTTCGATCTGTGCAGCATAGTCGTGGGTCGTGCCGACCCGTTCCATAGCAAGTGTCAAATTTCGCAAGGGAGCGGTGATCCCCCTTTGCAGGCGAGCGGCCACCGATAGTCCAACCGCCAGAGCAAGCAGCCCGCAGAGCATGGTCAGGCGTAGCGTCTGGAGCAGGTTCTCTGCCAGTTCGGATGCGTCGCCTACGAGCACAAACTCACCAACTGTGGCTCCCGACTCCCTTATCGGGACTGTGACTTGCACAGATCGGCTGCTGAGTGCACGCCACAGCGATATTGATTGGTGGTGATCGATCCTGAGATCACTGTCGAGCACCGCGGCAAAGCCCATCTCCGTCAGTGTGCCGCCGTCCGGCGTTTTGATCCGAGCGTATTGCATGCCGGCTATTTGCCCGATAGCCCGCATTGCATCTCGGGCGGCTAAGCATCGCGCGCCGCAGCGGAGGCCGCAGTTGCGGATGCAAACACCTGGGCAACGGCCTGCAGCTCTCGCTGCTTGTTGGCGAGATAGCGACCCGTCTCAAACCAGATCGACAGCGTGGCGGCCGCAAGCAGACCGACCATCACCGATGCCAGCACGAGCAGGAATAGCTTGTGGCTTATCGACCAACGCTGACGCATGTCATACCTAAGTTCCGGCCCTCCACCAGGAGACCGCAAAATAGTGAGCAATGCGTATGCATTGGTGTTCACAAGGAGTTGGCATCTCTGATGCGGTTGAGATGTGATTCAAATTGTAGTGTGCCTTTGCACGGAAGTTTTAACCAATGCGACTAGCATCTGCCGTCCGCTGGGAGGGCATGGTGCACTTGCTGGGTAAGTTAGGTCGTGATCGAGCCGGCGGCGTGGCCGTGATTTTCGGACTGGTCCTGCCGGTTCTGTTGGCGGTGGTCGCTGCTGCGGTCGAATTCGGCCTGCTCGTCCACAGACGTGATCAGCTGCAGAATGCAGCCGATCTAGGTGCCATCGCATCCGCACGCGAGCTGAGCCTCGCGGCGCTCAGCACGGATGGGACGGCCGGGCTGGCTCGCTCGGTCATTCTCGCCTCCCTATCCGCGACAGCTAACGTATCCGTCGACGCCCGGGTTGATGGCGCAACCGTCGAGGTCACCGTCCGTGACGCAGTCAAACACCACTTCGGAGTGTTTCTGGGAGCCTCGTCCAGTCAATTGGAGGTCAGGGCTGTCGCACGCATTGCGTCCACCCGGCTCTGTCTGCTGGCTTTGGAGCCGGAGAAGGGCCGGGCGATTGACATGAACAGGAGCGCCCGGTTGACGGGTCAGCGGTGCTCGGTCTTCTCCAATTCGAAAGATAGAGCGGGCATCGTAGCCGCCGACAGCGCGCGCATAGATGCCGAAAGCACCTGCTCAGCGGGCGGCATCGAAGGCAAAGGCAATTTCGTCACGCCGCCGACCACGGATTGCCCCCAGATTGCCGATCCCCTCGCAAGTAGGACACCGCCAGCTGTTGGCGCATGCACTTTTTCCAAGACCGTCGTCAAAGGCGGAGTGCAGGACCTCCAACCCGGAGTGTATTGCGACGGGCTCAAGATCACTGGCGGCGCAACGGTAACACTCGCCCCAGGGATCTATATTATCCAAGGAGGCAAGTTCATTGTCGACAAAGGCGCAGTCCTCGAAGGGGAGGATGTCGGGTTCTTCCTTGCCGGCAAACACTCGACCCTCGAATTCGGTTACGACACGACCATCAACCTCGCAGCCCCCAAGACCGGCGAGATGGCCGGCATCTTGATCTTCGATGACCGAGCCGAAAAAACGGACAAGCACCAAATCTACAGCAACAATACGCGCAAACTCCTGGGTACTATCTATATGCCAAACGGAGCTCTCTATATCGATGCCAAGAGACCTATCGCCGATAAGTCTGCCTACACCGTCGTGGTTGCGCGCACCGTTGAGATCTTCGATGGGCCGGACCTGGTGCTGAATTCAGATTACGGTGCGACTAGTGTGCCCGTACCCAAGGGGGTAGGGCCGGTCGGATCCACGGTGCGCTTGGTAAGATAGCTTGCTGGCCAGGCCGGTGGTCGGCGGATAATCGCCCGATCCCGGGTTATGCGCCGGGGACCACCGACCTATTTGCCTTCGCCGCCGTCGCGGAAATACGCCACCACCTCGCCCTTGAGCTTGATCGTCAAGGGCCGGCCCTTGCGGTCGCGGGTGTTGCCGGCGGCAAGCCGCACCCAGCCCTCGCTCACGCAGTACTCCTCGACGTTGGTCTTCTCCTGGCCCTTGAAGCGCACGCCGACGCCGCGTTCCAACAGGGCCGCGTCGTAGAACGGGCTGGCGGGGTCGGCGGAGAGGCGGTCTGGCGGCGCTTCGGTCATGGGCAGGCTTCGCATTCCCGGGCGGAGTTGAACCGGATGGGGTATACCAGCCGACCCGTAGTCCGCTCAACGACCTTGCCTGAGAAAGGGCTTTCGATGGCCAAATCGCTGGTGCAGCAGCAGTTCGGCGCCCATGCCGCGGCCTACGCCACCTCCACCGTCCATGCCAAGGGCGCGAGCCTTGCCCGGCTGGTCGAGCTGGTTGGCCCCGAGCGCCACTGGCATATGCTCGATATTGCCACCGGGGCAGGTCATACGGCCGCGGCCTTTGCGCCGCACGTCGCCCGTGCCGTCGCCAGCGACATCACCGAGGAGATGCTGGCCGAGGCGCGCAAGCTCGCGGCCTCCAAGGGGCTCGCCAACATGGAGACCGCCACCGCCGATGCCGAGGCACTGCCCTTCGGCGAAGCCCAATTCGAGCTCGTCACCAGCCGCATCGCCCCGCATCATTTCCCCGACATTCCGACGTTCGTGGGCGAGGTGTGGCGCGTGCTGAAGGGAGGCGGCACGTTCGCTCTGGTCGACAACATCGCGCCCGACGACGAGTCTACGCCGGGCTTTTCCAGCGCCGAGCTGCGCGACGCGGCGCTCACCTACAACGCCTTCGAGAAGATCCGCGACCCGAGCCACGGCCGCTGCCTGGGGATGGCTGAATGGAGCGAGGTGATCACCGACACCGGCTTCCAGCTCACCCACAAGGAGCGCATCGGCAAGGACATGGAGTTCCAGCCCTGGGCCGAGCGGCTGGGCGCCGCGCCAGTCACCATCGAGCGCCTGCGCGCCATGCTGACCGAGGGGGCGCCTGCTCTGAAGGCCTTCCTCAGACCCAGGCTGGAAGGCGAAGGCCTCTGGTTCACGCTCGACGAAGCCATCCTGATCGCCCGCAAGCCGGCTTAGCTCTCCACCAGGGGTGGTCACCCGATGTAAGGTGATCTATCGAACGCTTGACAACCAAGGCAGGCAGACATGAGCAGAGCTGGGAGAAAACAATGACCGTGTTGCGCCGGGTTTTCGTGGCGGCGATGGCCGTGCTGGGCGCTGTCGGAGGCGCGCTGCAACCGGCGTGGGCGCAGGCCTACCCCGACCGCGTCATCAAGCTGATCGTGCCGTTCGCGGCCGGCGGCAATGCCGACATCAATGGCAGGATCGTCGGCGACATCGTGCACAAGGCGCTGGGGCAGCCCGTGGTGGTCGAGAACCGGGCCGGCGCCGGCGGCGGGGTCGGCGCCGAGTTCGCGGCCCGCGCCGCGCCGGACGGCTACACGCTGCTGGTCGGCTCCAACGGGCCGCTGACGGTCAACCCGTTCGTCAATGCCAATGTCACCTACGATCCGCTGAACGACTTCGCCGCCGTGGCCCTGGTCAGCTATGTGCCGCACGTGGTGGTCACCACCAACAAGCTCGCACTGAAATCTCTGCCCGAGCTGGTCGCCCTCTCCAAGACGCGGCCCGTCACGCTCGCCACCAGCGGCTTCGGCAGCGCCACCCACATGACGGTCGAGCGCTTCAAGCAGGCGACGGGTGCCGATATCACGCACGTGCCCTACAAGAGCGGCGGCTCGCTGATGCCCGATGTCATCGCCGGCAACATCGACGGTGCCATGACGGAGCTGTCGACCGCCATGGAGCTGCACAAGGGCGGACAGGCGCGCATCATCGGCGTTGCCGGCGCCAGCCGCTCGAAGCTGGCGCCCGACATCCCGACCTTCGAGGAGCAGGGCGTCAAAGGCTTCCAGGCACGGAGCTTCATCGGCATCGTCGCGCCGGCCAAGACGCCGGCCGAGATCATTGCCAAGTGGCAGGCGGCGATCGCGGCGGGGCTGGCGCCCGGCAGCGCGGCTGCCGAGAAGGTCACCGGCACGGGCTCCGAGATCGCCTCGGCCGAGCAGATGACGCCCGCCGGCTTCGCGGCCTTCATCAAGCGCGACTACGAGGACATGCGGGCGGCAGCCCAGCTCGCGGGCATCGGCAAGAAATAGAGCGCACCCGGCTGACGGTTCAGCCTGTCATCCCGGCTCGCAAGCGGTCGCGCGGAGAGCGCGACCGTGGCGAGCCGGGATCTGCCGCAAGTGGGATCAGCAGCAGCAGATCCCGGATGGCCTCCGCAAGTACGTCGGCCTCCGGGATGACGGGTGCGTGGCTCAAGCCTTCCCCGGCGACCAGCCGTAGAGGCGCGCCGTGTTGGCGCCCATCAGCTTGGCCTTGTCGCTGTCGGAGATGCGGCGGGTTTCGCGGAAGGCGTCGACGCCCTGCTTGAAGGTGAGGAAGTTCACGGCGCGGGTCCAGTCGGTGCCCCACAGGCAGCGGTCGATGCCGAAGGCGTCGATCATGCGGCACACCGGGTCCCAGATGTCGTCGTAGGGGTAGGGCTCGCGCGACAGCGTGCAGGCGCCGCTGATCTTGATGGCGACGTTCTTGCAGGCAGCCAGCGTGAGCACCTTCTCCAGCTCGGCCCACGGCTCGTCCGGCACCGGCGGCTCGTGCGGCTGCACCAGCCCCAGGTGATCGACGATGATCTGGGTATCGGGGTGCCGGCGGATCAGCTCGATGCCCTGGTCGAGCCGGCCGGCGATGTGCAGGTTGAGCGGCAGGGAGAGCCGCGCCGCCGTCGCGGCCACGCGATTGAGCCCTGGATCGGCCGCGTCGGTGGCGAGGCCCGCTGCGCACCAGCAGCATGCGCACGCCGACGGCGCCGGGGGTGCGTTTCCAGTCGGCGATGATCTCGGCGACGGCGGGATCGGCGGGGTCCACCGGCTTGACGACCGCGAACCGGCCGGGGTGGCGCTGGCGTACCTCCAGCGCGTAGCTGGCGTCGTAGCGGTACATGGTGAAGGCCGAGACCAGGATGGCGCCGTCGACGCCGGCGGCGTCCAGCTCGCGCCACCATCTGGTCGCCCGTGACCTCCGGCGGCCCGGCGAGCACGCCGTGCCAGGGCCGGCCTGGGTGGTTGCGCTCGTAGGCGTGCACCTGGGAGTCGATGGTCAGCATGGCGCTTTGTCCCCTCTCAGCCAGATCAGCCCGATGCCATCGGCACCAGGACGGTGCGCTCGAACACCATGAACTGTGTGCCGTCGGCCTTGAGGCCGCGCGTGCGCACGGTGACGAGGCCCTGGCCCGGCCGGCTCGAGGAGGGGCGCTTGGACAGCACCTCGCTCTCGGCATAGATGGTGTCGCCGGCGAACACCGGAGCGCGTGAGCTCCACCTTGCTCCAGCCCATGTTGGCGATGGCCTTCTGGCTGACGTCGGCGACGCTCATGCCGGTGACGATGGCGAGCGTCAGGCAGCTAGTTGACCAGCGGCTTCTTGAACTCGGTCTCGGCGGCATAGGCGGCATCGAAGTGCAGCGGGTGCTGGTTCATGGTCAGCAGCGTGAACCAGACGTTGTCGGCTTCCGTGATGGTGCGGCCGGGGCGGTGCTCGTAGATGTCGCCCACCGTGAAGTCGTCATAGGTGCGGCCGATGTCGGCGCGGGTGCGGCCTGGGGCGATTTGCTTGGCGTTGCGCATGCTGTTCTCTCTCCAACACTTCACCTGCGTCCCCGGAGGCCGAGCCTCGGCGAGGCCATCCGGGGCCTCTGCCGGTCAGTTCTGGCATCCGTCGCAGCTGCCTGCTTCCCGGAGAGCCTCGCCTCGGCTCGAGAGCCGGGCTCGGCTTCGGGAATGCAATGAACGGTCATCAGTCGCGCGGCTTGGCAAAGAGGGCATTGTGCTCGTCGAGCGCGGGCTCGTGCCAGTCGGGCTCGGCGGGCTCGTGCAGGAAGCGCACGACGGGGGCGATGTGCTCGCGCCCGCGCTCGTCCTTGACGATGAGCGCACGGGCGCGTGCGTTGGCATCGTCCAGCGCCTCGCGCAGCGTGTTGACCGGGGCGAAGCTCACGTCGAGCCCAGCGAACCATGACTGCCAGTGGGCGAGCGGCTTGTCGCGGAAGACGCCGCGCAAGTATTCGATCACGGGGGCCTGATGCGGGCCGGGGCCCTGCTCGCACAGCGGCACCAGGTCCGCTCGCCCGAGACGTCCCAGCAGGTTCTTGACGAACTTGATCTCCTGGGCGCCGAGCACAAGGTGGCGGCCGTCGCTGGTGTCGTAGATCTGGTAGAAGGCCGAGCCGCCGGTGGTACGCTCATGCTTCGGGTTGGGCAGCGGTTGGCCGGCCATGGCCGGGCCCATGACGTTGGGCAGCGCCGCGAGCACGGCGTGGTGCATGGATATGTCGACATAGTCGCCGAGGCCGGTTTTGTGCCGCCGCAGCAGCGCCATCAGCACGCCGGAGAGGCCGGTGAGCGCGCTCAGCATGTCCGCGACCGCGACGCCGGGCTTGGCCGGGATGCCGTCGCGGCCCAGCGTGATGCTCAGCGCGCCGCTCAAAGCCATGGTGGCGAGGTCGTGGGCCGGGCGGTCGCGGTAGGGGCCGTCCTGACCGAAAGCACTGATCGAGCAGTAGACGATGCGCGGGTTGCGCGTGGCCACTGTCGGATAGTCGACGCCGAGGCGCTGCATCACGCCCGGACGGAAGGATTCCACGAACACGTCGGCCTTGTCGCACAGCGCGAGCAGCTGCTCTCGGCCCTCCGGCGACTTGAGGTCGATCACCACGCTCTTCTTGCCGCGATTGACGTTGCGGAAGAACACCGTGCTCGGGCCGTCGGCGACGCCGATGTGGCGGGCGGGGTCGCCCTCGCCCGGCGGCTCGACCTTGATCACCTCGGCACCGTGGTCGGCGAGCGCCATGGTCAAGTAAGGCCCCGGCAGGAACACCGACAGATCGACGACAGTGATGCCCTCTAGCTTCACCGCGCTCACTCCGCAGCCTGGCGCACCGGTCCGAGAATTGCCGCGTTGTCGGCGCCGAGCGGCGAGCACACCTGCTGCTCCAGGCGCTGGCCGTCGATCTTGAGAGGGTTGCCGAACATCTTGAAGTCGGGCTTGGCCGGATGCGGCACAGGGCGCACCATGTCCACTGCGGCGAGGAATGGATTGGCGACGGCCTGGGCGACGTCATAGATCGGCGCCGCCGGCAGATGCCCGCTGAGCACCTCCAGCCATTCCGCGGTCGTCCGCTTGCTCATAGCCTCGTCCAGCACTTGGGTCAGCTCGCTGCGGTGCTGACGCCGCGCAGCCGCCGTAGCGAACCTCGGATCGGCGATCAGCTCGGGACGGCCGATACGCTCAGCCAGTGTTTCCCAGAACTTCTCCTTCATGCACATGACATAGATCCAGCCGTCCCTGGTGCGCACGGTCTGCACCGGGCTGACCGACTGGTGCGAGCCGCGCGGCAGGCGCGAGGGCATGTCGCCGCCGTTGATGTACCAGGTGCCGGGGTAGGACAGCAGGTGCATGGCCACGTCGAACAGGCACGTGTCCACATCGCAGCCGCGCCCCGTGCTGCGCGCACGCATCAGGCAACCGAGCAGCCCGACCATGCCGGTCATGCCGGTGAGGAAATCGACGACGGAGGAGCCGAAGCGCTGGGGCGGCCCGTCAGGCTCGCCGGTGAGCGACATCAGGCCGGCCTCCGCCTGCATCAGGAAGTCGTAGCCGGGCCAGCCTTTGCGCTCGTTGTCGCGTCCGTAGGCGGAGATGTGCAGGCAGACGATTGCCGCATTGACGGCGCTCAGGCTCTTGTAGTCGAGGCCCAGCTTCTCGGGCTGGTCGCCGCGCAAGTTGTTCATCACCGCGTCGGCCTTGGCGGCGAGCCGGCGCAGCGCCTGGCGGCCGTCCTCGCTCTTGAGGTCGAGGGTGATGCTCTTCTTGTTGGAGTTCATCGACTGGAAGTATTCGCTGTCGGCCTCGCCGAGGAAGCGCGGGCCGACGTGGCGCGCCGTGTCGCCGCCGGTCTCGGCGTTCTCGATCTTGATCACCTCGGCGCCAAGGTCGGCCAGAAACAGCGAGCCGTAGGGACCGGCCCCGAACTGCTCGACGGTGAGGATGCGGACGCCCTCCAGCGGCTTCATGTGATGGGGTTCCTCTTGATCCATTGCCTGGCGATGATGATGCGCTGCAACTCGTTGGTGCCCTCGCCGATGCACATCAGCGGCGCATCGCGATAGAGTCGCTCGATGTCGAACTCCTTGGAGTAGCCGTAGCCGCCGTGGATGCGCAGTGATTCGATGCTGTTCTCGAGCGCGGCTTCCGAGGAGAAGTACTTGGCCATGCCGGCCTCCAGGTCGCAGCGCTCGCCGCGATCGAAGGCGGCGGCGGCATCCAGCGTGAGGAGGCGCGCGGCTCGAGCGCGCGTCGCCATCTCGCCGAGCTTGAGCTGAATTGCCTGGTGCTCGCAGATCGGCTTGCCGAAGGTCTTGCGCAGCTGGGAATACTCGGTGGCGAGCTTGAGCGCGCCTTCCGCCACGCCGACGCCGCGGGCGGCGACGTTGATGCGGCCGAGCTCCAGCCCGCCGGTCGCCTGGTAGAAGCCCTGCCCCTCCTCGCCGCCGATCAGATGGTCGGCCGAGAGGCGGTAGTCTTCGAACACCAGCTCGCCCGAGTTGATCGACTTGTAGCCGAGCTTCTCCATCTTCTTGCCGACCGAGAAGCCCTTCTGCTTGGGGGCGATGAACATGCTCATGCCCTTGTGGCGCGGGCTCGCTTGCGCGTCGGTCTTCACCAGCAGCGCAAAGCAGCTGCCCTCGATGCCGTTGGAAATCCAAGTCTTGGTGCCGTTGATGACATAGCCGTCGCCGTCGCGGCGGGCGGTGGTGCGGATGCCCTGCAGGTCGGTGCCGGCGTCCGGCTCGGTGAGCGCCAGGCCGCCGCGCACCTCGCCGCTGGCAAGCCTCGACAGCCAGGTTTCCTTCTGCGCTCCAGTGCCGAACTTCTCGATCAACAGCGCCAGCATCAGGTGCGAGTTGAAGATGCCGGTGACGGCCATCCAGTCGCGCGAGATGCGCATGACGATCTTGGCGTAGGTGCCGGCGGGCAGGCCCAGGCCGCCGTACTCGGGCGAGACGGTGGCGCCGAACAGGCCCAGCTCCTTCATCTGCTCGACGGTGTCGGCCGGGTAGCGGTCGGCGTGGTCGTATTCCTTGGCGATGGGCGCCACCTCCTTCTCGACCCAGCGGTCGATGGTGGCGAGCAATTGCGCCTCGTCATCGGGATCGATGTTGCGCAGCTGCGGCATCACGGTCATGGCGTTACAGTCATGGCGTTTCCTGGCGGTGGGCTCATTGAGGCCGGCCTTGGCCGCGGCGCCAGCTTGCCACATGCCTGCCCAGGCCCACAATGCAGCGGGGTGCATGCCAGATGCAGCCAGGGATGGAAGGTCAGGCCCCAGCCCGAGCGTGCTCGCGCGGCGGACGCTGGACCACAAAAGTGACATCAGCTGTGCTGTAGAGCACAACGTCTGGCCACGCCGGATGCTAGGGTTGCTGTAGCCACTCATATTGGTGGCGCAGCTGCATCGCTCGAGGCAGCTGACCAACCCCTTATTGAAGGACGGTGCAATTGCCGCGCCGCCCTCGGCTGCGCGACGGGACGTGACGTACGGTGGGATTGCGGGATCGCCTCGAGGCCCGTCGTCGCAGCAAGCCTTGGGCCGGAGCAGTTTCGCGCGGCCCAAGGCATTCTTTCGAGACAGCGCTCAGCCTGATTGCTTCTCCGCCTCTGCGATCTCCGACAGGCCCTTCTCGTCGATGATCACGATCTGAGTGCCCTGGAACCTGAGCATCTTGGCATCCTTGAGGTGACCGAGCTGGCGGCTGACATTGGCCCGCGAAAGGCTGAGGTAGTTGCCGAGCTCGGTTTGCGATACGCCGAGGTCGAGGCGAATTCCCTCCTTGCTGGTACGGCCGAGCTGCTGCGCCAGCCGCAGCAGCCCCTTGGCGACGCGGGCGCGCATCTCCAGCGTGTTGTCCTCGATGATGGCAGAGGCCGCACGCAGCTTCTCGCAAAGGATTTGCGCGATCTCCAGCATCACCTGGGGGTGCGCAGTGATGATCGGCAGCAGGTCGCGGCTGTAGATGACGAAGGCCTCGGTGTCCTCGATGGCAATGGCATTGGCGGTCCGCTCCCTGCCGTCGAGCACCGCGATCTCGCCATTGAGATCGCCGGGGCCGAGGAAATTGAGCACCACCTCCTTGCCGTCGGTGTTGACATTGGTGATCTTCAGCCGACCGGCAAGCATCAGCATGAGGCTGTCGCCGGGCTCGTCGCGGCGGAAGACGACATTCCCCTTGGCGTACTTCTTGATGTGCCCCCGGCGCATGAGCTGATCCAGCGCGTCGTCCGGGAGCCCGCCCAGAAAGGTGCTGTCCTTCAGAAACGGGCGAACACGTTCCGCAAGGAGCGATGCTGGGGCCATGGTGCTCTCTACTGGACAGGGCGGCGCGCGCCGATGCGCGCATGAGCCCGCGGGCCGCAAGCCGACCAGCGTGCCCGGGTCATTCCCCACACTCGGATAGCTACGCTAGTGCGGGGCGCAAGTCCGGTCAAACACCGGCCGGCGCAAAGGAGTTTTCGCTGGCGTGCTGCAGAGCACAGCGTGCGATCGGGAGCGAGCCCATAAGTAGCTTGCAGCGCCCGCAAAGCGCAGCAGCTCCGCCCGACCAAGCTGCAAATTGGATACTGGCTCTGATCGCCGAAAGGGAGAACGCAGATGCGCAAGATCATAGTTATCGGGATTGCCGTGGCACTGGCCGCAGTCGCCGCCATCTGGGGTGGCACCGTGATCGGCGCCAATACCTCAAGGGTGGCGAGCGCCACTGCGTCGGCCTCGCCGGTGGCCGTCATGCAGATGATGAGGGACGCCAAGGACTTGCCCGAGCAGCAGTTCGACGCCCACTAGCCTATCAGCCTTTCCTCCCCCGACTGTGGCGGGCTCGCGCGAGCGGGTCCGCCACTCTTGTTGCCAGGTCGAGCCGCTACGCTCATTGCCCCGCATCACGGCCAATCCGCGCCAGCCAAAATTTCCGCATCGGCCGAAGCAAGAGCGCGTGTGCTATAGTGTATGAATAGCCTACGGCGTTAGTCGCGGACGCATACTCGCTGCCGCGAAACCGCACGCACCTCTTTGCCGATGTTGGAGAGCATTTGCATGACGAGCAACACGGTGCGCAACTACGACGGCGGAATTACCAGCCGGCCCGCGCAGCTGGTGACCCCCAAGACCGTCGCCGAGCTGCAATCGATATTGAAGGATTCCGGCCGATACCCGAGCCCGGTACGGGCGATGGGCAGCTACCACTCGCTCACGCCCTGCGCTTCCTCCGACGGCGGCACCATCGTCAGCATGTCGGGCCTGAAGCGCATCGTCAGCATCAACCGCGAGAAGATGACGCTGACCGCAGAAGCGGGCATCGAGTTCATCGAGGCATCGCGCGCGCTGCGCAAGCAGAAGTTGCAATTCCATACCAACATCGAGATCGGCAACATGACGCTGGGGGCGGCCGCGTGCTGCCACACCAAGGACGGCCTCGATGGCGCCGAGTTCGGCCAGGTCGGCTCATATTTGACCGAGATGAAGTGGGTGGCGCCCGACGGGACGCTGCAAGAGGCGTCCGAAAGCAGCAATCCCGCCCTTCTGCGCATGATGCGCGGCAGCTACGGGCTGTGCGGGATCGTCTACGAGGCGACGTTCCGCATCAAGCCGCTGGAGGCGATCCGCTTTACCTACCTGCCGCGCCGGATAGACAGCCTGACCCAGAAGGAGGTGGACGAGATCATCGCCGGCTCGGAGGGGCTGGTTTGCTGGACGGTCGGCAGGCGCGCGCATTTCCAGATGCGCAAGCGAGTCAAGAGGGCGGGGCTGCTGGCAAGGCCGTTTGCCGCCATCCGGCGCCGGCTGTGGAACCACATCGAGGCGCGGGTGGGCCGCTGCATCGATCGCCTTCCCCGCGGGTTCCTCAGGAATGGCGCGCTGTCCACCTGGTTCGCCGGCAACAAGTTGCTGATGTCGGCGCTGCATGTGCTCGGCGGGGCCAGGCTCTACAATCCCGACAAAACCATCGACTACAGCAAGACCCCTGAATTGGCGAAGTACGCGTTCACGTTCTGGGCGTTCCCGCGCGACCAGTGGCTGGCGGCGCTCAAGGACTACGTCGCGTTCAGCGAGGCGCACTTCAAGAAGGACCGGCTTTCGCTGCAACATGCCGCTCGGGTCCTATTTCATCAGACGGGACACGAATTCGATCCTGTCCTACTCGCACGACAGCGACATATTCTCGATCGATCCCATCCACGCGTACACGGACAAGGCAGCGTGGGATAATTTTCTCATGGAGTTCAATGAATTTGCCTTCAAGAGGAACGGCATTCCGCTTTTCAACCAAAGTCCGTTCGTCGAGCGGCGGCACGCCGAAGCCGCGTATGGACAGAGGTGGAAGGAGCTCTGCGCGCACGTGCGCCAGGCCGACCCGCAGGGCCGCATGCTGAACCCGTTCTTCCAGGCGCTGCTGTCATGAGGGCGCGACTTGGTGCAGGCACAATCTCGTGTTTTGTGCGGGTTGGCGGGACCGCTTGTGGGCAATTGGCCAACAGCCTAGTCTGGATGCATCCGGATCAGGTGCCTATCGAATAGTCGGGCCGGTCTGCAGCCGGCGACGTCCTGCAGCACCCGCGTTCAGGGGCAAGGTGCGATGCACGATTTTCCCGAGTTCCGTCAGCTGACGGTGCTGTTCTGTGACATCGTGGATTCTACCGGGCTGTCCGTGCGTTGCGACGCCGAAGAACTGCGCGAGGTTCTCAACGAGTTCCAGTCGATCAGCACGCGGTGCATCAAGGATGCCGGCGGCACGGTGCTGAACTACATTGGCGACGGCGTTCGCTGTGCGTTCGGCTACCCGCAAGCCTCCGAGAACGAGGCCGAGGCGGCAGTGCGCGCCGGGCTGGCCCTGCTCGAGGGCATCGAGCGGATCGAGGACTTGGTGCATCGCGACGATTCACGAGCCGTTGCGCGTGCGCATCGGCGTGCACACGGGCAAAGCGGTGATCGGCAAGGGCGGGGTGGGCCACGTGCACGACGCCACCGAGATCGTCGGCGAGACGCCCAACATCGCCTTCCGCCTGCAGGAGATCGGGGTTCCCAACTCGCTGGTGATCAGCAGCGAGACCGAGCGGCTGCTGAAGGGCAAGTTCCAGCTGCGTTGGCTCGGCGAGCACAACCTCAAGGGGCTGGCGCGCCAAGTCAGCGCCTTCCAGGTGCTGGGCGAGGAGAGCGACGGCAACGTCGCGCGCCGCGACGACCGTCGCGATGTCCTGCCCCTGGTCGGGCGCGGCCGCGAAACCGACCAGCTGCTGCAGCTTTGGGAGGCCGCCAAGGCTGGGCGCGGGCAAAGTGTTCAGATCAGCGGTGAAGGCGGCATCGGCAAGTCCAGGCTGGCGCTGGAGGTGATCAGGCTGACGGGCCTCGGCGAGGAGGCCATCGTCAGGCTGCAATCCTCGGCGCAGCACCAGAACACGCCGCTCTACCCGATCATCAGGAGGCTCGAGCAGCAGACCGGCATCCGCAAGGGGGCCAGCTCCGAAGCCAAGCTGGCGCTGTTGAACGAAACGCTCGGCGCCACACCGGCCAGCGACAACGAGCAGGTCCAGCTGATTGGCAGACTGCTCGGCCTGGCCGTGCCCCGCCCCGCCAGCTCGCCCGTTCCCGATGCGCAGGAGCTGCGGCGCAAGACGCGCGATGCAGTGGTGGCGCTGCTGACGGCGCGCGCGAGCGAGCGGGCCGGCGTGATCCTGGTCGAGGATCTGCACTGGGCCGACCCGTCGACCATCGAGGTGGTGGAACGCATTGCCAGCACGATCGCCAGCTCGCGTGTCCTGCTGATCATCACCAGCCGGACCGAGAGCCAACGCTCAGGCCCTGCCGCCATCCGCGGGATGGGGCTGCAGCGGCTCGCCGACCAGGACTGTCGCGCGCTGGCCGATGCTGCCGTTCGCGGCGGGCGGCTGACCAGCCAGCTGGTCGAGCTGATCCTCAGGCGGTCCGACGGCGTGCCGCTGTTCGTGGAAGAGCTGACCGCAGCCGCCATCGAGACCGGCCAGGTGGACCCGGGCGCGGGCGCGCGCGCGGCCTCGGGCGAGCATGACGTGCCGTCGGCGCTGTACGACTCGCTGATGCTGCGTCTGGAGCGGCTCGGGGAGGGCAAGTCGATTGCCCAGCTCGCATCGGTGATCGGGCGTACCTTTTCCCACCAGCTGCTGGCGCTGGTCGCCACGGAGGATGCCATTGCGCTGGAAGCTCCGCTGGCGCGACTGCTCGAGTCCGGCCTGATCCAGCGCGAGGACAACGCGGAGAAGACCTACTCCTTCAAGCACGCCCTGGTGCGCGACGTCGCCTACCACTCGCTGCTCAAGCGGCGGCGCCGGGTGCTGCATGCCCGCGTGGCCGACAAGATCGAGGTGCACCTGCCGGAGATCGCCAACCGGGAGCCCGAATACTTCGCACAGCATCTGTCGGAAGCCGGGCGCTCGGCCTCCGCCGTGCGCATGCGGCTGAAGGCTGCACAGCTGTCCGCCGCCCGGTCGGCCAATCTGGAAGCGCTTGCCCAGCTCAGGGCCGCGCTGGAGCAGATCGCGAAGGTGCCCGCCGGCGCCGAGCGCGACGATCTGGAGCTGAGCGTGCAGGTGGCTCTGATCGGGCCGACCATCGCGGTCGACGGCTTCTCGGCGCCCTCGGTGGCCGATGTCAGCGCCCGCGCCATCGATCTGTGCCGGGCGCTGAACGAAGATCCGCGCATCTTCCCCGCCCTCTACGCCCGCTGGTCGAACCTGCGGGTCGCCGGCAAGGTGCAGGAGGCCGGCGTGCTGGCGAACGATTTCATGCGCCTGGCCGAGCAGAAGGGCACGCGGACCGACCGCATGGTGGGCCACCGGCTGGTGGGCACGGCGCTCATCGATTGGGACACCGCGCGCGCCTGCGTGGAGTTGGAGAAGGCGAGCGCCTTCTACGACCACAGCAGGGACCACACCACCGCCCTCGTCTACGCCGCCGATGTGCAGGTGACTACCCTTAGCAACCTGGCCATTGCCTATTGGCTGCTGGGCCGCGTGACGCACGCCGTCGAGCGCTCACGCAGCGCGCTTGGGCTGGCGACGCAGCTGCAGCACGCCTTCACGGTCGGCTACGCGATCGCCCACGCGTGCCAGCTGCACACGCTGGAGCGCGATATCCCGACCGTCAAGTCGCTGGCCCAGCAGATGCTGGACGCCGCCACCAAGCGCGAGCTGCCGCTTTGGATGTCGGTGTCGCGGGCGTTCCTGGGCTGGTGCGAGCTGGAGGCGGGCCGCGTGCCCGAGGGCATGCGGATCCTCGAGGGCGAGCGCGGCTTCCTGCGCGTGGCGCACGTTTCTCTTTGGCTGCCGATGTATCTGAGCTGGCTGGCCGAGGCCTATGCCGATACGGGCAACGTGGCGGAGGCCAGGGCCTGTCTGGACGAGGCGCGCGCCATCATCGGCGGCGCCAACTTCTGGTACGAGATCGAGTGCCTGCGCATCGAGGCGCGCATGACCGACAACGCGGCCCAGGCCGAGCAGCTGTTCGGGCAGGCGCTGGAGCTTGCGAGCCAGCGCGGACAGGCGGGTTTCGCGCTGCGTGCGGCGCACGGCTTTGCCCAGCATCTCCTCCGCAAGGGTGAGACGGCGCGCGCGCGCTGCTCTGTTGCAGGAAGCCTTGTTGCCATTTGTGGACCAACCAGACAGCGGCGATCGAAAGGAAGCCAAGAGTTTGTTGCGCTCGCTCGAGAGCTATTCTCGAAATTGATGCCCCCCGCACTCAGCGAAGGGCGATGAGATTTTCAGCTTTAATCAATGTTGAGTGAGGCTGCCAATGGCCGGGCAGACGTGGTCTGAGAAGCTCGTAGGCGGAAGCGCCGAAGAGGAAGCCCGCATATTCGAGGGCTACACGCGCGAGTTCCTGCGCATCCAGCTCAAGCAGCAGCGCAAAGCCAAAGCGGCCAGCGTCGAGCGTGCCTCGCACGCCAAGATGCTGCTCGGGGTCAGCAACGCCACCCTGCGCGTGCTGGGCGACGTGCCGCAGCAGTTCCAGGTCGGCTTCTTCCGGCCGGACATGGAGTACCCGGTCACGATCCGCCTCTCGAATGCCAGCAGCGCGCACCAGCCCGATACCGCGCGCGACGTGCGGGGCGCAGCGCTGCGCATCCGCGTCTCCGACACCGAATCGCACGACCTGTTCGTGGCGAACTATCCCACCGCGCACGTGCGCAACGTGCGCCAGTTCGTCGCCTTCGCCAAGACGCTTGCCGGCCCCAGGTGGCTGCTGATACCGGGCATGATCCTGCGCCTCGGCCCGCTGCAGGCGTTGCGCACCGCGCGCAATCTGATCGCCAGCACGCGCCGGCAGGTGCGCAGCCTGGCGACCGAGAGCTACTGGAGCCGCGGCTCGATCCTGTGGGGCGAGGGACCGGTGCGCTACATGCTGCGGCCGGTTGCCGGCGCCAAGGCGGCGCCCAAGCCGAGCAAGCCAGGAGCCGACTACCTGCGCGAGGAGATGCTGGCGCGGCTGCGCGCGGGCGACGTCGCCTTCGATGTCTATCTGCAGCCCTTCGTCAGCGAGTGGAAGACGCCGATCGAGAACTTCGGCGTCACGTGGCGGGAGAAGGTGTCCCAGCCGGTGCGGGTGGCGACCCTGACGATCCCCAGGCAGGACGTGGACGCGGCCGAGGGGCGGGCAAGGGAGCGGGCAGTCGACCAGCTCTCCTTCAATCCCTGGTACACGACCGACGAGTTCAGGCCGCTCGGCAACATGAACAGGGCCCGCAGGGTGGCCTATCGCGCCAGCGCCGGCCATCGCCTGGGCTACCGGTTCTACGAGGAGCCGCCGCTGCGCAACGTGATCGCCAGCAGGATCGGCGTGGCGGTGTTCAGCTTCGTCAACCGCTTCGTGCCGTGGCATCGCCTGCCCTTCAAGATCGCGCTCTTCAATATGGCGATGTTCCGCGATGTGCTGCGGCAGAAGAACCTGATCGATCCCGAGCCAGTTGCTGCGCCAAAGCCCTATCCCGTGCCGCCGGCCGTGCCTGAATCGGCGCGCGTCTACCGCACATTCGACGGCACGTTCAATGATCTCTCCGCGCCCAGGATGGGATGCTGCGGGTCGGCATTCGGGCGCAACATGGCGCCGGTGTACGCCCCGACCAAGTTCGATCAGCCCGATCCGATCGTGGTCAGCCGCGAGCTGCTCACGCGCGAGACGTTCATTCCCGCCAAGACCCTCAACGTGCTGTCGGCCGCCTGGATCCAGTTCCAGGTGCACGACTGGGTCAACCACCAGCGCATCGACCTGCGCCAGGACGGCAGCGACAACGCCATCAAGCTGCGGCGCCCAGGGCTGCCGCCCTGGCAGAACCACAAGGACTGGCCGGCAGAGCAGGATATGCGCATCGCCGACAACCAGGTGATGGCCAAAGGGCCCGGCGGCTGTCCGGTGTTCGCCAACGTCGCCACGCCCTGGTGGGACGGCTCGGAGGTGTACGGTGCCGACGCGGAGAAGGCCCAGCAGCTGCGCGACGGCGCCCTGATCCGGCTCGAGAACGGCTACCTGCCGACCGACATCAGCGGCGTCAACGCGACGGGCTTCAACGACAGCTGGTGGCTGGGCCTCAGCGCCATGCACACGCTGTTCGCGCGCGAGCACAACGTCATCTGCCGGGAGCTGAAGGCGGCGTACCCGACCTGGAGCGACGAGCGCGTCTATCAGACCGCGCGGCTGATCGTCGGCGCGCTGATTGCCAAGATTCACACGGTGGAATGGACGCCGGCGATCATGGCCTATCCGTCGGGCGAGGCGGCGATCCGCTCCAACTGGTACGGCGCGCCCAAGGACTGGGTGACGCAAGCCGCCGCCTGGCTGTTCAATACCCATTCGCTGAAGGGCATTCCCCAGACCCTGCCGGACCACCACGGGGTGCCCTTCTCGCTGACCGAGGAATTTGTGTCGGTGTACCGGCTGCACCCGCTGATCCCCGACGACTATGCATTCTTCGACAGCCGCGACGGCAGCCCGATGAGCACGCATGGCTTCCTGGAGATCCAGGGCCACGACACGGACGGCATGATGCGCAAGCTCGAGCTTGCCAACGTGCTCTACTCGCTCGGCATCGCCAATCCCGGTGCCGTGAAGCTCTACAATTTCCCAAGGTCGCTGCAGAAGCTGGAGCGGCTGAACGGCGAGATCATCGACCTCTCCGTGGTCGACATCGTGCGCGACCGGCGGCGCGGGGTCCCGCGCTACAACGACTTCCGCACGGCGCTGCACCTGCCGCGGGCGCGCCACTGGGAAGAGTTCTCCAGCGACCCCGAGACGCAGCGCAAGCTGCGCGAGGTCTACGGCAAGGTCGACATGGTGGACACCATGGTCGGCATGTTCGCGGAGGAGCTGCCGCCGGGCTTCGGCTTCTCCGACACTGCGTTCCGCATCTTCATCCTGATGGCGTCGCGGCGGATCCAGAGCGACCGTTTCCTGACCGTGGACTTCCGGCCCGAGATCTACTCGCCGCTCGGCATGGACTGGGTCGCCAACAACAGCATGACCAGCATCATCCTGCGGCACTGTCCGGAGCTCGCTGGCGCCCTGCCGCGCGGCGGCAACGCCTTCGCCCCGTTCCGCCCCATCGCCAACGGCCGCTGACAGGCGTCGGTGCGCCGCAATGTGCGGATTGTGCGGGCTGTGCCGCCCGGCACAGCCGCGCGAGGGAAATCTGCTCCAAATTTCGGATCGATGCTGCCGAAAGGGCTGCATTGATCGCACCGGAGCAGACGGCCATGTCAGACCATCCCAGGTTCGAGCCGGTCAAGGGCGAGCCCCATGTCGCGCACGAGGCCTACTACGGCGGGGCGCTCGTCAGCCTGGTGTTCCGGCTGGTCGATCGTTGGATGGGCAGGCGGCGGGGCGAGGCGAACGCGCCCGCCGCGGCGGATGCCGGCGGTGGCATCGAGATCCATGAGCGGCCGGCGGTGCTGGCGCCCGCCGCTGCCGGCCTGCCGGGCGCGGCCGAGGCGGCCGCCGAGCGGGCGCTCTACCAGGTTTCGCCCGATGAGAACTTCTCCGGCAATTTCCTGATCGGCAGCGCCAGGACTATGAAGGTGCAGGCGGGTCTGTTGGCGGCGTTTGTCGGGGTTCTGGTCGTGCTGCTGGCCCAGGGGTTGCCGCAGGGCGACCGGACCTACGATCAGGCGGTGGCTGGCATCAGCCGCGCACTGCCGTAAGCAGGTCGGCCACCAGCGCCTCGATGAGGGCGACCTTGTAGCCTGTGAGGGCCAGCGGCCTGGCGCCGCTGGCGGCGAGCCGTGCTGCCGCCCGCACGGCGGCTTCGTCCAGCGGCGTGCCGGCGAGGCTCTCCTCGGCTGCGGTGAGGCGGATGGGTACGGGAGCCACGCCGCCGGCGGCGATGCGGACGAGCTTGGCCTGCTCGCCATCGGTCACGATGCGGATCACCGCCTCCACCAGGGGCCACTCGGCGTGAGCGCGGCTGATGACCCGGCGGTAGGCCGCCCGCTCGCCCTGGGCCGGGGGCGGCAGGGCGATGGCGAGGATCTGCTCGCCGGGCTCCAGCGTGTTGTCGCGGGTGCCGTCGCGGCCGTCGCCGACGAGGTCGCGGATCGCGAGGTCCTTGCGCAGGCTGGTCGTGACGGTGGCCTCGTAGGCGAGAAGGGCGGCGCCCAGCGTCGAGGGGTGCGGCGCCACGCAGGGCCCCAGGTCGAAGATCACGCCGTAGAGGTGATTGCCGGGGCGGGCCGGACAGACGCTGTCGCCCTTCTTGAGGCACGGCATGTGCGGGTTGCGGTAGTACCAGCAGCGCGAGCGCTGGGCGAGGTTGCCGGCAACCGTGCCGACGCTGCGGACCTGCGGGGTGGCGAGGCCGGCCGCCGCCGCGGCCAGGCCCGGATAGGCGCGCGCCAGCCGCTGGTCCGACGCGAGGGCCGCGATTGCCACGTGGCTGCCGATCACGGCTGCGCCATTCGGGCTCCAGGCGATGCGCGTGTTCTCCTCGGTGCGGGCAAGCTCGGTGATGGCTCCGCGCGAGATCCCGCTGCGGCGGCGTTCCATCAAGTCGGTGCCGGCTGCGAGCAGCTCGGGCGGCGGGCCGGCGAAACGTTTGCTCGTGGCGGCCATCATGCGCTCCCGCGTTCGCCGATGAGCGCCAGCATCCGGTCGGGCCGCATCGGCAGCTCGCGGGCCCTGCGCCCGGTGGCGTTGTGGATGGCGTTAGCGACGGCTGCCGCCACGGGCAGCGTCGACACCTCGCCGATGCCGATGCCGCCGCCAGGCACGTGCTCGAAGCCGCCCTCCTCGAAATGGATGTGCATTTGCGGCGCGTCGGCGATGCCGGGGATGCGGTAGTCCTCGAGGCCGGCGGTGAGCACCGCGCCGGAAGCGGCGTCGATCTGGCGGCCCTCGTAGAGGGCGTAGCCGATCCCTTGGATGATGGAGCCCTCGGCCTGGCTGCGCGCCAGCGCCGGCACCTGCGGCTTGCCGACGGCGAGGCCGGCGTACACGTTGAGCACGCGCACGTGGCCGAGCCAGGTATCGACCTCGACCTCGGCGATGTGCACGGCGCCCGGCGCGCCGCGGCCGGCCTTGATGCCGCCGAAGCGCGTCAGCACCCAGTCGAAGATCAAGCCCTTCAGCCCGAACGAGGCGAAGGGCGAGCGGGCAGCGGGGTTGGCGCGCGCGTTGTCGTGGGGGCGGCCCGACTTGACGGCGATGTCGGGGCAGCCGGCGAGGATGTCGCGCCAGGGCGCGTTGTCGCCGATGCGGCCGCGGCTCTTGCGCCGGATCTCGGCCTGCAGGCGCTCGACTGCGGCAAGTGTGACGGGAACGATGGTGGGGGTGGTGCGGCTGCCGCCGGAGATCGGCCCGCGCGGCAGAGAAGAGTTCGCCGAGCCTGACCTCGACGTCGCCGGGCTCGAGGCCGAAGGCGCCGGCGACGGTGGCGGCGATGACGCCGCGGCTGCCGGTGCCCATATCCTGGACGCCCATGCTGGCGACGAGGCGGCCGCCGCGCACGGCAAGCTCCATGTCGGCTTCCGGCTGATAGAGGTAGAGCCAGTTGGCGGCGGCGACGCCGATGCCGCGCCGCAACCGGCCCTGCTGGGTGCCGGTAGGCTGCCGCTGGCGCCAGACTGCCAGATCCGCTGCCCAGCGATAGAGCCGCTGGCGGTTGGGGTCGTGGTCCCAACGCTGGCGCAGGGCGATCGCGTCGACCTTCAGCCGCTCGGCCGCCTCGTCGACGGCCTGCTCGAGCGCGAAGCACAGCACAGGTCCGCCGGGGCCACGGAACGGGGCGCCGGGCGCCAGGTTGCTCACCGCGTCGTAGTCGTCGAGCGCCTTGGCGTCGGCCGCGTAGATGAAGCGGCCGAGCGAGGCGATGGCCGAGTTGATGCCGACACCGGTGTCGGCCGTGGCCTTGAGGGTGAACGCCTTCAGGCCGCCCGAGGACGACGGCAGCAGCGCAAGCTCCATCTCCGCGCCCGGGCGATAGCCGGCGACCGACAGCTCCTCATGGCGATCGAACACGACGCGCACCGGCGCCTTGGCCTCGCGCGCCAAGGTGACGGCGGCGATCGTCTCGGAGGTGAGGCCGAGCTTGGCGCCGAAGCCGCCGCCGATGTGCTCGGCCACGACGCGCACCTTGCTTGTCGAGAGCCCGAAGTGCTCGGCGATGCGGCGGGAGAGGTGGTGGGCGGCCTGGGTGGAGAGCTGGACGGTGAGGCGACCGCGCTCGAAGTGCGCCACGGCGGCGTGCGGCTCGAAGGACGTGTGGCACTGGGCATCGGTGCGCCAAGTGCCATCGACGAGTAGCGGATCGTTCCTGCGGCGCGCGCTGGCAATGGCGCGGCGGGCCTGGCCGGCCCTGAGCGAGAAGGCGGACGAGGGACCGCGCAGGTTGCCCTTCCAGAAGGCGGGGAGCGACACCCCTTCCCCGACATTGGGCGCGCTCTTGAAGAGCCCGGAGTAGAGCTGCGGCGCGCCCTTGGCGCGCGCCGCGTCGTAGCCGACGGCGGCAGGCAGCGGCTCGTACTCGATCTTGATGCGCGCGAGTGCCACCTTGGCGAGTGCCAGGTCGGCGGCGGCGACGGCGGCAATGGGCTCGCCGAAGTAGCGCACCACATCGCCTGCCGCGACCAGGGGCACCGCGGCGGAGACGCCGGAGGCGACGCGGGCGGCGGAGCAGTCGATCTCGAGCACGCGGGCATGCGCGTGGGGCGAGCGCAGGATCGCGCCCTCGAGCTGTCCTGGATGCTTGATGTCGACGGTGTACTTGGCGGCGCCCGTGACCTTGGCGCGCGCCTCCACCCGCGCCGGCTTGACCTCCGCGCCGTCGAACTTGCCGGCGCAGGCTTCGGCGACGGCGCGGTAGATGCCGGCATAGGCGCCGCAGCGGCAGAGGTGGCCGGCTAGCGCCGCGGCGATCTCCTCGCGGCTAGGCTCGGCTTGCTTGCGCGCTGCCCGCCAGCCGTCGTGGAAGGCGGCCGCCTCGACGATGAAGCCCGGCGTGCAGAAGCCGCACTGCAGGGCATCGTGCGCCATGAAGGCTTTCTGCACCGGGTGCAGCTGCTCGGCGCCGATGCCTTCCACCGTCGTCACCGCGCAGTTGGCGGCGGCGGAGGCGGGCATCAGGCAGCTCACCACCGGCTTGCCGTCGACGAGCACCGTGCAGGCGCCGCATACGCCGGCCCCGCACACCAGCTTGGTGCCGGTCAGCCCATGCGTCTCGCGCACCAGGTCGATCAATGGCGCGTGTGGGGCACCGAGCGGCTTGGGCTCGCCGTTGAGCTTGAAGATGGACATTCGCGGGTCTCGCGCTGCGCCGGCCGGCCGTGAGACGTTTACGGAGGTGGTGCGTCGACAGTAGCACCAGAACAGCACGCCGAGTGTGGGCGAAACATGGCCGGGGCCGGCGGAGGCCGTGCATGAACTGGGACGCGGCGGCGCCCTCGTGCAACGCCGTTGCAACGATGCCGATTGGCGCGGGCTGCGCAAAGTCCTCGATAGTCGCCGCGGCGGCCCAGAGGCCGCAGGCAGGGGCCGGCGCAGAACGGGCAGGGACGGGAAGCATGAGCTGGGAACGGGAGCTGGAGGAGCTGAGGGCGCGCGAGCGCATGGCGCGCCAGATGGGCGGGCTCGACAAGGTGCAGCGCCAGCACGACGGCGGGCGCCTCACCGTGCGCGAGCGCATCGATCGGCTGATCGATAAGGACAGCTTCCACGAGGTCGGCGCGATTGCCGGCAAGGCCGAGTATGACGAGAAGGGCGGGCTGAAGGCTCTGACGCCTTCCAACTCAGTGATGGGGCGGGCCAGGATCGACGGGCGTCCGGTGATGGTGCTGGGCGACGATTTCACGGTGCGCGGCGGGTCGGCCGATGCCACCATCCCGATGAAGCCGATCCTGGCTGAGCGCATGGCCAACGAGCTGCGCCTGCCGATTATCCGCATCATCGAGGGCTCGGGCGGCGGCGGCTCGGTCAAGACCATCGAGACGACGGGGCGCTCCAACCTGCCGGGGCAGCTCGGCATCTCCCAGTTCGCCTACCAGTATCTGGCCGACAATTTAGGGGTCGTGCCGGTGGTGGCGCTGGGGCTCGGCTCGGTGGCTGGGCTCGGCGCGGCGCGGCTGGCGGCCAGCCACTACTCGGTGATGACGAAATCGACCTCGGCCATGTTCGTCGCCGGGCCGCCGGTGGTGGCGCGCGTCGGGCAGGAACTCGGCAAGCAGGAGCTGGGCGGCTGGGAGGTGCAGTGCCGCGCCGGTGCCGTCGACCATGCCGTGGAGACGGAGGAGGAGGCATTCGCGTGCGCGCGGCGGTTCCTCTCCTATCTGCCGCCGTCGGTGCACAGCTTGGCCGAGCGGCGGCGAGCGCAGCGATCCGGCGGACAGGCGCGAGGAGATGCTGTTCAGCGCCATCCCGCGCGACCGCCGCAAGGTCTACAAGATGCGGCCGATCGTCGAGGCGCTGGTCGACAAGGGCTCGTTCTTCGAGATGGGGCAGATGTTCGGCCGCTCCATCGTCACGGGGTTCGCGCGGCTCGCCGGCCTGCCGGTGGCGGTGATGGCGAGCGATCCCTATCACTACGGCGGCGCGTGGACGGCGGAGGCCTGCGCCAAGATCGTGCGCTTCGTCGATCTCGCCGAGACGTTCCACCTGCCGGTGGTCTACCTGTGCGACTGCCCGGGCTTCCTGATCGGGCTGGAGGCGGAGAAGTCGGCCACCATCCGCTACGGCGTCCGCGCGATGGCGGCCATCAACCAGTCAAGCGTGCCGTGGTGCACGGTGATCGTGCGCAACGCTTTCGGCGTGGCCGGCGCGGCGCACGTGCCGGCGGGGCGGCTGGCGATCCGCTACGCGTGGCTGTCGGCGTGGTGGGGCTCGCTGCCGCTGGAGGGCGGCATCGAGGCGGCCTATCGCGCCGACATCGATGCGGCGGCCGACCCCAAGGCCAAGCTTGCCGAGATCGAGGCGCGGCTCAACGCGCTGCGCTCACCGTTCCGCACGGCCGAGACGTTCTGGGTGGAGGAGATCATCGACCCGCGCGACACGCGTCGGCTGCTTGTGCGAGTTCGCGGACCTGGCCGAGCCGCTGCTGCACGCCGGGGCCGCGGGCGTTCTCGATGCGGCCTTGAGCTGAGTTCCCTCTCCCCATTCTTATGGGGAGAGGGCTAGGGTGAGGGGCAGGGCTTGCTCTGGCGTTTGTGGCTGCCCCTCACCCCGACCCTCTCCCCGCCTGTTGGCAGAGGAGGCAAGGTCGGCAATGGCGGGGAGAGGGAGCAGAGGCGCCGTTAGCCTCCGGTTAACGACCCTTCCTGGCGAGATCTTAACCGGCGGTGTTTTAGCTTGGAGGCAAGCATGGGCTCGGGCCTGGTTCTGGTCGTTGCCTGCGCGCTTGTAGACGCCGATGGGCGTGTGTTGCTGGCGAAACGCCCTCCGGGGCGGCCGCTCGCGGGACTGTGGGAGTTCCCGGGCGGCAAGGTGGAGCCGGGCGAGACACCGGAGGCGGCCCTGATCCGCGAGCTCCACGAGGAGCTCGGCATCAGGATCGCCGGAAAGTGCCTCGCCCCGCTCAGCTTCGCCAGCCACGGCTACGAGGCGTTTCATCTGCTGATGCCCCTCTACGTGTGCCGCACGTGGGAGGGCCAGGTGGTGGCGCAGCAGGGCCAGGAGCTGGCGTGGGTGCGTGCGCAACGGTTGGCGAATTATGCGATGCCTCCGGCGGACGAGCCGCTGAAGGCGGTGCTGCGGGATCTGCTCTAGGCCGCTGGTTAGGCCCGGAGTGCGTAAGGAAGGGTGCGCGAGATGCAGGGCCTGAAGCGGTTGGCGCGGAGCTTCGCCGGCGATACGCGCGGCGCCACGGCCATCGAGTACGGGCTGATCGCGGCGCTGGTGGCGGTGGGGGCGCTGGCCGGCATGTCGGCGCTCGGCGGCGGGCTCGGCGGCAGCTGGGGCAACACCGCGCAGAAGGTCTCCGACGCGATGGACGGGAAGTAGGGGTTGGGGGGTGGCTGGCTGCACGTGACCTGACCCCTCGCTGGTCGCGCCAGAGCAGATTTCGATACGCACCGCATTCGTGGCGTCATGCCGCCACGGTGCTCTAGTGCCCCAAGGCTCGCGGGCGTCCTGTATCGGCCTCGCTGAGCCAGCGCTTAACCCTGATCGTCTGGCGTGCTCTCAGGGCTTGCACTGATGTTCGGTGAGAAGCTCATGCTCTATCGATCATCTCACGCATCACTGGGTCTCGCGCCTTCCCTGTTTCTCCTAGCGCAAGGCCCTTTTCAGATGCGGGAACACGCTTTTCAAAACCCCGATGAGCGTGTTGGGCACCCCTTCCGTTGTGGGCTGGGGTGCGGCCTTAGGGCCGAAGGCGTCTCGCTTCTCCCCCGGAGCGAGACGCCCTTTTTTGTCTTCGATAGCCATCGCATCAGCACCCCCTACAGGGGCACCCGGCAGGGGGGAAAAAAAACGGGAGTGTCTGCCAGATGCCCCCGGCCCTGGCCGGGGTGGCGGCCGGGCATAAGGACAACGTGCGACGTGTGCGCCTTATCCATCACTAATTTGGCTGTGGATAACAGCCGACCGTCAGATGGCCTTGTTTTCTGACAACACCGGACCGCAGCACCTCGAGCTCGATAGTCCTCCAGATCGCGAAGTTCGTGACCTGGTTCGCGGCTTAGCGAGACGAATTTCGCGATCAGGACACTAGACGCCACCTTGCTTGCGCGGCCCCGCGGGCTCGCCGGCGGGGTGCTCGGCGGTGCCGAGCGCGTCGGCAAGGCGCTGCCTGGCCGAGCCCGGGGCGAGCGGCTGCTGCTGGCTCGAATGCGGCGCCCAGCCGGTCAAGGTGATGATCTCGAAGGTCGCCGGCACGCGGCCGTTCGAAAGGCCGAAACGGTCGGCGTAGATCTCGGCAGCGCGCATGAGCGTCGCGCGGCGCAGCAGCGTCCTGCGGCGGGCGAGCAAGACATTGCTTCCGCCCATGGCGCGCAACTCGCGCATCAAGTGCGAGCGGGTGCGCGTAGGTGACCGTCACCGTCTCGGCGTCGGCGACGGGCAGCGCGAACTCGGCCCGCTGCAACAGCGCGCCCAGATCGCGCACATCGGCGAACGGGGCGACGCGCGGGCTGGCGCCGCCTTCGATCTCCGCCTCGGCGAGAAGCAGCGCGGTGCGCAGCTCGTTCAGCGTGGCGCCGCCGAGCAGCGCGGCGAGCAGGAGGCCGTCGGGGGCCAGCGCGCGGCGGATCTGAATGAGCACGCCGGGAAGGTCGTTGACGAGCTGCAGGGAGAGGCCGGAGACGACGAGCTCGAGGCTCTGATCGGCGAACGGCAGCGCCTCCTCGTCGGCCTGGATTTTGGGGCCGTCGCACTGGGCGAGAAGGCCGCGGGCGGGCTCCATGTCGATCACCAGCCCGACCCCCGAGAGAGTGCGCAGCCGGCGGCTCAGCAGGCCGTGGTAGGCGCCCAGGTTGAGGGCCAGCGGGAACTGCCGGTTGATGGCTAAGAGCCGCTCGGCGAGGTCGTCGGCGACCCTGGCCAGGAGGAAATCGTGGCGCCCGGCGCCGGCCGCGACCCGGTTGCGGCGCAGCATCAGCAGGCGGCGGTCGAAGATCAGCGGCTCGGAGGTCACGCGGCGATCATAGCGGTTGCGTGCGCCGTATGCAGCAGGGGGGGCACGGGCTAGCATGGCACATGTGCGGACGGAGGCGGTGCCATGTCCATGCATGACTCCCTGCAGGACTTCCCTGGGCGAGGCGCTGCATGACGCTGCCGCAAGGCCCGTTCCTCGTACGACATCCCCACTGCGCCGCGTGCTCGATGCGTGCGCGGATGTGGTCGTGCCGCCGTGCTGCCTCGTGTGCCGCATGCGCACGGACGCCCACCACCTGCTGTGTCCTGTCTGCTGGCGCGAGGTGCGCTTCATCCGGTCGCCCGTGTGCGACGTGCTCGGCATCCCGCTGCCGTTCGCTACCGGGGAGCGCACCGTCAGAGCCGCGGCACTGGCGCGGCCGCCCGCGTACGACCGCGCAAGGGCGGTTGCGCACTACACGGGCTCCATGCGCACGCTGGTGCACCGGTTCAAGTACGCCGACCGGCACGATGCGCGCACCCTCCTCGCGCGCTGGCTGGCAGCGACGGCCCGTGACCTGGTGCCCGGGCCCGATCTGATCGTGCCGGTGCCGCTGAGCACGCTCAAGCTGCTGCTCAGGCACTGCAACCAGGCCGCGGTGCTGGCAGCTGCGCTGGCACAGGAGCTGGGGGTGCCCATGCACCCGATGCTGCTCCGTCGCACGCGATGGACCAGGAGTCAGGTCGGCATGACGCACGCAGAGCGGCAGCGCAATGTCGCGGGAGCGTTCGGCGTGCCGGCGCACCACAGAGCCCGGATCGAAGGGCGAAACGTGCTGCTGGTCGACGACGTGATCACCACCGGCGCCACGGTGGAAGCCTGCGCGCGAGTACTGAAACGGGCGGGCGCGGCGCGCGTGGATGTGCTGGCGCTGGCGCTTGTCACCAACGAGACGCTGGCGATGGCGTGAGGTCCGCCGGGCCACCTTTCTTTTGCCGCTTGCCGCAGTAGACTGCCGGCGATTGCGTCGCTGGCTATGGGGGTGCGGTCCATGTCGTGCTTGCGCGTTCTGCTTTTGACCTTGGCGCTGCTGACCGGCGGCGCGGCCCTGGCGCAGGAGGCCCTGGCGCAGGAGTCCAGAGGCTGGATCGGCACCGGCCTTCAGGACGTCAGCAAGGCCGAAGCCGACAGGCTCGGCTGGGACGGCCCGCGCGGCGCCAAGCTCGGCAGCGTCGCCGCCGGATCGCCCGCCGACAAGGCGGGCCTCAAGGCCGGCGACATCGTCGTCGCCATCGAGCGCACCGTCATCGACACCGGCTCCGAGCTCGATGCGGCGATCGCCGCCAGGCGCCCGGGCGAGGAGATCCGACTGCAAGTCTTGTCGGGAGGGCGCGAGCGGCGCGTCGCCCTCACCGTTGCCGCCCAGCCCAGGGCGCAGATCGCCGACAAGGCCCAGCTGCCGGTCCTGATGCTCGACACCGGCGGACACATGGCCGTCATCAAGGGCTTAGCCTTCACGCCGGACGGCAGGCAGATCGTCTCCGCCGGCGACGACAAGGTCGTGCGCGTGTGGGACTGGCGCACCGGTAGGACCGTGCGCGCCATCCGCGGCGAGTCCGGGGCTGGGTCCGCGGGCAAGATTTATGCGCTAGCGCTGTCGCCCGATGGGCGTTGGCTCGCGACGGCTGGCTGGTCGGGGAGCTGGACTGGCAAGAAACGGCCCGTTGACGAAGACGCCGCCAAGGTGCGCATCTGGGACTTTGCGTCGGGCGAGCTGGTTGCCCTGCTCAAGGGCCACGAGAGTACGCTCCAGGCCCTCGCCTATTCGCCCGATGGTAAGTTGCTCGCTTCGGCGGGCTACGACAACACCGGCATCGTGTGGGACGTCTCCAACCCGTTGGCCGGGCGGCTGCTACATCGTCTGCGCGGGCATGAAGACCACGTCTATGCCGTTGCCTTCATGCCGGATGGACGGCGCATCGTCACCGGCAGCTACGACAAAACGCTGCGGCTCTGGGACGTGGCAACTGGACGGCAGCTGGCCGTGCTGAACAAGCACAAGAACAAGGTGCGCTCGCTCGCGGTGTCACCTCATGGCAGCTCCATTGTCTCGGGCGACCTCGGTGGCGATATCCTGTTGTGGGATGGCGCCTCGGGCCGGCTGGTGAAGGATTTTGCCAGGCAGGCCAACGAGGTTGGCGCGCTGGCGTTCAGCCGCGACGGCAAGCTCCTGCTATCCAGCGCCGGCATCGGTCGCGGTGGCTATGTCCAGCACATCTGGGACGTAGCGAGCGGCCGCGAGGTTGCGCGCAATGATAAGCATGACAACACGTCGTTCGCGGCAACCTGGAGCCCGGACGGCCGCTATGTTGTGACCGGCGCATTCAGTGGCGACGTCCAGGTCTGGCACCCTCGAACTGGCAGTACGGAGGCCGTTCTGCGGGGCACCGGCGCACAGCGCTGGACCGCATGCTTCTCGCCCGACTCCCGCACCATCTATTGGGGCCAGTCAGATCGCCACGAAGCGCAGAACAAGCGCGGACCGCTGGAGCTGTCCCTGCGCCTGCCCGCGCCCGGCCTGCCTCTCGGTCGGCCGGAGCGACTGCCACCCGGTGCGCCCTCGCTGGTGCGCTGCGCACAGGAGACCTTCGGCAACTGGAAGCTCACACACGCAACCAGCAGCGACTTCCGCTACTACGACGGCATCCTGATGGCGTACAAGGACGGCGCCAAGGTCGCCGAAATAAGGCGCTTCTCGTACGACGGCTATCGGCATCGCTCCTACAGCTTCACCGCCGACGGCCAGGCGATTCTGTCGGGCGGTGACGGCGGCCATCTGATCCGCTACGACCTGGACGGCAAGGCGACAGGCGAATTCATCGGCCACGAGAGCGAGGTGTGGGCGCTCTCTCCGTCGCCCGACAGGCGCCTACTCGTCACCGCAAGCGCCGACCAGACCGTGCGCCTGTGGAACGTCCGCACACGCGCGAGCTGATCGTCACCCTGTTCCACGGCCGCGACGGCGAATGGGTGATGTGGACGCCGCAGGGCTACTACACGGCCTCGCCCGGTGCCGACAAGCATCATCGGCTGGCAGATCAACAAGGGGCCCGAGCAGGCCGCCGACTACGTCGGCGCCGAGCAGCTGAGGCAGCACCTGAACCGTCCCGACATCGTCGAGAGGGCCATCATCCTGGCCTCCGCCGAGCAGGCCGTGCGCGAGGCGCCGGGCACCACGTTCAAGCTCGCCGACCTGCTGGCGCGTCCGGTGCCGAGGTTCAGGATCGTCTCGCCCGTGCCGCGGGTCCAATGAGCGCGCCGGCCGCACCAGCGTGCGGATCGCCATCGAGGCCACGCCCGATCCCATCCGTCTGATCCGCATGCAGGTCAACGGCCGCCAGGTCGGCGAGGAAACGCCCGGCATCGGCTCGGGTGGCTTCGGCTCGGGCGAGCGCGCCCTCTACGTGCCGCTCGCCAGGGGCCGCAACGAGATCCGTGTCGCCCTCACCAATGCCATCGGCGAGAAGGCCGAGACCCTGGTGCTCAATCACGACGGCGAGGGCGATCTCGACCAGCGCGGCGCGCTGCACATCCTCGCCATCGGCGTCAACGACTACAAGGGCCTGCCCAACGCCTGCGGCAAGAACGGCAATGCCAGCTGCGACCTGAGCTTCCCGGCGCAACGACGCGACGCGGTTCGCCGACGCCATCGAGAAGCGGCTGGGCCCCGCCCACGCCCAGGTCATCAAGCGCGTGCTGGTGAACGGCGGCGCCGCCAAGGACGCGCCGACCGCCGCCAACATCACCGACGCGGTGGAGGTGCTGCGCCACGCCCGCGAGACCGACACGGTGGTGCTGTTCATCGCCGGCCACGGCAGCAACGAGGGGCCGGACTACCGCTTCCTGCCGACCAACGCCGAGTGGGTGGGGGGCATGCTGCGCGGCTCCACCGTGGTGCCCTGGCAGGTGCTGCAGGGTGCGGTCGAGGCGGCCAAGGGCCGGCGCATGCTGTTCGTCGACACCTGCCACTCGGGCGACGCCTACAATCAGCGGCTCGGCAACTCCGCCTACCACGCCAACATCGTCGCCTACACCGCGGCCCGCTTCGATCAGGAGGCGATCGAGGACGCCAAGCTGGGCCACGGCCTGTTCACCTACGCGGTGGTGGAGGGCCTGGAGGGCAAGGGCGACGTCGGCGCCAGGCGGCAGTTCTCGACCAAGGACCTTGCCGAGTACATCGGGGCGCGGGTCGGCGCGCTGGCCAAGGCGCCAACGGCGAGCAGGAGCCGCAGTACTTCAAGGGCCGCGACGCCGACGACTTCGTTCTGGCGCGCTGGTAGGTGTCTTCTGTGCGTCCCCCTCTCCCCGCTTGCGGGGAGAGGGCCGGGGTGAGGGGCAGCGGCATACTCCAGCATTGGCGTCCGTGGCTGCCCCTCACCCTCTCCCTCTCCCCATGAAGAAGAGGATCACCTTGCACGCATGAACAAAAACCATCTGACAACAAAGGCCTAGTTTCAAGCACGCGCCGGTAGCACTCACTAGGCAGCAGTTAGGCAGCGATTTTACCGGTTCGCAAAGTTGATGGTTGCGGGGGCTCGATTTGACCGAGACTTGAAATGCCAATGCTGACCGCCGTGCGCGAGATAAGACGCTGATCTATAATGGTAAATTGAGAACCCGGTCCAAGACCTAGGTTAGGTCCGATTCCCTACAAGTGCGGGCACTTGCTTCGGGAGCAAGGGGTCGGGAGTTCGAATCTCCCCGCTCCGACCAATTAAATCAATGGCTTAGCAATTCTGATATTCCGCGGGCGCGCCCGATATCGCGCCCGAAACCAAGGCGTCAGGGCTGCGCAAAGAGCGTTCTCGGAAAAAATTCGCAATACTCGTGCTCGTTGAACCACGCGCACTTGATGTCGAAGAGCTTGAGGCCCGGCACAAGGCGCGTGAGCGCGAGGGCATAGATCGCCAGCTGCGCGATCGGCTTGTTCGTGCGCGCGTCGGGCTTGTAATCGAGGATGTGCACGGCGCCGTTGCGCACCTGCAGGAAGTCGATGTGCCCGGTGATGTGCGCTCGGCCGCCTCCGTCTCGCGGCGCGAGCTCGATGCCGTGCTGCTTCTCGAGCGCGGTGATGTCGCTCTCGGTCAGCCAGATCGGGATCTCGATCGCGACCGTCACGCTGTCGTTCGCTAGCATGAAGCGCTGCAACGTCTCGTGACGCAGCTTATTGTTGCCGACGGCCGGAATGATGAGCGCGGCCGTGTGCGTCGCCGCGTTTTCTTTGCGGTTCACGATGATGCGCGAGGCGTCCGCAAATGCTGGGTGCGCTTGCGATGCGCGCGCCTTCGGGTCGTCGTCTCTCCGGAATAGGTCGTGCGGGCACGTGGTTGGGATGCTCTCCAGGAAATCCGCGAGGGCAGCAAAGCGCGCGTCGCCTGGCCGCTTGTCGTCCAGCGTGCCGGCGCGGACGAATTCCAGCTTGGGCCGGTGGTACGCATAGGCGTAGACCTGCCGGTGATACAGCTTGATAGAGCGAATGGTTTGCGCGGCGCGGAAGCGCTTCAGGCCTCGCGCGCGCAAGCGCCGATACGATGCAGTGCTCCTTGTACTCTTCGAGCCATGCCGCGATCGTTGATGGGGAGACGTGCCGATTGGTTTTCTTCTTCAGGCGTGCGGCCGTCTCTTCGAGCGAGTAGCCGGTGTCATAGTCGGTGAGTGCCGACAAGATCATGCGCAGGGGATACGTCTTGTTGTGCAGGGCCGCCGGGCCCGGCGTGAAGACGCGCTTGCAGGACGAGCAGCGCCAGAGCTGGACGATCTCCAGCTTTTTCTTGCGCATGCCGCGGCGGGTGAGCACGTGGCTCCCGCAGTGCGGGACATGCCTCCGGAACTTTCGAGGTGTGGGGAACGCGTGCGATGCGTGGGAGTGCAGGCATACGGAGGCGTAGCCTCACCGTATCACGCATCACGCAAATCGAAAAAATGGCGCACGCAAATTGGATGTGAAGTGCAGCACGGATTTTGGCCAGCGAAGGGGCGCCGTGGGGGCGTGGTTGAGCGGTGCTCGCGGGGAGCCTGTCATGGGCCGCGTGCTATACTCGCGGTCTCTATGGATGCGTATCACCGTTTGCGCGAACGAGCGCGGCAACTCTTCCACGACAATCCTCTGGTTGACTGCCCGTACTTTGCCGAGCGCGTCGTATTGAACGCGGAGGGCTTGCACCACCTGCGCTATTCGGCGGAGCGAGAGCGCAGCAAGCCCGAGCAGATGCTCAAATTCCGGCTCTTGCCCCTTGCGCTCGAGGTTATCCGCAAATCGGGGACCGTGCAGGAGTACCGGCGGATTTGGCAGGCGCTGGGTAAGGCGGGCGCTGACGGAATGCGTTCCGCAAAGGAGGTGGAGTATTGGGGTTTGGTCGCTATCATCGGCCCGCGGCCGGACAAGATCCGCGTCATCTTGCGGCGGGTCGGCACCGGGAACATCACCTTGTGGAGCGTCATGCGCGGATCAAAAATCTTGCGCGATGGCTCGCAGAGGCTCGCGCCGGACAATTTGGAAGCTGACTAGGAATCAAAAAGCCGCCCGGAGGCGGCGCTTTGGTGTGCTTGCTCTTCAGCTTACCCGAGGGTTTAGCTGAACAGGGCTTTCGCCCACAAGCACGCATGCATCCTAGCATGGAAGCATGAAAGATGCATGAGACCGCCTGGATATCCATTTTGGAGGACCGAGGGTAACCGGCGCTTGATGCGGCCCGTCAAGGGTGCGCCGCTTCGCGGCCGTGGGGGCCCTTGCCCCACGCCCTTGACTGGCCGCCGCGCCGGTTGGGGGACGGCTAACAAAGAGATGGGGTAGGTTGGGACTATCGTTCCGGAACTTGGATGATTGCTGCTTGACACTTTGTGAAGATGAGCATGCTCGCCTCCGCCCATGCCTTCATCTTCCGCCCGACTGCAGCGCTCGCTCGAGTACGGCTTACCCATCCCTTGAGAATGGCGAGCTTTTGGCGCAACGTCATGTCAGGCGATTCGACGACGTCCATCGGACGTCGATAGGTGCGTGCCGGGTTGAGTGTTGCGGTCGTCAATTCCTGATTGAACACGGTGTCCTCCTTGCTCCGCCGAGGCGGTCCGTTGGATGCTTATATGGACGCTGCGGCCGTGGTTCCAAAGCATCGTTTCTCTGTCTAGCCCTACCTTACCTCATGAGAGTCGCTTGCACGGATGCACGCGCTCGTACGTAAAGGGATGTTGCAATCAGTAAGCACCGAGGGAAGTTGAGGGTCGGTTTGAAGGAGGTTGTGGTGTTGGGGAAACGGAAAGAGCCGCTGCGCAAGAGTGTTGCCGAGATTTTCTCGCAACACATACAGGGCTCGCCTGCGGAGAAGCTGGCGCTCTTTCAAAAGGTCAAGGCCGCTGGCGGATTTGCGAACGAGGACCCGGCGGAGCTGAAAGCGACCGAGGACATGCTGCGGACGTTCGCCGCGGTGGACAAGCGCTAGCGGCCCGCCCGGTCAGGTCTCGGATAGCGGCACAGAAGTGCACGCGTTCCGGATGTTGCAGCTCACGAATTTTGGAAAGGGAGGTTGCGGATTTCGGAAGCCGAGTGGATCACGGATTGTGGAAGTTGCGGGGTGTTCTGTCGCTTTGTTGAGGGGTGTTGCGGGTTCGGTTGTTGAAGATGTTGCGGGGCGTTGCTGTGCAGCATTGATTGGTGTGATCGCGCCTAGGGCGCGTGAAAAAAAAGGCCGGAGCCTCTCGCGAGGTCCGGCCAAGTACTCACACAACGAGGTGGTGCCTTCCACAAGGCATCTCCTCAGGCGATCACATCAAGAAGGGCGAGGGGAAGGTTTTGATATCCCCCGTGCGGGGGAGCTTTCGCTGAACACGTCAAGTTTCTCGCGCGGTGTTGCGCAGGGGCGGCGCGAGACCAACGCGGCGGTGGTGAGAGAGAAAACGCGGGCTCTTCGTTTACGCACACAGACGCAGTACGAACGCACACACACTGCGAAGAGCCCGCAGATTTTGCACGGAGCGCATAAGCGGGGACTGGGGGCTGCGCTCGTGTCGCCCCTAAGAACTCAATGGCAATGGCAATAAGATGGTTGCGAAGCCGGCTTGCGGTGGCTGTGGATAAGCGCAGAAGCGGTTGGGCCAGCGCACGAAACAGAGTGTGAGACGATGCCTGAATGACGCCAGCGGAGTATATGGACGAGATCGTCATACCGACGTTGCGTGAGTTCCGGGACGAGCGCAGGTCGCGGCGACGGGCGTATCTCGCGTGTATCGCGGTGTTCCATGTGAAGGATCACCTGAAGAAGGCGGGGGAGAAGGATGTAGAGAAGACCATGAGCGCTACATGCGGGGTAGCGTTCGATGTCGTGCGCGGTGTGTGCAATGGGACGAAGCATGTGGGGACGGATGAAAGGCACGTCGTTGCTTTCCGTGCTGGCGATGACAGCGACCGGCCGCCGGCGATCTTGGGTGAGCTCGTTCTCGATGTCTCAAGATTTGATGACGCGCACGGCGGCCGGGACGTGAGGCACGGTGACGAGCGGTTTGATGTGTACGAGTGCGCGAAGGCTGTCGTGGTGGCGTATCAGAAGCTTTATCCGCAGCACCTGGGTGGGTGCGATGTTGAAAGTTGCTAGCGACCGACTGCCTGCGCGGCTAGGTCTACCCAACCGCCAAGGTTCTTGCTGTGCGGTTGGCACCGATAACGGAGCGCTTCGTCTCCTGATCGCGAACAAGAAACCCTGAGAGGTCGTGATCGACCTTATCGAGCTTTAACTCGATGCCGTAGGATGCGACGATCTTTTCTACCGGCACCTCTCCATGAATGACCTTGTGTTTGCTCAACAGCTTTTCGACCATCTCACGAATGAGCTTCCGGCGGACTGCCATAGTTCCTAACCTTTCGGTGACGCGATGAAGCGGGGAAGCGCGGCCAAGACCCGGCAGTTCTACGCAGCCCTTGGGCAACGCATTGCCAAGGCGCGCGTCCCTTTTCAATGTTGATAACCGAGGTCCGCGTCAGCGCGGCTCGGCTGGCCAACGCCTCTTGCGTGATCTTGCCCGCTCGAGGGGATTTGCGCCGACGGGATGCGGTCGGCGCGTCTGGTGGCCGTTCTGGAGCGCGAAGTCGTAGGTGAGTGCACCGTGAGACAGAGATACGACTTGGCCGCTCGGAATCGGTCGCATGTAAGCAGGTTTGTTAGACGCGCCAGGCCTTCACCATCAACCTACGCGATGAGCAGTCGGCTAAGGGCGAGGACAACGACGAGCGAGAAGCAAATCTTTTCGCGGCCGAGTTATTGATGCCGGCCAAGTTTCTTGAGAAGGATCTTGAAGGCGTAACGTTAGATCTCCTGGACGAAAGCGGGGTACTGGAGAAGCTTGCCAAGAAATATAAGGTCAGCACGCAAGCGCTCACATTCCGTCTTGCGAACCTCGGTTACATCAAGCTGTGATAAATGAGGCTTAGGAAGCGAATGCGTCGTGAAGGAGGGTTTGGAAGAGGTGGTCGGATTGGCGGAGGGATTCCGTGTGTTGCTCTCGAAAACGGATGCTCCCCGCAATTATTCTGTCGAGTCTTCGCTGTAACTCGGCTGGCGGGGCCGGACAGCGGACCGTCATAAATTTCTCTTTCGATATGCCAGGCATTGAGCCGGCGCTTCCTGCAGCGAGCGCTTGGACTCTTGCCTTAAATGAGGGGAACGAAAGGAGGGTCCACAGATAGCTGGGGGCCAAGCGGCTACCGTCGCGAAGACGAAAGCGGAAGATGGTATCGGGAAGTAGCAGACGTGGAGGCGGGTTTCTGACGAGGGCGCATGCTGCGACCAGGTCGTAGGTGTTCTTCCGAGTGACGAGCAGGTCACCATGGCGGACTTCAAGATCGGTGCGAGGTATCTCGTTTGCGGGGAGACGCTTATTCGCAGTGGGGTCGAATCGACCCGAAGTCACCGCACCTAGCCCAAGCACTGCCCACTGTGTTGTTGAGTTGCGCGGACCTTCGCATACAGGACTATGTCCGCTCTCGATCCGGTCCAGCTCATCTTCAAGTTGAACCAGGTCGAAACCATGAGGGTTCTTCGCTGGGTCGCCGAACATCTGAAGGAAGGCGGCGGGGAGGAATTCGTCGCAGAGTTGGAGGGCGTAGCGGCGGGTGCGGCGGAAATCATCAGCTTGATCCAGAAGGGACGCAATACAATTCTGCTCATGCAGAGCAGGAAGCGGCAGCTGGATGTTTTCGACGATTTCGGTGTTTAGGTTTTTTTGGGTCCCCTCCGGGGCTATGCGTGCGAGTTCTCGCCGGGCGAAGTGGAAATACCAGTAAAGCCAACGGAGCGAAAGACGGGCATCAACGAGCCCCATCGTCGTCCGGGTCTTCCCGGTGCCGGTCGCCATCACGAGAAGCGCCCGGCGCTTGCCGGCGGTGAACGTTTCAGCGACACGCCGGATCGCTTCATGCTGGTATGGGCGGTCAACGATCTTCTTGTTGATCGCGGTGTCCGCGAGTGGCTTGCAATTGACTCGGATAAACTTCAGCCTCCGGGAGATCCTCGCGCGTGAAAAAGCCGGAGACCGAGCGAGGATGGGCGAGGCCGACGTCCCAGAAGAAGTGGAGAAGACCGTTCGTCATGAAGCCGAAGGGCACAAACGACTGCGTCTTGGCGATCTCTTCTATGTACTGCTTGAGTTGGGCCTCGCCCTCGCGCGCATCGCGCGCGGTCTTCTTGGCTTCAATGACGGCAAGTACCGTTCCGTCGGTGTCATAGAGACAGTAATCAGTGAAGCCGTTCCACGGCGTCTTGTCGTAGCCAGCGACCGGCACCTCGAGGGCGACTTGGGTGCGGTCGCTCAGAATTCCATTCCGCGCGTACTAATTGCGGATTGATGTGTGAGGCGCGTGTTTGGGCTTCGTTCAATTGCATAGTACGCGGCATCGTTCCGCTCCAATCTCAGAGCGCAACGACTGCGCACAGGCGGCCCTTGCCATCCCGTCAGGGAACCCCCAATCTGATGGGCGCAATATAGCACAAAGACGCCCCGTGCGGGATCGGTCGCGCAGAGGTTTCAATCGATGTTGCATCAGGCGTTCAGTGGGGAGCTGTGAGGGATGGGCATGTCGGTGATATTCATTTTCTTTTTCGGCTTCGTTTTCCTACTGGTGGCCCTCGGTGCCGTGTTGGGCTTCCTGACAGCATTGTACGCGTTCCGCCCCCGCCTTTTCACCGAGATGATCGCGGCGCTTGGGCACGAATTCTCTCTAATCGCCAAGATTGCCGTTGGTCTGTTCATTGCAATAGCGGCGCCGCTGGTCGGCGGTCTCGCCTATGCCGTGAGCGGTACTCGCTGGTTTGTCGAATTGTTTGGATTGGCCGGCACTTGGTTCTGGCTTTGGGTCGCCATCTCGTTTGCGCTCGGTCTGTTTCTCGGCTGCATTCTCCGCCACTCGCCGAGTGGGCAATCAGAGGCTGAGATTGCCAACGAGGGACCGATGAAGAGCCCACAAAACTCTGTCCGCTTAATCAAGAGAGGGAAATAGTACCGTTGGTTGGAGGGCTTCGTTCGTGTAGAAGGCCCGCGGCCGTGAAGGACGCGGGGCAGGGGAGGAGTTCAGTACTCCTCGGCGAGCATGACGGTGAGGACGCGCAGCGTCTTCTTGGGGTCGGTCGGGTCCTCGGACCCGAACTCGGCCTTCTGATCGTAGTAGTCGATCTTCCAGAAGAGCTTCTCGCCCGCAAGCTCGAATGAGCCGAAGTCGTGTTCGCCGTGCGGATCGTTGTCCGCATTGAAGTCGTCGAACTCCATCACTTTGATGAGCGCCTCCACGACAAAGTCGTGACCTCTGGCGTTGACGCCAGCCGTCATATGGACGCGGCCGCTCGCCAGACCCTTGCGGAACTTGTCGTTGAGGTTGGCGATGCGCTCTGCGCGCAATTGCTTCATCTCCGTCTCGCTAGCGGGGCTCGAACAGCCGAGCACCGCAGTGCGGGACGGAGTGCCTGTGTAGATTTTACCGCGCAGATGTGGGGGCGGCTGCCGTAGTGGCTGAGGTCACGGAATTAGGATTGTCTCAACCGGATTGCACGGTAAGGGGGAACAAGAGCCGCTGGCATTTCCCTTGAAGCATGAACGCATCGTCTCTATGGGAAGGGGCGTCCTCAATCAATCTCGTAGCTTCCAGCCAGCCGGCAAATAGCGTTCCGGCGATAGCGGCCTCCGGACATTTGTGTTGAGTCTGAACCACGGCGCGCATTGTCTTGTAGGAGAGCTTACTTGCCGCGTTGGGGTGCATTCGATTGATTTGAACTGCTGCGCGCAATCTATAATGTTCATCAGTCTCGCCGTTCACCTTCGTGCATAGGTTCTCGATCATTGCTAAGCCAAGGGCGTGCACTGACGTTGCTAGTTCGGGACTCGCGTACATCTTCCATTCAATTTCGCCTACCTTCGCCGAATATGCGTCGAGGCCTCGGCGATTAGCGTGTTCGCCCTGTTTGCGTAGCCAATTGAAGAGACCCATTGCATCCGTCCGTCGCGAGAGAGAGTGCGCCCCCAAACCATCGAGCTAGGTTTACTGTGTCAGTCATTTCTATCCCCGGTTTGGGGGAGAGTTACGTTTTACCGTTCTCGTCGTATGGGATGTGGGGCGCGGACGCGACGCGACAGAATTTCGCACCGCCGATCGGCCGTCGCAGTGCATCCTCTAAGACCTGGAAATGGGGTGAGCGGACGTGTTTGGATTCCTCAAAAAGAAAGCGCTGCAAGCGTTGCATGCTTCGGCGCTGCGCGAGATGCAGCAATTTAGGCAGTTCGTGGCCGTTTGTACCGAACAAGAGGCGGCCGTGGCATTGGTTGGGACAGCTCTTGCCGTCACGCATTTACGAGGCACTCAATCAATCCCATTTCCCGATGGATACCTGCACGGTCGCGAAATTGCGGATTCGTCCGAACGTAAAGCTTCTCTGTTTTTGTACCTCAAAGGGGTCCTGGAGCTGCACAACGCCGCTCAGAAATCTTCAAATCCCGTAGACGGGCTGATGACCGGCGGATATGCAGTTCTCATCCATTCCATGCGGGCAGTGGCAATGGACCCTATGGTATTTACCGAGGGGCGTTTGCTTTGGCGGGAGTTATTGCGCGGCCTGAACATGTACCCGCATGTGTACCGGCAATGCCTCGGTGCAGCAACCGATGCGGAAATTCAACGAGATCTTTTCATCCCAACTACACTGGCGCCCGATTGGGAAACGCAAAGGCCCGGCCTCCTATAGAAGCACCGGGCCTAAGTGTAATGCGTCGCGGTGTGAGGGTACGGCGCGATTGTGGTCGCTGGATGTTGCGGTGGTGGCGAAGACTGATGTGCTTCTGGCTGGGCGGTAGATACGGAGTGCGCCGCGTCACGGATTTTGGAGGTGGTTGCTCACGCATTGGGAACGGTCCGTGCCGTGACGCTTCAGCTCTCGTTCCGCCTGTGCCCTCGAGACGCCGCTCAGGAAGGTAGCTGCGTGAACAAGCCTTGAACTTCGGCGTTATGTCACTAATCGTCACACACAGGAGTCATCCCCATGACCCGCCAGAGTTCGGACTATGCGCTCGATCACACTAAGGGCACCGGAGAGGTCGCGAAGGACCGACTTCACGAAATGGCTGACAGGCGACCGATCAGTTCAAAGGCGCGGCCGATAGCGCGCAAGACAATGGCCGGCAGGGTAAGCGAGCAAGCGCGTGAGTACAGCGAGAAAGGCGAAGAAATAGCACTCACCACGTTTTTCACTCAGCTCTAGCGATCGAAGGAGCACGAGATGGATCGCAAACCGATGCAGCATGAGACAGAGAAGGCCAAGCGCGAGATGCATGAGGCCGTGGACAAGGTGATCGATGACAAAAAGAAGGAACCGATAGGGACGAAGGACGCGGAGGAAAAAGTTGGTAACGACCTGAATGAGGCCGCTCACCAGGATACGAAGAAGTAGCGCAAGTGACGTGTTTGGGCCGAGCGGCATTCTACCTCGGTAGGCCGAGCCCTATTCGGTAAATCGCCAGGTGGTGAGAAGGTCGGTGAGCCAGGCTTCGTGCTCAGGGAGCGTGACGACAACGTAGCGGACGCCCCAGGCACTACCAGAACTTGGGACAACTGGCCGCCAACAGCAGTCGCTTCATCTCGTCCTCTTTCATCCGGCCGACCTGATGCCAGTGGGTCCAAGCCTTATCGCACTCGTTGTTTGTGAACGGCTTGGCTGCGGGATCAGAGCAGCCCCGCGCTTTCAGCTCCACCAGCACCGCCCACCGCTCAAACCTGTTGCGCCACTTGCCTTCCATGTGTGCAAGTTGCGTAAGTATGACGCGGCACTTGTCTGGCTCGATCAGTTCCTCGGGAGGCAAAGCGGTGGCCTCAGCCTGTGGCGTCTGCTTGGGTACCGCCGGCCTTTGACCGCAACCCCCTTTCTGCTTCGCTTCGTCGACCATCGCCTCCAGAGCATCCTTGCGAAGGAGGATGGCGTTGACGATGGCGAACCGGTGGGCCCTGAGGTAGTGAAGCGCGGCCTGCAAATAGTAGTTAGCCGCCATGAGCAGATCGCCGCAGCTGTTGCTCTCATAAGCGCCCTGCTCGATCTTGTAGGCAATCTGAGCGAGGTTGGCGGCCTCAGCCAAATTCTTGTCCTTCTCTGCCGCATCTGTCTCCGCTTCCAGGAACGGCGTCAGGTCCTCCGCGGCCGCTTCCCGGAGTGTCATCGCGGCGCTCCATTCGTCGCCGGCCTTCCGGTAGGTCTTGGCGGCGTCCTGGTACTTCTTCTGAGCGCGCTCCGGATACTGTTGCCGCTCGTCGCGAGCGCTCTTCACCAGCTTCTTCGCCTGGTCGCACGAGGTGCGGTCCGCAGGCGGGCCGCCCGTGCCGGTGATGTCGCTGCACGACGGGGAATTGCGGACGGCTGTTTGCGAGCCCGGCGGTACGGCGAGCATCGCCGACAGCGGGGCCTGAGGGATCGGGGCGCCTGTTATGATATAGCAATGATCTCGCGCTTCCCCGCACATCGTGCCTTTGTAGCAGAACTGTCCGCTGCTGCACGGGGATTCAAACTGGGGATCATAGCATTTTCCGCGGTGGCACAGCCGTCCTGCCATGCACGGTATTCCACCGCACATGGCACCTTGAGCGCTGCCTTTTGGTACTATGCATCTGCCTTTCGCGCCGCACCGCCCGCCTGCATCGCAGAAGGTTCCCCCCGCACACAACGTCGCGCCAGCTGGGAGACAACCATTGCCCACTCTTGTGGCACCGGGCGGGCACCATCCGGGTGGCGGAGGAACTCTCGTACCGCACGATTTGTTCTCGAGGCAGACCATGCCCTCAGCACAGTACAGCCCGCTCTTGCAGCGAACTGGGTCGGCTTGCGGTATGCTGGAGAGCGCCAGCAGCCACAACAAACCGAAAATCGAAATCGCAACCGGACCGCGCATTTCCCGCACCTACAAAAAGAGAAAAAAAGTACCACAGGCGGTGTCTCCGGTAAACTCGCACAGACCTGACGGCTCGCGAGCGTGTTTCCGAGTTGTCCAACTGACACGGCGCAGCTCGCGGATATTGGAGGGGTGAGGTCGCGGATTTTGGGTGTCGTGGAGCTCACGGATATTGGAAGGGGAGGGAGCACAGAGCGCGGCGGGACCGCGCCCCATTAACAAGCCGAGGGTTCTGCGTGCCCACTGCAAGCGCGGTTTGCAGTGCCCCGGCTCGGAGCCGCGTTGGTATCATGCCTGTTCTTTTGGAAGACTTCGTGGCGCTCGTCCGGACCGTCGAGTTCCTCTGTTGACTGCGCACCACCACACTTCACGTGAATGATAGCGCGGCGCGCATCCGCAAATCGCCACACTCATTCGCTATTCCGGGTACCGGAGCGGACGCATGGCGGAGTGTTCGGTGATGAACAAGAAACCCTCGGTTGCCGTGGTTGATGACGAAAGAAATATCGTCGTGGCGCTTGGCATCGTACTCGAAGAGGCGGGGTTCCATGTTCGGGGCTACACCGATACGGCTTCGGCGCTTGAAGCACTTGCGGCGGAGCCTGCTGATGTGACGATTCTTGACTATCACAACCGACCGTTTGACGGCTTGGAGTTGTTCCGTCGGCTTCGCGCACTGTCAGACATGCCGATGATTTTCTTGTCCGCAAATGCGCATGTGCTTGAAGAGATGGATGTGGGCGCCGACGAATACATCGTTAAGCCGTTCTCTCAGCGCTTCCTGGTGGAGCGGGTCAAGGCCGTGTTGCGGCGCCACCAGCGCAGCTGAGGTGTTGTCGTCGGCGGTGCCGAGATGATGATGCTTGCTTGGAAGAGGGGAGCAGGGTCGTGCAAAATAGGACCGCCTTGATCTTGTGGTTGGCCGCTAGTGCTGTGCTCGTCTTCTTGAGCGTGGCAGTGTTGCTACCCTTCGGCCCCTGAAATGGGATGTTGTCCGGCCACGATGAGGTCGGCTTCCGCCGGTAGCATTCGCCCATGACCTGGCTGGGCATGTTCTACTTTCCGTATCTGGTAGTGCTCTTGCTGCTGCCTGTCGTGGTGCGGTGGCGGTGGGGTCTGGTAGCAGCTCTCATCGTGACCGTCGCAGAGGTGGCGCTCGTGGTTCTCGTCTTCTATTTGCTGCCTGTGTACCCCGACGATGGCGGGCCTGCGCCGCAGGCATCGATCGACATCGTGAGGCGGTGGCGGGAACGGCACGCGGTCGCATTCTTTGAGCTCGTCGCTTTGGTCATACTACCCGCACTTGCCGCGCTCATCGGCGGCGCGCTCTCGGTGCTGTGGTCGCTTGCGGTGCTTGCTTGGCGGTCAAGCGCGGATTCGGCGCCAACTGGAGACACAAAACGATGACGGCTTTTCTCTCACGCTCGCACGTTCGCGTGCGTTTGAGAGAGCCCGGATTGTCGGGGGGCATACGGAGTTAGTATAGCAGGGGAGCACAGAGCGCGGCGGGACTATTGTGGGCCTTTTCGGGATTGCTAAGGCGTAGCGCTGGCACGGAACTTACGGCGAATACCTATGAGAATTCGGCTAACTTTTGCAGTGCCCATCAATAGCAACCATAACGATATGCTTCCCGCCACCACACCTGCAAGGATCCCAGCAATGATCGAAGTTGTTAATGGGTTTGTCATGACGGTTGCGATGGTGTTGTCGACCCAGCTCGTGGAGCGAAGCGCTTGTTCAAGCTGGCCAGGGGGCGTTGAAGAGACCAACGACATAATGGAGCCATGCGCATAAAACGCGCATCCAATGCCGACCAAAACTAGCACAATGAATGATATAGCCGCGATAGCGTTCACAAATCCAGGATGCCGCTTGCCCAAAGTATCCATGGCGGAGCGGGTGTCCGCATTACTCATATCTGCATTAATCTTGGCAACCAAGTCGAGAAAACGTTCTTGAGCCTCTTTTTTGAATTCGATGGGTTTTGGCTCATCCTTGTTTGCGTCTTTTGCTCGCAGTTGTACTGAAAGCATGGACGCAAATCTTTGCAGTTCGGCCTTGTCTAAATATATTTCGGGCGTATGAAAATGCCGAAAATTGATCGGCACCTTGCACTGCGCCACTTTCACTGGCACCAGTTTTTCCTCATCGAGCGCTGTCTGAGCCTCGCCCCTCACCCAATGGGAGGTGACAGAGTGTGGAGACCACAGAACGACGACTACTTGCGATCGGCTAAGCTCGGAATCGACAACAGTGTGGATATCGGCCCCGGCTATCATGTCCCGATCCCACCACACCGATATGCCATGCGAATGGAGAAGCGTTGCGATCTGTTCAGCAATACTTCTGTCCTCGCGGGCGTAGCTCAGGAACACTGACGCCATCGTTCGCACCCTGGGGTAGGTTGGTCTCGTTTGTTCGATCTTCCCGGCTACCCGGACTTCGTACCCGGTCTTACGATCGAAAGCGCTGATCGCAGGGACCTTGGCATTGGCAGGCGAAACTCGTCAACAGCACGATGATAAGCGAAGCCGGCAATGTGCCGCCGAGCAGCAAAGCCTGGAGCAGCGGGCGCGACGTGGACCAGAGCGCGCGCGCTTAGAGAGCCCGGAGTGTTGGGGGGGCATGCTGTCAGTATAACGCATGCAGAGAAGAAACGGCGTGAGCGATCGCGCTAGGACGAATGTGAGTTGATCTGTACCGGAGGACCTTCGTGCGGGGTGTAATCGAGAGTGTGGACAGCGCCTCTGGTACGGGCACTATCCAGTCGAAGAGCGGCGAGCTGTATCAGTTTTCGCGCGCCAATCTGGTGAGACGCTCTATGGAGCCGCACGTGTCGGCGCGCGTGGTGTTCCGGCTTAAAAATGGACGGGTCTACAAGATGGCGATCGGACCCAACCGAGACAAACAGAGCAGGACTTGGGGCTGGCCGTTCTGGCCGTGGGAATGGCTCCTTTACCTGCCATGATGTTGACCGCCTACGAAAAATCCGACAACGTGACCAAAAGCATACTGATCAGGGGAGAGAGTTGCCATGCAGCGAATAGTGCTTTCAGCAATAGCAATTGCTTTTCTGCTCACGGTCGGTATGCAGGCCGAGGCGCAATACGTGCGGCAGCAGCTAATCCCGATACCGTCCGTTGCCCCCTCGAGCGCGGAGATCCTCACCGGGAAGCCAGGAACAGCGATCACAGTGACAGGTCACTTGCGTCTCCCGAAAGGCGAGAAATTGCCGGCGGTCATCCTCATGCATGCTGGTGGCGGCTATGGCGGCGACGAAGGTGCCATGGTCGGGTGGTCACAGGTCCTCAATGAAGCGGGGATCGCTTCGTTTGTAATCGACAGCTTTACTCCCCGCGGCTCAGTGAATCCGCCGGCAGATGCCGGCAAAGTCGCTCCGCTTGAGCGGCTCCCCGACGCATTCGCAGCACTCAGCGTTCTTGCAAAGAGTCCGCACATCGATCCAAAACGGATCGCCGTGATGGGTTTCTCGCATGGCTCAACGGCGGCGCTGCTCTCAAACGTCGCGCGGTTCCAGAAACTGTACGGAAGCGCCGATCTTCAGTTTGCGGCTCACGTTGTCGTCTATGGTTTTTGCATCACGAACCTTCGTGGCGACGACGACCTGACGAAGCCTGTTCTTGTCTTGCACGGCACGGCAGATGATGTTCTGCCGATCGAGCCGTGCCGCGAATATGTTGCGCGGGTTTCGAAGGCCGGCAAGAGCATCCGCCTCATCGAATACGCGGACGCGCATCACGGATTCGATGAGCTATGGACGAAAGTGGCGGTTAAGCGTCCGCAAGCTCCGAATGTCAGCAAATGCCGATTGGTCGAGGGAGATGGCGGGGTACTTCTAAGCAAAGAGACGAACCAGCCGTTTACGCCGAACGACCAATGCGTCGGCAAGGGCATGACTCTGCATTACCACGAAGCCGCTACTAAGAAGGTGTACGAGGACGTTAAGGCGTTCTTGAAAGAGATCTTCAAACAGTAGAACGCAGTTTCGCGATTGAACCAATACACAGCCCCGGACGCTTCGCGCGTGGGGGAAGGAAAGCAACTCTCGTGCACAAGAACAGCACGAGGCACCACGCGGGCAGAGTGGTGCGCGCGTTGAGCGAACCCGGATTGTCGGGGGGCATGCGGAGTTAGTATAGCGGGAGGGGAGCCGGCCGCTGCTGACGTAGAGCAAGCCTTCAAACTGCTTGAAGAAGCCATACAGCTTGGAAGTCAAGAATTGTTGGGGGGAGGTCGTCAGTACATCTTTTGCCAGTAAGCCTCTTTGACGTCTTGCCAGGCGCGCAAGGCCTTGAGTAGTGCCATGCTGTCCAGGCGCCTGGCGGCACATCAATAAAAAAGTAGTTGTGCGCGCCGTTGATTTCCTTCGACTGCAGCTCCAGGCCGCCGAACTGGTTGGATATGCGTTCCCACTCTCGCGCTTGGTCCCCAGAGAATGCGCGGTGTCCATTCTGTGGCGGAGACGGAGCGCGGCCAGGTTTGAATTCGACTACAAGGCTTTCCAGCGACTTATACATTGCTCGTAGCCCGACGCGTTGCTCCTATTGGCAGACTGACACCTTTGGGAGGTGAGCTGGTGGTAGCCTCACTACGCAAATTGGCTATGTGCATCTTGCTATTGCAATTCAAGCGCGGCATTGGACTATACACGTCTCTGGTCGGAAAAAGGGAACGCACATGGCGAGCATGAACAACCTCGACAAAATGTCCTTTGCGGAGCTTGCCGAGATGGAGCGCGAGATCGATCGCGTGAAGGCCACAAAGCGCAACAGCGAGCGTGCCGAGGTGCGTGCCAAGCTGGTTGCCATGGCAAAGGAGCACGGCTTTGAAATAAAGGAGTTGTTCGGCAAGGGAAGCGGTAGCAAGGGGTCGGTTGCGATCAAGTATCGCGACCCCAAGAATTCCGCCAATACGTGGGCCGGCCGTGGCCGCATGCCACGTTGGTTGGTCGCCGCGACTAAGCGCGGCAAGGCCAAGAAAGAGGATTTCTTGGTCTAGGGATTTGGCGCGTTGCCGCCAGGGGCGGCCGCGCGATCGGCGAAGTTCATCTCGCGGACGCCATCGAGCTCAGCGGCTAAAGGAGAAGCGCATGCCTGCCATCAAGCTCCACATGCTGGGTTGCGCACCGCGAATGCCATAGGTGCGCTGCGATCGTCGAGGGGATGGATGCGCGTGAAAATCATAACCTGCCATTCCGAGCATGGAAGGGTCCGTTGGTACGATTTCGAACGTGCAAGCATCATCGGATTAATCCGTTGCAGCGCCGCCACATACGCTGACTAGAAAGCGTGCACGCCGCAAACCGAAATGCGCGGAACGGGACACCTGAGTACGCTGTTGGCACCAGTCACGCCACCGCATCCCAAACCCAGTGGAGGGCTGGTGAGGCGCCTCGGCCCTGCGGGCGAGGACCCGGGGCGCCTACTCGCGCGGGTGATGGCGGGGGACTGCCTTGAAGGGGCGACTTGACAAATTGGGGATGTGTGGTGTGGGCAGATTGAACGAGCCCGGATTGTCGGGGGGCATGCGGAAAGTTTATCACGGCTGATGAGCCGCTAGAGAAGAGGGAGGAATGCTTGCTTGGAAGAAGGGAGGTTGGACGTCCTTTGGTAGTTCACTGGCCTTTGGATGCTCAACTGCGAGGCTTGCGCTCCGCTAGCAGCCGCTTGATCCGGTCGACGACCGTTTGGGGCTCATAGGGTTTGGACAGGGTCGGACCGTTCTCGCACAGTTCCGCGGCGACATCGGCCGCGCGCTCGATGTTGCCTACGAGCATGATGTCAAGTTCAGGGCGGTTGGCGCGGACCCACTGCGATACGGCGAACCCATCGATGCCAGGACCGAGTTGAACGTCGCTGAACACGACGTTAATAGTCAAGTCCGACTGCTGCAAGACAATGAGGGCTTCCTCACCGGTGGCTGCTTCAACTACCCGAAATCCGCAGTCACGGAGGTACTCGCAGATGACCATCCTCACTAGGACTTCGTCCTCCACGACGAGAACGGTCTGCAAAGCGTCGCCTGGGGTTGCCGGATCAGTCACTGCCAAGCAGTCCTTTGATGCGCGCTACCAGCCTGTCGAGGGCGTACGGCTTCCCAATGAAGACATCTGCGAGGCCGCGAGAAGGCCATGTAGGAGCGTGGCCTGAAGTAACGATGATCTTGACGCTTGGCCTCGTCTTGCGCACGATCTCGGCAAGCGCCAACCCGTCCGTCGACCCCGGCATTTGAATATCGGTGAAGACGAGATCAATGGTCGCGGAACTCCCTAGAACCGCCAGCGCTTCATCGCCCGTTGCGGCCTCGACTACGGCCAATCCAGCTGCGCGCAAGGCTTCTGCGGCCGAGAAGCGAACGAGGACGTCATCTTCGACGACGAGAACGGTCGGCTTGTGAAGCGCGGTCCCCGGTTTAGTGGCTGCTGCAGCCATCGTGCTCCCCCTCCTGAGGTCTGCAACACCCGGCCGGCGAATTAGTTCCAGGTTGCTACAAGAAATTTGTGGGGAAGGGCGAGCAGTGTCGCGCTCGCAGAGCAGGAACAGCCGATGCACCACGCATGCAAGGTGGCGCGCGCGGTTACAGAGCCCGGAGTGTCGGGGGGCATACGGGGTTAGTATACCCCGTGAGATGCGCGCGCTCGGCCTATCTCATGGGGTATAGCAGGGGAGCGGTGCGCGCGGAGCGCGGCGGGACCGCGCCCATTAACAAGCCGAGGGTACTGCGTGCACACTGCAAGCGCGGTTTGCAGTGCCCCGGCTGCGGAGCCGCTTTGGTATCATGCCTCTTCTTTTGGAAGAGTTCGTGGCGCTCGGCGGTGCCGTCGAGTTCACTTGCTCGGATGCAGCGTCGCTATGATCGATTGCAGGGTGGCAATGAAGGCGTGGCGACCCTTCGGAGGAAGCGCTGCGAGGAATTGCTCGTCAACGCGCTTGGCGAGAGGCTCGATGGTGCGCAGCACGCGGCGTCCTTCGTCCGTCAAAGTGACGGCATAGGTGCGCGCGTCTTGCTTCTTCCGGCGCCGCTCGAGAAGCCCTTTCTTTTTCAAACGGCGCACCAATTCTGCGAGGGTCGAGCGATCGATACCAGTGCGCTCAACTATGCCGGCCTAACTCAGCCCCTCATTCTGCGCCACAGTGATCAACACAGCTACTTGTCGTGGCGTTAGATCGCCATCTTTGACCTGGGCATGAAAGATGTCGCCGGCGCACTGGGCCACACGATGCACCAAATGGGTTGGTGACTGGTCGAGCCAGCCGGCGATGCTGGGAGCTTTGTTTTGCACTGTTTGTCCTTCAAATGATATTCGGCTTACAGAGATACGCGTGGCGCGGACGGTCGTCAATTTATCTGCGTGTATCGACGCCGATCATTGGGGATAGCTTTGGAAGGGGGACTTGGAGTGGCTGACTTGGGGTCAGGCCTTTGAATGGCAGACTTGACAAATTGGGAATGTATTGCGTGATGAAATTGGGCGGGAGTGTTGGGGGGCATGCGGATAACGTATCCGGAGCGGCGATATCATTGAGGCAGAGAACTGCTATCAGCACGCCGAGCATTACTTCCGGGTGATGAGAGAGCGAACGAATTGACTCGTCTCAAGGTCGGGGAGATAGCGCGCCCACCACGCTGCAAGGACGACCGTCAGAATTTGTTGTCTGGCCGTCTGTCTCTCGAACGAACTCCGGCTTCCAGCTGATCGAGCCTAGTGAGGAGCTCCTTCACGCTGGCTGGAAGCTCATCGTGGATAGCATCTTCCGTGGCCCATCGGAGCGTCGGACCGATGTGAGCGAGGAAGTAGATGTTGTCGACGCGTGCGGCGTACTTCTTCATCGGTACCATCTGCACTGGGTCGGGATCAGTCCCAGCGCAGCGGGGTGCGCGCTGGGACTGACCACTCTCCGAATGGCTGCCAACGTGGTGCGGGCCACTGAAGGCAGCGCAAGAAACCTCATCTGGCGAGTGGAGAAATGTCACGCCGATTTATTATATTGAAGCCGTTAGTTAAATCCCGTTGTCACTACGCCGCCACTCCCCGTTTTGGGGGAGAGGCTAGTCCGTGAACGGCCACGTCTTCAAAATTTCGATGAGCCAGACTTCGTGCTCGAGTTGTGGGCTTAGTTCGGTCCGACTGTTGGATCACTGCGCTCTGCGTCGTCTTCGGCGTCCTGCCTGAGTGTCCTTTTCTTGGAGTTCTTCGAAGGAATGAGCGGGGCCGAGTGGCCGTCGCCGCGCTCCGCCGTGCCGTGACGCTTCAGCTCTCTTTGCCCTGCGCCCGCTAGAGGCCGCTCACGAAGGTACCTGAGCTGAACAAACCTTGAACGTCGGCGTTATGTCACTAACCGTGACACAGGAGGTCTTCATGACTTGCCAGAGTTCTCACTATCCGCTCGATCACACCAAGGGCACCGCAAAGGTTGCGAAGGACCCTTGAGAATGGCGAGCTTTTGGCGCAACGTCATGTCAGGCGCTTCGACGATAGGTGCGTGCCGGGTTGAGTGTTGCGGTCGTCAATTCCTGATTGAACACGGTGTCCTCCTTGCTCCGCCGAGGCGGTCCGTTGGATGTTTATATGGACACCACGGCTCGTGGTTCCAAAGCATCGTTTCTCTGTCGAGCCCTACCTTTCCTCATGAAGTCGCTTGCACGGTTGCACGCGCTCGTACGTAAAGGGATGTTGCAATCAGTAAGCACCGAGGGAAGTTGAGGGTCGGTTTGAAGGAGGTTGTGGTGTTGGGGAAACGGAAAGAGCCGCTGCGCAAGAGTGTTGCCGAAATTTTCTCGCAACACATACAGGGCTCGCCTGCGGAGAAGCTGGCGCTCTTTCAAAAGGTCAAGGCCGCTGGCGGATTTGCGAACGAGGACCCGGCGGAGCTGAAAGCGACCGAGGACATGCTGCGGACGTTCGCCGCGGTGGACAAGCGCTAGCAGCCCGCCCGGTCAGGTCTCGGATAGCGGCACAGAAGTGCACGCGTTCCGGATGTTGCAGCTCACGAATTTTGGAAAGGGAGGTTGCGGATTTTGGATGCCGTGTGCATCACGAGTTTTGGAAGTTGCAGGAGTGCTGCGGGCTTTGTTGAGGGGTGTTGCGGGGGTTGGTTGGTTGGGGGTGTTGCGGTGGTGGGAAGGAGACCGACCCCATGCCCCTGATCGGAGCGCGACCGCTCCAGAGAGCGCACGGGCTAGGGCATCCTTCCCGACAAGAAATTGCGGTCGTTCGGCGAGTGCGGCAAGTGGCTTCAACAAATTCGGCTAACGCGTTGCGTCCTCGCAACGCCTAAGCACCGTACATACGCGGGAGCTCGCGCGCCTCGGCTATTGCTTGGGGTCTGGCTGCTTAGAAATGGGGGCTGCTTCTACCTCTGGGGACATCGTAACGTAAAGTAGACTGCCGATCGTGACCACGCCGAGGAGCGTGTACGCTACATACTCAAGCATCTCTTCCTCTCGACAACGCGAACTGAGTTTCGTTGTTCTTGGGCGCGTTGGCGCGCGAGATTGTAGTTTGCGGACGCTGGCGAAGCCAGCAGCTATTGCGTGATACGGAGCACACCGAGGTCGTTGCTGAATGCGACCTTGCGATCCGCTTCCAGTAGAGCTGCAGCTGTTGTGGGCGGTACTGCGGGGGGCAAGTGTGCCAAAACCTGACTCTCATCAGGGTCGGGCGTTCCCGACGGTCAAGCGCACCTCGGTATTAACCCCGATCTGCAGCCGGGGAAGACCGGATCACGGCTCGTACCGCAATCTGATACTGAAGCCCTGGCCGCAAAGGGCTTCTGTGGACAACATGTCCGGTGAAGCCCTGACCAAATACCTCTCACCGATGGAAGATGGATGCAAAGGAAGCTGGCTACCGAGTTGCCATGCCGCGAACTGCTGGATGCGCTGCCCGCTGCCATTTACACCACCGACGCCGCGGGCCGCATCACGTACTACAATGCGGCCGCAGTTCATCTGGCTGGGCGGAAGCCCAAGATCGGTAGCGATGAATGGTGCGTAACTTGGCGACTCTACTGGCCTGACGGAACGCCACTTCCGCACGACGAATGCCCAATGGCAGTCGCCCTGAAAACTGGCCGCCCCGTAAGAGGCATGGAAGCCATTGCAGAGCGTCCCGATGGCACACTAGTACCGTTCATCCCTTACCCGACGCCGCTGCATGATGCCTCTGGCAATGTCGTCGGTGCCGTGAACATGCTGGTTGATCTCACGGAACGCTCGCACGCAGAGCAGGTAAGGCAATTGCTCGCCTCTATCGTTGAGTCTTCTGATGATGCCATCGTCAGTAAGGACCTCAACGGCGTAATTTCCAGCTGGAACCCCGGCGCGGAACGCCTTTTCGGGTACACAGCCGATGAGGTCGTCGGCAAATCTGTCACCTGTTTGTTTCCAGTGGACCTCCAGCATGAGGAAACCGTCATTCTTGAGCGCATACGACGTGGCGAGAAGATCGAGCACTATGAAACTGTCCGCCGCCGCAAGGATGGAAGTCTGGTCGATGTTTCGTTGACGGTGTCCCCTGTGAGGAATGCTGCAGGCAAGGTCACGGGCGTGTCTAAGATCGCGCGGGACATCAGCATGCGTAAGAAGGCGGAGCACGAGCGTGCGCTCGCTATTCAGGACGAAGAGCGGCGACGCATTGCCCAAGAGTTGCATGACTCGACCGCACAGCATTTGGCGGCAATCGGCCTCAACCTGATGAGGATAAGAGCGGATGATGCTGGAGGGACTGAGGCACTCAATATCCTAGACGAAATCGAGGGATCACTAGAGGAAGCCGCAAAGGAGCTCCGCGCCTTCACCTATCTCCTGCACCCACCGGACCTGCAAAGGGAGGGATTGTCGGCGACGCTCGGACAATACATTGAGGGGTTCGGCACGCGGACTGGGCTGAAGATCACGTTGAAATCATGCGGCAGCGTCGACCAACTCTCGCTACAGCTTCAGCAAGCGCTGCTCCGCATTGTTCAGGAGGCATTGACCAACGTGTATCGCCACGCCTCCGCGACACGCGTCTCCGTCAATTTCAGATGTGTGGGCAAGAGACTGCGTTTGGTCATCAGCGATGACGGGCAGGGAACTGAGGAAACCTCGGGACACCAGAACGGGGAGCCGTTCCGCTTGGGAGTTGGCATCCCAGGGATGATCGCCCGGATGCGGCAATTCGGCGGCAACCTTGATAGTCAATTCTGGCCCTGACGGCACCGCCGTTCATGCAACCGTGCCAGTCGGTTGACGCACTGGCCCGAATTTCGGGTGAGCGAGCTCACGGATATTGGAAGGGGAGTGCACGCATTTTGGATGAGGAGGTTGCGAATTTTGTGTGTCGTGTAAGCGTTTGCTACCGTCACAGTTCCCTGCTCTAATGCCGGCGTCTAGCTGGAGCTGGCCAATGCTCTCCCGTTGGGGGTTGCGCGAGAGCTATTCACTGCGCGCCCACCTGATCGCGTTCTCTGCAGTGACGCTGCTGCCAGTAACCGTGCTTGCGGCGGTGCTGCTCGCGCGCTCTGCCGCCCTCGAGCGCGAGCAGCTCGAGACGCGGCTCGTGCAAGTGGCAAGCAACCTCGCCGACGTCCTCGACCATGACATCGATCGGCAGATCACGATTTTGCAGACGCTGGCAAAATTGCCTTCACTGGCGAAGGGCGATTGGCCCACGTTTTATGAAGCGGCGAAAGGAGCAGTCGGAAACAAATCCTACGTCATCCTCATCGACACGTCACATCGTCAGGTGGTGAACACGTTTGTGGCGTATGGGAAAGCACCTCCGACGACAGGAGATCCCGAAACAGTCCGGCGGATTTTGTCGATATCGAACGCATTCAGTGGTGACCACCTCCTTTCGCAAGTTGCATTGGGCTCGGCTTCAACTACGCGCGCGTCGAAAAGCGGGAACACTAGACCCATACAGCCCGTCCGCCATCCGGTGTCGGCGCACCGCAGCGTGTTGGCGGTAGCAGCCTCGGAAAGCTTAACTGGTCATTTACCCAACCTGCTTGAAGCGTTTTCAGAAGATCTGCTATCGGAAGAGGTCATTCACATCCGGCAGGTAACCTGCGGTCGCTGACCGACCGAGGAAGGTCAGCCGCGGGAGGACCATGCGCATTGCGACAATTTCCAGGATGGCCGGCGCAATCCTAGCCGCCGGGATCGGGCTGATCGTCGGGTCCGGGTGGATGTCGACAATGGCCAGTTCGGGCCCTTGTGCGGCGGCTAAGCCTCTAGCCTGGGCCGTGGTCGCCGTTGGACCGACCACATGCATTGCCATTTGCTCCAGGGTCGCCTTTAACGCTTTTGCGACCTGCCAAGCATCCTCGACGATCAACACACGAACGCCCTTCAACAGATCGCCGTTCCGTCCGTCAGGTGCGCTGCAGGGCATGTGATTTTTCTCAGACACAGCCTTTCACGCCAGGCGCAGCAGCGGAAGCGTTAAGCGCGGCCGTTGCGGGGCCAAGCAAGGCGAAAAGGATCGGTGCTTTCCCTGCAGCAATAGCTCGGCTGTCCCCACATCTCCGGCGAATCCCCAAGCAGCACCAAGCCTAAGAGAGCTTACTGCCGTTGGCCACAGTGGGCATCGGGAAAACCCTGAGTGATTAATGATCGCGTCGGCTCGACTTTGGTCGGCTTGGCACGGAACCGAAGTGAGATTCCGCCCGACTTCTTCCGGGGCGAGAGTAGCAACGGACGTGCTGTTGACCCTGATCTACCGTGACCGTGAGGACAATAGTGCGTCGCGTATTAGCCCCGCTGACCACATTAACCGAACCGCCTCTACAGACTTGCCGCAGGACGATATCAGTATGATCCTCGATACTCGCACCGCATCTTGAACGCCTAACGAGGCTTTGGGCTTTTCTCAACTGGACGCGTCTGCGTTCTCGTTGAGGTGGATCAGCGTGCGCTGCGACGACTTGTTGGGTGCTGGGGGAGCAAAAGCAGATGCGGACACTGTTGCTGCACACCCGAAACAGTGCGTCTTCCCGCTATAGTGCGTTGTGGTCGCCGTTGTTTCGTCCAATCGCGCTCGCCATTGCCGTCGGGGTTGCCTACTTCCTCGCCGCTCAGCTGAGTCTGGTTCTGTTGACAAAGCCCGATGGCGTGGCCGTGTTCTGGCCCGCTGCGGGTATCGCCTCGGGAATACTCATTGCACTTGGGTCGCGAGTGCGGCTGCCGGTGATCGTTGGAGTAGTGACCGCCAGCATCGCGGCAAGTCTCCTGGGCGACCGGAACCTCGCGCGCCGCCATCGTGTTCGCCCTGTGCAATGCTCGGCGAAGCCTTACTGGTCGCGTGGCTGATCAAACGCCACTTCGGTGAGGACTTCAGGCTGGAAAGCTTGCGCAGCGTGCTCGGCTTCTTTGTGGCAGCGGCATCGGGCCAGCGATCTCCGGAAGTCGTGGCGACGGTAGGGTTCATCCTCTTCTACAGCTCCGATGCGCCGGTTCTGACCACTTGGCTGAACTGGTTTGCCTCCGATGCTCTGGCATCATCATGGTGGCGCCGCTGCTTATCGGGCTTGGCGGGCCTAAGGCACGACTTTCCCGCAGAGATGGGAGCTGGTGGAAGGCGCGTTGACGCTTGTGGCGCTCGTCATAGTGAGCCGCAATCGCTTTTCGGTTCGCCTGAACAACATTGGTACACGGTCACTCCCTCTCGCGCTTGCTCTTGCCATTGCTGCTGGCTGCCCATTGCCGGCCGGTATTTGCTGCAGCCGCCGCACTCATTCTCGGCTTCGCTATCGTCTGGACAACGACGTTCGGGATCGGCGGTTTGGGCGAGCTTCCGAGATCTGCACGATCGCGCGTATGCCGCGCGAGCGACGTTGCTGGCAATCTCAGCCTGTACACTCGTGCTCGCCGCACTTGTTTGCCGAGAGGCGGCGCAATGAGGCGCGCTCAAGGACGGCAATCATCGGCTACAACTGGCTCTCGATTGTGCCGAGCTTGGTACCTGGAGCCTTCACCTAAAAACCGGCCGCTTCGAGAATGACGTGCGCGATCGGCGCATTCACGGGCATGGCACGGAAGCGCCACCACAAACCCTTGCGAAGATGCGGTCTCAAGTCCATCCAGACGATCTTTCCAATCTGGACACCGCTTTTCTGGCATTGGGTCGTGCTGGCGGCAGCTGTAGGACCGAGTACCGTCTCGCACCTCGCCCTGATCAGGAGCGTAATGGTCGAGAACGCTGGGTAGCGATCGAAGGCGCGGTCGTGCGCCAAGCGGACGGCCGACCCGTGCAACTGCTTGGGGTCACCCGCGACATCACGGATCGCAAGCTGGCGGAGCAGGCATTGGCCGAGCGCAACGCGCAGCTTGCCCTCGCCGGCAAGTTCGCGCTGGTGGGAACTTTCACTTTCGATGTTGACTTGGAGCGGATGCAGGTTTCGCCTGGCTATGCGGCCATCCACGGCTTGCCCGAAGGAACCGAGGAAATCAGCCGCGACGATTGGCGAAGCGGGAGTTCACCCGGATGACCTGCCCTGCGTGGAGGCTCGCTTCAAGCAAGCTATGGCTGACCGGCGGCGCGAGCACTATTGCGAGTACCGCATCGTTCGTTCCGGCGGTGAGATCCGATGGATCGAGTCGCGCAGCTTGATATCCTACGATCGTGACGGAGCGGCACGTGTCGTCGGTGCCAACATCGACGTCACGCAGCGCAAGCAAACGGAGGCCGCGCTCGAGGAGCACAAGGCCAGCTTGGCGGATGCATTGGCAGGCTGGCCAGGTGATGGCCTTCGATTGGGATGCCGTCACAGGTCAGTCACGCCGCAGCGACAACGCAGCTCTGATCCTTGGAATTGAGCAAGACCGGAGCGGACAGTTCGCCGCGCAACGAGTTTCTCAGATGCGGTCCATCCGGACGATCGACGCAGTGTCAAAGACACAGATACGCCAGCTCTGCCCCAGCAATCCTTCGTACGCTCTGATTTTCCGCTTCTGCTGTCCGAATGGCGAGCAGGTTTGGCTGGAGGAGACGCGCAAAGGGCGAATTTGACGCTGCGGGCAGGCTCCTGCGCATCAAGGGCCTAACCCGAAACATCACCCAGCGCAAGAAAGCAGAGCTGGTGCTGGAAGAGCGCAACGTGCAGCTTGCCCTGGCGGCAAAGACCGGCCTCGTTGGTAGCTATCGCGTATGACACCGACACAGAGATCATGCAGATTTCCGAGGGCTATGCGGCAATCCACGGCTTTCCGGAGCGTACTACCGAGATAGCACGCAGCGAATGCCTTGCCACCGTGCACCCTGATGATATTGCGCGAGTGAAGCGGCTCCGGAGCGAAGCGTTCCACGAGCAGCGACGCGAATATAACGTAGAGTATCGCATCATTCGTCCTAGCGACGAGATCCGATGGGTCGAAACGCGCTGCTTCATTTCATATGACGCGGTGGGATATCCGAAACGGGTGGTTGGCGTCAGCATAGACATCACTGAGCGTAAGCGGACCGAGGAACACCAACGGGCATTGATTGCTGAGCTCGACCATCGCGTCAAGAACGTGCTCGCGACCGTTAGCGCCGTCGCCGGTCAAACATTGGAGACCAGCAGCTCCATGGACCACTTCGTGGCTGCATTCGACGGCCGCATTCGGTCGATGGCAACTGCGCATGAACTATTGAGCACCCGTCAGTGGCAGGGCATGCCGATGGCAGAGCTCGTCCGGCGCGAGTTCGCGGCCTACGCCAGGAGCAACAATACCAAGATAGACGGCCCCGAAGTGATGCTGAGCGCGGAGGCCGGTCAGGCGATGGCAATGGTGATCCATGAGCTGGTCACCAACGCCGCAAAACACGGCGCACTTTCCTCTCGGGAAGGCAAGGTATCTGTTGGGTGGCGCTGGCAATTGAACGGAAACGCACGTGCCGGGTTGGTCATTGAATGGCAAGAGACTGGCGGCCCCCCTGCCAAAGCTGAGGGCAAAACCGGCTACGGGATCAGCGTCATCTGCGAGCTTGTCCCCCATGAACTCGCAGGTAAGGTCAATCACGTGCTCACGCCCGAGGGCGTACACTGTCAATTGAAAGTCCAGGTCGTTGATCGACGGTCCAGTTGAACCCACTATCAATTGGCGGCACGAGGAGGCTGCGGGCTAGGCGGCAAGTCCGCAACCCTTGTTCGGTTTGCTGCAGCGCATGAGTTCAGGTCCTGGCACGAACTCCCCTCGGTTCTTTCATCGAACGGCAGGTTCACTCCGATACTTGCCGGAGCTGCCACGCAGAATTGACTGCCGATTGCGGCGAACACGGAGCTGGTTGGGTATCGTCGCCCCGCAATCACGCACTTGTACAGAAGCAGGCATTCCTTGTTGGGTCGTGCCCGATCACCAACGCTGTTGCGAGCACGTCTGCTTCCGAGTGAAGTTCGGTCACTTTTGAAGCGCCGCAGTAGGCAGCGCTTGACCCACATCAGCCATTCGCTCACGATCCTGAGGATCTTACGGCCCGCAGCCGTTTCTTGGTGGTACACGTTAACGGATCATTATCCATAAGTTGTCGCAATTTTAGAGAAATGCTTTCCATTCGCGAACGCTTAGGAGTGCTCCTCTAAGTCTGCTTCTCTCGAGTGGGGGAGCAGCCGCTATGTCGAGCGGGTGGAAGAGCTTCGGTTCGCGGGCTTTGCGCCAGGCGATGCGCCTGTCTCGCGCCACGGCGCGCAAGGTTCGCGCGAGCGACCCACAACTTCTGGACGTGGCGTGGGAGAGCCTGGGCATCGCACGCGACAACAAGGCCCTGGTGCTGGCGCAAGGCGACACGATTCTGAAAATCAATGCGCTTGCGCAGCAGCTCTGCGGCCGTTCCGAACAGGAGCTGCTGGGCACAAGCGTGACGAGCCGGCTTCTTCGTGAACATGCCGCCCCAGGATCGCGACGGCGCCGACCAGCGTTGGGAAACGGCGCTGAAGATCCCGCCGGGGAGACGATCCCGGTGGAAGTGGTTCGTCAGCCGCTTGCTCGGCTGCAAGGGGTGGCGGCCTACGCAATACGCGACGTGCGCGGCCGTCATGAAGCCGCACAGGACCGGGAGCGGCATAGTCAAGCCCTGCAGCAGCAGAAGCAACAGCTCGATGTGGCCTTGAACAACATGTCTCAGGGCCTGTGCTTGTTCGATACCAACCAGCGCGTCGTGATCGCCAATCGCCGCTACGCCGACATGTACGGCCTGCCGCCCGATCTCATCGAGCCGGGAACCACGCTGCGCCAGATCATGGAGGCGCGAGCAAGGAAGGGCTTCTACGACAACGACAGCGCGCAGCAGTGGGTGGAAACGGGCCTGGCTAATTTTCACAAGGAGGCGTCGGACGTTCTGCCGCTGTCCGACGGGCGCTTCGTTTCGGTGCAGCGGCGCCTGGTGGCGGGTGGCGGTGTGGTGAGCACGCACGAGGACATCACCGAGCGCGAGAAGTTGAGAGAGCGATTGGACGCAGCGTTGAGCTACATGGTCCAGGGCCTTGCAATGTTCGATGCGGAGCTTCGCCTCGTTCTCGCCAACGAGCGTTATGCGGAGGTCTACGGCCTCGAGCCCGAGCAGGTGAAAGCCGGAATGCATCTGCGGGAGATCATCGAGCATCGCGTTGCCAAAGGCCACTATGGCACAAAGACCGTCGAGGAGGTGGTCGAGCCGATGCTGGCTCGCGCGGCCGGCCAGAATGCAAGCCATCATGTGGTGGAGCTTCCGGACGGGCGCTTCATCGCGGTGTCGGTGCAGCCCATGGCCAATGGCGGCAGGGTGACCACGCACCACGACATCACCGAGCAGCGCCGCTCGGAGGCCAAGATCGCCCATATGGCGCAGCACGACACGTTGACTGGGCTGCCCAACCGGGCGCTCCTGAACCAGCGGCTGGAGGAGGCGCTCGCCCGTCGCGGCGATATCGTTGCCACCCATATTCTCGATCTCGACCGCTTCAAACACGTTAACGACACGCTGGGTCACCCGGTCGGCGACAAGCTGTTGCAAATGGTAGGCGAGCGGCTGAGGTCACTGGTCCGCGAGACGGACACGATCGCCCGCATGGGCGGCGACGAGTTCGCCATCGTGCAGGTCGGTCTATCGCAGATCGCAGATGCGACCAGTCTCGCCCAGCGCGTGATCGCGGCGCTCAGCCAGCCATTCAACATCGAGGGCCATCAGGTCGTGATCGGAACCAGCGTGGGCATTGCGATGGGCCCAACAGACGGCGAGAAGCCCGACGAACTGGTGAGGAATGCAGACCTGGCGCTCTACCGCGCCAAGGGCGACGGGCGCGGCACGTTCCGTTTCTTCGAGCCGGACATGGATGCCCAGATGCAGGCGCGACGGGTCTTGGAGCAGGATCTGCGCAAGGCGCTGGCCGGCGGCGAATTCGAGCTCCACTACCAGCCGGTGGTCGATCTCGGCAGCGACCGCATCAGCGGGTGCGAAGCGCTTATTCGCTGGAAGCATCCCGAGAGGGGCATGGTCTCGCCCGGCACATTCATCCCCCTGGCCGAGGAGATCGGCTTGATCATCCCGCTCGGCGAATGGGTGATCAGGCAGGCTTGCACGACGGCCGCCCAGTGGCCCGGAAACCTCAAGGTTGCGGTCAATCTTTCGCCAGCCCAATTCCGCAGCCCCGGCCTGCTGCAGGTGATCGTCGGCGCCCTCGCCTCCTCGGGCCTGGCAGCGGACAGGCTCGAGCTGGAGATCACCGAGACCATCCTGCTGCAAGACAGCGAGACGACGCTGGCCACCTTGTACCGGTTGCGCGAACTCGGCGTGCTCATCGCCATGGACGATTTCGGCACGGGCTACTCCTCGCTCACCTACCTGCAGAGGTTCCCGTTCGACAAGATCAAGATCGACCGCTCGTTCATCAGCAACATAGTCGAGAGCGCGAGTTCGCTGAACATTGTGCGGGCCGTTGCGGCATTGGCGAATGGGCTGGGTGTCGCGGCGACCGCGGAGGGCGTGGAAACCCAGGAGCAACTGGAGGCGATAAAGTCGGAGGGCTGCACGGAGATGCAGGGCTTCCTGTTCAGCAGGCCGCTCCCCGCGCACGAGTTCGAGCAGCTCCTTCTCTCCAAGCGGAAGGCACAGCAAGCAGCGGATGGCGTGATGGCCGCATGAAAACGCCACTCGATCCTCCGTCGAGCGCGCGCCGCATCGATAGGATCGCCCTAGCAGGCCGCCGACCGGCTCAATGGCCTAGCCCACTGCTACGGCTCTGAGTTGGCAGAGTCCGATAAAGACATCGTGCGGAGATGGATGTGCAACTGGATCCAGAGTAAGGTGGAGCTATCGGCTGGGGGCCAACACACGGAGGTTCCTATGGCCACTTTCGTTGTCCTCGCCATCTTCAGCGATCAGGGCATTCCGCGCAGGAACGGACGCTGCGCTCTTGAGGTTGAAAGTACGCCGCCAACGCGCCGCCATTCTAAGCAGGACGAATGGAAGGGTTGAGGCGCGTAAGCGCAGCTTGGTCCCGAAAGGAAGACCAGGGGCGCGCCCCCCCAAAACCGATGCCAGGCCCGCATTGCTGGCACTCCCTGGCCTGTCGGCGCACATTTCCGCCGGCTGGATGCGGAACCAGGCCACGTACAGGGCCGGCAGGAACACCAGTGTAAGGAGCGTGGCCACGACCAGCCCGCCCATCACCGCATAGGCCATAGGCCCCCAGAACACGGTCGGCGCGATCGGTATCATGCCAAGGATGGCTGCGGCGGCCGTGAGCAGGATCGGACGCAGTCGGTGCTGCGTGGCTGCAATGACCGCATTCCACGGGTGCTGACCGTTCGCGATTTCCGTTTCGATCTGGTCGATCAGGATCACCGAGTTACGGATAACCATGCCGACCAGCGAGACAATGCCGAGAATGGCGACGAACCCCATCGGTGCGCCCGAGATCAGCAGCGCTGCGGCAACCCCTACAAGGGCTAACGGCGCCGTAGCGAGCACTAGAAACAGACGCTGGAAGCTCTGCAGCTGCACCATGAGGATCGTCATCATGACGAGCAGCATGAGCGGGAAGACGGCGAAGACGCTGGCCTCGGCCTTGGCGCTGTCCTCCACAGTGCCGCCGACTATGATCTCGTAGCCCTCCGGCAGTTTCGCCCTGAAATCGGCGAGCTCAGTGGCGAACGAACGCACCACGGTCGCAGCCTCGACGCCGGGCGCGGTATCGGCCTGGACAGTAATGGTCGGAAGGCGCTGCCTGCGCCAGATCAACGGCGGCTCGAGGCCATATGAGAGCTTTGCCACCTGCTCCAGCGGCACCGATTTTCCGCCGGGTGTCTCGAGCATCAGGCTGCGCAAGGTTTCGAGCTTCGCACGCTCCTCAGGGATCGCACGGGCAACGATATCGATGAGGTAGATGCTGTCGCGCAGCTGCGTCACCGTCGTGCCGGACAACACAGCGTTGATGGTCTGGCTCAAGGCTTGCGAGCTGATACCGAGCGCGCGGGCCCGATCCTGGTCCACCTCGATGCGGACAGCCTTCGAGGGTTCGTTCCAGTCGAAGTTGATGTTGCGGGCGTTCGGGCTATTGCCGAGCAACGAGGCGAAGCCATGGGCCAATTCGCGCACCTTCGCCGGATCTGGCCCGCTGATGCGGAACTTGAGAGGCCAACCGACTGGGGGTCCGAGCTCAAGTGGGCTGACGCGGGAAAGCACCTGTTCGAACTCAGGCCGCTTCAACGCGGAAAGAATGCGCTGCTGCACGCCGGAGCGCACCTTGAAACCCTTGGTAACGACGACGGCTTGCGCGAAGAAGTCGTTGGCGAGCTGCTGGTCGAGCGGCAAGTAAAAGCGAATGGCGCCGCTGCCGACATAGAACGACCAGTGCTCGATGTCGGGGTCGGCCTTCAGGATCGCCTCGAGATCATCGACCACCTTTCGTGTGGCGTTGATGGAGGACCCTTGGGGCAGCGTGACATCGACGAGCAGCTCTGGACGATCGGAACTCGGGAAGAACTGCTGCTGCACGAGCTGCATGCCGAGGATCGCAGCAACAAATAACCCTGCTGTCGCAGCGATGACCGCGTACTTCATGCGCAGGACCCGGTCCAGCAGGGCATGGAAGGCACGCGCAAAGCGCGATGGCTCATGGCCATGGCCCTTCAGCTTGTCGGAAAGAATGAACACACCGGCAAGCGGCGTGAACAGCACGGCGACCACCCAGGAGGCTATGAGCGCAACTCCCACGACCGCGAACAGTGTGAAAGTATATTCACCGGCGCCACTTGCCGCAAAGCCGACCGGGATAAATCCGGCGACCGTCACGAGCGTGCCGGTCAGCATCGGGAAGGCGGTGGAGGTGTAGGCGTAGGTTGCGGCGGTGATCTTGTCACAACCCTCCTCGAGCTTGGTGATCATGGTCTCAACCGCGATCATGGCATCGTCGACGAGCAGCCCGAGCCCGATGATGAGCGCGCCGAGCGAGATACGCTGCAGACCGATGCCCGTCATCTTCATGACGATGAAGGTGATGGCGAGAACTAGCGGTATTGCGATGGCGACGACGATGCCGGGACGCCAGCCCAGCGCCAGAAAGCTCACGCCCAGCACAATGGCGATGGCTTCGATCAGCGTTTTGACGAACTCGCTTACGGCCTCCTCGACGACGTGCGGCTGGTCTGCGACCAGATGCGAACTCGATGCCGACCGGCAGGTTCGCGGTCACCTTAGCGAGCCGCTCCTTCATGTGTTCGCCGAACGCAAGGACGTTGGCGTTCTTGGTCATCGAGATGGCGAGGCCGATCGCCGGAGTGCCGTTGTAGCGAAACATTGGCTGCTGCGGGTCGACGTAGGTACGACGCACCTTGGCGATGTCGCTGAGGCGAAAGAACCGGCCGCTGAATCGGAAGTTGACGGCCTTGAGGCTCTCTTCCGACGTGAATTGGCCAGAAACCC
>CAVWOY010000015.1:0-114173 GCA_963756735.1 uncultured Alphaproteobacteria bacterium
TGGGCGGGTTGCGGCCGTAGCCGATGAGGTCGCGGGGATAGGGCGCTGCTGGCATGTCGAAGCTTGTCCTCCGGCGACGGGCAACAGGGGCACTATAGCGGCCGGGGCGAAGGGCTGGCTATCAGCGCCTACGCCGCCAGGCGGCGATGGAAGGCGTCGGGCCAGCGCGCGGTGAGGTAGCGGTAGACCCAGTTGCCGCGGGCCCTCAGCCGCCGGTAGGTCGACTTGAGGTCGAGCAGCAGGGTGATGCGCCGGCTCTTGCAGTTGAGCTCGCCATGGTCGTGGGTGGCAACCGGCAGGAAGCCCATGACGCGGGTGTGGAAGCCCAGCGGGCTGTGCGGGTCGTCCTCGAACACGTCGGTGACGAGGTGGGTATAGCCGCGGTCCACCACCTCCTCGGTGGAGGCGCGCATCAAGGCCGCGGCAAGCAGCACATTGTTGCGGTGCGGGGCGATGATCGCAAGCCGCCGACCTCGGCGATGCGGTGCTGCTCCAGGAACTTCTCGATGTCGACGCGTTGTCGATGAGCTTCAGGCCGTACTTTGCGTACTGCAGAATCGGCGGGTCGTAGAACGTGCGCAGCACACCCACGGGCTCGCCCTCGAGGCGGACCAGAAACCAGGTCATGTCCGGCCGCTGGAGGTCGACGGAGGGAAACTGGTGGGCGGGATCGATGATCCAGCCCTTCTCGCTCTGATAGGTGACCCGAAGCACGCCGAGCGCAGCGCCCCGGCCCGCCTCGTCACGGATACGCTCCGCCTGCACGCGGGTGTCGTCGATCATGGGTCGGCCTCCTTGGCGGCTCCCTTCCACGCCTTGCCCGAGAGCTGCGCAATCTCAGTCATGATCACGGAGTGCCACGCGCTCACCTCGCTCATCGTCGCTGCCGCACCTCGAGGCTCGGCGGCCGCAGGGGTGCGCCAATGTGCAGCTCCATGGGAGCGTTTCTGGGAATTGGTTGCGCCGGGTCGACGCCGGGAAAACGGATGCCCAGCGGTATGACGGGAATGCCCATCTCCAGCGACAGCGGGCGGCACCGCGACGCCCGCGCAGCAGCTCGGCGGTCTTGCGATTGGCCGTGCCCTCGGGGAAAACGCCGATCGAGCGGCCGGCGGCCAGCAGCGCTTTGGCGCGCTCCATCGGGACCGGCGCTGTCCGTAGAGCGGCTTCAGGACGTTCAGGAACCGGGGCCTGGCGGATTTGCGCGTCACCGTTACGACCTCGGCGCGGGAGTAGATCAGGCCCACGCCCGGGATCAGCTGGAAATTCCAGTCGGCCAGGAAGTGCACGACGCGCCCGCCGCGATGCAGGAAGAGCATCGCCGGCACCAGGATGGCTTCGCGCCGCGTGCTGTGATTGGCGACCAGGATGAAGGGGTCACACGCGGGACGAATGTGCTCGAGGCCGTGGATCGCGACGATATGGCGGGTGGCAAGCAGTGCGAGCGCACGCAGCAACAGGCGATCGCCGACCCGATGCATGGAGGGAAGCGCCCAACTGAGATCTCGCGCGCCCGCGGCGCGCGCCAGCCCGGCGGCGGCTTCGGGGGCATGGACTGCGTGAGGTCGGGAGCTCGCATGACCCGGGGTCGTCAAGCGTGGTTGGTGAGAACGCTCGACTGACATTCGCTTTTGATCCTATGCGCCTCGCACCTTGCAGAACGATGACAGCAGTCCTGTGAAAGCCGAGACTGGCGCGTCTGGGCCCGGCCGTCATCGAACTGTCGCAAGATGTTGCGGGCAGAGAAGCAAGGGCGTTTCCTCCACCCTGCGCAAAAGGTGCCCGCAACGCACCTCCCTCCGGCTTCCAACTCCATCGCTTCACAAGTCAGCGCGAGAATTGGTGTGGTGTCAATCGGCGTCTGTCGATGCAGCGCAGCGTGACGATTTCCGCAGCGTCAGCTGCGACCAGCGGAAACCTCGGTGATCGTTGCGGATTTTGCAACTGCGCGCACGCTGCGACAATGGCATGGCCACAATGGCATGGTATGGCGCATTGCGCATATCTGCGGCGTTCGGGGAGTGATGACATGCTGTGGTCATCGGTTCCGCAACTGCGCTGGCACGTGGCGCGGCAGGTGCTGGTGAGCTGGTTCTTCCTGGGCTCGATGATCGCCCTGTTCTGGTATCAGCCGGCCATCGTGAGCCTCGGCCACGAGCTGCTGTTCGGCACCGGCTTCGTCCCCGGGCCCTACGAGGAGCGCGCACTCGGCAACTACTTCGCCTACGGCTGGTGGTCGCTGCTGATCGCCTGGGGCACGCTCGAGGTCGGCGGCTTCATGATGCTGTGGCGCTACAAGGCCAAGCCCGACGAGTATCCCGAGTACCAGGCGCAGCTGCGCAGTCTCGCCGAGCAGGCAGGCGTCAGGCCGCCGACGCTCGTCATCCTGCGCGGCATGGGGCGCATCCTCAACGCGGCGGCGACACAAAGCTTCCTGTCGGGCCCCAAGGTGATCATCATCGGCAACATCGTCGAGACGCTTACCCCGCAGGAGACGACCTATGTCAGCGCGCACGAGGTCAGCCACCTCAAGCACCTCGACGTGGTGCCGGCGGTGCTGATCGGCGCCGGCAACAGCGCGATTGCCATCCAGAAGTGGGCGCTGCTGACGTCGGCGGCCTACGACCTCTTCGCCCACGGCTGGCGCGAGGCCGTGTTCCTGTTCGTGGCGTGGGCAGTGCTGTCGCTCACGCACATGCTCTACAAGCTGCTGGCGGCGGCGCATTCCAGAACGCGCGAGTACCTGGCCGATGTCGGCGCCGTGAAGCTCGCGGGCTGGGATGGCCGCGCGGCCCTGGTGGTCGGGCTCGCCCGCATCCACCACATCGCCACGGGCTGGCGGCCGTTAAGATCTTCCGCCCGCGCGACAACTGGCTGTTCGAGACCCACCCCGGCATCTCCGATCGCGCCGAGGCGCTCGAGCTCAACCCGCGCGAGCTGGCCGACGGCAACGTGCAGATCGGCGACGTCGTGGTGGCGGCTTAGGGGGGTGGCCGGGACAAGCCCGGCAATGAAACGTGGCCGCCGGAGGCGATACCAAGGCCGCCGGCTCGATCGAAAAAGGAAGCGGGGAAAAGGTCCCGGCTTCACAGCTGAACTGGTGGCGCTCAGGCCGCACCAGGCCAAAACCGTCGGTCGGGGGGCATGGGGAAGTTCGCGTGCCACAGGTCGAGGCGCTCCTCGTAGCGCTTGGCGTAGGCCTCGTCGGTGAGCGAGCCGACGCCCTCGAGCGCCAGCGCGGTGCCGACGCTGTGGTAGGTGTCGAGGTTGGTGAGGTCGGGCCTGGGCAGGTTGCCGGCCTCGAAGTCGGCCCACATCTGGCGGTAGAGGTCCTCCAGCGCGCGGACCAGCGTCGGCGTGTCGAACAGCAGGCAGGTGTCGCGCCCGTCGACCAGCTTCTGCTTGGCCGCCGCCATCCTCTCGGGATTGCGGCCGAGCTCGATGGCGCGCGTCACGTAGACGTCGGCGGTCGGGCAGACGAAATCCTCCATGCCGGCGGCGCGCACGACGCTGCTGCACACCCTTGCGGCGAAGCTGCGGCCGGGCACGGTGAGGATCGGCACGCCCATCCACATGGAGTCGGCGGCCGTGGTGTGGGCGCCGTAGGGGAACGTGTCGAGGAACAGGTCGGCAAGGCCGTAGCGGGCCAGGTGCAGCGGGTTGGGCCGCTTCTCGGCGAAGATCAGCCGGTGCGAGGGAATGCCGTTCTGCTCGGCGACCTTGGTGAGGCGCGCGTTGGCATCGCCCGTGCCCGACAGCAGCCACAGCACGCTGCCCGGCACGTTGGAGAGGATCGTCATCCAGCTCTTGAAGACGGGCGCGGTGATCTTCTGCATGCCGTTGAGGCAGCAGTAGACGAAGGCATCCTCGGGCAGGTTCTCGTCCTTGCGGGCGGGGCGGGGCGCGACCATGCGCTTGCGGTCGTTGGGCTGGTAGCAGGGCAGGCGCAGCACCTTCTCCGAGTAGTAGCGCTCATTGCCCTCGGGGATGATGTGCGGATCGGCGATGATGTAGTGGTGGCAGGGGCTGCCCATGGTGCCCGGGAAGCCGAACCAGTTGACGATGATGGGCGCCGGGCGGAAGCCGAACACCTTGGTGCGCGCGTCGCGCGTGAAGCCGTTGAGGTCGATCAGGATGTCGATCTTGTCGTCCTCGATCCTGGCGGCCGTCTGCTGGTCGGTGATGCCGTTGATCTCGACCCAGCTGTCGACGCTCTGCTTGATCCTCGCCTGCGTCCCGTCGGCGCGGTTGATGCCGCAGTAGTAGACGAAGATCTCGAAGCTCGACTTGTCGTGCGTCTCGAACAGGTCGGTGAAGGCAAAGCCGACCGCGTGCTCGCGCATGTCGGAGGAGACGTAGCCGATCCGAAGCTTGGCCGAGTTGCGCCCCAGCGCCGGCGCCGAGAAATGCCGCGGGCGCGTGCTGGGCGTGCCGAGCAGGTGGCGGCTGTAGTTGTGGGCGCGCGCCAGCTGGAACATGGGGTCGTCGGCGTAGTTGGCGAGCGACAGCGGCGAGATGCCAGCCATCAGCTTCTTGGCGTCGATGTGCTCGGTGCTCTCGATCACGGGCCATTTGCACTGGCGCTGGCGCAGCGCGACGTAGTGCTGGATGACCTCGCCCTGCGTCGGGTTGATCTCGAGCGACTGCTTCAGGGCGTCCTCGGCGGGGCCGTCGCTGTGGGCGCCTTCCAGGACGCGGCCGAGCTGCTGTAGGGTGATGAGCTTGTGCTTGACGGCGTCGCCGTTGACGGCGGCGAGGCCTTTCACCAGCTCCATCCACTGCGCCACCGCGAACCCGGGCTGGCCCGCATCCTCGAGCTGGCGGCCGAGGTTGATGTAGGGCGGGTGGAAGTCGGGCTTCAGGCGGATGCATTCGCGGAACACGTTGATGGCGCCGGCGCGGTCGCCGACCTTGGAGAGCGTCACGCCATAGTTGAAGTAGACCGCGTGCAGGAGAGGGTTGGTCGAGTTGGCAGCGATCCAGTTCTTGTAGAGATCGGCGACCTTCTGCGGCTCTTCCAGGCGATTGAGCCTTTCGGCGTCGGAGAACAGTTCGAGAATCGTCGATTGCTGCACGAGGGGCCCCACCCGTTTGTCAATTGGCGCGAACACACTTTTCCACCCTTGTTACAGGTGATTCGGCGCTGGGGTGTCAATCGCGCAGCGCCGGCGGGGCGGCGGCGCGACAGGCCCGTGCAAGCCCCAGGGCGGGAGGCCGGCCATGCCGCGCTGCGGCCCCGCAAAAACAAAGCGGCCGGCGAGGGTTGCTCGCCGGCCGCTGGCGTCTGGCCTTACCCGATCTACGAGTTCACGACCGTGATCAGGGCGTTGATCTGGTCCGCCGACATCACCTCGATCTGGGTGGTGACGAAGGCGTTGCCCTGGGTCGAGGAGAGGGCGTTGATCTGCGTGGTGGTGATGCCGCTGATCGACGTCGTGCTCAGCGCCGGCAGGCCCGTGGTGCTCGACAGGGCCGTGAAGTTGGTCGTGGTCAGCGAGCCGAGCTGGTTGGCCGTCAACGCCGTCGCCTGCGTGGTGGTCAGGTCGCCCAGCTGGGTGGTCGAGAACGCCCCGAGGCCCGTCGTGGTCAGCGCGCTGATCTGAGCGGCAGTGAACGCGCCGATCTGCGTGTCGGTCAGGTTGTCCACCGCCGTGGAGTTGAGGCCGGCCACCTGCTGCGTCGAGAACTCGGGCACGCTCAGCGCGTTGAGGCTGGTCGTCGACAGAGCGTTGAGCTGCGTCGAGGTCAGGCCGCGCACCTGCGTGGTCGTCAGATCGTCGAGCTGGGTGGTCGAGAAGTTGTCGACCGCCGTGGTGGTCAGGCCGCCGAGCTGCTGCGAGGTCAGCGCGCCGATCTGCGTCGTGTTCCAGCCCTGCAGTACGGTCGAGCTCACCCCGCCGAGTGCGGTGGCCGTCAGCACCGCGATCTGGGTCGACGTGAACGCACCGGCCTGGGTGTCGGTCAGGTTGTCGACCGCCGTGGAGGTGAGGCCCTTGATCTGCGTGGTCGAGAAGTCGACCACGTCCAGCGCATTCAGCTCGGTGGTTGCCAGGCTGTTGAGCTGCGTCGAGGTCAGGCCCTGGACCTGGGTAGTGCTCAGGTCGCCGATCTGGGTGGTCGTGAACTCGGCGATCGCCGTGGTGGTGAGGCCGCCCACCTGCTTGGAGGTGATCGCGCCGAGCTGGGTGGTGTTCCAGGCCTGCACGTCGGTCGAGCTCAGAGCCTCGAGGCCAGTGGCCGCCAGGGCTCCGATGGCCGTCGCCGTCAGCGCCGCCGCCTGCGTATCCGACAGGTCGCTGAGCGCCGTGGTGCTCAGGCCCTTGATCTGCGTCACCGACAGGTCGACGACATCGAGGGCGTTGAGGCTGGTGGTCGACAGCGCATTGAGCTGCGACGCCGTGAGGCCTTGGGCCTGGGTGGTGGTCAGGTCACCGAGCTGGGTGGTGGAGAAATTGTCGATGGCCGTGGTGGTCAGCGCGCCCAGCTGCTTGGAGCTGATGGCGCCGATCTGGGTGGTGTCCCAGGCCTGCAGCACCGTAGAGCTCAGCGAGGCCATGGCCGAGGTGGCCAGGAAGCCGATCTGGGTCGAGGTGAACGCGCCGGCCTGCGTGTCGGTCAGATTGTCGATGCCGGTGGCGTTCAGGCCCTTGATCTGCGTGGTCGAGAAGTCGACGACGTCGAGGGCATTGAGCTCGGTAGTGGCGAGCGCATTGAGCTGGGACGCCGTCAGACCCTGCGCCTGGGTGGTGGTCAGGTCACCGAGCTGGGTGGTGGAGAAGTTGGCGATCGCCGTGGTGGTGAGGCCGGCGAGCTGCTTGGTGGTGATGCCACCGAGCTGCGTGGTGTCGAGCGACTGCACCACCGTCGAGGTCATGCCCCCGAGCGCCGTGTTGGAGATCGAGCCGATCTGCGTCGAGGTGAGCGCACCCGTCTGGGTGGTGCTCATGTTGTTGATCGTGGTGGAGCTCATGCCGCCGACCTGCTGAGTCGAGAAGTCGGTGGCATCCAGCGCGGTGAGCGCCGTCGTCGACAGGGCATTGACCTGCGTGCTGGTGAAGCCGCGCACCTGGGTGCTCGTCAGATCGGTGAGCTGGGTGGTGGAGAACTCGGCGATCGCCGTGGTGGTCAGCTTGCCGAGCTGCGTCGAGGTCAGAGCCGCGAGCTGGGTGGTGTTCCAGCCCTGCACGTCGGTGGAGCTCAGGGCCTCGATGCCCGTGCCCGCCAGAGCACCGATGGCGGTGGCGGAGAGCGCCTGCGCCTGGGTGTCGGTCAGGTTGTCGAGCGCCGTGGTGCTCAGGCCCTTGATCTGGGTGGTGGAGAGATCGACGACGTCGAGGGCGTTGAGGCTGGTGGTCGACAGCGCGTTGAGCTGCGACACCGTCAGGCCCTGCACCTGGGTGGTGGTCAGGTCACCGAGCTGGGTGGTGGAGAAATTGTCGATCGCCGTGGTGGTCAGCGCGCCCAGTTGCTTGGAGCTGATGGCGCCGATCTGGGTGGTGTCCCAGGCCTGCAGCACGGTGGAGCTCAGCGAGGCCATGGCCGAGGTGGCCAGGAAGCCGATCTGGGTCGAGGTGAACGCACCGGCCTGCGTATCGGTCAGATTGTCGATGCCGGTGGCGTTCAGGCCCTTGATCTGCGTGGTCGAGATATCGGCCACGTCCAGCGCGTTGAGCTCGGTGGTGGCCAGGCTGTTGAGCTGCGTGGCGGTGAGGCCCTGCACCTGGGTGGTGGTCAGGTCACCGAGCTGGGTGGTGGAGAAGTTGGCGATCGCCGTGGTGGTGAGGCCGCCGAGCTGCTTGGTGGTGATGCCGCCGAGCTGGGTGGTGTCGAGCGACTGCACCACCGTCGAGGTCAGGCCGCCGAGCGCCGTATTGGAGATGGCGCCGATCTGCGTCGAGGTGAGTGCGCCGGTCTGCGTGGTGCTCATGTCGACGATGGTGGTCGCCTCGATGCCGGCGATCTGCTGCGTCGAGAAGTCGGTGGCGTCGATGGCGTTGAGCTCGGTGGTGGCGAGCGCGTTGAGCTGCGTGCTGGTCAGGCCGCGCACCTGCGTGCTCGTCAGGTCGGTGATCTGGGTGGTTGAGAGGTTGGCGATCGCCGTGGTGGTCAGCTTGCCGAGCTGCGTGGAGGTCAGCGCCCCGATCTGGGTGGTGTTCCAGGCCTGCACGTCGGTGGAGCTCAGGGCCTCGATGCCCGTGGCCGCCAGGGCTCCGATGGCCGTCGCCGTCAGCGCCGCCGCCTGTGTGTCGCTCAGGTTGGTGAGGGCGGTGGTGGTCAGGCCCTTGATCTGCGTGGTGGAGAGATCGACGACGTCGAGGGCGTTGAGGCTGGTGGTCGACAGCGCGTTGAGCTGCGACACCGTCAGGCCCTGCGCCTGGGTGGTGGTCAGATCACCGAGCTGGGTGGTGGAGAAATTGTCGATCGCCGTGGTGGTCAGCGCGCCGAGCTGCTTGGAGTTGATGGCGCCGATCTGGGTGGTGTCCCAGGCCTGCAGCACGGTGGAGCTCAGCGAGGCCATGGCCGAGGTGGCCAGGAAGCCGATCTGGGTCGCGGTGAACGCACCGGCCTGGGTGTCGGTCAGATTGTCGATGCCGGTGCCGTTCAGGCCCTTGATCTGCGTGGTCGAGAAGTCGACGACGTCGAGGGAGTTGAGCTCGGTGGTGGCGAGCGTGTTGAGCTGGTTGGTGGTGAGGCCCTGCACCTGGGTGGTGGTCAGATCACCGAGCTGGGTGGTGGAGAACCGGGCAATCGCCGTGGTGGTGAGGCCGCCGAGCTGCTTGGTGGTGATGCCGCCTAGCTGAGTGGTGTCGAGCGACTGCAGCACCGTGGAGCTCAGGCCGTTGAGCGCGGTGGTGGACAGGAAGCCGAGCTGCGTGGACGTCAAGTCGCCGAGCTGCGTGGTGTCTAGATTGCCGGCCGCGGTGGAGGTCAGGCCCGCGATCTGCGCGGTCGAGAAGTCGGTTGCGTCGATGGCGTTGAGCTCGGTGGTGGCGAGCGCATTGACCTGGCTGGTGGTGAGACCGCGCACCTGGGTGCTGGTCAGGTCGGTGATCTGAGTGGTGGCGAAGTCGGCGATGTCCGTGCTGGTGAGCTTGCCGAGCTGGCTAGAGCTCAGGGCTGCGACCTGCGTGGTGTTCCAGCCCTGCACGTCGGTGGAGCTCAGCGCGGAGAGCGCGGTGGTCGACAGGACGGCGATCTGCGTGGAGGTCAGGGCCTGAGCCTGGGTGTCGGTCAGGTTGCCGACCGCCGTGCCGTTGAGGCCCTTGACCTGGGCGGTGGACAGGTCGGTCACATCGAGCGCGTTGAGGCTCGTGGTCGACATGCCGTTGAGCTGGATGGTGGTGAGGCCCTGCACCTGGGTGGTGGTGAGGTCGCCGAGCTGGGTGGTGGAGAAGCTGTCGATCGCGGTGGTGGTGAGGCCGCCGAGCTGCTTGGAGCTGATCGCGCCGAGCTGGGTGGTGTTCCAGGCCTGCACCTCGGTGGAGCTCAGGCCGCCGAGGGCGGTGGTGGTGAGGTTGGAGATCTGGGTGGTAGTGAGGGCGCCGGTCTGCGTGTCGGTGAGGGCGATCAGGGCGGTGATGGAGATGCCCTTGATGGCGTTGACGGAGAAGCCGGTGATCTGCGTCGTCTCGAAGGCCTGGAGATCGGTCGTCTCAAAAGCGTTGAGCTGAGTAGCTGTCAGTGCGCCAATCTGCGTGGTGTTCAATTCCGCCACGTCGGTGGTGGTGAGATTGACGATTGCAGTGGTCGACAGACCGGCGATCTGCTTCGTCGTCAGCATGCTAATGATAGACATTTCAGAGATCTCCGGTTCAGCAGACGTTTGGTGGCGCCACGCGCAACGAATTGGCCCTGCGCGGGTCGCGCTGCATCGCGCGATCTCTGCAAGGACTTGCCGATACAGACACGTTCATCGAGGCTGGCCGCACGGGATGAGAATGCTCGAGTTGGTGAGCCGCCCATTAACGCTAGGAGCAAATTTCTAAGAATGGCTTAATCAGTGTGCCTTGCCGGGCGCTTTCGCGCCGCAATTGCCACGAATTTTCCGCCTCTGCGCCGCAATGTCTCAACGTGGAACAGTTTCCGCGCGCTGCTGCGGTCGGGGGCGAGACAAGCTTCGCGCCAGCGAATCGTGCCACGCTTCGTCCGAAAAATCCTTGCGGGCGGTGGCGGAATGGCGCGGCTATACGACAGCAGGAAGCGGGTGCTGGTGACCGGCGGCGCCGGCTTCCTCGGATCGCATCTGATCGACCGGCTGCTCGCGGCGGGCCACGAGGTGCTGTGCGTCGACAACCTGTTCACCGGCACCAAGCGCAACATCGAGCACCTGCACGGGCAGCCGCGCTTCGAGTTCATGCGCCACGACGTGACGATGCCGCTCTACGTCGAGGTCGACGAGATCTACAACCTGGCCTGTCCGGCCTCGCCGATCCACTACCAGCACGATCCCGTGCAGACGACCAAGACGTCGGTGCACGGCGCCATCAACATGCTGGGGCTCGCCAAGCGGCTGAAATGCCGGATCCTGCAGGCCTCGACCAGCGAGGTGTACGGCGATCCCGCGTTGCACCCGCAACCCGAAACGTACTGGGGCAACGTCAATCCGATCGGCGTCGCGCTCCTGCTACGACGAGGGCAAGCGCTGCGCGGAGACGCTGTTCTTCGACTATCACCGGCAGCACAAGCTGCAGATCAAGGTCGCGCGCATCTTCAATACCTACGGGCCGCGCATGCACCCGGCGGACGGGCGGGTGGTGTCGAACTTCATCGTGCAGGCCCTGAAGGACGAGCCGATCACGCTCTATGGCGAGGGCCAGCAGACGCGATCGTTCTGCTATGTGGACGATCTGATCGAGGGCCTGATCAGGCTGATGGAGTCGCCGGCGGAGGTGACGGGGCCGGTCAATCTCGGCAACCCGGCCGAGTTCACCATCAAGGCTCTGGCCGAGCTGGTCGTCGAGCAGACGGGCTCGAGCTCGGCGCTGACCTACATGCCCCTGCCGCAGGATGACCCCAAGCAGCGCCGGCCCGACATCACGCAGGCGCGGGCCAAGCTCGACTGGGTGCCGCAGGTGGCGCTGGCGGACGGGCTGAAGCCGACCATTGCCTATTTCGCCGAGCGGCTGACCGTGGAATCGGCCAAGGAGCTGCGCAAGGTCGCTGCGGCCGGTGCGACGGTCTCCCCGGCCGCCAAGGCTAAGCCACGCAAGCGGCGGGGACGTGCGTCGCGGAGCGCAGCTTAGGGTCTTTGTATCTATGTCGGCTTCCGGCCGACGAGCGCGGCGCCGCGCGACAGCGGCTGCACCGAGCGCTCATAGATATTGACCCAGCTGTTGTCGGCATGCGGGGCGGGCGGCTTGAAGCGCTGGCGGCGCACGGCCATCTCGGTGGCGGATATGTCGAGATCGACGGTGCGCGCTTCTCGACGTCGATGATGATGGCGTCGCCGTCCTCGACCAGGCCGAGCGGGCCGCCGATGGCGGCCTCGGGCGTCACCTCGCCGACCACCAGCCCCTTGTTGACGAGGCCCGAGAGCTGCCCGTCGGTGACGACCGGAACGTCGGGGCCGAGGCCGGCGCCGTCGAGCGCGAAGACGATGCGCGAGGCCATGCCCATGCCTGGGCCGCCCTTGACGCCGATGCCGCGCAGCACGACGACGTCGCCTTTCTGTATTTTGCCGGCCTTGAGCGCCTCGAAGGCCTGCTCCCAGGCGCTGAAGGTCTTGGCGCGGCCGGTGACCTTGAGCGGGCGGTCCCACCTGAGGCCCATCTTGATGATGCCGCCGTCCGGCGCCAGCGAGCCGCGCACGATGACGATGCCGGGTTTGTTGGAGAGCGCGTCGGCGCGGGTGCGTACGTGCGAGTTGGCCGGGACCTGATAGTCGGCGAGGTTCTCGGCGACCGTCTTGCCGGAGACGGTGCAGCGCGCCGCCGTCGATCAGGTCGCCCAGCTGCTTCATCACGGCGCGGGCGCCGCCGCCGGCCTCCAGCTCCTCGATCGAGCTCTCGCCGTTGGGCCGCACCGCGCACAGCACGGGGATGCGCGCCATCTGCTCCTCGAACAGCTTGTAGACGTCGAGGTCGAGGCCGGCCTCCACCGCGGTTGCCTGCAGGTGCTTGATGCAGTTGATGGAGCCGGTCAGCGCAAGCACGACGGCGGCGGCGTTGGCGAAGGCGCCTTGCGTCATGATCTGGCGCGGGCGCAGGTCCTCCTCCACCATCTCGACGATGCGGCGCGCCCGAGGCGCGCGCGTGCTCGAGGGCCGCCGCGCTCATGGCGGCGACCGGCGCACCGCCCGGCAGCGACATGCCGAGCCCCTCGCACACCGAGTGCATGGAGTTGGCCGTGCCCATGCCGGAGCACACGCCGGGCGAGGTGATGGCGGCCTCACTCATGTCCTTCAATTCGTCCAGCGTGATCTTGCCGGTGGCGTGGTGGCCGGCGCCGAGGAACACCTCCTCGATGTCCATGTGGTGGCCGCGGTACTCGCCGCTCCCCTGGTAGCCGCAGATGACGAGCAGGGTGGGCAAGTTGAGGCGGGCCGCCGCCATCAGGTGGCCGGGCACGGTCTTGTCGCAGGAGGTGAGGCAGACCATGCCGTCGAGCTGGGCACCCTCCACCTGCACCTCGATGTCGTTCACGATCAGGTCGCGGCTCGGCAGGATGTAGGTGCCGCGGCGGCCGGCGCTATGAATGAAATCGCTGGGGGCGGCGGTGCGCACCTCGAAGGGGAGGCCGCCGGCGGCGCGGATCGCCTCCTTGACGACGGGCACGATGCGGTCGAGGTGGGAGAAGCAGATGGCAAGCTCCGAGGAGGTGTTCACCATCGCGATCTTGGGCTTCTCCATGTCGGCGTCGGTGAGGCCGAGCGCCCGCCATTGCGCGCGCCGCACGGCCCACAGCGAGGAGCCGCGCGGGAAGTTGGAGCGGAGCTGGCGGGGCATGTGGTGGTCCTCGCTTGGTGGTGGGGCAAAACAGAGGTTAGCACCACTTTGGGGGAGCGCTTAAGTACCATCAGCCGCGCCGCGATGCTTGTCAGCAACCCTCAAGAACGAAAAAGCCGACAGCGCTTTTGCGCAGGTGCCAGGGTGCCGTTAGCGACCGAGATTGGGCAGCCAGGTGGCGAGCTGCGGGAAGGCAGCCAGGATCACGATCACGATCAGCAGGCAGATCCAGTAGGGCACGGAGCCGGCGAAGATCTCGCCGGTCGATACATTCTCCTGCGGCAGTGCCGCCTTCACCGTGAACACCAGGATGCCGAACGGTGGGGTGAGCAGCCCGGTCTCGATGGCGAGGATGCCGAGGATGGCGAAGGCGATCGGGTCGTAGCCGAGCGCCACGGCGATCGGTGCGAACACCGGGACGGTGAGCAGGATGATCGAGATCGAGTCGATGATGCAGCCGAGCACGAACCAGATCAGCACCATGATGGTGAGGATCATCCACGGCTCCAGCCCGGAATCCAGGAACAGCGCACGGGCCGCGCCGGTGACGCCGGTCATGGACAGCACGCGGCTGTAGAGCTGCGCCATCACCAGCAGCAGCAGCAGCGGCGCGGAGGTGCGCCCGACCGTCAGGATGACGTCGAATATCTCCTTCGTGCGCATGCCCTTGAAGATGGCGAGCAGCAGCGACAGCGCGGCACCGACGCCGGCTCCCTCGGTCGGCGTGAAGTAGCCGAGCCAGATGCCGCCGAGCACGCCGACGATGAGGATGATGACGAAGACCGTGCTGAGCAGCACCTCGCGGAACTTGGCGTCGTCCAAAGGCTCGACTTGGGCTGCGGGCGGCGGCAAGGGCGCGGCGGCGCCGGCCGAGCGCGCCACTCTGCGAGCCTCGCCGACACGCTCGGGCTGGGTGACGGCGACGAACAGAATGTAGGCGGAGTAGACGGCCACAACCACAAAGCCCGGAATGATGCCGGCGATGAACAGCTTGCCGATCGCCTGCTCGGTCAGCACGCCCCACACGATCATCAGCACCGACGGCGGGATCAGCATGCCGAGGCAGGCGCTGCCGGCGATGCAGCCGAGCGCGAACTTGCGCTCGTAGCCGTGGCGCTTCATCTCCGGCCAGGCGATGCGCGAGAAGGCGGCCGCCGCCGCGATGCTGACCCCCGTCACGAAGGCGAACACGGCGTTGGCGAGCACCGTGGCGATGCCGAGCCGGCCCGGCACGCGCCGGGTCACGCGATTGACCAGCGCGAACAGGTCGGTGGCGGCGCCGCACTTGGCCAGGAACTCGCCCATCAGCATGAACAGCGGGATGACCGCGAACACGTAATCGCGCAGCGCCTCGTAGGCGGTGTTGGCGAGGAAGATGCGCACCACCTCGATGTCGCCCTGCATCAGGTAGATGCCGAGCGCCGCCGTGATGCCGAGCGCCACCGCGATGTGCACGCCGGAGAACACCACCACCAGGAGCGCACGCCGATCAGCGTCGCCATCTGCCAGGCGTCGAACATGCTGGCTGGCTCCGGTCAGTGGCTCGAGGACTAGGCCGCGGGCGGGACGCCGCGGCGGAAGGCATCGAGGTTGCGCAGCAGCAGCACGACGTAGCTCAGCGCCGCCAGCGCCGTGCCGCCGACGATGGCGAAGCGCGCCGGCCAGGCCGGGATGCGCAGCGCGCCCTCGCCCTCGAACTCGCCCGAGTTCCACGCATGCGCGGCGCCGTCGATGCCGCCCCAGCAGATGATGGCGAACAGGATGATGCCGAGCAGTGCGCCGAACGCCGCCAGCAGGCTCTGCGCGCGCAGCGGCAGGTAGGCGGTGAACGCATCGGTGTTGATCATGCCGCCGCTGCGGATGGCGTAGGCCGCCTGCAGGTAGCAGATGACGACGATCGAATAGGAGACGATCTCGGGCGTGCCCTTGACGGGGGTGTTGAACAGCACGCGGCCCGCCACGTCGGCGACGACGATGAAGCACAGCACGAAGGCCAGCAGCGCCGCCAGCACCAGCAGCGTATTGGCGATCCAGCCGAGCGCACGGTCGAGCATGATTTGTGTCCTCAGCCGGTGGTGCGGAGGCGGCACGCGCGCCGCCCCCGCGAATGCTCAGGCGATCAGTTCACCTGGTAGCGCACCGGCCACTTGTGGCCGAGCTTCTCGGCCTCGTCGACGGCGAGCTTCAGCACCTGCGATGCCGGCAGGCCGGCCTTGTCGAGCTCGGTCGCCTTCTCCTGCGGCCAGGTCTTGAGCGAGGTGGCCCAGTCGACGGCCACGTTGTCCGGCAGCTTGCGCACCGTGGCGCCGGCCGCCTTCAGGGCCTCGAGCTGCTTGGGATAGTTCTCGAGGTTGACCGTGCCCGTGCGCGCCTCGTACTCGCGGCCGACCTCGGCGATGATGGCTTTCACGTCATCGGGCAGCTTGGCCCAGCGGTTCTTGTTGATGGTGAGGCCGTGCCAGGTGATCGCGCCGAAGCCGATCTCGGTGTAGATCTTGGCCACCTCGTGCAGCTTGAAGTTGACGACGCCGGACGGGAACATGATCCAGCCGTTGTAGACGCCGGTCTGCAGCGATGTGTAGGCCTCCGGCAGCGACGACTGCACGGGTGTCGCGCCGGCGTACTCCAGCCATTTGAGATTGAGGCCGGCGCCGGCGAGCTTGCGGCCCTTGAGGTCTGCAACGGAGTTCCACTCGAAGGTGGTGGAGAGGTTGTAGCCGTTGTCGGCGATCAGCCCGATCAGCACCTGGCTGTACTTGTCCTCCAGCACCTTGCCCATGAACGGCGTCTTGTCGTAGACGGCGCGCGCGAGCTTGACGCTGACCACCGGGTCCATGGTGCCGAAGGGCAGCATCACCTGGAAGGCGTGCAGCGGCAGGTTGGAGGGCTCGAAGCAGAAGCAGAAGCCGCCGACGTCGATGATGCCGGACTGCACGCCCTCGAGCGTGTCGGCCACCTTCACCATCGAGCCGCCGTAGCCCTCGATGAACTCCACTTTGTGCTTGGTGCGGGCGGCGACGCGCTTGGTCACCTCCGGCACGAAGAAGTTCTGCATCAGGTTGACGTAGGTGTTGACCGCCGGGTGGCCCGAGGCGATGCGCAGCTTGAAGTCGTCGGCGTGCGCGGCGGCCGGGACAAGGGCGAGCGCGATGCCGGCGGCAAGCGCGAGGCCGGCCTTGCGGCGCAGCGCGCCGGTGAACGAAATCCGCATGTTTCCTCCGAGTGAGCTTGGTATTGCTTGAATTCGTTGGCGCCGGCGTTCGGTGCGAGGGTGACATGGCTAGGCCCGTGCGACCTCGCCAGCGCGGTATCATTGGCTCAGACCCGGTTCGGCCGGTCAAGCGCCGCTTGGAATATGGAGTATTGCGAGCAGCGCATCGGCAGTCTCCTCGCCGACGGCGCTGCCCGGCCGGGTTCTGGTCCGTGCCGTAGAGCACAGCGGGTCGGCCGGCGATCTGGCAAGGCAGAAGTCACAGGAAGCAGGCCGCCTCGAAAAAAAGGAAATCTCGCCATGTCACGTTTCTTTTCAGCTCTCGCCGCTGCAGGTCTCGGAGCCGCTCTGTGCATCTTGTCCGGCGCCCCCGCCGCGATTGCAGAACCGGCGAGCACCGCGCTGACGTGTGCGAAGGCCGACCTGGCGCTCATGCACAAGCTTGCCGACGAGCACGGCGTGTCGACGGCGGCGCCGGCCCTGCTGGCCCGCGCGGCCACGAAGATGATCGAGGCACGCGCCGCCTGCCGGGAGGGTGACTACAGGATGGGCCTGGTGCTCTACTCCGACGCCGAGGCTCTGGCTGTCGCGCAGTCCTCGGCCATGCGGTGAGACGGAAAACCTCGAGCCGCGGCGGGGGGCGGCATCGACTCCCGTGCGGACTCCAGGGCGACGAAAGGGCCTTCTCCCCTTGGGGAGAAGGTGGCCGAAGGCCGGATGAGGGGGCCTTCCTAAGTTCGGGAAGACAGTCGCCCCTCACCAGCTCGGCCGGATGACTTACGGCCTCGCCTGTTGGGTTGCTCCTGCGGCTGCCGAAGACATGCGAGGCCGTAAGTCATGGCCTCGCGTCCTCTCCCCCGAGGGGCGTCCTCTCCCCCGAGGGGAGAGGGGGAAGTGCGCCTACATCGGCGGGGCGATGCCGCGGCCGACGCCGATGCGGGGCGCCAGCAAGGTGCCATCCGGCTGCTGCTTGGCGGCGGCCACGAATATGGCGGCACCGGGCTTCAGCTCGGACTTGTCGCCAGGGCGAACGTCACGATGGGCGCCTCGGGCGGGACGACGATCTTGGCCTCGCTGCCCTTGTATTTGACCGTGAGCATCTGACCCGCCACGGCGGTTACGGTCACATCGACGGTGCCGTTGGTCATTTTGCTCGATGGCTGCAGGTCCCAATCATAGTGACCCTCCCCGGTGCCGCGCATGGCCTCCGGGAAGATGAGCACCTCGAGGGCCTTCTGCGTGCCGTCAGGCTGGCGGCAGGCTGGCGATGCCGACGTAGGAGTTTGCCTTCACGTCGGCCAGAGACGCCTTGACGACCGCGGAAACGGTGGCGTTGTCGGCCAGAGTGAGCTTCAGCTCGTTGCCCTCCCTGGCTTTGACGAAATAGATGTCGCCTTCAACTCGCTCGATGACGCCGCGTACGCGCACGGGCCTGTCCTGCGCGTCTGCCATCGCCACGGCGAACGCCATTGCGAGGCCGAGGCTTGCTGCGATCCTCGCTGCGCTGTTGAGCATTGGGTTCTCCCGTTAACACACCTCGGCAGTTAACGCTGCGGGGGCGGAGGCTAATCCGCGGCGGCGGCTAACATCCTCGTGAACTCCAAGTTGCTCGGAAGGCGGAGAGAGCTGCCCGGTTGAGAGCTGCGAGCGCCAAATGAGGTGGCGCGGCGATGGACGAGGTGGAGGGCCTGTGATTGCTTTGGCGTTCGCGGCCATAGTATCCGAGCGGTGGCGATGCATAGTTGGAAGGGGTGGTGAGGATGAGGATCGTTGCCGGCGATTTCGACGACCCGCGCGTGATCGCGCTGCTGCGCCAGCACCTCGAAGGCATGCATGCCAGTTCGCCGCCTGGGACCGTGTTCGCGCTCGATTTGGCAGGCTTGAAGGCACCTGGGATCAGCTTCTTCGCCGCATGGGATGGCGACATCCTGCTTGGCATGGGTGCGCTGAAGGAGCTCGACCCGGCCGCGGGCGAGATCAAGTCCATGCGGACCGATCCCGCGCATCTGCGCAAGGGCGTGGGCGCCGCTATGCTCAAGCACCTGATCGGCATCGCGCGGGAAAGAGGATACCGCCGGATCAGCCTCGAGACAGGATCGGGGCCGGCCTTCGAGCCGGCGCTCGCCCTCTACCGCAAGCGCGGCTTCGTCGATGGCGAGGCGTTCGGGGACTATTCAGCAAGCGCCTTCAACCAGTTCTTGCACCTCGACCTTTCCGGCTCGGCAGACTGAGGCGCCGCACGACTCCTCTCTCCCGTTGCGTTCCCGGAAGCCGAGGCCATAGGCCGAGGCTATCCGGGAGCTTTGCCCTTGCGAGTACGGCGCACGGGGAAAGGCCCCGGCTCGGAGCGCCCGGGACTTGTCGATCAAGTCCGGACGCTCCGTCCGGGGATGCAAGAGGTCGGCGCCCGGAGCGCCAGGCAGCGAGCAGGTGCTGGCGCAGCCATTGGTTGGCGGGGTCGCCGGCGGCGTTGGCGTGCCAGTAGACGTAGGTGTCGTAGGCCGGCACCTCGAGCGGGAACGGCAGCAGGCGGTTGCCGAACTGGGCGTTGAGGAGGCTGGCGTAGCGCCGCGGCATGGTGAGCAGCAGGTCGGTCTCGCTCACCGCGCGGCAGGCGGCAAAGAAGCTCTGGCAGCGCAGGCGCACGCGGCGGGTGAGGTTGTGGCGGCCGAGCTCGAAGTCCTCCGCGCTCAAGCCCCGCCGGCGCGAGGAGACGAGGATGTGCTCCTCGCCCAAGTAGGCGTCGAGATCGAGCTTGGCCCGCACGCGCGGATGGCGGCGGCGCGCCACCACCGTCATCCACTCGACGCCCAGGCGCTCGCGGCGGATTTCCTCTGGTAAGGGGAGGAGCACGTCGATTGCCGCATCCAGCGTGCCGGCGGAAAGCTCGCGCTCCAGCTCGCGGCGCTCGGCCCGCACGACGCTGATGTCGACCTGCGGCGCGGTGGCGGCGACGTTGCGCATGAGACCCGGCAGCAGGACCGAGGCGACGACGTCGCGCATGCCGACGGTGAAGCGCTTCACCGCCGTTGCCGCATCGAAGCGGTCGGCCTTGCTCAGCGTCACCTCCAGCCCGCGCAGCGACTGGCGGACCGGCTCGATCAGGCGGCGGGCGAGCGGCGTCGGCGTCATGGCGTGGCCGTGCCGGACGAACAGCGGGTCGTCGAACATCTCCCGGAGCCGGCCCAGCGCGTGGCTGATGGCGGGCTGCGACAGGTTGAGCCGCCGGCCGGCGCGGGTGATGCCGCCTTCGGCGTAGATGGTGTCGAACACCACGAACAGGTTGAGGTCGACCCTGGCTAGATGCATGGTGCTTATGGATCACAATTCGATCAATTCATTTGCCGGATGATAGTCCGAGCGCCTAGGTTTGCTCAACCGCAATTGCCAGAGCGCGAGGAACCCCATGGATTTCGATCATTCCCCCAAGGTGCAGGCGCTGCAGAAGAAGCTCGCCGAGTTCATGGAGAGCCACGTCTATCCCAACGAGCAGCGCTACAAGGACGAGGTGAGCCGCCGGCGACCGCTGGCAGCCGCCGGCCGTCATCGAGGAGCTGAAGAAGAAGGCGCGCGCCGAGGAGCTGTGGAACCTGTTCCTGCCCGAGTCCAAGCGCGGCGCCGGGCTCACCAACCTGGAATACGCGCCGCTGTGCGAGATCATGGGGCGCGTGCACTGGGCGCCCGAGGTGTTCAACTGCTCGGCGCCCGACACCGGCAACATGGAGACGCTCGAGCGCTACGGCACCGAGGCGCAGAAGAAGGAATGGCTGGAGCCGCTGCTGGAGGGCAAGATCCGCTCCTGCTTCGCCATGACCGAGCCGCGCGTCGCCTCCTCGGACGCCACCAACATCGAGAGCCGCATCGAGCGGCGCGGCGACCGCTACGTCATCAACGGGCGCAAGTGGTGGTCGTCGGGCGCGTCCGACCCGCGCTGCAAGGTCTTCATCTTCATGGGCAAGACCGATCCCGCACAATCCAGACCGCCACAAGCAGCAGTCGATGATCATCGTGCCGCGCGACGCCAAGGGCGTGAAGATCGTGCGCTCGCTGCCGGTGTTCGGCTTCGACGATGCTCCGCACGGCCACGGCGAGGTGGAGTTCGACGACGTCGAGGTGCCGCTTGCCAATATGCTGCTGGGCGAAGGCCGCGGCTTCGAGATCGCGCAGGGCCGGCTGGGCCCGGGCCGCATCCACCACTCCATGCGGGCGATCGGCCAGGCCGAGGTGGCGCTGGAGAAGATGTGCAAGCGCGTGCAGTCGCGCGTCGCCTTCGGCAAGCCTATCGCCGAGCAGACGGTGACGCTGGAGCGCATCGCCGAGGCCCGCATCGCCATCGACCAGGCGCGGCTGCTGGTGCTGAAGGCGGCCGACAAGATGGACAAGGTCGGCAACAAGGGGGCGCTGGCCGAGATCGCCATGATCAAGGTGGCGGCGCCCGCCATGCTGTGCCGGGTGCTCGACTGGGCGATCCAGGCGCACGGCGGCGCCGGCGTCACGGAGGACTTCGGCCTCGCCGAGGTGTACGCCCACGCGCGCGCCATGCGCATCTTCGACGGGCCCGACGAGGTGCATCGCAACCAGATCGGCCGCATGGAGCTGAGGAAGCATCGCTGAAATTGCGGCTGCCTGCGGCGCGGGCGAGGAGGGCGGGATGGACACGCAGACAGCGCCCGAAGGCTTTGCGCCGCACTTCAAGACGAGTCCGGTGACGGCGCCGTGGGAGCCGCTGTTCTCGCGCCGCGGCGAGCGAAGCGTGGAGATCGGCCTGTGGCTCAGGCAGGCGCACTGCAACTCGCGGGGATTCGTGCACGGGGGTGTCATCGCCGCGCTGGCCGACAACGCCATGGGGCTCTCGTGCGTGGCCTGTCAGCCCGGCGTGAAGGGCGCGCTGACCGTGAGCCTCAACGTCGACTACGTGGCGACCGCCAAGCTCGGGCAGTGGCTCAGGATCGAGCCGCGGGTGATCAAGACCGGCGCCACGCTGGGATTCGCCGATGCGCTGATCACGGCGGACGGCGAGACGATTGCCCGCGCCAACGCGACGTTTCGCATGTTCGCGTAGGTTGGGTCGAGCGTTGGCGATGACCCAACACAATTGACGGTGTCTTTGCATGGTGTTGGGTCTGCGCGGCCGCTTGACCCAACCTACGCCTAGCCGATCCTGAGCCTAGTGGGCGTCAGGAATTCATAAGGCGGAACCGGCAGATTGGTGAGCGCGGGTCCATAGCGCACGCGCCCGGCGTGATCGAAGCGCGCCGCGTGGCAGGGGCAGAACAGGCTGATGCCTTCGGCTGCCATGTCGGAGGCCGGCTCGGGTTTGAGGATGCAGCCCAGGTGCGTGCACAGGCCGACCACCACGAGCCAGTTGTCGTGGCCCGCCTGGGTGCGGTTGTCGTCGGTTGCGGGCGTGCGCGGCGGCAGCATCGCGTTGCGCGCCAGCCGGTCGCGAAGGTCGGACAGGGGCGTGCTGCGCGCGAGGCGCATCTCTGCCGCCGTGCGATGGCGGATGAAGATCGGCGCGCCACGCCAGGAAACCGTGATCATCTGGCCGGGCGCGACGGGCCCGAGATCCACCTCCGTCGCCGCGAGCGGCGGCGTGGCGCTGTTGGGGTTCATCTGGTCGATGAAGGGCCACAGCGAGAGCGCGCCGCCGATGCCGACGAACGCGGCTGCCGTCTGAACCAGGAAATCTCTCCGCGCGGGAAGAATGGTGCCGTCCGTTGCCGTCATGGCTTGCCTCGACGGTTGCGCCCCCGAGAGCCATGTTAGTGCGATGTCGGCGCAGCTCGGCGCGTCCACGGTGCCGCAGCGACGTTCAGCCCTGACGAGCGTCGCCCGCTACCGTGCCGAGAGCGGCAGCCCGAGCAGAGCCCAATAGGGCAGCACGAGCAGGACCACCAGCACCGTCAGGCAGAGCATCCCCATGCCGGCCTTCACGACGTCAGATCGGTCGAAATAGCCCGCTTCGTAGGCCATCAGATTGGATGCGGTCTGGACGGGATAGAGGATCACGGCGTCGACGGCGATGGTGAGGACGAGGCCGGTCACGACAGGGTTCAAGCCAGCGCTGGAAGCGATGGTGGCATTGATGGGCAAGAGCAGCGCCACGCAGGCCGCAAGATTGGTGATGGCCAGATGCACGAGCACGACGGCCAATATCAGGGCTGCCAGCAGCAGCAGCGGGTAGGCGGCCAGGCCAGGCAAATTGCCGAAGCAGCAGACGGCCGAGCCAGCTTGCGGCGCCCGATGTCGTCATGAGATTGGCGAGCGATAGCGACGCGCCGACCGTCAGGATCAGGCCCCACGACAGGCGCAATTCAAACGCATTCCACGCGATCACCCCGACACCCGGCAAGAGGAGAATCGCGGCACCAAGAAGCGCGGGGATTGCCGGCGACAGATGATGCGCCCAGTCGGTGAGCCACAGCCCGGCCGTGGCGGCAAGCACCGCCAGGGTTCGCTTTTCCGCCGCCGAGTACGGCTGGTGGTCAACGGCGGGCTTTGGAGCGACCGCTCCGGCCGCCTCGAAGCCGCCCACCAGCAGCCAGAGCAGCACGGCGCCGCTACACAGCAAGAGATAGTAGGGCACGGCCATGAGCGTGAACCAGCTGAGCCAGGAAAACCCGCCGATCAGCGTGGCGGCGGTGATGGACGTGATGCCGCCTGTCAGGAGCGCGGAGGAGGCAAGCGGGTTGAGGATGCCGAGCGCCAGCATGACGGCGCGGCCGGCGCGTCCCTTCTGGCCGATGCCCATCGCCGCCAGCGCGTCGCGGTAGGCGGGGATGAGGACGGCGTTGCGGGTGATGGCCGAGGGAACAAGCAGCGCCAGCACAGGAAAGCCGGCGATCATCTGGACAAAAAGTCGGGTCGTGCTTCCCCGGGCGCTGCGCGCCAGCGCGCGGGCCGCGCGCGCCGCAAGGCCGCTCGACTCCACCGCAGCACCGATGCCGGTCACGCCTACGAGGAAGAAGATCACCTCGCCCGTGAACCCGATCGCCGCATCCGGCAACCTCAGTCCCGGGCACAGCCCCAGCAGCGTCACCACCAGAACGGCAGTCACCCCTATCGGCACGGCCTCGGAGATCCACAGCATTGCGCCAGCCGCCACCGCCCCGAGCACGGCCTGGCCCAGCGGCGTCAGCCCCTCCAGCGGCGGGGCGCAGCGCGCCAGCGCGAACACGCCGATCGCCGTCGCCACCCAAAGCTCCTTCCGATCCAGCTGCGGCCGTTCAGCATAACATTTGCTCACACAAGTGCCGGCCAAGAAGGCAACGGCACCTGTGGTTGACAAGCGACAATTGCTGACGCTCATATGATGAAAAATCATACGAGTGCTGCAGCGTGCGCCGTCTTCCGCCATTGAAGGCCCTTCCCGCGTTCGAGCTGGCGGCCGCGCGCGGCAGCATCACCGCGGCGGCCGAGGAGCTTCGCCTCACGCACGGCGCGATCAGCCGTCAAATCAGATCGCTCGAAGAACATCTCGGCGTCGCCCTGTTCCGCCGCCTCAATCGCCGCATCGAGCTCACGGCCGCCGGCGCGCAGTTCCTGCCGCACGTGCGCAAATCGATGCAGATGCTGGAGGCCTCGGCGGCCGATATCGCGGCTCGCGACGCGCGTGGACCATTGAACGTGTCCTGTCTCGCCACGTTCATGATGCGCTGGCTGATCCCGAGGCTCTACGCCTTTGCCTCGGCACGGCCGGAGCTGGAGGTGCGGCTCTCGGCCTCGCACCGGCCGGTCAAATTTGCCGAGGGCGGCGTCGATTTGGCAATCCGCATCGGCAGGCCGCCCTGGCCGCGCGGCATAGTCGCGCAAGCGTTCCTGCCGGATCGGATGGGGCCGGTTCTAGCGCCGGCGCTATGCAAGAACCACCGCATCAGCACCCCGCGCGACCTGGCGAAATTGAAGCTTCTGCACACCGAGACCCGGGCGCACGCCTGGGCGGATTGGCTTCGCCTCACGCACACCCGCGGCGTCAACGCCGCACAGGGGCAACGCTTCGAGCACAGCTACTTTTTCTGCTGGAGGCCGCGGCGAGCGGCCTTGGTGTGGCCATCGTGTCCCATCCGCTGGTGCAGCACGAGCTCGCCAGCGGCAGGCTGATTGCGCCGTTCGGCTTCGTGGCGACGGGGAACAGCTATTGCCTGCTGCATCCGAGAAAGGCACCCGGCACGGCGAAGATTGCCGCCTTCAAGTCCTGGGTGATGTCCGAGGCGCAGGCGGAAATCCGCCCTGCAAGAAGCATGAGCGTGGCGGGCCGGGCGCAACAGGGGCGCCAGCTGCGATTTTGCGATGGGAGGTTCTGACCCATGGGCATCGGCCCCGGATTTGGGTAGCATCGGGTCATTGCGGCAAGCAGAAACTGCGGGGCGTGCCGCCGCGGGCGACTTGAGGGATTTCGCTGCGTACGCGGAGCGCCATGGCTACCAACATTACCCCTGTTTTGCGCTACCGAGACCCCCGCACGGCCGCGCGCTGGCTGTGCGAGGCTTTCGGCTTTTCCGAGCACGAGACGGTGCAAGGCGCCGGCGGCGAGGTCACCTACGTGCTGCTGCGCCTGGGCGCCAATTTCGTTCTGGTGCTGCCGGTCGCGGACCTAGGCCTCGACGGGCTGCTCGTCCAGCCGCAGGCGGTCGGCGGGGGCAACACCCAGGTCTGCTATGTCACGGTGCCGGACGCGGACGCGCATCGCGCCCGGGCGGCAAGCGCGGGCGCCCAGATCGAGATCGAGCCGCAGGACGACGGCCTTGGCGGCCAGTTCTACACCTGCCGCGATTTTGAAGGCCACCTGTGGAGCTTCGGCACCCGCGCCTACGGCGTGGCCGACGCCGAAGCCGGGCAGCGGGGGGCCGAGGGTTTGGACCTGGCGCCGGGCGATGCCACCGTGCGCTCCGGTCGCCGTTCCGCCGCACGCGTGCTGGCTCGCAGCATGGCGGTTGCTGCTGCCATGACGCTGACCGCGGCAGGCGGGTGGATGGCCCATCGCGCCTATACCGCCGCCGACGCGGCGTCGGCGGCGAAGGAGGATGGCGTCATGCAACAGCTGGCGCAGGAGCGCCAGCGGCTGGCCGCGGCCGAGAGCACCGCCAAGGACGCGGAGGAAAGGCTGGCCGAGCAGCTGGCGACCGCGGGCGATGTCCGTCGCGCGTTGCAGCAGGCGCAGTCGGAATTGCTGCAGACGCGGTCGGACTTGACGCTGGAGCGCCAGCGCAAGGGCGAATCCGCGGCGGCCCTGGCCTCGCTCAAGGGTGCGGCCGCAGACCTCGAGCGCGGCAAGGCCAGAGCCGAGGCGGAGCTTGCAGCCGGGCGCGAGAGGATCGCGCAGGAAAAGGCGCTCGCCAAGGCGGCGGCCGAGCGGGCGACGGTATTGCAGGCCCAGGTCGACAAGCTGCGCCAGGATCGTGCCGCTGAGCGGGAGGACTTGAGCAAGGCCAAAGCGGCACTGCTGAGCGCGCAGGCGCAGCTCAAGGCCGTGCGCGAGGCGAAGGCGGAAGCGAGTGCGCAGCCCGCGAGCCAGCTGCCCGCCGCCGTTGCGGTACCAGCTAGAGGCGGAGAAGCTGCCGGCCGCCCCAGCCCCCGCAGCGCCTCAGGTCGCCGCGACCGAGGTGGTGGCCAGCATCAAGGTGCCCGACTTGCCCGAGCCGCCGGCAGCAAAGGCTGCTCCGCCCAAAGCAGCCTGCCTCGCGGCGGTCGAGGGCAAGTGGAAGACGCCAGGCCCTTGGGCGGCGCGTCTGTGCCAAGGCGCGGAGACTTCGCCGGAGCCGGTCAGGTGCGACGAGGAGTTGATGCGGGGCAAGGTAAGCTGGGGCGGCGGCTCGGCGTGGACCGCGCCACATGCGCTGACCCTGTGCTCGGGCACCCGCAACGCCCGCCAGACCATCGACTGCTTCTCGGGGAAGGTTGCAGCCGAGGAGCCGTGGCAGACGGCGATCCAGGGCTGCAAGGGCAACTAACAGGCTGCAACCGGCGTCTCGAACAGGGCGGGTGAGGTTGACGGTTCAATGTTCGTTAAGACGCTGACTGAGCCGCGGGAATGGATACTGGAAACCGGGCGCAGCTACAGACGCGAGCCACGTCGCGTGGGCCGCAGGCGTTGGCAGCTGGCGGCATCCGCGCTATGCCATGGCGAGCTGAAATTGCCCAAGGATGGCGGGAGATCGGACGATGACGAAAGCTATGACGCTGGAGCAGGTGGCCGAGGCCATGGTGGCGCCGGGCAAGGGCATTCTGGCGGCGGACGAGATCACCGGCACCATCAAGAAGCGGTTCGACTCGATCAAGACGGAGAATACGGAGGCGAACCGCCGCGACTATCGCGAGATGCTGTTCCGCTCGACCGAGGCCATGAAGAGCCACATCTCCGGCGTGATCCTCTACGACGAGACCATCCGGCAGAAGGCCAAGGACGGCACGCCGCTCGCCAAGGTGATCGAGGCGACGGGCGCGCTGCCCGGCATCAAGGTCGACAAGGGCACCAAGCCGCTGCCGTTCAATCCCGGCGAGGTGATCACGGAAGGCCTCGACGGGCTCGCGGAGCGGATCAAGGAATATGTCGTCGCTCGGCGCCAAGTTCGCCAAGTGGCGCGGCGTGTACGACATCGGCCCGAGGATGCCGAGCTACACCTCCATCAACGCCAATGCGCAGGCGCTGGCGCGCTACGCGGCGCTGTGCGTGGAGGGCGGGCTGGTGCCGATCGTGGAGCCCGAGCTGCTGATGGACGGCGACCACGACATCGACACCTGCGAGATGGTGACGGAGTTCATCCTGAAGGAGGTCTACCAGCAGCTCTATTACGCCAAGGTGCCGCTGGAGAAGACCATCCTGAAGCCCAACATGGTGATCGCCGGCAAGAAGTGCCCGAAGCAGGCGAGCCGTCAGGAGGTGGCGGAGCGCACGGTGAAGGTGCTGAAGCGCTGCGTGCCGCCGGCGGTGCCGGGCATCGCGTTCCTGTCAGGTGGCCAGTCGGACGAGGATGCCACCGCGCACCTCTGCACTACATGAACCAGATGGGCCCGCTGCCGTGGAAGCTGTCGTTCTCCTACGGCCGCGCGCTGCAGGCGGCGGCGCTGAAGGCCTGGGGCGGCAAGAGCGAGAACGTGGCGGCTGGCCAGCGCGCGTTCGCCCATCGCGCCAAGATGAACGGCGTCGCCACCCTGGGCAAATGGGACGAGAAGCTGGAGAAGGCGGCTAAGCGCTTTCCTCGCAGGCGGCGTATACATCTTCCGGTGCCTGAAGGGTTCGAGCAATCCAGGTTGGAATGCCGAGATGGCTGCAAGTGTTTCGGCAATCGCTGCCCGTGGTGAGCCGTTCGGCGAATAACTTAGCGCGCTCGGTATTCAGGCGGCGTCGGCATGGCGCGATGCTTGGCTGCGCGCCGGTCATAAGCTGCCGATCGACGGTCAACCTCGCCGCGAAGGCCGGCTCTTGGCGGAAGCAGACGGCTCGATGCGCTGGCGCAGCTTTTCCACATAGCCGATGCCGCGAGCGCCATAGCCTCGCACGCGTGGCTTCGTGAACGATGCACGCGGCCGAGCATCTCCGTCGGCGTCGGCCGCAAGGACGTAACGTGTAATCGAGTTCGCAAGCGTTCAAGGACGGCTCTGAAGTTTGCAATTCCAGATTGGAAGCAACCTTACCCAAATGCGCTCCAGGGGGAGCATTCGACCTGTTGTAGCGGCGTCGATCAAAGTCTTTGATCAGGACGGAGGGCCTGCTTCGACGCGCCCAAGAACGAGTTGCGCTCCCCGTCCGTCGTACCGATCCAAAGCCCGCGATTTGCCGACTTGCAGAGATGCGCAAGCCCAGCCTCAGAACAAACGGAGGCCGCTTCCTTTCAACCTTTCGACGCGCCTGTTGCATCGGAAGGATTGTCGGCTTCGCCGGTGCCCGGCCCAGGATAGCTGCGCCGAAGTTCTCCCGAAAGTGCGACGAAGCGGTTGAAGCTGCAAAGCAATCCGCGCCAAACACGGGTACAGGCCTGCGGCTTGACGGACTGGGCGGCGGAACGCCGGCACGGGTTCGGCGCGAGTCTGGCTGCCCCTCACCCTCCACCGCGCTCCCCTCGGGCACCAGAACGGGGAGAGCGGGATCACTTGGCCGGCATCGCAGGTGGACTTTAGCCCAAATGCGGCCGGCGATAGCCCTTTTCGTCAAGGATGCTGCAGCATCGCAGCGAGGAGAACAGGCGTGGCCGAGCCGCTGACGCAGGCTGTCAGCTCTATGCCGTGGTGGAGGCCGGCGAGGCCGCGCCGGAGCGGCTCAAGGCTGCGCTCGACGCTGCCGATATCGCCTCGGTGCTGATCGTCGCGGCGCAGGGGCGCGCGCTCGATGCGAACGCGGCAAAGCCGCTGGTCGAGGCGGCGCAACGCGGCGGCGCGGCCGTGCTGCTGGCGGGCGATGCCAGGCTGGCGCGCGCGCTCGGCGCCGACGGCGTGCACCTCGCCGGCGTCACGCGATCTCGTCGGCAGGCTTACACGCGAGGCGCGCGGCATCCTGGGGCCCGAGGCGTGGTCGGCATCGACCCCGGCATCTCGCGCCACGAGGCGATGAGCCTGGCGGAGGCGGGCGCCGACTACATGGCTTCGGCGCGCCGGCGCATCTCAAGGACCGCGACAAGGCGCGCGCTGCGCCGCAACGAGCTGGTCGCCTGGTGGGCCGAGATCTTCCAGGTGCCATGCGTCGCGCTGGATGCGGAGACCGCGGAGGAGGCGCAGGCGCTGGCCGAGGCCGGCGCGCGATTTCGTGGCGTGAGGCTGGGCCGGGCTGGCGCCGGCGGCGGCGCGCGATCTGGTGCCGGCGTTCGCCACGGCATCGCCAAGCCGGCGGACGGCGGGCTGAGGAGGCATGCCGATGCCCTGGATCCGCGCCTGGCGCCTGTGGCGCTTGGGATCGCTGCGTGACGGCGCGGCGCTGCTCGCCGGTGCCGCCACGGCGACGGCCGAGACCAGCTCGTGGACCGGCAGGGTCGACGGCCCGGGTGCGCCGCTCGATCGCAAGAAGGCGCCGGCCGCCAAGCCGGGCGCCGTCAAGGTCATCAAGACCCTGCCGCAGGCCGACGGGCCGGCGCCCGCCGCCCCGCCGAAGCAATCGAGCACGCCAGACAAGCAGGCGCCGCCCGGCGACGACGCCGCCTACGAGGCCTTCGACCAGGGGCGCTACATCACCGCGCTCGAGCTCGCCGTAAAGGCGGCCGAGGGCGGCGAGCCCACCGCCCACACCCTCGTCGGGCGCATCTATGCCGACGGGCTCGGCACCGCGCGCAACGCGCCGCTGGCGGCCAAGTGGTACGCGCGCGGCGCCGAGCTCGGCGACGCCGAGGCCATGTTCGCCTACGGGGTGATGCTGGCGGAGGGCAGCGGCATCGACAAGAACCGCGCGGAGGCGGCGCGCTACTTCGAGGCCGCGGCCCAGCGCCGCCACGTGCTCGCCAACTACAACCTCGCCTTGATGTTCCTCACCGGCGACGGCAAGCCCGAGAACCCGCACCGCGCGTTCGCCCACATGCGCTTTGCGGCGGAGGCGGGCACGGTGACGGCGCAGTACGACCTCGGCACCATGTACGCCACCGGCCAGGGCACCGACGCCAACGCCTTCGAGGCGGCGAAGTGGTTCGGCAAGGCGGCGAACGCCGGCCACACGGAGGCGCAGATCGACTACGCGGTGATCCTGTTCCGCGGCCACGGCGTGCCGGTGGACGCCAAGAAGGGCGCCGAGCTGTTCCGCCGCGCGGCCGAGAAGGGCGCGGCCACCGCGCAGAACCGGCTGGCGCGCTGCTATGCGCACGGCGCCGGCGTGGAGAAGGACCTGGTCGAGGCGGCGAAGTGGAACTTCATCGCCAAGGCCGGCGGCATCCAGGACGAGGGGCTGGAGAAGATGCTCGCGCGCATGTCGCGCGCCGACAAGACGAAGGCGCAGGCGGCGGCGGACCAGTGGCGCGATCGGGCGCTGGTGGGGCTGGAGTAGGGGGTAAGGGTCCCGGATATCGCGCCGACCTTCGAGACAAGCGCCGAGGTGAGCGCGCAATTCCGGGATGACACCTTCAATCTTCCGCAGGCAGCGGCTAAGCTCCGCATCATTGGGGTGCGGAGGGATTGTTTTATGGCCGCGATAGCGGTTGCGCAGGCAGGGGACGGCGCCAGGCGCGCGATTACGACGTTTTCATCTCGTATGCGCACGAAGATGAACCGAGCGACGTTGCATTGCGCGCGAGCTGGCCAATTGGCTTGAAGGCGCAGGGCTACAAGCGTTTGGTGGGACCGCTCGATGCTGGTCGGCGGACGACGTGGCACGAGGACCATCGCGGTCAAGGTGATCGCGGCACGAAAGGTGATCGCGCTTTGGTCGAAGCAGGCGCGCTAGGGCGCGAGTGATTGCGCTCGACGAAGCGAAGCTGGCCGTAGGCCTCAAAAAGCTGCTCCCCGTGCAGCATCGAGGATTGAAGGAGGACGATTTTCCGGCAGGAGCTGTTTCGTCTGGCGTATCGCCTCAACCGCGTTGCACTGGCACGCGGACGGAGACCGCGAGATCATCAAGACGAAGCTCGCGGCTGAAGCCGAGCGGTGACCCCAGGTTGGTCGAGACCGGGGCCAGGACGACGCGCGCGTGTCGATCGCGGCGCTGCCGACGGGGGCAGGGCGGCTGATCGGGCGCGATGTCGAGCTGACGCGGCTGAACACGGCGTGGAAGAGCACCGAGGCGGGCGCGCCGGCGGAGAAGAAGACCAACGTCGTGGTGCTGCATGCCATCGGCGGCGCCGGCAAGACGGCGCTGATGCGCCGCTTCGTCGACGATCTCGCCAACGAGGGCTTCCCCGGCGCGCACAAGGTGTTCGGCTGGTCGGCCTACAGCCAGGGCTCGGGCGAGGACCGAACGTCGATGCCGACAAGTTCCTCTCCGACGCGCTGCGGCACTTCGGCCACGACGTCGACGCCAAGCCGATCAGGGACCCGCTGGAGAAGGGCCGCACCCTGGCGCGGCTGGTCAAGGCGGGGCGCAGCCTGCTGATCCTCGACGGGCTGGAGCCGCTGCAGCAGCCGCCCGGCGTCAACCGCGGCTACCTCAAGGACCGCGGCGTGGCGGCGCTGATGAAGGAGCTGGCGGCCGACAACCGGGGCTCGTGGTGCATCACCTCGCGCCAGGAGCTGCCCGAGCTGGAGGGCGCCCGCGCCGCGCGTGATCAACAGCGCGCTGGAGGCGCTGAACCCCAAGGAGGGGGCGGAGCTGCTGCGCGAGCTGGGCGTGTGGGGCACGCAGAAGGAGCTGGAGGAGGCGGCCGGGGGAGGTGGAGGGCCACGCGCTGTCGCTGTCGCTGCTCGGCACCTATCTCGACACCGTGCATGCGGGCGATGTGCAGGAAGCGCGACCATTTCGAGTTCGCGCAGGCCGTGGCCGGCGCGGCCAAGGAAGGCGACCGCAAGGCCAGGCGCGCGCAGCACGTCATGGCAGAAGTACGTCGAGCGCTTCGCCGAGCTGAAGGGCACGGCGGGCGGCGGCGCGGACGGAGATCGCCATCCTGCGCATGGTCGGGCTGTTCGACCGGCCGGCGCCGAAGGAGGCGCTGGAGGCGCTGCTGGCGGAGCCGGCGATACCGGGGCTGACCGATGCGTTCCATGGGCTCGAGCGCGCAGGAGCGCGCGCAGCCGCTGGGCGTGGGCGGTGCGGCGGCTGCGCGCTCTCAAGCTGCTCAACCGCGAGGACGAGCGCGACCCCGGCGCGCTCGATGCCCACCCCGTGGTGCGCGAGCACTTCGCGGCGGAGCTGAAGGCGGCGGCGCCGGAGGCGTACACGGCGGCGCACAGCCGGCTGTATGACTTCTACCGCTACATGGGCCTGCCGCCGGAGTTTCGGACGCCGGAGGCGTATGGGCTGCTGTGCAATGCTGCGCTCTTACCCAGATGACGCAGCCGGCCTAGCGAGCGGGCGTTGGCGCGGCGACTTGACCCGAGGGGCGACGCTTCCCAGCCAGCGTTCTGCGTCGGCGCTCCGGACCCGATAACGCGTAGGTTGCGCGCGGCCTGAAGTCTGGCACTGCCGGCCTTCGACGCGGCACTCGAAAAATTCCTGCCCGAGGACGAGGCGGGGATGCAGCCCTGCTTCGCGGCCATCGCCCACGGCTGCGCCGCCGGCCGGCACGAGGAGGCGTTGGGCGGAGGTCTACTGGCCGCGGGTGGCGCGCGGCAACGCCGACTTCGCGTCGAGCAAGCTCGGGCTCTACGGCGCGGAGCTGTCGGCCATCGCCCAGTTCTTCGATGCGCCCTTCGCCACGCCGTCGCAGCGCCTCTCGCCGGCGCACCAGGCGCTGGTGCTCAACATCGCTGGCTTCTCGCTTGCGCGCCCTCGGCCGCCTCGCCGAGGCGGTGGAGCCGATGCGAGGCGAGTGTGGATCTGGCACGTGGCAGACGGCAGACGCTGGCGGCAACGCAGCGCCAGCGCCTCCAACCTCAGCGAGCTGCTGCTGACCTTGGGCCGCGTCGGCGAGGCCGAGCGCGCCGGCGCCGAGAGCGTCGACCTACGCCGACCGCAGCGGCGACGCGTTCCAGCGCATGGCATAGCGCACCACCCACGCGGACGCGCTGCACCAGGCGGGCGAGATCGCGCGCGCGGCCGCCCTTTTCGCGGAGGCCGAGCGGATGCAGGCGGAGCGGCAGCCCGGCCTGCCGCGGCTCTATTCGACTGCCGGGCTATCAGTATTGCGACCTGCTGCTCACGCAGGGGCGCGCGGCGGAGGTGGTGGAGCGGGCGGAGTATGCGCTTGATGCGGTCTTGGCGCGGATCGCTCAACTTGCTCGACATGGCGCTTAACACGCTCGCCCTCGGCCGCGCCCACGCCGCGCTGGCGCAAGCGACCGTCCCTCCCCCCTGTGGGGACCAGATCGACCGCGTCAGGCCCCTATCCCTCTCCCCGCAAGGGGGAGGGGAGCCCACGCGGCCCTCGCGACCCAACATCTCGACGACGCCGTCGCCAGGCTGATCGAGGCCAACAACGAGGACGACATCCCCCGCGGCTTCATCGCCCGCGCCGGGCACCGGCGCTGGCTCTATGCAACCACCGGCGATGCGGCTCACCTCGCCGGCGCCGACCAGGACCTGAAGGACGCCGAGGAGATCGCGCGGCGCGACGAGCCCAACGGCGGCGCCATGCGCCTCTTCCTCACCGACATCGCGCTGGAGCGCTGCCGGCTCAATCTGGCGCAGATCGCGCGGGCGGCGGGTCCGACCGCTTCGAACAGCGACGGCTGGTCGAGGAGGTGTTCGGTGGCCGAATTCGCCGTGCCGCGCCTCACCCCGACGTCCCGCGCGGGGCAGGAAGCTGCTCCGCCTGGCCGAGGCGCACTGGAAGCCGCAGCCGACCTCGTCAAGGCGACCGGGTATCACCGCCGCGATGGCGAGCTGGCCGATTTGCGGCGGGAGCTGGATGGTCTGGCCCCGCTGAGCGGTAAACTGGGTTCCCGCCTCCGCGGGAATGACGCCGCGGCGAGCGACGCGCCACCTGCGCCATCGTGCGCGTAGCGGGGATAGCGGCGGCGTCGTTAACCATGGTGGGCCGTCGCCCACAATTGCCTATCCCCTGGGCAGGTTTGCAGAATTCCGGGCCCGCAATCCGCGTGGGGGCTGGTCCCACCATGCGCGCCGCTGCGTCCCAACCCTGGCTGCGCAGAATCCGCACGCCGCATGCGCAATTTGCTCTTTCGCGCGCGGAGCCGCGCTTGCGGCGTGCGATGTTCCAGCGGAGGTCCCGCCGAAGCTCGCACGGGAGGCTCGGAAATCTCGGGCGAGAAAGCTGCACGGCCCGCTGCCGGCCGCGTGCGGCATCGCGCGCGAAGTGCCGCTGCCGCTCGCGCGAATCCCGTGCGAGGCCGCCCCGACCGCGTCATCTCGCTTCGCCTCGCCCGCACGCAATCGCGCTGGCGCGACGGCGGCGCTCCGGCGCGTAAACCGTCAGGCCCGCTGCCTGATGCGCTCGTTCATCCAGGCCGCAGTGCGGGCGACGCCGCCGAAGGAGTACAGGTGCACGCCGACGACGTTGCTGGCGCTGCCCGAGCGGATGTGCTGCGCCAGCGCCATCAGCTGGTCGCTGGGGTCGACGTGGGTGAAGAGCTTGACCGCGCGCATGCCCTCGGCCTGCAGCGCGCGCAGCGAGGCAGATACCCCGCAGCGCTGGGCGAACTTCAAGAGTTGCACCGGGCTGGTGGGCCCGGCGAGGCCGACGTAAACCGGCACCCCCGGCGCGCGGCGGGTGAGGTCGGCGCAATATTCGGCGATGCGGTTTGGCGCGAAGGAGAACTGGGTGACGATGTGCGGCTCCAGCCCCTGCGCGCGGGCCAGCGCCAGCTTGTCGGCGAGCGCCGCGTTGAGGGTTGTCGGTGGCGATGCGCGGATGCCCCTCCGGGATAGCCGGCGATGCCGACCTGCCTCAGCCCGCTCGCCGCGAAGAAATCCTCGCGCAGAAGGGCCGCCGCATCGGCATAGGGCCCGCGCGGGCTCGGGCACGTCGCCGCCGAGCAGCAGCACCTTGGACACCCCGGCCAGCCGGCGGGCCTTGGCGAGAAACGCCTGCGCCTCCTCGGGCGAGCCGACGCGGCGGGCGGCGATGTGGGGCACGGGCTCGAGGTTGGCCTCGCGCAGCGCCACCAGCGCGGCCAGCGTGCTCTCCAGCGGCCGCTTCGGCATGTGGTTGACGTAGACCGGCGTGCCGGCGGGCAGCAACTCGGCGATGCGGCGCGCATCCTGGGGCGTATCGGCGCCCATCTCCAGCGAGCCGCAGGCCACCATCTCCGAGACGATGCGCGGCGATGTCGGCGGGCGCGGGCGAAGCCTGCGACGGGGCTTCGGCGGGAACGGCGCTCATGCTCAGCCTCGTTTTCTGCGAGATGACGTAGGATTCGTCGAGGAACCACAGCTGGCCGTGCTGCTGGAGAACCTCGCGCGTGGCGTCGAGATAGCGGCGCGTGCCGACCACCTCGGCCAGGCGCTCGTCGTCGATCTGGGCGACGTAGGTGGCGGCGTTCCAGGCGGCGAACAGGGTGGAGGTGCCGATGGAGGAGGCAGATCTCCGTCGGCAGCGTGTGCATGTCGTAGCGGAACACCGCGCGGCTGTCGGCGTAGGCGTTGAAATTGTAGTGGCGGGCGTCGCGGCCGAGCTCCACGCGGGTGGCGCGCAGGATGTCGTGGCGGCTGGTCTTGAACGGGTCCTCCTCGGGCCACACCTTGCGCACGATCTCCAGCCCCGGATCGCGGCCGCAGGAGTGGATGCCGAGCAGACGGCCCCCGGGGCGCAGCGCGCGCGTCAGCGGCGCCACCACCTTGGCCGCCTTGAACTCGACGGGCACGCGGGCGCGATAGGGCTGCGAGGCGATGACGAGATCGTAGTCGGCTCGGGCATGGCCCTGCTTGGGGATCACGTCGTCGAGCAGGAAGCGGAAATCGTCGCGGTAGATCACCAGGGCGACGGGGCGCTCGTAGATGGGGTTGCCGGTCTTGGGCGAGTGCCTGGCCTGCCAGTTCTTGGCCAGAAACGGCTCCAGCGCGGTGATCTGGTCGGAGAACTCGGCCGCCGTGGTGCCCGACAGCGCCACCTCGTGCCACACCAGCGAGGTGGCCGCGGAGAGCGCCTTCGGCGTCAGCCACGGCGCCTCGGTGTAGTACATGTTGGTGACCACCAGCACGGTCGCGGGGTGCTCGTGGAGGCGGTCGGCCATCTTGTCCAGCGACAGCCGCACGTCCTCCAGGCTGATCTCCTTGCCCACCGCGTAGAACGGCAGCGTCGGAAAGCGGCGGTGCATCTCGCGCAAAACGCGGGTGAAGACCGAGCCGTCGCCCATGCCGGCGTCGAACAGGCGCACCGCCGGCGGCGAGGGATGCAGATGGCCGAGCTCCATGGCCGACGCGGCTGGCGATCGTCTCCTTCTCGCTGCACGTATTGACGAACAGCAGGTACTTCTGGCGGTTGTCGAAGAAGCGGAAATTGCGCGAGGGCGCGTCCTGGCCGGATTGCCGGCGGGCCTGCGGCGCGGCCGGCATGGGCGCCACCCGCATCAGCGGCATCAGCTCGCGCGGCGCTGTCGGCGCCTCGACGCCCAGGGTGGTCAAGAACTCGCTGACGCGGACCAGCGTCTCGGGCGTAATTCTCGCCCCGTCTCTGAGGCGGGCCACGAATTTTCCGTCGTTGACCGCGCGCCGGCCAAACGTCGACTCCGCCATGTTGGCCCGGCGGCAGAACTCCGAGATGCTATCCAGCAAACCGACCGCTTCCTGCACGTCTCGTCTCCCTGGAAAGCGCGTTGCACCCCGCGATTTTGAGAAAAACTAGCGATCCCAATGGTGGGACAGCAACCACAAACACTATGCATATGATAATGGGATGTATCCCACTTTCCGCGGGCGGGCTAACCTGCACCCGGCAGGAGTGACGGCCCTTGGCCCACGGCCAAGCCAACACAGAGCGGCAATCCACCCCTCGGTCTGGGCGCCGTTCGTGCTGGTCGGCGAGGGCGGCACGTAGGGCGCAATAGCCCCGGACTTGATCCGCGGGCGTATTGCGCCGATCGACCAGCGCACCCGGTGCTAGCCCAGATGCTCGCGGGCGGCTCCAAACACGGCGCGGAACATCTCGGGCGTGAGCTTGCCGGTGTTGGTGTTGTAGCGTGAGCAGTGGAAGCTATCGAGCAGGGTCAGCCCCGGCTTCACCTCGTGCCGCGCCGCATGCGTGAACGGGAATTGCGCCTTGCGCGCGCCGAGCGCGGCCAGCGTGCTGTCGTGGGCGATGCGCCCGAGCGCGATGACGGCCTTGAGCTTCGGCATGGCAGACAAACGCTGCGCCAGGAACGGGCGGCAGGTGGAAATCTCGGCCGGCGTCGGCTTGTTCTCCGGCGGCACGCAGCGCACCGCGTTGGTGATCACGCAACCGATGAGCTCCAGCCCATCGTCGGGCCTCGCCTGGTAGCTTCCGCGCGCAAACCCGAAGGCCAGCAACGTCTCATACAAAAGATTGCCCGCGAAGTCGCCCGTGAACGGACGCCCCGTTCGGTTGGCGCCCTTGAGGCCCGGTGCCAGGCCGACGATCAGCAGCCGCGCGCTCTCCGCCGCCTCCCTGCCGAAGGAGGGCACGGCGCCATTGAACCACGTCGGCTCGTTGGTCTGGTTGGCGCAGCGGAACGCGACAAGCCGCGGACAGAGTTGGCAGTCGCGCGGGGCCTCGGGTGCGCCCATGAGGAAGCCTTGCTGCCCCTGCAGTCACGCCCGGCGAAGGCAAGCGTCAGCTGCGGCCGTCGTCCTCGTCGTCGGGGTAGTCGAGCGTCGAGGCTGCAGGTGCGGACGCGGCTGGCGCGCGGCGGCTCACCGGGCGCTGGCCGGGCTCGCGCGGCTCGCGCACGGGGCGGGTGGCCGGATCGCGGCAGATCTGATCCTCCAGGTCGGCGAGGTCCACGAACTGATCCGCCTGGCGGCGCAACTCGTCGGCCACCATGGGCGGCTGCGTCTGCAGCGTGGAGACGATGCTCACGCGGCGGCCGCGAAATTGCAGGGCAGCCACCAGGGCACGGAAGTCGCCGTCGCCGGTGAAGATCACCACATGGTCCAGATGCTCGACCAGACGCATGGCGTCGACGCTGAGCTCGATGTCCATGTTGCCTTTGATTTTCCGGCGCCCGAACGAGTTCGGTGAACTCCTTCGTGGGCTTCGTCACCATCGTGTAGCCGTTGTAGTCGAGCCAATCGACCAGCGGCCTGATGGACGAGTACTCCTGATCCTCGGCAAGGGCGGTGTAGTAGAGAGCCCGCACCAGCTGACCCTTGCCGCGGAACATCGCCAGCAGCCGCTTGTAGTCGATGTCGAAGCCGAGAGCTTTGGCGGTGGCGTAGAGGTTGGCGCCGTCGATGAACAGCGCGATGCGCTCATTGGGATAGAAATGCATTGGTGCCTCTAATAGCAATAGGGCTGGCCGGCACCGCGCACCACCAGCAAGCCCCTGGGATCGATCGGGTTACTACGTCAATTGGTGGCTGGCAAGGTAATCGCCAAGTATCCCACCGTGCGAAATAATCCCCTGGTAAGCTTTATTCGCACGCGGCAAGTTGCCTCGCCCGCAACCGGTGCGCGCATGCTCAAAGCGAGTGGAACTGTGCAGGCCAGGATTGTCCTCCTCGCGCTCGGTGCGAATGCCCCCGGAAAATGGGGCGCGCCGGCCGCCACCTTGCACTGGGCGCGCGAGCAACTTGCGCGTGCCGGAATCCGGATAGTGCGTGCATCAAACCTTTATTCGACCCAACCGGCGACCGGGCGGCAACGGCGCTACCTAAACGCGGTGCTGCTGGTCGAGGCGCGCATGGCTCCGGCACAGCTGTTGCGGCTTGTCAAGCAGATCGAGCGGCGCGCCGGGCGCGAGCACACGCGCTTCATGGCGCCGAGAGCCCTCGACATCGACATCCTGGACCATGGCGGCCGGCGCGTGGGCTGGCCGCCACACCGTCGTGAGCGCGGCAGGCTCGTCCTCCCCCACCCCGAGCTATCCAAGCGTGCCTTCGTGCTGGTGCCGCTCATCGACGTGGCGCCGGCCTGGCGCCACCCGGCGCTGGGCCGCAGCGCCAAGGAGTTGCTCGCCCGTCTCCCCGCCCGGGCGCGCACAGGCGTCGGCCAACCCCTTGATTTTGCGGCCACCGCATGCAACATGCAGTTGAGCTGAGGCCATGCTCCGGAGTGTGCTGCCGGAGCTATTTGCGCGTGCAGCATTTCACAACATGAGGATCGTCGCATGGCGCGCGTGACCGTTGAAGATTGCGTGGACAAGGTCCCGAACCGCTTCGAGCTGGTGCTGCTTGCCGCCCACCGGGCGCGCTCCATCGCCAACGGCGCCCACATGACCGTCGAGCCGGACAAGGACAAGAACCCGGTGATCGCGCTGCGCGAGATTGCCGACAAGACCATTCCCTCCGACGACCTGCGCGAAGGCCTGATCCATTCGATCCAGAAGAATGTCGAGGTCGACGAGCCCGAGAAGGCCGCCGCCCCGTCGCTGCCGCAGGAGCGCCGCCCGGTGCTCGGTCGCGACGACCAGTCGAGCGACACGCAGGTCGATGTGATCACGGAGGAGCAGCTGCTGCGGGGCATGGAGAGCCTCACCCCCACGGAGCCCTCCGCCAACGGAGCGGGCTCGGGCAACGGACGTTGAGGCAGAGCCTGCCTTGGTGCTCCAACGGACTCGGCTGGTCTTGATCTCACACTGGTCTTGATCTCACAGGAGTGAGACGGTCCGCGCGGAGCGGACAGCGAGGCGTGCCATGATGCGCCAATACGAGCTTGTCGAGCGCGTGCTCAAGTACGCGCCGAGCGCCAACGAGGCGCTGCTCAATCGCGCCTACGTCTACGCCATGAAGGCGCACGGCCACCAGGTGCGCCAGTCCGGCGATCCCTACTTCTCGCACCCGCTCGAGGTGGCGGCCATCCTCACCGATCTCAAGCTCGACGACGCCACCATCGCCACCGCACTGCTGCACGACGTCATCGAGGACACCGACGTAACGCGCGCCGAGATCGACCAGAAGTTCGGCGAGGAGATCGGCGCGCTGGTGGAGGGTCTCACCAAGATCAAGAAGCTCGACCTCATTACCAAGAAGGCCGAGCAGGCGGAGAATTTCCGCAAGCTGCTGATTGCCATCTCCAGCGACATCCGCGTGCTGCTGATCAAGCTCGCCGATCGCCTGCACAACATGCGCACGCTGGAGCACATGCAGCAGGAAAGCCGCCGGCGCATCTCCGAGGAGACGCTCGAAATCTACGCGCCGCTGGCGGGCCGCATGGGCATGCAGGGCATGCGCGAGGAGCTGGAGGCGCTGGCCTTCAAGTGGGGCTACCCGGACGCGCACCAGGCGGTCATCGACAAGCTCGCCGAGCTGCACGGCCGCAACCTCGGCCTGGTCGAGGAGATCGCCGCCGCCCTCAAGGCCAAGCTCGCCGCCGCCGGGGTCGAGGCCGAGGTCTACGGCCGCGAGAAGAAGGCCTTCTCGATCTGGCGCAAGATGCAGAACCGGCAGATCTCGCTGGAGCAGCTGTCCGACATCTACGGCTTCCGCGTGGTGGTTCCTTCCGTCGATGCCTGCTATCGCGCGCTCGGCATCATCCATTCCTCCTGGCGCGCGGTGCCTGGCCGCTTCAAGGACTACATTTCGACGCCCAAGCAGAACAACTACCAGTCGGTCCACACCACCATCGTCGGTCCTCGCCATCAGCGCGTCGAGCTGCAGATCCGCACCGCGGACATGCACACGATTGCCGAGTACGGCGTGGCGGCCCACACCCTCTACAAGGATGGGGTCGACGCCGCCAACGGCAACGCCGCTGCCCCCAACGGCGCGCTGGCGAAAGAGAACCCCTACATGTGGCTGCGCCGCCTGGTCGACACGCTGTTGGAGGGCGACAACCCCGAGGAGTTCCTGGAGCACACCAAGCTCGAGCTGTTCCAGGACCAGGTGTTCTGCTTCACCCCGAAGGGCCGGCTGATCGCGCTGCCGCAGGGCGCCACGCCCATCGACTTCGCCTACGCCGTGCACACCGATATCGGCAATTCCTGCATCGGCGCGGTGATCAACGGCCGGCAGATGCCGCTCGCCACCCAGCTTCGAAACGGCGACGAGGTCGACGTGCTGACCGCCAAGGGCCAGACCCCGCCTGCCGCCTGGGAGCGCATCGCCGTCACCGGCAAGGCCAGGTCGGCGATCCGCCGTGCCGCGCGCGAGGCGCTGCGGCGGCAGTACTCCGAGCTCGGCCGGCGCCTGCTGGCCTCCGCGTTTCGCCGGGTCGGCCAGGAGTTCACCGACGAGCACCTGAGGAAGGCGCTGCACCGGCTCACGCAGAAGTCGGCCGACGACGTGCTGGCCGCCGTGGGCCGGGGCGAGCTGCCGATCAGCGACGTGGTCCGTGCCGCCCTGCCCGAAGCCGACCTCGCCAAGGCCTTCCCCGCCCGCCGCAAGCCCGGCAATGCGCAGGGCAGCGCGAGCGAGGACGGCTGGTTCAACATTGCCAAGGGCATCGGCCTGAAGTTCCGCTGGCCGGGCAGCGGCAGCAAGGACAAGCACGCAGCCCAGCAGCAGGGGCTGCCGATCCGCGGCGTGCGCAACGACGTGCCCGTGTCCTTCCAGGATGGCGGCGCGGTGCCCGGCGACCGCATCGTCGGCGTGCTGACGGAAGGCGAGGGCATCCGCATCTTCCAGATCCATTCGCCGCGGCTCAAGGACTACGAGCACGAGCGCTGGATCGACGTGACCTGGGACGTGGACCCGGAGGCGCCGGAGCGGTTCCCGGCCAAGCTTTCCGTCACCGCCCTCAACGAGCCCGGCACGCTCGCCCAGATCGCCCAGCTGATCGGCGAGGCCGACGGCAACATCGACAACGTGCGCATGGTGCGCCGGGCCCCGGATTTCACGGAGATGGCCATCGAGGTGGAGGTCTGGGATCTCGAGCACCTCACCCAGATCATTTCCGGCCTCAAGGGCAAGTCGGTGGTAAGCAAGGTCGAGCGTGTGTTCGCCTGAGGCCTCTGGGCTAGGGGCTTGCGCCGCCCCGCGATTTGCTAGTGTGTCTAGCGCAATTCGAGCACTAGTCGCGAACTACGCTAGGGAAGCGAAGCGTCATGGCGCCCAGAGCCAAATCCGCCACCACCGGGGCGCACCTGCGCCTCGGGGTCAACATCGACCACGTGGCTACCATCCGCAACGCGCGCGGCGTCCGGCACCCCGACCCGCTGCGGGCGGCGCACCTCGCCGTCGAGGCTGGCGCCGACGGCATCACCGCGCATCTGCGCGGAAGACCGGCGCCACATCTCCGATGCCGATATTGCCCGCCTCAAGAGCGAGCTGACCCGCCCGCTCAATCTGGAGATGGCGGCCACTGACGAGATGCTGGCGATCGCGCTGCGCCACGTGCCGCATGCCTGCTGCCTGGTGCCCGAGAAGCGCGAGGAGAAGACCACCGAGGGCGGGCTCGACGTGGTGCGTGGGGAGAACCACCTGCGCCGCTATGTGGAGGATCTGAAGGGCGCCGGCATCCGCGTGTCGCTGTTCATCGAGCCGGATGCGAAGGCGATCGAAGCCTCGGCTCGGCTCGGCGCGCAGGTGGTGGAGCTGCACACAGGCTCTTATTGCGAGCGCGCGCTGGCGGACGACGCCGCCGGCGTCGCTCGCGAGGTCGCGCGGCTGCAGCGGGCGGCGCGGGAGGCGGCTGCAGCAGGTCTCGAGGTGCATGCCGGCCACGGCCTCACCTTCAACACCGTGGGCGCCGTCGCCCGCATCGGCGAGATCGTGGAGCTCAACATCGGCCACTTCCTCGTCGGGGAGGCGATCTTCAGTGGTCTCAGGCCCGCGATCGAGCGCATGCGGGTGCTGATGGACGAGGCGCGCCAGGGCGGCCACGCGCAAATCGACGCAAGTGCGGTCATGATCCTGGGCATCGGCAACGACTTCATCGACATCCGCCGCATCGAGAAGTCCATCGAGCGGTTCGGCGACCGGTTCCTGCTTCGCGTCTTCACCGAGGTCGAGCGTGCCCGCTCCGACGGAAGCGCCGGGCGCGCGGCGTCCTATGCCAAGCGGTTTGCCGCCAAGGAGGCGTGTTCCAAGGCACTCGGAACAGGGTTCAGGAAGGGCGTGTTCTGGAGGGACATGGGTGTGACGAACGTGCGCTCGGGCCGCCCCACCATGACCCTGACGGGCGGTGCCGCCGCGCAGCTCAAGAGCTTGACGCCGCATGGATTTGAGCCGCAAGTGCACGTCACGCTGACGGATGACTTTCCGCTGGCGGCGGCCGTTGTCATCATCTCGGCCGTGCCTTCCCAACCAAGGTCCGAAGGCGCATAGGCCAAAATTTTGCGTGAATTGCCGGGCGTCACGTTACCCGCTATACGGACCCGGCTGGGTGCGCCTGCCGCGGCAACCAGGAAAGAACCTGAGAGAGCATGAGCGTGGACTCCGACACGGCCAAGGCTGGCGACAGCGGTTGGCGCGAGACAATAAAAATTGTCATCCACGCGCTCATCTTGGCGGTCATCGTCCGCATCTTCTTCTATCAGCCCTTCAATATTCCCTCGGGCTCCATGAAGGAGACGCTGCTGGTCGGCGACTACCTGTTCGTGTCCAAGCTCTCCTACGGCTACAGCCGCTACTCGTTTCCGTTCGGGCTGATCCCCTTCAAGGGGCGCATTTTCGGCGCCGAGCCCAAGCGCGGCGACGTCGCGGTGTTCAAGCTTCCGCGCGACAACGTCACCGATTTCATCAAGCGCATCATCGGCTTGCCGGGCGACGAGATCTACGTCCGCAACGGCATCATATATATCAACGGCAAGGCCGTGCCGCGGGTACGGGTTGGCAACTATGTCGGGCCCGAAGAGGATGGCCGACCCATCCCGCGCTACATGGAGACCCTGCCCAACGGCGTCTCCTACCACGTGCTCGATGCGGAGCCTGACGGACGCTTCGACAACGTGGGCCCCTACGTGGTCCCGCCCGGACATTACTTCGTGATGGGTGACAACCGCGACAACTCCACCGACAGCCGGGAGCAGTCCCAGCGCTACGGTGTGGGCTACGTGCCCTACGAGAATCTGGTAGGTCGCGCCGAGATCATCTTCTTCTCCGCCGCCGTCGATGACCCCCAGGCCTTCCGGCTCACCAGCCCGTGGACCTGGCCGTTCGACATCCGCTGGCGCCGGATTTTCAGCCTCGTCCGGTGAGGCCCAAGTGGCGCCGGCGCGCAAGCTCAAGGAGCTCGAGGCCCGGCTCGGCTATGCCTTCGAGAGCCGCGATCTCCTCAAGAAGGCGCTGACGCACGCCAGCGTGCGGCAGAACTCCAGCAAGCGCCGCGACAACGAGCGTCTCGAGTTTCTCGGCGACCGCGTGCTGGGCTTGGCCATCGCCGAGCTGCTGTCGGAGGTCTATCCCAATGCCAGCGAGGGCGAGCTGGCCAAGCTCTACAACCGGCTCGTGCGCGGCGGCACCTGCGCTGCAATCGGGCGTGAGCTCAATCTCGGTCCGTTCCTGGTTCTGAGCGACGCCGAGGCCGAGAGCGGCGGCCGCGAAAAGGAGACCATCTTGGCGGACGCCTGCGAAGCGCTGCTGGGTGGCATCTTCCAGGAGGCGGGGTATGAGACCGCCCGCGACGTCGTGCGCGCGCTGTGGGGCTCCCGCGTCGGCGCGTCGCCGGCGGAGGCTGTCGATGCCAAGTCCATGCTGCAGGAATGGGCGCAGGGCCAGGGCCTGGAGCTGCCCGCCTACATCGAGGTCGACCGCCAGGGTCCCGACCACGCCCCGCGCTTCACCTCCGAGGTGCGCATCAAGGGCCGCAAACCGGCCCGTGGCGAGGGTGCCAGCAAGCGGGCGGCCGAGCAGGCCGCGGCCACCGCTCTGCTGGCGCGCGAGGGCATGTGGAAGCGCGGCGCCGATGCCTGAGCCCCAACATCAAGATGCGGCGGCGGAGACCCGCTGCGGCTTCATCGCCGTGATCGGCGCGCCCAACGCCGGCAAGTCCACGCTGGTCAACACGCTGGTCGGCGCCAAGGTCGCCATCGTCAGCCGCAAGGTGCAGACGACGCGCATGCCCTTGCGCGGCATCGCCGTCGAGGGCACGAGCCAGCTCGTGTTCATCGACACGCCCGGCATCTTTGCGCCGCGCCGCCGCCTCGACCGGGCCATGGTGGACGCGGCCTGGGGCGGGGCGGGCGACGCCGACCAGGTGCTATTGGTAGTCGATGCCGCCAAGGGCGTCGACGAGGACATCGAGCGCATTCTGGGTGGCCTCAAGGGGAGGGCGGTGGCACCCCTGCTGGCGCTCAACAAGGTCGACCGCGTGAAGAAGGAGCGGCTGCTCGAGCTGGCGGCGGACCTCAACGCGCGGGTGCCTTTTGCGGCCACGTTCATGATCTCGGCGCTGAAGGGCGACGGCGTCGCGGACCTCAAAGGGCATTTGGCGCGCTCGGTGGCGCCGGGGCCGTGGCACTACCCCGAGGACGAGATCTCCGATGCGCCCTTGCGCGTTCTGGCCGCGGAGATCACGCGCGAGCGCATCTACGACCGCCTGCACGACGAGCTGCCCTACCAGGCTGCGGTCGAAACCACCCAGTGGAAGGAGCAGAAGAACGGCATCCGCATCGAGCAGACCATCGTGGTGGAGCGCGATAGCCAGAAGCGCATCGTGCTGGGCAAGGGCGGCAGCATGATCAAGCAGCTGTCCACGGAGGCACGCAAGGAGCTTTCCCGCGTCCTGGAGCGGCCGGTGCACCTCTTCTTGTTCGTGAAGGTGCGCGAGGCCTGGGGCGACGATCCCGAGCGCTATCGCGATCTGGGTCTCACCTTCCCCAAGGACTGATAGGCCGGGCGCCGCCGACTCGGCTACCTCTCCGCTCCGCCGTCGGGCCTGAGAAACCGCCCGGCAACCCAGCCCTGCATGCCGCGATACTCCACCCGGCACCACTGCGTTGCCGCCTCGCGCCTCTGCGCCGCGCTCATGCGCACCCAAAGCTCCATGGGCGGCTGGTTGCGGCGGCAGCCGAGGTGCTTCAGGCCGCGCGCGTTGGGCGGGATCTGCGCCAGGCTCTTGCTCTCGGCCGAGGGCACGTCGCGCAGATGCAGCACGTCGTTGGCGGCGACGCCGGTCACGGCCCACGACTTGGGCGCCTCCTGCGCCAAGCCTGCGGACGGTGCGACGGCGCCGAGCACGAGCACCAACGTGGCAATCGCCAGCAGTGCGGACTGTTGCATGTGTTCGGCGGGCTCCCTTGGAAGGGCACGCCACTGACGCTGCCATTGCGCCCCCGATGTGGCAGCGGGGGGCGGACGCACAGGGACGAGGCGGGCGGCGAATCCACGGAGCCTCTCGTGCAACGCGAGGAGAAAAAAGGAGCGCGCGGAACTGAATGTCCCGGCCGCGTGGCAATTCGGCCAGCCCGCTTTCGAAAGATCCGGTAGCGGCAGGTTGTCCTTGAAGGCCCCGATGTCAGCGCTTAGCTTGCTGCGGCCGATGCGCAGCGGCCGCGCGGACCTCGAGAGCGAGGGCGACCTCCGGGGTGCTTTGATTGGGACCTTGGGGTTGCGCGATGGAGGCGTGGTACGCCTTCCTTGAGCCTGTCAATCGCATGCTCCTGGCTGGGTTCGGAGCTGCGCCGGTGGCGTGGGTGCTCGGCGCCTTCGCGCTGCTGCTGGCGACCGCGATCGTCGCATTCTGGCGGGGTCGGCCCGCGCCGCAGACCGAGGTGCAGCGCGCTTTCCTTGCCTCTGCCGCCGCCACGCGCAAGGCGCGCGAGATCGGTGAGATCGATGTTTTCGCTCGGCGCGCCGGAGCCGCCGCCGACGATCTCAAGGCCCAGCTCAGGCGGTTGCGCACCGGTCACTACACCCAGGTCAAGGTCTACGTCGATCATTCCAACTTCATCAAGACGTGGAACATCGCCGTGCACGGGCGCGACCGTCCGTTGGAGCACGACATCGACTGGAAGATGCTGCCCGAGGTGCTGTTGGAGGAGACGGGCGGCTGGCTGGACAAAGCCCGCAAGGCGCCCCAGGCGTTGGTCTACCGCGGCATGCATGTCTATGGCACGCTGTTCGAGGAGAGCTATTTCACCCTGCTCGAGACCATGCTGCGGCTCGAGCAGACGGCGCCGAGCAAGCTGCCGCTGCCGATCCGGCTGCGCAAGGAGACGGTCGACAGGTGGCGCGAGGAGAACGAGGCCCACAAGGTCGAGCTCACGCACGAGATCCGTAACGCGCTGGGCTGCGTCATGGTGCCGATCTACCGCCGCACGCCGCGGGAGGACCAGCTCGGAAGCGCCCAGTACACCGCGGGCGGCATCCCCATTGCGCCCGAGAAGATGCTCGACACGTACATCGCCACCGATCTCATCGGCGATGCGACGTTCGACACCTACGACATCGCCCTGCTTGTGTCCGAGGACAGCGACTTCATCCCCGCTGTCGAGTTCGTGCAGGGGATGCGCACCAAGCAGGTGGTGCACGTGGGCTTCGGCGGCCACACCAACGACCTGCGCGCGGCCTGCCGGCACCGCATCGACCTTGCCAAAGCCGGTCGCTTCCAGAGCCTGCGGCGGCGCAAGCCGGCGCAGAGACCGCCGACCGATCAGGCAAGAGCCGCCGAGTGAGGCGCGACTGTCAGGTCGCGGACTTCCGATTTTCGGTCTTGCTCGCCGCGATCCATCTGCAACCAATGGCGCGTGCCGGCCGTTCACCTTGTCGGCGGAAGTGAAGCGACCAGCTTGACTATTGGGGATCGATCCCCGAAAGCCTTGGCGATAAGATCATTGCACGACGAGCGCCGGGCCTGGATGAGGGACGTGCGAGCATGACGACCGCGCTGAGCGGCGAGAAGAAGCCAATTGCTGGCTCGGTGCCGGCTGATAGCGTTGCCGTCCCGCTTTGCGTCGATCTGGACGATGCTCTGGTGCGGACGAGCCTCGGCACCGAGAGTTTCTTTGCGGTTCTCGCGAAACGCAGGCTGGGTAGCCTGCTGATCGCCGGGTCGGGCTTCCCCAAGGACGCGCCTTGCCGAGATCGCCGACTTGGACCCGGCACTGCTGCCCTACAACGCCGAGCTCGTGGCTTACCTGCGCGAGCAGAAAGCCAACGGGCGGCGTCTCGTGCTCGTAAGCTCGGCCGGTTCCCGCATCGCGCACGCGGTGGCGCAGCACCTCGGGATTTTCGACGACGTCATCGCGTCGGATGGCACGCGCAATCTAGCAGGCGAGGCGAAGGCAGAGGCGCTGGTTGCGCGCTTCGGCTCCAGGGGGTTTGCCTACGCCGGTCGCCATCGGCGCGATCTGCCGGTATGGCGAGCCGCCCACAGCGGTGTTCTGGTCGACCCTTCGGGATCGCTCCGCAGCGCCGCAGCCAAAGCTGCACCGGTTGAAGCCGAGTTGCGCGACCGCTCGTCATTGCTGCGGGCGGCCGTGAAAGCGATGCGGCCGCACCAGTGGATCAAGAATGTACTGATATTCGTGCCCATCGTGACGGCGCACGCCATCGGCGACATCGCGGCATGGATCAGCGGCATCGGCCTTTTCGCCGCGTTCTGCGCCACGGCCTCCGCGATCTACATCGTCAACGACCTGGTCGATCTCTCCGCCGACCGCCAGCATCCGCGCAAGCGCGAGCGGCCCATGGCGAGCGGAAGGCTGCCATTGATGGCCGGGGCGGGGCTGGCGGTTCTCCTGCTGGCGCTCGGCTTCGCGCTGTCCGCCCACCTTGGAACGCTGGCGGTCGTCCTGGTCTATGCGGCGCTCTCGATCTGCTACTCGCTCGTGTTCAAGGAGTTTCCGCTCGTCGACGTGTTCCTGCTGGCCGCCCTGTACACGATCCGCGTGGTCGGCGGCGGCGTGGCGACCGGCCATCCGGTCACGCTGTGGCTGCTGGCGTTCTCCGGCTTCCTGTTCCTGAGCCTTGCTCTGGTGAAGCGGGTGCAGGAGCTGATGATGGTGGCGCGCATATCCGGCGACCGCGCGGCGGCACGGCGCGGGTATCATCCAGCCGACGTCGTCATCCTGCAGAGCTTCGGCTGCGCCTCGGCCTTCGCCTCCGGCGTCGTGCTGGCGCTCTTCGTTGCCAGTACGGCGGCTTCTGCCCAATACGGCTCTCCCGAGCTGCTGTGGGGCACGGTGCCGCTGATCCTGTTCTGGCAGTGCCGGCTGTGGCTCGCCACGGCGCGCGGCTACATGCTCGACGATCCGATCGTCTACGCCGCGCGCGACTGGGTGAGCTGGGCCACCGCAGCCTGCGTGCTCGTGCTGCTGCTCGCCGCCGCGTACGGGCACTTTTCCCTCGCCTGAGACGAGTACCGCCGGCGCGGCGCGCTACTTGCGCCAGCTCCCTCTCGAGCTTGGCGAACATGTAGGTCCATTTCGCTTTCTGCGTCTCCACCAGCGATGTGAGCACAGCGCGCAGCTCCGCGAGCAGCCCGCAGTCGGGAGCCGCACCGGAGGCGCCTTGCTGACCCGCGCCGGTGATGCGGACCAGCAGCTGCTCGGACTTCTGGTCGTACGTCACGATCTCGTTGTCGCGCACGAACGGCTCGGCCTCCTTGAGGAACTGGTCGTTGCCCCAGCCCCGCTTGTCCTTGAGCTCGCGCAGCTTGGCCTGGAAGGTCGGCGTGTTCTGCCGGTTGAGGTCGCGCAGCGCGGCGCCCGCCTCGTTCACCACCGCCTCGAAATCCCCCTTGGCGCAGGCCGGCGCCTGCGCCAGCAAGGGGCGGCAGGTTCCGAGAAGCGCCCCGAGCAACGGCACGAGCAGCGCAGCTACCCCCCACGCTGCTCGATGCATCTCAGGCTCCCCTCACGGCCCCGTTCGCGCCTACCCATGGCCCGGCCCGCAGCCCGGCGCAAGAGCGGCCGGGCCACGCCCGCGGGGCGCCGATGCGCGTCCGATCAGAGCTGGCGGCCGAATTTGTTGGATTTCGGGAACCCGCGGGGAGCGAGCCGCCCGGCCTGGGCGCGCTCGCCGAGCCAGTCCCTGAGCTCGGTGAAGGGCAAGGTGAAGTTGCGCCCCGCCGGATCGAGCCAGGTCAGGCCCTCGGCCTTCTTGAAAACCCTGACATCCGAGAGGCCGCCGTCCTTGTAGCGCTGCAGGCGCACTCCCTTGCCGCGCGTCATCTCGTTCACTTCTTCGAGCGGGAAGACCAGCATCTTGCGGTTCTCGCCGATCACCGCCATGTGGTCGCCGTCGGCCGGCACGCAGCAGCACGCCTCCGCCGGCTCGTCCAGGTTCAGCACCTGCTTGCCTTTGCGCGTCATGGCGACCATCTCGTCCTCGGGCACGACGAAGCCGTGACCGGAGGTGGCCGCGATGACGAGCTTGCGGCCGGGCTCGTGCACGAGGACCTCCACGAAGGCGTGGTTCTCCTCCAGATCGACCATGAGGCGCACCGGCTCGCCGTGGCCGCGCCCGCCGGGCAGCTGGTCGCCCGTGAGGGTGAACACCTTGCCGTTGGTGGCGAGGATCAGAAGCTTGTCGGTGGTGGAGGCCTTCGCCGCGCGCAGTAGCTGATCGCCCTGCTTGAACTCCAGCTTGGAGAGGTCGTCCATGTGACCCTTCATCGCCCGGATCCAACCCTTCTCGGACAGGATCACGGTGATGGGCTCCTTCTCGATCATGGCCTGGTCGAGATCGACCTCGATCGCCGGTGCTTCGGAGAAGCTGCTGCGGCGGCGTCCCAGCTCGGTCTTCTTGGAGTAGGCTTCCCGCGTCGCTTTCACCTCCTCGGTGATGCGGTCCCACTGCTGGTCCTCGGACTTCAAGAGAGATTTGATCTCGCGCCGCTCCTTGGAGAGCTTGTCGTGCTCGACCTTGATCTCGACCTCCTCGAGCTTGGAGAGCGATTTCAGGCGCAGGTTCAAGATCGCCTCGGCCTGCACCTCGGTCAGCTTGAAGCGGCTGATCAGCTTGGCCTTGGGATCATCGTCGAAGCGGACGATCTTGATCACCTCGTCGATGTTGAGAAAGGCGATCAGGTAGCCGTCGAGCACCTCCAGGCGATGCTCGATCTTTTTCAACCGGAACTGCGAGCGGCGCACCAGCACCACCTGGCGGTGCTCCAGCCACTGGCGCAGCACGTCGCGCAGGGAGAGCACGCGCGGCACCTGTCCGCCCGTCAGCACGTTCATATTGAGTGAGAAGCGCAACTCGAGCTCGGTGAGCCTGAACAGGCTCTCCATCAGCAGGACGGGATCGACGGCGCGGCTCTTGGGCTCCAGCACGAGCCGCACGGTCTCGGCCGAATTCATCGCGCACGTTGCCGAGCAGCGGCAGCTTCTTGTCGTCGATCAGCTCGGCCAGGCGCTCGACCAGCTTGGCCTTCTGCACCTGATAGGGGATCTCGGTGACGACGATCTGGTAGGTGCCGCGGCCCGTCTCCTCCTTCTCCCAGCGCGCGCGCAGGCGGAAGCCGCCGCGCCCCGTCTTGTAGGCTTCCAGGATCTGCTCCCGCGGCTCGACGATGATACCCCCCGTGGGGAAGTCGGGTCCAGGCACCATCTCGACCAGCTTGTCGATGTGCGCATTGGGATGCTTGATGAGGTGCAGCAGCGCCGCGCACAACTCGTCGACGTTGTGCGGCGGGACGCTGGTCGCCATGCCGACCGCAATGCCCGACGTTCCGTTCGCCAGCAGGTTCGGGAAGTTGGCGGGGAGGACGACAGGCTCTAGTTCACGCCCGTCGTAGTTCGGGCGGAAGTCGACCGTGTCCTCCTCGATGCCATCGAGCAGCAGGGCCGATACCGGCGTCAAGCGCGCCTCGGTGTAGCGATCGGCTGCGGGATTGTCGCCGTCGATGTTGCCGAAGTTGCCCTGGCCGTCGACCAGCGGGTAGCGCACCGCGAAATCCTGGGCGAGGCGTGCGAGGGCGTCGTAGATGGCTTGGTTGCCGTGTGGATGGAAGTTGCCCATCGTCTCGCCGACGATCTTGGCGCACTTGCGATATCCGCCTTCCGGGTCAAGGCCAAGCTCGCGCATGGCGTAGAGGATGCGCCGGTGCACGGGCTTGAGCCCGTCGCGCACGTCGGGCAGCGCGCGGTGCATGATGGTGGAGAGCGCGTAGGCGAGGTAGCGCTCCTCCAGCGCGTCCTGGAGACCGATGGGCTCGATGGGCGGCGGGGGAGGCGGGAGAATCGTGGTCTTGCTCATGGGGGGTGGTTAACGGGCGGTAAGTCCAACCTCAAGTGCGCTGGCACAACAATGGGTTCCCCGTCCGCTCTTGTCCCCGGTGCGAGGCCCGCTTAAGTTGATTGTTGAAACTTTCAACAATGCGGAGCTGCCTCAATGGGCACCATGAATTTCTCCATTCCGGACGATGTGAAAGAGGCCTTCAACAAGGCCTTCGACGGCGAGAACAAGAGCGCGGTCGTGGCCGGATTGATGCGCAAAGCCATCGATGACAAGGAGCGGCGCGCCAAACAGGACAGGGAACTCGACGCGCTGATTGAGGAACTGTTGCGGATCAGGGCCGAAGACCCACCTGCGACCGACGAGGAAATCCGGCGCGTTCGCGTGGAAGGCCGTCCGTGAGGGTCGTTCTGGATGCGAGCGTCGCCATCAAGTGGGTGATACGCGATCCAGCCATCGAGCCCAACGTCGATAGGGCGTTGGCAATTCTTCGTGGCATCCGAGCGCGCAAGATCGAGGTCATCGAGCCGCCGCACTGGACGATCGAGATCCTAGCCGTCATCGCGCGCATGCGTCCCCAACGCGTGGCCTTCGTTCTCGGAATGCTCTCAGCATTGCCGTTCGGCGAGACGGCCGGCTTGAGCTGTCACCGCCGGGCAGCCGATATTGCCATCAAGCTCAACCACCACCTGTTCGACACGCTCTATCACGCCGTGGCGCTGGAAGAGGGGGCGACGCTGGTGACGGCGGACGAGGTGTACTACGGCAAGGCCAAAGACCTGGGCGCCATCGTCCCGCTCGCAGAGTTCACTGCCTGATCCGCGCTACAGCTTCTTCCGCAGCGGCGCGAGGTCTGGATAGCGGGGGCTGCGCTTCTGCTGCTGCGCCATGAAAGCCTCCGCCATGTGCCCGCGCGCGAACATGCCGGTCTGCCACAGCGCGATGTAGTCGAGTGCATCCTTGCTGCTGTGGTCGCGGGCATAGTTGATCATCACCTTGGAGCCAGTGACCGCCAGCGGGTTCTTGGACGCGATCTCGCGCGCCGTCTCCATCACTGCGGCCATCATGCTGGCATGGTCGGGATAGACCTCGTTGACGAGGCCGATGGCCTTGGCCTTCTCGGCCGGCAGGCGGCGCCCCGTATAGGCCAGCTCGCGCACCCAGCCCTCCGGGATCAGCTTGCACAGGCGCGGGAAGGTGCCGACGTCGGCCGTCATGGCGAGGTTGATCTCCTGGATGCAGAAGAACGCGTCCGCCGTGCAGTAGCGGATGTCGCAGGCCGAGGTCATATCCACGGCCCCGCCGATGCAGCCGCCCTGGATGGCGGCGATCACCGGCATGCGCGCCTCGTCGAGGCAGGAGAAGGTCGCCTGCAGGCCCAGCACCAGGTGGCGGAACGCCTCGTCAGCGACGTGCGGGTCCTGCTGCGCGGACGCCAGGGCACCGTTCTCGGCGAATACCTCCAGATCCATGCCGGCCGAGAAATGCTTGCCCGTGGACGAGATGACGATCGCGCGGGCCCTCGCGTTGTCGTCGATGTCGCGCACGACCGCCGGCAGCGCGTTCCAGAACGCGCGATTCATGCTGTTGAGCTTGTCGGGACGGTTGAGTTTCACGTGCGCCACGCCATCCTCGATGGCCACTTCGAACACGCCCTGCGCCACGTCGCTTGCCTGCCCGGTCATGATGCCTCCCTTGCAAAGGTGTCTTGCCTATCCTGACGTCACCTGCTGGCCAAGCCAAGGGTGGCGCGGCTTGCCGTTGCCCAGTCGGTGTCGCGCAAATGGCGACCTCCTGCTACACACGCCGGAGTCGGCGCCCCATCAGCCGGAACATGAGCGAGCCAACCCCACCCCCCGCACTGCCTGGCTTCTTCGCGCGCCGCACGCCTCTGGCGCAATGGGGCGCGCTCATTGGCCTGTCGGTCGTGTTGGGCGGCGCGCTGGAGCTCACAGGTCTGCCGGCTGCCTTCCTGCTCGGACCGATGCTGGCAGGCGTGCTGATTGGAGCCAACGGCGGCCGCATCCGGGCGTCGCGCTTTCCGGTTCTAGCCGCGCAGACCATGGTCGGCTGCCTGATGGGGCACGCGCTGACGGCCGACATCGTCCATTCCTTCGCCAGGGACTGGCCGCTGTTCATCGGCGTCGTGTTGGTGATCATCCTCATCAGCGGTTTGCTCGGCTGGACGATGAGCCGTCTCAGGGTGCTGCCTGGAACGACGGCGATCTGGGGCGTGGCCCCTGGTGCCGCGTCAGCCATGATGATCATGTCCGGAGAGTTCGGTGCCGATGCGCGCCTGGTTGCGCTCATGCAATATCTGCGCGTCATGTGCGTGGCTGGCCTCGCCTCTGTCGTTGCCTGGATGTGGGTTGGGCCGGTGGGCGCCGGCGGGCACGGCGTCTCGTGGTGGTTTCCCGCGCTGCCGCTGAAGGATTTTGCGGCAACGCTCGCCTTGGCTGCCGTGGCGGGTGGGCTGGGGATCGCCTTGCGGTTCCCCGCCGGCGCGCTGTTCTTCCCGCTGTTTGCGAGCGCGCTGGCGGGTGGGATGGGCCTGCTCACGATCGTGCAGCCGCCGTGGCTGCTGGCGCTGAGCTACGCGGTGCTGGGATGGAGCGTCGGCCTGGCCTTCACGCGGGACATCATCATGCACGCATGGCGCGCTCTGCCGCAGATCATGCTGGCGATCCTGATCCTGATCGCCGCGTGCGGTGGACTGGCCTATATCCTCGTCACGTACGCCGGCATCGATCCCCTGACGGCCTACCTCGCCACCAGTCCCGGCGGCATGGACACCATCGCCATCATCGGCGCGGCGAGCAAGGTCGATCTGTCGTTCATCATGGCGCTGCAGACGGCGCGGTTCATCATCGTGCTGATCGCGGGCCCGCCGCTAGCGCGCTTCATTGCCAAGCGGGTGTGATCTAGCTCGGCTCAGGCGTGCCGGAGCGGGCGGCGAGCGCCATGCCGATCGCGAACGCCACCGCCGGCTGCCACAGCACGTACAGCCACCACTCGGCGATGAGCCTGCGCTCGCCGAGAAAGAACAGCATGCCGGCCACGGCCCCGACCACGCACGTCACCGCGATGCGAACGGGCCTGCGCACGCCCGGCGCGAACGGCGTGCAGCCCAGGTGGGTGAGCCCTGCGCCTACTGCACCGGCGGCGAGGCTGGCGGCGATCAGATGCGGGTCGTCGCCGTGTGCCTCTGCGTGCGGATCGCCACCTGGATGGCGGCGCTCCAGGCGTACACGGTGGTGACGAGCAGCACGGGCACGCACCACCAACTTCCGGTCGTGCATCCAGATGCCCCGCCGCCATGGCCGCCACCGAAGTAGAGCCCGATCGGCAGCAGCTCCGGCGCCAGCACGAACAGCGCGGCGACGGGTTGGAGCCAGTCGAGATTGGATACGCCGCTCGTGCCCCAGGCGGCCGAGAGCCGCGCCCGACAGCAGGCCGAGGCCGGCCATGGTGATACCGGGCGCTTCCACGCCAACTGCCCATGATCCCCGTCCCATGGCGGTGCTCGAGCGCGGCTGCTGCCGGCGCCACACTAGCGCTTGGACTATGGCTGGCGGAGGTATGTCAACAGGCGGTTGCGGGTGTCCGGCAGCTCGAGATCGCGTGGGGCGAGCACGCGCGCATTGAGGAAGTGCCCGGTCAGCGCAAATCCGGCGAGGACATCGTCTGCCGCAATGGGCGCTGAGCTTCCGGCGTGCAGGAACGGGGGCAGCGCGAGCAGCCGGTCCTTGTAGGGCTCGCCGGCGTCCGCCGACACGGCGCGACCCGACTTGGGCGAAACGTAGACGAGGTCTGCTGCTCTGCCGGTGGCCGCGCAGGAGGCAAGATCGAGGCCGAACCCCAGCTCCTCGAGCAGTGCCAGCTCCCAGCGCACAACGAGCGCCGGCCAAACCGCGCGGTCGTCGAGGAAGCCCAGCACGAACTGGGTGACCTCGAACAGGTTGGGGTGCGGATCGCGCTCCGGCAGCAGCCGCGCCAGCGCAGCCATCGACATCAGGGCGGTGAGCGCTGCGGCATCCTCCATCAGCAGGGCGGCGAAACCCTTGCGCAGCTCCACCGAGTAGTGCCCGAGGTTGTCGGCGAGCCGCGCCTTCCAGCCGGCGTCGACGTGGTTGCCGATCTGCAGGACGGGGCGCAGCTTGCGCGAGCGCCCGCCGTGCACCAGCCCCAGGTGCCGGCCATGCTTGCGCGTGAACAGCTCGAGCACCGCCGCCGACTCGCCGTGCGGCCGCACGCTCAGAACCACGCCTTCGTCGGACCATTCCATCGCCGAATTGTAGCGCGAGTCCGTCCGCAAGCGTGGCGCAAACATGGCACCGCCCTGGTGCGCAAGCGGTCCAATCCAAGGTCTATGCGCGGTTGCGCGGCTCGAATTCGGCCCTTCTTCGATGCTATGACTTCGCGCCCAGTATCGACCCAGTATCGACTAGGAGGAATTGATGCCGTTTATAACCGTAGATGTCGTCCCGGCCTCGGGCGAGGAGATGCCCTTCAAGGTGGTTTTCAAGCAGGGCGCAAACGTGATTGCCCAGTGGCCGGTGGAATCCAAGGAGGCCGGTGAGGAGGAAGTGCTCGAGGTCATCAAGGACCTGGCCGATCAGTGAGACTTGATCAGCAGGAGAGGGGCTTCCCACCGCCGCCCGTCGAGGAGCCGCTGCGATTGCCGGTCGCGGCGGCATTGAATTGCTCTAGATGCGAGACTTCGACCCATGCACCGGATAACCACGCTTGAACAGCTCGACGCACTCTACGGGGAGCCGGTGCAGGCCGCCGTCGTCAAGGAGATCGACTACATCTCCGGCCACTACAAGGCCTTCATCGACAAGGCCCCGTTCGTGGTCGTGGCAACGGTCGGGCCCGAAGGGCTCGACTGCTCGCCGCGTGGCGATCCCCCCGGCTTCGTGCGCGTGGTCGACAAGAAGACAGTGCTGATGCCCGACCGTCGCGGCAACAACCGGGTGGATGCCCTGCGCAACTTGGTGCGCGATCCCCGCATTTCGCTGCTGTTCATGATCCCCGGCATCGGCAACACGCTGCGCATCAACGGCCGGGCCGCCATCTCCACTGCGCCGGACCTCCTTGCCGGCTTTGCCATGAACGGCAAGTTGCCCAGGAGCGTGCTGGAGGTGACCGTGGAGCGCGTCTACACCCAGTGCCCGAAGGCGCTGGTGCGCTCGCGGCTGTGGAGCGCGGACGCGCAGATCGACCGCTCGGAGCTGCCCAGCGCCGGCGAGATGCTGCAGGCGCTGTCCGCGGGCGGCATCGACGGCAAGTCCTACGACGAGGCCTATCCCAAGCGCCTCGAGGAGACCATCTACTAGGTGCATGCTTCGCAAGACGATCAGCCGCCCCGTCCTGTTCTCAGCCGCCCGGCCACGCTCGGTCCACCGGACGATCCCCTTGAAGCTCCATACGCTCAACGATCGAATTTGCGCCCATTCCAATAGTGCTGCGCACGGCACGGAAGTTCCCCCGGGCGCCAGGATCCTGTTCTGCAATGGCCAGGTTGGTGCGCGTCTGGACGGTACGGTACCCGATGACCCGCGAGAGCAAATTGAGGTGATCTTCGAGCGCATCGGCGTAATTCTCGCCGCGGCCAAGATGACGTTCGAGGACGTTGTAAAATTCACCGTTTACGTCACAGACAAGTCCATCCTGGACGATTACTTCCGCATACGCGGGCGAATCATGGGCGATCACAACCCGCCGACCACGCTTCTGGTCGTCAGGGAGTTTCCCCGTTCCGGTGTCGAAGTCGAGATCGAAACCATCGCGGCGAAGGCTGACTAGCCGATCAATGCATTTCGCAACGGGCGGCACCTGACGCAGGTGCCAGCTTCCAGCCGGCGGCCGGGTTCGCCTGAGACACACGTGGGAAGAGCACCTGGCTGCCGCGGCGTCAGCGCGGCATGTCGCCGGCGAGCGTGATGCGGTGCATCACGCGGCGGTAGCCGTGATAGTCGTTGACCGGGTTGTGCAGCGCGCAGCGGTTGTCCCAGAAGGCGAGCGAGCCGGGGCGCCACGCGAACCGGCAAGTGAACTCAGGCCGCACCTGGTGCTGGAACAGGTAGTCCAGGATCGGCAGGCTCTCCTCCACGCTCATGTCCTTGAAACGCAGCGTGTGGCCGACGTTGACGTAGAGCGCCTTGCGCCCGGTCTCGGGATGCGTGCGCACCACCGGGTGCTCGCCGACGTACTCCTTCTTGGCGTCGGCGCGCAGGCTGTCGCGCACGCGGTCCTCGCGCGTGCGGCTGACGTCGGCCTTGGCCGAGGTGTTGATGGCGACGAGGCCGTCGAGCAGGCGCTTCATGCCGTCCGAAAGCGTCTCGTAGGCGAGGTAGGTGTTGGCGAACATGGTGTCGCCGCCGTGGGGCGGCACCTCGCGCGCAACGAGCATGGTGCCCATCGGCGGGGCCTCGAGGTAGGCCGTGTCCGTGTGCCAGATGCCGCCGAAATTGGTCTTCTCGTGCTCGAGCTTGATGACGGGAATGATCTCGGGAAACTCCTCGAGCCCCTTGATGAAGGGATACTCGATCACGGTGCCGAAGCGTTTGGCGAAGGTGAGGAAGCGCGCCGGCGGCAAATCCTGGTCGCGGAAGAAGATGACGCAATGCTCGAGCCAGGCGCGGCGTATTTCAGCGATGGTGTCGTCAGGGATCACACCCGCGATGTCGACGCCCGAGATCTCGGCGCCGATCGCGCCGGCGATGCGGCGCACCTCGATTGCGGTCTTGGTCATGCCGCCCTCCACACCAGAGGCTGGGCGCCGTGCAGCTCTATACGCGCGTCCAGCCGTTGCCGGTGAGCTGCTCCTGCGGCTGGAAGCGCCGCTTGTAGCTCATCTTCGGCGAGCCGTTGATCCAATAGCCGAGATAGACGTAGGGCAGGCCGAGCCGTTGGGCGTAGGCGATGTGCTCCAGGATCATGTAGGTGCCGAGCCCGCGCTTGGCGGCCTCGGGATCATAGAAGCTGTACACCATGGAGATGCCGTCCGAGAGCCGGTCGCACAGCGCCACCCCGAGCAGTGGCCGCCTCTCCGCCGGCGTCTTGGGATCGGGCGCCAGGCGATACTCGGTCATGAACGTGTCGATGATGCTGTCCTCCACCATCATGGCGTAGTCGAGCACCGTCATGTCGGCCATGCCGCCGTCGGCGTGTCGCGCGTCGATGTAGGAGCGAAACAGCGAGTACTGCTCCGATGTCGGCGTCGCCTGCAGGCGCCGCGCAGCGAGGTCGGCGTTGGTTTCGGCGACGCGCCGCATCGACCGCGTCGGCTCGAAGTCGCCGGCCACAACGCGCACCGACACACAGGCATGGCAGCCCTCGCAGTAGGGCATGTAGGCGATGTTCTGGCTGCGGCGGAAGCCGCCCTTGAGCAGATTGTCGACGAGCGCCGGCGCCTTGTCGTGCGTGAGGTGGGTGAAGAGCTTGCGCTCCAGGCGGCCCGAAAGGTAGGGGCAGGGCTGAGGTGCAGTGACGTAGAACTCGGGGAAGTGCTTCCTGTGCTCGGTCATCGCCAACCCTTGACGCCACGCCACTCGTGCTCTCGCGGCCGATGATAGGAGAGGCAGCAGCGCTCAATCAAGTGCGGCGCGCACGCTCGCATCACATCGTCTATGCAACCTGACGGATGGGCAACCGGCACTGGCAATAGGCAGTTGTGGGGGCAGGCGATCGGAAAGGTGCTACTGCCCAAGGCCTAAGGCCCACTGCCCGCCAGAAGCCGCGCCACCCGCGGCGCGAAGTAGGTGAGGATGCCGTCGGCGCCGGCGCGCTTGAAGGCCAAGAGGCTCTCCAGCATCACCTTGTCGCCGTCGAGCCAGCCGTTCGCAGCCGCCGCCATCAGCATCGAGTATTCGCCCGACACCTGATAGGCGAAGGTCGGCATGCCGAACGTGTCCTTCACCCGGCGCACGATGTCGAGATAGGGCATGCCTGGCTTCACCATCACCATGTCGGCGCCCTCGGCGATGTCGAGGGCCACCTCGCGCAGCGCCTCGTCGGTGTTGGCCGGGTCGATGTAGTAGGTCTTCTTGTCGCCCTGAAGCACGCCTTTTGTGCCGATCGCCTCGCGATAAGGTCCGTAGAAGGCCGAGGCGTACTTGGTCGCGTAGGACATGATGGCCACGTCCTCGAAGCCGTTGGCGTCGAGTGCCTTGCGAATGGCGCCGATGCGCCCGTCCATCATGTCCGACGGGGCAATGATGTCGGCGCCGGCCGCCGCCTGCAGCACGGAGGCTTGCGCGATCTGCGCCACCGTCTCGTCGTTGAGGATAATCCCATCGCGCAGGATGCCGTCGTGGCCGTGGCTGGTGAAGGGGTCGAGGGCAGCGTCGGTGATGACGCCGATCTCCGGCACCGCCGCTTTGATGGCGCGCGTCGCGCGGTTGATCAGGTTGTCGGGGTCGATGATGTTCGATCCCGTCACATCGCGCAGGCCCATGTCGATGTTGGGAAACGTGGCAATTGCAGGGATGCCGAGGCTTGCCGCCTGCTCCGCCTCGCGCGCGGCCAGGTCCACGGAGACGCGCTCCACGCCGGGCATGGCCGCGATCGGCTCGCGCTTGTTGTGGCCGTCAATAATGAAGATGGGCCAGATCAGGTCGTCGACGGTGAGCTGGTGCTCGGCCACCAGCCGGCGCGACCAGGCCGTGCGCCGGTTGCGGCGCATGCGTACGGCGGGGAACTGGCCGGCCTCGGCGCCGTCGGGTGCGCGGCTGGTGGCACTGTCCGCCGGTATCGGCCGGCGCTTTGCGACAAAGTTCATGGGCTCTAGCCTTGCGATGGGCCCTCCAAGAGGCCCGACGGGCAGCTTCTCCGGAGCGCACCCGTAACGCAAGCGGCAGATGGCTATTCGCAGATCACGCCGTGTTTACGCTCGGCCATGTCGATGTGGAAGTGGTTCTTGTGGGCGTTGTTGGCCTCGGGCCCCAGCACGGTGCCGAAAATGCGGCAAGCGGTGCGATGAGCCGCGCGCAGAAAAGCTGCCTTTCCGGTCAGGGGAGCGGCCGCCGGGGCGGCGGGCGCGGCGGCAGGGGCGGCGTCCGCAGGGGCGGCGTCCGAGGACTTGGGGCCTCCGAGCCGGCTCGGGGAGAAGCCCAGGGATTGGTCCGGGCGGGGGGTTACGGCGATGCCCGGAACCTCGATGACGATGCTGGGGCGCAGCGCTGGGCCGGTAGAGGGGGCGCTGCCGTCTGCCGGCGGCACGGGGTTCTTGGCCTGGCTGCTGTTGGCGGCCTCCTGCTTGCTCGCTTCGAGCTTCTTTTGCTCTGCGATCTCGCGGGCGGTGAGACCCCAGTCGGCCACCACCATCGTGGTTTGACCCTTGACCGTGACGAACGCGCCGATGTCCAGGGCATTCACCCGGCCGTGCTCGCTGAGGCGGCTCCTGGCGCGGCCATAGGCGTTGCGGCAGGAGTAGGAGCTCATAGCCGCCACCCGGACAATGGGCGCGCCGAGGTGCTTGCGCGCGAGCGGCTGCACCTCCGCCTCGAGCCACTTGTGCAGCGCCGCCACCATGTCGCAGGTGAGGACCGGCGGCGGCGACATCGCGATTTGAGGGTTGCTGCCGACGCTGACGAGCTTCATGGGCGCCGGCGTGCCGCACTCTGTGCCCTCCCGGAACGGGGCCTCGGGCACCGCCACCAGATCGAGTCCTTTCAGCAGGGCCGTGCAGCGGGCGTTGGCAAGCTCGATTTCCTGCTTGGACCACTCGACCGGCTGGCTCGCCTTTGGATCGGCGGATTTCACGTCGGATGGCAGCTTGGGCCAGACGCCCTTGTAGGTGGCGGCAGGCGGCGGCAGCTTGCCGGCTTCAGGCGATGGCGAGGCCTGCTGTGCAGCTGTGGTAGGCGCAATGGCAAGCACACACAAGGCGGCTGCCGCCCAGCGAGTCACGTGCATGTTGGAACCACCCCTACTGTCAGTCCAGTGATCCGCCGCTACGCCCCCACACGAATCGGAATCTGGTACTGGCTGACTCGTTTGTCATATATAGCGCAAAAACATGGCGGCCGCGAGAGCGCAGCGCCAAACGAACCAGGTGCAGGAACAACCTGTGGGCGGAATTGGCGGTGGCGCACGCGACTGATCCGACGGGAAAGCCGCTGACCGAGGAGGTCTGGGCTCGCATTGAAGGCGCGGCGGGAGTGGTGACGCTCGATCGGCCGCGTGCGCTCAACGCGTTGACCACTGCCATGCGCGCGGAGATCGCAGCCGCGTTCCAAGCGTGGGCGCGCAACCCGCAGGTCTACGCCGCGGCAATCGTGTCGGCGAGCGACCGCGCGTTCTGCGCCGGCGGCGATGTGCGCGAGATGGTGGCCTGGGGCAAGGAGCGGCAACTGGACGCACGCCGCTCGCTGGCCGCCGAGTATGCGCTCAACTGGCAGCTCGACTGCTTCGCCAAGCCGACCGTGTCGCTAATCGACGGCGTGGTCATCGGCTCGGGCGTCGGCATCACGCTTTACGGCACCCACCGGGTGGCAGGCGAGCGCTATCGCTTCGCCATGCCGGAGGTCAGGATCGGCCTCTTTCCAGACGATGGGGTCAGTTGGGCCTTCGCGCGCATGCCGAACCATATCGGCATGTACCTGGCGCTCACGGGGCGTGAGATCGGGCGGGCCGATGCTTTCCGTCTGGGGCTCGTCACGCATTGCGTTCCGGCGGCGAGCTTCGAGGACATCCTGGCTCACCTCAAAGAGGCGGACCCCGTCGATCCGGTGCTCGACGGCCGGCACCAGGACCCGGGCGCCAGCGAGCTCGACAAGGTGGAGCCGGCCATTGCCCGCTGCTTCGGCGAGGACAGCGTGGGGGCGATCGTTGCAGCCCTCCAGGCCGAGCGCGGCGAGATGGAGGCGTGGGCCCAAGCCGTGCTTGGCGATCTCGATCGGGCTTCGCCCACCTCGCTCAAGCTGACGCACCGGCATGTACGAGCCGCCCGAGCCCTCGATCTGCGCACCACCCTGCAGCAGGACTTCCGCCTCGCCTGCCGTTGCATGCAGAACCTCGACTTCTACGAGGGCGTGCGGGCTAGTCTCATCGATCGCGACAATGCTCCGGTCTGGCAGCCCGGCCGTTTGCAAGATGTAAGTGAGGTCATGCTAGAGGACTACTTCGCCACGCTCGGCCTGGAAGAGCTGCAATTGGCCAGCCGCGCGCAAATGCAGGCGGTCCGCAACTAGTGTGGTGTCTCGCAAATGCCTTCCCCCTTGCGGCCAGGTTCTACAAGGCATTTGCGAGACGTAGACCATACTAGAATCATAGTTTTTCTTGTGTCCTTCTGTCTCCGAAATATCGCCCAACTGTGCCGCGAAGGATGACGATATTTCGGAGACAGGACACTTGCGCGTGTCAAGGTGGCATGCTGCGATTTGCGGCGTTAACCGATTAACTTAAGCGAGATTTAGAGGGTTTCGATTAGCTTCCTGCTCAACCCGGAATACCGGGAAGCGTCAAACAGATCGATCGAGGCAGGATATGAGTTTTGCGTTGGACATTGCGCGCAACCGCGCGCCTGCAACCGAGGACTCGCTCAAGAGCGAATACTTGCGCGCACTACGGCTGGTGGAACGTCTGCACCGCTTGCTGCTCGATGTCATCAAGGACGAGTTCGACCGTCTCGGCGGTGCGGAGCTCAACAGCGTTCAGGCGCTGCTCCTCTACAACATCGGCGAGAGCGAGCTCACCGCAGGCGAACTGAAGACGCGCGGGTACTACCTGGGGTCGAACGTCTCCTACAACCTCAAGAAGCTCGTCGACATGGGCTACATCCACTACAAGCGGTCGGACAAGGACCGCCGCTCGGTGCGGGTGAGCCTGACCGACAAGGGCCTGGAGGCGCGCAACGTCATCCAGAAGCTCTACCAGCGCCAGCTGGGCTCCGTGGAGCAGGTCGGCCAGATCGGCACCGAGGACTTCAAGAGCCTGAACAAGGCTCTGGTGCGCCTCGAGCGCTTCTGGTCCGACCAGAATCCGCTACCGCCTCTAGCATCCCCGGATCGCGAAGCTCGTGACCGGGTTCGCCGCCCGGAAACACGAGGCTTCGCGATCAAGGCATTTGCGTGCAGAGCCCAAGCCGCCAGCTGCGCCCGGCCCGCCGCGACGGAATGGCTGGCGACGGCCGTTTCCTTGGGCGGGGGGCCTGCCGAATTATTTCGCTCTTGCCCTCTCGCGCCCAGCCATTACAGGCCCTAGACTGGTAGCGGGTGCCGCGAGATCGGTCCAACAGGTATGAGGATTGGGCGGCTATTGGCGTATGTGGCTTGCGCGGCCATCGTTGGCGGCGTGGGCTATTTTTTTTGGCTGCAGCCAGGCAGCAACTCAGCCTCTCCCAGTGCCGGTCCGTCCGCCGGCAAGGGCCAGGCCGCGGGCAAGGGGCAGCCCCTCGCCGCACCGGTAACCGCGGCAACCGTGGCCGCAGCCGACATGCAGGTCATCATTTCGGCGCCGGGAACGGTCGAGCCGCTCGCCAACGTCGCGGTCAAGACCCGCACCGACGGGCAGATCGTCGATGTCCGCTTCAAGGAAGGCGATGCCGTTTCGGAGGGCGACGTGCTCTTCAGCCTGGATGACAGGCTCGTAAAGGCGCAGATCGCACAGGCGCAGGCGAGCATCGCCAAGGATCAGGCAGGCCTGCGCGACGCCGAGGCGACGCTGGCGCGCCGTGAGGCTTTGATCGGCAAGCAAGTGGTCACCGAGGCGTCCGTCGACCAGGCGCGCTTCGCGGTCGAGGGGCTCAAGGCCAGCATCGCAGCCGGCCAGGCGCTGCTCGATTCGCAGCGGACCCAGCTCGACTATCTCACCATCCGCGCGCCCATCACCGGCCGCACCGGCAGCCTCAACGCCAAGGTCGGCGCCACCGTGCGCGGCGGCGACACGCTGCCCCTCGTCACCATCAATCAGACCAAGCCGATATTGGTGAGCTTTGCCGTGCCGCAGATCGAGCTGCCGGCGCTGAGGCGAGCCCTCCAGTCCAAGGCCGCCGCCGAGATCGTCATTCCGGGCGCGACGCGCAAGAGCCAGGGCACCATCAGCTTCATCGACAACCAGGTCGACAAGCAGACCGGCAATATCATGGTCAAGGTGGTGTCGGACAACGCCGACGAGGTGCTGTGGCCTGGGCTCGCGGTCCAGGTTGCCCTCACCGTGGAGGTGAAGGCCGGCATGCTGTCGGTGCCGGCGAGCGCCGTGCTGCCTTCCCAGCAGGGCATGATCGTCTGGGTGATCGGAGCTGACAGCAAGGTGACGCCACGCGTCGTCGCGGTGGCGCGCATCGTCGGCCAGACGGTGTTCCTATCCAGCGGCGTGGCCGCAGGCGACCGGGTCGTGACCGACGGCCAGTTGCGGCTGGCGCCAGGCACCACAGTGATCGTGGAAGAGCCCCGGCGTCCGCCCCCGGCCGCGCCAACGGGCGAGGAGCGCCGCAACAGCGGTCGAGGCTAGCGAAGGGTCCAGCATGCGCCTGTCCGAGGTTTGCATTCGCCGCCCCGTGATGACGACGCTGCTGATGGCGTCGCTGCTGCTGGCCGGGTTCTTCGGCTACCGCCAGCTGCCGATCGCGGCGATCCCGCGCATCGAGGTGCCGACCATCACGGTCACCGTGCAGTATCCGGGTGCCAGTGCCGATACCATGGCGGTTTCTGTGGCGGCGCCGCTGGAGCGGCAGTTCGCGACGATCGCCGGCATCACCTCGATCACCTCGCTCAACACCGAGGGCAGCACCCAGGTCACGCTGGAGTTCGACCTCAATCGCAACATCGACGCTGCCTCCCTCGACGTGCAGTCGGCGATCTCGGTGGCGGCCGCCCGCCTGCCCGAGGACCTGCCGACTCCGCCCGCCTATCGCCGGGTCAATCCGGCCGATGCGCCGATCATCTTCCTGGCGCTGACCTCCGACACCGCGCCGTCGCAGGACATGAACGAGTTCGCCGACAAGGTGATGAGCCCGAAGCTGTCGACCATCACCGGCGTTGCCCAGATCAACATCCAGGGTGCCCAGAAGCGCGCCGTGCGCATCAAGTACGATCTCGATGCGCTGACCTCGCGCGGCATCTCGGTGGAGGAGATCAGGCAGGCGGTGACCGCCGTTTCGACTGTCGCGCCCGTCGGCACCATCCGCACCCAGCAGCAGCTCTACATTCTGGAGGTCAAGGGCGCCGAGCCGACGGCCGCCTACTTCAAGCCGTTGATCGTGGCTTGGCGCAATGGCACCCCGGTTCGGCTGCAGGATATCGCCTCGGTCGAGGACTCCGTGGAAAACGACCAGGCGCGCGCCGAGTTCAACGGCATCCGCTCGATCATCCTCTCCGTGCAGCGTCAGCCTGACGCCAATACGGTCGCCGTCACCGACGCCATCCACAAGGCGATCCCCGAGTTCGAGCGGTTGCTGCCGCCGACCATCAAGCTCAGCGTGTTGAGCGACCGCTCGGTGTCGATCCGCGACGCGGTGCATGACGTGCAGATCACCCTGATGCTCACGGCGGCGCTGGTGATCTTGGTAATCCTGGCATTCCTGCGCACCTGGCGCGCCACCTTCATTCCGGCCCTTGCGCTGCCCCTCTCCATCATCGGCACGTTCGCCGGCATGGCCGTGATGGGCTTCTCGCTGGACAACGTCAGCCTGCTGGCTCTCACGCTGGCGCTGGGCTTCGTGGTCGACGATGCCATCGTCGTGCTCGAGAACATCGTTCGCTATGTCGAGCAGGGGATGCGGCCGTTCGAGGCGGCCATCCGCGGCGCCAACGAGATCGGCTTCACGGTGATCTCCATCACCGTCTCGCTGGTGGCGGTGTTCATTCCGATCCTGTTCATGGGCGGCATCGTCGGGCGGTTCTTCTTCGAGTTCGCGATGACCATCAGCATCGCCATTCTGCTGTCGGGATTCATTTCGCTCACCCTCACGCCGATGCTGGCCTCGCGCATGCTCAAGGTGCACCACGCAGGCGAGGCGAGGCCCGGTCTGCTGTCACGCGCCTTCGAGGGGGGCTACAATTTGATGGCCGCCGGTTATCGCGTCACTCTCGACGCCTCGCTGCGCGTGCCCTGGCTGATGCTGCTGGTGGTGCTCGGCACCATCGTCGCAACGGTGTGGGCCTTCTCGGTGGTCAAGAAGGGCTTCCTGCCGATGGAGGACACCAGCATTATCGTCGTGCGCACGGAGGCGGCGCCCGATATCGCGTTCGAGGCAATGCTCGAGCGCCAGCGCATCGTCTCCGAGCGCATCCGCACCGACCCCGACGTGCTTTACGTCAACTCCAACGTGCAGCAGACGTTCTTCAATCCCACCCTCAATCGCGGCTCGATCTTCGTGCAGCTGAAGGCGCGCGGCGAGCGCGTGAACAGGGGCACCATCAGCGACGTGCAGAACCGGCTGCGCCGCAGCCTGGCCGGCATCCCGGGCATCCGCGCGTTCCCGGTGCCGCTGCAGAACCTGCGCATCGGCAGCCGTGGCGGCGCCGCGCTCTATCAGTACACCCTCACCAGCGTCGACCAGGCCGAGCTGTACGACAATGCCCAGCGCCTGATCGAGCGCGTCAAGGCGGCGCCCGGCTTCGCCGACGTCACCAGCGACCTGACACTGGGTGCCCGCCAGCTGAAGCTCGAGATCGACCGCGACGCGCTGGCCCGCTTCGGCCTCACCATGGACGTGGTGCGCTCGACCCTCTACTCGGCCTTCGGCACGCGCAAGATCGCCACCGTCTACACACCCTCCAACGACTATGCGGTGATCCTGGAGACCGACAAGCTGCGCACGCTCGATCCCAGCGTGCTGTCGAAGGTCAACATCCGCAGCAACACCGGGCAGCAGGTGCGCCTCGACTCGGTGGCGACCATCACGCTGCAGCCCGGCCCCGTATCGGTGGCGCGGCAGAGCCAGCTGCCGGCCGTCACCATCACGTTCAATCTTGCTCCCGGCTCCACGCTGGGCGAGGCCGTGGTCGCCATGCGCGAGCTGGAGCGCGAGGTGAAGATGCCGGCCAGCATAACGGGCCAGTTCGCCGGCACCGCGCAGGTGTTCGAGACGTCGTTCCGCGATCAGCCGCTGCTGATCTTCGCCGCCATCCTCACCATCTACATCGTGCTCGGCATCCTCTACGAGAGCTTCATCCACCCGATCACCATCCTGTCGGGCCTGCCGTCGGCGAGTCTCGGCGCGCTGCTGATCCTGCACCTGTTCGACGTCGAGCTCACCATCATCGCCGTCATCGGCATCATCCTGCTGGTGGGCATCGTCAAGAAGAACGCCATCATGATGGTGGACTTCGCCATCGAGGCCCGGGCGCGCGGGGCGAGCGCGCGCGATGCCATCCGCGAAGCCTGCCTGTTGCGCTTCCGCCCGATCATGATGACCACCATGGCGGCGCTGTTCGGCACGCTGCCGATCGCTATCGGCTGGGGTGCGGGCGCGGAGCTGCGCCAGCCTCTGGGTCTGGCCGTGGTCGGCGGGCTTGCCGTCTCGCAGCTCCTGACCCTCTACATCACACCGTCGGTGTATCTGTTCATGGAGAGGCTCGGCGAGAAGCTGGGTGCGGGCCGGCGCGAGCACATTCCGGTAGTCGAGGAGCCGGCGGCGGAGCGGCCGCGCGCGGCCGCCGAGTGACGGTCACAGGGATGGCCCGGGGCGCTGGCGGGCAGCCAGCGCCGGCCACAGCTGCAGCAGCAGCGTGGCGCCGAGGATGAGCGCCGCGCCCACCCAGCCGATCGGCAACAGCCGCTCGCCCAGGAGCAGGTAGGCGGCCGCGGCGGCAAACACCGTTTCCAAGCTGACGATGACCGCCGCCTCGGACGGGGGCGTGTGCTGCAGCGCCACCGTCAGGAGGGTGAAGGTAAGGGCGCTCGAGAGTAGCGCGACATAGGCGATATCGACGGCGGCGCCCTGCAGTCCGGCCAGCGTCGTCGTCTCCAGAAAAGCCGAGAACAGCGCGCCCAGCACGGCCACCACGGCGAACTGCACGGCAGTGAAGGCAATCGGCCGCCGGAATACGGAGGCCCTGCCGGTCACCACCACGTGGGCGGCCCAGAACACCGCCGACAAGGCCACCAGCCCGTCGCCCCCGGAGAAGGCGCTGAGTGTGCCTCCGCCGAGCAGCCAGGTGCCGACGGTCGATAGGGTCACCGCCGGCCAGACGATCGAATTGGGCACCTTGCCGCTCCAGCCCCAGGCGATGAAAGGCGTGATCACGACGTAGAGGGCGGTGAGGAACCCCGTGTTGGTGACGGTCGCCGTGACGATGCCCCTCTGCTGCAGCCAGGCAGCGATGAAGAACGCCACACCGCCCGCAACGGCAATCTGCCAGAACCCCGCGCTTTGCCCCGAGGGCGCGTTGCGGCTCTCACGCAGCGCCAGCGGCACCAGCGCCAGGGCCGCCACGCCGCCGCGGGCGGCGATGAAGGCTAGGGGCCCGATGTGGTCCATGGCCGACTTCTGGAAGATGAACGCCACGCCCCACACGGCGGCAGCGAACAGCAGGGCGATGTCGGCATGCAGGCGGGACATGATGCGGGCTGGGTGTCGGTCCGATGTGCTCGAGCATACCGATGCCCATTTGTTGGGCGTGGGGCAAGGTTGATGGAAGCGGAGCCGCTTGCATCAGAGAACGTGAATCCCGCTCTACAATGTTGGAATAGAGAAGGATTTCACGCGTCGGTCGCGACGTTTCCAAGTGTCGAGGCGCTTCAGTCCGAAGCGATATTGTTCTGGACGCTCTTGATCTCGGGCTCGCAGGCGACCGGAAAGTCGACCGAGTTGGCGATGAAGCACTTTCTCGTGCGCGGCGTGGTGCAGCTCCCGCGCCTTGGCGGCGTCGCAGTCGCTGGCGATCGTCACCTCGGGACGCAGCGTCAGTGTGCGTCTTGCCGCGCATGCCTGCCGGCTCCCGCCGAGACGAGCCGGTGGCCTCGCCTACAATGCCTTGGGCGCGGACAGCTGCAGGGCCGGTGGCTCAGCCGAATGGCCCTGGATGATGAACTCGATCGGCTCCTGCGCGCCCTGTTCCGGCCCGCCGACCACGCGGCAGATCACCAGCAGGCGCGTGGGCCGCGCGTCGGCGGCGATGCGGGTGATGGGATCGACCAGCGGCTTGACGTCGATCACCATCAGGAAGCGCTCACGGCCGTCGCGGCCCGAGATGGTGATGCGGTCGCCGACGGCCAGGTGCTGGGCGAATGGCGGCAGCACGCCGTCCTCTGCGCGCGTCAGCGAGTAGTTTCCGCCGGCATGCTGCAGCGTGCCGCTCCGCGGGACCGTGTCGAAAGGCAAGGGCGCTTCCTGCGCGCCGAGCGCCTTGCCGAAGCCGTGGCTGACCATCAAATCGGCCCGCAGCGCTCCCAAGGTCACAACGAGCGCCGCGGCACAGCCCGCGAGGATCGTCAAACGGCCTTTTTGGGTGGCGCTTCGCGGCATGGCTTACTCCAGTGGGCTGCCCGATCCGATTATATAGGTAGAATCGGTCAAAGTGTGGAGGAGGGTTGGGCGGATAGACCGCCCACAGTGGTCAATCCCTCCTCCACACACCACGCCGCGGGGAGGCGTAGGCGCGGCGCAGATGGCGCAAGAACGCGAGATTGCAGGCTGTTATGCTCGCAACCGCGATGCTGAACAGAAAAAACATCTTGCCGTGATGGGTGTGCAAAGCGAGGGCGAGAAGCCAGATCACAGCCGTGGCGGCGAGCAGGTCGAAGGTTCCCCGCACCAGCTGACGTCGCTTTGCCGCACGCAGCTTTAGTCTCATCCCGCACTCCCGCGTCTACCGTCGCGCCGCCCCCGCGCGTGCTGCCCCTTGGAGAAGCCAAACAGCCCACTGGGGCGCCTATTGGTCGCCAATGTGGCCGCTTCAGCGGATTCCTGTGGCCAAAAAAGGCAACGATATCTGATACGTGAGCAGAACAACGCGAGCCCTGACGCAAAATCCGTCGAGCCTGCGCCGCCGTGCGCATTCAGGCAGGTATCTGCCGATCGCAGCCAAGGCGCGCCTGTTGCCGTTGTTCGGGCGCCGGGTATGGCCTACAACTTTAGTCAAGCAATCAAGAACAAGTGCTGGAGGCAACGATGAAGCTGACTGCCAAGCAGCTCAAGGAGTTCGACGAGCTCGGCTATCTCGTCATACCCAACTGCTTCTCCGAGGAGGAAATCGCGGCTCTGCGCTCGGAAGCCGAGGGCATCTACGACTCGGATCGCCCCGAGGTATGGCGCGAGAAATCGGGCGCGCCGCGCACGGCGTTCGCGGCCCACACCTACAACAAGGCGTTCTCGATTCTCGGCCGCCACCCACGGCTCATCAAGCCGCTGGAGCAGTTCTTCGGCGAGCCGGTCTACATGCACCAGTTCAAGATCAATGCGAAGGCTGCCTTCGACGGCGAGGTGTGGCAGTGGCACCAGGACTACGGCACCTGGAAGCGCGACGACGGCATGCCTGAGCCACGCGCCATGAACATCTCGGTGTTCCTCGACGAGGTGATGCCCTTCAACGGCCCGCTGATGTTCATTCCCAAGAGCCACAAGAGCGGCACGCTGGAAGCAGGCCACGACAAGGCCACCACCAGCTATCCGCTGTGGACGCTGGACAAGGCGACCGTGACGCGGCTGGTGGAGGAGGGCGGCATCGTCGCGCCGACCGGCAAGCCCGGCACCGTGCTGATGTTCCACGGCAACCTGGCGCACGCCTCCCCGCCCAACATCACGCCCTATCCGCGCAAGATCGTCTACCTGACCCTGTGCGCGGTCTCCAACCACATCACCAAGTTCAACCGGCCGGAGTTCATCGCTCATCGCGATTTCGCGCCGATCGAGGCGTGTGAGGACGATGCGCTCCTCAAGTATGCGCGCAAATATCGGCAGGCGGCGGAGTAACGGCGCCCGCGCGCATTTGTCCTTCTCGACGCGGCGCAACCAGCGCCTATGTTCGGCAGCGTGCGCGCTGGCGCTGGATGGCGGTTGATGCCCCTCGATACGGTCGACAATTCAAGCGGTGCGGAAGCGCCGCGCCACGTCTGGCAGGCCATGTGGCGCGGTTTCGGGCTGCGTTGCCCGGCCTGCGGCGAGGGGCGGATGTTCGGCAGCTTCCTCAAGGTGAGCGACCGCTGCCCCGCTTGCGACGAGGCGCTCTTCCATCAGCGCGCCGACGACGCACCGGCCTACTTCACCATCGTCATCGTCGGACACGTGATCGTCGGCGGGGTGCTGTCGCTCGAGCGTGCGTTCGCGCCGGCGACGTGGGTGCACGCTCTTGTCTGGCTGCCGCTGACGCTACTCATGTCGCTATGGCTGCTGCCGCGGGTGAAGGGCACGCTCGTCGGCCTCCAGTGGGCGCTGAGGATGCACGGCTTCAGCGGTGTCGGCGATCCTCTCGACCCCCGCCCGCCGCGCCTGGCAGGTGACTCGCGTTTAGGCGCGCCGCCAGGCGATCTCGCCCAGGTCCTCGCGGAAGGCGAACCGCTTCAGGTGGTCCGCCACGACCGCCTCCATGCGCGCGAGCATGGCCTCGTCCGCCGCCTCGATGCGGAGCGTCAGCCGATCGGGCGTGGCCTCCAGCAGGCAGCGCCGATCCGCGGCGAACGGGATGGCGCCCTCTCTGGCGTGAACTCCACCGCGAACTTGTGGCTCCAATGCTTGCAGAGCTGCTGCAGGTAGCGGCTGGCGGACTCGGTGGGGATTTGTGCTTCCGATACGCGCATGGCGGCGCACCCTTATTGCTGACGATCCGAGTATAGAATAGGTGCGCGCCGCTGGCGATGCAAATAGCCGGCCGGCTTGCCAGGCGTGCGCGGCTCACATGAACAAGCCGCCGAGCGTCTGGAAGACCGAGCCAATTGCGCGGCCGGCGGTGCCGAGGAAGCTCTGCAGGTTGTTGTAGACCTGATAGCCGGCGGTGGCGGCCGGTGCAGCGAGCCGAACCGCCAGGGCCTGCGCCTCGGTCTTGCCGAGATCGGTCTGCAGGCGTTCCAGGTGCCAGGCGCGCATCAGCGCCAACACCTCGTCGAGCCGCTCGTCGACGCTGCGCGCCTTTGCGTCCGCAGCTGCCGCGCCGGCGGCTGCTCCCGCAAGCATGCTCGCAGCAACGGGCGCGGAGACGCCGCGGCGCAGCGCTTCGATCTCGTCGCGCACGGTGCGCTTGACCTTGGCGTTGAGCAGCAGCCACGACGGCACGAAACCCGCAACCAGAAGCAAGCCGGTCGCGGCCAGGCCGATGAAGTCGGCTGGCGACCCTTCCGCATACCAGATGTAGATCCCGGTGACGCAGGCAAAGCCCAGCACGATGGTTGCGCCCTGCGAGCTCATTTGCAGGAACGGGCGATAGAGCTTCTCCTGCACCACCGTGGCGATGGGCGCGCGGAAGCGGAAGCTGCGCAGCGCCCGGTAGCTCATGGCCAGGAAGCCGGCGAGCGTCACCCAGATCATGGCGTTGAGCAGCCACTCGGCGCACCAGATGCCCCACATCATGTAGTCGATGGCATGCAGCGCCCCGTCCTCGCTCAGCTTGTCGTAGCGCTCGCTCACGAGGTAACGGAAGTCGAGCGCACAAAGCGGCGCGGCGATGACGGCAGCAACGAGCGCTCCGGCCGGCCCCAGGATGCGGCGAATGCCTTGCGCAACCTGATCGGCGGGAATGTCGAGCTGCGCTGCGCCCGCCACGTACTTGCGCACGAACAGGGCCACGAACAGCCTGAGCACGACCAAGTGCGCCGCCAGGTAGAACGGCTGGATGTGCCACTCGCGCGAGGCCAGGAAGCGCGACGTGCTGGGCGCGATCGCCCAGCCCAGCAGCCAGGTTGCAACAGCGATCACCGCGACCAGCAGATAGAACACCACCGGATTGCGCATCAGCACGCGGTCGACCGAGGCGCGCATCAGCTCGCCAGGGGACCCTGCCGGCGGCCCGCCCGTAGCGCCGGCCGCCCGCTGGCGCTCGGCAGTGAGCTCGCGCACGAGGCCTGCGTAGCGGCTGGCCAGCACGACCAGTGCGACGAGAAGGATGATGGCAACGGCCACGGCGGCTATGATCAGCGGCCCGCCCGAGGCTCGTTCGAGCACCGTATCCAGCATTGGCTCCCCCTACCGGCGCATCGCTAGCCGGAGAACTGCATGAGGCCGGCTCCCACGCGCGGCCAAAGACTTCCGGCATGCTCGCCGAGGCTTGCGCGATAGACGTAGAACGTCATGACCGCGACCAGCAGCGGGATGAGCACGATGTGAATGAGCGCGAGCGACTTCCTGACCCAGCGCGATTGCGTGACGGGCCGGCTGATCCTCAGAATGGACAGAACGATCATCACGCTCACCCCCGTGTAGGTGAACAGGAAGATCCTGTCCGACATGGTGGTGCTGTCGCCGGCATCCACCTTCGGCAGCGCCAGGTAAAGTGCCACCGCCGACAGCAGCGCGGTGACCTGGATGGTCACGATGGCCTCGAAGTGGCTCATGGGAATGAAGATCGACATGTAGGCGACGGCCAGAATGAAAGCGAGCGGCACCACCACGCGCAGGTAGTAGTCTGTCGTCTGCCGCTGCATTATCCATACGAAGCTGGCTTTGTAGAAGGGCACGACGCTCTGGCGGAACGTCCAGGCGTCGATGGTGGGGACGAAGTCCTCGTCGTAGCCGACGTACTGGTCGCGTGCGATCCAGCCGTCGGTCTCGACGGCCTTGTCGCGCAGGGAGTGGGGCGGCGGCTGGATGATGAAGGGGTTCTCACCCGACTTCGGCTGGATGTTGATGGCAAAGCGCTGGGTGTCGAACGGGTAGTCCGCCAGACGGGGCTCGAACGTGAACTTGCCGGATATCTGGTAGATATTCATCTCCGGCGGATAGACCTCGCTGGGTCCCGCCTCGTGCAGCTTGCGGACGGTGACCTGGCGCTCGTTGGTCTTGGGGTCGAGAGCGCCGTTGGCAAACTCAATCTGCTTGATGGAGGCGTTGTTGCCGCGCATCGACAGGTAGAAGTCGGCGAAGAAGCTCTTGTCGTTGTCGTCGACGCGATACGTGCGGATCAGGTCGATGTCGAGATAGAGGGTGTCGATCTTGCGCAGCGTGTCGGTGCGCAGCCGCAGGAACTGCAGGGGTGCGAGCTGCGAGGCGCCGAGGCCGTTGGGGCGCATGACAATGAAAGGCGTGCGATCGGCGGTGCGCGAGCCCGGCCGGAAGGACCAGTTCTCGAAGCTGCCGCGGAAGGCGCCGCGCCCGGCGACATAGGTGGTGTTGAACTGCTTCAGCAGGTGCGCGCGCAGGGCACCAACGTTGGCTCTGGCATCGGCGGGCTTCAGCGCGTCGGCGACCAGGGTGACCATGTCGGCAAACTGGGTGCCTCGGCCGATCGCAAGCATGTTGCGGCTGTCGAACACGTCGGGCACGCCGCCTTCCGTGCGCGCCTTGCATTCGCCCGTCTTCCAGCCCGGCGCCTCGGGAACCTTGGCTCCCTCGAACACCCAGCGCTCCAGGCCGTTGCGGGCGATGCGGTCGCGCAGGCGGTCGCTGAAGATGTCGGGCAGGTTGTCCCAGCCGAGCTGGAAGATGTCGCCCGGATACTCCTTTCCGCTCCGCTCGATGAGCGTGTCGATGCGGCCGGTGACGAACAGCGCGGGCGTTACTCCAGCGGCCATGAACGCGGCCAGAAACTCGGGCGTGCGCTGGCCGCCGACGTTCAGGATGACCAGGTCCGCGTCCTTCTGCTTGAGGTCGGCGACCACGGCGGCGATGGCTGCCGGGTCGATCTTGTTGTTCTGCACGGTCAAGCGATGGTCGGCGATCAGGCTCAACGCGTCAGAGTTCTTGAGGCCATCGCCCAGGCTGGTGCTGAACAGCTGGTCCTTGAGCCCGACGAACGCCGGCCGCTGGAGGCCGCGCGCCTTGATGAAGGCCGCCATCACCGGTACGCGCTCGTCGTCCTGCGAGGGCCGCATGGTGAACACGTTGGCTTGCTTGGCGAAGATGCTGTTCACCGTGATGTCCGACAGGAACGGGATGCCGCTGGCGCCGATCTCGGTGCCGACCGCATTGAATACGGCCTGGGCACGGTTGTTCTGAGAGATGCCGACCATGGCGATGGTGTTGGGGTTGGCGAGCGCCTGCTTCATGTTGGCGACGGCCCGCGCGTCGTCCTGCTTGTCGTCCAGGAACTGGAGGTCCAGCCTGCGGCGCAGGATGCCGCCCTCGGCGTTGATGCGCTTCTGCTCGGCCTTGGTCAGGTGCTCGATCGCGGCCGCGATGCCGTTGTCGTGGCACTGGTCCTTGCGCGAGCTGGTGAACACCGCGATTGAGAGCGGCGGCTCGTTGGCCGCCGCAGGGGTGGTCTGCGCGACCGCAGGCGCCTGCGGTCCCGTTACGGCCAGGCACAGGCAGAATACCGCGAGCGCCGTCCACGACAGGCGCGGCCGGCTCGGAGCCATCGGGTAGCGCCTGCTGCAGGGCAACTCCCTCCCCGCGCAGGAATGTGCAGCTCTCACGTTCCCCTCCGTTGCCCCAGTTCGAGGGCCCGCAACCGGCGCCTCGCAGCCTACAAGGACCTGGAGCGCGTTGGCTCGCAGTAAGCCGGCGCGGCTGCCGCCGGACCCGGGCACGCCCCGCACCACGCAAGACGGCACTAGTACCTTATCGGATCTCCGGCCGGCAGGCTAAGCGCAATGGCCACAATCATTTTGCTCGTCGCTGATGCAGAAAACGCCCAGCAGCATTGACCGGCAACGTGGCAAGGCCATGACGCAACGCCAGCGTGCGTGGCGGTCCTGACGGGAAAGTGCCAGGATGCGATGTGGCAGCTCGGATCAAAAGCCTTCATGCGTGCATCATTGAGCCAGCGACTTGCCGCCGTGCTGTTGCTGGCAGGCTCTGTGCTCGCGAATGCCCAAGCCCCAGCAGAGGTCATGACCATTGTTGCCCTTGGCGCCAGCAACACCGCCGGCTGGGGTGTGCCCTTTGACGAGGCCTACCCTGCCCGGTTGCAGGACTTGCTCCAGGCGAAGGGCATCCATGCCGCGGTGCGAAATCGCGGCGTGCCCGGCGACACGACCGGGGGCATGCTGGCGAGGCTGGAGAGCGTGATACAGCCCGGTACGAGGCTCGTGATCCTGCAGCCGGGGACCAACGACGAGCGCATGGGGCTTGGCGGCGAGCGGGCCGGCAACATCGAAAAGATGCGGGCGCTGCTTGCCGTGCGCGCCATCAAGCTCATCGTCATCGACAACGGCGTGCTCGACGCGCTCCCGCGCAGCGAGCTGCGCGAGGACGGGGTTCATTTCACGCCGGCCGGCTATGCCTTGCTGGCCGAGCGGATCCTGCCCGAGGTGCTGGCCGCGCTCGGCCGGTAGCGCCGCTCCCATCCCTGTCAGCGCGGCGATTGCGCGGAGCCTCCCGCGCGGGCCTCCTGCCGTCTTCGCCTGGCGCGGCGCGCAAGCATGTTGAGCGCCTCGATGCCGAGCGAGAACGCCATTGCAGCGTAGATGTAGCCTTTGGGCACGTGCGCGCCGAAGCCGTCCGCAAGCAGCACCATGCCGATCATGAGCAGGAAGCCCAGCGCCAGCATCACAACCGTGGGATTGGCGCTGATGAACGTCGACAAAGGAGCCGCGGCGAACATCATGCAGATCACCGCGATGACCACGGCAATGACCATGATGGGCACGTGCTGCGTCATGCCGACGGCCGTGATGATGCTGTCGATGGAGAACACGAGATCGAGCAGCATGATCTGGCCGAGCGCTGCGGCCAAGCCGAGACTTGCGTTCCTGCGGTCGAAAAGGTTAGGCGCCGGGTCGGGATCGACGCGATGATGGATCTCCTTGGTGGCCTTCCAAACGAGGAACAGGCCGCCGGCGATCAGGATCAGGTCGCGCCAGGAAAACCCGTGCCCGAAAAGCATGAAAACCGGCTGCGTCAGTTGCACGATGTAGGCAATGGTGCCGAGCAGCAGCAGACGCAGCACAAGAGCAAGGCCGATGCCAATGCGCCGCGCGATCGCGCGCTGCTCCTCGGGTAGCTTGTTGGTGACGATGGCGATGAAGATCAGATTGTCGATGCCAAGCACCACCTCCAGCGTCACCAGGGTCACCAGCGCAGCCCATGCAGCAGGATCGGCGGCAAGCGTCAGCAGCTCATCCATTGTCGCGAGTGTCCTCGTGTTGGGAGCGCAGGGATGCATCAATGCTACACGGCGCACAATGGCCGACAGATGATCGCAGCGCCAGCCGTCACCGGACCCGCGTTCTTCGGTCGCGGCTGCGCACACCGCGGCACTCGACCCCTATCCACAACCCTCACAGAGTGTGCGCATACAGAGAGCCCGGCCATGTTCAGGACGGGGCCAGCATTTTGAGGGGAGAACACCATGACGCCCGAGATCATCTTTCTGCTCTGGTCGGCGGCCCTGACCTTGCTGCTCGCCATCATTGCCGCTTCGGCGGCCACGCTCGAACTCGGCTTGCCGCGATTGGCCGGCAACCGCGAGAACATGCCGGAGCTGGCGGGCTGGGCTGGCCGGGCCCAGCGCGCCCACCGCAACATGCTGGAGAACCTGGTGCTGTTCGCCATCGTGGTGCTCGCGGCCCGCCTCACCAATGTCAGCAACGCCGTCACCCTGCTCGGCGCCCAGCTTTTCTTCTTCGGCCGCATCGCGCACGCGATCCTCTACGTCGCCGGCATCCCGTGGCTGCGCACCTTGGCCTGGCTCGTCTCGGTCGTCGGTATCGCCATGATCTTCTGGCAGGTGGTGGCCTAGAACGACGCAAGCCCCGGCGGCCTGCCGGGGCTTGCGCCTCCACTTCCGAGCTTGCCGTCTGCTGTCAGTTCTCGATGACCATCACCACACCGTAGTCGCTGGGATCGACGACGACGATGTCGTCCTCGACGACGATGTAGCGATAGCGCCGCACCTCCGGCACCCGCTCGACCACGATCGCGGGGAACGCGTGCAGCTCTACGCTGCGCGGTACCTCGGCGCCCAGTGCCAGCCGCATGCGCACATCGGCGGTGCGGTTCCTGGGCAGTGTGGAGAAGATGAAGCGCCGATGCTCCGTGCTCAGCGTCAGCTGCGCGCGGTGGGGGCCGCCCGAGGAGATCAGGTCGACCACGACGTAGGTGCGCGGGTCGATGATGACGATGGTCTCGTCCTCCAGCACCACGTAATGGTAGCCGCGGTAGGCGGGCGCGATGGCAACGATAGCGACGGGCAGGGTGTGCAGGCGAACCGAGCGGGGAATGGTGGTGCCGACGTTGACCGTCACGTTGATCCGGGTCTTCTCGACGCGGTTCTCCTTCACCAGGCGCTGGCGGATGTCGGTGCGCTGCTGCTCGCTCACCTGAACTCGGCCGCTGGCCTTGTCCCTATCCTGCTCGGCTGATTTGTCCTTGCCAGGCTGAGCCTGCTCGGCGGCCTTGGGCTGATCCTTGCCGGGCTCTTGCTTCGGCTCCGCGGCCTTCTGCCTGTCCTTCGCCGTTGGTTCCGCCGCCTTGGGCTGGTCATCGCCGGTCGCCTTGCGCTGCTCGGTTGCTTTGGGCCGATCCTGGTCAGCCTTGGGCTGTTGCGCGGCCTTGGGGCGGTCTCGTTCCGGGGCTTGCTGCTGCGTCGACTTGGGCTGTTCCTGGGGCTGCTCCTGGCGCTGCTCCTGGCGCGGCTGCTGGGCCGCCTTGGGCTGATCCTTGTCGCTGCCCTGGCGCGGTTCGGTCGAGCTGGCCTTGTCCCTGCCCGTCTCCCGCTGGGGCATGGATTTCTGCGGCGGCTTCTCGGCCTTACCGGCGCCTGGGGCCTGCTGCTCGACCCCCGGCCCTTTGCCCTTCTCGTCCTGCGCCGCGGCGATCGTTGCTGCGCCGGCTACAGCCGCGGCAGCAGCAACGCTGATCAATAGGTATCTCATCGCTGTGAACTCCTTTGGCTCGCGGCAGCTCGAGCGCTGCGGCGAGGTTTGGGGCGTCAACGCCATGGTCCGTCAACGCGAGTTTCACCCATCCGTTCCCGGCGCAAGGTCGCAGTGATGTTGAGGTGGCGGCAGCCGGCCGAAGTTTCACGTGGCCCGCGCACAGCCAGGAGCGAGGTTGTGGATTCGCATCAGCGCGGCCACCTATAAGCTTGCGTCCAACCCAGATTGCCCACGAGACGTCGCATGGCCGGCCACTCGCAGTTCAAGAACATCATGCACCGCAAGGGGCGCCAGGACGCGGCGCGCTCCAAGCTGTTCGCCAAGCTCGCCCGCGAGATCACGGTCTCGGCCAAGACCGGCATTGCCGATCCGGCGATGAACGCGCGCCTGCGTCTTGCCATTCAGGCCGCGCGCGCGGAGAACATGCCCAAGGACAACATCGAGCGCGCCATCAAGAAGGCGGCCGGCGCCGATACCGAAAGCTACGAGGCGATCCGCTACGAGGGCTACGGGCCGGGCGGCGTCGCCATCATCGCAGAGGCGCTCTCCAACAACCGCAACCGCACGGGCGGGGCCGTCCGCGCCGTGTTCACCAAGTACGGCGGCAACCTCGGCGCCACCGGCGCGGTGGCGCACATGTTCGCCCATGTCGGCGAGATCGCCTATCCGGCTTCGGCGGGCTCCGCCGATGCCATGCTCGATGCCGCCATCGAGGCCGGCGCCGACGACGTGAAGTCGGACGCGTCGGGCCATCTCGTCACCTGCGCCTTCGAGGACCTGGGCGCCGTATCTGCGGCGCTGGAAAAGGCGCTGGGCGAGGCGCAGTCGGCCAAGCCCTTGTGGCGGCCCGTGCAGACCACGGCGGTGGACGAGGAGAGGGCCGCCTCCGTGCTCAAGCTGATCGCCGCGCTCGAAGAGGACGACGACGTGCACAACGTCTACTCCAACTTCGACGTGTCGGACGCGGTGCTGGCGAAGCTGACAGCCGCGTGAGAAATCAGAGCAGGCGGGCAGGCGGGCCATGAGCGAGCGGCGCGATAGGATCAGGACGGCGCTCGTCACGTTCTTTCCCATGTTCATCGCCGTGCTGTCGCTGCTGACAGCGATCTTCAACGGCTACCTCAACAACAAGTTCATCGACATCATCCAGCGCAACGTCGGCCGCAGCGAGTACATGCGCAGCTGCAAAGAGGCGATCGACGCCTACTTCCAGGTCAAGTTCCGCGCCGGCGTGGTGGCGGCTGCGGCTGGCAGCACCGGTGTCGGCCCCAGCGCTCCTTCTGCGGCCGATGTGGAAGCAGGAAACGCGGTCGCGAAGTTCGCCGCGCTCGGCACCTACCTCGCCAACCTGCGCGACGATGCCATTCGCCTCCGCTACACGGAGCTCTCGCGGGTCCTGGAAAAGGCGGCCGCCCAAGCCAGAGGCACTGCGCCTGCCGAGCTCTCCAAGCTGTTCGAGCCCGCCGATGCCCTGTTCGCCGGCCTCAATGACGATTGCGTGAAATCGGCGCAAGCCGCGCCGATGTAGCCGGGTCGCAGCGACGCCACGCAAACGTGCGCCTGTGGGGTTGGGCTTCTCTTTTCGTCTTGCCGCCCTATGTTGCGCCCATGACCTCAATCGAAAACCTTGCCACCGCCCGCGCGGGCGCGCCGGCGGTTGCTGGGCTTTGGCGCAGCGAGCTTGCGGAGACGCTGAAGCTGGCGATGCCGCTGGCCGTCAGCCAGCTCAGCCAGATCGCCATGATGACGACCGACCTGGCGTTGCTCGGCCGGCTCGGCGATCACGTGGTGGCCGCGGCCGCGCTCGCGCACACGGTGCTGTTCATCGCGTTCACACTCGGCATGGGCCCGGTGTCTGCGGTGGCGCCGCTCGCCTCGCAGGCCTTCGGGGCGCGCAATCCTCGCTTCGTGCGGCGGTCGCTGCGTGTCGGGCTGTGGGCCGCCGTCCTGGCCGGTGTGCCGCTGACCGCACTGCAGTTCTGGGGCGAGGACATTCTGGTCGCGCTTGGACAGGAGCCGCGCTCGGCCGAGCTTGCGGCGCGCTATCTGCTGGGTCTGTGCTGGTGCATGGTGCCGGCCTGGGCGTTCATGGCGTTGCGCAATTTCATGAGCGCTGTGAACCGGCCCGAGCCGGCGCTGTGGATCACCATCGCCGCCATTCCGTTCAACGCCGTTCTGGCGTACGGGCTGATCCATGGCGCGTTCGGCTTGCCGCGCCTCGACGTGCTCGGTGCCGGGCTCGCCACGACGATCGTCAACCTGTTCATGTGTGTCGCCGCGATCTGGATCGCCTACACGCAACGCCCGTTCAAGAAGTATCGCGTGCTCGGCCGCTTCTGGCGCTTCGACTGGCAGCTGTTCAAGCAGCTGCTCGTGATCGGCGTGCCGATCTCGGGCGCCTTCCTGCTCGAGTACGGGCTGTTCGCTGCTGCTGCACTGATGATGGGCAGCATCTCCACCAGCGCCGTTGCCGCCCATCAGATCGCGCTGCAGACGGCGGCGATCCTCTACATGGTGCCGTTCGGCATCTCCATGGCTGCCACCGTGCGCGTCGGCCATGCCGTTGGCCGGCGCGACGCGGACGCCACGTGGCGGGCCGGCGTCACCGCGATGCTGCTGGCGACCGCGTTCATGGTGGTCATGACCATCGCCATTGCTTTCACCCGCCACGCCATCCCGGGGCTGTATCTAGGCAGCGGCGCCGAGGCCAACGCAGAGACGATCGCGCTGGCGGCGACCTTGCTGGTGGTGGGCGCGACGTTCTTCATCTCCGACGGCGCGCAGTCGGTGATCGCGGGCGCGTTGCGAGGGCTCAACGACACGCGCGTGCCGCTGCTGATCGCCGGCTTCAGCTTCTGGGTGGTCGGCTTCTCGGCGAGCTATGCGCTGGGCTTCCCGCTCGGCTACGGCGCGATCGGCGTGTGGGTGGGCTGTCGCTGGGCACGGGGCTGTTCGCCGTGCTGCTGCTGTGGCGGTTCCGTGCCCTTACACGTGCGCACTATCTGCCGGCCGCGCCGGGAGCAGGCTAGCGACTAGCTGAGAAGCCGGCGCCCGCACGAAGCTGAGCACCGGCCTCATCATGGCGCTGCCGTATCAGCAGCCAGCGTTGCGCAGGCACCGGAAGTAGCGCCGGGTGCGCGAGCCGTACCGGTCGGCACAGGAGGCGGCGGTCAGGGCGCAAAAGCCGACCCCGATATAGACGTCGCCGCCGCGGCGGTGACGGTGATGATGATGCTTGCCGGTGCCGTTCTTGCCGGTGCCGTTCTTGCCGCCCCCGCCTTTCCGCCCCTCCCCCTTTTGACCAGCGACACGGCCCCGTCCCCGGTGTCGGCATCACTCTGCGGTCCGAGCGGCGCGGCGGCTGCCACGCTGAACGCCACCGCTCCGAATATTGCTGCTGCAAACGACAACTTGCCCAACATGTCCCGTCTCCCCTGGTGCCTATCCCCAGGCGCCCCACTCGGATCGCCCGTCAATCGAGCCTAGCACGCGTGTCGTCTCACAAGACCGGAAAAAGAGGCCGGCGCTCGCGGGGAGGCCGGCGCAGGTGAGCGGAGGTCTCGTCTGATCGCCGGGCCGGCACGAGTTCATGCCAGCCTCGGCCTGCCATCCTCAGTGCCAGTGGCAGCGCGTGTGCCAATGACCGTGGCAGTGATAGTGGCCATGCCGGTAGCTGTAGTGGAGGTGGCCATGGCAGACGCGGCGGCAGTGGCGGTAGTGCCGGTGATGATGATGCCAGTGGCGGTGACGCCTGTGCACCTGCGTGACGAGGCCATCTTGCGCGGCGCCCGCTTGCGGGCCGAGCGGCGTCAGGGGTGCGGCCGTCGCCGGCGTGAAAGCTGCTGCCGCGAGCAATGCCGCTGCCACGAGGGTTTTCGCAATCATCATAATTCTCCGTTGGCGGTTCAGTCTTGCATCAGGGCCAATCGCCCGTGATGCTCGCAATCTCGCACGCGCCAGCTGAACTCGAACCGAACGAGAGGTTCACTGTGCATTCATCGCTGCGCCGCAGGCAGGTCACAAAAGCCAGTGCGGTATCGCAGCCAAAGAAAATGGCCGGCGCTCGCGAGGAGGCCGGCCAACTGCATCGCCAGATGCAAGCGTGTCAGAGACAGGCGTGGCGCACCAGACAGCGGCGATAGCGCCAGCCGCCCCAGCCATGACGCCGCGCGCATTCGCGCCGCCAGGCGCGGCAGCGGCCGCGCCACCGCACGGTTTCCACCAGGCTGCTGTCGCCGGCGACGACGCCGGGTGCGGGCGTGAAGGTTGCCGCCGCGGACATCTGCGGGGCAGCGAGCATGCCGAGCGCGAGCAGGCCGGCGGCGAGCGTCATCTTTGCGATCATCGAGAGCTCCTTGCAGGACCGTGAGGTTGCCAGGCGATCACCGCCCATTGCATGCGATGCGAGCTGAAAGGACGCACAACAGACCGTTTATCTGTCGTTCATGCGACGGTTCGGTGAGCGAGGCATCGGCGAGACAACGCTCGATCCGTCCCGAGGTTCTGCACCACCTGGGGCTGCTATCTTGACGCCGCGCGCGAATAGGCCCACGAACAAACCATGACCGACGCTGACCGTCTTGTCGCCGGCGCCAAGCGCGAAGCGGACGACGCAGAGCCGTCTCTGCGCCCGCAGTTCCTGCGCGAGTTCATCGGCCAGGAGCAGGCGCGCTCCAACCTCAAGGTGTTCATCGAGGCGGCCAAGGCGCGGGGGGATGCGCTCGATCACGTGCTGTTCGCCGGGCCGCCAGGCCTCGGCAAGACCACGCTGGCGCAGATCATGGCGCGCGAGCTGGGCGTGGGCTTCCGCTCCACCTCGGGCCCCGTGATCTCCAAGGCCGGCGATCTGGCCGCGCTGCTCACCAATCTCGAAGAGCGCGATGTGCTGTTCATCGACGAGATCCACCGCCTCGCTCCGGCGATCGAGGAAATCCTCTATCCCGCCATGGAGGACTACCAGCTCGACCTCATCATCGGCGAGGGGCCGGCGGCGCGCTCGGTCAAGATCGACCTCGCCAAGTTCACGCTGATCGGCGCCACAACACGCACAGGGCTGCTCACCACGCCGCTGCGCGACCGCTTCGGCATTCCCGTGCGCCTCAACTTCTATACCCATGCCGAGCTCACCACGATCGTCACGCGCGGCGCGGGCGTGCTGAAGGTCGCCATGAGCCCGGACGGCGCCGCCGAGATCGCGCGCCGCTCGCGCGGCACGCCGCGCGTCGCGGGCCGCCTGCTGCGGCGCGTGCGCGACTTTGCGGCGGTGGAGGGCGCCAAGGTCGTCTCCGCGCAAGTCGCCGACCGGGCGCTGGGCCAGCTGGAGGTCGACGGCGAGGGCCTCGATGCGCTGGACCGCCGCTACCTCTCCTGCATCGCCAAGAACTACGGCGGGGGGCCGGTCGGCATCGAGACGCTGTCGGCGGCCCTGTCCGAGCCGCGCGACGCGCTGGAGGAGATCGTGGAGCCGTTCCTGCTGCAGCAGGGGTTCATCGGCCGCACGCCGCGCGGACGCGTGCTGACCTTGCACGCCTACAAGCATCTGGGGCTGAGCGGCCCTGCCAGGGGCGCGGCCAATTTGCAGATTGGGTTGTTCGACGAATCCGGCGAGGATGCCGGTGAGGGCAGGGCTGAGACGGGGTGACAGGGGCTCGAGCGGCGCGTGGGGGCGCGGCTCTTTGCGCGAACCTCGATTGCTGCCGCAACTTCTCCATGCTTTGCCGTCACAGGTGGGCCGTAGCGCTCGTTTGGGGGACACAGGCCGTGGGACAAGCGCTGTTCCGGCCGCGCAGGGGAATCGAGCCGACTTGGACAAAATCTCGCGCCGGCGCTTCTTGAAGACCGTCGGCTTCTCCGGGGCCGGCGTCGTCGGGCTCACCGCGTACGGCCTTGCCGGCGAGCCAGGCTTCCGCCTCAACGTCAAGCGCTATCACGTCAGCCCGCCGCGGTGGACGCGCGGCCTCAACTTGACGGTCGGGGTCATCGCCGACGTGCATGCCGGCGGGCCGCTGATGCCCGTGGAGCGGATAAGGGCGATTGCCGAGCGCACCAACCAGCTCAAGCCGGACATCGTCGTTCTGCTGGGCGACTTTGCGGCAAGCCACAAGCTGATGACCCGCTACGTGCCGCCCGGGGAGTGGGCGGCCGCGCTCGGCGTTCTCAGGGCCCCGCTCGGGGTGCACGCCATCCTCGGCAATCACGACTGGTGGGACGACCGCCAGGCGCAACGGACGGGCGAGGGGCCGGTGATCGGCCGGCGGGCATTGGAAGCCGTGGGCATCCCGGTCTACGAGAACGACACCGTGCGCCTCGCCAAGGATGGGCATGCCTTCTGGCTGGCCGGCCTCGGCGACCAGCTGGCCCTGATCCGCAGCCGGCGCAAGAAAGCCTGGCGCCGCTTCGAGGGCGTGGACGATCTGCCGGGAACGCTCGCCAAGGTGACGGACGACGCGCCCGTGATCCTGCTGGCGCATGAGCCCGACATTTTTCCCTATGTGCCCGAGCGCGTGGCGCTCACGCTGTCCGGCCACACCCATGGCGGCCAGGTGCGGCTGTTCGGCTATTCCCCGCGCGTGCCGTCGCGCTATGGCAACCGCTTCGCCTATGGTCACATCTGCGAGGACGAGCGCAACCTGATCGTGTCCGGCGGCCTCGGCTGCTCGATACTGCCCGTGCGCATCGGCGTGCCGCCCGAAATCGTCATGGTCCATGTCTCCGCGGCCAATGTCGCGGCCTGATGGGCACCAAGGCGACGGCTGGCCGGATATCGCCGGCCGCATCCTCGCCGATGCCAAGGGCCGCCGCCACGTCCTGCCAATTCGCGTCTACTTCGAGGACACCGACTTCTCGGGCCTCGTCTACCACGCCAGCTACCTGCGCTGGTGCGAGCGCGGGCGCTCCGATTTTCTGCGCCTGGTCGGCAACGACCACCGCGCCCTGATCGAAGGCGCCGCGCGGGCGCGAGCCGGCGGCCTTCGTGGTGCGGCGCATGGGGCTGGAGTTCCTGAAGCCCGCGCGCATCGACGAGATCCTCGAGGTGGTGACGCGCGTGAAGGATACGACGGCAGCCACGCTCACGCTCGACCAGCGCATCGGCCGCGACGGCGTCGAGCTCTTTACCGCCGAGGTGATGGTCGTGCTGGTGTCGGCCTCCGGCAAGCCGCTGCAGGCTGTCGGCGGCGCTGCGTTCCGCCTTGCAGGACGGGCGTGTAGGGTGCAATACGGCCAAGCCGTACTGCACCGTTGGACGCGCGACACGGCGCAATACGGCTGTCGCCTATGCGCCCTACGATCGCGGAGACCCTGATGCCCACCGCCGATGAAATCCAGAAGATGATCGCCCCGCTGTTCCCCGGCCTGATGGGCGTGGAGATCAAGGAGGCGACGCAGGACAGAATAGTCGCCAGCATGCTGGTGCGGCCGGAGCTGTGCACGGGCGGCAGCGTCTGCCACGGCGGCGCGTTCATGGCGTTTGCCGATACGGTGGGCGCGGTGGGCACGGTGGTGAACCTGCCGCCCAACACGCGCACCACGACGATCGAGTCCAAGACCAACTTCATGAGCGCCGCGCCGGTCAATACGCGCGTCACCGCCGAATCGATCCCGCTGCATCGGGGCAAGACCACGCAGGTGTGGCAGACGACGATCCGCTCGGAGGCCGGCAAGCTGTGCGCCGTCGTCACGCAGACGCAGATGGTGCTGCCGACGACGTGATGGGGCGCGTCATGGGGTCAGACCCTATGGTGCGCTGTTCGCCTGAGGCGCCGTCACGGCTGAAGGGTCTGACCCCGTCGCCTTAGAAGCCTTCCAAAGCGGCAGAAACGCTCCACAAAAAGTCCAAGTCTGGCCACATTACACGGCAGTATGGCCCTGGTTCGCGGGGCGGGAAACAGGTACGCCATCACATCGGGCCGAGACGTCGGTTGCCACGGGCGGCCGGCCTTTTGGTGTTGTCTCGGCAGCCATGGCCGACGGCCTCTCGACAACCGGCTAAGGATACGGATACCCAAAATGCCTCAAGCCAGCGGCTTTTCATTCCTGGGACTTTTTCTCAGCGCACATCCGGTTGTGCAATTCGTGATGATCGGACTGCTGCTGGCCTCTGTCTGGGGCTGGGCGATCATCATCGAGAAGCTGTTTGCCTTCCGACGTGCGCGGCGGGAGGCGGACCGCTTCGAGCAGATGTTCTGGTCCGGCCAGTCCTTGGACGAGCTCTACACCGGGCTCGCGCAGGGCCGCACCTTCTCGATGGCGTCGCTGTTCGTCGCCGCCATGCGCGAGTGGAAGCGGTCCGTGGAGGGCAACATCCGCGCGCTCGGCGGCATCCAGATGCGGGTCGAGAAGGTGATGGACGTCACCATCAGCCGCGAGATGGAGCAGCTCGACCGGCGGCTTCTGTTTCTTGCAACCGTCGGCTCGACTGCGCCCTTCGTCGGGCTCTTTGGCACCGTTTGGGGCATCATGACGAGCTTCCAGGCCATCGCGATATCCAAGAACACCAATCTCGCCGTGGTGGCGCCAGGCATCGCCGAGGCCCTGTTCGCAACCGCCCTCGGCCTGCTGGCTGCCATACCGGCGGTGGTTTTCTACAATAAGTTTGCCGCCGATTCGAGCCGGCTCTCCCAGCGGCTGGAGGCTTTTGCCGACGAGTTTTCGGCGATCGTATCGCGCCAGATCGATGTTCGAACCTGACGGAGCAATCTGATGGGCGCCAGTCTGAACCAAGGCAGGCCTGGCGGCGGTCGTCGCACACGCGCGCGCCGTCACGCGCCCATGCACGAGATCAACGTGACGCCGTTCGTCGACGTGATGCTGGTGCTGCTCATCATCTTCATGGTGGCGGCGCCGCTGCTCACCTCCGGCGTGCCGCTGGAGCTGCCCGAGGCCAAGGGCCAGCAGCTGCAGGCCAACAAGGACCCGCTCACCATCAGCGTGCAAAAGGACGGCAAGGTCTTCATCCAGGAGACCCAGATCCAGATCAACGAGATCGCCGGCAAGCTCAAGGCGATCGCCAAAGGCGGCTACGACGAGCCGATCTTCGTGCGCGGCGACAAGGGCATCGACTACGGCACCGTCATGCGGGTGATGTCGCGAATCAAGCAGGGCGGCTTCAACAAGGTGTCGCTGGTTACCGAAACGGAGGGCTAGTGTCCTGTCTTGCGAATTGCCTCCACGTTGGCCGGCGTGGCGCAAAGCAATTCGGAGACAAAAAGGGGAGGCCCAGTGCAGTTCGGGCTTGTCATCTCGATCATGTTGCATGCCGCGATCCTGGGGTGGGCCTTCATCACCATCCAATCGCAGCGTGAATTGCGCATGCCTGAGCCCGATCCCATCATCACCGGTCTGGTGACCGATAGCGAGCTCACCAAGCTCAGGCAGGGCGCACGCTCGGCCAAGCAGCTGCAGACCGCAGCCAAGGAGGTTCCCAAGGCAGATCCCGCCAAGAAGGAAGCCCCCAAGCCAAAGCCGGTGGCTACCGCGCCCGCCCCGCCGCCGCCCGATCCGCCGGCCCCCAAGCCGGACCCGATCGCCGAGAAGCTGGCGTCCGCCGAGCCTCCGCCGCCACCTCCGCCTCCGCCTGCCGTCGACGAGGCCAAGAAGCTCGAGGAGGCCCGCCGCGCGGAAGAAGCGATCAAGGCCGAGCAGCAGCGCAAGGCAGCCGAGGAACAGCTTGCGCTCGAGGGCATGCGCAAGGCCGAGGAGGAGCGCCGCGCCGAGGAGCAGCGCAAGGCAGAAGAGCAGAAGCGCGCCGAGGAGCAGAAGCGGCAAGAGGAGGAGCGGCGGGCCGAGGAGCAGCGCCGGCACGAGGAGCAGAAGCGCGCCGAGGAGCAGAAGCGCCTGGAGGAGGAACGCAGGCAGGCGGAGCTGAAGAAGAAGGCCGAGGAGGAAAAGAAGCGCAAGGAGGCTGCGCTCAAGAAGAAGCGCGAGGAGGAGAAGAAGCGCCAGGAAGCCGAGGCCAAGCAAAAGCAGTTCGACGCGGACAAGATCGCGGCCCTTCTCAACAAGACGCCCAACGCCAGCGCGCCGCCGCCGTCCGCGCCTCCCGACCAGCCCACCAAAGCCAAGGGACCGGCGCTGGGCGCCCCGGAAGGCAAGGACTCGAAGATTTCCGCCAGCGAGGTCGCAATATTGAAGAGCATGATAAGCTCGCGGCTGAAGGCGTGCTGGCGGCTGCCGTCGGGCGGGGGAGGCAGCGATACTCCGGCGGTGACGCTGCGCTGGCGCTTGAAGCCGGACGGCAGCCTCGACGGCGACCCTCAGGTCGAGCAGCCGCGGGGTGATGCCCTCTTCCGCGTTGCCGCGGAGGCGGCTATGCGCGCCGTGCGCGAGTGCTCCCCATTCGCCTTGCCGCCGGACAAGTACAGCACCTGGAGAACGATCACGTGGGAATTCGACCCGAGCCAGATGATGTGAGCAGCCGACGACCTCGCGTGCAGCCGCGGCGCAGCTCTCGACCGCGCGGCGCGCGATGGCGGCGCTCGGCGGGATTGGCGCTGACGCCGCTCGCCGTGCTTGGCGCGAATGCCTAAGGCGGGCCGCGCAGGACGGCCTGCGCGGCACCCAGCGGGAGGGCACCATCGCGCCGATCCCTATCGCCATCCCCGAGTTCATGGGCGAGGACCGGCGCTTCTCGGCCGAGATGACCGGCGTGGTGTCGGCCGATCTGGAGCGGTCCGGCTTGTTCAAGCCGCTGGACCCGGCCTCCTTCATCGACCGCCCCCGCGACCTCAACGCGGCGCCCCGCTTCCAGGACTGGCGCGTGATCGGGGCGCAGGCGCTGGTGGTCGGCCGCAGCGGCCGGGGCAGCGATGGCCGCCTCTCCGTCGAGTTCCGGGTCTACGACGTGCTGTCGCAGCGCGAGCTCGCCGGCAAGCGCTTCACCGCCGATGCCAACGAGTGGCGCCGCCTCGCCCACCGCACCGCCGACGAGGTCTACGAGCGCCTGACGGGCGAGCGGGGCTACTTCGACACCCAGGTCGCCTTCATCGACGAGACCGGCCCCAAGGACAGGCGGCGCAAGCGGCTCGCGATCATGGACCAGGACAGCGCCAACGTTCGCCTTCTGAGCCAGGGCGGCGAGCTGGTGCTCACGCCGCGGTTCAGCCCGACCGCGCAGGAGATCACCTTCCTGCAGTATGTCGGCGAGCAGCCGCGCGTGTTCCTGATGAGCATGGATACCGGCAAGCGCGAGATGGTGGGCGACTTCCCGGGCATGACCATCGCCCCTCGCTTCTCCCCGGACGGCCAGCGCCTGGTCATGACCATCGGCGAGGGTGGGGCCACGTCCATCGCCGAGATGGACCTGCGCACCACGCCGCATGCGCCGCCTCACCCAGTCCTCGGGCATCGATACCGGCCCCTGCTACAGCCCCGACGGGCGGCGCATCGTGTTCGAATCGGACCGAGAGGGGGCGCAGCAACTCCACGTCATGAACGCCGACGGCTCGGGTGGCCGCCGAATCAGCTACGGCGACGGCCGCTATGCCACGCCCGTGTGGTCGCCGCGCGGCGACCTCATCGCCTTCACCAAGCAGATGGGCGGCAGCTTTCTGATCGGGGTCATGCGACCCGACGGGCAGGGCGAGCGAATCCTCACGAGGGCTTCCACAACGAGGGACCGACCTGGTCCCCCAACGGCCGGGTGATTCTGTTCTTCCGCGAGAGCCCGGGCGCCAGCGGAGGCCCGAGGCTCTTCTCCGTCGATCTGACGGGGTACAACGAGCGCCCGGTGGCGACGCCTGCGTTCGGCTCGGATCCTGCCTGGGGGCCGTTGCGAAACTGAACGGGGCTTTACGGCGTTTTAACACGTCTGGTGTGTCCTGACGCTGAGTGAGGCCCGACTGCATCGGTGGGCCTGCACGCAGCCTCTGTACCGCGTTCTGGCTTGCCGATGCACACCAATAGCCAAGTGGCATTTCCGCATCAACCGACGTGCAAAACCCTCAGGTCAGCAGCTGCGTCCTTGATCTGGGCGTTTCTCACCGGTAGCCAGTTAGGTGCGATTGCCGAACACGTGTCAGGAGAGAAGACTATGAAGGTCAAGAACGTGATCGTTATCTCGGCGCTCGTCGCCGCGGTTGCCTTGGGCGCTTGCCGCCGTGAGGTCGTTCATGAGCCAATGAAGCTCGGCGCCGACGTGCAGACCGAAGTAGCCCGCTGAGTTAGCGGCGCTATCAGCCCGGTCGGGCCCCATCGGGGCGCCAGCCGGGTGGTACGCGTTAGTCTGGGCCGTATTGCTGGCGATTGTTCGCCACGATGCGGCCCTGCCTTTTTTTGCAATCTATTCACCAGTTTTGTGCATTGTGCGGCAAACCCTGGGTGCCAGGGTCGCTCAAATCCGCCATACAAGCGGTTCCAGGCGGCCATATTTTGGCGCGAAGTGTTGGCTAAGAGGCCACCTGAACCTCGGTTTTCTCGACTCAACGTGCCGCACTCCCCATTGGTGCGGGGAAGGATAGAGGTATGCACCGAGCGACGTGGCGCAAGCAGGCTGTAGGCCTCTGCGCGGCATTACTCGTAGGGGCCGCGCTGGCGGCCTGCGCCAACAACCAGCGGCCCGAGGATGTGGCGGGCAAAGGCGGTGTCGCGGCGCCCGGCTCGCCCCGGGATTTCGCGGTCAACGCCGGCGACCTGGTGTATTTCTCCTCCGACAGCGTGGAGCTCTCGCAGGAAGCGCAGCAGACCCTGGCGAATCAGGCGCGCTGGCTGAAGCAGTACTCCCAGTACACCATCACCATCGAAGGCCACGCGGATGAGCGCGGCACGCGCGAGTACAATATCGCGCTGGGGGCAAAGCGCGCCCAGGCCGTGCGTGAGCATCTGGCTCGCAACGGCGTCACCGCCGCGCGCTTGCGAACGGTCTCCTACGGCAAGGAGCGACCGGTAGCGGTGTGCAACGACATCTCCTGCTGGTCGCAGAATCGCCGCGCCCAGACCGTGCTGAACAGCCGCCACGAGGCCCGCTCCTAGCGGCTGGGCTCAGGCTGCCTAAGCTCAGGCTATTGGTGCCGGACGGTGGGCAGGCCTGCCCCGGTCAGGAGCCTTTGCCCAAACAGGTGAAAGCCGTGCAGCGCGAGGCGCCTTGTTCGCGTCGCGAAGTCGTGCTCAAGAGGCGCAACTGCGCCCGGCCGTGGGCGCTCCAGCAGCGAGATCGAGCACTATGGGTTTGGCGGCGAAGGGCTGGCTTCGGGTAGCGGCGCTGGCGGCACCGGCCCTACTGTTGGCAGTGTCCTTGTCCCAGGCGCAGCAGGCGCCCCCGCCGCGCATGCAGCCGCAGCCCAAGGCTCCCATGGCCGCGCCCGATTCCGACGCCGGGCCTGCAGCGGAGGATCGAGCAGCTGGAGGAGCAGCTGGTCGACCTGCAGGTGACGATCGGCACGCTCGAATCGCTGGCGCGCGGCGCCGTTCCCCCGTCCGGAGGTCCGCGCATGGGGCTTGGGCCCTCGACGGCGGTGAGCGCCGCCGACGCCGGTCGCCTGGACGCGATCGAGACGCAGATCACGGCACTCGCCTCGCAATTGGAAGGCCTCCAGCAGCAGGTGCGCGCGCTTGCCGGGCGCGGCGGCATGCGCCGCCGTCCAACGACGACGTCGCCGCCCGCCTTCGGCTCGGTGACCGTGGCGCCCGACGAGCGCAAGGACGAGATCGATCGGATCCCCGGCGCCGCCGCAACAGCAGGGCGGGCCGCCCCCGCGGGTGGCAATCGCACCGCCCGGCGGTCCATCGGACGCGCCGCCGCAGCAGCTCTACGAGCAGGCCTACGGCTACCTGTTGCAGAAGGACTATGCGTCGGCGCAAGCGGGGTTCGAGGACTTCCTGCAGCGCCATTCCGGTCACCAGCTCGCCGGCAACGCTCAGTATTGGCTGGGCGAGACGTTTTACGTGCGGGGGCAGTATCGCCCTGCTGCCGCGGCGTTCCTGAAGGGCTATCAATCCTATGCCAGGAACCCGAAGGCGCCCGAGAGCCTGCTGAAGCTCGCCATGTCCCTGCAGCGGCTGGGGCAGAAGGATGCCGCTTGCTCGTCGTTCAACGAGCTGGCGACCAAATATCCAAATCCGCCCGCGCACGTGAAGAGCATCGCGCAGACCGAGCGCCAGCGGAGCGGCTGCGGGGCGTGATACGGCTGTCGCTGGGCAGGCGTCTGTCTGCACCTCAGCCGGGGATCATGCCGTTGGATTTGATGACCGCAGCGCCAGCCGGCGACATCAGGTAGGCGATGAATGCCTTCGCAACGTCCGGCTCTTTGCTGTTTGCGGCAACGCCTGCCTGGTAGATCACTTCCCGTTGTATTTCGGCGGGGAACGGGCCGACGATGTCCAAGCGGGGATCGGTCAGGACGTTGGTGAGGAAAATTGCAAGGTCCGCCTCGCCTTTGCACGACAGCTTCGGCGATCTGCGCCGGACCTGGTTGCGCTAGGGTTTTCGCTTTCATCTCTTCGGCGATGCCGAGACGTTCGTAAATTCCCGCCAGCAGGGCGCCGGTCGCACTTGCGGGTATCGAGGCAACGGCTTGCGCCTCGAGCAGCGTCTGTTTGAGCGCTTCGGGCGTACTGATGTCGGGCTTGGCAGCCCCCGAGCGGACGGCCACTCCGATGCCCGCACGGGCAACATCAAGCGTTGGGCTGGGCTCCAACAGCGCGCGGGTGGGCGGATCCCTGAACACGTCCACGGGAACGACAGCCAAATCAAAAGGGCTACTGGCAGCCATCTTGATCAGCTCTGGGGCCGTGCCGAAGCGAATGGCGACCTTGTGGCCTGAGGTGGCCTCGAATTGCGCCGCGATCTCTTTGAAGGGAGCCGCTATGCCCCCTCCCGCCAGCGCCACTATCGTCACGTCGGAAGGCATCGAGATTCCCCGAATGCAATGAACACGTCGGAAGTGTAACATCTTATCGATGACCGAGCGCGAAGGCTCGATGCTGGGTTCGGTTTTGAGCCGACTCCGACATCGGAGCAACGGCGACGGGAATGCTGAAGCTCTCGGCCATCGGAAGGCTTGTTGATGCCTCAGGATCTCCAGGTGCAGCCGGTCGCGGGACGCGTTAGCGAGCACCCGCCGCTGATCATCGTGCGCGTCGACGCGACACCCGTCGCGCTGCCGCTGCGCCAGCCCATGAAGATGGCGGGCGAGACCATCACGCACGCCAAGAACATTGTCGTGCGCATCGAGGCCGCCGACGGCACGGTGGGCTGGGGCGAGGCCGCCTCGGCGCCCACCATGACCGGCGACACGCTGGGCGGCCTGGTGGCAGCCGTGCGCGATCACCTGGCGCCGCGGCTGGTGGGTAGGGACGCGTGGGACCGGCCGGCCTTGGTCGCGATGTTGCGCGGGGCGCTGATCGGCAACACCGGCGCCCATTCGGCCGTCGAAATGGCGCTGCTCGATCTGGCGGGTCGCAAGGCGGGGCTGCCGCTCGTCGATCTCATCGGCGGCGCCGTGCGCGGTGCCGTTGCGCCGATGTGGCTGCTCGGTCGCGACACGCTGGACGAGGATGTGGCCGAGGCGGCCGCCAAGGTGCGCGAGGGCTTTCGCTTCTTCAAGCTGAAGGTGGCCACCAAGGCGCTCGACCAGGATATCGCCACGACGCACGCGCTGCGGGCGGCACTCGGGCCTGAAATTGCCCTGTGCGCGGACGCCAACTGCGGCTTCTCGCGCGAAGCGGCACGGCACTATGTCGAGGCCACGGGCCAAGCCAAGTTGCTGTTCCTCGAGCAGCCGCTGGCGGCCGCGGATCTCGCCGGCCTCGAGACACTGGCGCGCATGTCGCCGATACCCATCGGGGCCGACGAGGGCATCCATGGGCTGCACGACATCGAGGCCCACGCGCAGCGTGGCGCGGGCGGCGTATCGCTCAAGCTGATCAAGCTCGGCGGGTTCAGTGCGGCAATCGAGGCGGCGGCGCTGTGCGAGCAGCTCGAGCTGGAGATCAACGTTGCAGCCAAGGTGGCGGAATCGAGCATCGCATCGGCGGCGGCGATTCACCTGGCGTGCGCGCTGCCCCGCATCGCCTGGGGTGTCAGCCTCACGCACGTGTATCTCGCCGAGGATCTGGTGCGACGTCCGCAGCCGCTGCGCGATGGTATGATCGTGCTGCCGGATGGGCCGGGCCTCGGGGTCGAGGTGGACGAGGCACAGATCGCCCGCTTCCGCGTTGCCTGAAGAAGGATGAGTACAGAATCTTGGGAGGACTTGGCATGTTGCAGACCAACCGAAATCCGACACGGCGTCGACTGATCAAGATCCTCGCTGCGGGGGTCGCTGCGCCCGCGGTGCTGCGCGTCACCGGCGCGCTCGCCGCCTATCCGGATCGCCCGGTGCGGATCGTCGTCGCGAACACGCCAGGCGGACCATCGGACATCATCGCCCGCATCCTGGCCGCTGCCGTGCAAGAGGCGACCGGCGCCACCTTTTTCGTCGAGAACAGGGGCGGCGGCGGTGGCAATATCGGCATGGGAGCGGTGGCGCGCTCCGAGCCGGACGGCTACACGGTCCTGCTCGCGACCAGCTCCTATTCGGTCAATCCGAGCCTGTTCGAAACGCTGCCGTATGATCCCTTCAAGGACTTCGTTGCGGTCGCCGAGCTCGCCACTTCGCCCAACGTCTTCACCGTCAAGCCCGAGCTCGGCGTCGGCACGATGAGGGAGTTCGTCGCACGCGCCAAGCAAGAGCCTGACAAGTTCAACGTGTCCACGCCGCCGATCGGCACCACCCCGCAACTGCAGGCCGAGGTGCTGAAAGCGCGCGAGGGCCTGGCACGGATGGCGACCGTCACGCATACGGGTGGTGGCGAAGCGCTGAGGGCCCTGCTCAGCAACACGGTCCAGCTGAGCTCCGGCGCCCTCGCCCCCGCCCATCCGCACATCAAGGGCGGCGCCATCAAGGGTCTCGCGGTCACCGGCGCGGCACGCTGGTTCGATCTGCCGGACGTGCCGACCATGCTGGAGGCCGGCTACAAGGACTTTGTATTCGAGACCTACACGTCGCTCATGGCGCCGGCGAAAACGCCGCCCGAGACCGTGGCCTGGCTGGAAAGGGAGGTCCTCAAGGTGCTGCAACGCCCGGAGCTGCGCAACAAACTGGCCGAGTCGGGCTTCGAGGTTCAAGCCAGGGACGGCAAAACGCATATGGCACGCGTTGCCAAGGAAGTGCCCATGTACGGCCAGATTATCGCCAGCGCCGGCATCGCCAAGCGCTAGGGGGTGGTTGGCCGTGGCTGCCCTGCCGCCCGGCCAGAGCACTGGATCGTTCGTGAGGAACAGGAGGAAGCATGGTTCGTCGTCGATCTGTGCTGGCTAGTGCCAGCGCTGTTGCCATTGCCGCAAGTTTGGCGCATCGGCGCCCTATGCGCAAACGCCACCCCCGGCGGCCGCTCCGCCGCCCGAGTCACCGTACGCGGTGACGGCATCGAGGTCGCGTCGAAATCGGCAGGCGACGCGCGCAAGCTGCTGCAGGGCTATCGTGACGCCGCACTGGGGCCACCGGCTTCCAGGCGAAGTACGGCCGTCGCCCAGATCATCACCTTGCCGAGCGTGGACACGTCAACGCGGCGGGAACAACGCCGCGTCTGCCAAGGGCGAGGCCACGCCGAGATCGCGCCGAGCATCCGGCCTTTGACGAGCGGCCACACTGCGCACTGTCGGTCGGCACCAGGCGACTGCCAAGGGTGCGGTTACGCCGTCACCCACGTCGACATAATCCCTCCAGAAGGGAAGGCGTCGCCTCGGTCAAGGCTCGACAGGCCAGGCCGGGGAACTCCGGTTCGACGTACTGAAGGCCAATCGTCCGAACCATATGACCGTGGTCGAGAGCATGGAAGGATCGCTGCGCATCGCACACCGTCCTTTCCACCCCTCGGGGCTGGCAATGCGCGCTGGATCAGCCCGCCACAGAGGTATTTTTTTGCCGTAGTGTCGCTGGCGTTCCGAAATATCGTCATCCTTGGCGGCACAGTCGGGCGATATTTCGCGAGGCAAACGCCACTAGCGAAGTCCTTGAATGCTAGTGTGGTCACGTATCGAGATGCCTTGTCGGACCTCAGCTCAAGGGGGATGGCACTTTCGATCATCACACGAGCGTGGGGTATCGTCGCCGTTGCCAGGCGCCGCTGGACCGTTAACCATGTCAGCCAGCAACGACCCGCTTGGGCCCGATGAGGTCGACGGCCTGTTTGCGCCCCTCCTGCGCGGCCCCGAGCCGCCCAAGGCGGCGCTCGCCGTGTCCGGCGGGGCCGACAGCACCGCGCTGATGGTGCTGTTCGCCGAGTGGCTGCGGCGGGCGGGCCACGACATCTCGCGCCACACCGTGCTGACGGTCGATCACGGGCTGCGTGCGCAGTCGCGTGCGGAGGCCGATGCCGTCGCAGCGCAGGCCCGTGCGCTTGGATACCGGCATGCCGTGCTAGCCTGGCGCGAGGACAAGCCCTCGACCGGCATCCAGTCGGCGGCGCGTCGTGCGCGCTACCGCCTGATGGGCGCGTACATGGCCGCGCACGCGATCCCGGTGCTGCTGACGGCACATACGCGCGACGACCAGGCCGAGACGGTCATCATGCGCCTGGCGCGCGGTAGCGGCCTCGACGGGCTCGGCGGCATCGTTCCGTCCGTCTATATCGCCGATCTCGGTGCGGATGCCGTGCGAGAGGCCGGCGCCATCTCCGTCGTGCGTCCCCTGCTCGACGTGCCCAAGTCGCGCCTGGTGGCATCGCTCCGCGTGCGCGGCTTCGCCTGGATCGAGGACCCGTCCAACCAGTCCCCGGCCTACGAGCGTGCGCGGCTGCGTGCGGCGCGTGCCGGGCTCGATGCGCTGGGGCTCACCGATCAGATGCTGGCGCTCAGCGCGCGACGCCTGCAGCGCGCACGCCGGGCGCTGGATGCGGCCGCCGACCGGTTCTGCGAAACCGGTGCCGTCGTCGCCGACGCAACCGGGTACATCGCCGTCGATCGTACGCGGCTGCGCGCGGAGGAGACCGAGATCGCGCTCAGGGTCCTCGCGCGCGCAATTGCAGCCGCCGGCGGCAGCGAGCGGGCCTATTCCGCTGGCGGGCCTCGAGGCTATGACCGAGGCCCTGCGCGCGACAGAGCCCGATGGCAGCCGCAAATGGACCCTGGCGCGAGCCATGATCGCCTGCGACGGCGAAACCGTCACTCATCGAGCGCGAGCCCGGGCGCGAGCCCCTGCCGCAAACTACGCTCGCGCCCGGCGAGCAGGCCCGTTGGGACGGCCGCTTCCGGGTGAGGGTCGAGGCAGAATTGCAGGGCGGCCCCGTCGAGGTGCGTGCGCTGGGCGAGGCTGGGGTGGCCCAATTGCGCCGGCAGGGTGCCCTGGCAACTCAAGTCCGCGCCGGTGCGGCGGCCCTCCTGCCCTCGTTCTGGCGGGCCGACGCGCTGCTGGCAGTGCCGCCGCTGGGCTATTGGGCAAATCCGCGCCATCGCGGCGCCCTGGATGCAGAATTTGTCGGACTTGCCGCCGCACACGGCAAACTCGCGGCCCCTTGAGCAGGCCCGGGCCAACATGGCCGCCGGGGGCGCACCGGCAACCCAGGTACGCAAAAAAGCGCCCAAAGCGCCCAAAGACGCTCAAATGGGTCTTGGGGGCCCTAAACTTGGCAAAGATCCTCTACACACCTATGTTAGGTCATCCATGGGCCCGCACCGGCGGCGGAGCGGGCATGCCCCAGCCCCAGGGCGCTGCGGCAACAGGGGCGCCCTTGGGCAGAAGGAATCCCGATGAACTCGAATTTTCGCAATCTGGCCATCTGGGTAGTCATCGTCCTGTTGCTGGTCGCACTTTTCAACCTGTTCCAGAACCCGGGCCAGAGCCGTCGCGGCAACGAAATCAGCTACTCGGAGTTCCTGGCCGGCATCGAATCCGGCAACGTTTCCGAGGTTACCATCGCCAAGCATCGCATTTCCGGCGTCTACCGCGACAAGAGCGGCCCCTTCAATACCGTGGCGCCGGAGGACCCCAACCTGGTCGAGCGCCTGAACAAGAAGGGCGTCAAGATCACCGCCCGTCCGCCCGAGGACGAGGTGCCCTCCATTCTGGGCGTGCTGGTCAACTGGTTCCCGATGCTGCTGCTGATCGGCGTGTGGATCTTCTTCATGCGCCAGATGCAGTCGGGCGGCGGCCGCGCCATGGGCTTCGGCAAGTCCAAGGCCAAGCTTTTGACCGAGCGGCAGGGCCGCGTCACCTTCGAGGACGTGGCCGGCGTCGACGAGGCCAAGTCCGACCTGCAGGAGATCGTCGAGTTCCTGCGCGACCCGCAGAAGTTCCAGCGCCTGGGCGGGCGCATCCCGCGCGGCTGCCTGCTGGTCGGCCCGCCGGGGACCGGCAAGACGCTGATCGCGCGCGCCGTGGCCGGCGAGGCCAACGTGCCGTTCTTCACGATCTCGGGCTCCGACTTCGTCGAGATGTTCGTCGGCGTCGGCGCCTCGCCGCGTGCGCGACATGTTCGAGCAGGCCAAGAAGAACGCGCCCTGCATCATCTTCATCGACGAGATCGACGCCGTGGGCCGTCACCGCGGCGCCGGCCTCGGCGGCGGCAACGACGAGCGCGAGCAGACCTTGAACCAGCTGCTGGTCGAGATGGACGGCTTCGAGGCCAACGAGGGCATCATCATCATCGCCGCCACCAACCGCCCCGACGTGCTCGATCCGGCGCTGCTGCGCCCCGGCCGCTTCGATCGCCAGATCGTCGTGCCCAACCCGGACGTCGCCGGCCGCGAGAAGATCCTGAAGGTGCACATGCGCAAGGTGCCGCTGGCGCCCGACGTCGACCCCAAGGTGATCGCGCGCGGCACGCCCGGCTTCTCCGGCGCCGACCTCGCCAACCTCGTCAACGAGGCGGCCCTGCTGGCCGCGCGCCGCAACAAGCGCCTCGTCACCCAGAGCGAGTTCGAGGACAGCAAGGACAAGGTCATGATGGGCGCCGAGCGCCGCTCCATGATCATGACCGAGGAGGAGAAGCTCGCCACCGCCTACCACGAGGGCGGCCACGCGCTGGTCAACATCCTGGTGCCGGGCAACGACCCGCTGCACAAGGTGACCATCATCCCGCGCGGCCGCGCGCTCGGTGTCACCATGAGCCTGCCCGAGCGCGACAAGCTCTCCTACTCCAAGCAGTGGTGCGAGGCGCGCGTCGCCACCATGTTCGGCGGCCGTGTCGCCGAGCAGCTCGTCTACGGCGAGGACCACCTCAATACCGGCGCTTCCAGCGACATCATGCAGGCGACCGAGCTTGCCCGCCGCATGGTGACGGAGTGGGGCATGAGCGAGAAGATGGGGCCCCTGCGCTACAACGACAACCAGCAGGAGGTGTTCCTCGGCCACGCCATCACCCAGCGCCAGCACATGTCGGAGGAGACGGCGCGGCTGATCGACGAGGAGGTTCGCCGCATCGTCACCGCCGGCGAGAAGAAGGCGCGCGAGGTGCTGTCGGCCAACCGCGACAAGCTCGAGCTGATCACCCAGGCGCTGATGGAGTTCGAGACCGTCACCGGCGACGAGGTGAACGCGCTGATGCGCGGCGAGAAGATCGTGCGCACCGCGGACGATGACGACTCCAAGACCCAGGCCGGCCCCGCCGTTCCGGCCGCCGGCAAGTCGCGCCCGCCGCGGCCCGAGCCTGGCGCCGGCGGCCTCGAGCCCTACCCGCAGACGTGAACTCCCCCTCTCCCCGCTTGCGGGGAGAGGGACGGGGTGAGGGGCAGCTTCGAGCGCCGCCCCACTTCCACCCGCGTTCCCGGAAGCCGAGGCATTTCGCCGAGGCTATCCGGCATTGCCGATGCGACCACGGAACCAGCTGCGAGCCCTCCGCACTTGGGTGAGCGGCCCGGCGTCGGTCGTGGACAGGTCCAGCACCGCAGCGATCTCACGCACGCGGTGATCGCTCGGGACGACTTCCTCAGAGCTTGGTCACCAACAGGGTGTCAGCGGCGCCGCCATGCACATGGCAAATTCGGCCATGGTTGCGACTGGGTTGTCGCGGTTGCCTTGCTGGCGCAGTCGCTTCTCTGTGCGATAGTGGCGAGGACGGGTGAGCGAAACGGTCGCCTGACCATTTCCTGGCGCTGTCGCCGGAGGGGGGGATCTGTTTGGAAATCGCTGCGCAAATACTCGGGTGGATTGCGGCGGGTTTTACGCTCAGCGCTTTCTTCATGAAGACCATGGTCCCCCTACGGTCCCTGGCCATCGCCAGCAACATAGCATTCGCCGGCTATGGGCTGCTTGTAGGTGCGTGGAACATCCTCGCCCTTCACGCAATTCTTCTGCCCTTCAACGCAATGCGCCTAGTTGAGATGAGGCGGCTGACCGACAGCGTTGCCGCAGCTTCAAAGGGTGATCTCAACGCGGACTGGCTGAAGCCATTTATGACAAAGCGCGTCGCCAAGGCCGGAGAGGTCCTGTTCCGCAAGGGCGATCAGTCGGACGCCATGTACTACACCGTGCGCGGACGCTTTCGGCTGCCGGAAATCCCAAGGGAGGTCGGATCCGGCGAGGTTATCGGTGAAATGGGGCTGATTGCTCCGGAGAACAAACGCACGGCCTCCTTCGAATGTGTCCAGGACGGGGAGCTACTCATCATCAGCTACTCACAGGTCAAGCAACTCTACTTCCAGAATCCGAGCTTCGGCTTCTATTTTCTGCATCTCATCAGTCGCCGCCTTTTCCAGGAAATCGCCCGGCTCGAGGAGAAGCGAGCAAGACCCACCTGATTTCGCGCACGCGATAGAGTCGACGCACTCCTCAAGTGCAAAATGCGATCTACCGCGACATCGGGCGTGCTCACGCAACGCGCAGCTGCCGACTGTCGCGCAACTGATCGCTGGGCTTGACGTCCTTCGAGCGGCTGTAGATCGCCACGGCGACGATAAGCACCACGGTCAGCACGCCGAACAGAGCACGATATGCGGTTTCGGTGCGGGCGCCGTCCGGCATCCGTTCAAACGCGCCGACGATGATGCCGGATATCGACTGCATGCAAGCGACGCCGAGCATCACTGATGTGTTGATGGTTGCAATGCCGCGACCGATCAGCCGATCCGGAAAGATGCCGCGTGCATGCGTCATGACCATGGTGCTGGACGCGCTGAAAAAGCCGATGCCCAGGATGGCACCGACAGCCACCCAGATTGGCGGGCGCGACGCGAGCGCCAGGGCCCCAAGGAGGGCAACGATCACCAGGGTGCCGCCGATGGCGATCCACTTGCGCGTGTCCAGCAGCCGGTCGAGCGGGCCGAAAGCGAGCATGCCGATCTGGTAGGTGACGACGGCGAGCAACAGCACATTGCCGGCCTCGATAGCGCTAAGGCCGTGTACCTCGCGCAAGAACGGACCGCCCCACAGGCCCTGCACGGTGAACGTGCAAGCGTAGTTGCAAAAGTTGAGCGCCAGGATGGGCCTCAAAAGCGGGTTGCGCAGGATCTCCATCAACCCCTGCAGCATTTGGCTTGGCGGCTCCGGCGTTCGCGCCAGGAACGGATGTCCGGGCGGGGCGTCGCGCACCACCAACCATACGGCGATGGTCGCGAGCGCGGTGAAGACGACGGCGGCGCCGTGTACGGGGCGCCAACCGAAGAGCTCCGTAACCCAGGCCAGCGGCGTGGTGGCAATCAAGTTGCCAAAGAGGCCAATGAACAAGACCATGGCGCTGAGGGTGGAGAAGCGGTCAGGCGGGAACCAACGAGAGATCACCACCATGCTGCCGATGAGCATGACGCCGAAGCCGGCGCCCATGAGCGTACGGCCGGTCAGCAGTACGGGCCAGGTGGGCGCCAGAGTGAAGACGATACCCCCAATGGTGGCGAGGATGAGCATGCCGACCACGGTGCGGCGTGGGCCGTAGCGGTCGAAGAAGAAGCCGCAGGGGATCTGCGTGGCGGCAAAGCCGAAGAAGAAAGCGCCCGTAAGCCCACCCAGAGCTTCCGGGCCGATGGCCAGGTCGCGCATCAGATCCAGCCCAATGGTGACGTTGGAAGCGCGAAAGAAATGGCTGGCCATGTATGCGATGGCCAATGTCGTGACGATGATCAGCCCCCGGCGGTGGGGAAAAGGGCGCCGCTCGGTGGGCCGCATTGATGAGGTGATGTCCGCTTTTGCTGAATTGTTTTGTATGCGCTCGCGTTTTCAGGACCTGAGCCTATGCGGCCTCGGTGCGCGTCTCAAGCGGAAGCCAAATCAAGAGGGATGGCTAGCAGGCAAAGGCTCAGTGGAGTGGCCGCGCCGATGCTCCTATGAACCTGTCCTACGCCACATTCCGCGCATGCGGGCGGTCAGGTCTACGGTGGCGCCGGTGCCGGAGGGTGCGGCCGAGCCGCGGCGCACAGCTGGTGGCCAGGCATGGACATCGAAGTTGGTCACAATTGCAGCCGGAATGAACCGGCTGCGCGACGCATAGAGGTGCTCGTGTTGCGGGCGATACAGTCCTCATAGGTCTTCACAGGTCGAAGCTTTGGCTCGTCCATCCGCCGACCATCCGGGCCAAACACTTGGGCGCTAGCCGCGACCGGGTGCTAGCAGCCCCGGCAACAACCACAAGGAAACTCCATGCTCTCATTGTGCGCTCTCCCATTCCTCAAGCACGCCGACAATGTCGGCAACCTCCCATAGGCGCTCGGTGACCCCGGCCGCCACTGCAGGTGTCAGTCTATGCGTTTTGTGCAACTGACAGAAGTTATAGTACATGAAGTGCAGCACGACCGCATGGGCGTGGTTCTCTACCTTCTTTGAGAACGCGTTGGTCAGCCGCGTGAACCGGCGCATGTGCATGCGCATCGTCAGGTTATTGCGCTCAACGTAGCTGGTTGAGATGTGACGGGGCTCGGGGTTGCCCTCGATCACCTTTGTTTCGCAGCCGATGCATTCGGGCGGGCTGTAGCGCTTCTCGCCTTCATCCGGCTTGCCGTAGATCTTCTGCAGCTGCGCATCGCAGCGCGCGACCAATTCCGGTTGTCGCAAGAGCGGATGAAGGCTGGCCACGACAGGAGGAAGACAATCGACACGGCGAGAGACATAGAGCCCCACATCGCACACGATGCGAAGTCCGTGCCTTCGAAATCCCGTAGTTGAGCCTGGTGCGCGACCCGCAGCGCGGGTCGCCGCCCAAGGCGACTAGCCCTTTCCAGGTCCTTGGCGTGCCACGTCTGCCGTGAAGGTGTAGCCAACACCGCGCACGGTCTTAATCAGGGCCGGCCGATCTGGGTCCGTTTCGACCTTCTTGCGCAGCCTGGCCACCAAATTGTCGATCGAACGATCAAGCGGCGACCAGTCGTGCCCTTTCAGCAGGTCCATAATGTCATCGCGCGACAACACGCGGTGCGGTCGTTTCACGAACGCCTCCAGCAAGTTGAATTCGCTGGTGGTCAGCTCCTGAGCTTCGCCGTTGCCTCGCTTCAGGCTGCGCCGATTGATGTCGAAGATCCAGTCCTCGAATGCATAGCACTGTCCTGAGGACGCAGCCGGTTCGATGGGTTGTACCCGACGCAACACGGCCCGCACCCGCGCCACGAGTTCTCGGAGTTCGAACGGCTTGGCCAGGTAGTCGTCAGCCCCCACCTCGAGCCCGACGACCCGATCGATAGCATCCCCTCTTCCGGTCAGCATGATGATCGGAATGTTGCGGTCCTTGCGTATCTCGCGCGCAAGGTCGAGGCCGTTTTCCTTGCCCAGACCGAGGTCCAGCGTGATCAAAGACACCGCCTCCCGCTCCAGGCGGACGCGCATTTCCGCTCCGTCCTTTGCCTCCGAGACGTCAAATCCCTCCCCTTCCAGGCACCGCCGCAACAGTGTCCGAACCTTGGGCTCGTCATCGACAATCAGGATACGCCCATTGCTCATCAGGCAATCCAACGGAGCTGTTCAGTTCGCCACCGACCTCGATGCGCATGGGTCGCCATGGCGCGCGGCGGTGTGGTAACACGATCATGAACCAATTACAGCATTTTGGAGCCCATGGTGGCACAAACTCCCGATCGAACGGCGTCACCGGCGGTCCAGGCGGCCAAGCTGCGCGGCATCTTGGAGTCGGCGGTTACTGCCATCATCACGATCGGAGATCGGGGGCTGATCGAGGACATCAATCCGGCTACCGAGCGCCTGTTTGGCTATAGCGCGTCCGAGCTTATCGGCCAGAACGTCAAGGTGCTCATGCCCGAGCCCTATCGGGGCGAGCATGACGCGTATATCGCCAGCTACGTCGCCACGGGCGTAAAGAAGATCATCGGTATCGGCCGCGAAGTGAGCGGCCGCCGCAAGGATGGCACGACCTTCCCGCTACACTTGTCGGTCGGCGAATTCGAGGCAGACGGCCGACGCCACTTCACGGGGATGATCCATCGACATCAGTGATCGCACGCATGTCGAGGAGGCGCTCCGAGAGAGCGAACGGCGCCTGGCGCAAGCGCAGAAGATGGAAGCAGTCGGACAGCTCACCGGCGGTATCGCCCACGATTTCAACAACCTGCTGCTCGTCATCGCCGGCAATCTGGAGCTGCTGGAGCCTCGCCTCGACAACGAGGAGTCGCGAGAGCTGCTCAAGGAGGCCCAGGATGCTGCCGGCCTCGGCTCGAAGCTCACCGATCAACTGCTCACTTTTGCGCGTCGCCGGCACATGGATGCTCATGTCATTCAGCTGAACGATTTGGTGGTCGGCATCACGGACATGCTGCGGCGCACCTTGGGCGAGCACATCACGCTGTCTACGTCGCTCGCGCGAGACGTATGGTCGACGCGCGCCGATCCCGGTCAGTTTCAAAGCGCCATCGTCAACATGGCGGTCAATGCGCGCGATGCCATGCCGCAGGGCGGCAAGCTGGTCGTCGAGACCCGCAATATCGAGCTCGACTCCGACCACGCCGACGACCAATCGGAGCTGCAGCCGGGGCAGTACGTTCAGCTATCCATCTCCGATACCGGAGCTGGGATGGCGCCGGAAATCCGCGACCGCGTGTTCGAACCCTTCTTTACGACCAAGGAAAAAGGGCGCGGGACTGGGCTCGGACTGGCAATGGTGTACGGCTTCGTCAAACAATCCGGCGGCCATGTCACGATCTACAGCGAGCCTGGCCTTGGCACCACGATCAATCTCTATTTCCCGCGTTCCGATGCTCCTTCGGGACAAGCCCCACCTGCCAAGGGCACCGCGTCACCCCACGTCGAGGTGCGTGAAACTGTGCTGGTGGTGGAGGACGACAGCCGCGTGCGTCAGCTGACCATCAAGCGGTTGAAACTGATCGGCTACCAGGTGCTCGAAGCAAGCGACGGGCCGGCGGCTCTCGAAATCCTCAAGCGCGGCGATGCCGTCGATCTCGTGTTCACGGACCTGATTATGCCGGGCGGCTTGTCCGGTCGTGAAGTCGCGATGCGCGCCCGCGAGCTCAGGCCTGAGGTCAAAGTTCTTCTCACATCAGGATATGCCGAAGAACTTGTGCATGGCGACGACTTGCAGCGCGAGCGATTGAAAGTTCTGCGCAAGCCCTATCAACAGGCTGATCTCGTCGCAGCCCTGCGCGATGTGCTGGGCGACAGAGCCCGCTACTCCTGACCAGCTATTTGATCCGCGTCAAAGCGGCGGCCGCGCGGCCCGTTTACACCGGCCAATGCGGTACCAACACAGTGGACCAACTCCCGGGGCCTCGGCCCATCGCAAGTGCGAACCAGCTTATGATCGATCCTCCGACGTTGCAATTCGCCATTGCCGCTTTCGACACCTCTGCGGAGGTGGAGAAGGCGCTTCATGCCCTCAACGCAGCGGGTAAGGCACTCAACGATGTCACCTACTTGGGGTTAGGCCGTGTGCTGGCTGAAAAGACCGGCGAAATCCGGCAAACGCTGCGCACCTTGGTATTCCCGGGCAACGTCCACCCCATCGCCTGCACCGCAGGTCCGGTGGCCGATCGCCTGGCTGGCCGGCTCGAGGTCGGAGCGGCCACGTTGGATACCGCACTCAGCCGGTGGCTCATCGCTCGCCATGCAGCCCATCTCCAAAAAGCGGTGGAGGATGGCAAGATCCTGCTCTGGGTCCAGCTTTTCGATAACGACGATGAACGTCGCGCTTACGAAAGCCTGCTGGCCACCAGCTCCAATTCCGTAGGCGTTCACGATCTGGTTGGTGCGTGACGTTCCCAACCGGGCCGCATGCCTGAGCTTCGTTACAAACGGATACAAACTCTCTCCGTAGCGAGGAACCCCAACGACAGCTGCATAGTCAAAAGGTGGGGCTTAACGATCCCTAAGGGAGCCCACCGATGTCGATCCAATCACAGCACGCCGCCACCGACCGTTTCCCGGCTTTCAGTCCCTCCGCCGCACGTCCCGCCGTCGGCTTTGACCAAAGCTTGGCTCAGGCGTGCCTTCGTCGCGTGGAAGAGAAAGAATTCCTGTTCGCCGAAGGCGACGCGATCTCGCACGTCTACCGCATCGAGACTGGCGCCATCGCCCTCTACAAAGTCCTGGCTGACGGACGCCGTCAGGTCATGGGCTTCGCCTATCCAGGCGATATCATCGGTCTTGGTGTAGAGGTCGAGCATGCCATGAGTGCGCAAGCCGTGAAGCCGACCCGCGTGCGCTGTCTGCCGGTGGCGGCCTTGCGCCAATCCGCCGCCAAGGATCCGATGCTCGGCTTCAAGCTGTATGAGGCATTGGCTCGCGAGCTGGCGGCCACGCGCGACCTCATGCTCACCACCGGGCAGCGCAGCGCCATGGAGCGTGTCGCTGGCTTTCTGCTGGCATTTTCGCGCCGCAATCAACGCAATGGACAAGACCCGACGACCTTCGAATTGCCCATGACCCGCACCGACATCGGCGATTTCTTGGGCCTGACGATCGAGACGGTGAGCCGCACGTTCACGAAACTCAAAGTGCTGCAGCTGATCGAATTGCCGCACAGCGACCAAGTCCGGCTGCTCGCCATCGACGAGTTGCAAAGCCTCGCAGATGGTGAAGAGCAAGCGTCGTAGCGCAGCCATCGAGGCGGAAGGCGCACATCACCATACGGATACGTATGAGCGCAGAAGGACCACTCCATTGGCCTTCGCACACACCGCAATTCAAGGACATGCCAACAACGGCTTCGAGGCCTTGCGAGATGCCTTTATCGAGAATTTCTGCTGCCGCAAGGAGATTGGCGGGGCGTGCTGCGTGTATCGTCATGGCGAAAAAGTCGTCGACCTGTGGGGTGGTATTCGCAACAAGGCGACGAGCGAGCCCTGGGAGGAGAACACCATGGTGGTGGTCTACTCGGCGACCAAGGGGCTGGCGGCTATGGCCTTGGCCGTCGCCCATTCCCGCGGCTGGCTCGATTACGAAGAACGCGTGTGCACCTACTGGCCCGAGTTTGCCAAGCACGCCAAAGACAGGATCACCGTGCGACAACTCCTGGCGCATCAGGCCGGACTGCATGCCCTCGATGTACCGGTCGATCGCCGCTTGGTCGCCGACCTTGACGGCCTTGCTGCCGTCCTGGCCCGCCAGAAGCCAGCCTGGGAGCCGGGAACACGGCAGGCCTATCACGCCATCACTCTCGGGTTTTACGAAAGCGAATTGCTGCGACGCGTTGATCCGCAGCACCGCAGCCTGGGACAGTTTTTTCGGGACGAGATCGCCGAGCCTTTCGGACTAGACGTTTACATTCGCCTGCCGGAATCGATCCCGAATTCAAGGCTGGCCAAGATCGAGCAGCCCAGCCTGATCGCGAGGTTAACCGGTTTTCCAATAGCGCTGGCGCTGGCATCGTTGAACCGCCGTTCGCATATCCGGCGCGCCCTCGCAGGATCCGAGCTTCCCCATGACGATCGGCGCATCTATAGCCGCAACTTGGAGGTGCCGTCGGGCGGAGGGGTCGGCACGGCACGCGCCATCGCACGCGCCTACAGTGCGTTTGCAACTGGCGGGAGGGAGCTGGGGCTGCGCCCCGAGACTGTGCAGTTGTTGAGAGCTCCCGCGATCCCTGCAGCACATGGCTTCTATGATGAGTGCATAAAGGGCGAGGCCCAATTTTCATTGGGCTTCATGAAACCCGGCACGTCTTTTCCATTCGGCCACCCAGATTCGTTCGGGTCACCCGGAGCAGGTGGGGCTCTTGGCTATGCCGATCCGCAAGCCGGCATCGGGTATGCCTATGTCACGTGCAAGATGGGCACATCCTTGACCGGAGATCCCCGCGATGTAGCACTGCGAAACGCGTTGGCGTCCATTGGAGCCTGAGGTCGGTTCGACTATGGCTCCCTTCATCCAACCTCTTCGCGGTGGCCAAGACCTTTTTCAGCAACAGATGAGAACCGGCACCATCGTCAGCACCTTCGTTGCCTGGCTGCCTAGCAGCAGCTTGGCCAGCCCGCGGCGGCCGTGCGACGCCATGACAATCAAGTCGCAGCCGTGGCTCTGACATGCGGCAACGCCGCCGAGGGTCGGAGATGCGCCAGGAACGTGGGACACATCCTGCGGCGCCATGCGATCTCAGCCGGCTCGCATCCCACGCTTTAGCCGCTGGCCGTGGTCTTCTGGAACTCTTCAAACAAGCGCAGGTTTGGACAAAACCCCGGGGACTCGCTTGAGAGGGGCCGGTTGTCCAACCATCTGAGACATCTGTCACTGGTCCCGCATGTCAGGCAACGGGCTCGCGCATCCGCATAGGCCTGACCTTGGCGCAGACGCGCCAGTGCTGCACCGTCAACGTCGAGGCGCTCCATCACTTCATGCATGCGAGTCGCTTGCCGTTCGACACGGCGCGTCATCCACCAACGCATGCCGACCTCCCTCTTCCAGCGCTATTGCACCCTGCGTCCGTCGCGGACCATCAAGGCATCGATGGTCGGGCCGTTCAGGCGATCAGGCATCCATCCCCGCCTGGACGTCGCCGCGAGCCAAATCGCGCGCGCAACGGCGCGACGTCTTGCAGGACGCGCATACACGCGCAAGGTCTCTGGACGTCGTGGGCGCCGCATGCCGCACAAACTCCGGATCGATCCCCAACAGTTGCAGTCGCTGCGGCAGTAACTCGGACGGCCCATTGTGGCCGCGACAGAGTCTGCCTAAGTCGTCGCCGCTCAGTCCCACATCAGAGGCGATGCGCCTCAGCTCACCTGGCGGGCAAGCCGCCAATTCGTTGATCGTTCGACGTTTGCTCAGAGCTCGACGCCAAGTCTGGCGCAGGCGTGTGACGAAGTCGGATGCTTGCTGGACCATCATTTGCTCCTCCAAACTCCAAGTTACAGACCCGCTGGCCTAGATCGCCAAAGAACGTTTGGTTGGCGCAAAAGCGCGGGACTTGCGCCTGCCCTGCTGGTCTGGGCGACGCGAGAAACCGATACATGCACTGATGCGCAGTCAATCATTGAGGCGCGCCTCGTACCAGAGGATCGGATCAGCGCTTCGACTGTGCTGGACGGGCGATCCGGCACGTAGGACCATTCGATCAATGAGGCCGGCCTGGCGTGCGATGCCGGCCAATGCGTTTGGACTGATGCAGAAATCGCTCACGGGCCAAATCCTTCTGCGGTCCTTCGATGCTGCCGCAAGTCGACATCTGCCGCTTGACCTGGATCAAACCAAGCTGCGGCCAATTGTGCATGTATCGCTTTGTGATCAGGAGCACACGACCTTGATGGCCTCTCGGCCGAAAGCCTGTTCTGCATGCGCCGTGCGAGACACGGCGATATGCCGGGTGCTGAACACCCAGCAGCTCGCACGCCTTAATCGCAAGTCCTATCTGCGAATGTATCCGGCCGGGCAGCTGATTGCCGGCGTGGCCGCGTCCGAGGATTGGTGCGCGACCGTGCTGTCCGGCGTCATCAAGCTTTGCAAGACCCTGTCGGATGGGCGTCAGCAGATCGTCGCCTTGCTGTTCCCAGGCGATTTTCTTGGGCGACCGTTCAGAGCGGAATTTCCTTTCACAGCCGAGACCGCGACAGAAGTTCAGCTCTGCTGCTACGGGCGCGCCTACTTTGAAGGATTCATGCAGGAACAGCCCGACCTGAAGCAGATCTTTCTCGAGCGCACGCTGGACTCCGTCGACGCCGCTCGCGATTGGATGCTCCTGCTCGGCCGCAAGACTGCGCAAGAGAAGGTGGCGGCGCTACTGCTAACCATCCTGCAACGCACGTCGCGACCATGTCCCGATTGTGAACAGGGTGCATGCCGCCAGCTGATCATGCCGCTCACCCGCACCGAAATGGCCGACTATCTGGGTCTGCGCCTGGAAACTGTCAGCCGCCAGTTGAAACAGCTGGAAGCGATCGGGATCATCAAGAGGCTCGATCCGCGGCATATCTCGGTGCGGGATGTCGACGCGCTGGCCAAGGCAGCAGGCCCCGGCTCGACCCTCTGATCCTCCCGTGTCGTGGCCTGGTGCACGTCGAACCACAGGTCGGAGAGCCGCGGCCGCTCTTGATCCAAATCAAAGGTGAGACGACCGCCAAGTGGCAATGGTCATCAAGACGGTATGCGCGGTCTTGGGGACGATGCCATGCAGCACCTGGCGGAAGTACGCAAAGTCGATCAGCAACGGGCTTTGTGGGCTTCGACCATCGCCTTCACGGTCTGCTTTGCGGTGTGGACGATCTTTTCCATCATCGGCGTGCAGATCAAGAAGGACCTGGGGCTCAACGATACGCAATTCGGGTTGCTGGTCGGCACACCCATTCTGACCGGATCGCTGATTCGCCTGATACTCGGCATCTGGACGGACCAGTACGGCGGGCGCATCGTCTATACCGCCGTCATGCTTTCGGCGGCTTTGGCCACATGGCTGCTGACCTTCGCGTACGACTATCCGACGTTCCTACTGGCCGCGCTCGGCGTCGGCATTGCCGGCGGCTCGTTTGCGGTCGGCATCGCCTACGTCTCCAAATGGTATCCGATCGAGCAACAGGGGACCGCGCTCGGCATCTTCGGCGCTGGCAATGTCGGCGCGGCCGTCACCAAGTTCGTCGCCCCGTTCATCATGGTTGCCTACGGCTGGAAGGCGGTCGCCAACGTGTGGGCACTGGCGATTGCCGTGATCGCCATTGTGTTCTGGCTGGCGACCAGGGACGACCCGCAGCTTGCAGCTCGACGCAAGGCCGGTGCCAAACCGGAGCCGCTCTCCGCCATGCTGGCGCCGTTGGCCAACATGCAGGTCTGGCGTTTCTCGCTCTACTATTTTTTCGTGTTCGGCGCGTTCGTGGCGCTGGCGCTCTGGCTGCCCCGCTACTTGATGGCGTGTACGGCCTGGACATCACCACCGCCGGCATGATCGGCGCCCTCTATTCCGTGCCGGCATCGCTGTTCCGCATTTATGGCGGTGTCCTGTCCGACAAATACGGCGCGCGCCGCGTGATGTACTGGACGTTCGGCGTCTCGGTGGCAGCTGCTTCCTGCTCTCCTACCCCCCACGGAATACGTCGTGCAGGGCATCCGCGGGCCGATGAGCTTCCGGCTCGAGACCGGCCTCGTCGCCTTCACCGCGATCGCGTTCGTGCTCGGCTTCTTCATGAGCCTCGGCAAGGCCGCGGTCTTCAAGCACATCCCCGTCTACTACCCCAACCACGTGGGCTCCGTCGGTGGGGTCGTGGGTCTGGTCGGTGGGCTCGGTGGTTTTGTCCTTCCGATCCTGTTCGGTGCGCTCAACGATCTCACGGGCGTGTGGCAGAGCTGCTTCATGGCTCTGTTCGCTCTATCCGCGCTGGCGCTGGTTTGGATGCACCTGTCGATCCGAGCCATGGAGAAGGGCGTCTATGGCGCCGAGCTCAAGAAGCTCCCCGAGCTGCCCGAGATGCAGGAAATTCATGAGCCGAAGCATGTCGGCGCGCTTGGACCGCATCTCATTGAGGACTGGAGGCCGGAGGACAAGGACTTCTGGCAGTCGACCGGTCGCAATCTCGCGCGACGCAACCTACTGATCTCGATCCCGTCGCTGCTGCTCTCGTTCGCCGTGTGGATGGTTTGGTCGGTGGTTGTGGCGAAGCTGCCTGCCATCGGCTTCACCTACACGACCGACCAGTTGTTCTGGCTTGCCGCCCTACCGGGGCTTTCGGCGCGACTTGCAAATCTTCTACTCGTTCATGGTGCCAATTTTCGGGGGCCGCCTGTGGACCACGCTGACCACCTGGTCGCTGATCGTCCCCGCGATTGGCATCGGCATGGCCGTGCAGAACCCGGCGACACCCTTCTGGCTGTTCCTGGCACTCGCTCTGCTGTGCGGCTTCGGCGGCGGCAATTTTGCTTCCTCGATGGCGAACATCTCGTTCTTCTTCCCCAAGGCGGAAAAGGGCAACGCGCTCGCCCTCAATGCCGGGCTCGGCAATCTCGGTGTCAGCGTGGTGCAGTTCGTCGTGCCGCTCGTCATCACCGCCGGCGTATTCGGCTGGCTCGGTGGCGAGCCGACAATGGTCAAGGAAGCAACCGGAAGCGTGCCGATGTGGCTGCAGAACGCCGGCTACATCTGGGTGCCGTTTATCGTCGCCAGCGCCTTCGCGGCCTGGTTCGGCATGAACGACATCGCGTCCGCCAAGGCCTCGTTCGCCGAGCAGGCTGTGATCTTCGAGCGC
>CAVWOY010000016.1:0-76423 GCA_963756735.1 uncultured Alphaproteobacteria bacterium
GGAGCCAGTTGGAGTTGGTAACGGCGCCACATCCAGGCAGGGGGCACATGAGGGCTCCTGCCAAGCCTCGGCCATCGCCTTCTCTTCCAACCGCTTGAAGCAGAGATAGCTGCCAAGGGTGGGTCTTCAATGGCGGCTTCGACGGCTTGTCGGAGCGTGGCATCGAGATTCTCCTCTCTTATAATCTGGGGTGGATTTGCGCCGTGCCAATTGCGACCGACTTCGAGCCCGCTCCCTGTGCGCTGCAGGCGTCGCGCCTCGATCGAGTCCAAGAACCGACTGCTCTGACCGGCAACACCTGAACGAATTGATCGCATCTTGCCCGTGCCCCGTCCCCGGTGCACTGTCGGTGCCATTGGTTGAAGCGATTTCGGGAGCGGTGGGAAATGGCGGGCGGGAGGACGGGGCGACGCCTGGCAGCAATAGTGATTGCTGGGCTGCGGTGCGGGATCGGGCTGGCGGATGTTGTTCATGCGCAGGAGCAGGATGACCTCTCTCGCCTGCTCGCCGAGGTCAGGCGCCTCAACGGCCAAGGCAAGTCTGCCGAAGCCATTCCCATCGCCGAGCGGGCAGTTGCGCTTGCCCGTAAGCGCCGTGGCGAGCAGCACGCCGAGTTCGCAGTAGCACTGTCGTGGCTGGCCGTTGTCTACAAGGCGCAGGACCGCTACGTCGAGGCCGAGACCCTATACAGACGCAGCCTAGCCCTCATTGAGAAGGCGCGGGGGCCCGACCACCCTGACGTCGGTGCCGCACTCCACAATTTGGCAGTCCTGTACAAGGCCTCGGGTCGCTACGCCGAGGCCGAACCGCTTTACAAGCGCTCGATTGTCATCCGCGAGAAAGCGCAAGGACGTGACCACCCGGACGTGGTGCGCGTCGCTCACCAATTTGGCGGCGATGTACCAGGCCCAGGGCCGCTACGTCGAGGCGGAGCCGCTGTTCAAGCGCAGCCTCGTCATCCGGGAGAAGGCGCTGGGCCGCAAGCACCCGGACGTGGGGACATCGCTCAACAGTCTGGCGCATGCTGTACCAGGCCCAGGGCCGATACACCGAGGCCGAGCCATTGTACAAGCGCAGCCTTGACATCCGCGAGAGGGCGCTGGGGCCCGAGCATCCCGCCGTTGGCACCTCGCTCAACAACCTTGCCGGACTGTACCAGGCCCAGGGCCGCTACGCGGAGGCCGAGCCGCTGTACAAGCGCGCCCTCGCTATCAGCGAGAAGGCGCTGGGGGCCGAGCACCGCGAGGTCGCCACCTCGCTCAACAACCTAGCGGGGCTGTACCAGACCCAGGGCCGCTACGCTGAGGCCGAGCCCCTGTACAAGCGCAGCCTGGCTATCAGCGAGAAGGCGCTGGGGCCCGAGCACCGCGAGGTCGGCACCTCGCTCAACAACCTGGCCTTACTGTACGGGGCCCAGGGCCGCTACGCCGAGGCCGAGCCACTGTACAAGCGCAGCCTTGGCTATCCGCGAGAGGGCGCTGGGACCTGAGCACCCCGACGTAGGCGCTTCGCTCAACAACCTGGCCGAACTCTACCGGACGCAGGGCCGCTACGCGGAGGCCGAGCCGCTGTAGAAGCGCAGCCTGGTTATCACGCGAGAAGGCGCTGGGGCCGGAGCATCCAGCCGTTGGCACCTCGCTCAACAACCTAGCCGTGCTGTACCGGGCCCAAGGCCGCTACGCGGAGGCCGAGCCCCTGCACAAGCGCAGCCTGGCTATCAGCGAGAAGGCGCTGGGGCCCGACCACCCCGAGGTCGGCACCTCGCTCAACAACCTGGCCAGGCTGTATCAGGACCAGGGTAGATACGCCGAAGCTGAGCCGCTCTTTATGCGCGACCTCGCCATCCAGGAGAAGGCGCTGGGACGACAGCATCCCGACGTGGGCACCTCGCTCAACAATCTCGCAGCGCTGTACGTGCTACAAGGCCGCCTTGTCGAGGCAGATCCACTGTTCAATCGTTCGCTCGCCATCCGCAAGAAAGCGTTGGGGCCCGATCACCCCGAGATCAGTGCCTCCCTCAACAACTTGGCGCGGCTGGCGGTCGCCCGGACAGACTGGAAGCGAGCAGCCGACCACTGGCGGGGCAGCACCGCCGTAATCCAGCGCCGGGCCGAGCACGGCGGGATAGGATCCAAACAAGGGTGAGGCATTGCGGTTGAGCTGGCAGTTCTCGGGCTTGGTCAGGACGACTTACCGCCTCCTGTTGTTGCAGCCTCATGGTCTCAACCCACCTCCGGCGACACTCATAGGCGAGATGTTCCAGACCGCCCAATGGGCACAAGGCTCGGAAGCCGCCGCCTCGCTCGCCCAGATGGCGGCGCGGTCGGCTAAGGGCTCACCCCAGCTTGCCGGACTTGTGCGCGAGCGGCAGGACCTAGCGAGCGAATGGCAAGCGAAAGACAAGCTGCTCATCGCCGCCAAGAGCGAGGCACCGACGAAGCGCAAAGGTGATGCCGAGAAGGCGCTCGCCGAGCGTCTCACCGCCATCGACAGCCGCCTCGCTGCGATAGACCGGAGGTTCGCCCTGGACTTCCCGGATTACGTCGCGCTGGCGAGCCCTGCACCGTTATCTGTCGCGGAGGTGCAAGCTCAGCTTGGCCCAGATGAGGCCCTGGTGCTGTTCCTCGACACGTCTGAGATCAAGCCGTTGCCCGAGGAGACATTCATCTGGGTTGTGACCAAATCGGACGTGCGCTGGGTGCGGTCGGACCTGGGCACGACGGCGCTCGCTCTCGAGGTTGCGGCTCTGCGCTGCGGCCTAGATGCGACCGCGTGGGACGGCGATGGGAGGGAAGCTGCACAAAGGCCCTTGGCATCGGCCTCACCAAGCCCCGGTGCAATTCGATCACGCCCGTGCCCACAAGCTCTACACCGCACTCTTTGGCGAGGTGCAGGAACTCATTAAGGGAAAGTACCTGCTAATTGTTCCGTCCGGCCCGCTGACGCAGCTTCCCTTCCAGGTGCTTATCACCAGCCCGGCGAATTCCAGCGATCACCGAGCGGCGGCCTGGCTCGCCCGCGAGCACGCCATCACCGTATTGCCCGCCGCCTCCTCCTTGAAGGCTTTGCGCCGCGTCGGCAGGCCCAGCGCCGCACCGAGGCCCATGATCGGCTTCGGCAACCCTCTGCTGGATGGACCTGATGCACGGTTCGCAAACCTTGCGAAGCTCGCCCGCGAGAAGCAACGTTGCCCGGAGCGGCGCCCGCCGCACCTGGCAGCACGTAGCGATTATCGCGCAGGTCCCTCACAGGTGGAAACGCGCGGCAGCCTTGCCAACGTGTCAGTCATCAAGGGCCAGGTGCCGCTGCCAGAGACCGCCGACGAGTTGTGTGCAGTTGCACAGGACGTGAAGGCGGAGTTGGCCCGTGACATCCTCCTGGGGGCGAAGGCAACGGAACGCGAAATCAAACGGCTCAGCGCCAACGGTGAGTTGACCAAGTACCGTATGGTGCACTTCGCGACGCACGGCGTTCTGGCAGGGAAACTCGATGGAGCTAACGAGCCGGGCCTGATCCTGACACCACCTGGGAAGGCGAGTGAAGAGGACGACGGCTACCTTACGGCGTCAGAGATCGCCAGTCTCAAGCTGGATGCCGACTTGGTCATCTTGTCGGCTTGCAACACGGCAGCTGGCGCGGCAACGAGTGCTGAAGCGCTTTCGGGGCTGGCGCGTGCCTTCATCTACGCGCAGGCCAGGGCGTTGCTCGTGTCGCACTGGGAGGTCTACTCGGACGCCACCGTCAAGCTCATCACGGGCACTGTGCGCGAGATGGCCCGCGATCCGAAGGTCGGCCGGTCGGAGGCTCTGCGCCGCTCCATGCTGGCGCTGATCGACAATGGCGCGCCGCACGAAGCGCACCCGGCCTATTGGGCGCCGTTTGTGGTGGTCGGGGAGGGGGCATCGTCGCGGTAGCGCTCCTTCCCGTTAGGATGGCCTCGCGTGCTGGAGGCGCTCCGGCCCCACACGACGGGGAAAATACCAGGCAGAAGCAAAGCCACTCGCGCGGGATGAACGGGGTCGCTTCCTGGCGGGGAATACCCAGGCGGCCGCCCCCTCGGCAGTCGCAACAGGCTGACCGAGGATTTCGTGGCGGATTCCACGACGCGTGGCTGGAGAGCGGCCCGACTGCACTCAGGCACATGGTCAAGAACGACCCCTCGGCCTTCGTGCGGGCGGCGGTGCAGCTGATGCCCAAGGACGGGCTGGTTGAAGCCCGCGGCGCCGGTCTGGTGTTGGTCGAGACGCCGGCGGCGATCAGGACCTCTCGACGGAGGACAGCTTTGGCCATCTCGACGATCGTCGGCCGCCGCTGATCTACTGGCGCAAGAGGCGGCCTGCCGAAGCATCCCCGCGAGGCGCGAGGCAGGCGGACCATACTGCTCTGGAGAAATCGCGAGCCCTTGGCAAGGACCTCCGAATAGTTCGGCCGTCAGCGATGGCTGTTCAGCGCCTGCGTTTTGCGGCTCTTTCGAGTTTGTCCCACGCCGCGTCGAGGGCGAGCCAGGAGCCGCTGGGCGTCGACCGGGAGAGGACTTCGCCGCCAGGCCCGATGTGATAGAGGGCTGGGATAATCTGCCCGTCGCGTAGGCGGCGGAGAGATCTGACCGTTCGCCATTTGGCAGCAGGGCGCGGCCATCGGGGAACTGCTCACGACTGACACGGCCGCCGATAGGCCCCCCGAAAACCCGCATCGCCTCGAGCAGGATCGGCGGCGGCAGGTTGGAGTTGTCGGTCTCGTGCATGACGCTCAGGCCCGCGCCATGTCATCGATGGCTGTATCTTCCAGCAAGAGTGAGTACGTGATGTACAGGCCAAGGAGATCGTCCTCCGCCTGCATGCGCTGCGGCCGCACAGCACGGATCTTGGCGAACGCCGCCCGCCTCTTGGGATGAGACGGAGGAAGCGGATCAATTTTTAGCAAGAGGTCGGCGAGCCAGCGGTCGTAGGCATCGACCCGCCGCTGCGCCTTGCTGATGTCACTGCAACCGGCCACCTCTTTCCTGCCCGCGCTGAGCAAAGCTGCTGCGTCTGCAGGCGAGAGACGCGCAATATCATCGCTGGTGAGCTTCCCTCTCATGTCGCGCGTCCACTTGCGCACCTTGGGTCTGCGGTTCCGGCGTGCAGAGGCCCGCTTGCCCTTGCCCTCCGGCGCTTTATCATTGTCCATTGCCGATCTCCCCCGCTTCGATCGCCTTCTGGAACGCTTCCACCCAGCGCTTCGGTCTCCACGTCCTCCCCCCACGTGATACGCACCCTGGCCGGCATCTCCAGAAACACGTCGATGTTGGTGGTCGCACTGGAAAGAAGCGGCTGACGCGGAAGAACGCCTCGAGCCAGGCTCGGCCTGTCGGCGTGGTGTACTCATCGAGGCGGTTGACGATCTCGACGAGGCGCAACCCCGGCTCCCGATAGCCACCTGGCTCGCGCGGGACGATCTCGCGAATCGTGTAGATCACGCCCGCTTTCACCGAGGTCTCATGCCCATTGCCCCAGCGCTGGCCGGGTCTCAAGCGGTCGTTGATGCAGACGACTTTCTGTCCGAGATGAAAGTGCATGGGGTTGTCGCGCCGGAGGGCGCGTCCTCTTGTTGGTGTTGCGGTATGAACTCAGGACAATGAAAATCAGTGCAACTTACGTCTCAGCAGGTACAGACCGCTTGCCTCCAAGCGCGCGTTGTTGCGCCTCTGCCCCATCTTGATGAGCGCTTCGCCCAGCAGGCTATATCGGGTGGATTCGCCTGGTGACGGATGCGTCGGCTTGGGCAACTCAGTCGGCACCGAGGCGAACAAGTCCCCCTGGCCAATGAACAGGTCAGCTTGCGCAGGATTGTCGGGGCGGCGGGACATGGAATGATCGCGGGTAGCGCTCTATCAGGGCAGAACGTTGGCGGTTGTTGCATCCGCTCCTCAGCACAATGAAAGCCCCGGCGACACGCGCCTGCAACTCGAATGAAACAAGGCCCCACGCGAGTTCCAGCAGCTTCCGCCGGATGTCACGCTCCGATCTGTTGGCCGCCTGCCACGCTCGTGCGGCCACAAGCGGATGGGCTAGTGGGACTGCACGGGGGTCAGCAATGTCCGTAATCGGGGGTTGAGCGGACTAGACGTCGGCGCTACCGAGAGTTGCTTTTTGACCCGATCCGGAAGTCGCGTTTCCATTCACCACGAACAACTAGGGACAACACCTGATGGACATCCGCGGAGTATTCAGATGAGGTCCAAGATTGCGTCATTACTGAATTGAGGGAGCTTTGCGGGAACGGGGACACCCAATGCAGCGCAGCGATACTTGGCCGTCGGCGCGATAACAGTGCGCGAGGCGGTTGCTCTCGCTATTGTCTATTTCCTGACAGCCCGGCTTGGGCTGGCCTTGCTGGCTCAGCCCTCCGACGTTGCCGTGTTCTGGCCCGCATCCGGCGTCGCAGCCGGCATTCTGATCCTATCAGGTCGACGCGCATACCCGGCACTTATCATTGGCGTGGTGATCGGCACCGTCGCCGCCAACCTCATGGGTGACAGGGGTGTTTGGACCTCAATATTCAACGGCTTTTGCAATGCCGGCGAGGCTCTCCTGATGGCCTGGCTACTCGAGCGGTGGTTTGGTCGCACATTCACGTTTGGCGACATACATCGTGTCGTGGGCTTCTTCGCTGCCGCCAGCATCGCGGTCGCGACCTCCGCTGTAGGGGGCGCTACGACGATGACCTTACTTCATGGCGCGGGGCCATTTTGGGACGTTTGGCGTGCTTGGTTCCTGTCCGACGGTGTCGGCATCGCGGTAGTGGCACCGCTCATAATTGGGCTCGGCACGATGTGGCGCGAGCCACCGTCACTGAGGCGAGATGATCGAGGGCGTTGGGGTGCTCGTCGTTCTGGCCTTGACCAGCATTTTTGTGGTGACCCAATCAACCGGGTCGTGGCTCTCATTCAGCCCCGGTGCCGCTGTGTTGCCGCTGCTGTTGTGGTTGGCTGCGCGCTCCGATCCGACATTCGCGATCGCCGGGGCATTCTTTGCGTCTGGTGCGGTCATCTGCGCGACAAACTTTGGAATAGGCCGCTTTGGCGATGCGGCCATACCTCTCTTTGAACGTGCGAAAGGCGCCCAAGCAGCTGTGATGACGGTGACGGCCTACACGCTCTTTCTGGCTGCATTGTTCACCGAGAGACGGCAACGCGAAATGGCGCTCAAGATGGCCGTTGATGGTGCGAAGCTGGGTGCGTTCAGCGCCGACCTGGCCACCGGCCACCTCAAGTGCGACTTGCGCACTGCCTGGATGCACGGACACACCGTGCCGCCAGCTACGATCAAAGAGTCCAGGCGCTTCGTCCACCGAGACGACCTGACCCGCATAGATGCTGCCCTAGCGAAGGTGCGGGGCACCGGCGGCGTCTGGAACGCTGAATACCGGGTGATGCACCCGCCAAATCACCCGCATGCCGGCGAGACGCGCTGGGTCGCGGTTGAAAGCTCCCTTGTTTGCGATTCCCAGGGCGTTCCCAAGAGGCTGCTTGGCGTCACTCGCGACATCACTCACCACAAGCAGGCAGAGCAGGCTCTGGCTGAGCGGAACATGCAGCTCGCGCTGGCGGGAAAGGCAGCGCTCGTCGGCAGCTTCGCATACGATCGCCGACACCGAGTGGATGCAAATCTCTGCGGGTTACGCGGCCATTCACGGCTTCCCCGATGGGACCACCGAGATTGCGCGCAGCGAATGGCAGCTCGGTTTGCTTCCAGCGGATCGCGTACGATTGGAGGAGATCCGAAGCCACTGTTTCCGTGAGCGGCTGGACGAATATAGTTCGGATTATCGCATCGTGCGGTCAGAGGGCGAGGTTCGGTGGATCGACGCGCGCTGCTTTGTTTTGTACCACGGCGATGGGCGCCCGAAGCGGGTCGTGGGCGTCAACATTGATGTCACCGAACGGAAACGAGCGGAAGAACATCTGCAGGCGATGAATGCTGAGCTCGATCACCGCGTCAAGAACGTCCTCGCAACTGCCAGCGCCGTTGCCGCTCAGACAATGAACGCGAGCAGCTCGATGGAACACTTCGTTTCCGCTTTTGATGGTCGCCTCAGATCGATGGCGCAAACACACGAGCTACTGAGCGAGCGCCTGTGGCGGGGCATACCGCTGGCGGAGCTGCTGCGGCGGGAACTGGCGCCCTATGCCGGAGGCAACAATACCGAGATCGGCGGCCCCGAAGTGATCCTGTCCGCGGAGGCTGGTCAAACCCTGGCAATGGTGTTCCACGAGCTGGCCACCAACTCTGCAAAACATGGCGCATTTTCCTCTCGGGAAGGCAAGGTATCGGTTGAGTGGCGCCGGCAATTGAACGGAAACGCACGCGCCGGGTTGGTCATTGAATGGCAAGAGACTGGCGGCCCCCCCGCCAAAGCTGAGAGCAAAGCCGGTTACGGGATCAGCGTCATCTGCGAGCTTATCCCCCATGAACTCGCAGGTAAGGTCAATCACGTGCTCACGCCCGAGGGAGCACGCTGTCAATTGGAAATTCCAGGTCGTTGGATCGACGCAAGCAGTACAGTTGAACGCACTTTCAATTGGCGGCACGAGGAGGCTGCGGGCTAGGCGGCAAGCACCGTTCGGTTTGCTGCGGCGCATGAGTTCAGGAGTTGGCACTTTTCTGCCGTTCGCGGACCGAATGCGATAGGTCGGTTGTCGAGGGCAAAGCTGACGTGGCATGTCCGGGCTCGCCGAGGCGCTGACGGCGAGAGCAAGGAAGCACGCTCCTGGCAATGGCTGCGCGCCATTTCGAGGCTTACCCCAGCTGGCGCAGCGCCCCTAATTCGAGCGCGATCCGTCAAACTGTTGCCGCAAACTCACAAGATGCACACAGATAGTACTGAAGGAAGCACAGCTGTGACCCGCTCCGCCGCTCGCCGCCGTGATGACCGCGAACTTGACGGTCCCATCAACTTCGATGCCGCGCTCGAGGCCTACCTTGACGGTGGCGACCCTCAGGATCTGCTGCGCGCTGCGGCCCGGATGGTCGGCTCCACCATCCCGCTTGATCCAGAGCGGGCGGAAACGATCGCCAACCTGACCGGCACCACCGACGACCTCGAGGACTACGACGATGCTGGTCGGGCGATCAGGCGATGGTTCGCTGCCATGTGGGAGCCCGGCGCTAGGCACTGACCCTCATAGCGCGGTAGTTGTGCCGTCCTGGCTGGTCGGACCGCGCGACGGCTACGCCGCGAAGCAGTTCATTAGTGAGCTGCACGCGATGCGCAAGCCGGGTCGCGAGATCAGCTCACCTGGTGAGAAAAAGAAGCACCAGGACGATCACGAACGTGGCACAATCGGGCGCGAAGCCGAGGATTTGCTCATCTCCAAATCTTCGGATGTGGCGTAACCAGCGCATGCGCGGCGACCACTACTAGTTGACCCAGCCTTTGCCACGCACCGCGGTGATGCTGGTGATCACCTTCGCAACGCTGGGCACATCGCCGCTCAGTTCGTTGCAGTCTGGGCAGGGCGCTCCAGCGCCGCACATGGCGTCTGGCTTAATTTCGGGGTTACACCGATGTTTGGCATCGACCTCATGTGCCATTGATGATCCTCGCACCACTTGGTGGCGTCTCGAGTTCCTGTTTCTCCTAAACGCGAGACCCCGGTGCTGCCCAAGGCGTCTCGCTTCTCCCCCGTAGCGAGACGCCTTTTTCTTAACCGGTTGGTAACACTTTCCAACGTACACACCCAATATTGGTGCGGAACGGCGGGCCGCACTCCCGTTCCCTGCAAAAGGACACCCCCGAGGGCCGTCAACTTTCGGGGGTCTTTTCTTGTCGTCACGCTGAGTAGCCGGTGCGGGAACCAGCACCCGTCAACGACAGTTACACGCATGAGCGGGGGACTATTGGAGCTGCGAGGAGGAACGCATCATGGCAAAGCCCGCGAGGGAAATAAGACGGACAGCCCGGGTGGAGAGCATGTCACCCAGATCGCTGATGGCGAGATTGGCGGCCTTGCAGGAAGAGTACGCAGCGGAATTGCGCCGGCGCGGAGGGGCTCCCGACCTAGCGATGGCACCACAGCCACAGGACGAGGACGGCCCCAACCAGCGCTGACAGTCGGGGCTGTTAAACGACTGGAGAAACGCTGTGCCGCGTTCCTCGCCCTTCATCACCCCCGCACAGCCCACCCTTCGCGATCGCCGAAGGGCGACCGCTGGGTGCACGAGGTGAAGTTCGACGGCTATCGCGTCCAGCTGCACAAGGCCGGCAAGGACGTGATGATCTTCTCCCGCAACGGCGCCGACTTCACGTCGCGGTGGCCGGCAATAGCCTACGCGCTTCAGAAACTGCCAGCCAAGAGCGCAATCATCGATGCCGAGATCGTGGCCTGCAATGCGCAGGGCATGCCGGACTTCCAAGCGCTGCATTCCCGAATAGCCAAGCCCGAGGACTTCTGCGCCTGGGCGTTTGACCTGCTCGAGATCAACGGCGTCGGCATGCGCGAGCGCCCGCTGCTGGAGCGCCGGTCGAAACTCAAGAGGCTCATCGCGCGGTTCGACAACAGCTTCGTGCGTTTCTCGGAGGGCTTTGCCGATGCCGACAAGCTGCTCGCCGAATGCGAGCGTCTTGGCCTCGAGGGCATCGTCTCCAAGCGCCAGGACCAGCCCTATCGGTCTATCAGGTCCGACTGGATCAAGGTGAAGACCAAGGCCTGGCGTGAAGCCCACCGCAATCGAGGCAAGCTGTTTTGGTGACGCTGGCGGGCTGCCGTTTACCGTTCAACCCCTTAGGGAGCAAGGACGGATGGCTGCGGGAAGCGCGGCCCCCACCGCTCCCCAGCGATTGAGGCACCCCCAACGTTTTGCATAGGGGGTGCTTCTTCTTGTGTGGGACCCGGCGGCGACCTGTCCCCAAATCTTGGGCAGGACCACCGCCCACCATATGTGGCTACTACTGGTCGACTGATGCCTTCGCCGCGATATCCGCGGCACCAAGCCCTCTGGGTTCCGGAATGGCCGTCTCGCGGCGGCAAGCAAGCGTGGTCAAGGCGACGACCACGATAGCGGCCGCGCACAATGCATATCGAACCATAGGTGCTCTCCTGAATTGCGGAAGTCTGCACGCCAACACGCTGTGCAGATACCCGGATTCGCGGAAAATGCAGCCCACAGATGAAATGGGTCAATGGAATGACCCTGATTCGTTGCAAAGCCGCAACAAACGGTAGCCGAAAAGGTGTTGAGCGATCGAAACGCTTAAGTAGATCATAGGGATATTTGATCAGCATGCTTGCGTGTTCGCAAACCGGAGGCATGAATGTCGCGCAATTCTTGTCAATTCGTTGTAGTGAGGTTGCTCCTTCGCTCGATGGTCAGCTTTGTGATCCTGGCGACCTTGGTGGTTTCGGCACCGGTTGCTGCAGCGTCACTGCAAGCTCGGGTCGATCTCTCACGGCAAAGAATGGAGGTCTACCTAGACGGGCACAAGCAGCACGCATGGACCGTTTCCACGGGGCGTGACGGTTGGAATACGCCGCCGGGCAGGTACTATCCCTTTGCGCTCACGCGGCACTACTATTCCAGCCGGTGGCGGATGAATTTGCCCTACCTGGTTTCCATCAGCAGCGACGGTATTGCGATCCACGGCACGGAGTTAAGTGGAAATTTGGGTCGCCGCGCCTCCCACGGCTGCATTCGACTGAGCATTCCCAATGCCGCTAGGTTCTATGCGCTCGTGCAAAGGTACGGCATGGCAAACACTGAGATTGTAGTGGTCCGATAGCGTCTGAGTTTAACCCTTGATACCCGTTCTCACTTGGCGACCGTCTTCGGATCGATCTGCTGATGCCGCTCGCTCGGTCAAAGGGCGCCGGGCGAGGAGGCGTCGCGTTACAACGAGCTTCCTCGACGTGATCAACCGCCCGAGACGGGTAGCGAAGCGCACCCCGGTGCCTGCCAAGCTGATCGCCGAGTGTGAGCGGCTCGGCCTGGAGGGCATCGTCTCGAAGCTGGGCAACCAGCCTTACCGGTCAGGCAGTTGCGATTGGTCGAAGACGAAGACGAAGGCCTGGCTCGAAGCCAACCGGGATCGGCGCGAGCTGTTCAAGTGAACGCTCACCGGGCTGCCGGCTCGCTGCCGGTGGTGCTCCCCTCAGCTTTTCAGGCGCCTGTTGCACTCGCTGTAGTAGCCGCCGCCCTTTTCGATCCAGCGCAAGCCGCCGGTGGCATTGGCCGCCTTGTTGGCTCGGTACTGATCGAGGCACGTGAGCCTGCGTGCCTTGCCAGCGCTCTCATTCTTGTATTTCGGCGAGACTGCGGTGGGGAACGTCGAACCTGGGCTGAGGGCGGCTGAACCGCTGCCGGTCGGTGGCGTTGCCAGGGCACCCGCGCCCGGTCCGCAGTTGGCCTTGCGGAACTGCCGCCAGGTCATTCCCTGCAGCGTGCCGGCGCCTTTCGCGGCGTCATACTTCGCGCTGCACTGTTGCATCGTCAGGGCTAGAGCGGGTTTAGCCGCCGCCAGTCCGGCTGCCAGTCCGATGGCACAGAAAACAGTCGCTCGAGAATTCATGACACCACCCTGCGTGCAACGGTCCTCAGGACCGTGTGGCCCCTCCGACGGTCACGCGGTATCGGGGTATGTGCCGAGAATGGGGTGGGTTGGCGTTGTGCTTCTGGCCGCAGGGGGAACCCCGGATAGCGGTCAGGCAAGTGCGATTGGTCGAAGACGAAGACGAAAGCCTGGCGCGAAGCCAACCGCGATCGGCGCGAGCTGTTCAAGTGACGCGAACGGCAACGAGCGGTTGCAGGCGACGACCTCCGCCAGCGTCTGCATTCGGGCCCGTAAACCATACCTCAACGCCGAGGATCGCCAGGCCGGCGGTCGCGCTGGACAGCGGCCGTCCGATATCGGACGATAAACGGGGCCCGCCCTCCCGCGCGGACGGGCTGGATGCCTTTGCGGATCAGTCTCGGCTCCGATTGGCATCTCAGGCGTCAGCTTGCAGGGCGACCCCGCTACCGCGAGCTGACGCCTTCTGCCGTTCACCGGTCCTCAATCCCTTGGGAGCTAGGATGGCTTGTTGCGGGAAGCGGCGACCTCCGAGCCGTCTCCCCAGCGCTTGAGGCACCCCCAAACGTTCCGCGTAGGGGGGTGCTTCTTTTTGTGTTGGGTCCGCCCGCGTTCGGCATGTAACATTTATTCTGGGCGGGTGTGGATGGCAGCCGTCGCTGGAAGCGCCGCTCAGCCCAGCTACTGTGGTCCTTTCAACTTTGCATCAAGCGCATCTAGCGCCTGTTCGATGGTGACCACGAAGGGCACGCCCAGCGCATCGGACAGCCTGACGAGCTGCGCTCGGCGCTGCGGGCTCAGGCGGATCGTCATCGCCTCCGTGCGGTTCTTGCGCAGCCGCTTCTTGCCGTCGACCTTGGCAAGCGCGGCAGTCTCCGCGTCATCGCGCGCGTCTCGCGACGACCTTTGCATCCGGTTCATGTCGAGCGGTTTGGCCATCAGCCTTCCTCATCACGCGTTGAATCTGCTTCCACAGGTAGGCGATCTCGTCGGCCGCCTCCTTGTCGATCTCGGTCGCCGCCTTGCCCTCCAGGTCCGCGCGCTTGTAGGCGACGCGCTGCTTGATCCTGACGAGGGGGTTCGGCGCCATCGGGCCTAGCGTCCGCGCCGCCTGCTCGACGAGGTTGTCGCGGGCGTCGATACGGTTGAGCACCAGGATCGTTTGCGCCGACTTGCCCAGCTCGTCGATGATCTGGCCCATGGCATCCTGCGCCAGCACGTCTTTTGGGCTCGGCTGCACCGGCAGGACGACACAATCGGCAGCCGCGACGGCCTCGCGGATGATGGGCATGAAGGAGCCCGGGAGGTCGACGAACAGGAACTCGCGCGCGTACTCGCTTTCGGACAGCCGGCGCTTGGCCCCCGAGATCGTGTCGACGTTGTCCAGCAGAAGCGGGTTATCGTCGCGGAACAGGTCTGGTTCCCGCGCGCGCTTCCGCCACAACTCCTCGACGGTCTTCTGTGGGTCGCGGTCGGCTAGATAGACGGTATGGCCGTCGCGCACGGCCTCGATGGCGACGTTCCAGCACAGAGTCGAGCGCCCCGACCCGCCCTTAGTTCCTGCGAAAACGACGATCTTCACGTTGTGAGCCCTTAGCGAGGTGCGGAACTTGCCCGCATGGCAACCTACTGTCAACCACCTTGGTTGCCACAACGGACACCTGAGCAGTTGATATGCGGCGAGCATTCTGGCACATGAATGACTTGAACATGCGGGGAGGTGCCGCGATGAGTGCGGCAGTAGGGAAATTCACGGTTGCGGGAGTTGTGGCGCTGTGCGCCTTTCCAAGTGCCGCACTCAACATCTGGCCCAAACTCCCGCAGCTAGTCGCCGGAAGTGCCGCAGGCTCCGACGTGGCCTTCTGCATCCTCGTCACTGTCTCCGTGTTGCTGATGGCGGCCGTGCCGTTCGCGGCCAAGAAAGCCAGCAATATCGGATGGAAATCGCTGTTCTGGGCTGCCGGCCTTGCGCTCGCAACTCTGAACTTCACGCTCGCAGTCGCGAGTGCTGGCAAGATGCGGGACTTGGATGTCGGGACCTTTGCGGGAGTTGGTGCACAAGCACGCGGGACTCGAACTCCCGCATCGAGCGCGCGCGCAACTCCCGCACCAAACTCCCGCAGGCTCGGCCGATGGTCGACCAGGCCATGCTCGACGCCGCCAGCCAGGGCGTCACCCTAGCCGAGAAGACGGTCGAGCAGGAGTGCGGCAAGGTCGGCGAAAACTGCCGGAAGCGGCAGGACGCCCTCGCCCAGGCGGTCAAGGACCGGGCGCCGCTGATGCAACTGAAGGCCACGGCCGACCAGATCGACGCGGCCGAGAAGGCGCTGAAGGCGCTGGACGACGAGAAGGCGGCGCTGCCGCCGGCACCCGATAACATCGACGCCGCGGCCTATCGGCTCTCGAAGCTGCTGGGCAAGGTGGTCGAGCTGGGGTCAAATCCGGTCGAGGCCACTGCCGATATCCTGATCTACTCGGTCGGCGGCTTCGCTGAGATGATCGCCCTGCTCGGGCCGGTGATCTTGCTGACGGCCATGTCGTCGGGGGAGAGGTCGCCTGGTCGCTGGTGGCAATGGCGCCGGCGGCCCGAAACTCGAGACCGAGATCACCGCTGCCGCACCGGAAACTGCGGCACCTGCGCGAACTCCCGCAACTCCCGCAAAGGCGAGAAAGCCCAGCACGTCAAGGGTGCGGGAGTGCGGGAGGTTGGGTCCGTGCGGGAGTGGAAGGAGTCCCGCACTACCGCAAGGCCGGGCAGCAAGGTGAAGCCGGGCGACGCCTATGGCGCATACAAGGCGTGGTGCATTGAGACGGGCAAGGAGCCGGTCAGCCTGACGGCGTTCGGCACCATCATGAAGGGCGAGCTCGGGGTTCAGTACGAGGAGAAGAACAAGCGCGGCTTCTATCTCGACATCGCCCTGGTGAGCGCCCCCAAGCTGGTTGCCATCGACAACGCCCCGGCGCAGCGCGCGCTCGGCGGCATGGTGAGCGTCCGCACGTAGCGGGCTGGTTCACCCCACCTGGTTCACCTGGTTCACCGCGATGGCGCCTACCGGTGGGCATGTGAGCTAATGCCCAGCGTGCTCTTAGCTGTTGGCAGACTTGTGGGTAATAAAAGAGTGATCTATTAAATCCAGCAACATCAATGGTTTATTTGTCTATTTGGCGGATGGGGAGGGATTCGAACCCCCGGTGCCCTTGCAGGCACGCCCGCTTTCAAGGCGGGTGCAATCGACCGCTCTGCCACCCATCCGCTCGCGAAGGATCCGGCGCTTAGCACGAGGTGCGGTGGGGTGATAACCGAAAATTGGCTAGGCGAGGTCTGCCGGATAGGCCCGTTGCGGCTCCCCTGGTGTCTGTCGCATCAGTGGAAGCCACGCCTTCCTGAGCTGGGGCGCGCCAGGTCGATGCTTGGTTAACGCGTTGCTAACCACCAGTTGGCAACCTGCGGGAACCCACCTCGCCCCCGCAAGGCGGCGTCGGAAGTGCGTTCAGTGGCGAAGTGTTCCCATGCGTATCCCATCGACGTGGCGCCGGGCGACATGCCTGGTTGTCGGCTTTGTTGTGATGTGGGCGGCAGCCTGCGCCCGTAGTGATCGGGGGCGGGAGGTGCGCGCAACCCCCAAGACTGACGCCCCGGTCAGTCCGCGCGTCGTGCCGCTGGGACAGCCCGTTCCCAAAGGGGGTGGCTACTACAAGGTTGGCGACCCCTACCGTATCGATGGCGCGCTTTTCACGCCCGGCGAAGACCCCACCTATGACCGAACGGGCATGGCCTCCTTCTACAGCGAGGATTTCCATGGCCGTCGCACCGCCAATCGGGAGGTCTTCGATATGTGGGCGTTGACGGCCGCCCATCCGACCCTGCCCATGCCGTCATACGCATACGTCACCAACCTGGCCAATGGCCGCACGCTACTGGTGCGCATCAACGACCGAGGGCCCTACGCCCGGGGGCGCGTCATCGACTTGTCGCGGGCCGCTGCGCGGTTGTTGGCGTTCGAGACGCACGGCACGGCTTACGTACGCGTGCGCTATGCAGGGCGCGCGCCGCTCAACGGCGATGACCGCCACGAGCAGCGGTTCCTGGCCGGCCAGCACTGGTACCGTGTTGCAGCCTGGAGCGGCGGTGGCTTCCAGCGAACCCGTTGACTTGTCCACCTGGCCGATCCGATAGTCCCGCCAAGCACTCACCGGTCGGGACACTGTCGTGCATTGTAGGCCCACGCCAAGGCTGTCGCATTGTCTCGGGCGCATCGCGGCCGCACTGCTCATTGCTTATGGCGCGCTGATTGCGAGCGTCGTCCCGGTCTTTGCGCAGAGCGCTGACGTCACGCTCAAGTCGCCGCAGGCCATTCTGATCGACGCGGAATCCGGCGGCGTACTGTTTCAGCGCAATGGCGATGATCTGGTCTCGCCCGCCAGCATGAGCAAGCTGATGCTGCTCATCTTGTTGTTCAATGCGTTGCGGTCGGGAGAAGTGACGCTCGAGACCGAGGTGCTGATGAGCGAGCACGCCTGGCGGACTGGCGGGGCGCCATCGAGGGGCTCCGCCATGTTCGTGCCGCTCGGCAAGACGGCCAAGGTCGACGAGCTCTTGAGGGGCATCGTTGTCCAGTCCGGTAACGACGCTTCCATCGCCATCGCCGAGAAGCTCGCAGGCAGCGAGGAGGCCTTTGCTCAGGCCATGACGCAAGAGGCGCGGCGCCTGGGTCTAAGCAAGTCGGTTTTCCGCAATGCCACTGGCCTCTATCACCCTGACCACCTGGTGACGGTGCGTGAATTGGCGATGCTCGCACGCATCATCATCAAGAATTACCCGGAATTCTATCCCTTGTTTGCGCAGCGCGAGTTCACCTACCGCCATCACAAGTTCACCAATCGCAATCCGCTGCTCGGTTTGATCACCGGCGTCGACGGGCTGAAGACCGGGTACATCAAGGAAGCCGGCTATGGAATCGTTGCTTCGGCGAAGGTGGACAACCGGCGGCTGATCCTTGCTATCAACGGGGCTGCAACCCCCGAGGAACGCAGGGACGACGCCCGTCGCCTGTTCGACTGGGGGTTCAAGACCTTCTCGGAGGCAAAGCTGTTCGATGCGGGAGAGGTTGTGGGGCATGCTCGCGTGTGGGGTGGCGAGCGCATGTACATGCCGCTCACAGGCGGCAACGGCGGGGTGCATGTGGTGCTGCCCCGCTTTCCTGCAAACCAGAAGCTCTCCGCCCGGATCATGTACAAGGGTCCCCTGATGCCGCCGATCAAGAAGGGCGAGCAAGTGGCAACCCTGCGGGTCACAACCTCGACGGAAGCCAGCAACGAGGTGCCGTTGTTTGCGGCGGAAAACGTCGAGCGAGCCGGCTTCATGCGCCGCGGGCTTGACTCAATCGTCTATTTCGCTACCCGCTGGATGCGATAGCGCGGGACGCAAACGACAAGGCCGCCAGGTGGATAAGCCAAGCCTGGCCAGCAATAGTGATGCCATCTGGTCGCTTCATCACCTTCGAGGGCGGAGAGGGCTCCGGCAAATCGACCCAGGCCCGCCTCCTGGCTGAGGCCCTGCGCTCCAAAGGCATCGAAGGCGTACTGACGCGGGAGCCGGGCGGGTCGCCGTTCGCCGAGCAGGTGCGCAGTCTCATTCTCGACCCGGAGACCGCCCCGCATTCGGCTCTGTCGGAAGCACTGCTGTTCTATGCAGCCCGCGCCGACCATCTGGACAGGGTGATTCGCCCCGCGCTGGTCGCAGGGCGCTGGGTGATCTCGGATCGCTTCTCGGATTCGACCCGGGTCTATCAGGTCGAGGCCGGAGGCTTGCCGCTCGATGTTTTCAAGGCCTTCGAGCTCATCGTGGTGAAGCTCACCTATCCAGACCTGACTTTCATCCTGGACGTACCGCCCGAGATCGGTCTGAGCCGGGCCACGACGCGCCGCCTCGCCCAGGCTCTATCCGGCGAGGATGCCTACGAAAAGCGTGACGTTACATATCACACGCGGTTGCGCGAAGGCTTCCTTGCCGTTGCCAAAGCTGAGCCCCGCCGCTGTCACGTGATCGACGCCACTGCACCGGAAGAGGTAATTGCTGCCGAGGTCCTGTTGCAGGTCGAGCGCCGCCTTATGGTGCAGGGCGCGCGTTGATGGCGCGCGCACCGGCTTTGCAGGAATTCGAGGCGCTGCCCGAGGCTGACCGCCTCGAGGGCTTTCCGCATCCGCGCGAGACGGACCGTCTGTATGGTCATGACGCAGCCGAGCAGGCGCTTTCGCAGGCCTTCGCCGCTGAACGCATGCACCACGCCTGGCTGTTTGCCGGACATTCAGGCATCGGCAAGGCTACACTCGCCTATCGGCTGGCGCGGCACGTGCTGGCAAGGCCAGACGAGCGCGATCCTGGCGGGCACAGCCTGGATGTGCCCGCTGATAGCGTAGCCGCGCGTCAGGTCAAGGCCTTGTCGCACCCCGGTCTGCTCGTGCTCCGGCGACCCTACGACACGAAGGCCAAGCGGTTTGCCAGCAGCATTCCGGTCGACGAGGTGCGCAAGCTCAGGTCTTTCCTGGGACTGACGGCAGGCGGCGGGGGTTGGCGGGTCGTCATCGTCGACAGCGCGGATGAGCTCAATCCCAACGCCGCAAACGCTCTACTCAAGTCGCTGGAGGAGCCGCCGCGGCGCGCGCTGTTCATGCTGATCTCCTCCGAGCCGGGCCGACTGCTCCCAACCATCCGCTCGCGTTGCCGGCGCCTGGATCTACTCCCGCTCCCCGGCGAGCCTTTGCAGCAGGCCGTGCAAGCCGCCCTTGCCGCCGCCGATGTCGATCCGCCACAAGCCGGGCAACGGCAGCTGCTTCAACAGCTGGCAGAGGGCAGCGTGCGCCGGGCGCTGCAGCTGGCCGCCGGCGGCGGTCTGGAGCTGCACGCGCAGGTGGACCGTCTCTTTTCTCAGTTGCCCAAAATCGATTGGCCGGCGCTTCATGCGCTGGCCGACGGGCTCGGCCTAAGTGCCCAAGAGCAGCGCTACCAGGCATTCTTCGCTTTCCTGCTCGACAAGGTGGCTCGTCTGGCGCGTGCCCGCGCTACGGGTCAGGGCAATGCGAACCATGTGGCCCTGGCGACGCGCCTGATCGGGGACGGCCGCCTGCCGGAGTGGGCCGCCCTTTGGGAGGCGATGCTGCGCGACAAGGCTGCGGTCGAAGAGATGAATCTCGACCGCAGGGCGCTCATCCTGCGGACGCTGGCGCGGCTGGAGGCCGCGGCAAAAGGGTGAACACGGTGCAGTTTAGCATTAACACCCAACTCTTTAGCAAAGCGTCACCTTTCCAGGTACTTAGGTGCCACAAAAGCGACACATCCGAGCGATTGACAGCCGCATCGCGGGACACCCGCACGCTTGATACGGGGTAAGCCACATGCGTGATTTGAAAGTGTTGGCTGCGGCCATGGCGATCGCGGCCGGGGCCGCGTTTGCAAGTGCTTCCAATGATGGGGCAATGGACAACGGGGCGCTGCGCAAGGCGGTAGCGGGCAAGACGGTACACCTCGCCACGCCGCTGGGCGGGCTGCCGATCAACTACCGTGCCGACGGGACCATGTCGGGCAAAGCCGGCAACCTGGCCGCATACACGGGCTCCGAGCGCGATCGCGGCCGCTGGTGGGTGGTCGCCGACAAGTTGTGCCAGCGCTGGAATACCTGGCTCGGCGGCCAGGCGTACTGTTTCAAGCTGCGCGAGAAGGGGGCTGGAACGGTGCACTGGATACGCAACGACGGCCTGAGCGGCACGGCAACCATCGCGCGCTGACCGCGACCTGGCGATGATCCTGCAGCGCGGGCCATCTCGCCAGAGAACAGCTTCAAGCTAGTCGCTTCCTGCGGTGGCCCTCCTACGGGGTGCCGCGATTGTGCGCTTGCGAGCAGCCCGCTGGCGCGCTACGGGCTTTCGTGATATTGAGCGGCCCTCGGCTCCAGACATATCGAAGCGATGAACCTCGACGCCCGCATTTTCCGTTCTTTCTCGCCCGGCGCGGCCGCTGCGGCCGGCGTCGCTCGAATGCGCTGATCGCTTCCGCCGCCCCGATCCCCGAGGCGGCCGTTTTCGCTTCCCAGGATCAGCCCAAAGAACGGAACCTGCCACCATGAGCGGGCAACAGAAATTCTACATCACCACGGCCATCTCCTACCCCAACGGCACGCCCCACGTCGGTCATGCGTACGAGGCCATTGCCACCGACGCCATTGCGCGCTTCGAGCGGCTCGACGGCAAGGACGTGTTCTTTCTGACCGGGACCGATGAGCACGGCCTCAAGATGAAGCAAACCGCGCAGAAGGAGGGGCTATCCCCGCGTGCGTTGGCCGATCGCAACTCGGCGCGTTTCCGCGACATGGCGGCGGTGCTGCACCTTTCCAACGACGATTTCATCCGCACGACGGAGGAGAGGCACTACAAAGCGTCCGAGGAGATCTGGCGTCGTATGGCGCGCGCCAACAACGGCGACATCTTCCTGAAGAAGTATGCCGGCTGGTATTCCGTGCGCGACGAAGCGTTCTACTCGGAGAAGGAGACGACCCTGCAGCCCGATGGCGTTCGCGTGGGACCGCAGGGCACGCCCGTTGAATGGTTCGAGGAGGAAACCTTCTTCTTCCGTCTGTCCGCCTATCAGGAGCGGCTGCTCGCCCACTACGAGCAGAACCCCGATTTCATCCTGCCGCGCGAGCGCAGGAATGAGGTGGTGAGCTTCGTCAAAGGTGGTCTGGAAGACCTTTCGGTGTCGCGCACCACACTCGATTGGGGCATTCGAGTGCCTGATGTCCCCGAACACGTCATGTACGTGTGGGTCGATGCGCTGACCAACTACATCACCGCGGCCGGCTTCCCGGACGCGACGCATGCGCGCTGGCGCTACTGGCCGGCCGACGTGCACGTCATCGGCAAGGACATCGTGCGCTTTCACGCCGTGTACTGGCCGGCGTTCCTGATGTCGGCGGGCATCGAGCTGCCCAAGCGCATTTTCAGCCACGGCTTCGTGCTCAACCGCGGTGAGAAGATGTCGAAGTCGGTCGGCAACGTGGTGGACCCGTTCGACCTGGTGGCCGCCTATGGGGTCGACCAGGTGCGCTACTTCTTCCTGCGCGAGGTGGTGTTCGGCCAGGACGGCAACTACAACCATGAGGCCATCGTCAACCGCATCAATGCAGACTTGGCCAACGACCTCGGCAATCTTGCGCAGCGCTCGCTGTCGATGATCGCCAAGAACTGCGATGGCAAGCTGCCCGAGCCCGGCACCTTCACCGACGCCGACAAAACCATCCTGGCGGCCGCCGACGCCATGTATGCCAAGGCGCGCGAGGCCATGGACCGGCAGGCCATCAAGCAGTACCTCGACGCGGTGTGGGCCGTGGTCGCCGACGCCAACCGCTACTTTGCGGGCGAGGAGCCATGGGCCAAGCGCAAGACCGATTTCAAGCGCATGGAGACGATCCTCTACATCACAGCCGAGGTGGTGCGGCAGGTGGCGATCTTGGCCCAGCCGGCGACGCCCATCGGCGCGGGCAAGCTGCTCGATGCGCTGGGCCAGGGGCCTGGGGCGTGCGGCTTCGCGGCGCTGGGTGAGGCGGGACGGCTAAAACCCGGCACCGCCATACCGCCGCCGGCAGGCGCCTTCCCGCGGTATGTCGACCCGGATGATCCGCCGGTCGAGCCGGATTCCAAGGCGAAATCCAAGGAAAAGGGCAAGTCGAAGGGCAAGGGTTGATGCTCATCGATCACCACTGCCACCTCGACTTTCCCGACTTCGCGCAGGAGCTCGGCGCCGTGATCGCGCGAGCCGAGGCGGCGGGGGTGGGGCTGATGGTCTCCATCTCCACCCGCATCCGTCGCTTCGAGCAGCTGCTGGGGATCGCTGAGGCGCACGACAACGTCTTCTGCTCGGTCGGCACGCATCCCCACCACGCGCACGAGGAGCTCGACATCTCAGTGGGCGAGATCGTGCGCCTGTCCGAGCACCCGAAAGTGGTGGCGATCGGCGAGGCGGGGCTCGACTACTTCTACGACAACAGCCCGCGCGCGGCCCAGGAAAAGGGCTTTCGCAACCACATCGCTGCCGCGCGCGAGACGGGCCTGCCCCTCGTCATCCACGCCCGCGATGCCGACGCCGACGTTGCCGCGATCCTCGAGGAGGAGATCCAGCAGGGCTGGTTCCCCGCGGTGCTGCACTGCTTTACCGGCGGACCTGAGCTTGCGCGGCGAGGGCTGGAGCTAGGGCTCTATGTCTCGTTCTCCGGCATCGTTACCTTCAAGAAGTCGGATGCCCTGCGGGACATCGCCAGGGCCGTGCCGCTCGATCGATTGCTGGTGGAGACCGACGCGCCCTACCTGGCGCCTGGCAAGTACCGTGGTCAGCGCAACGAGCCGGCCTACGTGGTCGAAACCGCCACCGAGCTTGCCCGCGTGAAGGGTCTTAGCCCAGATCGGCTGGCCGAGGCCACGACCGAGAACTTCTTCCGCCTCTACAACAAGACGCCCCGCGCGGCGATTGCAGCATGAGCCTGCGGTTCACCCTGCTTGGTACCGGTTCTTCGGGCGGGGTGCCGCGAGTAGGACGTATCTGGGGCGCCTGCGATCCGTCAAATTCCAAGAACCGGCGACGCCGCTGCGCGCTGCTGGTCGACCGTTTCGCGGGAAGCGGCCGTACAACCGTTCTGGTCGATACGCCGACCGATCTGCGCGAGCAGCTGCTGGAGACGGGCGTGGAGACTTTGGACGGCGTGCTGTTCACGCACGACCATGCCGACCACACCCACGGCATCGACGACTTGCGCGGCGTCTTCTTCAACATGCGGCGGCGCATCCGCGTGTGGGCCGACGCGCCGACCCGCCGCACGCTCGAGAGGCGCTTCGAATACTGCTTCAACCAGAAGCCGGGGAGCTTGTACCCGGCAATTCTGCAAGCGCACGACATCCGGCCGCCGGAGAAGGTGCGGATTGATGGAGGCGGAGGACCAATCGAGGCCGTACCAATTCTGCAGGACCACGGAGATGCGCCATCGCTCGGGTTTCGCTTCGGCAACATCGCCTACTCGCCCGATATCAGTGGATTGCCGGAAACGTCGCTGCCGCTGCTCGAGGGGCTGGATCTGTGGATCGTCGACGCGCTGCGCCCGACGCCCCACCCAAGTCATTTCTCGGTGAAACAGACGCTCGAATGGATTGAGCGCCTGAGCGTCAAGCGCGCCATCCTGACCCATATGACGGTCGAGCTCGACTACGATGCCCTGCGTCGGCAGCTACCGCCGCACGTCGAACCGGGCTACGATGGCATGACCATCGACTTTGAGTAGCCTGCAGGCTGCTATCGAACGTCCCCCGTCTTTAGATCGAACACGCGCCCGTTGTCGGTGCAGGAAGGCTCTGCCAGCCGCACGAACGTTGGCGTGATCAACTCCGGCGTCTTGAGGGTGGCGGGGTTCTCCCCCGGGAATGCGTTGGCACGCATCTTGGTGCGGGTCGGGCCGGGATTTATGAGATTGACGCGTACCGGTGTGTTCTCCACCTCGTGCGCATATGTCACGACCAGCGCCTCGAGGCCCGCCTTGGTGACGGCATACGGGCCCCAATAGGCAGGCCGGCTGACCGCGGCGCCCGAGGAAACAAAAATGGCGCGGCCGGCGTCGGAACGGCGCAGAAGCGGATCGAGCGTGCGGATGAGCCGCCAATTGGCCGTGAGGTTGACGCTCAGAACCTCATCCCATGCGTCTGCGGTCACGTGCCCCAGAGGCGATAGTGGTCCCAGCACGCCGGCGTTGCCGACCACGATATCGAGCTTCTGCCAGCGCTGATAGATCGTCGGTCCCAGCGCATCGATCTTGTCGTGGTTCCTGAGGTCAAGTGTAAGGAGGGTTGCGTTGCCGCCAAGCTCGCGCACCTCGTCGTCGACTTCCTCGAGCGCTCCCGTGGTGCGCCCGACAAGGATCAGGTGCGCGCCTTCCTTGGCGTAGGCCAAGGCAACTGCGCGGCCTATGCCCCGGGTGGCTCCTGTAACCAGCGCTAGGCGGCCTGCGAGGCGGGGGGATGGGCTCATGCCGGCTACTGCTAGCGCCCGCCGATCAGGGCTGGCAAGAAGAATAGAGCCGCTGCCGCTGGCAAACATAGTGTTGCTAGTGTGATTCAGATAGAGAAATTCGCTCAGTGGCAGGCTGCGAGCACCGTCGAATTTCTCGACACTAGCTGCCAAGTCGGCGGGCCCGTGGCCAAGCCGCAGACCGGACGACCTTATGGCCATCCCGCGCCTGAGCGCCTGTCGGATTCCGACATGAACGACAGCTGATCGGTATCGGACCGGCCATTCTGGTCCGTAAGCGTCGTCGGGTAGTCGCCGGTGAAGCAATGATCGGTGAACTGCGGGTTCTTGCTGTCGCGCTTCTCGTGACCGAGCGCGCGATAGATGCCATCCACCGAAAGGAAGGCGAGGCTGGTGGCGCCCACGAAGGCGCACATTTCCTTGACAGTCATATTTGCGGCCAGCAATTCGGCGGTTCGCGGCGTGTCGATGCCGTAGAAATCAGGGTGCGTGATCGGCGGACTGGACACCCTCAAGTGCACCTCACGCGCACCGGCCTCGAGCATCATCTGTACGATCTTCTTCGAGGTGGTACCGCGCACCACGCTATCGTCGATCAGCACGACGCGGTTGCCACGCACCGCGCTCGCATTGGCGGAATGCTTGAGCTTGACGCCAAGCTGTCGAATGCGCTGCTCGGGCTCGATAAATGTGCGGCCGACGTAGTGGTTGCGGATGATTCCGAGCTCAAACGGGATGCCGCTCTCTTGGGAATAGCCAATCGCGGCCGGCACGCCGAAGTCGGGGATCGGGATTATGACATCGGCCTCGGCTGGATGTTCACGCGCAAGCTGCACGCCCATCTGCTTCCTGATGTCGTAGATATTGCGTTCGCCGACGATGGAGTCGGGACGAGCGAAGTAGATGTACTCGAATATGCAGGGTCTTGCCGGACGCTTTGGGAACGGCCGGTGACTTTCGACACCATCCGCCGTGATCGTCACGATCTCGCCGTTCTCGATCTCGCGCACGAACTCCGCACCGACGATGTCGAGCGCGCAGGTCTCCGAGGCCAGCACGTGCGCCGCGCCCAGCTTGCCCAGCATCAGCGGGCGTATTCCGACCGGATCGCGAGCGCCAATAAGCATGTCGTTGGTAAGGCACGCCAGCGCATACGCGCCCTCGATCTGCAGCAAGGCTTCCACGAAGCGCTCAACAATACGCCGGCGCTTGGCGCGTGCGATAAGGTGCAGGATCACCTCGGTGTCGGATGTCGACTGGCAGATGGCGCCCGACGAGATCAGATCGCGGCGCAAGGTCAGTGCGTTGGTGAGGTTGCCATTGTGGGCGACGGCGAAGCCGCCGGTGTCGAGGTCGGCGAACAGCGGTTGGACGTTGCGCAGGATGGTGTCGCCGGTGGTGGAATAGCGATTGTGGCCGAGGGCTATGTGCCCCTTGAGGCGGCCGATGACGTCAGCCTTGTTGAAGTTGTCGCCGACCAGGCCGAGACGGCGCTCGGAATGGAAATGCCTGCCGTCGAAGGTGACGATACCCGCAGCCTCCTGGCCGCGATGCTGAAGGGCGTGGAGACCAAGGGCGGTCAGCGCCGCTGCGTCCTCATGCCCAAACACCCCGAACACGCCGCATTCCTCGCGGAGCCGGTCGTCTGGTCGGTCGGATGGACCCCAAGCAGCACCTTGCGTCATGGGAACCGTCATGCAGGCCTCGTGAGAGCGCTGACAACCATTCTGCCCCGCGGCAGCACTCATACACCCCGGCGTAAGGGGCGCTCAGCATATAGGCCAAGTTGCCGCGGATGGCCATGGGGTGCGGCGAAGGCGTCGGGGTTAACGTCAAGCAGGAACCCTTGTTGCTGATCCCCGGACAGCGCTGAGGGAACGTAGCGCGAGAGAAAGCCATACAGCGTCCCGCTGGTCAGGCTTATCAGGCCGAGCGATCGGGACTGCTCGACCCAGTGCGGGAGCTCCTCAGACCTGCATCCCTGCACCAGGGCGCGGGTGGTCTCCTTGCAGACGAAGGAAACAACGAACATGTAGGGAATCACTACCAGCACAAACCCCCTGACAACGCCGAATAGGAGCCCCAGCACACGGTCGATTGCGCCGATGCGACTATCGAGCACGGCGTCGGAAATGTATGAAGTGATCAGATGAACGATGATCAATACTACCAGGAAGGTTATCGCTCCGAGCGCAACCTGGGCCACAATCACATGCGAGTTCTGTTCAGGGTTCGCGAACTGTCGGGCCAGCTCCACTGCAAGTCCGCGTTGTCTCATGGTGAAATAGAACGCAGTAATCGCCGCCGCGACCCACGAGAGGATCGATAGCACCTCTCGTGTGAGTCCCCGGTACATGGCGACAAGCCCGGAGATGGCAACGACGGCCAACAAGGCCGCGTCCAAGAATGAAATGACGCCGGCAATCATTGTGCAAAGCCTTTGCTTCCGGGCACGGCAGGAGACGGGGTACTACCCGGCGATCCGCGGCTCATGGCGGCTGGCGCGCCCCTGCAACTCATGGACTTGGCGCCCACCATCTCACAGTCCCAGGGCGTCGGCCAAGCCTTTCACATGCCCCAGCCGCGACAGCTCGAGCTTGGTAGCGCGTGCGTCGAGATCGCCTGCCGAAGGCAGAACTGCGCGAGAAAAACCGAGCTTCTGGGCTTCCTTGAGCCGCGATGCCATGTGGCCAGCTGCCCGGATTGCACCTGAAAGCCCAATCTCGCCGAAATAGACCTCCTGTGGCCCGAGTGCGACATTGGAGATGGACGATAGGACCGCCGCGGCCACGGCCAAGTCGGCCGCCGGCTCGGTGATCTTGAGCCCGCCGGCGACGTTCAAGTAGACGTCGTGCTGCGCAAAGCTGACACCGCACCGGGCATCGAGCACGGCCAGCAGCATGGCCAAGCGGGTTGCGTCCCAACCCACGACCGCGCGCCGGGGCGTGCCGAGCCCTGAGGAAACAACGAGGGCCTGTACCTCCACGAGCAGTGGGCGCGTGCCTTCAACCCCGGCAAAGACCGCCGCGCCCGGAGCCGATACCTCCCGATTGCCGAGGAACAGCTCGGAGGGGTTGGCGACCTCGCGTAGCCCGGTGGCGGCCATCTCGAACACGCCGATCTCGTCGGTTGCGCCAAACCGGTTCTTGGTCGCGCGCAGAATACGGAAGGGATGGCCGCGGTCGCCCTCGAAATACAGGACCGTATCGACCATGTGCTCGATCACCTTGGGACCGGCAATCTGCCCCTCCTTGGTGACGTGGCCAACCAGCAGCAGCGCAGCGCCCGTGGCTTTGGCGAAGCGCACCAGCGACTGGGTGGCGGCCCGCACCTGGCTGACCGTTCCGGGCGCAGCGTCGAGCCCATCTGCCCACAATGTCTGGATCGAATCGATGACGACGAAGTCTGCGGGCTTGCCCTCGGCCAGCGTCGCCAGCACGTTGGCGAGGCTCGTCTCGCTGGCAAGCGCCAGCGGAGCCTGCTCGAGGCCCAGGCGCTCGGCGCGCAGGCGCACCTGGGCCAAAGCTTCCTCACCCGTGAAATAGATGGCGCGCCGGCCAACTGAGGCGAAGATGCGCGGCGACCTGCAGCAGCAGGGTCGATTTGCCGATGCCGGGCTCCCCGCCGACCAGCAATGCCGAGCCCGGAACGATGCCGCCTCCGGTGACCCGGTCGAGCTCGGCAAGGCCCGTTGGCATGCGCTCGACCTTGTTGGCCGTGGTCTCCGCCAGCAGGCTCAACTGCACGGCGCGGCCGGCCGCGGACTTGGCGTCGAAGGAGCCAGGCGCCGTCGCGCTCCTTGCCTCCTCAGTGATGGTGTTCCACTCCCCGCAGGAGGCACACCTGCCGGTCCAGCGCGGAGCCATGGCGCCGCAGTTCTGGCACACGAACAGGCTTCGAGCAGCCTTTGCCATCGCGGTTCAGGCCCCTTCGTAGATGCGATGCACCCTGGGCCCCAGGCGCGAGAGCAGCTCATAGCCGATGGTTCCGGCCCGGTCCGTCAGGTCGTCCACCGTAACACGGTCCCCCATCACCTCCACCCATGCGCCGCGCCGAGTGAGCTCATCGGGGACATCGGTGACGTCGACGGTGATGAAGTCCATGGACACGCGGCCCACGATCGGCACCGGGTAGTCGCCGATGTAGCCGACAGGCCCCGCCTCGCCGGTGGCGACGCTCAAGGCCCGCAAGAAACCGTCGGCATATCCGCAGGCGATGGTGGCGATGCGCGAGGGCCGCTGCACCTTGAAGATGGCGCCGTAGCCAATGCTGTCGCCAGGTGCGACCTCGTGCACTTGCAGGATGCGGGCGGCCAGGCGCACGACCGTGCGCATTGGGTTGGAGCTGCCCTCGTGCGCACGCCCGCCGTAGAGAGCGATGCCCGGGCGCACGACGTCAAAGTGAAAAGGCGGTCCCAGAAAAGTGCCACCCGAGTTGGAGAGGCTCGCCGGTGCCGGTGGCAGCTTGGCGCGCAGCAGGTTGAAGCGCTGCCGTTGGGCCTCGTTCATCGGGCTGTCGGGCTCGTCCGCACACGCCAAGTGGCTCATGACGAGCGTAGTCTCGAACATGGCGAGCAGGTCGGGCTCGGCGGCTAGCTGCTCGACTTCCCCTTCCGGCATCCCCAGGCGGTGCAGGCCCGTATCGATGTGCAAGGCCGCGGCCAGCTTGCGACCCCGAGACCGGCTGTAGGCGGCCCAGTCGCGCACCTCGGCAAGGCTCGCTAGGGCGGGACGCAGATCAAAGCCGGCGTAAAAGGCTTCGGCGCCCGGTAGTAGGCCGTCCAACACGTAGATGGTGGCACCGGGTTGCACCTCACGCGCGGCGCGCCCCTCCTCCACGGTCGCCACAAAAAACGTCTTGCACCCCTCGCTGGTGAGCGCCTTGGCGATCGGCGCCAGCCCCAACCCGTACGCGTCAGCCTTGATGACGCCGGCGCACTCCGCTCGGCCAGAGACTTCGTTGAGGCGAGCCCAGTTGGCGCGCAGCGCCGCAAGGTTGATCGTGAGCACGGCGCGCGCAGAGAGCGGGATCGGCGCCCTAAGGCGCGGCGAACCCGATGCCGCTCTGACGGTGGCGGTCAATCCGTCCTCGCGGGAACATAGGCATCCGGAGCCAGATCGGCGAAGCGGGTGACGCTGGCCTCGAACTGGAGCGCCACTGTGCCCACCGGACCGTGGCGCTGTTTCCCGATGATCACCTCGGCCCGGCCACTGGCTTGCTGCATCCTGGCATACCACTCGTTCCACTCGGCCGAACCTTCGGCCGGCTTCATCCGCTCAATATAATACTCCTCGCGAAACACGAACATGACCACGTCGGCGTCCTGCTCGATCGAGCCTGATTCGCGCAGATCCGCGAGCTGGGGGCGCTTGTCCTCGCGGTTTTCGACGGCGCGCGAGAGCTGCGACAGCGCCAGGATGGGCACATTCAGCTCCTTGGCCAAGGCTTTCAAGCCGGTGGTGATCTCCGACACCTCCTGTACGCGGCCTTCCGAAGCGCGCCGCGTCGACCCGGTGAGGAGTTGGAGATAGTCGACAACGATGAGCCCCAGGCCCTGTTGGCGCTTGAGACGGCGCGCCCGGGCGGCGAGCTGCGCGATCGATATGCCGCCCGTCTGGTCGATGAACAGCGGCAGGCTGGCCATCTCCTGGCTAGCCTCGACCAGGCGCTTGAAATCGGCCTCGTCGATCATCCCGCGGCGGATCTTCTCCGACGGGATCCCTGCCCGCTCGGACATGATGCGGGTGGCAAGTTGTTCGGCCGACATTTCCAGCGAGAAGAAGCCGACTATCGCACCATCGTGCGCTGGGTCTTCAGGTTGGAGAGTGGGCCGCTGCTCGAGTGAGCGGGCGCGCGCACGGGCAATGCTATAGGCGATGTTGGTTGCCAGGGCGGTCTTTCCCATCGAAGGACGGCCGGCGAGAATAACGAGATCGGAGGGCTGGAGTCCCCCCAAGCTTGGCATCCAGTGCCTTCAGTCCGCTGGCAATGCCGGAGAGGCCGCCTTCGCGCTGATACGCTTTGTTCGCCATCTCGATGGCAGTCGTCAGCGCACTGGCGAAAGCCGAGAACCCCTGCCCGTACTTGCCCGTCTCCGCCAGCGCAAAAAGCCGTGTCTCCGCCTCCTCGATCTGCTCCTTGGGCGGGAAGTCGACGGGGCTATCGTAGGCCACATTCACCATGTCCTCGCCGATCAGGATCAGCTGACGACGCTGGGCGAGGTCATAGATGGTGCGGCCGTAGTCCCGCGCGTTGATGATGGTGGCGGCATTGGTAGCAAGCGATCCGAGGTACTGCGGGACGGTCCGGCCTCCGTCGACTGGCTCGGCACTCTCGAAGAACGTGCGCAGCGTGATCGGCGTCGCCTGCTTGCCCGTGGCGATCAGCTTGGCGGCCGTCTCGTCAGATCTGCTGATGCAGCGGATCGTAGAAATGCGCGGGGTCGAGAAACGAGGATACGCGGTCGTGCGCCTCGTTGTTGACGAGGATGGCACCGAGCAGCGCCTGCTCGGCCTCGAGGTTGTGGGGGGCCGCCCTGAACGGCAGGGCCTCGGGCGAGGAGGCATCGTTTCCCGCATCGCGGGGCTTGCTGCGTGCTGTGGCGATCATGGGCGAGGCCATATCGGACTCGCGCCCGGGAGGCTTCGCTCCTTCCAGATGATCCCCGTAATGCACACTGGGGCGCCATCGGAAAAAGATTTCTCTTGGGATGCCCGAATCGTTGCAGGCGCGCCTACTCGCCCGCCATCCGCGGTCTTGCCGGCACACCCGCCTCTCCGGCCATGAGACGGCGCTCCTCGGCGAACATGTAGTCGCGTGTGATCGGAAGCGCGTCGATCTGCTTGGCGAGCTGCAGCTGAAACACGGTGAGCCCGCTGTGGCGGAAGCCTGCCTCGCAGGCCTGCAGATAGAACTCCCACATGCGGCAGAAGCTGTCATCGTAGCGGCGGGGGTCGAGCTCCTTCACGCGGTCCTTGTGAAGCTGGAAGCGGCGATTCCACTCCTTGAGCGTCGTCGCATAGTGGAGGCGCAAGTTCTCGAAGTCGGTGAGCCAGAGGTCCTGCTTCTCGAGCACCGTGGACAGCTGCGAGAGGGCCGGCAGATAGGCGCCTGGGAAGATGTTCTGACGTATCCAGACGTTGATCGGCGCTGGCGGCGTAATCCGGCCGATCGTGTGCACGAGCGCAACGCCATCCTCGGCGAGCAGGTTGCCCAGGCACGAGAAGAACTGCCGGAAGTGTGGGCGCCCGACGTGCTCGAACATGCCAACCGACACGATCCGATCGAAGGGGCCGTGCGTGCGGCGGTAGTCCTCGAACCTGAACTCCACAAGCCGGGTCAGGCCCTGCTTGATGGCGCGCTCGCTGGCGATTTTCAACTGCTCCGTACTGAGCGTGATTCCCGTGACGTGAACTCCGTAGTTGCGCGCCAGGAACAGGGCCATGCCGCCGAAGCCGCAGCCGATGTCGAGCACGCGCTGTCCGGGCCGAAGCGAAAGCTTGGCGGCGATATGCCGTTTCTTGGCCTCCTGCGCCTCCTCCAGCGAGAGCTCCGCGTTGGCGAAATAGGCACACGAGTATTGCAGGTCGTCGTCAAGGAACAGCCGATAGAAGTCGGCCGGGTGGTCATAGTGATGATGCACGTTGCGCCGTGCGCGCCCAGGAAGGTTCACGACGGCCGCCAGCCTGGCCCACTCCTCCAGGCGGCGTGAAACTTCGCCGGTGGCCCCACGGCTTGCCAGCCGCTCGTTGAGCAGGAGCAGGTTCAGGAAATCGCCGAGCTGCCCTTCAACGATCGTCAGCTTTCCATCCACGTATGCGCGCCCGACATTGAGCGTCGGGTACACCACCAGGTGGCGGTAGAGAGAGGGATCGTGAATACGGATCGTGCAAGCCGGCTGCTCGCCCCGCGTGCCAAACTCGTGGCGCCTTCCGCGGTGGTCGATGACAATCAGGTCACCACGTCGGATGAAGCGATGGAGCAGCAAGCGCAGCGGGAACACGGCCACAACTCCGTATAGCTTGATTAATGTTACCGCGCAGGCTGCCCCATGTTCAACACGCCATTTGCAAGGTATGAGAGCGCCGGGTGGATGCTACAACCAAACGCCCTTGACCCGGTGGAACTCGGCTAGCGGGCCGGCCGTTCCTCCTCCTGGCTCGTGCCGCCCTCAGTCTCAGCCTCTTGCCGCTGCAGCGCCAGAGCCTCATCCTCGAATACCGCGTCCGGATTGAACGTATCGAGCACAAGTGCCTCTTCCTTGACTACGGTCACATCCTCACCGCGGGCCTGCCGCTCGGCCTCCTCCGTGGTACGCGCCACGTTGAGAGAAACCTGAACAATGACTTCCGGATGCAGCTGGACCTTGATGAGGTGGATGCCCAGCACCTTGATCGGTCGATCAAGAACCACCTGCCTGCGATCGATGCTGAAACCGCCCGCAGTGACGACCTCGGCGATGTCGCGGGTGGCGACCGAGCCGTAGAGCTGGCCCGTATCGCCCGCCTGGCGGATCACTACGAAGGCCTGGCCGCCAAGCTTGGCCGCTACCGCCTCGGCCTCCTTCTTCAGCTCCAGATCGCGTGCCTCGAGCTGGCCGCGGTTCTTCTCGAAGCGAGCGATGTTGTCCTGGGTGGCTCGCAGCGCCTTCTTCTGCGGTAGCAGGAAATTGCGGGCATAGCCGTCCCTGACGTTGACGACATCGCCCATCTGGCCGAGCCGGCCGATGCGCTCCAGGAGGATGACTTGCATGGGATGCTCCGTTTCGAGTTTGCTGATTCAAGTTGGGGTTGTGGAAGGGCTGAAGCGTCGCTTCAGCCCGAGCGTGGACTCAAGCAGGCCCGCCAGCACGACCAGAGGAGTGAAGAAGGGCCAGAAGAAGAAAAGTCCGAGGTAGACGATCCAAACCAGCCACGGCGCCCGGCGTCGGCTGACGAAGTGCACGAGTGCCAGCCCTGCGAACAAGTAAGCGGTGAGAAATGCGCCCACAAATCCGGTGCCGATGACTGCCAGGATTCCGCCGGCGTTCGCCGCCAGCACCGCGAGCAGCAGCATCACGGCCAACCCCGCCGGATAGCTCATGGCTGCCAAGTCCGGCCAGTCGCGCTCGAGGCGGCCCGAGGCCCGCACGATCCGGCCGGCCAGATAGAGGTTGGCGGCGCACAGCAACAGCCACTGCACGGCAAACGCCGCGGGCAGAAGGAACAGCGCCCACTCCGTTTGCTCAGCAAGAGCCTGGTCCGTGAGCCGGCCATCCGGGGGGACCCAACGCTTGGCGAATTGCTGTAGCACCTCGGCCAGGACAGGGCGCAGCGTGTCGTAGGTTCCCCCGACCATCGTCAGCATGAACGTTGGCAACGCGCCGGCGTATATCGCCATCCCCGCCACGAGGCGACCGGGGGGATACCACTCACGAGCCGTGGGGTCTGAGGCTGCCGGCCGGCTCAGATATGCCAGATAGGCGGCAAGGGCCACCGGAATGCCGAGGGTCACCAGGTAGCCGAGGCCGAAGGTTCCGCCGACAATTCCCGCAACGATGGCTGAACCGGCGGCGGCGCCTAGCGAAGCTGCTAGCCATCCCCACCCCAGGCCAGCCACCAAGGACGGCAGCGGCACAAGGAACAGCAGGAAGGGCCGTAGAAAGCTGCCTCCGTGCGCGGCGGAATAGAAGAGGAGGGCCGAGACAAGCCCGGCACCCGACGCCGACTATGATACCCTGAGGCATGTCTTCAGCTGTCCCGCCGTGGCGGTTAGGGACGGGCAGCCGTCCCAACCCGTGTACGCCGCAAGTCTACTTGATCAAGTACGGCAACAACCCGAGGAAGCGTGCCCGCTTGATAGCCCGGGCCAGCTCTCGCTGCTTCTTGGCGGAAACGGCCGTGATGCGGCTCGGAACGATCTTGCCGCGTTCGGAGACGTAGCGCCCCAGCAAGCGCGCATCCTTGTAGTCGATCTTTGGCGCATTGTCGCCCGAGAACGGGCATGTCTTTCGGCGCCGATGGAATGGCCTGCGGGCCGCGCTGGTTGCAACGTCGGTCATGACTATTCCTCCCCTCCGGCTGCGGGCGCTGTATCACGCGGCTCGCGAGGCGGACGTGGAGGCCGGTCGCCACCTTCCCGGTCGCGGCGGAAGCCGCCACCACCGCCGCGATCCCCGCGGCCGCCGCCCCCGCGGAAGCCGCCACGGTCGCCACGAAAACCACCCATGCGCTCGCCGTCGCGGCGGTCGTCCCGGTCGCTCTTGCGCATCTGGATGGAGGGCTCGGTCTCGTGCTCGTCGACCCGGATGGTCAGAAAGCGCAGGACATCCGGCGACAGTCCCATCCGCCGTTCCATCTCGGCAACAGCGGTCGGCGGGGCATCGATATTGAGGAGGGAGTAGTGGGCCTTGCGGTTCTTCTTGACCTTGAAAGACAAGGTCTTGACACCCCAGTATTCGGTCTTGGGGATCTTGCCGCCGGCTTCGGTGATGATCTCGCTGTATTCCTTCGTCAGCGCCTCGACCTGCGCTTGCGAGATGTCCTGGCGTGCCAGGAACACGTGCTCATAGAGTGGCATCCATAGCCTTTCCCAATGTTGTCCGTTCCGGCGCAAAGCCCCTTTTGGACCCGGTTCGGCAAGCTGCCGTGCGGAAAGGCCCAAAGGACCCGAAAGAGCGGAGACACCGGGAATGGGCTTTGCGCCCCCGCCCGCATGGGCGGCCCCGTTCAGCCTCCAGCCGGAACGATCGATGCGCGCAGTTATACTGAAGTTGCTTCATGCAGCAAGGCAAAATCGCCGGCCAAATGCTCGGCCGGGACGGGCAGGCCCCGGACCCAGCGCAACAGCCTCGCGCAGCCGCTCCGAGAATGACCTGGTCAGCTTGACAGACTGGCCTGGGCTGTGGCTAAGGCCAAACCCCAGAGGCAATGTGATCGGGCTCTATGAGCATCGCTTTCGTCTTTCCAGGGCAGGGCAGCCAGGCCGTCGGCATGGGCGCAGAGCTAGCCCAGGCCCATGCAAGCGCTCGCGGCGTATTCGAGGAGGTCGATGCGGCGCTCGGCCAGAAACTGTCCGGCATCATGTTCAGCGGACCGATCGACACCCTGACACTGACCGAGAATGCCCAGCCCGCGTTGATGGCCGTATCCATGGCGGTGATGCGTGTGCTCGAGCTTGAGCACGGCTTCGATCTCGCCAGCAAGGTCAGGTTCGTTGCGGGTCACTCGCTTGGTGAGTATTCCGCGCTCGCGGCCGCCGGTGCCTTGTCGATCGCGGATGCAGCGCGCCTTCTCAAGACGCGCGGACAGGCGATGCAAAAGGCCGTTCCCGTCGGCCATGGCGCTATGGCGGCGCTCTTGGGTGTCGGCAAGGACGTTGCCGAGAAGCTGTCGGCCGAGGCGGCGCAAGGTGAAGTCTGCGAGCTCGCCAACGACAACGAGCCTACGCAGGCTGTCATCTCCGGCGCCAAGAGTGCCATCGACCGCGCCGGCCAGCTGGCGAAGGCACATGGCGTGCGCCGTTTCATGCCCCTGAATGTCAGTGCACCATTCCACTGTGCCTTGATGCAACCTGCGGCGGATGCGATGGCGCAAGCGTTGGCGCGGGTCGAATTGAAGGCACCGGCCGTTCCCCTGATCGCCAACGTGCTCGCCCAACCCGTTTCGGACCCGGCCGAGATCAAACGTCGACTGGTGGAGCAGGTGACCGGCACGGTGCGCTGGCGCGAAAGCATCGCCACCATGGCTGCGCTGGGTGTCACCGGCATCTACGAGATTGGGTCAGGCAAGATCTTGGCGGGCCTGGCAAAGCGCATCGAGCCGTCGCTCAATGCGATCTCCGTGGGCACGCCGCAGGACATCTCGGCCGTGCTAGGCTCGCTCACGCAATAGGAAACACGATGTTCGAGCTGAACGACAAGACAGCGCTGGTCACGGGCGCGACGGGTGGAATTGGCGGCGCCATTGCGCGTGCGCTGCATGGTCAGGGTGCAACCGTCGCCGTATCTGGCCGGCAGCGGGACAAGCTTGACCGGTTGGCCGCCGAGCTTGGCGATCGCGTGCATGTTCTGCCTTGCGATCTCGGCGACAAAACGCAAGTGGCCAAGTTGATCGACGAGGCCATCGCCAAGCTTGGCCGGCTCGATATTCTGATCAACAACGCCGGTCTCACGCGCGACAACCTGTTCATGGTGATGAAGGATGAGCAGTGGGACGAGGTCATTGCGGTCAACCTCACGTCCACCTTCATGCTCATGCGCGCCGGCGGCGCGCGCCATGATGCGGGCCAAGACCGGCTATGGCCGGATCATCAACATCTCCTCGGTGAGCGGCATCATCGGCAACCCGGGGCAAGGCAACTACGCAGCTTCCAAGGCAGGCATGATCGGCATGTCGAAGTCGCTGGCTCGCGAAGTGGCCTCGCGCGGCATTACCGTGAACTGCATCGCGCCAGGCTTTATCTCGACGCCCATGACGGATGCGCTGAACGAGAAGCAGGTCGCCACAATCAAGGAGGCCATTCCGGCGCAGAAATTCGGCAGCCCGGCTGACGTAGCTGCAGCGTGCGTCTATTTGGCGTCCGCCGAAAGCAGCTACATGACGGGCCAGACCCTCCACGTGAACGGCGGTATGGTTATGATTTGACTGCGAAAACAGGGATGGGAAACGCCGGTCGCAACCCTTTCGCGCGCTGGCCAAGGCAGGGGAAGTATGTTAACGAGCGGCCAGATCTTTAGCGCCCAACCTGAGGAAAACGTGGCTATCAGGGGTGTGCTTCCGTACCGATGCGGCTAGTGCTAGCAACGAGCTTGGGGCTCCATCCCAGTAGGTTTGACGCGAGCAGCAGCAAGTTGGATCAGAATACAGACAGGCCAGGCGAGGATAGAGACCAATGAGCGACGTCTCAGAGCGCGTGAAGAAGATCGTGGTCGAGCATCTAGGGGTGGAGGCCGACAAGGTAACCGACAACGCAAGCTTCATCGACGACCTGGGCGCCGACAGCTTGGATACCGTCGAACTCGTGATGGCGTTCGAGGAGGAGTTCGGGTGCGAGATTCCCGACGATGCCGCCGAGCAAATTCAGACTGTCGGGGATGCGATCAAGTTCCTCGAGGAGCACGCCAGCGCCGCAGGGACTCCGCCGGCGTCATAACGCGCTTGAACTACTGAGCTCCCACGGCCACCGCGAAGCGTGCCGCACGAGGGGCGGCGCGCATCCACGCAGCACCGCCAGCGGCAGACCAAATCGGAAGCAGGGATGTTACGCCGCGTAGTTGTCACTGGGCTTGGTCTGGTTACTCCGCTCGGCTGCGGGGTGGAGGCTACCTGGTCGCGACTGCTGGAAGGCAAGAGTGGGGCGCGACGCATTGCGGAATTCGATGTCAGCGACCTTACCTGTCAGATCGGATGCTTCGTGCCCCGCGGCGCACTGACTGACGGCAAGTTCGACCCCGACGACTGGATGGAGCCGAAAGAGCAGCGCAAAGTCGACGACTTCATCATCTTCGCCATGGGCGCTGCGCATCAGGCTCTCGAAGATGCCGACTGGAAAGCGGACACTCCGCACAAGCAGGAGCGCACCGGCGTCCTCATCGGCTCCGGCATCGGCGGGCTCGACGGCATAGCCCAAACATCCCTTCTCCTCAAAGAGAAGGGCCCCCGCCGCGTCAGCCCGTTCTTCATACCCGGACGCCTCATCAACCTCGCTTCCGGCTACGTCTCGATCAGGCACGGCCTCAAGGGCCCCAACCACGCGGTCGTGACTGCGTGCTCAACTGGTGCTCACGCTATCGGCGATGCCGCCAGGCTGATCGCCCTCGGCGACGCCGACGTCATGCTGGCCGGCGGTGCGGAGAGCCCGCTGTGCCGGCTGGCGGTTGCCGGTTTCGCTGCGTGTCGTGCGCTATCCACGGGTTTCAACGATGCGCCAACCAAGGCATCCAGGCCCTACGACAAGGATCGCGACGGCTTCGTCATGGGCGAGGGGGCAGGCGTGGTCGTGCTGGAAAGCCTGGAGCATGCCCGGGCGCGCGGGGCTCGGATTTACGCTGAGGTCGTGGGTTATGGGCTTTCCGGCGATGCGCATCACATAACAGCACCTGCCGAGGACGGAGATGGCGCTTACCGCTGCATGCGCATGGCGCTCGCACGCGCCGGCATCGAGCCTAGCGATATCGGCTACATCAACGCGCACGGCACCTCTACACCGCTAGGTGACGAGATCGAGCTGGGCGCTGTCGAGCGTCTGTTCGGCAATGCCGCAGGGCAACTCGCCATGTCATCGACGAAGTCCGCGATAGGTCATCTGCTTGGAGCCGCGGGCGCCGTCGAGGCGGTTTTCTCCATACTCGCCATGCGCGACAGCATCACGCCGCCGACGCTCAATCTCGACAATCCATCGGTTTCCACGGTCATCGATCTTGTCCCGCACGCGGCCAAGAAGCGCGAGTTGAGTATGGTACTGTCCAATTCCTTCGGCTTCGGCGGCACCAACGCGTCGCTGGTGCTGAGCCGCTTGGCGGCCTGACAAAGACAGGGTCCGGCTCCAGGTTCGGTTGTCGGTTGCGGCTTGCGCTCAAATCGTCCTTTCGCCACATTTGCAGCCAAGCCTCGCCCTGCATCGAACTGCCGGTAAATCAGGGCGCAAGACTTCACGAGACGAAACGCCGGCGCATCGCAAGGAGCGGATCAGATGAGCAACCGCCGGCCGGCGGATCCGCACTACACTGGCCGCCCGACCGGGAGTTTCGCGCGGAGCCCAGCCGAGCGGCTGGAGCCGACCCGCCCGGCAATGCAGAACCGGCGTCACCGCTTTCGCCGTGATCGCGGCGAGTCTCGGACTGCGGTTCGCGTGCTGAGCGGCCTGATGACGTTGCTGCTGCTGGTGATGTTGCTCGCTGCCGGAACGGCGGTCGCCGTGCAGAACCAAATCAACGCGCCCGGCCCCCTTGCTCGCAGCAAGCTCCTCGCGGTTCCCAAAGGCGAGTCCAGCCACGAGATCGCCGCGCGTCTCGAGCGCGACGGCTTCGTGTCGGATCGGCGCCTGTTCGTTGCCGGCTATCTTCTGTCGAGACTGAGCGGCTGGGTCGACAGGTCACGTTCTGTGCAACTCAAGGCCGGCGACTATCTGATCCCCCAAGCCGCCAGTGTGCGTCAGATCATCGACATCGTGGCCGAGGGCAAGACTATCACCTACAAGGTGACGGTCCCCGAAGGTCTGACCAGCGAGCAGATCGTCGAGCGGCTGAAGGCCGATACCAACCTGTCGGGCGAGATTACCGAGGTTCCCTCCGAAGGTTCACTGCTTCCGGAGACCTTCGTGGTGCAGCGTGGCGCGACCCGCCAGTCGATCCTCGAGATGATGCAAGTCGAATCCCGGCGCCTCGGTGAGAAGCTGTGGGCGCAGCGCAAAAAGGACCTGCCGATCAGGACCTGGGAGGAGGCGCTCATTCTCGCTTCCATCGTGGAGAAGGAGACGGGGCGGAACGATGAGCGCGACCGGGTGGCGGCTGTATTCATCAACCGGCTCAGGCAGAAGATTCGCCTGCATTCCGACCCGACGATCCTCTACGGTATCAGCGGCGGCAAGAGCATCTGGAACCGGCCCATACTGCAAGAGCGAGATCGCCCAGAGAACGCCCCACAACACCTATCAAATCGATGGCCTGCCTCCGACACCGATCTGCAATCCCGGCAAGGCGGCCATCGAAGCGGTGCTCAGTCCGGCAGACACCAGGGACCTCTATTTCGTGGCCGACGGCAACGGTGGCCACGTGTTCTCTGAGACCCTCAAGGAGCACAACGCCAATGTGGCGAAGTGGCGGGCCCTGGAGAAAGACATGAAGGCGAAGGCCGCGGGTACGCCGCCACAAGATGCGCCCATAGCAGGCTCCTCCAAATCGCCGGCCGTCCCCCGCACGCCACCCGCCGACAAGAACAAGGCCGCAGCCCCGGCAGAGCCTGCGCCGTCCACGTCGCAGCCAGCAGGCGCCAACCAAGACACTCCGGCTTGGAGTTCGACCACACAGCCCACAAAATCGCCGACGCCCAGGCGCTGAGAGCACCCTTGGCGCATCGCCTTGTTGGGCGCGTGAACAACGGCTAGATTTGTTCGCACTGGCGCAGATTCTGCGGTAACGGCGCGCCTCAGTCCATTTCCTGGCCACTGGCCCGCACCTAGCGACCAAGCTCATGGCAATCAAGAGCATGACCGGCTTTGCCCGGGCCGACGCAGCAGCCGGCCCGCTGAGCTGGCACTGGGAAGTGCGCTCCGTCAATGGGCGCGGCCTCGATATCAGGCTACGGGTGCCCCCGGGCTTCGAAGGCATGGAGCCGCAGATCCGCGAAGCTGTCAGCCAGCGCATTGCCCGCGGAAACGTGGCGGTGAACCTCAGTGTCAAGCGTTTGCACGGTCAGACGCAGATCCAGCTCAACGAGAACGCGCTCAAGCAAGTTCTCCACGCGGTGGAGCGGCTCAGGGCAAGCGCTCCCGTCGGCCCGGCCAGCCCCGAGGCGCTGCTTGGCATCAAGGGTGTGCTGGAGTTCGTGGAACCCGAAGAGAGCGAGGCGGAGGCACGATCGCGTGCACAAGCCATGCTGGCAAGCCTGGGCGAGGCCCTCGATCATCTTGTCCGTGCCCGCGCGGAGGAAGGCGGCCGGCTGCAGGCGGTGGTGCTAGGCCAGCTCACGGCAATCGAGAGCTTGATCGGCACCATCGAGCGCTTGCCGGCGAGGTCGCCTGCTGCCGTCAAGCAGCGGCTCAAGGAGCAAGTGAGCCGGCTGCTGGACGGTGGCACTGCATTCGATGAAACGCGCCTCTATCAGGAGGCGGCGTTGCTGGCGACCCGCGCGGATACCGAGGAAGAGCTCAAGCGACTGGCTGCCCACGTTGGCGCGGCGCGCCAGCTGCTGCTGTTGCACGAGCCTGCGGGCCGTCGCCTCGACTTTCTCGCGCAGGAGTTCAATCGCGAGGCCAACACACTGTGCTCCAAGTCCAGCGACACAGATACAACGCGAGCCGGTCTTGAGCTCAAGGCCATCATCGACCAAATGCGCGAGCAGGTGCAGAATGTTGAATAGGCCGAGCGGCAAGGTAACTGTCCGCATTGGCCGGCGGGGCCTGCTCATGGTGCTGTCGTCGCCCTCGGGTGCGGGCAAGACCACGCTTGCGCGGCGCCTGCTGGAAGCGGATGCCGGCATACACATGTCCGTATCGGTTACGACGCGCGCGGCCCGGCGCGGTGAGGTGGACGGCGCGGACTACATCTTCATCGACAAGGCAGAGTTTCAGCGGTTGCAGCGGCGGCGCAAGCTGCTCGAGTGGGCGGAGGTTTTCGGGCAGCTCTACGGCACCCCGAAGGGGCCGGTGCTGGAAGCGTTGAACAGCGGCCGCGACGTGCTGTTCGACATCGATTGGCAGGGCGCCAGACAGCTCAAGAAGAGGCTTCCACGCGACGTTGTGCGCGTGTTCATCCTGCCTCCCGACGCGAAGTCGCTCGAGCGTCGTCTCAAGGGGCGCAACCAGGACTCGGAGACCGTTGTCGCGCGGCGGATGGCTGCCGCGGCCGCCGAGATCGAGCACTGGAGCGAGTACGACTATGTCATCGTCAACGCCGATGTCGAGCAGAGCACCGCCGGTCTGCGTTCCATCTTGGCGGCCGAGCGCTTGAGGCGGGTGCGCCAATCGGGCCTCGATACCTTCGTGCAAGGGGTCCTCGCGGGCCTTTGAGTTCACCGGTGCGGCCAGCGCTCCAATGCGTACGCCAGCCGGCCAAAGTCGCTCACCGTGAGCACCTCGCCGCGCAAGGTGGGTGCAAGCCCGGTGGCCGCCAACAATGGTTCAGGCTCGGCAACGAGCGGCTTGAGGCTCTGGCGCAGCATCTTTCGGCGCTGACCGAACGCGGCAGCAGTGAGTCTCGCCAATGTTTGAACTGAGCAGCCAGCCTGCGGGTGCTCGATGGGCCGGAACTCCACGACGGCAGAAGCAACGGCCGGGGCGGGCACAAAGACCTCGGGCTTCAGAGCAAAGAGCAAGCGCGGCCGCGTGCGCCACTGAGCCAGGACCGCCAGCCGTCCGTAGGCCTTGGTGCCTGGAGATGCCACCAATCGCTCGGCTACCTCCTTCTGGAACATCAGCACCATGTGCCCGTACCATGGCGGCCAGGGCTGTGACTCGAGCCAACCAGTCACCAATAGCGTCGCCACATTGTAAGGCAGATTGGCAATGATGCTCGGCTTGGCGATGGTGCCCGAGATCAGCCTGCGCCAGTCGGCTTCGACAGCATCACCGAAATGGACCTCCAGACGGCCGGGATAGCGCGACGCGATCGCCTCCAGGGCCGGCCGGCAGCGCTCATCCCGCTCAACCGCGATGACGCGCTCGGCACCCTCGAGAAACAATGCCCGCGTGAGCCCACCGGGGCCCGGGCCGATCTCCACCACCGTCTTGCCCGCCAGCGGACCGGCCGCCCGGGCGATGCGCCGGGTCACGTTGAGGTCGAGGATGAAATGCTGCCCCAGCCCCTTGCGCGCAGCCAAGTTTAGATCACGCACGACCTCGCCAAGCGAAGGGAGGCCATCGGGGGGTTGGCTCATGTACCCAAGGCCCTGCGGGCCGCTGCCCGCCGCAGGCCCAAGCCAGCCGCCAGCTCGAGGGCGGCAATGAAGCTGCTGGGCCGTGCCTTGCCGGTACCCGCCAGTGCAAACGCGGTGCCGTGGTCGGGAGATGTGCGCACGAATGGAAGCCCGAGCGTCACGTTCACCCCACGGTCGAAGGCCAGGGTCTTCAGGGGGATCAACGCTTGGTCATGGTACATGGCCACGACCGCGTCATAGGCGCTGCGGGCCTCGGCGTGAAACAGGGTGTCGGCCGAAAGGGGTCCGCTGACGCATACGCCGGCCGATGCCACCTGGGCGATGGCCGGAGCGATGATGCTGACCTCCTCACTGCCAATCAGCCCGCCTTCTCCTGCGTGCGGATTTAGTCCTGCGACAGCGATGCGGGGCTTGCCGATGCCGAAATCCTCGACAAGTGCCGAGGCGGTGATGCGCAGCGTTTCGGCGAGCATGGCTGTTGAAAGCGCGGCGGATACGGCGGCCAACGGAATATGCACGGTCGCAGGCACAACTTTGAGCTCGTCGGCGACCAGCATCATGACCGGATGGAACCGCCGGCCGTGGCTGTGCTTCGATGCCAGGTGGCCGAGGAACGCCGTGTGTCCGGGATATTCGAGGCGCACGGCCTGCAGCGATCGCTTGGCGATTGGCCCGGTGACCAGGGCCAGGGCCTCCGCGCCGGCGACTGCGGCCGTCGCAGCCTCGATGGCGGCAACAATGGCCGCATCCTCACTGCTCTTTCCGTGTGCCGACCCCGCCGCCGGCAGGCACACAGGCAGGGCATCAGCAAATACCTGGCCAGCCTCCTCGATCTCCTTTATTTCCACGACGGCGGCCGGAAGGCCAAGGGTGCGCGCCCGTTCGCGCAATGCTTCCGGATTGCCGTAGACGGCAAAGGGATGCAGCGCTCGCTGTTTGCGCGCGGACCAGCTCGCCAGAATGACATCAGGCCCGATCCCGGCGGGATCGCCCATCGTCACGGCGAGGGGAAGGGACCCCGCTTCTGGGGGTGCGGAAGGCATAGCTATCGGTTTTCGATGTGCGCGTCCTGGCGAAGGTTGCGCATATGCCGCTGGGCGAGCATTTCGAGCTGTTTGAACTGGAGCTCTTCCTGTGCCTTGCTTCGCTGCGCGTCGTTGACTGCCACGCCGCGACGGCCGCAAACGGCATAGAGCTCGACGCCATCGCCGGTTGTGGTGGGCGGCAACATGTCCCCATCCTTGGCGCTCAGCAGCATGGAGCGCGTCGGCTCCGGAATGGCGCTCGGCTTCACGAACTTCGTATCCTCGAAACGAGCCCCTGCAACCCCCTTCGCCAGCTCCGCCATTGACTTACATCCGGCATACTTGCGCCGCAAGGTGGTCGCCTCGGTGTAGCGCTTCGTGATAGCGACCTGATCCAGGCTCGGCAAACTCAGCGCAATTCTGCTGATCTGGAGTTCGACGCTGTCTTCGCCGGTCTCCGAGGCAGCGCCCGTGAGCGCGCGATCGACATCGCGATGCGTGACCGTTACCTGCGCGCCGAAGCGACGCATGACCACGTCGCGCCAGGCTCTCTGGGCGCGAAACCGGTCGCCGACGGTGCCTATGTCGACGCCCATGCCTTTCAGGTGCTGCGAGAACTGCTCGTAAGACAGCTTGTTTCTGCCTGCGAGGTCGGTCAGGAAGCGCTTCACCTCCGCATCCGCGACCTCGACGCCGACCCTCTTGGCTTCCTGCAGCTTGATACGCTCGTCTATCAGCTCATCTTTGGCGCTGCTCCGTATCTTTGGCAGTATGCCGGCGCGCGCCTCGCGCTTGAGCTGCTCGACCATCGACTGCTGCAGAGACGTGACGTACTGCTTCTGCAACTCCTGCGCCTCCTCGCGCGACTTGACTTGCTTCTCGCGCAAGATGTTCTGGAAGCGCTCGTTGGTTTTCGGATCCTTGATGATCTGCTGCCAGCGCGCCTCCGCTTTGGCCTTCAGGTCGGGCCCCGCCCCGGCATTGAGTGCGATGAAGTTGGCCCGCTGCTCGATCTGATATGCCGTAATCGGCTCGTCATTGACCAGCACCACGATGCCCTGCTCGCCTCTCGCGGCAGCAGGTCCTTCTTTCTCGTGCTTGGCGGATTTCTCGGGCTTGGCGGAGGGGGCCTTTGCAGGCTGGGCAGCCAGGGATCCGATCGACGCTGGATGGCCCAGCACGGCGATCGCGAACGCCAGCACCGGGGCCAAGCGAGCGAGCGTCAGAATATGAGCAGTTGTGGGGCGCATGACCGAGGCGTCTATTGCAATTCTGCGGGATGAAGGATACCGCCAACATCCCATAGGCTGCCCACGACTTTCCACAGGATAACCATGGCGACCGCGTGGCGGCCCGCTCGAACTATCGCACGGCGGCAGCGGGCAGCAAGTCGGCTGTGGGCACCAGGCCCCGTGAGGGCTATTGCTTGTAGGCGCTGTTGGTATCCCCAAAGCCCGTGCTGAGCACATCGGTGCGATAGTTGAAGTCTCCCAGATGCTTGAGCTCGAAGCGCAGCATCAAAGTGCGGTCTGGACGTATATCCAGCGCCTGGTTTTCCACGAAGGTTTCGATATAGCTCGCGGTAAGCACGAAGCATTCGTCCTGATATTTGAGTTGGATCATGTCCTGGATACGCTCGCGCAGAGTCCAGGTCATAGCGCAATTGGCCCAGAATGCTCCAGCGGTCGGTCAGGCGCAGGCCGAGCGCGGTGATCGCCTCCTGCTGGTCGTCGACCACGCCAAGCACCGGATCGAAGTGTGAGAATGTGTAGCCCGCCTGCGCCGAAACCGGACCGTAGTTTGCCTGCAACAAGCTGTCCTGGCGCCGGAGCGCCCAATCGCCTTCGCTGAAGCGGCTCTGGGAGATCAGGCTCAAGCCGGCGAACGGCGACACGTACAAGCCCGCGACATAGTCCGAGCGATCGGTCTGCAGGCCGCTGACGGGCGAGAAGGTCGGCACGAGGATCGGATTGCCGTTGTTGTCCACCGGGCCAAGCGAGAGACCAGTATTCGCATAAGGGTTGTCGCCGGCCACATGCAGGCTTTGACCGAAGACGGCGCGCGCATAGAAACCCTTGCTCGCCTGCATTGTGTACTGGACACCGAGGTTGACCCGCGTTCCCGTCTCGATGCGGTCGTAGCCTGAGAACCGGTCAATGTTGAAGAGCAGCGTGTCATCGAACACGAGGCTGCGTGCGTCCTCGTTAGGCGCGCGCCGCTGATCGATGGTATTGGGGCGCACGATTACCTGGGCGGTGGGCTCGAAAATGTGCGTCGCCCAGCCCGCATGGGCAACGAAGGGGTAGGAGTACATAAGGCCTGCGGCGCCGGTTCCTCTCACGATGGTATCGTCGGGAATGAAGGCGTTCGGATTGTTGGGGTCACGCGCGTCCGTCCAACTGAACACGTCGCCACGTGCATGACCGAAAGGCGTCCACACCTGCCCGATGGGGTCGATGATCTTGCGGCGCCAGTTGGCCTCGACGACGGCCACATTGCTGTCGGAACCGTCCGCGCGTGTCAAAGCACGCGCGTGCGCCTTGAAGTTCAGCTCACCGCCGGCGACCGGAGTGCCCACGAAGTAGTTGTAGTCGATCACCGGGTGCACCCACGAATTGGAAACCTCGGTGTTGTCCAGCAGCAGACCGCCGAACTGATAGAACGTGGCGCCGAAGTAGTTGCGCTCGCTCATGCCCTGCAAGTACGCGAGATTAACGCGATCGGTAAGCAGGATAGAGTCCAGCTGGTAGAAGCGACGGAAGCTTTCGTCGCTCTCTATTGTCACGTCCCAGCCGTAGCGCCACCAGGACGATAGCGAGAATTGTCCCTTCGTCTGCAGGGAGCCTCGCCATCCCAGATCGTTGATCAGCGGCGCCGCGTCGTCCTGGATGCCCGCGATCTTCAGATTGTACTGGCCGTTGGCGAGGCGATGCCGCCACTCGCCCTGCCACAACACCCCCTGCTCGGAGAGATATTTCGGGGAGAACAGGAAATCAGCGTTGGGTGCGATGGCGAAGTAGTAGGGCACCTCGGCAAACGTCCCGAGCGTCGAAGAGTGTCCGTAGGATGGCATCAGGAAACCCGTCTGGCGCTTCACCGACGGGTCGGGGTGCTGAAAGTAGGGCAAATACGCTATCGGCACGCCGAACAGCTCAAACTGTGCGCCCTGGTAGGTGATGGTGGCGGCTTGCTGGTCGTGGACGATGCGCGCCGCGCTCAGGCACCACAAGGGCGGCATGCCTGGGTCGCTGCGGCAGGGCGTGAACCTGCCGCGCTCGAACTCGCTGACGTTGCCCTCCCGCCGCACCGCCCGATCGGCAGCGATGCGCGTATCGTCATGCGTCACCATGCTCAACGACTGGACGAAGGCATCGCGGAAATCATCGAGCGCCTCGAGGCGGTCGGCCCGGGTGACTGACCCGTTGGGGTCCTTCAGCTGAGCGTTGCCCCTGGCGATGAGCTTGTTGAGGTTCTGATCGTAGACTACCTGATCGGCTGTCAGGATGTAGTTGTTGTAGTAGATCTCGACATTGCCCTGCGCGATGACGCGATTGGTTTTGGTGTCGTAGACCAGCTGATCGGCCTGCAAGTAAAGCGGCTGCGCCCGGTCAATCCTCGGCGCAGGGCCAAACATGCCGCCCGGGGTCTTGGGGAATGAGCTTTTCGAGCTGCCCTGCGGCGGACGCAAGCTTGGGTCCTGCGCCAGTGCAGTGCCCAGCTGACACGTGATCCATCCCGCTGCGCACAGTACCGCGAGCGCAGCAACCCGCAGCAGCCGTCCACCTGAACGGCCGCTAACAGGCGCTCCGCCGCACGGCCCGTGCGGTATCAGCGCTCGACGCATCACTCAGCCGTCCTCCTGGTGCAGCAACACCGTAAGCGAGAGGAGCAACGCAGTACTGATCGGCACTCCCACTGCCAGCGCGGGTGACAAATAGCCTGCAGCGCCAACTTGGCGCGACACCTCTGCCAGCAAGAAGAAGCCGATTCCCCCTACCATCCCGGTCAAGACCATAGTCTGTATCCCACCGCCTCGGAATGACCGCAATGACACAGTTGCGGCCAAAACCACCATCGCGAGCATGAGGCCTGGGCGCGACACCAGAAGGGCATATTGCATGCGATACTTGGATGCGGAAAGTCCCGCTTTTTCAGATACTTCTATCAAATCCGGCAGCTGCCAGAACGAGATTGCGATTTCCGATCCGAAGGCGTCGCCAACTCGCGCTCGGTCGAGGTGGGTGCTGACGGAATACGTGTTGAAAAACTCGGGCTCTTTGAGGGGGCGGGAGACGGTCGCACGATGCAACTCCCAGAAGCCGTCCTGGAGCACTGCGCGCTCGGCATCAATGCGCTCTAGGAAGTGCCCTGCCGGGTCGAACTGAAAGGCAATAAGTCCCGGCCAAGGACAACCCCTGGTTGGATGATGCCTGAGCATTCATCACAGATTGGCCATCGGCTCCGTCCTGGCGGAGCCACGACTTCTCGCCCGCGCCCGCCAGCAGCCCCGCCTCGGCTCCCAGCACCTCGGCAATCAGCTGCTCGGCCTCGGCGCGCGCGGACGCGGCTATCGGGTTGTACACCGTAACGGCCATGACCCCGAGAAAAAGGGTGACGACGAGCCCCGGGCGCAAGAACTGCCAAACGGACATGCCCGCCGAACGCATCACGGTCAGCTCGGACCTGCGGTTGAGGCTCAGCAGGGCGCCGATGCTTCCCACCAGCACGGCAAACGCCAAGAGCAGCTCGGAGAACGCTGGCAGCCGCAAGAGCCCCATCCACAGCAGCATCGTAAGCGAGAGGTCCTTGGCCCGGCGCGACATGCGCAGGAGCTCGATCATGTCGATCATGAAGATCAGGCAGGCGCACACCACAAAGGCGCCCACGATGCTGACTAGGAAGCGCCTCGCCACGTAGCGACGCAGCGTCCTGCGCAGAAACGATTGACCGCCTCTGGACCTCCGCTGCTGGAGCCAGCGGCTGCGTGCCAGCGCCAGACTTGCGAAAGGCTTCTTCACCCAACCGTTGACGGCGGCGGCAGCCAATTCGAGCTGCGTGGGCGGCCGGGGCGTGGCACGCCAATGGGTACGGATCAAACCGAACAGGACCGCGCTCGCAGGGACGGCATACAACAGGTAGGCGGCGCTTGGCCGGACGGCCACCGTGTTGGCCGCCGCGATGCCAAGAATGCGGCAAACGACGCCGACAGAGAACGCGGCGATCGCAGCCTGCATGCGGTTCTGGCGGGTGGTCTGGGCGCCCCCCATGAACGCGATGACGACGAGTACGAACGCCAACGGGTAGAGCGGGCTCGAAAAGCGCTCATGCAACTCGGACAGGACCCGTCCGGGGCTCGACTTGTTGAACTGGTCGTCAGGATCAGGCCACAACAGTTCGGGGGTATAGCGCTCGCGCGGGCGGATCCATTGCGATTGATCGGAGCGCTGCTCGAGCTGGTTGAGATCGACCACGTACTCGGCAAACGCAATAATCTGCGGAGCCGGGTCGCCTGGCGTGCGACGCACGATGTGGCCCTTCTCCATGCGAAGGTAGGCGCTGTCGCCCTGCTTTAGCACCTGGGCGCGCTCGGCGAGGTAGGATGCAACCTGCTTTGCATCGCGCGCATCGTGCATCAGGAGGCCGAGCAGGTTGACGCCGTCGCGGTCGCGAATGTGCAGCGTCAGCTTCGGCTCGGGCTCGGTGAAACGCCAGGGCTGAATGACCTGGCCGATCAGGTCCGTGCGCACAAGAACCGTGTACTCGCGCAGCATGCGCTGGCTCCACGGTCCCGCCACATGATTGACGAACGACACGCCGATGCCGACCAGGACCGCGAGCAGGCCCAACGGCTTCAGGAGCGCCCACACCGGTGCACCCCCTGCCGTCATGACGATCAGCTCGCTGTCGCCATTGAGCCGGTTCAGCACATGGATGCAGGCGATGAGCAAGGCGATCGGGGCGATCAGCGCCAGCATGCTGGGAATTGCGAGCGTGGTCATGACCATGAAGCGCAGGGCATCCTGGCCCTGGCTGGTCATCAGCTCGAGCTGGCGCAAAGCCACCCCGATCCACACTACGCTCGTGAGGGAAAGGAGGATGACGACCAGTGCCCCAGCCGCCTGCCGGAAAATGTAGCGGCTGAGAATGCGACCGAAAATGGCAAGCCTCCCCAGGGACGCGTTCAGCAGTCCGGCATGATTGGCTTCCCACAAATCAATGCCAGATGAGCCGCTTAGGGGGTCCCACAGTATGTTGGCGGAAAGGTGACTTGAGCGGGGCGGCGGCGCGATCTTTTGGATTCAGAGCCCAGGGTGGCCGCCGGGTCACATCGGCATCTTGGGGCACGCTCGGGCGACGCCGCGTCACACCTTGCGCTTGCCCGGCCGCAGACTATGGTTGCACAGCGACTGCTTCTCCGGTCATCGCTGGTTTGACCCGGCTCGCCGTTGGGCTAGGTCCCTTGGGCCCCGCCCCACGCGGCGGTAGGCGCAGGCAACGCCCGTCCACACTACCGGAAAGCGCCGGAACGCTAGGGAGATGCAACGCATGCCGCCACCATTGCAAATCCAGTTCGCGCCCCTTGGTGCGGCGGCCGCCGGCACTGTGGTTGTGCTGGCTGGGGATGAGCTGGCGCTTGGCTCTGCGGCAAGCGCCATCAATGAGCGCACCAAGGGCGCACTGACGCGAGCGGCCCAAGCCGCGGGCTTCACGGGCAAGGCACGCACGGCCATCGAGCTCCTGGCCCCTGGCGGAGTCGATGCGCAGCGCTTGATCCTGGCCGGCACCGGGCGCTCGCCGAACGAACTCGACCGGCTGCGGCTTGGCGGATTTGCGCACGCGCAGATCAGGGCGCGCAAGACAGCGAGCGCCAGCCTCGTTTCCGACCCGGCGGATGCGGGCCACGTAGGCGCCGATGTGTTCGCCGCCGATCTGGCGTTCGGAGCTTTGCTCAGGAGCTACAGCTTCACGAAGTATCAGACCCGCAAGAGCGAGGATGAGAGCGCCGAGTCCGATGCCCGCGACGGTCTGGTCACGCTGACCGTGCACTGCGCCAAGCCGGACGCAGCCGCCAAGGCATTCGCCAGCCGGCGGGCGCTCGCCGACGGCATTTTTCTGGCGCGCGATCTCGTCAACGAGCCTGCCAACGTGCTGGGACCTGTGGAGTTTGCCGAGCGCCTGACGGACCTTGGCCAGGCCGGCCTCACGGTCGAAGTCCTCGACGAGAAGCAGCTCGAGGCGCTCAAGATGAATGCGCTGCTCGCCGTCGGCCAGGGGAGCACCAGGCCATCGCGCGTGGTCGTGATGCAGTGGAACGGCTCCAAGTCGAAGCGCGGCAAGCCGGTCTGCTTTGTCGGCAAGGGCGTGTGCTTCGACACTGGCGGCATCTCCATGAAGCCAGCTGCCGGCATGGAGGACATGAAGGGCGATATGGGCGGCGCGGCTTGCGTGGCCGGGCTGATGCTGGCGCTCGCCAGCCGCAAGGCCCAGGTCAATGCGGTCGGTCTCGTCGGGCTCACCGAGAACATGCCGTCAGGCACGGCACAGCGGCCAGGCGACATCGTCACCAGCATGTCCGGGCAGACTATCGAAGTATTGAATACCGACGCGGAAGGCCGCCTCGTCCTGGCTGACGTGCTCTGGTATGCGCAAGACCGCTTCAAACCGAAGCTCATCGTCGATCTCGCCACCCTCACCGGCGCCATCATCGTCGCGCTCGGCAAGGAGTATGCCGGCCTCTTCTCCAACGACGACAAGCTTGCCGCCGCCCTGATGGCGGCGGGCGAGGTGACGGGCGAGAAGGTGTGGCGTATGCCTCTGGCCAAGGCCTACGACAAGCTGATCGACGGCAAGACCGCCGACATGAAGAATATCGGCGGCCGTCACGGCGGCGCGATCACAGCGGCCCAGTTCCTGCAGCGCTTCGTCAAGGACACGGATTGGGCGCATCTCGACATTGCCGGCACTGCCTTCAATTCTGCCAGGAACGAGATCAACCAGAGCTGGGGATCAGGTTGGGGCGTGCGGCTCCTCGACCGCTTCGTGGCCGACCACCATGAGAAGGCGGAGAAGTGACGATCTGCCGGAGTATGGCTTCGCCGCGCGTCCCGATTGATAAATAGCATGACTACCCTATATAGTTTCCATAATATATATTATGCGATGCGCGATGGAGCCAAGACATCACAAATCTGGATCGCGCACCCGCCGCAGCGCCTTGGTCTTCGAGCGCTGCTCCTTGGCTTTGCGGCGCTCCAACCTCGATGCGCGCGGTGGCTTGGTGGCCCGGCGCGGCTTCGGCGGGATGCTTGCCTGGCGGATCAGGGCGATGAGCCGCTCGCGCGCATCCTCGCGGTTGCGGGCCTGGCTGCGGTAGCGCTCTGCGGTGATGACGAGGACACCGTCGAGGGTCATGCGGTTGCCCGCGAGCTTGACGAGCCGCTGGCGCACCGGCTCGGGCAGCGAGGGCGAGCGCCGCACGTCGAACTTGAGCTGCACCGCCGTCGACACTTTGTTGACGTTCTGGCCGCCGGGACCCGAGGCGCGCACGAACACCTCGTCGAGCTCGGAGGGATCGATTGAGATAGTGCTCGTGACGCGCAGCATGCGGGCGGGGCTCGTGCTATCAGACGCGGCCAATCATCAACCGAAGCGAGAGCTGCGGCAATGAGCAGTGACGCGCGCAAGTCGATTGCCGACCTCCTGTCCGTAATGGCGGCGCTGCGGACGCCCGGAACGGGCTGTCCCTGGGACCTGGAGCAGACGTTCAAGTCGATTGCTCCATATACCATCGAGGAGGCCTACGAGGTCGCCGACGCCATAGAGCGGCAGGACCTTGCGGACCTCAAGGAGGAGCTGGGCGACCTGCTGCTGCAGGTCGCCTATCACGCGCGCATGGCCGAGGAGCAAGGCGCATTCGCCTTCGCCGACGTGGCCGATGCCATCACCGCCAAGATGATCCGGCGCCATCCCCATGTGTTCGGCACCGAGGCCGAGCGCGCCGCCGGCGCGGCTCCTGGGTTCTGGGAGCGCATCAAGGCCGGCGAGAAAGCCGCCGATCCCAGGCGAGAGGGCCTGAGCGTTCTCGCCGAAGTGCCCGCGGGCCTTGCGGCACTGACGCGTGCGGTCAAGCTGCAGAACAAGGCCGCCAAGGTGGGCTTCGACTGGCCATCACTGGCACCGGTGCTCGACAAGCTGAAGGAGGAGCTGGCGGAGTTGGAGGAGGCGATCGCGGACAAGGACGCGCGCGACCAGGCGAAAACGCAAGAGGAGTTCGGCGACCTGCTGTTCGTGGTGGCCAACGTCGCCAGGCACCTCGAGATCGATCCCGAGGCAGCGCTGCGGGCTGCCAATGAGAAAGTTCACCCGCCGGTTTCAAGCCATCGAGCGCAAACTCGCCGCTGAGGGCCGCACGCCGGCGCAGTCGACGCTCGCGGAGATGGACCGGCTATGGGACGAAGCCAAGGCTGCCGAGATCGGAACGGCCAAGGGTTGAACCGGCATCACACATCGATCACGTCCAATACGCCTGGCACGGTGGAGATGGCGCCCTTCTGCACCGGCGAGATGTCGAACCGGCCAGGCAGCGCGATTTCCAGCTCGCGGCCGGCATCGTCGAGCGCCAGGCTCAGGCACACGACACCCTTGCCGCCGGGCTTGAGCATCGCCTTCAACTCGTCGAGCGGGGTCTTGTTGGCCTGCACCCGACGCCCGTCGAGCACCACCTTCAAGCCCTTCTGCACGCCTTCGGCCGCCGCGTTCAGGCACTCGATCGTCTGCGCCCTGAGCTTGAGCGTCTCCCCATCCCGCTCGCCCTCCACCGTGACCAGCACCGGAGTGCCAGGCTCCAGCAGGTGGCGCGAGGCGGCGAGTGTCTCCGAGAAGATCACCGCCTCGAACTGGCCCGTGGGCTCCGAGAACATGGCGAAGGCGAACTTGTTGCCCTTCTGCGAGCGCCGCTCGCGCGCCGACACCACGATGCCGGCAAGGCGGCCTGCCGTCGACCCGCGCTCGGCACGGGCCTCGAGCTCCGCAAACGAGATGGTGTTGAGCTTGGCCAGCACCGCCGCGTAGGAGTCGAGCGGATGACCGGACAGGAAGAAGCCCACAGCCTCGAACTCGAATTGCAGCCGCTCCATGGCGGTCCAGGCTTTGATCGGGCGGATGTCCATTTGCTGGCGCGCCTGCCCACCGCCTCCGAACAGGTCGGCCGTTCCCTGCGCGGTGTTGTCGGCGAGGCGCGCGGCGAATGCCAGCATCGGCTCGACGTTGCCGTGCACCAGCGCGCGGTTCGGCTCCGGCGCATCGAAGGCGCCGGCTGCCGCCAGTGTCTCCAGCGCCCGCTTGTTGACGGCCTTCGTGTTGCATCGGCCGGCGAAGTCGGACAGGTCCCTGAAGGCACCGTTGGCATCGCGCTCGGCGACGATCGACTGCACGGCCAGCGCGCCGATGTTCTTGAGGGCCGCCAGCGAGTAGCGGATGGTCTTGTCGCCGGCGAGAAAATCGACCTCCGACGCGTTGATGCACGGGGGTTGCAGGACGATGCCGGACTTCCTGGCCTCCGCTGCGTACATGGCGAGCTTATCGGTGTTGCCCATGTCGAGGGTCATCGAGGCGGCGAGGAATTCCTCGCGGTAGTTCGCCTTCAGGTAGGCGGTGTGGTAGCTGACGAGGGCATAGGCGGCGGCGTGGCTCTTGTTGAAGCCGTAGCCTGCGAACTTGTCGACCAGCTCGAAGATGTACTCAGCGTCGGGCTTCCTGACGCCGTTCTTCATGGCGCCATCAACGAAGCGGGCCTCCTGCTTCGCCATCTCATTCTTGTCCTTCTTGCCCATGGCGCGACGCAGCAGGTCGGCTTCGCCGAGCGAGAAGCCCGCCATAACCTGGGCGATCTGCATCACCTGCTCCTGGTAGATGATGACGCCGTAGGTTTCCTTGAGGATCGGGACCAGCATCGCATGCAGGCAGTCGACGGGCTCCTCGCCATGCTTGCGGTTGATGTAGGTCGGGATGTTGTCCATGGGGCCGGGGCGGTAGAGCGCCACCATGGCGATGATGTCCTCGAAGCGGTCGGGCCGCAGCCGCTTGAGGCTATCGCGCATGCCCGTGCCTTCCAGCTGGAACACGCCCACCGTATCGGCGCGCGCCAGCATCTCGTAGCTTTTCCTGTCGTCGAGCGGCAGACTTCGCCAGGTCGATGTCGATGCCGCGGCCGCGCTTGATGAGAGCGACGGCCTTTTGCAGCACCGTGAGCGTTTTCAACCCCAAGAAGTCGAACTTGACGAGGCCGGCGGCCTCCACCAGCTTCCAGTTGAACTGCGTGATGGGGAAGCTCGACTTGGGGTCGCGATAGAGCGGCACGAGCTCGTCGAGCGGACGGTCGCCGATCACCATGCCGGCGGCGTGGGTGGAGGCGTGGCGATAGAGCCCTTCGAGCTTCTGCGCGATCTCCAGCAGGCGCGCCACCATGGGCTGGCTGTCGCGCGCCTCTTGTAGTTTCGGCTCTCCCGCGATTGCCTGCGGCAGCGTTACGGGATTGGTCGGATTGTTGGGGACGAGCTTGCAGAGCTTGTCGATCTGCCCGTAGGGCATCTGCAGCACGCGGCCGACGTCGCGCAGTACCGCGCGCGCCTGCAGCTTGCCGTGGGTGATGATCTGCGCGACGCGATCGGCGCCGTACTTCTGCTGCACGTAGCGGATCACCTCGTCGCGGCGATCCTGGCAGAAGTCGATGTCGAAGTCCGGCATCGAGATACGCTCGGGGTTCAGGAACCGCTCGAACAGCAGGCCGAAGCGCAGCGGATCGAGGTCGGTGATGGTGAGCGACCAGGCAACCACCGAGCCCGCACCCGAGCCGCGGCCAGGCCCGACGGGGATGCCGTTGGCCTTGGCCCACTTGATGAAGTCGGCGACGATCAGGAAGTAGCCGGGGAACTTCATCTTCGTGATGACATCGACCTCGAAGGTCAATCGCTTCTTGTAATCCTCGGGCGTGAAGCCGGGCGCCGGCCCGACAGCTGCGAGGCGCTGATAGAGCCCCGCTTGCGCCTGTGCCCGCAGCTCCGCCGCTTCCAACTGCAGCAGCTTATCCTCGCCGGCGTTGGCGTCGACCTTGACGTAGCGCGGCAGGATCGGCTTGCGCCCCTTGGGGCAGAAGGCGCAGCGCTTGGCGATCTCGATGCTGTTGGCCAGCGCCTCCGGCAGGTCTGCGAACAGCTCGGCCATCTCGTCTGCGGACTTGAAGTAGTGCTCGCGCGACAGGCGGCGGCGGTTGTCCTCCACCACGTAGCTGCCTTCGGCGATGCAAATCAGCGCATCGTGCGCCTCGTAGTCGTCGGGCGTGGCGAAGTAGACCTCGTTGGTGGCGACGATGGGCAGGTTTTGCGCGTAGGCGAGCTCGAGCAGCTCCGGCTCGGTCTGGATCTCGTGCGGCAGGCCGTGACGCTGGACCTCGACGTAGAGCCGGTCGGCAAAGACGCCGCCGAGCGCCTTCAATCTGGTGTCGGCAAGGTCTCGCTGACCTTGACGCAGGGCGCTGTCGATCGGTCCATCGGGGCCGCCCGTCAGGGCGATCAACCCACCCGCCAGGGGCCCGAGGCGCTCGATCTCGAGATGGGGAACGTCATCCTCACCGGGATCGAAGAAGGCGCACGAGGCGAGCTTCATGAGGTTCTGATAGCCGTCGTGGCTGGCCGCGATAAGGGCGATCGCACCCGGCAGCTGGCGGGCAGAGCCGGCGCCTGGGCGAGCGAGGCCGTTGCCTTTGGTGTCGCCGAAATCGATGCGCAGCGTGCAGCCGACGATTGGCTGCACCCCTGCATCAGCCAGCTTGTCGGCAAATTCCAGTGCGCCGAACAGATTGTTGGTGTCGGTGAGGCCGAGGGCCGGAAAGCCGTGCGCGACCGCCAGCTTGGCGAGCTTGGGTATCGTGATGGCCCCTTCCAGCAGGGAGTAGGCCGAGTGCACCTTGAGATGCACATACCGCAACGCGGGGTCCAGGGAGGCTGGTGGTCCTTTGCTCATGGGCGCAGTTGGCGGCATGTGCCCGATTCACGCAAGTGCGGGCGCAGCTGTGGATAAGCCCGCCACAGGTGCTATATAGCCAGCTGCCGTCTCCAGAAAGCCCGCCCGCAGCCCGAAATGCGTGACTTCATAGCGACCAACGCACAGCTGATCCTGGCGGTCGGCGGTTTCATCATCGGCGTGGCGTTCGGGGCGGCCGTCGTACCGCACGAACTACTGCGCCATGGGGTCGCTGAGCGACATCCACAACTTCGGCGACTATCGGCGTTTCCGCGCGTGGATCCTCGCCGCCGCCACCGCGCTGATCGGTGCCCAGCTGCTGCATTGGACCGGCGTGGTGCGGCTCGAGCAGTCGATGTATCTGGCGCCGCGCCTCAACTGGGTGGGCAACATCGCGGGCGGGCTCATCTTCGGCGTCGGCATGGTGCTCGGCGGCGGATGCCCGAGCCGCAACCTCGCGCGCGCGGGCGGCGGCGACCTGCGGGCGCTGCTGACGATGGTTGTGCTGGGCCTGTTCTCCTACATGACGATCGCCGGCCTCGTTGCTCCCGTTCGCGCAACCATCGAGAACGCGAGCGCGCTCAGCCTGGGCTTCGCCCCGACGCAGGGGATCGGCGATATCCTCGCGGCGTTGACCGGCATCTCCCGGCGGTCGATCAACTTTCTCGCCGTCGCGCTGGTCTCTGTGGTGGGCCTCGTCTTCTGCTTCGGCGACCGCCGCTTCCGCACCTCGCCCGTGCACGTGCTCGTCGGGGCTCGCGGTCGGCGCAACGGTGGTTGCGGGATGGGCGGTGACCGGGCTCGCCTACGACGATATGGCGGCGCGGCCGGTGCCGCCCGTCTCGCTCACCTATATCCGGCCGCTCGGCGACACGCTGCAGTGGCTGGTCCCTGTTCACTGCAGGGCCGATGCCGGGCTTCGGCGTAGCCAGCGTGGGCGGCACCCTGACCGGAGCTTGCGCCGCGGCGCTGAGCGATGGGACGGTTCCGGCTCACGACGTTCGCGGACGTGGACGACACGCTGCGCAACCTGACGGGCGCAGCGATGATGGGCGTTGGCGGGGTGATGGCGCTGGGCTGCACGGTGGGCCAGGCCATCACTGGCGTGTCCACGCTCGCTCTGGGCTCGTTCATATCTTTTGCGGCGATCGTGATGGGCGGCTTCTTCGGGTTGCAGCTGCTGGAGCGCTGGGTGCTGCAATCCTCGCGCTGAGGCGCGACCCTCGATGGCGCCTGGAGTAGGGAGATGAGCATGCGGCACGGCGGCAAGATTCTGATCGACCAGCTCGAGGGCCAGGGCGCCACGACCGCGTTCACGGTGCCGGGCGAGAGTTTTCTCGCTGCCTTGGACGGGTTGCACGATTCCAACCGCATCAAAACCGTGATTTGCCGCCAGGAAGGCGGAGCCTCGATGATGGCGGAGGCCTGGGGCAAGATCACGGGCGAGCCTGGCGTGTGCTTCGTCACGCGCGGGCCTGGCGCCGCCAACGCCATGAGCGGGCTGCACGTGGCGCAGCAGGACTCCACGCCGATGGTGCTGTTCGTGGGCATGCCGGCGCTCGAGCACGAGGACCGCGAGGCGTTCCAGGAGATCGAGGTCAAGCGCCTGTTCTCCTCGTTCGTCAAGTGGGCGGCGGTGATCCGCCAGACCGAGCGCATCCCCGAGTATGTGAGCCGTGCGTTTCATGCCGCGCGCTCGGGGCGCCCTGGCCCCGTGGTGCTGGGTCTGCCGGAGGACATGCTGTCGGCCCAATGCGCGGCGCACGACGCGAAGGCGGCAGCGGTGGCAGCCCCGCGGCCCGATCCGCAACAGATGCAGCTGCTGGGCGACAAGCTGCGGCAAGCCTCGCGTCCGATCATGATCGTTGGCGGTCCGGGCTGGAGCGTCGAGGCGCAGACGAGCTGTCGAGACCTTCGCCGAGCGGTTCGATTTGCCGGTCGCACCGGCCTTTCGCTACCAGGACTACTTCGACAATCGGCAAAGTGTCATGTCGGGCTGCGCCGGGATCGGCATCGATCCCAAGCTCGGCGCGGCGATCAAGGAGGCGGACCTGCTGATCGTCGTCGGCGCTCGCCTGGGCGAGATGACAACCAGCCAGTATTCGCTGCTGGACATTCCCAACCCGCGGCAATTCCTGGTGCACGTGCACCCCTCGCCCGACGAGCTGGGCTCGGTGTACCGCGCGGATCTGCCGATCGCGGCCACGACCGCCAGCTTTGCGGATATGCTGGGAGGCCTGGAGCCGCCCGCGAGCAAGCCCTGGTCGTCGCTGCGGGCCGAGCTGCGCGCCAGCTACGAGCGCAGCCTGAAGCCTATCGCCTTGCCGGGTGCGGTGAAGCTCGCCGAGGTGGTGCGCACGGTGTCGCAGACGCTGCCCGAGGATGGCATCGTCACCAACGGTGCCGGCAACTACGCGGCCTTCGTGCACCGCTACTTCGAGTACAAGCGCTATCGCACACAGCTTGCCCCGACATCCGGCTCGATGGGCTACGGACTGCCGGCGGCGATCGCTGCCAAGCTCGCGGCACCCATGCGCCCGGTGGTGAATTTCCAGGGCGACGGCTGCTTCCTGATGACGGGACAGGAGCTGGCGACCGCCGTGCAGTACGCGCTGCCGATCGTGACGATCGTCGCCAACAACGGCGTCTACGGCACGATCCGCATGCATCAGGAGCGCGACTATCCCAGCAGGGTGATCGGCACCACCCTGGTGAACCCGGACTTGCGGCCTACGCACGCAGCTTCGGCGCCGAAGGCCTCACCATCGAGGCCACGAAGGACTTTGCGCCCGCTTTCCGGCGGGCGCTGACCGCCGACAGGCCGGTCGCTGATCGAGCTCAAGCTCGACCCCGAGGCGATCTCGCCGCGCAAGACGCTGAGCGAAATCCGCGAGCACAAGTGAACGTCTGGTCAATCGCTGTGCCACTGCGGGACAGGCCGCCGTGGCTGGTCTTGCAGGTTAAGCGTATGCAAACGCCAGTGTAGACCTGCGGGCGGTCTTGCTTCATCTTTTGCGAACCATGGCACGATGTTCTCCGCACATCAGCTCGACACGCCGCGTTGGAAGCTCGCCAAGCTCGCCGCTTTCGTGTGCTTCGGGCTCGCTTGCTGCCTGCTCGGCGCATCGCTGGTGCTCTCGCAGCCGAGCGTCGGCGCGCAGCCACCGTTGGCGCCGGCGGCGAGCGCGCACTGACAGGTGCGCGGCGCAGCTGACACGATCAGCGGCGCGCGATGCGAGGCTCCTTTTGCAACTCCAGCCCGGCCCGTTTCAGCTCGCGCTCCAGCTTGCCCCTGGCCGCGGCATCGATGCGGACTTGAGTTGTAACGACGCCAGAGTCGGCGGTATCGGCCTTGAGCACCTCGGAGTTCGCGTGCAGCCAGCTCAGCAGCCGGCCCTCGTGCGCGGGGACGTGCACGGTCAGCGATCTCGTCGCCGGCGGCGAGCCAGGCGTCGATCGCCTGCCGCAATCGATCGAGGCCTTCGCCGGCGAGGGCCGACACCAGCACGGGGCGCAGCTGGCGCCGTGCGATGGCGTGCTTGGCCTCGCTGCGGGCTGACGGGGTGAGCCGGTCGGCCTTGTTCCACACCTCCAGACGGAGCTCCGCGAGGCGGCGTGCGAGCTCGCTCAGCACAGCCTCGACATCGCGCTGCTGCGCTTCCGTCTCGGGGTGGCTGATGTCGCGCACGTGCAGAATGAGATCGGCCTCGACCACCTCTTCGAGCGTGGCGCGGAACGCGGCAACCAGCAGCGTCGGCAGGTCGGAGATGAAGCCCACCGTGTCGGACAGGATCACGCGGCGCCCGCTCGGCAGCCGCATCTCGCGCATGGTCGGGTCGAGAGTCTGGAACACCTGGTCCTTGGCCGAGACCGCGGCGCCGGTCAGCGCGTTGAACAGCGTCGACTTGCCGGCGTTGGTGTAGCCGACGAGCGCGACCACCGGGAACGGCACGCGCCTGCGTCCGGCCCGATGCAGGCTGCGCGTCTTGACCACCACGCTGAGCTCCTTGCGGATGGCGGCGATACGCTCGTCGATCAGGCGGCGGTCGGTCTCGATCTGCGCTTCGCCTGGGCCGCCGAGGAAGCCGAAGCCGCCGCGCTGGCGCTCGAGGTGGGTCCAGGTGCGCACCAGGCGGCCCTTCTGGTAGCTCAGGTGCGCAAGCTCCACCTGCAGGCGGCCCTCGCGGGTGTGCGCGCGCTCGCCGAAGATCTCGAGGATCAGCCCGGTGCGGTCGAGCACCTTGCAGCCCCAAGCCTTCTCGAGGTTGCGCTGCTGCACCGGCGTCACGGTGTGGTCGACGATGGCGAGGCCCGCCTCGGCTAGTCGCAATCAGTTGCGCGAGCTCGTCGACCTTGCCCGAGCCGAACAGCGTGGATGGCCGCGGGCGTGCGAGAGGCACGAGCTCGGCGGCAGCGACCTCGAGCTGGATGGCGCGCGCGAGCCCCACCGCTTCGACCAGCCGATCCCGCTCGGAGTGGGCGGCAGGCGCGGCCGCCAGGGCGCTGCCGTTGCCGGGCTCCGCCGCGTTTCGCCTGCCGGAGCGCATGGGCACCAGCACGACCGCACGCATCGGCTGCGCGTCGTCGCGCAACCGCGGCGCCGCGCTTTCGATCAGGCTTCGACTTCGAGGACTGAGGCGAGATGGCTATCCCTGCTGGCCTTCGGCCGGATCAGCGTCCATGAGGTGCACCGGCTGACCCGGCATAATCGTGGATATGGCGTGCTTGTAGACCAATTGCGAGTGCCCGTCGCGCCGCAGCAGCACGCAGAAATTGTCGAACCAGGTGACGATGCCCTGCAGCTTCACGCCGTTGATGAGGAAGATCGTCAATGGCGTCTTGTTCTTGCGCACGTAGTTCAGGAACGTGTCCTGAAGGCTTTGGGCTTTTTCGGCCATTGTTATTGTCCGTTATTGTCTGTTCTTGTTGCGCGGAAGGTGACGGTTGTTCGATCTACACCCCCGCCGCGTAATTTGCAGAATTCATGCTGCTCTGCACAAGAAGAATCGCCTCAGCCGCAGAGCTGCAAAGCTGCCAGCCAGCATCAGGCTTTCGCCAATCTCGGCCGAGGCGTGAAATTCCGATCGCAGTCTTTGTGACAGCATGCCGGGTGCGCCATTGCCGATGGGCTGGCCGTCGATGCTGACCACCGGCATGACGATGTTGGTGGCAGAGGTGATGAAGGCCTCGCGCGCGGCCTTGGCCTCCTCGACCGTGAACGGCCGCTCGACCAGCGCCACGCCCTCGCGCTTCAGGACGTCGATCAGCGTGGTGCGGGTGACACCGCGCAGGATGGCGTGGTCGACCTGGCGCGTGACGAGGCGGCCATCCTTGTCGACGATCCAGGCGTTGGAGGACGCGCCCTCCGTGACGTAGCCCTTGGCGTCGACGAACCAGGCCTCCTTGGCGCCGTCGCCGCGCGCGCTTTCTTTGGCAAGGGCGGCAGGCAGCAGCATGACGGTCTTGATGTCGCAGCGCGCCCAGCGCGTGTCGGGCATGGTCTTGACCGCGATCCCGGCCTCGGCGGCCGCTGCCAGCCTGCGCGGGGGGACGCTGCGCGCGAGGCAGACCACGGTCGGGACAACGTCGGCCGAGGGGAACAGGAAATCGCGCGGGCCCGCGCCGCGGGTGACTTGCAGATAGACGATGCCGTCCATCACGCGGTTGCGCCGGATGGTCTCGCGCAGCACGCGCGACCAGGCGCGGGCGGTCATCGGTTGCGGGATCGACAACTCGCCAAGCGAGCGGGCGAGGCGGGCCATGTGCCGCGTCTCGTCGATGAGCCGCCCGCCCTTGACCTCGCACACCTCGTAGACGGCGTCGGCGAACTGGAAGCCGCGGTCCTCCGCGTGCACTGCCGGCGTGTGCGTAGGGGACGTATTGGCCATTGACGTAGACGACGCGGGTCACTGGCAGCCTCGCTGGAGTGGGGAACCGATGTCTCCCTTCATAGGCCGCGATCGAGCCATCGGCCAGCCCGACGGCGTAGGGCGCAACAAGCGGCAGCGCATTGCGCCGAAACATCGGTGCGGCAGAACGCGCTCTCAATCCATTGCGCCTACGCTGGCTCTACATGGGTCGCACTTTGGCCGGGACGCCGATGGCGCACTCGAGCGCGGCGCGGTCCCAACCCCGCAGTGTCGGCGGCGGCGGCGTAGGTGGCGCCGCAGGAAATCCAACAGCAACGCGTCGGGGTCGGGCGGCGGCGCGCACCGCGTCGTAGGGAAGGATGAACTCGTTGAGTTGCGGTTCGAAGCAGGCCGCCCGCGCGGCACCGGGCGGTCGCGGAAGCCCGGCGGCTCGGGGTAGGCGTAGGAGTAGAAGGCCGCCTGCGGGAACGCATCGCTGCCCGGCCAGAAGCCGGCGCTGCTCACCTCGTGCGAATAGGCCTCGCGCGTGACCGCGTCCGGCAGCTCCGGGAATGCCGCCGGGATGCAGCGGCGCACGCCGGCCCGAGAAGCGCGTGACGGCGAGGTCGAAGCTGCCCCAGAAGAAGTGCACCGGGCTCGCCTTGCCGAGAAAGCCGCTGCGGAACAGCTTGAAGCACGCGGTCGGCCTGAACGAACGCCCGCCAGAAGCGCTGCGCGGCACCCCGTCGTAGGCGGCATGCGTCGCTGTCCAGCGGGAAAGGGATCGGATTCTGGCACCTCGTTCGGCATGCTCGTTGATGGCGACGGCAATGCCGAGCGCCGTCAGCAGGCCCATGACGCGGCGTAGAAGGCGGCAACCGTCTACGGTTCGAAGTGCGAGCGCGATCTCCTCGCCGCAGGCTGGTGCGGGCGACGAGGCGATGGGCGACGAAGTCGAACTCCAGCTCGAGGATCTCGGTGCCGATAGGGACCGGCGAAGTGGCCAGGCCGCGGGCGCTGACATAGAGCGGCACCTGCCAGCCGTGGTTTAGCCACGGCGAGAGCTTCAAGGCGCACCTTGCCGAGCGATCTGCGTCCACAGCTGCAGCGTGGCGGCGGTGTCGCGCCAGGCGGCGTAGGGCAGCTCGGGCCAGGCGGATCGCGGTGGGTTGCATGAGGAAGCTCCTGTAGGATCGGCGGGGCCAGGCGCTGCTTTGCATCGGCCAAGCGTGCCCCGAGCCGGTCAAAGCCTGAAAACCGGCAACGGATTCAGCGGGTGCCTTCGCAGGTGCGCAAGCTCGAGCTGGACAAGGCGTTTGTGAAAGCCGGCACTCGGCCACTGCGCGTAGACAGCACCGATGAGGCTGGGCGGCAATCCGAGGGTGAGCAGCCCGCGCGTGACGTCCACCCAGTCCGCGCGCCGAAACGGTTCCACCAGCCATTCCGGATTCAATCGATAGCGGGAGATCTTGTGGTGCTGGAGGATCATCTCGGTGATCTCCGGCACCCACTCCGCCTTGCCGGAATCGGCAAGGTAGGTGCCGGCCCGCCTCGCCGAGGGTTGCAGGTAGTCGAAGGTGCCGTCCGTCCAGATGCCGAGGTCGTGGAACGCAGCCGCAATGGCGATCTTCTCGATCTCCTGCGCTTCCGCCCGGCGCCTGCGCGACGCACAGATTGGCGACGCGGTAGGTGTGGTTCCGGTAGGGCGTGAAGTCGCCGCCGAGCTGCGTGGCGTGGGCTTTCAGAAGGGCGTCGAGGGTGTCGATCTCAGTGAGTAGCATCCGTCCCGCCGCGCCCTGTCATGCCGCCGGGATGCGCTCGTCGATCCAGGCCGTGATGTCCGCCACCTCACCCTCCTTGCCGATATCGTTGAGGAGGTCGTGGAAGCGTCCCTGGTAAAGCTGCCGTGCTCGCCCGAGCCGCTGCGCCGCGATCTTCGCCGCAGCGGCAGCATGGTGCCACTTGATTGTGACAATTGCGTCATCGTTGAGATGCCTAAGGCTTGGGCACGTGCACGGGTGGCGCCTCAGGCCGGCCGGATGTCGCCGCTGCGGTCCTGCGAGGTGACGCCCAGAGCCCTGAGCTTGCGGTGCAGGGCCGAGCGCTCCATGCCGACGAACTCGGCCGTGCGCGAGATATTGCCGCCGAAGCGGTTGATCTGCGCCAGCAGGTATTCGCGCTCGAAGATCTCGCGCGCCTCGCGCAGGGGCAGCGACATCAGGTGCTCGGCCCCGCCGTTGACGGGCAGCGGCACGTTGGAGCCGATCTCCTCGGGCAGCATGTTGGCGGTGATGATGGCGTCGGGGTCGCCGCCCGACAGGATCAGCAGGCGCTCGATGTTGTTCCTGAGCTCGCGCACGTTGCCCGGCCAGTCGTGCGCCTGCAGCACGGCGATGGCGTCCTCGCCGATCTTGCGCGGCGAGAGGCCCGAGGAGTGCGATACCTGGGTCACGAAGAATTGGATCAGCTGCGGGATGTCGTCGCGCCGCTCGGCGAGGCCCGGCACGCGCAGGGGCACCACGTTGAGGCGGTGATAGAGGTCCTCGCGGAAGCGCCCTTCCTGCATCTCGCGCTCCAGGTCGCTGCTGGTCGAGGAGATGATGCGCACGTCCACTGACACCTTCGGGCCGCCGCCGACGCGCTGGAACTTCTGCTCGACCAGCACGCGCAGCACCTTGCCCTGCGTCTCGATCGGCATGTCGGCCACCTCGTCGATGTAGAGGGTGCCGCCGTGCGCCGCCTCCAGCGCGCCGACCTTGCGCGGTCCGGTGTGATCCTCGGTGCCGAACAGCTCCTCCTCCACCCGGTCGGGCGCCATCGAGGCGGCATTGAGCACGACGAAGGGGCCGTCCTTGCGGTGCGACTTGTCGTGCATGACGCGCGCGCAAAGCTCCTTGCCGGAGCCGGCCGCGCCGCGGATCAGGACGCGGCTGTTGGTCGGCGCCACGCGGTCGAGCGCGCCGCGCAACTGGTTGATGGCGGCGGAGTGGCCGATCATCTCGAAGCTCGACGACGGAGCGCTCACGCAGCTCGCGCACCTCGCGCTGCAGCTTGGAGGCCTCCAGCGCCCGCACCGTCACCAGCAGCAGGCGGTCGGCCTTGAACGGCTTCTCGATGTAGTCGTAGGCGCCGCGCTTGATGGCGGTGACGGCGGTTTCGATGTTGCCGTGGCCCGAGATGATGATCACCGGCAGGTCCGGATGCGCCTTCTTGGCGATGTTGAGCACCTCCAGCCCGTCGAGGCGGCTGCCCTGCAGCCAGATGTCGAGAATGACCAGCTGCGGCCGGCGCTCCTCGATGGCCTTGAGCGCCTCGTCGGAGTCGCGCGCAAGCCGCGTGCGGTGCCCCTCGTCCTGCAGGAAGCCCGCGACCATCTCGCGGATATCTGCCTCGTCGTCGACGATCAGGATGTCAGACGCCATCTGTCGCTCCTTGGCTCTTCCAAAACAATCAAGCTTTGCCACCCACGAGCGCGGGCTCGCTGGGGGCCGCGCGGCTCTCCTCGGGAGATGTAATCGGCAGCGTGATGCGAAGCAGCGCGCCCTGCGTGCGCCCCGGCGCCGGGGGCGCATCCTCCAGCGCCAGCGTGCCGCCGTGGTTCTCCACGCTCTTGTGCACGATGGCGAGGCCGAGCCCCATGCCCTTGTTGCCCTTGGTCGACACGTCGGGCTGGAGCAGCTGGATGCGGTTGTGCTTGGGCAGGCCCGGGCCGTTGTCGATGATCTCGATCACCGCACGGTCGCCGCTGCGCTTGACGATGGTCTCGATGCGCCCGCGCCAGCCGTCCTCCGGCGAGCCGGTTTCGGCGAACGACTGGATCGCCTCGGCGGCATTCTTGACCAGGTTGACGACGGCCTGCGCGATCAGCTCGCGGTCGCAGCGCACGATGATGGGCTCGGCGGCCACCTTGGTGTCGAAGGTGATGTCGGACGTCATCATCTGGCGCTCGAGCACGGCGCCGCGCACCAGCTGGCGGATGTCGTGGTCCTCCATCTGCGGCTTGGGCATGCGGGCGAACTGAGCGAACGAGTTGACCATGCGGGTCACCTCGTCGACGCGGCGGATGATGGTGTCGGTGCACTGGTCGAAGACCTCGCGGTCCTCGCCGATGACCTTGCCGTACTTGCGCCGGATGCGCTCGGCCGAGAGTTGTATGGGGGTCAGCGGGTTCTTGATCTCGTGCGCGATGCGGCGCGCCACGTCGCCCCAGGCCGAGGTGCGCTGGGCGGAGACGAGCTCGGTGATGTCGTCGAAGGTGACGACCGAGCCCTGGTCCTCGCCGCCCTGCTCCTCGCCGGTGAGGCGCACCGAGAAGTTGCGCTCCTCGCCGTCGATGGCGAGCTTGATGTGGTGCTGCGGGCGGCCTTTGTGCTCGCGCGCCTCGGCCAGCACGCTGGCGAACTCGGGCACCACCTCGGTCAGCTCGCGACCGACAAGATCGGCCTCCACGCGTCCAAGCAGCTTCTGTGCCGAGGGGTTGGCGAGCGTGATGCGGTCGTCGCGGTCGAGACCGATCGACGCCGGCCGAGACGCCCGACAGCACCGCCTCCATGAAGCGGCGGCGCTCGGTGAGCTGGCTGTTGGCACCGACCAGCTCCGTGCGCTGGGTCTCCAGCTCCTTGGTCATGGCGTTGAAGTTCATCGACAGGCGGCGCAGGTCGCCCTCGCCGCGCTTGATCGGCAGCTCGACGGCGAGGTTGCCGCGCGCCACCTCCTGTGCCGCGCCGATCAGGCGGCGAATGGGCGCCACGAACAATCCGGCGAACCACAGGCCCACCCAGATGGCGGCCAGCAGGGCCGTCAGCGAGATCATGAAGTAGAGGAAGCCGTGGGCGAGCTGCAGTCCGCCGCGCGCGCGCTTCAGCTCCTCGTAGGCGGCGACGCCCTCGTTGGTCTGGCGCAGATGCCGGATGACGGTGGGGTCGACGCCGCGCGCGACGTAGAGGTAGGAGTCGGGATAGTTGTGGAGCTTGGTGACCGCCGCCACGCGGCCGCGCTGGGCATCGCGCATGAGGTGCTGCGGCAGCAGGCCGTAGGGAATGCTCTCGTTGTCGAGCGCCTGCAGCTTGAACGGCATCAACAGCGGCACCTGCCCCGCTTCGGCCGAGTGGATGATCTGCTGCGGTGGCGCCACGTAGGGTATGCGCTCGTCCTCGAGCACGGCGAACTTCACGGCCCCCTTGCCGTCGATGACATAGGCCGCGGGCAAGTCGCGCAGGCTGGCCTGGCCGATCATCAGCTCACGAAACTTGGTCTTGTCGCCGGCGACGATGGCGGCCGCGTCGTCGAGGTCGCGCGCCATGTTGACGATGTCGGTGCGGATGACCTGGCCGTGCTCGAGCAGATAGGCGCTGCCGACAACGAGCGAGTTCTGCACGATGGCCTGCGTCTGCTGGTTGAACCAGCTGTCGAGCGCGCGCGAGAACGTGGTGGTGGCGGCGATGGCGAGCAGCAGTGCGGGCAACGCGGCGATCAGGCTGAACAGGGCGACGATGCGCGCGTGCAGCCGCGCGCCGGCAACCCGCTTCCTCCAGGCTCGCACCAGGCCCGCCATCTGGATGGCGATCAGCGCCAGCATGGCGACGACAAGCAGCACGTTGAGGATGAGCGCGGTCAGCACTACGTCGTTGCGCGGAACGATCGGCGTCAGTCCGGTCAGGATCAGATAGGTGGCGAGCCCGGAGACCACGGAAAGGCTGACGATGATGAGGCCGCTCCAGAACGCGCGGTCGCTGGTGCCGGGGAGCGGAGGTCCGCCTTCGAGCACGGGATCGAGCGGAGATGCCGACGGCGCGCCGGGCGCACGCACACCAAGCCTAACCGCGGCCTGTAGTGCGGCGCGGGCAACAGCCTGCCACGCGCGGGTGAGCTCTTGTCCCACCCGGTCCGCGGCATGCTTCAGCCAGCCGATGAACTGTTGCGTCTCCACTACTGCGGGCCTCATGCAGCAAAGCGACCACACTGATCATACACAGTGTGGCATTTTCGCGACAATGCTTCGCTTAGCTATTCCCGCTGCGGGCGTCAAGTTGTGGGTGGCAGACTTGTATAGGGGCCGTTGCAAACCCCCGAAAAGTCAGGCTGCGGGCGTACGGAAGACCTGGATGTCGAGGTCCCGGATCTTCTTGCGCAGCGTGTTGCGGTTGAGGCCCAAGAGCGCGGCGGCGCGGATCTGGTTGCCGCGGGTGGCGGCGAGCGCGGCGATCAGCAGCGGCCGCTCCACGTGCTGGAGCACGCGATCGTAGAGGCCCGGCGGCGGCAGCTCGCGGCCGTAGCTCGCGAAATGGCCGGCAAGGTAGCGCTCCACCATCTCGGAAAGCTCGCGCGGCGTCTTGCCGGTGTCCAGCGTGGGCGGCGGCACCGACCTCGGCCAGCTCGGCATCGACGATGTCGCCGGTCAACGTATCCTCGGGATGCAGCGCAGCAAGCCGCCGCACCATGTTCTCGAGCTCGCGCACGTTGCCCGGCCAGTGGTAGCGCTTCATGCGCTCGATCGCCGCCGTCTCGATCGACTTCTGTCCGAGGCCGGCCTTGGCCGCCTGGCGCAGGAAATGGCGCACCAGGTCGCCGACGTCCTCGAGGCGCTCGCGCAGCGGCGGGATGCGCAGCGGCACGACGTTGAGACGATAGAACAGGTCCTCGCGGAACAGGCCCTGCTGGATCTGCGTCTTCAGCTCGCGGTGCGTGGCGGCGATGATGCGCACGTCGGTCTTGATCGGCGTGCGGCCGCCGATGGTGGTGTACTCGCCCTCCTGCAGCACGCGCAGCAGCCGCGTCTGCGCCTCCATCGGCATGTCGCCGATCTCGTCGAGGAACAGCGTGCCGCCCTCGGCCTGCTGGAAGCGGCCCTCGGTGCGCGACTGCGCACCGGTGAAGGCGCCCTTCTCATGCCCGAACAGCTCGCTCTCGATCAGCTCGCGCGGGATCGCCGCCATGTTGAGCGCGACGAACGGGCCGTTGCGGCGCTTGGAGTAGTCGTGCAGCACGCGCGCCACCAGTTCCTTGCCGGTGCCGGACTCGCCCGTGATCATGACGGTGAGATCGGTGCGCGTGAGGCGCGCGAGCGCGCGGTAGATCTCCTGCATCGGCGGGGAGCGGCCGATCAGCGGCAGCTCCTCGGTGTCGGGCTCGGTGGAGGGCCGCTCCTTGCGGCGGCCGGGCTCGGCGAGCGCGCGGCCCACGACGCTCACCAGCTCGTTCAGATCGAAAGGCTTGGGCAGGTACTCGAAGGCGCCCTTCTCGGCCGCCGAAAGCGCCGTCATGAGAGTGTTCTGCGCACTCATGACGATGATGGGCAGATCGGGGCGCAGCTTCTTGATGCGCGGGATGAGGTCGAAGGCATTCTCGTCCGGCATCACCACGTCGGTGATCACCACGTCGCCCTCGCCCTGGCTCACCCAGCGCCACAGCGTCGCCGCGTTGCCCGTGGCGCGCGGCGCATATCCCGCCCGCGCCAGCGCCTGGTTGAGCACCGTGCGAATGGCGGTGTCGTCGTCGGCGATCAGGATCGTTCCGCCTGCCATACCGATCTTCCTTACTTGCCCCGCGGGCGCTGCTCGTGGAGCGGCAGCAGCACCCGGAACACTGTTTGCTTGGGCGCCGACTCGCACTCGATCACGCCTCCGTGGTCGCCAATGAACTTGGCAACCAATGCAAGACCCAGGCCGGTCCCGGTGCGCTTCGTTGTCACGAACGGGTCGAACAGGTGCGGCTTCAGCTCGTCGCGGATGCCGGGGCCGTTGTCCTCCACCTCGATCATCATGGGGAGGCTGACGCGCGCGCCGCTGCCAGGCAGGCCGATGCGCACGCCCGGCCTGAACGCCGTGCGCAGGGTGATGCGGCCGGGCTCGCGCCCCTCCTGGATGGCCTCCGCGGCATTCTTGACCAGGTTGAGAAAGGCCTGGATCAGCTTGTCGCGGCTGCCGGCCAAGGGCGGCAACGAGGGATCGAAATCGACGCCGATCCTGATGCCGCCCGCAAAGCCGGTTTCCGCCAGCCGTTTCACGTGGTCGAGCACCTGGTGGATGTTGACGGCCTCCGCGCCCACCGGGCGCTCGTCGCCGAACACCTCCATGCGGTCGACCAGGTTGCGGATGCGATCGGTCTCCGTGCAGATGAGCTGTGCCAGCGGGCGGTCCTCGTCCTTGAGGCCGGGCTCCAGCAGTTGCGCGGCGCCGCGGATGCCCGACAGCGGGTTCTTGATCTCGTGCGCCAGCACCGCGGCGAGGCCCGAGGCCGAGCGCGCCGCCGCGCGATGCGTGAGCTGGCGCTCGATCATCTGCGCCATCGAGCGCTGCTGCAGCATCAACACGATCAGCGCGGGGTGGTCGGGCATCGGGCCGGCGAACACGTCGACCAGCCTCTGCACGCCCGAGCGCGGCAGGCCGACCTCGATGCCGTACTCGTTGACGGTGACGCCGGTGCGCCGCACCTGGCCGACGAGCGCCGCCAGCGGGCTCGAGAAGGCGACGATGTCGGGCAGCGCCTGGCGCTTCAGCAGGCCCTGGCCGAGCGAGAAGAACGCCTCGGCGGCAGCGTTGGCGTAAACCACGCGGTCGTCGTCGCCGAGCACCAGGATCGGGTGCGGCAGCACCGAGAGCAGCAGGTCGTGCTCGATATGTCGGCGCGGGCTGGAAGGCGGCCTGTCGCGTGCAGGCTCGGCGTTCATGCGGCCTCCTGCGCTTCACCGTAGAAGGCGGCGAGCCCCGCCAGCACAGCGCGCGGGTCGTCGGTGGTGCACAGCCGGCGGCGCCAAGCCTTGACGGGCTCGGCAGGCCGTCCGCTGGCAGCCAGATACCAGCCGATATGCTTGCGGGCGTTGCGCACGCCCAGCGCCGGGCCGTCCTGCTCGAGCACCGCCTCCACGTGCGCGCGTGGCAATTGCGCCCTGCATCTGCGAGCGAGGGCGGGCCTGGATCGTTGGCGCCGGTCAGCACCGCAGCGACGCGGCCCAGCATCCACGGCGCGCCATAGGCGCCGCGCCCGATCATCACGGCGTCGGCACCGGAGGCCGCAAGCGCCGCCTCGGCCGTAGCCGGATCGACGATGTCGCCGTTGATCACGACGGGGATGCGCACGGCGTCTTTCACCGCACGCACCAGGCTCCAGTCGGCCGAGCCCTTGAAGAACTGGCAGCGCGTGCGCGCATGCACGGTGAGGAGTTGCACGCCCGCAGCCTCGGCACGACGCGCCAACTCGGGCGGCGTTGAGGCTCGCCTGATCCCACCCCAGCCGCATCTTCAGCGTGACCGGGACCGTTACGGCGCCGACCACCGCCTCCACCAGCGTGGCGGCATGGTCGAGATCGCGCATCAGGGCCGAGCCCGACAGCTTGCCCGTCACCTCGCGCGCCGGGCAGCCCATATTGATGTCGATGATGTCGGCGCCCAGCTCCTGGGCCGCCCGCGCGCCCTCCCCCATCCAGCGCGCCTCGCAGCCGACAAGTTGTATGACGAACGGCTTGCAGTCGGCGCCCGCAGCCTTGCGCCGCGCCTTGAAGCCCGCCGTCGCCAGCTGCTCGCTGGCGATCATCTCGGTTATGACCAGACCAGCCCCGTGGCCCAGCGCCAGCCGCCGGAACGCGGCGTCGGTGACCCCCGACATGGGCGCGAGCAGAACGGGGTTGGCCAGCGTGTGCGGCCCGATGCGAACCTGCACCGTTGGCGAAGCCTGGGGACTACCGCTTGCGCATTTGCCCATAAATTAGGCATGTTCTCCATGTGCACTTCTCTTGAGCAGACTAGCGCGGGTTCTGGACATTCGCAAGCTCGAACAGCGGGACAATCTACGCTCGCGGGTTGTCCAGCCCGCGCCAGGAGGCTAACTGGGACAATCTCTTAGCCCGCGAGCCCCAATGTGACAGCCGCCGCCCTGATCGTCGCCGCCGGCCGTGGCGTTCGTGCCGGGGCAGCCCTGCCCAAGCAGTATGCGCCGATGGGCCGCCGTGCCTGTTCTAGCGCGCGCCCTGGCCTTGTTCGCCGGTCATCCCCGCATCGATCATGTCCTGGTCGTGATCGGGGCCGGCGACAAGGCGCTCTACGACGGCGCGATCGGCGGCGGTCATCCCAAGCTTGCCACACCTGCGACCGGCGGGGATACGCGGCAGCGCTCCGTGCTGAATGGGTTGCGCGCCCTGGCCCCGCTCGGCCCAGCCTCGGTCGTCATTCACGATGCCGTCCGCCCCTTCGTCACCGCCGACATCGTCGACCGTGTGCTCGACGCACTGACCCAGACACCGGGCGCAATCGCCGCCGTGGCGGTGGCGGACACGCTGAAGCGGGCGGGGGCGGAGCAGCGCATCGTCGAGACCGTGGCCAGGGACGGCTTGTGGCGCGCGCAGACACCGCAAGCCTTTCGTTTTGCCGAGATTCTGGCCGCGCACGAGGCCGCCGCGGCGGCCGGCCACCTGGACCTCACCGACGACGCAGCCGTCGCCGAACTGGCGGGGCTGGCGGTGACCCTGGTGCAGGGGAGCGAGGCCAACCGCAAGCTGACGACCGCGGAGGACCTGGCCATGGCCCAAAGCGCCGGCGCAGCCCAAACCGACGTGCGCACGGGGCAAGGCTTCGACGTGCATCGCTTCGCCCCCGGCGACCATGTCTGGCTGTGCGGCGTCAAAATCCCCCACGCCTTTGCGCTCGAAGGCCATTCCGATGCCGACGTCGCGCTTGCACGCCCTGACCGACGCCCTGCTCGGCGCCATCGCCGACGGCGACATCGGCCAGCACTTCCCCAATACCGATCCGAGATGGAAGGGCGCGCCGTCGCACCTGTTCCTCGCCGAGGCGGCCCGACGCGTTGCCGAGCGCGGCGGCCAGATCGCCAACGTCGACGTCACAATATTGTGCGAGGCGCCCAAGATCGCCCCGCATCGCCAGGCCATGCGCATGCGAATCGCCGAGATCCTCGGCATCGACGTCGGATCGAGTGGCCGTGAAGGCCACCACCACCGAGGGGCTCGGCTTCACGGGCCGCCGCGAGGGGATTGCCGCCATGGCCACGGCCACCGTCGTCCTGCGGTAGCGTGGTCGATGGGCAACAGGGGGGCCCGAGACGGCTCGTTGCCAACAGGGACCCGCTTGCTAGAGCGGCCCCAGTTTCGGCTGCCCCCGTGACAAGGCGCAGAGAATCGAGGCAAGCCGGAGCAGAATTCCGGGCGAAGAGGGATGCCCCATGAACATCATGCCGCATCACGGTGTCGTAGCAGGCGGCCGCTGACGTCATCCGAGATTGCCGAAAGCACATCGGCGGCTTGCATATCCACCCGCGTGCGCCAGCTGAGCCGCATCATCACCCGCGTCTACGACGACGCCATGCGCCCGCTCGGCATCACCGCCAGCCAGTTCACGCTGCTGACCCAGCTCGCACAGCAGGACGGCATCACGGCGGTTGAGATCGGGCATACGCTGGATATCGAGAAGTCGACGCTGTCGCGCAATCTGAAGCGCCTGCTGGCGCTCGGGCACATCACGATGGACCCGCCCGCGGGCCGGCGCGGCCGCGGCTTGCACCTGACCTTGAAAGGCCAGAGCGTGATCCAGCAGGGCTTTCCCGTGTGGCGCGAGGCGCAGTCCCGCACCATCCGCGTGCTGGGGACGGAGAGCCGCAACATCCTCGATGGTCTGCTCGGTCAGGCCGAGAAGCTCGCCGCAGCCTGACATCCCCTTTTCCCGTCTTTCGCTTTATTGTGGACCGGTGCGCTCGGCGACGATGCGTGCCGGTTTCGCTTCGTGCGCACAGCGAAGGAAGGGCGTGGCAATGTTTCCTGCCCATCTGCTCGAAATCAGCGCCACTCTGCTCGACCGACTGCGGGCTGCAAATCTCAAGGTCGTGACGGCCGAAAGCTGCACCGGCGGCCTCGTCGCGGCGTGCTCACCGAGATCGCCGACTCCTCCGATGTGGTCGAGCGCGGCTTCGTCACCTACTCCAACGCAGCGAAGATGGAGCTGCTCGGCGTGCCCGAGGCGATGCTCGCCGAGCACGGCGCAGTGAGCGAGCCGGTTGCCCGCGCCATGGCGCAGGGTGCGCTTGCGCATTCCCACGCCGACATCGCCGTCTCCGTCACGGGCATCGCCGGGCCCGGGCGCCGGCAGTGCCGCCAAGCCCGTTGGCCTCGTCCACATCGCGGCGGCGCGGCGCGGCGGCGCAGTGCTGCATCGCGAGTGCCGCTTCGGCGATATCGGCCGCGGGCCCGTCCGGCTCGCCAGCGTGGAGGCCGCGCTTCAGCTGGTCGCACGCGCCGCGCTCGGCTCGGCGCCGTAGATCGCCCGCGCGCGCTCCTCGAAGGCGCGCGTGTAGCGACGAAACGCGCGCTCGAACAGGGCGCCGACCAGCATCTGCAGCATCATCGACTTGAAGTCGTAGGCGATTGCGAAGTCGACCTCGCAGCCGCCGCTCGAGCCCGGGTGGAACTCCCAGCGGTTGTCGAGCCTGGCTGAACGGCCCCCGCGAATCCTGCGTGCCTTGGGCGCGCACCGTCAGACCGGCCGGATCGAGCGTGACCTTGCTGGTGAAAGTCTCGCGGATCGCGCCGTAGCCGACGCTCATGTCGGCGACCAGCACCTGCCGCCTCGCCCTCCTGGCTTCGCGAGCGCACGATGAGCGCCTCGCACAGCGGCAGGAACTCGGGATAGCGCTCCACGTCCGCCACCAGCGCGAACATTTGGCTCGGCGTGAACGGCACGTGGTGCCTGGTGCGGAACGAGGGCATTGGGCAGCTGCGATCTCACGTGCCTCCAGAGTATCAGCGAAAGCCATGCAGGAAGCGCGTCACCTCGCCGTCGCGGCGAAACACCACGGGATCCAGGTGCTGTCCATACTGCTCGAGCGCAGCCACCACCTTCGGCCGCTCCAGCCGGTTGAAACGCCACACGTAGCGCAGGAATTCCCAGTCGAACCGCTCCGGACAGCCGGGCGCCATGTCGGGCCGCACCCGCCCGTGGCTTGTACGCGACCCGCTGCAGCACCCGGCGCAGGCAACGCAGGTCGGATAGTCGAACCACAGCACGGTATCGGCGCGCGGCAGGCGCAGATGCAGGCTGCTGGCGTAGTTGCCCTCCATCAGCCAGCGCTCGCCCGCGGCCAGCTCCGCCACGCGCGCCCACCACTGCGATCGCGGCGTCACGATCCAGCCCGGCCGCCAGAACTCCTTGTCGAGATGGATGAGCGGCAAGCCGAGGCGCGGAGCGAGCGCCCGCGCGAAGGTGCTCTTGCCGGCACCCGAGATGCCGATCACCAGCACGCGCTGCATGCATTGATCACCCGTGCGAAGCAACCCGCGCCGCCCTGAGCCGCGCGAAGTCGTCGCCCGCGTGATAGGACGAGCGCGTCAGCGGGCTCGCCGACATCGTT
>CAVWOY010000017.1:0-59197 GCA_963756735.1 uncultured Alphaproteobacteria bacterium
GGGCCAGTACCGCTTGCGTACCTTGCCGGTCGACAGCCTTGCGGCGAACCCTTGGGGGCTGCACCACGTGCACGGCAACGTATGGGAGTGGACGGAAGACTGCTGGAACGACAGCAACATCGGCAATCCCGGCGACGGCAGTGCACGGCTGACGGGGGATTGCACGCGCCGCGTCGTGCGCGGCGGCTCGTTCTACAACATTCCCTCTTGGCTGCGCTCCGCCCGCCGCCACTGGTTCTCGGCTGTCATGCGCAATCCGGTCCTCGGCTTCAGGGTCGCCAGGGCGCTGGGCTCCTGATTGTAGTGCAGCACGCGACAAGACCGTAGTTCTACCGGCGTGCAAAATTTTGCCGCAACAATCGACGAATACTGCCGGGCGCGCGACGTCAGAGGAACCATTACGCCGGCTCGCTGGTTTTGCGATCGGCGAGAGTTTGGTCAAAGCGTATGAAAGCGGAGGAACCCAACATGGCTGCTAGCGCAATCGGCGGAACCATCGCTGGTCGCGTCACGCGCTTGCTGACGGCAGGCGCGCTGGTTTGCATGTACCTGTTCGGCGCCGTCGCCGCCACCGGCGCGGCCCTGACCTTCAGCGCGGCCCCCGCCGAGGCACACCGCGGCCGGCGCGGACGTTGGCGCGGCCGGCGAGGCTGGCGCGGGCGGAGAGGATGGCGCGGGCGGAGAGGATGGTATCGCGGCCGCCGCCGTGGCCGCCGGGGACCCGGCTTCTGCTTCTACATCCACGGCATGGGCTTCTGCGGGCGGTAGCTGGGGCGCGCGACATCTGCTGATCTCGCTCCGAGCGCGCTGAGTTGGGTCTGTACGTGTACTTCTCGATCTCAGTCACACTGGTTCATCACATTGGCTAGTGTCCCCGGCGGCCGCGTGGGCGGCCGCCGAACGGCGTGGTATTCCATTGTCAGTGGGACTTGATCCCAGCCGCTTTGACCAGCGCCGCGTTGACGGCGATTTCCTTTTCGACATGCGCGTCGAACTCGGTCGGCGTCATGACCATCGGATCGAGGCCCAGTGTCGCCAGCTTGTCCCGCACCTTGGGCGCTTGCAGCGCTTTGAGGGTCTCGCGGTGCAGCTTGTCGACGATGTCGCGCGGCGTCTTCGCCGGTAGAAAGAGTCCGAACCAGATCGGATACTCGGCGTCGGCAAAGCCGGCTTCCAGCGTGGTCGGCACGTCCGGCAGCGCCGCGGCGCGTTTGGCGCCGTTCACCACGAGCGCAGCGAGCTTGCCCTCTCGAACATGCGGCAGGACAAGCGGGACAGGTCCGAAGAAGAAGTCGACCCGTCCGGCAATCACTTCGGACATTGCTTCCGCGCCGCCCTTGAACGGAACATGCACGGCCTCCACGCCCGCGCTGATCCGGAAGCGTTCTGCGCTCAGATGGGTTGCGGTCCCGACACCGACCGAGGAGAAGTTCAAAGCGCCCGGCTTGGCCTTGGCGGCGGCGACGAGATCGCCAACTGTCTTGAAGCCCTTCGCCGGCGGAACGACCATCACGTGCGGCGAAATGCCGAATGGGATGACCGCCGCAAAATCGCGCGCCGGATGGTAGCTCAGGTTCGGATAGAGCGACGGCGCGATCGTGTGCGCGTTCCCGTGGCGAGAATGGTGTAGCCGTCGGGGTCGGCCTTGGCGACGAAGGCGGCAGCCGATCGTCACCCCGGCGCCGGTGCGGTTCTCCACGACGATGCTCTGGCCGAGTTGCGGCGAGAGCTGCTCGAACACCACGCGCGGGATGATGTCGGTGGTGCTGCCCGCGCCGACGGGCACGATCGCCCGCAGCGGTTTCGTCGGCCAAGTCTGTGCCCGCGGCATCCATCGTTGCGAAGTGCGAGGCCGAGCGCGGGCAGCAGCATCAGGCAAATTGGTTTCATGACTTCCTCCTTGTCAGCATCGGCTCCTGCGTGAGGGCAGCGGCATCCACGCAAAGCTGTGGCGCGACACGGCGTCCGCCGTCCAATACATAATTCTTCTGGTCAATTATACCGATCCGGCATAAGAAGGATGGCATGGACCTGCGGCACACGCGAACCTTCGTCACCGTGGCCGAGCTGGGCACCGTCTCCAAGGCGGCGCTGCGCCTGCGCATTGCCCAGCCTGCTCTGTCCCGGCAAATCAGCGATCTCGAACAGGAGCTCGGCTTCAAGCTTTTCGATCGCGTCGGGCGCCGCCTGCTATTGACCGGCGAAGGCGAGCAGCTGCTCAGCGATTGCCGTGGCCTGTTGAACTACGCCAGCGCAGTCGGCGAGCGGGCGCAGCTGCTCCGGCGCGGAGACACCGGCGTGCTGAAAGTGGCGGCCTCGCCGCAACACATCGAAAGCGTGTTGTCACAGTTCCTGCACCGCTACGCACAACGCTATCCCAACGTGCAGGTGAAGGTGACCGAGGGGAGTGGTCTCGAGATTCTGGCAATGCTGGAACGCGGCGAGATTCACCTCGGTCAGAATCTGCTTCACGCGGTTCAGCTGGACGACCAGCGCTTCGGGAGCCAGCCGCTGGAATCGGTCGAGTTGCTCGCCGCGTGCCATCCATCGCTGACGCTTGGCAGCCGCGGCACAATCGAGGTCGGCCGCCTCGCGCCTTATCCGTTGCTTCTGCTGGATGGCGGGTTCGGGTTTCGCCGGGCCTTCGACGCCGCCTGCCGCCTGGCAGGGCTCAAGCCGAACATTCTGCTCGAAAGCCGCGTCCCCGCATACATTGCTCGCGCTGGCGGAAGCCGGGCACGGCGTGGCGATCATTCCGTCGCATGCACGAACCAATCGCTATGATTGCGGATTGTCCGGTCTGACGTACCGGGGCCGAGCCGCTGCGCGAGCCGCTCGTCGATCTTGTGGGACAAGCGGCGTCCGCTGCCGCGCTATGCCACGGCCTACTGCGAGATGCTGGCCGAGTATGTGCGTGAGGTGTTCCCGATCACGCGGCCGACCGAGCTGGACTCCGACGCCAGGGTGAAGCGAGTTGGCGCGCGAAGGGGGCGTGGCTAGGCGCGCCAATATGCCGGCCGCTCCTTGTTCGGCGTGTGTGCCCGCAAGACTTAGTTGGGCCCGCAGGCGGCCTGTCTGCCAATCCGCTACGGTCGCGTCGCCTTCTCCAGAAACTTCACCAGCGCCGCGCGATCCTCGGCGCCGACGCGCTGCTCGGGCATCTTGGTGCCGGGCGTGTAGGCGGCGGGCCCCACCTCGAACAGCTTCGACACCGTCTCGGGCGTCCACACGATGTCGAGCTTCTTGAGCGCCGGGGAGAAGTCGTAGCCCGGCAGAGGTCGCGATCCTGCGCCCGAAGATGCCGGCCAGCGTCGGCCCCGCGCGCGGGCCTTCGCCGGCCTTCAGGGTGTGGCAGGCGACGCAGGCGCGGAACACCTCGGCGCCTGGATCGCCCTCGTAGGCGGCCAGTGGATCGCCGGGCGGGCCATCGACCACCTCGCCCATGTGCTCGCCGCTGACGCGCGTCCCAGCGGCGCACGAGGCGGTCGGTGCCGCCGGTCAGGAGCGTGCGGTTGTCGGGCAGAAACGCCACCGACCAGGCCGGCAGGCCCGGGCCGACCAGCGTGCGCTCCAGCTTGCGGCCGGCGCGGTCGATGATGGCCACGGCACCTCGAACGCTGGAGGCGGCGACGAGCTTGCCGTCGCCGGACAGCGCCAGCGCAATGATCGGCACGGCGGCCGCCTCGACCTCGCCCTTGATCTCGCCCTGGGCGAGAGGAAAAAGACCTTGCCCGTGGCGCCGGCCGTGACGATCTCGCCGTCCGGCGCGACCGCCACCGCATTGAGCGGCGACGGCAGCGTGACGATGGTGGGCGAGCTGCCGCCGGCAAGCGGCCAGATGCGCAGCGTGAGGTCGTAGCTCGCCGTCACCACCGCGCGCCCGTCGGGCGTGAAGGCGATGCCATTGACGTTCTGCTGGTGGCCTTCCAGCACGCGCGGCGCGCCGCCGGCGAGCGGCCACAGGCGCGCGGTGTTGTCCCACGCGGCAGAGGCGAGCGTCGTCCCGTCGGGCGAAACGGCGAGACTGACGATGGGCGCGCTGTGCCCCTTGAGAACGCGTCATCGGCTTGTCGTCGCCCGGCCGCCAGATGGCGATGCGCGGTATCCTCGCCGCGCGGTGGCCATGCGTCCGTCCTTGAGGAAAGCGACAGCGTTCACGGCGCCCTCGTGAAAGCGCAGCACCTTCTCGGCGGTGCCCGAGGCGAGCGACCAGGTGATGGCGGTGGTGTCGAAGCTGGCGGAGATCAGGCGCTTGCCGTCAGGCGAGACGGCAAGCGCGCGCACCGGCCCGCCGTGCCCGCGCAGCTGGGCCAGCGCCGGCATCTGGGCCAGAAGCAGAAACGGCAAGCGCGCAAGAGAGGAGGCGTGCGGTGGAGGTTGGGCCTGCGCTGAGCTGCATGCGGTTGCGCCGGATGCTATGTTTGACTTTGCCGAAAGAGCCACAAGAAACTATCGGCACCTGCAAGGCAGGGCAATCGCGCGTGCTGCGCACCAGAGGTGAAGCTTCGCCATGAGAAACGCAGCCATGCGCCGGGCTCTGGCGCTTGCCGTGGCCCTGGCTGTGGCGGCGGCCTTCGCGGCCGAGGCCCGCACCGTCACCAACTCCGCCGGGCGCAAGGTCGAGGTGCCCGACAGGGTAGACAAGGTGTTCGCCGCCGGGCCGCCGGCCTCGATCCTCCTCTACATGCTGGCGCCCGAGAAGATGACGGGCTGGCCCGATCCGCCGCGCGCCGAGGAGCGGCCCTTCATCGCCCGGCCTATCGCGACCTGCCGGCGCTGGGTCGCCTCACTGGCCGCGGCGGCACCGCCAATCTGGAGGTGGTGCTCAAGGTCAAGCCCGACCTCATCCTCGATTTCGGCTCGGTGCGCGGCACCTACGTCTCGCTGGCCGACAACGTGCAGGAGCAGACCAAGCTGCCCTACATTCTGATCGACGGCCGCTTCGAGGCGACGCCGGCCGCGCTCAGGCTATTGGGCGACATCCTCGGCCTCGAGGCGCGCGGCGAGGAGCTGGCGGGCTACGTGGAGGCGGTCTTCGCAGAGATAGACGTGGTGCTGAAGTCCACGCCAGCCGAGAAGCGCCCGCGCGTCTATCTGGCTCGCGGACCCGATGGGCTCGAGACCGGCGTGGTGGGCTCGATCAACACCGAGATCATCGAGCGCGCGGGCGGCCGCAACGTCATGGCCGCCGCCGGCCAGAGCGGGCTGGTGCGCGCCTCCATGGAGCAGGTGATCACCGCCGACCCGGAGATCGTCGTCACCTGGGACCGCACCTTCTTCGATCGGGTGATGAAGGACCCGCTGTGGGCTGGCATCCGCGCCGTGCGCGACAAGCGCGTGTATCTGGCGCCGACCGCGCCGTTCGGCTGGATCGACCGGCCGCCCTCGCTCAACCGCGTGATCGGTCTGCGGTGGCTGGCCGGGCTGTTCTACCCCGACCGGCTGGCGCGCGACCTGCGCGCGACCACGCGCGATATTCTACCGGCGGTTCTATCATGTCGATCCAAGCGATGCCGAGCTCGACACGCTGATCGCTTGGTCGAAGGGAGAGGCGCCGCCGGTGCCCCAAACGCTGAGCCGGCGGAAGATTATAGTTAACACTGAACATGGTCGCCAATTGTTTCACGTGAAACAATTCCGGCCATACTAAGTGTCAGGATTTTCTTCATATTCGACCTATGGTGTCCCAAACCCATTCTAGGTTTGGGGGTCATCATCGATGGTGTGGCGCGCGTCGAAGGCCGGAGTTGGAAGCGCAGCGCACCAGCGGAAAGCTTCGACGCGGGGTCAATTTTGCGGCGATGAGCACGCAGGCGCTGGCCGATCACATCGAGCTCGGTCTTCGCGCATCCTCTCAGACGTTCTACGTGCTGACGAGGCGCGACGGCATGAAGGTTTCGAAGTTCTCCTGCGTGCCGCAGAGCTTATTGTGCCCGAAGGTATCCAGCATGAAGGGTGCGTCCCATGCCACCGCACGGGCAAACAAATCCGGGTGACGCAGCAAGAGTTGTCAAGGCTTCAACCGGTGCGTTTTTTTTGACGCAGGCGCATCATGGCGGCTTGGCGCCCGGAAACGTTCGCGCATAGGTGTCTATCTCCTGCACGATCGCCACCGCCTTCTGGAATTGCGCCCAATTGTTTGTGCCCCCAAGCAGGATGACCATTCCAGCCAAGGCCAATCCGATAAGGCGCAGACGCGTGAAAGCAACGCCGGCTGCAAGAACAATGAGCAGCGGAAGGACGTGCAACGAGTATAGGAACGTCTCCGAGCCGAAAAACAAATGCAGCGCCGTCTGGCCCGCGAGAACCAAGAGACAAAGGTTCGACAGCCTGGACGAAGTCGTCCAGGTGGCCCATGCCGCCAAGCCTAGCAGAGCGAGCCAGGCCATCGTCGCAAAGAAGCCAAGGTGCCCGGCGCTGCCCACGAGCGACTTCTGCACCGACATCATTCGATCGGCGACAATACGCGCATGAAGCTCGGGCCCGGCTAGCACCTTGATTTCTGGCATGACGATGCCGTGAGACCAAAGCGTCTGAATTACTTCGAGAACTCGAGCGGGTGTGGGCACAAAAAGGAAATTGCCATATGTTCCCTTGAGAGGAAAGAAGAACTCGGACATTGGAAAGATGAGCTTTTGCACCCCCCAGAGCATCGTTATGATGAACCAGGCGCTCGTCACCGCAATCCAAAAGTCTTTGCCGAGAGCCTTCGGCTGAGGCCAACCATCACATTGGTCAGAGACACTGTAATTGAGATTACAATTGCAGCCGCATAGCGAGCGGTCGGACCGACCTGAGGCGGCCATAACGTCAGGATCAGCGCGATAAGGATCGTGGCCGAGCCAAATGAGAAGGACTCTGGCACCGAGAGCCAGAAGATTGAGCTCGCGCTGATCAGGCCGAGAACGCTGAAAACCGTCGCGTCAAAGATCCTGCACCCCCATAGCAACAACAGGAAGAACATCAGTGCCATCCACGCACCGCACACCGTAGCAATGGTGATTCGAATAGCCTGCTTCGGAGCAAAGCCGACCAGACGTAGGGCCTTGACGGGAGGGTACATGACCAGCGACATGAGCGGGTGCCGCGAGGCGCTATGTCTCAGCGACCACCACTCGGTCATCCTCAGCATGTAATGCGAGATATCCGCGTCGAAATAGATATCGGTTGTTTTGGGCCCGCTCCGCTCATCCGAGCCATAGCCGAAATACTCATACAGCACAGGGGAGAACATCGCGGAACGGCTGTAGGAGCCATAGGCAGCAAGCAGTGCCAGACAAATTGCGATGGGAACGGCAATGAAAAGGCGCCGCCTCGCCTGGCCGTTCGGGTGACGCTCCTCGCACCTTGGATCATTCAATCCGAGAAGGGGCCTTTCCCACAAGCGAAGGAGCGAAGAAGAAACAACGCCCCACGAACGCTCAACTATCGACTCTCTTCCCACAATTCTCACAGTCGGTATCCCGGAAACGACCGTGCGTAGGCATCCATTTCCTCGACGAATGCCACGGACTGTCGGAACTGCATCCAGTTGTTGATGCCCCCCAGGGCGATGACGACGATGGCCAGAGCCAAACCGGCAATACGGAATCGGGTGAAGGTTACCCCTGCGACGAGCACGATGAGCAAGGGCAAGAGATTTAGTGCATAGAGAAACGTCTCGAGACCGATGAACACTTGCAGCAATATCTGGCCGGCGAGGGCAAGCACGCAGACGACGGTAAGGCCGGATCGGGCCCGAAAGGCCGCCCACACCCCTAGTCCCGCCAGCCCGCCCCAGGCCAGCGTTGCGACCAAGCCGGGAAGACTGCCGCTTCCCGGCCACGAGCTCTGAACCGAAATGATCCGGTCCGTGGTGGCAGCACTAGAGAAGAAGTCAGCGCCGGCAATCACGCTCATTTGCGGCATGACCATGGAATGGGAGCACAGGGCCGCAAGCGCTTGCGCGATCCGCGTGACCGTCGGCCACACCAGTATATTGGCTGCAGTCTCTGGGGGAAAAAAAGAACACCGAGGCTGGGAACATCAGCTTCTGGACGCCCCATAACATGCAGACGAGGAACCAAGCGCTGGTGCCGACGATCCAGATATCTCTCGGCGGCAGCCGACGCGCCGCCGCCAGTATCCCGACCATGGCATTGGTGGTTGCCATGCTGAGCGATATGGCGGTGGCCGCAGTGTAGCGTACCATTGCGTCGAGGCGCTGCGGCCAAAGAGTGAGAAGGAGCGCGGTCACAAGCGTCACCGACCCGATCGGGAACGACTCGGGCACGGAGAACCAGAATATGGCGCTGGCACTTACGCCGCCGAGCAAGGTGAATATGCCCGCATCGAGCAGCCGGCAGCCCCACACGACCAATAAGAAGAACAGCAGAGCCGTCCAAACGCCGCACACAACTGCGATCGTCAGTCGTATTGCGCGCTCCGAGCTAAGGCCCGCGAAACGAAAGGCCTTAACGGGCGGAAAAACATAGAGAGATACGAGCGGATGCCGGCGTGAGAAATAATGGCGGTCGGCCCACCTATCGGTCATGATATCCGCGTAGTGCGCCGCGTCCGCATCGAAGAACATGTTTTTCGTTCGCGGGCCCGCTCTTTCTCGTCGGTGCCAAATCCGTAATTTTTGTAGAGCACCGGCGGGAACATCGAGGATCGGACATACGAGCCCACGGTGGCCGCAAACGCCAGGCACAGCGCGACCACGACAGTGACGCGCATGCCTGGGGGCTGCCAACGCCAACGGATGTCGACATTCCGACCGCGGCCCTCCAGCAGGGCCCAGAAGCGGCCTGGACGAAAAATTGCAAATCGTACGGTCGACGACGCAGCACAGGCGGTTCACTGTTCGTTGGCTCATCCTTCCAGTATTCCAAGAAGCATGAAACTCGGGCAACAAGCCACAGCGCCGCAATAGCAGGGACGCAGACGTCGGTGTCAATCGGCGCCGGAATTTTCACCCTAATCGACCAATCCAGACGCAGAATTGTCGGCCTACTGCGGCATCGTCGTGGTTCCGCCATCTACCCCCAAACGTGCAAGCTCATCCCTCACTCGTTTGCTCCACGCCGTTGCTCCCTTTCAATTCAAGTGGTCACCGTCGCCAAAATTCTCCCGCGGTAGCCAAGGGACTACCTCGCCGATAACGCGGAACCTCCCATCCTTCGCTGAGAACCTCTGCAGATATGCGAAAAAATTGTCCCTAACGCTTGGTCCGAGGTTGTCGTACGTCTTCTTGTTCACAGGCATGCCGACGAACCAAACGCGTACATCCCTATCGAGAAGGCGCTGCACCAGCTCCGAGAAATAGTGGTGCAGCACCGGCGAGACCTTGAACTCGTTCACGTGTTCGGCCACCCATTCGGCACTCTCGGCTGTACCGAAGAAGTGGTGACCGCGATCGCGGATCGTCGCCCGCATGATCTCGTCATTCGCCTTCTTTCTCATGAAGAAGCTGGCATTGACCATGGCGGGAAAGTAATAGGACGGCGTGCTGATCGCATAGATTAGGTTCTTCAGCGGATGAAATGGACGCCGAGTTTCGCTCGTCGAGTAGATCACTGGATCGTCTAGCTGCCACGCTGAGGCGGCGGACCTCCTCCATCTCCGCGAAGGAGAGGAAGCCGAAGAGCGCGCTTCTATACCAGTAAACCTCAACGGAACGGAAGAACACCGCGGGGAACGAGACGATGGCGTGCTTCGGCGCTGTCGGTCACCGCAACATCCGCTCCACCAGGTAGTAGGCTTCGATCGCAGTACCGCCACCCAAGGCGAAGTTGGCCACTTTGGAGCCCATCACGCTAGGCACAAGCCCGGCCTTCGCTCGCGAATCGCCCAGGATGACGATATCGCCGTGCGAGCACGTCCGCGTCATTTCCTGATTGGCCGACCACATCCCGTACTCGGCATCCAAGAACCACATGCGCCCCTTCAAGGCCCACAGCCACGCACACCCCATCAAGGTGATGAACACCGCAGCCGTGACCAGCAGAAAGCGGCTCGCAGGAGGATTTGCATGGCTCAGCTTTGCTTCTGCCGTGCTCGGCCTGCTTGCGCTCATGGTCATGGGCAAGGCATAGACTGCTGGTGGCCGATCTGCCGGCTGCTGTACGCCACGCGCTTTGGCGAATTGCGTGCTTCAAGCGTGACGTTCGTGCGGCTTTCCATGGCTAGAACCGGAAATACAGGAACTCGGTGGCTCCCGAGAGGTAGAGCACCGAAATCGTGGCCACGGTACCGACGGCCACTCCCACGGCACAGTTGGTCGCCACTGTAGCACCGTCGGAATGGACGTGCGGACCTTGCCCAAGATTGGATCGTATCGAGCCAGCAGCTCAGAGGTGTTGGGCGCTCCAAACGCGATGATGTGGCACACGAGAAGCTTGAACAAGGCGGCGGGCGCCAGGAGGTGGAGGGTTATCTGCTCGAAGTGTTCCAGATTCGCTATGTCCTTTGTGCCCCACATCCACCCCCGCAGCCCGACCATGCCCTCCAGAATGGCGACGGCATCGCTGCTGGAGGCTGCCCGGAAAAACACCCAGCCAACCAGCACGGCCAGGTAGGTAACGGTGACGCATACGATGACACTCGCGGCGCGGTAGAGCGGCGACGGATTCCTGACGGAGGCGGGCCCCCAAGTGCGCCAACCGTGGTTGATCGTCAGATAGCCGGCGTGCAGCAGGCCAAAGATGGCGAACTGCGCACCCGCCCCATGCCAAACGCCGGCCAAGAACATCGTGACAATCGTGGGAAACGCTACCAGAGACGCGAAGCCGGTCAGCGTGCTCGCGCCGGCAGCCGCTATGGGTTCGCCGGCAGCGGCCCGCCTGCGAGTCACCCAAAGGGCGATGGGATTGTAGAGGTAGAGCGTCAAGTAGCGGGTCAGCGTCATGTGCCAACGCTGCCAGAAAGCGATGATGTTGGTTGCCTTGTAGGGAGAGTTGAAGTTGGCCGGGAAGCGGATGCCGAACATGCGCGCCAAGCCGATGGCCATATCGGAGTACCCAGAGAAATCGAAATAGAGCTGCATGGAGTACGTCAGGGCCGCGCTCCAGGTGGGCACAAACCCGAGTTGCGCGCCAAATGCGAAGCCATAGAGGCTGCCCTGCGCTAGCTGGTCGGCAATAGCTACCTTTTTTGCCAATCCGATGATGAATATCGTCAAACCGACCGCGATGTTCTCCCAGTCGAACTTGTACGTCGACGAGTTCTCGAACTGCGGCATCATCTCACGATGATGCAGAATGGGCCCTGCTATGAGGTGGGGGAAGAACGTGACAAATAGCGCATAGTCGACGATCCCGCGGTTCTTCGCGATGCCGGTCCTGCAATCGATCAGGTAGCCGATCTGGGTGAATGTGAAGAACGAGATGCCGAGCGGGAGCAGGATCCCCCCGGTATTGAGATCCAAGCGGAGGCCCAGGTCTGCCAGCATCCTAACGGCAAAGTCGAGGTATTTGTAATAGAACAGCAGAAGCAGATTGGCGATTATGCCGATCGTCAGGATCGCGGATTGAATGCGTGACTGTAAATCGTAGGCCTGCAGCAAGCGCCCGATGCCGTAGTTGCCCAGGACCGACGCGGCCAGGAGAAAGACAAAGATCGGGACTCCAGTAGCCGTAGAAGACGAAAGAAACGAGGACCAGCCATGCGGTTGCAAGACGGGTCCGATACGCGGCGGCAACGTAGTAGCCGACGAGCGAGACCGGCAGAAACAAAAATATGAAAACAAACGAGTTGAAAACCATGGCTCAGGGCCTTCGCTCAGCCCTTCAGTTTCGCCCGGATCAACTGGACGAGGTGTCCTATGTTCCTAAGCTCCTCGACCTCCGCCGTGTGGAACTTGATTCCGTAGCGCAGCTCGACGGCGACCAGGATGTTGATGTGATTGAACGAGTCCCAGCCCTCGACATCCTCCGCTGTGGTGTTGAGTGTCAGCACGATGCTGTCATCGGCGAAAATCTGACGACATATCTCAGTGAGGTCTGCCAGAATCTGTTCGTCGGTCACGGTTGCATCAGCCTTGTTGTATTTGGATGAAGGTGTGATTGGGCACGAAATCGTTGACGGCGCGGGCCCATTGCGTCGTGCCATCCGCCCCCCGCGGCGGTGATGGAGAAGCCGAGCAACAGACTTGAGAGAGGTTGCCCAATTTGGAAGTTCGGGCAGCCAGTATTAGGTCAAGCACATTCATAGCCAGCCCAGACCCCGTGTGCCGCTCGCACAGCAATAACTCGACCTGCCAGGACAAGCCGAGCGGCGACGTAATCCCTCTCCATGACAACAAAAATCACTTCTCGAGCAAGAGGAAAAGGTAGCGATGGCCAATTCCGTGCCTGAGCTATAGCGCCTCAGCCGACAATGCGTGCCACGAGCGCCATTGCGTTCTGCGGTTTCCGGGGCGTCGGCAGGTATATTACAGTGTGATTTCAATCACATAAGTGTTCGCAGCTTCATCCTGTCCGGCGCGCCATTTGCGAACAAACTGCGAACCACTGGCAAAGCGCCACTTCCCGCTAGTATGGCCTGCTGGAGCTGCGGCTGCTCAAAAAAAGCATGATAGCGGATGGGGAGACGAGGCATGAGGCTCCCGATCATCAGCCTCGTCGAGCAGTCGCATCTGCCCGCGACGAACCTTGATGCTGCCAAGCGTTTCGAGCTGCGGCCTAGGGTCGCCTGCTGCGGCAGGCCACGTGTGCTAGGGACCTGAGCCGGTCGTGCCCGTTGCGCTGCCGCCCAAGACCGCGATTGCTCTGGATCGTCAGCTGGCACATGGCTACTACCAATTCTTTCACTCATAAACCTCGCGATATTGGTGGCCGGGTGGCTGGCGATCCATCGCACGGCGGCAGGCCGGCCAATCGTGACGTGGTTGCCTGTTGCGATGTCGCCGGCAGCCATCGCGGTGGCGTTGTCGGTCGCCAGTCTTCCATTCCTGCTATTCCTTTCAGAGCCCATATCGGTCTTCTCCGACTACTGGAAGGCATACTATCCCGGCTGCGCTGGCCGTCATCAGCGATCCCTCGCTCATAGCCGCGATGTTCGACAGGGGCGTCTCAAGCTTCGTCAACCTGCCCGTCGTTGCGCTGCTGTTCGTACCGTTCTCGCTCATGGGGCAATGGGTGGGGGTGTGGGCTTTCTCTCTGCTTGGCTTGGCCGCGGTTGCGGCGGCCTGGCTCCTCCTCGCGCGCCTGGCGGAGTTGAGAGACGAGCAGCGCTGGATCCTGCTCCTGCTGTTTGCGACCAACGGTCCGCTGCTCAACAGCGTCAAGGAGGCCAACACCACGCATATGCTGCTCCCTGCCCTGGCAGGGGCGCTCATGCTGCTGCGCGGCCGGCGCGATTTCGCGGCCGGTGCCGTGCTGGGCCTGGCAACGCTGATCAAGCTACCGCTGCTGCTGTTCGGGGCCTACTTCCTGCTGCGCGGCCGCTGGCTGGCGGCTCTGGGCATGGCCTGCGTCTGCTTGATCGGCGCGGGCCTTTCCATTGTGCTGTTCGGCTGGGACATCCACGTCCTGTGGTTCCAGAAGACCGTGCTCCGCTACAACGCGCATTTCCTCGGCGCGTTCAACGCGCAATCCATACCCGCGTTCTTCCTGCGTCTGCAGGTCGGCACCGGAATGCTGGGCAGTTGGCACACCGTCGCGCCCACCGCGTTGACGCGGATCGCATCCAGCATCGCCATCGCCCTCATCTATATCGCTGTCCTAATCGTTTTTCTCGGGCGCTGGCGCTCGGCACGCGTGCAGGCGGGGCCGCATCGGCCGTTGGATATCGAGTACATGATCGTCGTCACGCTCGCCGTGGTCACGAGCCCACTGTCCTGGTCTCACTACTATTGCTGGTTGCTGCTTCCGGCCGCGTTCCTGCTCAATCAGAGTGCGGCTGCCGCAAGCCCCGCGCACCGGCTGACGGGATTGGCAGGCATCGCGCTCATAGCGCCCGGGGTCGTGCGGCCGTCCTACGCTGCGATCGCTCCTGTGGCCACCCTGATCGCGGTGCCCCACTATCTGTATGGCGGGTTGGCGTGGCTCGTATTCCTCCTGTGGTCGCGCTCCAAGCTCGCCTCAGGGCCGGTGCTCCGCGCGATCCTCCCGCACCGAGATTGAGGAGCGCGCCGACTTCGCGAGCCGGGGTCGGCTCGCGCGCGTCGCAGATGTCCTTCACGCCACCGGCGCGACGCTTTGGCCAAAGTGCGTAAACCCACTTATGCGGTATACAGCTCCAGCACCATCCTGCTTTACGAGCCCTGCCGGGACCCTATAGTCGCTATTGACCCTCACCCTGTGAATTGGCCAGCGCCTGACACGTCCATCGGCGCCGAAAAATGACCCCCGCGTCGAAGCCCTCCGCGGCTGCGCTACGCTCCGCAACTCCGGTCTCCGACGCGCTCTAAACCATGGACGAGAGGGGTCTCGATTGCACGCCGATCAGGGGTGAAGATCCCGCGCCGATTGACAGCGCGTGCTGAGTAATTCGCTGGCACGACAGGAATCGCTGCGTCGCGCGAACGGGCGGTCGGTGCCAAATCCCCACGTACACATGATGGCCTTGGCAAGGCCAATCAGGCAGCGGAGTGTGCCCTTATTCCGATGATTTCGCCGGCAAAGGCGTCCAGGGTGGCGCGCACATCGTCGTCCGTGTGCGCTGTAGAAATGTAGTACTTGCTTTCGCTCTTGAGGATGCCGCGGTCCCGCAACAGGGCATTGCAGCGTTTCATCATCGCTTCAGTCGCTCTACCTACGATAGCCCACGACTGGTGCGACGCTGCAAGCAGGTAGTCTATGCCGACTGCTGACCTGAGCGGGGAGGTTGCGCGCAAGGGCGGCAAGTATTCGGATCGTCTGGCGCTGGATGCTCAGAAATTTCCTTGACTGGCATCGGCGATCGCCGGCACCGGGCCTGCGGCTGCGGTCGGCATCTGCGGCAGCGCGTTGAACTTGGCCATGAAGCGCCGGTCGATGAAGTCCTTGAGGGTCCACACCCACGCGCCCTCGAAGGTGAAGCCGTTGCGGGCGCCCAGCGCATAGCGCTCGCCGGTCGAAATCAGATAGAGCGCCTCGCGCTGCGGCCTGTAGCTGACGAGGCGCCGCCCCTCGAGCATGCGCCGGAGATTGCCGGCGAGCGGCGGACCGGAGCGGACGGCGTAGACGCCCGACTTGGGGCGCGCGTGGCCATCGATCGCGGCGATGTCACCGGCAGCGAACACGTGCGGGTGGGAGACCGACTGCAGCGTCTCCGCCACCCTGATGAACCCTTCGCTATCGAGCGCCAGACCGGTGTTGGCCAACCATTCCGCGGGGGCGGCGCGCGTGGTCCAGAACACCTCGTCGAGGGCGACCGGGTCGTTGCCCTCGACGAGCACGGAACCCGTGCGCACCTCGGTCACCTTGCCGCGGGTGACCACACGTATACCTCGCTCGTGCAGCAGCTCGGCGAACCGCCGCCGCATGCGCGCCGGGAAGGTCGGCAGCAGCTCGTCGCTGGAGGTGATGAGCGTGAACGCCAGCCCCGAGGGGTCAAAGCCGGCAGCCGCGACATCGCGCGTCAGGCGGCGGTGCAGCGAGAGGAGCAGCTCGACACCGCCGGCGCCGCCACCGACGACGCCAATCCGGGCGCGGCCCCCTGCTTCCAGCACGCGTGCGCGCGCCGCCTCGAAGCGCTCCATGAAGCCGTCGATGGGCTTGACCGGAATGGCGTGCTCGGCAACGCCCGGGATTTGCCGCGCGCTGGGCGTGGCGCCAATGTTGATCGACAAGATGTCATAGGGCACGGGCGGGCGGTCGCGGCAGATCGCCTGCTTGGCCACAAGATCGAGGCCGATCACCTCGCTGTGGTAGAGGCGTGCCTGGGCGAAGCGGGTGAGCGGGCCAGTATCGATGTGCGCCTGATCGTGGTCGTAGAGACCGGCGATCATGCCTGGCAGCATGCCAGAATACGGCGTGTGCACCTGCCGGGTGATCAGGGTAAGGCGCACCCCGGGCATTGGCCTCATGCCGAACATGCGCAGCACGCTTACGTGCGAATGTCCCGCGCCGACCAGCACGATGTCCTTCAGAATGGGTGTTTGCGCCGCGTGCATCCCGCTCAGCTCTCCATATGATAGCCGAAAGCTACCACGCCCCAGGATGCCGAAGATCGCGCTCTCGCGCACGATGATGATCTGTGAAAAGGGTGCGGGAGCCGGTGGGCACTAGCGCGATCAAGCATCGCAGGCTTTCCGCAGCGGCGAAGCCGCGGTCTGCGCGCTCCTATATGGGCATGGCGCGCTGTGGGGCCCGGGCGGACCGCCGGTTTGCCTTCAGAGCCCCATCGAGCGCCCAGCGGAGGCAGTCCTTGACCATCTTGTCGCGCTCCGGTGGTGCAGAACGCCAGAGATTTTCTGTCTCGCCGGGATCACGGCGCAAGTCATAGAGCTCCCCATCCTCATCATCGAGATAGACGACCAGCTTCCAATCCTTGCAGCGGCGCATGACGATGAACTCGCTTCCGGTCTGAATGTGGTCCCGCGCGACCTCCGCATAGACTGTGTCGCGCGGGGCGTAGTCCGCCCGTTGCTCGAGCGCTCCCCACAGGGAGCGGGCCTCAAAATCGGCGGGAACTTCAGCTCCGGCAGCCTCCAGTATTGTCGGTGCGACGTCGATGAGCTGAACAAGATCGTCATTCACCTGCGCCGGTCGAATGCGGCTCTTCGACCACAAGACTAGCGGCACGCGCAACACGCTGTCGTACATCGTCCATTTCTGGATATGGCCATGATCGCCGAGCGCATCGGCATGATCGGAAGTGAAGATCACGATCGCGTCGTCCAGATACCCGCGACTGTCGAGGGCGGCCAGGATGCGTCCAACCTGCTCATCGATCATCGACACGTTCGCTGCGTAGTGCCGCCTGAGGCGGAGAAGCTCGTCGCGCGTAAGATCGCTGCGCCAGGCGACCGAGTTCGAAATTGAAGCTTTTCATGTTCTCGCGCAGCATGTGATGGGCGCGAGGCTGGGCCGCCAGCTCACGCGCGCTAGCGAGGGCCACCGGGATGTCGACGTCAGCGTATCGCTCGAGCCACTCGGGGAGCGGGTCGTATGGCGGATGCGGGCCCGGGAACCCGATCTGGAGGAACAGCGGATTCGGTGTTCTTGCGCTCGTCGATCCACCAGCACGCAGTGTTGCCGACGAAATTGTCGGGGTGCATATCCGCATCCAGATGCCACGCAAAGGCGCCAAGCGCCCGCTTGTAGCTTTCTGGATCGGACGCGAACCGACTGTACCGAGACGGCTTCTCCAGCCCGCGCACGCGCAGGGCCTTGTCCCACTCGTCGTAGATGGCGCGGTCGCGCTCCTCGAGAAACAGCGGCCTATCCTTGTTCTCCACCACGAACCGCTGATGGAACCCGCCTGCGGCATCGTATGGATTGATGTGCATCTTGCCGATGCTGACGCAGTGGTAGCCTTGCCCGGCGAGAGTGCCGACCCACGTCGGTTCCCAGGGTTGGAAGTTGCTGAACACCTGACAGCCGTGCGGATATTTGCCGGTGAACAGGCTGGCGCGCGATGCAACGCAAACCGGTGACGTTACGAAGCATTCCGTGAACGCGGTGCCTTCGCGCACCAGGCGATCGAGATTGGGTGTGCGCATCCACGGTGCACCCAGCGCACCGATGGTGTCGGCGCGCTGTTGGTCGGTGATGATCAGGATGATGTTCGGCCGGCCCATGCGCGTCGCCTATTTCTGCTCGATCTTGGCGGCGCCTATGACGGTGGTCCACTTCTTCAGCTCGCCCGTTTGAAGCTCGCGGAACTTGTCCGGCCCCTCGGCCAAAGGCTCGTCGCCCTGGGCAATGATCCGCTTCCTCAGGTCCGTGCTCTGCAGGGCCTTGGAAACGCCCTGATAGATCTGATCGATGATCGGGCGCGGCGTCTTTCCCGGCGCGAACAACCCGAACCATGCCGATGCAACGACGTCGTAGCCCGCCTCCTTCACCGTCGGCACCTTCGGCAAGACCTGCGCGCGCTTGGCTCCGCTCGTGGCGAGGGCGCGAAACGTGCCTTGCTCGACGTGGGACAGAACGATCGGGATGTGATTGAACGTGAAATCCACCTGCGCGGCGAGCAGCGCCGTTATCGCCTCGTTGCCACCACGGAAGGCGACGTGAACGGATTGGAAGCCCGCCGTCTGCTTGAGCAGCTCCACCGCCAGATTGGGGTAGGTGCCGTACCCATTGCTGGCGTAGTTGGTGCCTGCGCCCTTGGCCTTCAGATACGACACAAAGTGGGCAAGGTCCTTGATCTCCGAGCTGGACAACACGCAAAGGGCGAGAGGCCCGTCGGTGACCTGCGTGATGGGCTCAAAGTCGGCTACCGGATCGTAGGGCAGAGATTTGAACAGCGAAGGAGCAAAGGCGTGGGTTGCGGCGCCGCTGAGCAACAGAGTGTAGCCATCCGGCTCCGAACGCGCGACGAACGTCGCCCCGATGGTCCCGCTCGCGCCGGGCTTGTTTTCGACGACGATGGTGCCCTTCAATTCCTGCTGCAGGTGCTCTGCAAGTAGACGGCCCGTAACATCGACGACGCCCCCGGCGGGATAAGGAATGACCAGCTTGACTACCCGAGTGGGATACTGCTCCGCCTCGGCTGCGGAGATTGGCAGGAGTGCCGGCAGCAACGCCAACAGCCATCCCAGGCGCCGACCCATGGCATCCCTCCCCTTCGTTTGTGATTGGCCATTGTGCGTATTTGTATATATTTAATCACTTATGTCAAAAACCGCCAACCGGCGTGCTCGTGGAGCAGAAGGGCTCAGGTCGAAAGGTCCCTTCTTCGACTCCACCAGCCCTCTCTACATCCAGGTTGCTGACGCGATGCGCGAGCGCATCACAAAGGGATCATGGACCGTCGGCAGCCGCATCCCCACGCTCAATGAGCTCGTCAGAGAGTTCGACGTCTCGTCCATCACGGTGCGCCTCGCCATGCAGATGCTGAAGCGGGAAGGCCTGGTCTCCACAAAGCAGGGCCGGGGAACGTCCATCACCAGCCGGCCACCGGTACATCCGAAGATGCGGGTCGAGACTTCGCTGCGGGGGCTAGCGGAGCTCTACAGGAACGCGCGGCCACGTCTCGTTTCCCTCGAGGAGGGCACGCGCTTTCCAGAGCCGCAGCCGGAGCATGGCCAGGCAGCACCCAAGTACCACTACATACGCCGTATCCACATGGGTCCGCGGCAGGCGAACTCGGTGATATCGATCTATCTGGACGAGCGTGTGTTCAAGCTCAACCCGAGGCGCTTCCGCAACGAGACGATCATTCCGGTGCTTCTCGACCTGCCCCAGGTGAAGATCGCGCGTGCCAATCAAACCCTCACCATCGGCAAGGCCGGAACCGAGGTGGCCCGGCTCTTGAGCATCTCGGCCAGCGCGCCTGTCGCAGAAATCAGGCGCGTGTTCTCGGCGCCTGATGGCACCAACATCTACGTCGGCGACCTGGTCTATCGCGCCGATTTCATTCGCCTGGAAATGAACCTGCTCGATTGACGTCTTGCACGGCTCTAACGCCTTCGAGGCTGTAGCGGCCGCGGCACTCCTTGGGCGGCGCGCTCAAGCGGCGATCGCCGCCGGCGCCGGCAGTCGCTTCTCCAGCCGCGCAAGTGTCTTGTCCACCGGACTGGCGATGAGCGCGTAGCGGGTCCGCCGGGCGAGACCCAGCATCGCCCGGTTCGAGACCAGCGTGTCGGCGACCATGCTGCGAAAGCCCAATTCAGCGGCCTGACGCTCGAGCCGCACGAGGAGGGCCAGGGCGATGCCGCACCTCTGCCAGGCGTCGGCAACGGCAATGGCGAGCTCGCAGGTGGCGGGGTCGTGCTCGTCGGCGACGCACCTCGCCTCGCCGATCATGACCTCGCGCCCGTCCTCCAGGATCGTGGCCACCAGGGCCAGATGGCTCGTGTAGTCGATGCGCGTGAAACGCTCGGCGAGCGCCTGCGGCAGCTCGTTGACCCGGGTCATGAAGCGGCTGTAGCGGGAGTGGGCGGAGAGCGAGCGGAAGAATGCGCGCTGCAGCTCAACGTCCTGCGGCAGGATCGGACGAAGCATGACGCGGGTGCCGGCGGGCAGGTGCATCACGTCGATGAGGTGCACGGGATAGCGGGGAATGGCGTGGGTCACGACACGGCCTCCTGCGGGCGCGGCGTCACGCCGAAGATGTGGGCCAACCGCCTCGATCGCCAGCGCCGGCGAAAGCGCGCCTCGCTGTCGACAGCGGCGATGTGGTGCGTGATGAGGGCGGCCACCTCCGGCCCGTTGGTGAGCGGGCCCATATGGCCGGCTCCAGCGACGGTGACGAGCCGGCTTTCCGGCAGCAGCGCCATCAGGCCCTCCGCGATCAGGCGCGTCGGCGCCGGGGCGTGCTCGCCGCGCAGGATGAGCACCGGGCAGGTCAGCGCGCCGTAGGCATGCGCCGGGGTCGGCTCCTCGAGCAGCGCGTGGAAATCCAAGGGGCCCTTGGGCGCCCACCGGATCAACGCGTTCTGCACGTGCGGGCGCAGGCCCTCCCACGCGCCCTCGCCGCTCCAATAGTCGACGAAAGCGACGACGGCTCCGCGATGATCGCCGGCCACGATGCCCTGGCACATGTGCCTGGCCACGCCGGCGATCTCCGCGAATGCCGCCGCGCCGGTCTCGCCCATCTGTCGCAGCAGATGAAAGGCGGACGGCTCGTAGAGGGCCATGCTGGCGATGCGCTCCGGCCGGGCCAGAGCCACGTTGAGCGCGACGCCGCCGCCGTAGGAATGGCCGACAAGGTGAACCTTGTCGTCGCTCTCGTCGATGAGCGCGATCGACCCTGGCGGCCTCGTCTGCGAGCGTGAAGGCGTGCTCGCCGGTCCACGGGCGGGTCGCCTCGGAGCCGTAGTGCTCGGGCGCCGCCACCTGGTAGCGGCCGCCCAAGGCCTCCGAGAGGTGGCGCCACTGGCTGGCGCCGGCGCCCGAGCAATGCAGGGCTATCACCCGCTCGCGGCGCTCCTGCCGCAAGGGGGGCACGATCTTGAGGTTCATTGGAGGCAGTGCCTTTCAGTCTCAAATTCTCAGTAGTAGCGGCTGGAGCATCGGGTGCCGCTCGACCTTGCCGTTGACGGCGAACTCGATCTGCGAGCGCGACAAGCCGATGTCCTTCAGCTCGCGATCGCTCATGCGACCTGAGGCGCGCGGCTGCGAGCTGCTGCACGCGCCAGTTGATGTAGGACATCCACCAGCGCTTCAGAGCGCCTGCTGATGCCCGACGCAGATCCAGCTGCCGACTGAAATCGCGCGTCAGTATCGCGTTAGAAAAAGTGCTCATGATCATCTCCATCGTTCGTGCCGTCTCTGTATCGGCCGTTGGGAGTCGCGGAGGCGGGATGGCGGGATACTTCCCTGGGCTCCGACGCACTCGCTACGGCCGTGCGGCGTAGCTCATCTCCCACATCGTGGCGCTTTGGAAAATCCAACGGACGTACTGCCGCGAATGGTCTCGGTCGCGACGGCAAACTGCCTACAACGGCCCGAAATTAACGCGCGAGCGCGCTTGCCGCCGAAGTGGCGGCCAGGGCCATGAGGAGCAGTACTTAGGTACCGAGTGCCCATTGTACGGGCGTTTTCGGCGCACGGCCCGGTCGTGCTCAGTCGGACGGCAGGCCGCGACGGGAGAAAAACAGCGGCGGAAGCCTACTCGACGATCTCGTCGGCGGCGATCGAGCAGCGACTGCGGCATGGTGAGGCCGATGGCCTTCGCGGTCTTGAGATTGATGCCGAGCTCGAACAGGCTCGGCGCCTGCACCGGCAGGTCGCCGGCCTTCTCGCCCTTGAGGATGCGGCCGACATAGACCGCCGGCGCGCCTGAACTGATCGGCGGCGTTGAACCCGTACGCGATCAGCGCGCCCTCGCGCACGTAGAAGCGGAACGGATAGATGGCCGGGATCCTGTTGTCGTTGGCGATCTGGATCAGGCGCTGGCGATTGACGGTATTGATCGGGCTCGGACTGACGATCAGTCCGGGCGAGGCCTGCTTGGCAGATGGTCTCGATGTGACGCTCGATGTCGTCCAGCGAGCTGGCCCATGCGGCGTGGGGGGTGATGCCGAGCGAGGGCGCGGTATCTCTGCACCGCCTCCAGCAGCGAGTTGAAGCCGATGAATTTCCGGTCGAGCAGCATGCTCACGTTCTGCATGCCGGGCGCCACCTCCCGCAGGAGCTGGAGCCACTTGGCGGCCATCTCCGGCTCGAACGTGCTGAAGCCGGTGATGTTGCCGCCCGGCCGCGACAGGTTCGGGACGTAGCCCGCGCCGACGGGATTGCTGACGACGATGAAGACGATGGGTATGCTCGAGACCCGCGGCCCCAGGCCCCGCACGGCATCCATGCCGGGCGTGCCGTTGACGACGAGCATCTCGGCCCCGCGATCGACGAGGTCCTTGGCCAGCGGTCTGGGCCACCGGGAAGCTGCCGCGGAACCACACGACATCGACGATGACATCGCGCCCGTCGACCCACCCCGCTTCGCCGAGCGAGCGGATGAAGGTCTCGACCCGGAGCTTGCCCTCGGGGTCGTTCTCGCCGGTTGCAACCATGAGGCCGATGCGCCTCGGCCGGCCGGGCGAGGTTTGCGCCAGGGCGGCCGCGGGGCCCAGACAGCCGCGGCGCCGAGCAAGGAGACGATCTCGCGCCGGTTCATGGCGCACTCCATAATAGTGTGTCCGTTGCATAGGTCCGCTGCGCACAAGGATCGGCACTGTACGGAGCGCGGCGGGCGGCGCCATGCCTTCGTACGGCCGAGCACGTGCGAAGGGCGCCATTGTCTCGAAGCATGCATGCGGCGACCTGTGCGAACCGGGTGCAGCGACATGGGCTGCAAGGTGGTGCGGTGCAAGGCGGTGCGATGCAGGTCTGCTCAAGTGGATCGGACGATCGGCTCAGGCGGCCACGCCGCGCACCGGCTGCGCGACCGGCTGGCGGTGCGGCAGGACGCTGTTCTGGAAGTACGTGGTCCTGTTCACCTTTGTCACGAGCGCGGCGCTGGTCATCGACGGCCTGGTCGACATCTGGTTCACGGTCCGCGACCACCGCGCGGCGCTGTTCCGCATCCAGAAGGAGCAGGCGATCTCGGCGGCATCGAAGATCACCCAGTTCATCCGGGAGATCGAGGCGCAGCTCGGCTGGACCACGCACCTGTCCTGGGAGACTACGACGATCGAGCAGCGCGCCGCTCGACGGCCGCAGGCTGCTGCGCCAGGTCCCGGCCATCGCGGAGCTGGCCCTGCTCGACGGCGAGGGGCGGGAGCGTCTGCGCATCTCGCGGCAGGCCATGGACGAGACCGGCAGCAATGCCGACTTCTCGCAAGGAGGACAAGTTCAAGGAGGCGGTCGCCAACAAGGTCTACTACGGGCCCGTCTATTTCCGGCGCGGGACCGAGCCGTTCATGACGCTCGCCATGGCGGGCGCGCGCCGGGATGCCGGCGTCAGCGTGGCCGAGGTCAACCTCACCCACATCTGGGACGTGGTCAATCAGATCCGGGTGGGCCGGGGCGGCCGGGCCTATGTCGTCGACGCGCAGGGCCGGCTCATCGCCCATCCCGAGATCAGTCTGGTGCTGCGCTATACGGACTTCTCGCAGCTTGCCCAGGTCAAGTCGGCGCGCGCGCCCGAGCCGGCGCGCGACAGCGAGGAGGCCCAGATCGCGCGCGACGACCGGGGCGAGCGCGTGCTGGCGGCGCACGCCACGGCCGCGCCGCTCAACTGGCTGGTGCTGGTGGAGCTGCCCGAGCACGAGGCCAACGCGCCGCTCAACACCGCGATCCTGCGCATCGTCATCGTGCTGCTGGCCGGCTTGTGCTGGCGCTGCTGGCGGCGCTGCTGCTGGCGCGCCTGATGGTGGTCCCCGTGCGCGCCCTGGCCGCCGGAGCGGCCCGCATCGGCGCCGGCCAGCTCGACCATCGCATCAGGATCACGTCGGGCGACGAGCTGGAGGCGCTGGGCGACCAGCTCAACGACATGGCGGCCAAGCTGCAGACCTCCTACGCCACGCTGGAGCGCAAGGTGGAGGAGCGCACCGAGCAGCTGCAGGAGGCCAATCTGTCGAAGTCGCGCTTCCTGGCGGCGGCGAGCCACGACCTGCGCCAGCCGCTGCACGCGCTTGAACCTGTTCGCCGCGCAGCTGCGCTACGAGAAGGATCAGGCCGAGCGCGATCGCCTGGCGGCTGCGCATCGACACCGCCGTCGCCAACATGAACGAGCTGTTCAACGCGCTGCTCGACATCTCCAAGCTCGATGCCGGCGCCATGACCGCCAGCATCTCCGAGTTCCCCGTCAGCCGGGTGCTGAGCCGCATCGCGGCCACGTTCACCCAGGCGGCGCGCGACAAGGGCCTGCAGCCTGCGCACGGTCCTCAGCAGCGCCTGGGTGCGCAGCGACCCCATCCTGCTGGAGCAGATCCTGCTCAATCTCGTCTCCAACGCCGTGCGCTACACGTCGGCCGGCGGCATCGTCGTCGGCTGCCGGCGCGTCGGGGACACGCTGCGCATCGATGTCTGCGACACGCGGCATCGGCATTGCGGCCGGACCAGCAGCGCAGCATCTTCAGCGAGTTCTACCAGGTGGCGACGCCGGAGCGGAGCAGCAAGGTCGGGCTGGGGCTGGGGCTCGCCATCGTCGAGCGCCTGTGCGCCGTGCTGGACCACCCCATCGGCCTCGTCTCGACGCCGGGCAAGGGCTCTCGCTTCTCGGTCACGGTGCCGCGGGTGGCGGCGCGCGCGGGATCGACCGCGGCTGTCGCTGCCATCTCGGCTGCCGCAGCGCCCGACCAGCTCGCCGGCAGGCTCATCGTCGTCATCGACGACGACGCGCTGGCGCTGGAGGGGACGGGCGGGCTGCTGAGGAGCTGGGGGTGCCGCGTCGTCACCGCCCACTCGGATCGGGAGGCGCTGGCCAAGCTCAACGGAAGCGCGCCGGACCTGATCATCTCCGACTTCCATCTGCAGGACGGCCGCACCGGCATCGACGCCATCGGCGCGCTGCGCGACGCCTTCGGCGGCGCCATCCCGGCCTTCCTCGTCAGCGGCGACATCACCCAGCAGCGCCTGCGCGAGACCGGCGCCAGCACCCATCACCTCCTGCACAAGCCCGTCAATCCCATGGCGCTGCGCGCCATCATATCGAGTCTGCTCAAGGGCTGACGGGCGGGACACGCTCCCGAGACGGCGGGGCTGGATCAGCGGCCCGGCGGCCGCAGCTCCCAGCCCAGCGCCGCGACCGCCAGCACCGCCTCGGTGCGGTTGGTCACCTCCAGCGCCTTGAGGATCGCCGAGACGTGGTTCTTCACGGTCGGCTCGGCCAGGTCGAGCGCGCGGCAGATGAGCTTGTTGCTCTTGCCCTGCATCATCAGCGCCAGCACCTCGACCTGCCGCTCCGTCAGCCCGAGCTCGGCTGGCGAAGGACGCTTCTGCGGCGCGCGGATTGTCCGGCGCGGCGGCTGCGGCCGGCCCCCGCGCCAGCACGTCGGGAGGAATGTAGGTTCCGCCGGCGAGGATGAGGCGCAGCGCGCCGAGCAGAACCTCGCGCGAGTTCGTCTTGGGTATGAAGCCGAGCGCGCCGTTGTCGAGCGCCCGCACGACATTGTCGCGGTCGTTGAAGGCCGACAGCATCACCACGGAGACCGCCGGGTAGCTGCTCGCGCAGCTCCCCCAGCATCTCGACGCCGTCGCGGTCGGGCAATTTGAGATCGAGCAGGATGAGCGCGAGGTCGGGATGCTGCCGGACCAGGTCGCTCGCCTCACCGGCGCTGGCGGCCTCCAGCACCGTGCCGTCGCCGCGCAGCTCCTTGAGCACGCCGCGCATGGCCTCCCGGATAAGCGCATGGTCATCGACCACGAGGAATTTCATGTCGGAGCGCCTTCGTGCCGCGGGCTGCATTATGGCCGAAACGGCTTACACCAGCGAGCAACTTTGCTGCAATCCAAGCATCCAAGCACTGAATTCCACCTACATGCTAAGGAGGTGGTCTAGGGGCGTGTATTCAACTGCACGCACAGACCGACGTAGCACCGCGTGAACAAGGGCGGCCCCCACGCGTCTGCTTCTGAGTGCCTTGCGGGGTATGGTTCTCCATGAAGTCTTCGGCAGTGCCACGATTTCGTTGGGCTTTGGGGGCACTTCGTACCGCCGCGCCGGGCGGCATACGCGCTCTTGACCTGCCGCGGCGCGTGGTTCTTCGAGTGGCGTGCGATCAAGCGGCCAAACAGCCATCGGAGATGGGGGCCTGAAGAACGCCTGAAACGCAAAGACCGCACCCTGACGGATCAAGCCGGGTGCGGTCCTGAAGTCGCGCCCAGTCCTCGCGCCCTGACCGTGGATATGGCCGGCCGGGCGGCCCATAATGGCTACCTACCAAGGTGCGCTCACCACACCCGGCAATTCTTGCTCATGTTCCAGGTTGCAACTGGTGGCTCGCGGTGACCTAGCGCGCGGTAGGGCTAGGGGAACGGCAACGGCCCCGCACAGAACGGCCATTGAGCTAGTCCCGCACAATGTCCTGGCCGCTACCGCTCCAGGGTGGATGAAACCGCAAGGACAGGTTCGCGGCTATGACGGCGCGGCCACACCCTCGCAACAAGAAATAGCCGGCACCTGAGACAACCAGCCCAACCCATGCCACCGCGGGGACGCGCCTGCAGCGCGCTGACCCGCCGAGAGCTTCAATCGGGCAGGAAACCATTCGTGCCCTGGCGAGGGCGCACGCCGTGCTATCGTGCATGAGTACGCTCAGAAAAGGCGGAAGCCATGTTGCTGTCTTGATTGCGCAGGGTATGCGCTCTCTGGGGGAAACCATGAAAGTTCGCTTGCTCTGTTTGATGCTCGCGCTGCTACTGCTCCCGGCGCGGGATGCCGGCGCTCAACAGGTCAAGCTCAGGGCCAACTTGCAGTTCCCGATTTCCAATCCCGTCTTCGGCGGGAGCCTGGCGCGCTTCAAGGAGGAGGTCGAACTGCTGTCGAAGAACGCCATCACCATCGAGATCTTCGACAAGTCGCAGTTGTTCACCGACTATCAGGTCGTCGACGCCGTTTCGTCCGGCGCTGTCGACATCGCCATGACGGCGGCCCAGCAGTTCTCGTACAAGGCCCCACTCGTCGGCATCCTCGATCAGCCGTTCCTGTTCAATTTCCAGGCCCTGATGAGCGCGGCGGCAAGCCCCGGCAGCGAGATCCGAAAGCTGATCGACGAAGCCATCCTGGCCGATATCGGCGTGCGGGTTCTGTGGTGGCACCCGCTCGGCAACAACGTAATCTTCTCCAAAGGCCGGGACGTTGCTGACCCGGAGCGGCTCAAGGAGCAGAGGGTGGCTGCGCCCGGCAAGCTGCCGGCAGAGTTCGTCGCGTGGTGCGGCGGCAAGCCGTCCGCGCTCACCATCGAGAAGTTCCACGACGCCTTCAAGGACGGCGCGCTCGACATGGCCATGGTCGGCTTCGGCGCCCTGCAAGCCTTCGGCCTCTGGAAGTTCACCGATACCGTCACCTTCACCCACCATTCTCCGATCGTGTTCCTGCTCGTCATCAACGAGAAGACCTGGCAATCGCTGTCGCCCGCGCATCGCGCCGCCATCGCGCAGGCAGCGACCAAGGTGGAGATCGAGATCCGCAGCCACCAATCGGAGTCCGAGGCCAGGGCCCGCGCCTTCGCAAAGAGCAAGAACATGAAGCTCCAGGAATTGACGCCCGACCAGGTGGCCGAGTGGCGCGCCTGCAGCGCCGGAATGCTCGCCGACTACATGGACAAGAACGGCGAGGGTGCGCGCCAGCTCATGGACGCCTATGGCAAGCTGCGGACCGATCCGTGCTGCTCGGCGAGGCCGGGACGCCGCCGCCTTCACGCGGCGCTGATCCGAGGCTCCGTTCTGCCGACGACCGGTGGGCGCGGCGGTGCGGCGATATCCGTGTTGAGTCGGTCACAGAAAACGCGTCGGCCACATCATTGTGCGCCACATATGCGCAGAAGGGCTATTGTCGAGGCCAAGACCCTCTTTGGGCTGCTTGAAATTTCGGCCGATTATGTCGACGAAATCGTCCAGATTGACTTTGGCATCAGGGTCGAACGAGTAGATGTCGTTGAGCGTGATCAGCCGCGAGGTCATGTACCACTTGTGGTTCCGAGCACGCTTGTATTCCTCTTCGATGTAGGCCTCGGGCTTGTAGTCCGGGCCGAACAACTTGACGTACATCTCGGGATATTCGTAGCCGACGGATTCATCGGGAAAGAAGCGCAGTGCCTGGTGCGTGCGCACCGCCCAACTTGCCTCCTCGTCGACATAGGGCTCAATCATCTGTGCACCCCAATAGCCGTGGTCACAGCGTATGAAGCTGACTACGCCGATGTCACGCAGCAGACAGGCAAGAATACTTTTTCGTCGTGGCCGGCCTTGAGTGCGTGCGTCGCGCTCTGCAGCAGATGGGCGGTCGAGGCGAACCGGCATCTGAAGTAGTCCACCAGTGTCGGCTTTTCGGGCATTTTGGGGAGGCGGGGGTCTTCACCCATCAGCATGAACTTGCCCGGGTTCTTCGCCAGCAGTGCCGCACCACCTTCCATTTCGACCTTGCCGTCGGCCAGATTGAAGAGCACGGACTTTGTTACGATGTGCTCGAGATCGTGCATCATCTGCTCTTCCAGGGCGTCCGCGCGCTCCGACATTGTCATTGTTGACGCAGGGACATCCTGTTGCATGCGAATCTCCAACATCGACGCGAGTGTTCCCGACGCAGTGTCCGAGGGCCTGAGCATGCGCTGCTTTCGGCTATGGTGGCAAGCGCCAGAGGTGCCTCGATGACTGCCGCCGGCCTGCATGGGGTCTTTCCCTACCTGGTCTCGCCGATCGGCGCCTCGGGCAAGGTCTTGGACGAGGTGCTCGCACGGCTGTGCGACGATCTCATCGCCGCCGGCGTGCACGGGCTGACGCCGCTCGGATCGACCGGCGAGTTCGCCTATCTGAGCTGGCCGCAGCGCCGGCGCGTGGTCGAGGTCGTGGTCGAGGCCGCGCGCGGCCGCGTGCCCGTGGTCGCCGGCGTCGCGGCGACCACCATCGCCGATGCGATCTTCCAGGCGCGCGAGATGCAGGCGCTGGGCTGCGACGGCATCCTCGCGATCCTCGAAGCGTATTTCCCGATCTCCGACGACGGCGTCGACGCCTATTTCAAGGCGATCGCCGAGGCCGTGACGCTGCCGGTCGTGCATCTACACCAACCCGAACTTCCAGCGCGCCGACCTCTCGCTGCCGGTCATCGAGCGGCTGAGCCGCGTCCCGAACATCCGCTACATCAAGGATGCCTCGACGAACACCGGCCGGCTGCTCTCGATCCTGAACCGGGTCGAGGGCCGGATGCGAGGTCTTCGCCGCCTCGGCGCACATCCCGGCCGCGTCATGCTGATCGGCGGCAAGGGCTGGATGGCCGGCCCCGCCTGCATCGCTGCCGCGGCAAAGCGTCGAGCTCTACGAGCCTGCCGCCGGGGCGACTGGGATGCCGCGATGGAGCTGCAGCGCCGGCTCTGGCGGATCAACGAGGCGTTCGCCAAGTACAACCTCGCGGCCTGCATCAAGGGCGCGCTCGAGCTGCAGGGCTACCCGGTCGGCGCGCCGCTGCCGCCGCAGGCGCCGCTGCCGCCCGAGGGCATCGAGGAGGTGCGCCGCGCTTGACCGAGGCTCGGCGCGCTCAAGCCGAGGGCAGCCAACGGCAGCGGCAAACCTCGGCGCGCCATGGCTTCGGCGAGGCCGAGGAGCAAGCGCGGAGTTTGAGCGGTAGGGCGCGGGCCCGCGACAGGCCGGGAGCAGACAGCTGTGCGGGGGGAACAGGTTGCCCAAACAATAGGCTTCGGGGCGGCCCGCTTCTGCGTTACAGCATAGACATGGTTCGATTGGAGGGAGCGGGCTCGAACCCACCCCAGGCGTGGCCGGCGCCTCGCTCCAGGCCGCGTACTTAAATGCGAGCTGTCATGCGTCCCCGGCCGGAGCGCGCGGGGCTTGATCTGCGATCAAGGCCAGCGCGCCCAAAAGCCGGTGCTCTTTACCCTTCGACGGGTGAGCGGTGTGGCAAATTTTGAAGGGGACAGCATCCCGGATAGCCTTGCCGCGGCTCGAGAGCCGGGCTCGGCTTCCGGGAACGCAGGTTGAGGAGCCCGTCCACCGGATCGCGGAACGATTGCAATCGAGTACACGACCTAGTGTGATGATCGAGAAGTCCGCACCATCGCTTTGGGCTGGGGTCGAGAGCGGACTTCTCGATCTGAATTACACTAGCGTCATGACTTTGCTAGTGTCCTTCAGATCGCGAAATTCGTACCGAGCTCGCTGCACATTGAGACGAATTTCGCGATCAGGACACTAGCTATGGTCCTGCACGTCGCCCTCACGCACCAGACGCGGTATCGCTTCGGCCAGCCGGTGGACCTCGGGCCCGCAATTGGTGCGGCTGCGGCCGGCCCCGCATTGCCGCACGCCGATCCTCGCCTATTCGCTCGGGATCGAGCCGAGCCCGCATTTCCTCAACTGGCAGCAGGATCCGTTCGGCAATTTCCTGGCCCGCGTCGTGCTGCCGGAGAAGGCGACCGAGTTCGCGGTGACGGTCGATCTCGTGGCCGACATGGCCGCCATCGACCCGTTCGACTTCTTCGTCGAGGGGAGGCCGCGAGCTGGCCGTTCGCCTACGAGCACGCGCTGGCGGGCGAGCTGCGGCCCTACCTCGAGCCGCTGCCGGGCACGCCGCTGTTGGAGCCTATCTCGGCCGTCCAGTGCTACGGGCAGCCGACCACGGTCGACTTCGTCACCGACCTCAACCGCGCGCTGGCGCGCGACATCGCCTACCGCGTGCGCATGGAGGCGGGCGTGCAGACGCCGGAGGAGACGCTGGCGAGCCGGCTCGGGCTCCTGCCGCGACAGCGGCTGGCTGCTGGTGCAGCTGCTGCGGCGCTTCGGCCTCGCCGCGCGCTTCGTCTCGGGCTATCTGATCCAGCTCGCGCCCGACGCGACGCCGGCGGACGGTCCCGCCGGCGCGACGCGAGGATTTTACCGACCTGCACGCCTGGGCCGAGGTCTACATGCCCGGCGCCGGCTGGATCGGCCTCGATCCGACGTCCGGCCTGCTCGCCGGCGAGGGCCACATCCCCCTGGCGGCGACCCCGTCGCCGCGAGCGCCGCGCCGATCACCGGCACGCACGGCGCGGCGCGAGGTCGAGTTTTCCTTCTCGATGCAGGTCGAGCGCATGCGCGAGACGCCGCGCGTCGGCCAGCCCTACACCGAGGAGCAGTGGCAGGCGATCCTGGCCGCCGGGGACGCCGTGGACGCGCGGCTGGCAGGCCGGCGACGTGCGCCTCAGCATGGGCGGCGAGCCGACCTTCGTGGCCCTCGGCGACGGCGAGGCGCCGGAGTGGAACACCGCCGCGCTGGGCCCGACCAAGCGCGACTTCGCCGAGAGGCTCGCCGCGCCGCCTGCGCGCGCGCTTCGCCACGGGCGGCCTGCTGCACTACGGCCAGGGCAAGTGGTATCCGGGCGAGACGTCGCCGCGCTGGGCCTTCGCCATCTACTGGCGCGGCGACGGCGAGCCGCTGTGGCAGCGACCCGAGCCTGATCGCCGAGGAGAGGCGCGGCACGGCCGGCACATCGCCGACGCGCAGAGGTTTGCCGGCGCGCTGGGCCGCACGCTGGGCCTGTCCGCCGACAGCGCCATCCCCGCCTACGAGGACGCCGCCCACTTCGTGCTGGCGGAGCGGAAGCTGCCGCTCGGCGTCGCGCCGCGCAGACAACGCCTCGCCGATCCGGCCGAGCGCGAGCGCCTCGTGCGCGCCTTCGCGCGCGGCCTCGGCACAGCCGGTCGGCTACGTGCTGCCGCTGCTCGTCGCCCAGACGCGCGACGGCAGGCGGCGGTTCATGCACGGAGCGCTGGGCGTTCCGGCGCGGGCACCTGTTCCTGATCCCGGGCGATTCGCCCGTCGGGCTGCGCCTGCCGCTGGCGGGCCTGCCCGAGATCGACGTTCGTGGACTACCCGCACGTGCTGCCTGCCGACCCCTTCGCCGATCCCGCGCAGCTGCCGCGCGCACGCGATGCGCGGGGGCCATGCGCCATGCCCGCACGCCGAGCCCCGACCGGCGCAGAAGGCGCACCGGTGCGCACGGCGCTCGCGGTCGAGTCCGCGACGGGCATGTGTGCGTTTTCCTGCCGCCGCTGGCGCGACGGCGCGGACTATGCCGCGCTGGTCGCCGCCATCGAGGACGACCGCCGCCGCGACTGCGGCCAGCCGATCCGCCTGGAGGGCTATCCGCCTCCGTTCGACCCCCGCCTCAGATGCATCAGGGTCACGCCCGACCCCGGCGTCATCGAGGTCAACGTGCACCCGGCGTCGTCCTGGGAGGAGACCGTCGCCATCACCTCGGCCGTCTACGAGGCGGCGGCCGCCGTCGGCCTCGGGGCGGAGAAGTTCAGGCTCGACGGCCGCCATCTCGGCACCGGCGGCGGCAATCACATCGTCGATCGGCGGCATGACGCCGGCCGACAGCCCGTTCCTGCGGCGGCCCGACCTGCTGGCCAGCGTGGTCGCCTTCTGGCAGAACCACCCCTCGCTCACCTACCTGTTCGCCGGCCAGTTCGTCGGGCCGACCAGCCAGGCGCCGCGCGTGGACGAGGCGCGCCACGAGTCCCTCTACGAGCTGGAGATCGCGCTGGCGCAGATTCCCGAGCCCGGCGGCGCCGGTCCCGCCCTGGCTGGTCGACCGCCTGTTCCGCAACCTGCTGGTCGATGTCACCGGCAACACCCACCGCACGGAGATCTGCATCGACAAGCTCTACGCGCCCGAGGGGCCAATGGGGCGGCTGGGCCTCGTCGAGTTCCGCGCCTTCGAGATGCCGCCGCACGCGCGCATGGCGTCGCCCAGCAGCTGCTGATACGCGCGCTGGTGGCCCGGTTCTGGGAGCGGCCCTACCGCCAGCGAGCTGGTGCGCTGGGGCACCGCGCTGCACGACCGCTTCATGCTGCCGCACTTCCTGTGGGCCGACTTCGAGGACGTCATCGGCGACCTGCGCGCCGCCGGCTTGCCGCTCGAGGCGCAGTGGTTCGCGCCGCACTTCGAGTTTCGCTTCCCGGTGCTGGGGGAGATCGAGCGCGCCGGCGTCGGCGCTCGAGCTGCGCCAGGCGCTGGAGCCGTGGCTCGTGCTGGGCGAGCAGAGCGGCCCCGGCGGCACCACCCGCACCGTCGATTCCTCGCTCGACCGGCTGCAGGTGCTGCGCGACGGCATCCGGCGGCGACCGCTACGCCGTGAGCTGCAACGGCTACCTCGTGCCCCTGCGCCCGACCGGGGTCGCCGGCGAGCGCGTGGCCGGCGTACGCTTCAGCGCCTGGCGCACCGCCGACGGCTTGCACCCCACCATCCCGCCGCACGGGCCCCTGACGTTCGACATCATCGACACCTGGAGCGGCCGGTCGGTCGGCGGCTGCCGCTATCATGTCGCGCACGCCCGACGGCCGCAGCTCCGCAGGCGCTGCCCGTCAATGCGCGCGAGGCCGAGGCCCGGCGCCGCGGCCCTGTTCGAGCCCATCGGCCACTCGCCCGAAGGCACACCCATCGAGGCGGCCGGCGTGCATCCCGAATTCCCCCTCACCCTCGATCTCGCGGCGGGCGGCGCTGAGCAGAGCCTCGTCGTTGGCGGCCCAACGCGCGCATGCCAGCAGGCGAACGTATTGGACTGCGCGCTATGAATTGCCAACTACACTTCCCCGTGCGCGAATCTCGGATGAGGAGGCGTCAAGGCGGAAACGGTGCTCAGGGATTTCGCTGAAGAGATCGGCATAGCGCCGCGGCACGGGGATGTCGCTCAGCGCGCGTACGCGCCCCGCGGCGTCGATGCGCACGGCCACCAGAAAGCTGCTCCCGGAATTGGCGATTTCCTCGAGCGCGCCGTGCATTCGAACCTCATCATCGCCATAGTATTTCGGCGCAACCAGCCGCTCCGCTGTATCCGCCCCAATCACAAACGTAGTCCTCGGAAACAAGCGCGACTTCTCGACGAAGGTGGGCGCTCTCGTGAGCTCGACCGGCGACTTCCAGGCGAATTGCGCAAGCCGGCGTCTCACCGTCTCGCCCGCCAGCGGCGGCTTGTCGACGTTAGTGACAGACAGTTCGAACGCCATGGGCTGCTGCCTGAGCTCTTCGGCGACCCGCGCCAGCAACATATGTCCAGCGTGCACCGGGTTGAAAGAACCTGGCAACAGCACAAGGGGCCGCGGCGCTGACAGCACCATTTGGCCATCGGGCTGGGCGGTGACGCGATCGAGCTCGCCCGCCACGAGCTGATCGATAGTATCCATGGTCGCGACCACCGTCTCCGCAAAATGTTCATCCGCATCGAGCAGGCTGCGTGGCGACGGTGCGGCAATCCCGCATGCGTGGGCCAGCCACAGGACGATCGCGCGCGAAACGAGGTCTTCTTCAGCGGCGCGATCGCGTCGGCCCTTGGCCATCACGCCCGTGCAGTGCGCGATGCGGGCAGAGTTGGCGAATGCGATGTGAAACCGATGCTCGCCTTTGCGCGGGCGATCGCTCACCAGTGCCGCCGTCGCGCCGAGGCCAACCAGATCGGTGCCCGCCGGCACCAGCCTGGCTGCGCGTGCCCGTGCGCTCCGTGCCATAGCGGTTGCGGTGTCGGCACTGCATGCCTGTGCCGGTGCAAAGCCGAGGAACGTCGCAAGCGCCAGCCCGTCGTAGGGAACCTGCGCCTCGATCAGCAGCCGAGAGCCCCCGGGAACACGAAGCAACTCGCTGACCGCCCCACTGCCGCCCCCGGTGATCGCGAGCGCAGCCTTGCGACCGGACGCGTGTAGTGCGGAGATCAATTGTTGCCACGCAGCGTCCGACGGGCTCATGGTGCGTGTGTCATCCGAAGCTGAAGAGTGCCTCGCGGATGGTGAAAGACAGTACGGACAGAGTCAACAGACCGCTTGGGCGCGCCGGCACATCCCGAGGATGGCATGTCCGGCATGATCGGTATGGCCGGCCAGTCGCGAACACGACGGGCCGTCGTTTCAGTACCCGTCCACTACTCGACTTTCCCTTGTCGGCACATCGCGTCTGACGGCCGACGGAAGACTTCGGATCACTCGGGCGTTCGATCGAAGCCCCGACCAACGGATTGCCGATGTCCGCCGTCGAGAGAACTCCGGTCGGCATCAAGGCTTCACGTTGTCCGCAGCGACATCTGGTAGATCGCCTCCACGTGCACATCGGCGCAATCGAGCACGGGGAAGCCTGCATCGCGCCCTTGGAACGCGAGGAAAAGATCCGTCCCGCCGAGCAAAACGACCTCGGCGCCCTGCTCCCGGCATAGTCGCTCGCCGGCGGCGAAGAACACGCGCCGCTGGGCGTCGCTGACCCGACCTGCCGTTGCCATCGCCGCATAGTTGTGGTGCACCTCGTCAAGCTCGGGGCCCAGAGGAACGACCACCGTCGCCGACGAGATTGCCCCATACAGCCGCGTCTCCATGACCGTGCGCGTGCCGATGATGCCTATGGTCTTGGACCTGCCCCGCCTTACGGCAGCGTCCACTTCCGGGATGCCATTTAGGATGGGCAATGGCGACATCGGGAGAAGCTCGCCGATGCAGAAGTGACCGCCCATTGAGGTGACGGCAGCAACTTGCGCGCCAGCCGCCTTGAGCCGCGATATCAAAGCGGCAAAAATTTCGGCCTGCTTTCGGGCATCGTTGTTTGCGAGGTTCTGAGAGAGATCGCGCACCTCGGCGTTTGCGATCGTCAGCTCCAGACGCGTGCCGGACTTCGCGTGGCGGTCGGTCAAGCCGCGATAGTAGAACTCAGTCGCGGCCGGTCCAATGCCACCGATCAGTCCGATATGCATTTGTGCACCCCATATCCTCCGCTACGACCTGGGCAGCTGCGTGCCGTCTTCCAACTGGAACATACCAACCACGCTCGGCAACGAGCAAATCACCATGGCGCGTGCGTGCCGTCGATCACGCGGGTTCCTCGGCGATGGCGAGCTACAAACCGGACCCATCTGGGGTGGAGAAATGTGGGTGGGCTACCCATCTCACAAGTGAGGGAATGGAAACAAGGCGTGGAAAGGACAAGCAATGGCCAAGAACACGATTTGCCTGTGGTACGACAAGGACGCCGAGGCTGCTGCCCGCTTCTACGCCGAGACATTTCCCGATAGCGCGGTGGGTGCCGTCCACCGTGCACCCAGCGACTACCCGTCTGGCAAGGCGGGCGACGTGCTGACCGTCGAATTCACGGTCGCCGGGGTCCCCTGTCTCGGCCTGAACGGCGGTCCCGCGTTCAAGCACAACGAAGCCTTCTCGTTCCAGATCGCCACCGACGATCAGCAAGAGACCGACCGCTACTGGAACGCCATCGTCGGCAATGGCGGCCAGGAGCGCGCGTGCGGCTGGTGCAAGGACAAGTGGGGCGTCTCCTGGCAAATCACCCCGCGGGTGCTGATGGAAGCGCTGGCGGCCGGTGGCGCCGAAGCCAAGCGCGCGTTCGATGCGATGATGGACATGACGAAGATCGACGTCGCCGCGATCAAGGCGGCGCGGCGCGGCTGACGTTCCCGCCAAGAACTTCCACGGATCGCCGTGCGACCGGCTATCCGCGGTGCGGCAGGAAAAGCATCGCAAGCGGACATGGGGACGCTGCCAGGCGTTGGCCCAGCCAGCAGCTCTGCTAGGTTTGGCCGGCAGGGCGCGACCGCGGTTGGCAGCGTGTCATACGCGCAACGGTCGTAATCTGTTGTGCTGCAAGGGCGAAGGCAGGCTGGCGGGCTATGGCGGATAGGATAGCGTCGCTGCAAATCGGCAGTGGGGTAGCAGCGAGAAGGTCAACAGGAACTCGACACCCCGGCCATGAGCATCGGCGCCCATGCTGCGCAGCTAACCAGCGACCTGACGCGGGGGTATCAGGCCGCGCGGGAAGGCTTTGACGAGCTGGCCGACGGCTCGGGCGCATTGCGGCCGCACTGGAGGCCGCTGCTGGCCGCGCTGGAGGCGCTCGATCCCGCAACCCGCGCGCTGCGCATGGAGCAGCTCAACGCCAGGGTGCGCGAGACCGGCATCGCCTACGATCTTTTCTCCGACCCGGCCAGCACCACCCAGCCCTGGCGCGTCGATCTCGTTCCCCTGATCATCCCGGCCGCGGAATGGCGGGGTCTGGAGCGCGCCCTGATCCAGCGCGCCCGCCTGTTCGAGGCCGTGCTGGCGGACCTCTACGGGGCGCAGAAGCTGCTGGCCTCGGGCGCCATCCCCCACCAGCTGGTGTTCAGCGACCCCTCCTATCTGCGCCCCTGCCAGAACCTCGAGCCCCGGTCCGGCTTCCTCCAGTTCTTTGCCACCGACCTGGCGCGCGGGCCCGACGGGCGCTGGCGCGTGATCGACACCCACGCCGAGACGCCCGCCGGCATCGGCTACGCGCTCGCCAACCGCATGGTGCACACCAACGTCGCCGGCGACATCTTTTCCGCCTGCAAGGCGCTGCGGCTGGCGCCGTTCTTCCAGCAGCTGCAGGGGTCGCTGGCCCGCCGCGCCGACCGCCCCGACCCGACGATTGCGCTGCTCACGCCCGGCCCGCGCCACAGCGACTTCTTCAGCCACGCCTACCTCGCGCGCTACCTCGGCCTGCTGCTGGTGGAAGGCGGCGATTTGCGCGTCACCGGCAAGAGCGTGTCGCTCAAGACCCTGCACGGCCTGATGCCGGTCGACCTCATCGTGCGCTGCATCGCAGGCGCGCTCGCCGATCCGTTGGAGCTCGATGCGTCGAGCTTCGCGGGCCCCGTGGGCCTGCTGCAGGCGGTGCGCCGCAATCCCGATTTCGTCGTCAATGCGCTGGGCTCCGCGCTCGCCGAGAACCGAGGCCTGAGCGCCTATCTGCCCAAGCTCGCCGAGACCGTGCTGGGCGAGGAGCTGCTCGTTGCCGACGGTCCCCGCTGGTGGCTGGGCGATCCCGCCAACCGCGGATATGTGCTCGACAACCTCGACAAGATCGTGATCCGGCCGGCGCACGAGGGCACCGCGCGGCCCGGGCGCGCCATTCCCGGCATCGATCCGGCCCGGCTGGAGCCAGCCGAGCTCGACACGCTGCTGCAGGAGATCGAGATCAGAGGCGCCACCCTGGTGGCGGAGGCGAAGGTGGGCTTCGGCACCACGCCTTCGCTCACGCCTGCGGGGCTCACGCCCAAGCCCTACGCGCTGCGCCTGTTCGTGACCGCCACCAGCAACGGCTTCGCCGTCATGCCGGGCGGGCTGGCGATGACGGTCAACTCGAGCCAGACGGTGGCGCTGAGCGCGCCCGACGGAGAATCGCGCGACGTCTGGGTGGTGAGCGAAACCGCGCCGCTGCCCTATACCAGCCTGTGGCGGCCGGCGATCGAGGCGGCCCGCGTCGAGCGCGCGCCGCAGGACCTGCCGAGCCGGGCCGCCGACAACCTGTTCTGGCTCGGCCGCTACACCGAGCGCGCCGATTGGACCATGCGCGTCCTGCGGGTGTGCCTCAGCCGCCTGCAGGAGGACAGCGCGCCGCGCCAGTCCCTGCGCGCCGGCCGCGCCGCGCTCGAGATCCTGCTGTCGAAGGAGGAGGGCAAGGTGCCCGGCCCGCAGGTGCCGACCGACGCCCGCCTCATCGAGCAGCTGGCGCACAACCTGCTGACCTCGACGGATTGGTACTACGGTCTGCCGCGCACGCTCGACAGCATCCATCGCATCGCCAGCACCACGCGCGACCGCCTGTCGCTCGAGGCATGGCGGACGCTGAACAATTTCTACGCCAGCCGGCGCTGGCGCAGCGACGCCCTGCCGACGGCCGTCGGCAACTCGCTGCGGCTGATCGACGACGGCCTGCGCGTGCTGGCGGCGTTCCATGGGCTCACGCACGAGAACATGACACGCAACTTCGGCTGGTCGTTCCTGGACATGGGCCGGCGGCTGGAGCGTGCCCGCAACATGGGCGACGTGCTGCTCGGCATCTTCGGCAAGGCCGGAAGCGGCGAGGACGAGTCGGGCAGCCTGCTGTTCACGCTGGAGCTGGCGGACAGCTTCATCACCTATCGCTCGCGCTATCGCCTGGAGCCGCTGCTGCCGCTGCTGCTCGACCTGCTGCTGATCGACGAGGCCAATCCGCGCTGCGTCGCCTTCCAGCTGTCGGAGCTGGCGCGCCACATCGACGGCCTGCCCCAGTCGCGCGAGGGCGGCGCCCGCATTGCCGAGCAGCGCATGGCGCTGGCGCTGCTGACCGGCGTGCGCCTGGCCGACGTGACCCTGCTGGCCAAGTCGGAGGCGGACGGCACACGCCCGAGCCTGGTTGCCCTGCTGGGTCAGCAGACCTCGGCGCTCGAGGCCATGTCCGACACCATAGGCCGCCGCTACTTCAATCTGGTCGAGAAGGGCGCGAAATGGGTTCGTGCGCGTTCGCGCGACGAGCCATGATGTTCGACGTCAGCCACCGCACCGCCTACAGCTACAGCAAGCCGGTGCTGCAGTCCGAGCACCGCGTGCACATGACGCCGCGGCCCGGACCGCGGCAGACCGTGCACCGCCACAGCCTGCTGATCGAGCCGGCCCCCTCCTCGAACGTCGCCATCACGGACTATTTCGGCAACGCCAGCGCCATACTGACCATCGAGGACGAGCATTCCGAGCTCATCATCCATGCCCGCGGCACCGTCGAGGTGCTGCCGTCCGACCTGCCGATGCCGGCGGCGTCCACGCCGTGGGAGCAGGTCGCGGCCAAGGCCGGGCACAACGGCTCCCTCGACATCGGCGTGCTCCAGTTCGCCAGCACCTCGCGCCACACCAGGATCGTTCGCGAGGCGGTCGACTATGCTCGCCCCTCGTTCGCCCCGCAGCGGCCGATCCTCCAAGCTGCGCTCGATCTGACGCAACGCATCTACGAGGACTTCACCTTCGACAGCACGGCAACCGACATCTCCACGCCCGTGTCGTACGTGCTCCAGGAGCGGCGCGGGGTGTGCCAGGACTTCGCGCATCTGGCGCTTACGTGCTTGCGCGCATTCGGGCTTCCTGCGCGCTACGTCAGCGGCTACCTGCTCACCTATCCGCCGCCCGGCATGGAGAAGCTGCAGGGCGCCGATGCCTCTCATGCCTGGCTCTCGGTGTGGTCGCCGGAAGCCGGCTGGGTCGATTTCGACCCCACCAATGGCATCATTCCGACCAACGAGCACATCACGGTGGCCTGGGGTCGCGACTATGAGGACGTGAGCCCGATCAGCGGCGTGCTGCTCGGCGGCAGCCGGCAGAAGATGACCGTGGCGGTCGACGTGACGGTGGCCGACTGAGCTCGGGCCCGGCGCCTCGGGTGCCGGGCAGGCATGCACGGTCGCCGAAAAAGCAGGCATACCCAGGCTTTGACTTGCAGCCGGGCGGGCTGTCTAATGCCGGCCAGAGCCGCAGCGGCCGGGACTCCGGAGGTTGCGGGGGATGAGCAACCTCTGTCAGTGGGGCCGGCAATGGGCTTCTTGCGTCAAACGGCATGGGCGTTCGTGGTTGGCGTCGTCGCGGCGGCCGGTCTTGCGGCACCGGCACACGCGGAGAAGACGCTTCGCGCGGTGATGCACTCCGACCTCAAGATCCTCGATCCGATCTGGACCACCGCCTACATCGTCCGCAACCACGGCTACATGATCTACGACACGCTGTTCGCCACAGGACGAGAAGGGCGAGATCAAGCCGCAGATGGTCGACAAGTACGAGGTGTCGGCCGATAAGCTCACCTATACCTTCACCCTGCGCGACGGCCTCGCCTGGCACGACGGCCAGCCGGTCACGGCCGAGGACTGCGTCGCCTCGATCAAGCGCTGGGGGGCGAAGGACGCGACCGGCCAGAAGATGATGTCCTTCGTCGGCAGCATCGAAGCTGTCAACGACCAAGACCTTCACCATCAAGCTCAAGGAGCCGACCGGGCTCGTGCTGATCGGCCTCGGCAAGCCGTCCTCCAACGTTCCCTTCATGATGCCCAAGCGCGTGGCCGAGACCGATCCCAACACGCAGATCTCGGATTTCACCGGCTCGGGCCCGTTCATCTTCAAGCGCGACGAGTGGAAGCCGGGCGACAAGACCGTCTATGTGAAGAACGAGAAATACAAGCCGCGCAGCGAACCCGCGTCCGGACCTCGCTGGCGGCAAGGTCGCCAAGGTCGATCGCGTCGAATGGCGCGCCATCTCGGACCATCAGCAGGCGATCAATGCGCTCCTTGGGGGCGAGCTCGACTACATCGAAACTCCCAAGCACGACCTGTTGCCGCTCGCTGAGGAGGGACAGCCAACGTCAAGCTGTGGGACTACAACCCTGCTCGGCAACCAGTACACCTTCCGCCCCAACTGGCTGCACAAGCCGTTCGACAACGAGAAGGTGCGCCAGGCCCTCTGGTACGCTTTCAATCAGAAGGACTTTCTGGACGCCGTCATCGGCGATCCCGACTACTACAAGACCTGCAAGGCCATGTTCGTGTGCGGCACGCCGCTGGCTTCGAACAAGGGCATGGACGGGCTGCTCGAGTCGAACTTCGCCAAGGCGCAGGCGCTGCTGAAGGAGGCCGGCTACGACGGCACGCCGATCGTCCTCATGCACTCGACCGATCTCGATGTGCTGACGAACCTGGCCCCGGTCGCCAAGAACCTCATGGAGAAGGCCGGCTTCAAGGTCGACATGCAGTCGATGGACTGGCAGACGGTCGTTGCGCGCCGCGCCAAGAAGGACCCGCCAAACGCCGGCGGCTGGCATGCGTTCCTCACCTCTTGGGTGGCGGCCGACATCACCAATCCCATCTTCACCGGCTTCATGAACTCGGCGTGCGACAAGGCGATGTTCGGCTGGCCGTGCGACCCCGAGATGGAGAAGCTGCGCGACCAGTTCGCGCGCGAGACCGATCCGGCCAAGCAGAAGGCGATCGCCGAGGCGGTGCAGGTGCGTGCGACGCAAGCCGTCTCCCACATCAACCTCGGCCAGTGGTACCAGCCGATCGCAGCGCGCAAGAGCGTTGCCGGCATCCTGACGGCCCCGGTGCCCGTGTTCTGGAACATCGCCATCAACTGACGCAGCACGGAGCCGGCGGCAGAGCTGACCGCCGGCTCCCAACGCTCAAGCAGACCGGCGCTCATGCTCGCCTACGTCCTGCGCAGACTGCTCGCGACCATCCCCGTGATGCTGATCGTCGCGGTGCTCGTCTTCCTGATGCTGCGCCTGACGCCGGCCGACCCGGCCGCCATCATCGCCGGCGACAACGCCACCACCGAGCAGGTGGCCGAGATCCGCAAGCGCCTGGGCCTCGACCAGCCGATCCTCACCCAGTTCGTCATCTGGATGACGCAGGACGCTGCGAGGGCGATTTCGGCGAGTCCTTCTTCTTCAAGAAGCAGGTGGCCGAGCTGATCCTCGACCGGCTCGAGCCGACCCTGTCGCTGGCGCTGCTCACCATCGTGCTGGCGGTCCTGATCGCCGTGCCGCTCGGCGTCGCTCGCCGCCTACCGCCACGGCGGCTGGCTCGACCGCATCGTCATGGGCTTCTCGGTGCTCGGCTTCTCGGTGCCGGTGTTCGTGATCGGCTACCTGCTGATCTACGTGTTCGCGATCGCAGCTCAACTGGCTGCCCGTGCAGGGCTACCAGCGCATCGCGCTCGGGCGTCGGCGGCTGGCTGCAGCGCCTGATCCTGCCGGCGCTGACGCTGTCGGTGATCTACATCGCGCTGATCGCCCGCATCACGCGCACCAGCGTGCTCGAGGTGATGAACGAGGACTACATCCGCACCGCCCGCGCCAAGGGCCAGACCGAGGGCCGCGTGCTGATCCGGCATGCGCTGGCCAATGCCGCGGTGCCGATCGTCACGGTGATCGGGCTCGGCGTCGCGCTGCTGATCGGCGGCGTGGTGGTGACCGAGTCGGTCTACACCATCCCGGGCCTCGGCCGCCTCACCGTCGATGCCGTGCTGGCGCGCGACTATCCCACCATCCAGGCCGTCATCCTGCTGTTCTCGCTCGCCTACGTGCTCATCAACCTGGCCGTCGACGTCGCCTACACCTTCCTCGACCCGAGGATCCGCTATTGAGCATCGAGGCCCTGCCCGGCGAGCTGGCTCGAGCGCGCGCCCGCGGCGCGGCGGTGGGGAACGATGCGCACGCTCGCGCGCAACCCGAGCGTCGTCATCGGCGCGGTCGATCGTGGCGTTCCTGGCCCTCGTCGGCCTGCTGGCGCCGCTGCTCGGCACCATCGACCCGTCCGAGATCAACCCGGCCTTCCGCAACAAGAAGCCGGGCGCCGAGCGCACGATCCGCGCACGACGACGGCAAGGAGACGGTGTTCGTGCACCGCTTCGGCACCGACACGCTCGGCCGCGACGTCTACAGCCGCGTCGTCTACGGCGCGCGCGTGTCGCTGATCATCGGCGTGACGGTGGCCATCCTCGCCGTCGACCATCGGCCTCTTCATCGGGCTCGTCGCCGGCTACATCCGCTGGCTCGACGGCATCATCATGCGCATCATGGACGGGCTGATGGCGATCCCCGCCATCCTGCTCGCCATGGGCGTCGTCTCGCTGTCGCGCGCGGGGCTGGTGGCGGTCGTCGTCGCCATCGTCATCCCCGACATCCCGCGCGTCGTGCGCCTGGTGCGCGCCACCGTGCTGATCGATCCGCGAGGAGCCCTACGTGGAGGCCGCCATCACCGTCGGCACGCCCACGCCCACGCTGCTCGTGCGCCACGTGCTGCCCAACACCATCGCGCCGCTGATCGTGCAGGGCACCTTCATCTGCGCCTCCGCCATCCTGATCGAGGCGATCCTGTCGTTCCTCGGCATCGGCATCCCGCCGGAGACGCCGACCTGGGGCAACATCATGGCCGAGGGGCGCTCGCTGTTCCGCATCTATCCCCACAACATCTTCTATCCCGGCGTCTGCCTCGCCCTGGCGGTGCTGGCCATCAACATGCTGGGCGACGGCCTGCGCGACACGCTCGACCCGCGCTTCGCCAAGCGGGTGTGAGGAGAGCGCGAGGATGGCCGACGCCGCTGCCCCCGTCCTCGCCATCAAGGGCCTCACGGTGGCGCTGCCGGCGGGCTCCGACCGCGCCAACGCGGTGGAGGACATCTCGCTTCTCCGTCGGCCCCGGCGAGATCGTGTGCGTGGTGGGCGAATCGGGCTCCGGCAAGTCGGTCACCGCCCAGTCCGTCATGGGGCTGCTGCCGCGCGAGCTGCAGGCGACGGCCGGCGAGGTGCTGCTGGAGGGCGAGGACGTGCTGAAGGCGACGCCCGCGCGCCTGCGCCAGCTGCGCGGCACGCGCATGGCCATGATCTTCCAGGAGCCGATGACCGCGCTCAACCCGGTCATGACGGTGGGCGACCAGATCGCCGAGGTGCTGGAGATCCACACGCCGCTCTCCGCGCCCGACCGCCGCCAGCGCGTGCTCGAGATCATGCGCGCCGTGCACCTGCCCGAGCCCGAGCGCCTGATCGACGTCTACCCGCACCAGATCTCGGGCGGCCAGCGCCAGCGCATCATGATCGCCGCGGCCCTGGTGCTCGACCCGGCGCTGCTGATCGCCGACGAGCCGACCACGGCGCTCGACGTGACCACGCAGGCGCAGATCCTGAAGCTGATCCGCGAGCTGCAGGAGCGGCGCGGCACCGGCGTGCTGTTCATCACCCACGACTTCGGCGTGGTGGCCGAGATCGCCCACCGCGTGGTGGTCATGCAGTCGGGCCGCGTGGTCGAGACCGGCGCGCGCGGCGACATCCTGCGCCGGCCCCAGTCCGACTACACGCGCATGCTGATCGCCTCCGTGCCGAGCCTGAAGCCGCCGCCGCGCGCGCCCAAGACCGGGCCGGTGGCGCTGGCGACCGAGCGGCTCTCCAAGACCTACCGCAGCAGGCGGCCTGCTTCTTCGCCGGCCGGGTGGTGCGGGCGGCCGAGGACGTCGACATCGTGGTCCGGCGCGGCGAGACGGTGGGCATCGTCGGCGAGTCGGGCTCGGGCAAGTCCACGGTGGCGCGCTGCATCGCCCGCCTGGTCGAGCCGACCTCGGGCGCCATCCGCATCGGCGACGTCGACGTGGCGCGCCTGCTCCGAGAGCCGCCTGCGCCCGCACCGGCGCCACGTGCAGATCGTGTTCCAGGACCCCTACCGCTCGCTCAACCCGCGCCGCACGGTCGGGCGCCTCGATCATCGAGGGGCCGATGAACTTCGGCCTCGCCGAGGCCGAGGCCAAGAAGCGCGCCAGCCGCCTGATGGCGCTGGTCGGGCTGTCGCCCGACGCGCTCGACCGCTACCCGCACCAGTTCTCCGGCGGCCAGCGCCAGCGCATCGCCATCGCCCGCGCGCTGGCCATGGAGCCGCAGCTGCTGATCGCCGACGAGGCGGTCTCCGCGCTCGACGTCTCGGTGCAGGCGCAGGTGCTGAAGCTGCTCGACGACGTGCGCCAGCGCTTCGACCTCGCGCGTGCTGTTCATCACCCACGACCTGCGCGTCGCCGCCCAGATCTGCGACCGCATCGCCGTCATGCAGAAGGGCATCGTGGTGGAGCAGGGCGCCACAGCCGAGGTGTTCGCCGCGCCCAAGCACGCCTACACCCGCGCCCTGTTCGAGGCGGCGCCGGGGCGCACGGTCGAGTTCGGGATGGAGGCCGCCTGATCGGACTTATCCCCGCGTACGCTGCGCATGCTATGTTTCGATACGATGGAGCACTAGCCATGAATCTCGCCGAATACGCCAGCTTTGACGCCTTGGGCCTCGCCGAGCTGGTGGCCAAGAAGCAGGTGAGCCCCAAGGAGCTGGCGCTGACCGCGGTCGCGGCCAAGGAGAAGATCGACGGCGCGGTCAGGTCCGTAGTGGAGCTCTACCCCGACCGCATCGATGGCCTCGACGAGGCGAGCCTGGGCAGCGGCCCCTTCCGCGGCGTGCCCTTCCTGATCAAGGACGTGTTCGGCCACGAGAAGGGCCGCACCATCGAGTTCGGCTCGCGCCTGTGCGCCGGCATGAAGGTGGAGGCGGATACACACTTCGTCGAGCTTGCTGCGGGTCTCGGGCGTCAACATCCTCGGCCGATCGGCGGCCCCCGAGTACTCCATGGCGGCCACCACCGAGAGCGCCATGTTCGGCAACACGTCGAACCCCTGGAAGCAGGGCTACTCGGCGGGCGGCTCCACCGGCGGCGGCCAGGCGGCGGTGACCGCCGGCATCGTGCCCATCGCGCACGGCTCCGACATCGGCGGCTCGATCCGCATCCCGGCCTCCTGGTGCGGCGGAGTTGGCCTCAAGCCCTCGCGCATGCGCGTCTCCTCGGCCCCGTATTCGACGAGGGCGGCTTGGGCTAGTCGATGAATTTCGTGCAGGCCAAGACCGTGCGCGACGCCGCCGCCATGCTCGATTGCCTGGCGATCCCGCAGCCGGGCGACCCCTTCATTATCCCCAAGCCCGACGAGCCCTACGCTTCGCTCGCCAGGAAGTCGCCCGGCAAGCTCAAGGTCGGCATCGTGCTCGACGAGCTGGTCGGCATCAAGGTCGACCCGGAGGTGGCGAACGCCGTGGAGGCGGCGGGTAAGGCACTCGCGGGCATCGGCCACAGCGTGGAGCGGGCGAAGGCCGAGGTGGGCGGCCGCGACACGTTGCGCGCCGCCATCGACATCTTCTTCTTCGGCTTCGATGCGCGGCTCGATGGCTACGCCAAGCGCAGCGGCCACAAGGTCGGGCCCGATACGCTCGAGCCGGTGATTCTGTCCGTCTACGAGGCCGCAAAGGAGATCACGCCGGAGCGCTTCATCGCCGCCACCGGCGCGCCAATACGGCTCGGCGCAAGCTCGGCCAGTTCTTCACCAAGTACGACATCTGGCTTTCGCCGACCACCTCGCGCGTGTCGGAGGCCTGGGGCCGCTATAACCTATCGCGCCAGGTCGACGGCTGGCACAACCTGATCGAGGAGCTGTTCACGCCGCCCTGCCAGTACACCATCCCGCACAACCTCATGGGCACGCCGGCGATGTCGCTGCCGCTCGCCATGCACTCCACTGGCGTGCCGATCGGCGTGCAGATCGCCGCCAAGCCTGCGGCCGAGCACCTGCTGCTGCAGCTGGCGACGGCGCTGGAGGCGGCGATGCCCTGGAAGGGCCGCGTGCCGGCGCTGCACGTCTCGCGGGGGTGAGGCGTCTGTCTACCGATGACGCGGTAGTCATCCCGGCGCTTGTCGCCTCAGGCTACCTGCATGAGCGACACGGCCTTGCGCCTTTCGAAACTGGACTCCAACAGACGGTCGATCTGCTGCGCAGGCAGCGGCTTGCTGAGCACGAATCCCTGCATCTCGGTGCAGCCCTCTGACGTGATGGTGGCCAGCTGCTCCCGGGTCTCTACACCCTCTGCCGTGCACTCCATGCCCAGGCCCTTGGCCATGGCCGCCACGGCGCGCACGATGTTGAGCGAACCAGTCGAGGCGGTGATGTCCTTCACGAACGAGCGGTCGATCTTGATCTTGTCGAACGGGAAGCTGCGCAAGTAGCTGAGCGAGGAATAGCCGGTGCCGAAATCGTCCATGGCAATGCGCACGCCCAGATTGCGCAGCCGGTGCAAGGTAGCCAATGTTTGCGCACCGTCCTGTAGCAGGATGCTCTCGGTGATCTCGAGCTCCAGACGCTGGGGAGCCAGACCCGACGAGGCCAGAGCGCTCATGACCACCTGTGTCAGGCCCGGGTTTCTGAACTGAGCGGGCGAGAGGTTTACTGCGACATTCAGGTTGTCGGGCCAATTTGCGGCCGCGGTGCAGGCCTGCCGGATGACCCATTCGCCCAGCGGGACGATGAAACCGGTCTCCTCCGCCAGCGGAATGAATTCGGCTGGATGAATGATGCCGCGTTCGCGGTGGCACCAGCGGACAAGGGCCTCGACGCCAATGATCTCGTTGCGCGCAAGATTGAGGACCGGCTGATAGTAGAGCTGGAACTGACCATCCGGCAGGGCTGCGCGCATGTCGTGCTCGAGCGCGCGGCGTGCCTGCATCTGCACGTCCATGCCCGACTCGAAGAAATGGAACGCCCCCCGCCCCGCGCTCTTGGCACGGTAGAGCGCGAGGTCCGCATTGCGCATCAATTGGTCGGGATCGGTGCCGTCGGTCGGGCCCGACAGAGATGCCGACGCTGGTGCCGACTATGACCTGATGGCCCGCAATGTCATAAGGTTCGGTGATCACGGCGACCGTCCGCTCTGCCAGAGCCGCCGCCTCGCCAGGTTGGGCGATCGCAACCTGCACGATGGCGAACTCGTCGCCGCCCATGCGCGCGACTGTGTCCGTATCACGCACCACCGAGCGCAAGCGAACCGCTACGGCCTGCAACAGCTTGTCTCCAACCCCATGTCCGAGCGTGTCGTTGACATTCTTGAACAGGTCGAGGTCGAGCAAGTGTACCGCCACGATCTCTCCGCGAGCGGTGCGCGCCAGCGCTTGCTCCAGCCTTTCGTTGAACAAGGTGCGATTGGGCAGATCCGTCAGCCCGTCGTGGAGGGCCATATGCGCTATCCTGGCCTCGTAGCGCCGCTGCTCGGTAATGTCCTCGTGCGTGGCGACCCACCCGCCATCTGCCATGGGCTGATGCGCGATTGCGATCGACGCGGCCGTCGGGAAGCGTCTGAATCTTGGTCGAGGCGTGTCTCTCCGCACGGCGCTGAGGCGCTCGTTGATATAGGTTTCCGGATCTCCGCCTGCGTAGGCGCCCAATGCGATGCGCGCTTCAATGATCTGGCGAAACGACGTGCCGGGCTTAACCTGCTCGGGGTCGAGGCCGTACATCCGGGCGTAGCGGTCGTTGGCGACGAGCAGGCGCCCGTCCGCATCGAACATGCACAGACCCTGGGAAATGTTCTTCAACGCAACGTCGACCTTGGCATTGGCCGTCTCGAGCTTGACGTTGAAGGATGACAGCTCCTTTTGCTGTTGCGCCTTGATCGTGGCGTCGGCGCGACGCACCACGAGAAGCAGGAACAGGTAGACGATGCAGGAGGCGATTACCGACAGGAGCCGCAGCGAACCAGCTGTCCGTGCGCATGCGCGCGACGTGAGGCGTGATATCGGTATACAGCTCAAAGACCGACACGACTTTGCCCGTCTCGTCGACAATCGGGACATAGGTTTCGGCGAGGTCGACGTTGGCCTGAACGCCCGAGAACGCCGAGAACGTTCCACGGAAGGACATCTTGCTGGCAGGCGTGGCGGTGCCAAGCGCCTTCAAGAACCCCTGGTTGGTGCTTCGACTCTCGCCGATCTGCGCCCATTCGGAGGAATAGATCGTGAGCCCGTCCAGATTGAAGATCTTTATCTTCAGCACCGGCAGGCCCTTGGTGATCTGCCGCAGCTGCCGGTCGAGATCCGCCGTCTCGGGCCATGCGCGTATCACAGCGCCGGGAAGATAGCCGAGCGAGCTCAGATAGTGGGCATGGCGTGCCCACACGGTATTGGCGAACGACCTCGCCAATGTGACGTTCTGGTCCTCTGCGATCCTCAGAAGCGTGGCGGCCTGATTGGATTGATAGACGGCGACTACGGCCGCAGTGATGAGCGCCATCACGGCTGCGCTCGACACCGAGAACGATCGCAGCAACCGAAATCGCGCACCAAAGCCCAGCTTGTCGATGAGACGAAGGCTGACAGCCCTGAATGCCCCGGCGGATCGCTCTGCGGCGCGGGCACAGTTTCCATGGGCATTCTTGGCAACCTGCAGCCACCGCGAGTAGTCGAGCCAATCTTGTGGGGCACGCGGAGCAGTGGGCATGGTTCGCCTCTGGTCGAGAGTGAACCCGTACACTGACTAAACTTGATTAAAAAACCGCGAGGGGGGTGTGCAACCTTGTCAGTTGCACACCCCAAGCCCCGTGTGGCTCCGCCGTGTGCCGGTGCTGCACGTCTCGCGGGGGTATAGCCCGCAGCCAAACCTCGATCGAACGCGTTCGGGCGCAGGCGGCGCCCGCATCGCCGCCTGCGCCCTTGGCGGACCACACCGTCGCATGTGGCCCCCACAATCGGCTTCGCGCGAGCGCCTAGGTTCCGCTGGCCCGGGTGTTCCCGGCCCGCGGACGTCGCCGCACTACAAGCGTCCCGCCGACAACCGTGCGCGAAGGGTCGAGCTGGATTTGCGGGCATTTCGTCACCACCAGCGATCCGCCGGAAGAGAAGTTGGTGGCGAGCTGCCTGACTAGGCTGCATTCCTCGATCAGGGCATTCCCCTCAACATGGAGCCAGTGCGGCATATGCTGCAGGTTGCTGCACCTGCGCAGGATCAAGTCGCCCTGCACCCTCATGAAGGACGGTAGCGTTGTCAGCCTGTCCACCCCGACCGCCTTGAAGGTGCCGTTCACGTACAGCGTACGGGCAAGCGGCAGCATGGCGTCCGACACCGTCACATCACCGTCGAACAGTATCTGGTCGAGTTGGAACTGCTCGAGCAGATCCGGGTCGCGCGACAACCCGAACCCGCGCCAGTCCCACCCCATGGCCGCGCTCAGCGATTCGAGCTTTTTCCCGTACGAGGGGAACGGGTTGCTGTTCGCTCGGCCCCTGCACTGGATCACGCGACCTTCCACAATCTCGAGCGTCACGTGCGGCTGCCCGTTCGCATCCCTGAGCGAGAAGAACTCGACGCCGGCCCGCATGCGCCTGGCATACCTTGGGTTGCCCAGGCAGTGCTGCATCCGGCGGCCCTCCCAGCGCAGCGCCGAAGGCGTCTTGAGCTCGGCGGCGAAGCTTCCATCGTCGAAGCGACGCGTGACATTGACGTGCCTCGGGCTATCGCCCTCGGCGAGATCCCGCTTTTTTGCGCGGGCCCTCCTCAGGTGCTTCTCGTCCTCTGCGCACAGGGCGAGCGCGTCAGCCAACGTCCTGATGCTTGAAATCGCGTGATGCGTCCGCTCTTGTCCGTCCTCTCGATCCAGCGCTCCTTGCGCCCAAGGGCATCGCTGAGCCATCGATCGATCCGGTCCAGATCGCGCTCGACCTCCGGCACCCGCTTGAACAGGTAGAACGGCCCCCGCTTTGCGAATTGCTCGGGTGTGAGGCCCGCAGGAGGCGGATCGGGGTAGGTCAGGACTGGCTGCAAACAGCGCGGGTCGTGCTCCAGCGCACGAAAGCAGCACTGCATCATCAGCGTTTCGAGGCTAGCGTTCTTCCTCTTCAAAAAGAACTTGATCGCGACTGTGTTCAGAACTTTAGACACCACTCAAGCCCTCCCTGTTCACGCAAGCGCCCCGCGCGTTGCATGTTCCAGATGCACCCATGATTTCACCCGCTGCTGCGCCGTGGCGCCCCAACTTGCGAACGGTGATTTTGGTTGAGAGAGGTCCCGCTAGCGGTCGTTGCCGCGCAGGACGAGCGGCACCGGACTATGCCGTCGTGGGGCTCGTAACGGGTACCTTATGCTCTGAAGAGCCAACTCGCCAGTCACAAAAGCTTCAAGCGACCAACGCATCCCGGACCGTGTCGAAAGGCGCACACCCTCAAAAAACGCCATTGACAGGGCGTATCAGTGGCTCTGCCATCTCCCGCAAACTGACCGCGTCAGTCGCGCGCTACTCCGCGGCCTCCCTGAGGACCGGCGCGGCGGCCTTGACGTCGGCGTCGACGTGCACCTCGAACTTCTCGAAGTTCTTCTGGAACATATCGACCAGCGCGCGCGCCTGCGCGTCGTAGGCGGCCTTGTCGGCCCAGGTCTCGCGCGGATTGAGGATCGCCGGATCTACGCCCGGCATGGCGGTCGGCACCTGGAAGCCGAACAGCGGATCGGTGCGCATCGGCTGCGACTTGAGCGAGCCCGACAGCGCCGCATCGAGCAGCGCGCGCGTCGCCTTGATCGGCATGCGGCTGCCCGTCCCGAACTTGCCGCCGGTCCAGCCGGTGTTGACCAGCCAGCAGTCGACGCCGTGCTTGGCGATCAGCTCGCGCAGCATGTTGCCGTAGGCCGACTCGGGTGGCGCGGCATGAAGGGGGCGCCGAAGCAGGTGGAGAAGGTCGCCTGCGGCTCCTTGCCGAGGCCCTTCTCGGTGCCGGCCACCTTGGCGGTGTAGCCGGACAGGAAGTGGTACATGGCCTGGCTGGGCGACAGCTTGGCGATCGGCGGCATCACGCCGAAGGCGTCGGCGGTGAGCATGACGATGTTCTTGGGGTGGCCGGCGACGCCGGTGGCGCTGGCGTTGGAGATGAACTCCAGCGGATAGGCCGAGCGCGTGTTCTCGGTGAGGCGGCCGTCGTCGAAGTCGGGCACGCGCGTGCCGGGATCGAGGATGACGTTCTCGAGCACGGTGCCGAAGCGGTTGGTGGCGTCCCAGATCTCGGGCTCGGCCTCTTTGGAGAGGCGGATGGTCTTGGCGTAGCAGCCGCCCTCGAAATTGAAGACGCCGTCGCTCGGACCAGCCGTGCTCGTCGTCGCCCAGCAGCGTGCGCTTGGGGTCGGCCGAGAGCGTGGTCTTGCCGGTGCCGGAGAGGCCGAAGAAGATCGCCGAGTCGCCCCGTTGCCGGTGCCGACGTTGGCCGAGCAGTGCATCGGCATCACGCCCTTGTCGGGCATGACGTAGTTGAGATAGGTGAAGACCGATTTCTTGGTCTCGCCGGCGTAGGAGGTGCCGCCGATCAGCACCAGGCGCTTGGCGAAGTTGCAGGCGATCACCGTCTCGGTGCGCACGCCGTAGCGTTTGGGGTCGGCCTTGAAGCTCGGCAGGTTGATGACGGTGAACTCGGGCTTGAAACCGGCGAGCTCGCTGGCCTTGGGCCTGCGCAGCAGATGGCGGATGAACAGCGCGTGCCAGGCTACTCGGTGAAGATGCGCGCGTTGAGCCGGTGGGCGGGGTCGGCGCCGGCGTACAGGTCCTGCACGAACAGCTCGCGCGTCTTGGCGTGCTCCGGAAGTCCGCCCACAGCAGGTCGAACTGCTCCGGCGTCATCGGCTTGTTGTTGTCCCACCAGACGGCCTTGTCGGTGGTGGCGTCGCGCACCGTGAACTTGTCCTGCACGGAGCGGCCGGTGTGCACGCCGGTCTCGACCGTGCAAGGCGCCCGTGGAGGAGAACTGGCCTTCGCGCTCGGCGCATGGCCAGCTCGATCAGCTCCGCATCGCCGGTGTTGTGGTGGACCTTGGCGGGAAAGCTCAACGGCAGCGTATCAATCGTCATGTCTCAGCCGTTGCTCAACGTAAACGCCAACCACGCGCCTCGCTCCGGAGCGGGCCGGCACAGGCTCGGACCATTGAGGCCGCTTCAAGTCGGAAGTGCAATGTACTTCTTCTCGGATGCAGCGTGCGCAACGCCCGTCCGACTTCGTTGCCTCCGCACGCACCGACTAGTGCAAACGCGAGCGCCAAACGGCAGCCTGCCGAAACGCCGCACAGCCGGAGCCGGGCGGCTCAAATGGGACGATCCAGTGCGACTGCCAAATGCGTCGCCAAGCGCCTGCGGGCTCAGCCAGCTTGACCATATCAGTAATTCTAGGCCTTGCGGCCCTGCAGGTCCCGCGCCTGCTTCGCCAGTGCGACAAGGGCCGCCCGCGCCTCGGCCGGCGAACGCACCCGGGTCGGGAAATCGATGCGCGCGGCATTGCTGCGGTGCAGCAGATCGATGCCGTCGGGGTCGATGCCGGCCATGCGCCAGTCGCCCGCGGCGCAGCCCGCCAGCTCGGTGGCGTAGAGCGCGACAGCGTCGGCGATGGTCGGCATTCATGTGCGCGACGATGTCGGGCTCGGCCGCGATCAGCTCCTGCGCGCCATGCGACGGCGGTCGCGAGATCAGCCGGTGCACAGATCGACGATGCGGCCGAAGCCGCCGATGTAGTGGCCGCTGACAGCGTCCAGCGCATACATGGCAAAATCGGCAAAGGCGGCATAGGCCTGCGCGGCCGGATGGCGCGCGAGGAAGCGGGCGAGCGCCGTCGGGCTGTGCGTCGGGCGCGCGTGGCCGATCAGGGTGACGCGCCCGCCGGTCAGCGGATCGCCAAGCCCGTCCGTGCCGTCGATCAGCAGGCTCGCGCGCGCGTCCGCGCTCCAGGTTGCGCGTGTGCAGGGCCAGGCGGGAGATCAGCAACAGCGGCGTGCCGTCGGGCTCGGTTGCTACCAGCACCAGAGAAGCATATGGATGGCCCGGCATCGCGCGTCCAGGAGCGTTGCCAGCGACGCCTTCAGCGCCGTGCGCAACAGGCGGCGCGCGGCCGTGCCGGTGCATCTGCGGGACCGGCCGCTGGCCGGAGCGGGCGAATCTGTCAACGCATAGGCGGTGTCCGCCGGTGTTGCGAGGTCGGTCTATTCAGATAACATTATGCCCGAAACCCACCGACATGCCACAATTTGCGCACGCGGACGCCATAAAGCGCGTTTCCGCGGCTAACGGCCCGAGGATGCCAGGTCATGAAAGAGAAGAGCACGATCGCTCTCGTCGACGACGAGCGGAACATCCTCACCTCGCTCGGCATGGCGCTGGAGGCCGAGGGCTACAAGGTGCGCACCTACAGCGACGGCGCTGCGGCCCTCGAGGCGCTTGACCGAGGAGCCGGCCGACCTCGCCATCCTCGATATCAAGATGCCGCGCATGGACGGCATGGAGCTGCTGCGCCGCCTGCGCCAGCAGACCGACATGCCGGTGATCTTCCTGACCTCCAAGGACGAGGAGATCGACGAGCTGTTCGGCCTCAAGATGGGCGCCGACGACTACATCGCCAAGCCGTTCTCCCAGCGCCTGGTGGTGGAGCGCGTCAAGGCCGTGCTGCGGCGCTTCCAGCCCAAGGACCCGGCAGCGCGCCGCAGCCGAGGCGGCGCGCGTGCTGGAGCGCGGCAAGCTGAAGCTCGATCCCGAGCGCCACACCTGCCACTGGGACAACAACCCGGTGATGCTGACCGTCACCGAGTTCCTGATCCTGCAGGCGCTCGCCACGCGGCCCGGCGTGGTCAAGACGCGCGATGCGCTGATGGATGCCGCCTACGACGATCAGGTGTACGTGGACGACCGCACCATCGACAGCCACATCAAGCGGCTGCGCAAGAAGTTCAAGCAGGTCGACGACAACTTCGACGTGATCGAGACGCTCTACGGCGTCGGCTATCGCTTCAAGGAGGCGTGAGCGCCGAGGGGACAGCGAATGGCGATCCAGACGGACAGGTCACGGCCTGCCGCAGGCCAGTGCGGAGGTCGTGCCCGAGCATTTCGAGCGTGGCGCGGCGTGACGGCGGCTACGGCCTGCGCCACTGCGCGTCGGCCTCTCTGCGCGCTTCGCGCGGCGCACGGCCTCTACGAGTTCCTGACCTACGGCCCGCTGATCCGCCTGGTCGCCAAGACGCTGTTGCGGCGCATCATCTTCGCCAACCTGATCGGCCTGGCGATCCTGCTCGGCGGCATCTTCTACCTGAGCCAGTATCATGCCTGGCTGATCGAGGCGAAGCGCGACAGCCTGCAGGCGCAGGGCGAGATCATCGCCGCCGCCATCGCCGCCAACGCCACGCGCGAGAAGGACCGGCCGCATCGTCCTCAATCCGGACAAGCTGCCGGAGATCGAGGGGGCGCGCAGCGCTGCTGCGCGACGAGGACATCGCCGCCATGCAGCTGTCGATCCCGCCGGAGCGCGTCGCGCCCCTGTTCAAGGGCGGGCTGCTGCCGGCCGACACCCGCGCCCGCGTCTACGCCCCGGACGGCATGCTGATCGTCGACTACGACCAGATGCTTGTCCGCGGCCAGCTCTCGCGGCCCGCGCGGACCCGGCCGAGCAGAGGGCCGGCAGCGCAAGATCAAGAACCCTGGACGCGCTTCCTGGCCTGGCTGATGCGCGGCAGCTGCCGGTCTATCGCGAGATCGGCACGGCCAACGGCACGGCCTATCCGGAGGTGCGCCTGGCGCTGAACGGCGGGCACAGACGGCGATGCTGCTCGTCACCGACAAGGGCGAGCAGATCGTGTCGGTGGCCACGCCGATCCAGTACCGCGGCGGTGCAGGGCGTGCTGCTGCTGTCGACCCGCCCCGGCGAGATCGACGAGATCCTGCCGGAGGAGCGCAACATCATCCTGGGCCTGGCGCTGACCGCGCTGGCCGCGACGCTGCTCGCCTCGCTTCCTGCTCTCGCGCACCATCGCCGGCCCGATGCGCCGGCTGTCGGAAGCGGCCGAGAACGTCAGCCGCAACATCGACGCCCGGCGCGAGCTGCCCGAGTTCGCCCGCCGCACCGACGAGGTCGGGCAGATGGCCACCGCCTTCCGCGCGATGACGCAGTCGCTGTACCGGCGCATCGAGGCGAGCGAGCGCTTCGCCCAGGACGTCGCGCACGAGCTGAAGAACCCGCTGACCGCGGCGCGCTCGACGGCCGAGGCGCTGGCCTATGCCAAGACGCCGGAGATGCAGCAGGAGCTGGTGCGCCAGATCCAGGGCGAGCTGGAGCGGCTCAACAAGCTGATCACCGACGTCTCCAACGTCTCGCGGCTCGATGCGGAGCTGGCCTACGGGGAGACCGAGCCGGTCGACATGCGCGAGGTGCTCGCGGCGTGTTCGACGATATTCCAGGACATCTTCAGCACCGACACGCGCAAGCTGGTGCTCGACGTGCAGGAGGTGCCGACCAACCCCGAGGCGTTCATGGTGCAGGGCCACGAGGCGCGGCTCGGCCGGGTCATCACCAACCTGCTCGACAACGCCATGTCGTTCTCGCCCGAAGGCGGCGTCGTCACGGTGAGCGCGCGCCGCGATCGGCGGCCGAGATCGAGATCGTCGTCGACGACGACGGCCCGGGCATCCCCGCCGGACAAGCTCGAGGACATCTTCAAGCGCTTCTACTCGGACCGCCCGCAGACCGACAGCACGCGTCGGCAAGAATTCGGGCCTGGGCTTGAGCATCTCGCGCGAGATCGTGGAGGCCTACGGCGGACGCATCGGGCGGGCAACCGCACTGGCGGCGCCGGAGCCGGCCTCGAGCTCGCGAGCGATCACCCCGCGCTGAAGGATCGGCGCGCGCCCGGCGTGGCCGGCACCCGGTTCACAGTGCGCCTGCCGGCGGCGGATGCCACGGCCTCCAAGGGAGCGCCGCCGCTTGCCCGACGCAGCTGAGCTCGTGCACGGCACCTGCGTGGCGCTCGGCCGGCGGGCTGCGCTGCTGCGCGGGCCGTCGGGGTCGCGGCAAGTCCGATCTGGCGCTGCGCTTTCTGTTTCTGGCGCGCCGCGGCCCGGCCGCCCTCGATCCGCCGACCCTGGTGGCCGACGACCAGGTGCTGATCCGCCGCGACGGCGACCGCGTGCTTGCCGCGGCGCCCGAAAGCATTCGCGGGCAAGATGGAGGTGCGGGGCGTCGGCATCGTCGGGGTGAAGCCGCGTGGCCGAGGCCGAACTGGTGCTGGTCGTCGACCTGGTTGACGCTGGCGAGGTGGAGCGCCTGCCGGAGGCGGACGCCACGGTGCAGCTTGCCGGCGTCGAGCTGCCCCTGCTGCGCTGGCGCCGTTGAGCCCTCCGCCCCCATCAAGCTCGCTCTGGCGCTGGCGCAGCGGCCGCACCTGACCCATGCAAGGACGCATGGAGCATGCCAGTGGCGTCTTTCCCCTTGCCCGCGCAGGGGCGCTGAACCATCATGCGCCTCCTTGGGCGAGCCGCCGTCGTCCGGCGACGGACGCTGGCCGGCGACCCCCCGCAAGAGGAACTGCATATCTCACATGATCGGCGTCGTGATCGTCGCTCATGGCGGCCTTGCCGGGGAGTTTCGCGCGGCGCTGGAGCACGTGGTCGGGCCGCAGGAACACCTGGAACCGTTCTCGATCGGCCCGGAGGACGACGTCGAGGCGCGGCGCATGGAACTGATCGAGGCCGTCCGTCGCGTCGACGCCGGCAAGGGCGTGGTGGTGCTCACCGACATGTTCGGCGGCACGCCCTCCAACCTCGCCATCTCGGTGATGGAGGAGACCGGCGCGGAGGTGCTGGCCGGCATCAACCTGCCGATGCTGATCAAGCTCGCCAGCGTACGCGGCGAGGCGACGCTTGCGGGATGCGACGGCGGCGGCCAAGGAGGCCGGGCGGAAGTACATCAGCATTGCCAGTCAGGTGCTGTCGGGCGAGGCATGATCGGCGCGACGAGCGCACGCTGGAGAGCAAGACAAGCCGTGCGCCGCGGGTCACGATCCGCAACCGCAAGGGCCTGCATGCGCGCGCGTCGGCCAAGTTCGTCAAGTGCGCCGAGAGCTTCAAGGCGACCGTGCGCGTGACCCGCGACGAGCGGACGGTCGGCGGCACCTCGATCATGAGCCTGATGGTGCTGGCGGCCGGCCCCGGCACCGTGATCCTGCTGGAAGCCGAAGGCCCGGAGGCGCCCGGAGGCCATCGAGGCGCTGGTAGCGCTCGTGGAGGACGGCTTCGGCGAGGAGAACTGATTGCGCAGCGGCCTTCGCCAGGTCCATCCCTCGCTGCGATTTAAACACCCGAGGTGACCCAGGCTGATGCTTGTGCCGTGCAGCATAGCGCGGCGCCGTGCCTTCGCTATGTGTTGCGCAGCGACCGACTTGTATTTGGTCGGCGTCGCTGGTTCCAACCAACAGACGCACGGAGAAATACTATGAAAAGAATTTTCTCCGCTCTGATTGCAGTGGCGGTGCTCGGCATTGCTGCCGTCCCCGCCAGCGCCCTCGACGCAAAGCGGTTCTGGGAGGAATACGACCGGACCCACAGCAACGGGTGATCCTCCTCCACCCTTGCCGTGAAGGCCGCCGTGGCGGCCTGCTTGGCGGCCCGCCGGCTGAGGCTGGCGGGCCCCGTTTCTTTGGCATGCGGAACACTGCCGAGATGCGGTACCCGCCGACACCTATTTGATCACGTAGCGGGCGTTGAACTGGTCGCCGTGATGGTCCTTGCCCGTCAGCACAACGATGGCGCCCTTGTCCAGCGGTGCCGCCAGCTTGGCGATCAGCTTCTCGCCCTTCTGGTCGACAAAGTTGATGGTCGTCGTCTTGCCCGCTTGCTGGATGACGGCGCGCATGGTCGTGCCTTTTGAGTCGTGCGGCTTTCCGTCCTCCAGCAGATAGACGGTCAACTCGGTCGGGCTGACGAGCAGCTCGGTCTGGTGACCGCCGGTCCCCGCCACCAGCCCGCCGTTGGGGCCGGTCCTCTGTGCCAAGGCCGGCACCGCCGTGGCCACAATGGCCAGGACCCCGACGATCAAGGCGAATTT
>CAVWOY010000018.1:0-17477 GCA_963756735.1 uncultured Alphaproteobacteria bacterium
CACCAACACCTCGGCGCACGGCCCGTTGGTGATCCACATCTTGCTGCCGTTGAGGACGTAGCGATCGCCCTTCTTGTCGGCCCGAAAACTCATCGACACCACGTCGGACCCGGCATTGGGCTCCGACATCGCCAGCGCGCCCACGTGCTCGCCCGAGATGAGCTTGGCAGGTACTTGCGCTTCTGCGCCTCGCTGCCGTTGCGGCGGAGCTGGTTAACGCACAGGTTGGAGTGCGCGCCATACGACACCCCACCGACGCCGAGCCGCGGCTGATCTCCTCCATGGCAACGCAGTGTTCGAGATAGCCGAGCCCCGAGCCGCCGTACTCCTCCTCAACCGTGATTCCGTGCAGGCCGAGGTCGCCCAGCTTGTCCACAACTGGCGCGGGAACTCGTTGCTCTTGTCGATCTCCGCAGCGATCGGCGCGATCTCGTCGGCGGTAAAGCCGCGCACGGACGCCCGCAGCTGGTCGGCGGTCTCGCCCAGGTCGAAGTTCAGCGCGGGAAAATCGTTGGGGATCATCGTTGCGTCTCCTCCCAGTTCATTCCCTGGCTAGCGCCGCCGCGGCGCCCCGGCAAGGCGTTTCGGCACACCGCGCGCGGGCAGAGCTTTACGCACCGGCCCGCGCAAACCATAGTGCCGCGCAAAAGGGAAACCCCAGGCCCATGGAAACACGACACGCCTCGCCTCCCAGCACCATCCCCTGGCCGCCGCTGCTGATCGCGGCCTGCATCGCCGCTGCCCTCGCCATGGACCGCGTTTATCCCTTGCCATGGCCGGGGCTCGGCGACATGCCCGCCCGCATCATCGGACTCGGCTTCGGCGCCGCGGGGCTCGCGCTGATGGCCTGGGGCTTCCTCACGCTGCTGCGCGCCGGCACCACCTTCATGCCCAACCGCGCCGTCGACAACCTGGTGACCGAGGGCGCCTTCCGCTTCCGCCGCAATCCCATCTACATGGGCGAGACGCTGGTGTTCCTCGGCCTCGCCGAGCTTACCCACAACCTGTGGTTCGCGATCGCCGCGCCGCTGTTCGCGATCGCCATCCTGGTGCTTGCCATCCTGCCCGAGGAGCGCCATTTGGAGGAACGCTTCGGGCAAGCCTACCTCGACTACAAGGAGCGCACGCGGCGCTGGTTCTAGTGTCATGACAAGGGGCGGGCGAACTCGGAATCAGGACACTAGATACTGCATCGACGCCATGGCCAGGGAAGAAGAGGAAGACGAGCGCGAGTTCCTCGCCGGGCTGAAAGCCCGCACGGGGGCCGATCTCGCCGAATGGATGGCGGCGATTGCCGCCCGGGGCTTCGCCGACAAGAACGAGGTCATCGACTGGCTGCGCGAGCAGGGCTTTGCCTTCGCCCGCGCCTCGTGGCTGGAGCGCATCCACAGGAACGGCGGCAAGCCGATCTACGCCGGCGACGTGACTACGGCGCCGCCAACCCAGGCGGCGCTGGCCGCGAGCGAGCCCGAGCAGCCGCCATCGCCTTCCGCAGCATCCCCCGCGCCCGCGCCGCAGCGGCCCAAGCCCGGCAGGCCGGCGGCAACGGAGACCGCCGCGCCCGATCCCGCGGCGCTGGAGAAGCTGATCACCGCCGCCAAGGGCTACCGTCCGCTCTACCACCTGCTGGCCGCGGAGATCGAGAAGGCCGTTCCCGGCCTCGCCATCCTGCCCAGGTCCGGCTACGTGAGCTTCTCCGCGCCGGCCGAGTTCGCCGCCCTCACCCTGCACGCAACCGAGCTGCGCCTCGGCCTCGACCTTGGCAACCGCCCCTTCGACGACAAGCTGCAGAAGTCCAAGCTGCGCGGTCCTGGCCCGGCGATCACGCACATGCTGGTCCTCACCGACGCGCGCCAGGTTAACGATGATCTGATCTCGCTGATGAAAGCAGCGCACGCGCGCGCCAATGCTTAAAACCCGGGCAGTTCCCACAAAAAGCCCCAATCTGCGCCTCAACGTTAAGTCACACAGTGGGAGGTGCGGGCGATGATATCCTTGGTCCGCAATTGGGTTAGCATGCCCGTGCTGGCGGCGGGCGCGGCGGCCATCGCACTGGTGGCGCTCGGCAGCGCCACAGGTCAGCGCGACGGCATCGGCGAACTCATCAAGCGCGCGGACGGCTCGCAGACCGCGCAGGCGGCACAGCCTGCAGGCAAAGCCTCACCGGCTGCCGCTCCGCAGGCGAGCACCCCTGCCGCCGACGTCAAGGAAGCGGCCGAGGCCAGCGCCGAGCAGGCCCAGCGGCTGATGCGGGCAGTCGATGCCATCCTGCAGGACACGGCCAAGAACCGCGGCGAGGCGCGCAAGCTGCCGGCCGACGGCGATTTTCTCATCAAGCCGATCTGGACCGAGACGCGCGAGGACCGCGAGCGCCGCATCCGCGACCTGCTCGACGCGGCGCTCGGCATCATCACCGACGTGCCGATCGTGGAGCTGCAGAAGAAGATCGAGGGCTTGCGCCGGAACATCCGCGAGCTCGACGACCGCAACGTGCGCCTGCGCGAGAAGCAGCTTATCGCCCCCAAGGACGGCGTGCTCCCGGGCTTCGTCACCGACACCGTCGACAGCCTCGCCAAGGACATCGACGACACCCGGAAGCGCATCGAGCTCAACCGCTCCGACATCGCCAAGACCAAGGCCGAGGTGCACGAGGCTCTGAAAAAGGCCGGCATCAACCTCTCGCCCGAGCAGGTCGATCTCCTGCTCGACAGCGTGCTGTCGGGCGACCTCGTGCGCCTGGTTGCCGTGTTCAACTCGGCCAAGCTGATCGACGCCCAGCTCGGCAGGCTGATGGCGGCCTCCGGCGAGAGCGTCGGCGCCGCGCGCAAGTATTTCGCCATGCACGCCGCGCTGTTCGCGATCCTGGTGCACGCGCAGGACACCATCATCGCCAAGATCGACAACCAGTATCTGCCCAAGCTCACCGAGATCGAGGCCGACATCCGCAAGGCGCGCGCCAAGACGGCGGAGCTCATGAAGCTCGAGAACCGCGAGGACCAGAAGCGGGCGCTGGAGGGCAACCGCGAGAGCCAGCGCTTCGCCGAGGACGCCGCCCGGGCTACCGCCGCTACCTCCTCCAGCAGCGCGAGCAGGTGGCCCGCGCCCGCCAGCGCACCACGCATGATCTGCGCATCGCCGACAACACCTTCGAGACGGTGGAGGCGAGCTTCCAGCTGCGCAATCTGATGCGCGACGCCACCGCCTCCTTCGAGGCGATCCAGAAGCTGGAGGCGCCCACCTTCGATCAGATCTTCAAGAACGAGGAGCTGCGGCGCGAGTTCGAAAGCATCACCCGCAAGCTCGACGCCCCACCAGCTGAAACCGATAAGTTGAAACCCGGCGGGCGGCTTCAGCGTTGCCTTGTTAGCTGCGATGTTGCAAGCGCCGCGGCCAAGCTCGAGAAACCATTGTTCCACCACAAACAACCGCCACACTAACCATACTTCCAGCAGGTGGCGTCGAGTGACCGGCGGGCATGGCGTTTCGAGCCAAGTACCTTTCTGACGAGTACTTGTCCAAGCAGATTGCGACGCTGCGCAAGGCCCTGGAATCCGTGTCCACCAAGCTCTCCATCGCCGCGCTCCTGGGGCTGATGCTGGTCCCCGTCGTCCCCAACTATGCAGCCTCCACCCTGACGGCCGCCGGCGCGCCTGCGGCCACCGCGCCGGCCGCGGCCAGCGCCCCCATCGAGGTGGTGCGCGCCAAGCCCGTGCTGGTGCCCGACGCGCTCATGCAGCCCGAGCTTGCCCAGCGCTGCCTTCGCGCCGCCGCAATGCAGCTGCCGCGCCCGAGCCAGGCACCGCCATTGCCGCAGCGCTCAGGCCGTCCGGCATCGCCGCCAGGCTCGCGCGCAAGCGCCAGCAGGCTCCCGCCGCGCCCGGCGAGAAGAGCGGCGCCTTCGGCAAGGGCGCCGGCCCCGTCGACGTCCAGACCGCAGCCGCCGGCGCCAAGACACCGGGCGCGCCCGACAGCGGCAGCCTCGGCAAGATGGCCGCCAATGCGCCGCCGGCGTCCACGCCCTTGCCGCCGCCCGAGCCCAAATCCGATACGGCCAAGTCCGACACCGCCAAGTCCGACACGGCCAAAGCCGAGCCGCCGCCGGTGCCCGACACCTGGTCGGATGCCGAGATCATCGCCGCGCTGCGCGACTGCCTCAAGCGGCTGGCCCCGCTCGGCGCCGAGGTCGAGATCGCCGCGCCCATGAAGCAGGAGCAGTGCGGCAGCGCCGCTCCCGTGCTGCTCAAGCGCATCGGCACCGGCGCCACGCGCGTCGAGTTCCAGCCCGCTCCCACGCTCAACTGCGCCATGGTCTCCACCCTGCACACCTGGGTCGAGAAGACCCTGCAGCCCGCCGCCCAGGAGGTGCTGGGCAGCCCCATCGCGCGCGTGCGCGGCGCCTCGGGCTATTCCTGCCGCAACCGCAACGGCAGCCCCAGCAACAGCCACCGGCTGAGCGAGCACGCGATGGCCAATGCCATCGACATCATGGGCTTCGTCACCGCCGACGGCCGCACCATCGACGTGGAGAGCAAGTGGGGCCCCAACGTCCGCGACATCCGCAAGATGCAGGAGCAGGCCGCCGAGGAGATGGCGCTGGCCAAGCAGGCCGAGGACGAGGCCAAGCTCGCCGCGCGCAAGGCCGACCGCGAGGCCGCCGAGGCCGCGCGCACAGCCAAGCGCACCGGCAAGGGCACCAAGCAGGAGCAGGCCCAGGCGGAGGCCGCGAAAAAGAAAGACGAGGCCGACCGCAAGCGCGCGGAGGCCGAGCAGAAGGAGGCCGAGCGCATGCGGCGCTCGCTGCACACCGCCGAGTTGCAGAAGCTCGGCCGCGGCATCGATCCCCAGACGCCCAATGCCGCCAAGACGCCCAATGCCAAGGCGCCCAGTGCCAAGGCACCCGAGCCCAAGATGGCCGACGCCAAGGGCGCCATTCCCTCCACCGCCCCCACCACTGCCAAGATCGACGCCACCCCCAAGGTGACGCCGGAGATGGTCTTCCTGCGCCGCCTGCACAAGGGCGCCTGCGGCCCCTTCGGCACGGTGCTGGGCCCCGACGCCAACGACGCGCACCGCAACCACTTCCACTTCGACCTCGCCCCGCGCAAGCGCAGCGCCTTCTGCGAGTAGGGCGCTCGCGTAGGGCGCAATGGGCGGCAGCTGTATTGCGCCGATGCACGCGCCGATCGGTGCAATGCGGCTATCGCCTTATTGCACCCTACGGCCTAAACTGCGCGCCGAGGAACCCGAGGACGCGCAACGATGGACCAAGCCCCCGCCGAGACGCCCGAGCGCAAGGCCTTCTACGCCCGCATCGACAAGAAGAACATGACGCCGCTGTGGTCCGTCATGTCCCAGCTCATCACGCCCGAGCCCAAGAGCGGCTGCCAGCCCGCGCTGTGGCGCTTCGCCGACATCCGCGCCGCCATGCTGGAGGCCGGCGCGCTGATCACCGCCAAGGAGGCCGAGCGCCGCGTGCTGATCCTGGAGAACCCCGGCATGCGCGGGCAGTCCAGGATCACCACCTCGCTCTATGCCGGCGTGCAGCTCGTAATGCCGCACGAGGTCGCCCCCGCGCACCGCCATTCCCAATCCGCCCTGCGCTTCGTGTTGGAAGGCGAGGGCGCCCACACGTCCGTGGACGGCGAGCGCACGTACATGCACCCGGGCGATTTCGTCATCACGCCCGTACATGGCCTGGCACGACCACGGCAACCACACCGACAAGCCGATGTTCTGGCTCGACGGTCTCGACGTGCCGCTGATCCAGATGCTCGACGCCTCGTTCGTGGAGCACCACGAGGAGGAGGAGCAGCCGCTCGCCAAGCCGGTCGGATATTCCTCCGCCCGCTACGGCGCCAACCTGCTGCCCGTCGACGGCAACGGCCGCTCCGCCACCTCGCCGATCTTCAACTACCCCTATGCGCGGACGCGCGAGGCGCTGGCCGAGCTCGCCAAGGCCGGCAGCTTCGATCCGTGCCACGGCATCAAGATGCGCTACACCAACCCCGTCACCGGCGATCATGCCATGCCCACCATGGGCACCTTCATCCAGCTCCTGCCCAAGGGGTTCAAGACCGCTCGCTACCGTTCCACCGACGCCACCATCTACGTCGCCATGGAAGGCCGCGGCCGCACGCGCATCGGCGAGGAGACGTTCGACTGGGGGCCCAAGGACATCTTCGTTGGCCCGAGCTGGAAGCCCATCACGCACGAGGCCGACGAGGAGGCGGTGCTGTTCTCCTTCTCCGACCGCCCCGTGCAGGAGAAGATCGGCGTATGGCGCGAGGACCGCGGCAACGCGTGACACCGTGTCATCGCGGCGCTTGTCGCCGGGATCCATCGCGCCACTCGCTCTACTCGCAGATCATGGACGCAACTTCAGCACGCGGCGGGCAATGGAGTGCGCTGAGGACTGGATCCCGGGCACAAGGCCCGGGATGACAAATCGCGGCACGCTTGGTGCTCTCGCAGCCAGCAGGATCAGGCCCTCTGCTCGCGCATGAACGCCAGATCGGAAAGCTCGCTCGCTGGCTCGGACGTGCGCGCGCTCAAGCTATCCGCGAACGCGGCGGTGCGTTGCACGACTAGGTCGCGCTGACGGTCGACGGTGATGACATGATAGCTGTCATCGAGAACGCAGGTGTCCACCATACCGCCCAGCGCCCCCTGCAAATAGGCCGCATTGCGCAGGCTCGCCCGATCGTCGTGCCGAGGATGAACGATCAACGTCGGTTGACGAATACGGCGTAGCTCACTCTTCACGATATTCACGAGCCAGCGCATCTCCAGCATCACGCGGCCGGGATTGGTGAGCTGGCCGACCTTGGAGCTGTCGCCGCTGTTGATGGCGGCCGTGACGAGCGCCCGCACGCGCGGGTCTTTGATGCCGTAGGGATCGCGCTCCGAGAAGCGGATGAGATCGGCCGCGCGCTGCGTCCGCACCAGGTTGAACAACACGCTGTACCAGGGCACGCCCCAGCCATCGAGCTTCAAGGTCGGGGCGAAGAGTACAGTCGCAAGCACATCATCGGGCCGCTCGGCCGCCAGGTGCAGCGCCAGAATGGCACCCATCGACAGGCCGCCCACGATCACCTTATTGCAAGACTTGAGCAGCTCCGCGTGCGCGTCCTTCACCGTCGCGTACCAATCGTTCCAGCCGGTGGCGCGCAACTCCTCGAAGGTCCCGCAATGCCCAGCAAGCTGCGGGCAGTGCACTGTATAGCCCGCATGCGACAGACCACGCCCGACGAAGCGAAGCTCCGCCGGCGTGCCGCCGAGGCCGTGGATCAACAGAAAGCCCGTCGCGCCGCCGCGAAATGTCTCGCTGTAGTCGGGGATGGTTCCGATCGTCATTCTATCCTGGATTTCACTCAACGGTACGACTGCGTTCAGGCCGACTTGCGGGCGTTGCGGGCCAGCCAGCCACGCAGGAACGGGATCGCGTCGGAGAAGCCGTCCATCGGCCAATGCGCAATCCTCTTGGACTTGCAGTGGCTGGCGAGTCGTCCCTTGGCGAGCACCAGATGCGAGCTCTCGGCGATGCAGAAATCGGAGCGGCCGTCACCGACCATGATGTCCAGCCCGCGATTGCGGCCGCTGGCGCGGTGGCTGCATTTGCAATTTCCCAGCGACGCCGTGCAGCCTCTGCGCGCAAATGGAAATGCCAGCTTCCAGCGATCGGCCCCGAGCCACTCCAGTCGATTGGCGAAGAACGGCAGGCCTAGGCCGGCGGCACGCAACACGCTGCCGACGACGCGGTCCAGACCATCGGACAACACGACAACCCTCATATCCCAGCGCCGGCAGAGATCGACGAACGCGGGGAACTGCGGGTCGATCGCCACGGTGGCGAGCATTGCGTCGATCGCTTCGGGCGTGGCTCGCAGAAGGTCGACCTGCTTGGCCATGCACGCCTGCGCTGTGCATCGGCCCTGCTGCCACTCTTCCTCTATCTCGCGCCACGAGGGGTCGCAGAAACGATCGAACAGAGCGTCGGTGGGATCGGCAGGGGCAATGGTCCCGTCGAAGTCGACGTAAACAGTTCCCAGCATTTCGGGCATGCCCTTTCGACGCGGAATAAGATGCGGCGCCGCAATAGGGCGTCCGTGCGCCGCTTATGCAGTCGGTGCACCGCTCTGGCATATGAGCCGTGGAAGTAACTTGGGCAAAGCGTCAGATAGCAGCAGGACTTGTAACGCTAAATTGACTGCATATCTGAACTTTGCATCTCGCAATTGCCCATTTCTCGCGCTTCTCGCTCGCGGAGCAGCACGCGCTGCAAATCTGGGGCGCAAATAAGGCAAGCAGCATTGCGCGAAGTTAATGCCGACCGGATCTGAAGGCGCATGTAGGGCGCAATAAGGCGTCAGCCGCATTGCGCCGAACCAACCATGTAACGGTGCAATGCGCTTCGCTTATTGCACCCTACGAATGGCTCACAGCAGCCGGCACGGCTTGGCGGTGGCCGTGCAATGCTTGGCGCTCTTGCCGCCGCCGCACTCGACCTTGCGCTCGTCGGCCCGCGACCAGAAGCGATAGGCCCAGCCGTTGGTGTCGCGCGCCCGCTTGCTCCAGTTGGCGATGGCACCGTCGCGGGCCCGCCGCTCGCGCGAGGCATCGCTCAGCTGCGCCGCCGAGCGGGCCTTGGCGCTGACCGTGTCCTTGCAGGTCTTGGCGTGCGCGGGCGGGGCCGCAGGCCATGCACGCCAAGAACCCGGCCGCCACAACGCTCACCGCCATTCGCATCGCTCGCCTCCTCGAGTTCGCCCAGTCAACAAGCGCAGGGCGCAATAGGCGTCAGCCGTATTGCGCCGATGCACGCGTGAAACGGCGCAATACGCTTCGCTATTGCGCCCTACAAATCCGCCACAGCTACTTCGGCGTCAGCCTCCACGTGCCGAGCGGCGCCTTGGCGATCTCCTCGCGCTTGGTGGCAATCGTGATGTAGTCGACCTTGGCCCAGCGCTCCGCGAACGAGCGGTAGTAGGGCGAGAGCGGATTGCCCGACTGCCCCGTCGTGTGGATGTAGAGTGATCGCTCCAGGTCGGCGAAATCGTAGATGGCGCGGTAGCTCGAGGCATGGCGGTTGGCGAACGGCGGCTCGGCGTCGTAGTCCACCTTGCCGCGGTTGAGCGTGTAGTCGCCGCCCGGGCTCGGCACCGTGACGTTGAAGTACGGCGCCAGCCTCTCCACCGTGCTGAACGGCCGATGCTCGCCATAGGCGTAGTGCGCGCTGCCCCAGCGCCACTTGGCGCGGTCGGCGCCGTAGCGCGCTGCCAGATCGCGCAAGGCCGTGTTGAGCGCGGCCGCCAGCACCGGCCCGCAGCGCTCGCGCACGGGCGTGGTGCGGTCGTCGCACCAGTCGCGGCCCGTCGCCTGGCCTTCGAGCAGCCGTATCAGGGCCTGCGCGCGGGAGTCGAAATACTGGCCGAACGCCGCGCCCAGGTCGTCCTCATAGATGGCGCGCACGGCCTCGCGCAGCCAAGCCGTGAAGATCAGCGGCTCCGGCCGGTCGGCACGCATGGTCGCGTCCCAGGTGGTGAGCTGGTCGAGCACGGCGTTGTCCACCGAGCCGCTGGCCTGGGCCGCCGCGATCATCAAGGGTTGCAGCTCGCACGATGGCGAGCGAGAGCACATCGGCCTGCGCGGCGCGCATGCTGGCGATGTCGTGCTTGTCGTGGTCGAAGATCAGCTCCTTGACGCGCTGCTGGCGGAACGGCGCATCCCAGTCGTAGGTCAGGTGGTGGGGATAGTCGGGATCGACCATGCGCGCATTGGCGGTGCCGATGGCGCCGACATTGGCCTCGTCCACGCGCGGCAGGTCCTCGAACTTGAGGAACCCCTTCCAGTCGTAGGTAGCATCCCAGCCCGGAGCCGGCGCCCGGCCGGCAACCTTGTTGCCTGCAGCGCGCACCGGCACGCGGCCTGGCGCGATCATGCCGATGCGGCCGTTTGTGTCGGCGAGCACCATGCTCTGCATCGGCACCACGAACTGGCGCATGCGCTGCATGTAGTCACCGACGGTGCGCATGTTGGGATCGAACATGCTGGCGACGACGGTCGTGTCGTCGTCGCTGAGCGCCGTCCACTGCAGCGCCGCCACATGGTTGGGGCCGAGCATGGACTCCAATCCGCGGTAGAAGCCCGGCAGCACCGGCCCGTGCCGCGTGCGCCGCCGCTCGACCTTGCGCACGCCCTCACCCTTGACCGTGATCTGCATCTCCTCGACGGCGAACGGGCGCCAGCCATCGGGCGTCCTGTACTCGCGCGGATTGTCCGGGTTGACCTGCTCGATGAACAGGTCCTGCACGTCGGGGCCCGTATTGGTGAAGCCCCAGGCCACCGTGTCGCCGCGCCCGAGCACGACGGAGGGCAGGCCGGGCAGGCTGGCGCCGACGGCGTTGACGGGCTGCGAGCCCGGCTTCTCCAGGGCAAGGTGCACCAGGTACCAGATCGCCGGCGCGGCGATGCGCAGGTGCGGATCGTTGGCCAGCAGCGGCTTTCCCGACGTGGTGCGCGTGCCCGACACCACCCAGTTGTTGGACGCGCCGCTGGCAATGATGTCGTCCACCAGGGTCGAGGCTTCCGCCCGGCGCTGCGCGCTCACCGGACGCCGCAGCGGATAGAGCTTGGCAAGCTCCGGCATCGGCGGCGGCTTGTCCACCGCATCGAGCGGCATCAGGTCCTCGATCTCTGCCGCGGTCAGGCCCTGCGCGGCAAGCGCCAGCCGCAGCAGCTCGTGATTGAGGTTGGTCGACAGTTGCAGCGCCATCAGCTTGATGGTGACCATGCTGTCGGCCGGCTGCCAGGGCTCCGGATGGTGGCGCAGCAGCAGAAACTCGGGCGCGCGCTTGGGCTCGAGCCAGCCGGTGTGCCGCGTCATGTAGGCGTTGACGCCGCGCGCGTAGGCCGCGAGCGCCCGCTTCACGTCGTCGGGCAGGGCGGCAAGCGAGCGCTGCGCATGGCCGTAGAGGTCGAGCGTGCGCAGGAACACGTCCGTGCGGAACGTGGTCTCGCCGAAGATCTCGGAGAGACGGCCCTGGCCGGTGCGGCGCTGCAGCTCCATCTGCCACAGCCGGTCCTGCGCGTGCACGAACCCCAGCGCGGCGTAGAGATCGTCGATGTTCCTGGCGAAGATGTGCGGCACCGCCTCGCGGTCGCGCACCACCTCGACGGGCTCGCTGAGCCCCTCCAGCACCAGCGTGCCCGACGGCGAAGGCACCGTGTTCCTGAGCAGGCCGTACAGGACCGCAGCGGTCAGCAACACCAGCAGCACCAGTCCGCCTGCAGCAATACCCGCCCACTTCACGGCGCGCTTCATTGGACGGACACGACCCCGTTTCGACCGTCGGACTTGGCGGCCGTCAGAACACTACCACGCTGCGGATGCTCTCGCCCGCATGCATCAGGTCGAAGCCCTTGTTGATGTCGCCAAGCGGCATGGTGTGGGTGATCATCGGGTCGATCTCGATCTTCTTGTCCATGTACCAGTCGACGATCCTGGGCACATCCGTGCGTCCGCGCGCGCCGCCGAAGGCCGTGCCCTTCCACACCCGGCCCGTGACCAGCTGGAACGGCCGCGTCGCGATCTCGGCGCCGGCCGGCGCCACGCCGATGATCACGCTCACGCCCCAGCCGCGGTGGCAAGCCTCCAGCGCCTGGCGCATGACGGTGACGTTGCCGGTGCAGTCGAAGGTGTAGTCGGCGCCGCCGATCTGGTCGGCGCCCTTCTTGGTCATGTTGACGAGATGGGCGACGAGGTCGGCGCCGGCATCCTTGGCGTTGACGAAGTGCGTCATGCCGAAGCGCTTGCCCCATTCCTCGCGCGCCGGGTTGATGTCGACGCCGATGATCATGTCGGCGGACGCGAGCTTCAGCCCCTGGATGACGTTGAGGCCGATGCCGCCGAGCCCGAACACCACGGCCTTGGCGCCCGGCTCCACCTTGGCGGTGTTCAGCACCGCGCCGATGCCCGGTCGTCACGCCGCAGCCGATGTAGCAGATCTTGTCGAAGGGGGCGTCCTCGCGCACCTTGGCCACCGCGATCTCCGGCAGCACCGTGAAGTTGGAGAACGTCGAGGTGCCCATGTAGTGGTGCAGCTTCTTGCCGGAAAGCGAGAAGCGCGAGGTGCCGTCCGGCATCACGCCCTGGCCCTGGGTGGCGCGGATCGCCGTGCACAGGTTGGTCTTGCGCGACAGGCACGACGGGCACTGCCGGCACTCGGGCGTGTAGAGCGGGAATGACGTGGTCGCCCTTCTTCACGCTCGCGACGCCAGGCCCCACGTCGACCACGATGCCCGCGCCCTCGTGCCCCAGGATCGCCGGGAACAGCCCCTCCGGGTCGGCGCCCGACAAGCGTGAACTCGTCGGTGTGGCAGATGCCGGTGGCCTTGATCTCGACCAGCACCTCGCCCGCCTTCGGCCCCTCCAGCTCGACCTCCATGATCTGCAGCGGCTTGGCCTTCTCCAGCGCAACTGCGGCACGGGTTTTCATGAGTGCGGCTCCGGGTGAACTGGCACAGTTTCCCGCTACGCAATGCCAAATGCACACATGAAGTCAAGGCGCGCGGCACATCGCGGAAGCCGCAGCCTCAAATCCGATCCCTTGACTCACGCCCGGTCATAAGCGCCACCGATCGCGGCAACGTAGCGCTCCACCGACTCCTGCAAGATCTGCTTGGCGCCCGAATGGATCACCCGCTCGAAGTGGTGGCTGTAGACCCGATCGAACGCGAAAGGCATCAGCGCCGCCCCGATGGCACGGACGCCCTTCCCCGAAAGGGGGATATGGTTCGGAATGCTGCGCATGAACGTGAAGGACTTGCGGTCCAGGTTCACCATGGCGGTGTCTGCCGAGCACACGACGCCTTTGCCCTCGGCTCCCGCCGCCCAATGCAGCATCGATCCGCCGGGGAAGTGCCCCCGCCGCGGATCAGCGTCACACCCTTCAGCAGCTCGAATGTCTCCCCCTGCCAGAACTTGATGCAGCCGCCCGGCTGCCTCACCCATTTGGAATCGTCGGCGTGGAGATAGACGGGTACATCGCCAAACGCTCGGCTCCACTCGACAAGCGTGGTGTAGAAGTGCGGATGCGAAATGGCGATGGCCCGCAATCCACCAAGCGCATTGATCAGGGTGACCGTGGCGTCATCGATCAGCGAGATGCAATCCCAGAGGATGTTGCCCTCAGGCGTGCACAGCAGCAGGGCGCGCTGCCCGATCGCGAACCTCGGCTGCGTGCCGATGCCGATGAGGCCAGGCTCGTGCTGCCGGAACCCGTTGTGATGCGAGATTCTCAGGCGTTCCAGTGTTGTCCACGACTGTCCGTCAGGCGAGATGAACTGGCGCTCGTCTTCGCACACTGGACATTGCGCCGGCGGGACTTCACTTGGCGGATACTGTGTACCGCAGGCCGTGCAGATGAACGCAGGCATGGTCTTCCCGTTCGATCACCGACAGTCATTTTACCGCATCAGTTCACGACGCGCGACCCGCTAGCGACGGTACTGCACGAACGGCGACTTGGTCGCCAGCTGGTCGTAAGCGCGCGTGCCCGGTAGTTGAACTCCTGCGTCACCCAGTAGGTGCGGGTGCAGCCGCGCGCATCGGCCTCGCGATACACGGCCTCGATCAGCGCTCGGCCGACGCCTTTCAGCCGCCGCTCGGGGTCCACGAACAGGTCCTCCAGATAGCAGTAGTGGCTCGCCGACCAGGTCGAGCGGTGGAACAGCGCGTGCGCCAGGCCGATCGGCAGATCGGCCTCGTCCACCGCCACCAGCGCGATGTGGAAGTCCGGCGCGCCGGCCATCAGGCGCTGCCAGGCGGCCTCGATCACCTCCTCGGCGACGGTGGCCTTGTAGAATTCGATATAGCCCTTGAACAGGCTGAGCCACGCGGGCCTGTCCCTGGCCTGCAGCGGTCGCACGCGTACTGTCATGAGCTACTCCTGTTTCGCTGCATTCCCGTAGGGTGCAATAAGCGGTAGCGCATTGCACCGGATAGTTCGAATACGGTGCAATACGGCTGCCGCCTATTGCACCCTACAACTCAGACGAGCCACAGGCTGGCGAGGCCGAGGAAGGCGAAGAAGCCCACCACGTCGGTCACCGTCGTCACGAACACGGTCGAGGACACCGCCGGGTCGAACCCCAGCTGCTCCAGCGCCAGCGGCACGAAGATGCCGGCCAGCGCCGCCGCCAGCAGATTGATCACCATGGCCGCGCCGATCACCGCACCCAGGCTGTTGGAGCCGAACCAGAGGAACACGATCACCCCCATGATGCAGGCGAAGGCCACGCCGTTGATGAGCCCGGCGAACGTCTCGCGCAGCACCACGCGCGCTGTGTTCATGGCGCCGAGCTCGCCGGTGGCCAGCGCGCGCACCGCGACCGTCATGGTCTGCGTGCCGGCGTTGCCGCCCATGGAGGCCACGATCGGCATCAGCACGGCCAGCGCCACCATGTGCTCGATGGTGGCGTCGAACTGCTTGATCACCGTCGAGGCGAGGATGGCGGTGAACAGGTTGACGAACAGCCACCAGAAGCGGCCGGCACGATCTGGCGCACGCTGTCGGTGATGCGCTCGTCGCCGACGCCGGCCAGCCGCCGCAGGTCCTCGTCGGCCTCCTCCTCGATCACCTCCACCACGTCGTCGACGGTGACGACGCCGACCAGGCGCTTGTCGGCATCGACCACGGGCGCGGACTTCAGGTCGTAGCGCTCGAACTGCCGCGCCACCGCCTCCTGGTCGGCGGTCGCCAGCACCACCTGGCGGCCGGCGTCCATGATGTTCTCGACCGGCACCTCGCGCTTGGTGCGCAGCAGCCGGCTCAAGTCGAGGCCGCCCACCACGTGGTAGCTCGGGATCGACCACATAGATGTCGGAGAACGTCTCGGGCAGGTCGTCGGTCTCGCGCATGTGATCGATCACCTGGCCGACGGTCCAGAACGGCGGCACCGCCACGAAGTCCGTCTGCATCAGACGGCCGGCGGTCTCCTCCGGATATTCCAGGTTGCGCTCGAGCGCGGCGCGGTCCTCGGCCGGCATCTGGTCGAGGATCTCCTGCTTCTGGCGGCTCGGCCAGGTCCTCGAGCACGTAGGCGGCATCGTCGGTCTCGAGCTCGGCGACGGCCTTGGCCAGCACGTCGTTGGGCAGGTCCCGCAGGAGCTGGTCGCGCACCGTCTCGTCGAGCTCGGAAAGCACCTCGGAGGGGAACGCCGCGCCGAGACGCCGATCAGGCGCAGCGCGCATCGGGCTCCAGCAGCTCGATAAGATCGGCGAGGTCGGCGCGCTGAGTTCCTGGGCCAGCGCGCGCACGCGCTCGCCGTTGCCGCCCTCCAGCGCCTCCTCGATCGGGCGCGCCAGCTCGGCGTCTGTCTGCGCGGCCTGCGCCGGCCGGCCAGTTTGCCGTCTCGTCTTGCATGCGATTGTCCCGCTGTCGGCGCGCCTGCGCGGCCCGTGCGCGTCTGCCCGGCGATAGCATTGCCCGCACCGTTGCGCCATCCTGCCAGTCTCGTTGCGCCAGGTGGCCTGAGCCGCCCAGCCGCTCGGCGCAGACTGCCAGTACTCAGCTCCCGCCATGCGTCCGTCCTGCAGCGTCCAGCGAGAGAGCCTTGACCGAGTCGCAGGCCCGACCCGATGGGTGCCACGGAAGACGACGCCGGTGTTCATGGTCAGGCTGCCAGGGGAGGGTGCGATGCGGAGGGCGCCCGGGGTTCTGACGATGCTGGGGTGCTGTCGGCCTCGCGGCCGGGCTCGGCACCCGCGCGGCGCAGGATGCGCCGAGAAATTTCCGTGAGGATCGGCTGCACCATCTGGCTGCTGGCTTCAACGCCCCGGAGCCGGCTGACCACGCTGCCGGACTCCCGCCTCTGCGGTCGACGACGTGGACGAGGCCAGCGGCATCAGCTGGGGGAGACCGGCGAGAATTCTGACCATCAGGGTCACCAGCTTCAAGACAGCTGCCGAGGACGAGGATGCTGCACGCCTCGCCGGGGAGCTGATCGCGCATCGAGCAGTGGACGGTGCGTGCTGGGGCCCTGGAGCGGCACGCGATTCCAGCTTTCGCATGCGCTTGAGGCCTACGCCGAGTATGGCTGTCCGCGGGTGCCGTCGGCACCACGGGCCGCGGCGGGGTGGAGGAGATGATGGTTGCAAAGTTTCCGACCATGTTCTTCTTTTCCCTCGGCGAGAAGACTCCGAACGAGACCAGGCCCTGGTCGGGATGATGTCGGCGCAGAAGAAGAGGCCGGCAGGAGTAGACGCCAAGGTTGCTCTGTTCAGTCGTGCAGGCGCCGGTCAGCGGATCGTGGCCTCGCTGCAGGCCCGCGCTCGCGGCGGGGAGGTTGGACGTGGCGCCGAAAAGGCCCGTCTATGACGTGGAGGAGCAGCCGACCTGGATCGCGGTCGAGGCAGCAAAGGCCCGCAGGTCCCCGACACCCTGGTGGCGACTGGCCTACCCCCGCCCGAGCACGTTCATGGTCGCCGAGCAGTTGGCTGGCCAGCAGACTTCGTCCCGAGGAGTAGCGAGACCCGCCATCGGCGTCGGCACCCTGGTTGAGGCCCTTGCGCAGGCCAGGTTCGGCGACGAGGTCGATGGCGTCTTTTCAGCCTCGGCGGGCTCAGAGCCCGATGGGCCGGGGCGTGCAGAGCGCTTTGCGCGCCACGAGAGCCCTCGACGCGGGCAGAGGAGCCGACCGTCGGCGAGCACCGCCAGGCCTCAGGTTGAGCGCTGCACCAGGCGATCGAGCGCGTGGGCGAGATCGACCGCGCCAAGATCATCCAGGAGCTGAAGACCGGCACGTTCAAGACCGTTGTTGGGCGAAATTTCGCTTGCAGGCAACCGCGACGCACAGGCCTGGCTCATCGGCCAGTGGCAGGGGGGTGAGTTCTACGGCCTCGCCCCGAACCGCGCCCGGCGCCAAGCAGCCCATCATCAAGTGACTGATCGAAAGCGGCTCGCATTTCGTGGGGTCCGCGGTTACCAACGCGGACCCTTTTTTTGCGTCCGACTTTCTGCAGCGGCTACAACGTCTTGGGCAGACCGGCACTAGCTGCCCCAGAACCTCATAGCTCCGAGATCTGAACTCCTATGACGCTGCTCGACTTGTTGCTTGGCGGCTTGGTGGTGGGCGGCATCTACGCCCTGATCGCCATCGGCCTCAACCTGCAGTACGGCGTGGCTCGCGTCCTGAACCTCGCCTACGGCGAGTTGCTGATGCTCGGCGGCTATGCCGCGTTCTTCGGGTTCTCGCTGCTCGGGTTTCCGCCGCTTGTCACGGCGCTGGCCGGCGTGCCCGCCGCCTTCGCCGGGGGGTGGCTGCTGTTCCGCTACGTGTTGCATCCGCTCCTTGCGCGCACCGCCGATCCCGGCAAGCGCGAGGTCGACTTCCATCCTCTCCACCTTCGGCCTGCTGTTCCTGCTGCAAGGCATCGCGCTCGTGGCCTGGACCGGCAACGACCGGGAGCTCCACTACC
>CAVWOY010000019.1:0-16600 GCA_963756735.1 uncultured Alphaproteobacteria bacterium
GAACGGGCTCACGAATTCCCACCAGCGAGATGAGGCCCAAGGCCACAGTCCCCGCCACCAAGCTCCATGGATGCATTGCCGGCTCCTCCCTAGACGCTAGCTGTCAGAAACCGGCATACGATACTCTTGATCGTCAATTTGGGAAACGCTGCGCTCGGAGTGCAGTCCCCTGCGGCGCCAGCGCCAGCCGACAACGCGCCAGGGGTCACTCCATTTGGGATTTTCTGCGGGCAACCGTCCTGAGCAGCGTGTGTGCGACTTGGTCGAGCGCACAAAACGGGAGACCACTCCAACGTGATGCTCTCGCATCACCTTTCGTCGTTTCCCCGCACCCAGAAGGATTCAACGACGAATTGCGCTGAAGTCTCGACGACGGCATAGCCAACCTCGCCCGGCGCCAGCTTGAGCTGATCCACCGCCGCATTCGTGATCGAGGACGTCACAACGATACCGCCACCGACGTCGATCTTCACGTGCGCGGTGGTGGCGCCCTTGGTGACCTCGAGCCGTGACCAGTTCGTGAAAGCTGCCTCGCCGGGCGAGTGTGCAGGCAAAATCCCCCACCGTGCAAACGGGCGACGGTGGCGCGCGAGCCTGAAATCGGCGGATTGCGGCTATCGCCCAATCCGCCCTACCGCGTCGGCGATGCCGGCGAGGTCAGCGATCCAGATCACGGTCGCGGCCCGTCTCGCTCGCGAACGCGCGCAGCATGCTGGCTTCGCGTTGCAGCTCCTCGAGGCGCAGGTTGAGAACGTCGCGCATGCTGATCATGCCGACGAGGTGGCCATCGTCCACCACCGGAAGATGCCGGACGTTGCGGGCCAGCATGGTGGAGGCGACAACGGAGACCTTGTCCTGGGGCGAGCAGGTGAAAACGGTCTTGGTCATCAGGGCGGAGACCGGCATCGTCAGCAGGGCACCCTTGTGGACCGCCAGTCCATAGGCGATGTCGCGCTCGGAAATGACGCCGTCGACGGCCTTGCCGTCGTCGCTCACGACCACGGCCCCGATGCGCTTCTCGCGCAGGCGCTCCGACAGCGCCGCGATCATCTCGGCCGGCTTGATGGTGAAGACGTCGGAACCCTTCACCGCGAGGATGTTGGCTACGTTCACGACACTACTCGCGCGGTCTGAGGTGGACCTCGGACGCCAGCCTAGCACCGGCGGCCGCGTCCTGCCATGAATTCTGGCCATGGATTCCGGCCATGGATGATGTGCACCGATGGCAGCGTAACGAGAAAAGTGGCGCGTAGATGTTCGCGTGGCACCCGGTCCGCCGGCGCCGTGCTGGCCGCACGGGCGGACCTGGCCTGACCGCTCAAGGGCACCTGTGGCACTGCTTGTAGCAAAGGCTGGTCCGTGAAAAAGTCTGCCGGCAAGTACCAATCGGGGAACCAACAGGCGATGACAGCAACCGGGGCGCAGGCTCCCGTCCACGAGGCCCGCCCGGCTTCTTGCTACGACGCGCTGATCATCGGAGCCGGCATGTCCGGCCTCTATCAGCTCTACCGCCTGCGCGCGATCGGCATGCGGGTGTGCGTGCTGGAGGCCGGCACCGGCGTCGGCGGCACATGGTACTGGAACCGCTATCCGGGCGCGCGCTTCGATTCGGAAAGCTATTCCTACGCCTACTCGTTCTCCGCCGAGGTGCTCGAGGAATGGAGCTGGTCGGAGCACTTCGCGGCCCAGCCGGAGACCGAGCGCTACATCAACTACGTCGCCGACAAGCTCGACCTGAAGCGCGACATCGAGCTCAAGACGCGCATCACCGCCGCCCACTGGCAGGAGAGCTCGAGGAGCTGGCTGCTGACCTGCGAGGACGGCAGGCGCTGGCAGGCGCCGTTCCTCATCACTGCGATCGGGCCGCTGTCGGCGCCGACGCTGCCGCGGATCAAGGGCGTCGACACGTTCAAGGGCGAGGCCTACCACACGGGGCTGTGGCCAAAGCACAAGGTCACGTTCGAGGGCAAGCGGGTCGCGGTCATCGGCACGGGCGCCACCGGCGTGCAGACCATCACCGAGGTGGCGAAGACCGCTGAGCACCTCACAGTTTTCCAGCGCCGCCCGAACTGGTGCAAGCCGCTGCACAACGCAAAGATCGGCCCGGAAGAGCAGGTGCAGATCAAGGCCAACTATCCGGCGATGTTCAGGCAGTGCCAGGAGAGCTTCTCCTGTTTCCTGCACACCACCTATCCACATGACACCTTCGACCTGCCTGACGCCGAGCGGGAGGCATTTCTCGAGCAGCAGTACAGGACGCGGGGCTTCGGGCTGTGGGTGGGCAACTTCCGCGACATGCTGACGAGCCGCGAGGCGAACGCGGTGATCTCCGAGTTCGTCGCGCGCAAGATCCGCCAACGGGTCAAGGACCCCAGGATCGCCGAGATGCTGGTGCCCAAGGACCATGGCTTCGGCACGCGCCGCGTGCCCATGGAGAGCAGCTACTACGAGGTCTACAACCAGCCCAACGTCGAACTCGTATCGATCGTCGAGACGCCCATCGAGGAGATCACGGCCAAGGGCATCAGGACCTCGGCGCGCGAGCACGAATTCGACCTGATCGTCTACGCGACCGGGTTCGACGCCATCACCGGCAGCTTCGATCGCATCGACATTCGCGGCGCCGACGGCTTGCGCCTCGAGGACAAGTGGGCCGGCGGCCCCCAGACCTTCCTCGGCGTTCAGGTCGAAGGCTTCCCCAACATGTCGATGCTGGTGGGGCCGCACACCGCGCTCGGCAACATCCCGCGCAGCATCGAGTACAATGTCGACTGGGTGACGCGGCTGATCGAGCACATGCGCCTCACAGGCTCACGCGCGTGGATGCGAAGCCAGAGGCGGTGGCCGCCTGGACCGACTTCGTGCTCGAGAAGGGCTAAGGGGCTGCTCTCCAACGAGGTCGACAGCTGGATGACCGGCATCAACCAGAACGTGAAGGGCAAGAACGTGCGCGTTATCGCCCGCTACGCCGGCAGCGCGCCGGCCTATCGCGCCCGGGCCGACGAGGTGGCGGCGAAACGCTACCCGGAGCTGCGCTTCGACTGATCCGGCTCGGCGCACCAGTTCGGCGGATCTATATGGCGTCTCTACCGGGGCCGCCACAGGCGTCGCGGTGCGGATGCGCGCCGAGAACGCGTTGGCGGCGCTTAGGATCAAGAAGATTCCGTTCCGCCCAATGCCACCTCAGCCCGAAAGCAGACGCACCCACGATTCAATGCAGCGGCAACAATGTGCCAAGAACTGCCGTCGCAAACACCCTCCTTCAACATCCACTCCACCGACATCGTTGTCCTTTCGCGCCCTCGGGAGTTGTGCCAGAACCGACAATGCAGGATGGGTCAAGGAGTTGACGATGGCGACTCCAGAGCTGTCAAACGAGGACGCGGAACGTTTGCGCGAGTTCGAGCGCCGCAGCCACGATCAGCTGGCGGGCTCCTATTGCGATTTCTTTGCATCGGTCACTACGTTGGCAGCCGAACCGCTCCTGGATGCCGCAGAGGTTGCCTCCGGCACTCGCGTGCTGGACGTGGCAACCGGGCCGGGCTCCCTGATCGCCGCGGCGGTCCATCGTGGCGCTCAGCCCGTGGGAGTTGATCTGTCGAGCAAGATGATCGAGCTGGCGCGGCAGCGGTATCCGAGCATCGAATTTCACGAGGCCGACGTCGAGCGATTGCCCTTTCCCGAGGCCGCATTTGACGCTGCTATCTGCAGCTTCGGGCTCGGGCATTTCCCGCGACCCGAGGCAGCTATTGCGGAGTGTCTGCGTACGTTGAAGAAAGGCGGTCGGATTGCGCTGGCCTGGTGGGATGATTTTCGCAAGCAGCGCATCCAGGGCCTTTTCCGCGAGGCTGTCGCGGAGATCGGCCTTGCACCCCCTACCGACATCCCTCCTGGGCACTCCTCGCAGCGCTTCTGCGATCGGGCCGAATTTCTGCGACTGCTTTGCGAAGCCGGCCTCGCCGACATCAGGCTCGAGGATCACCGCACGACACATCTGGTGGAGAGCGTGTCCGCCCTTTGGCGTGGCGGTCTCGGCAGCATGGTGCAGACTGGCGCCGCGATCCGAGCCCGGACCGGAGAGACACAAGAAGCGGTGAGACGCGCATTCGAGCGACGGGCACAGGAGTACGCGTGCAAGGAGGGGCTCAGAATCCCGATTGCATTCAGGGTCGGATCGGGCCGAAAGGAGGCGCTTGGCTCCGCCTCGCGCTGAGCGCCCCGACAGTCGAGACCGATCTCCAATCGCTGAATGTTACAAGCCTTCGTTCTTGCCTTGGTAGGCGATCTCACATCCCCAACCCAAATGTCTCTTGAGGGTCAAGACTTGCCATCTTCAAGATGCAGCGCCTGGGTCTGATCTCAATCCGAAAACCGACGGCCCGCGTGAAAACTCCTGAACTGCCGTGGCCGTAACCGCCTGGCCAACGGCGGTGGGCGGCCGGCCCGAACGAGAGCCGACCGGAGCAAGACCTGCTCCGGCCTTCAAGCACATCGCACGGTGACGTGGGGCCGCGCGTCAGGCCGCCCGCGTGCGCCACCCTTGGGCGTAGCCCTCGCGCGCTTCACGCGCATAGGGCGTCGGCGATACGCGCACGCGGATGTCGGCCTGCTTGTGCCGCTCGATGGAGGTCTTGGCGCTGCCGCCGTCGGGCTCGCCCCACACCAGGGTCAGCACGTCGCCCTCCTTGATGTCGGGGTCGACCACGCCCAGCGACAGCATGCAGCGCTCGTTGAAGCTGTAGCCGTTGAACATCGACAGGCCGACCATCCTGTCGCCCAGCATCACCCGGTCGAAGCCCGAGGAGGAGTAGTTGGGCTGCGGGAGATCGATCCACTTGTAGTTCTCCTCGCCCGGCCGGAAGCTCGACGCGATCACCTTCAGCAGGTCGTCGGCGTTCCACTCGAAGGTCACCCGCTTGCGGTGCGGCTTGCCCTGCATCTTCTCCAGCGCCGCGCGGCCCGACGAAGTCGTGGTCGAACTTGATGTACATGGCGTAGCCCAGCTCGTAGGGCGAGGTGTAGTAGTCGCGGATGTCCTTGGAGACGAAGCTGCCGCCGATCGAGCACGGTGGCCTCGTAGCCCTGCGGCCGGCAGCCACTCGCGGTAGGCGGCCAGCGCATCGCCGCTGTAGATGGCGGGCAAGCGGCGACGGGATCCAGCCCGACTCCAGCGTGTTGGTGGAGTAGGCGCGCGCACCCGCCGGCGCCAGATCGACGCCGGCCTTGGCGGCGGCATCGAGGATCGGCGGCATGCACCTCGTCCTTCTCGGCGTAGGGTCCCCAGATTTCGAGCCCGGGCGCTCCGGCCATGCCGTGGCGCAGCGCGCGCATCTTGCGGCCGGCGACGTTGATCCAGTCGACGTGGAAGAACTTGATGTCGGGGACCGGGCCGCCGTTCAGCTTCTCCAGCACCTTGGGCGCGTCCGGGCCCTGGATCTGGTAGCGGTAGTGCACGCGATCGACCTTCTTGCCGTCGGGGCGCGAGGGCGAGCGCGGGTCGCGGGAGAGCTTGACGTCGTGCTTGCCGAGGGAAGCGTTGAACTCGATCCAGTTCGCGGTAGGCGCGCGGCCGACCAGGATGAACTTGTTCTCGGTCTCGCGGAAGATGATCATGTCGCCGATCACGTAGCCGTCGGGCGAGACCGGCACGAAATGCTTGGCGCGGCTGGTGGCGAAGTTCGCGAAGCTGTTGACGGCGAGGCCTTCGAGGAGCTTGGCGGCGTCGGGCCCTTCGACGGTCAGCTCGTCCATGTGGTGCGACTGGTCGAACAGCACCGCGGTGTCGCGCCAGGCGCGCTGCTCGTCGCGCCAGTTGGAGAACTCGGAGGCGACGACCGGGATAGACGTACATGCCGATCCTGGAGTTGCGCAGCATCTCCACGACGTCGCCGCTTTCGCGCATCTTGCTCTGCAAGCTGGGCTTTGCCATTTGTCGTCCTCCTTGCCGTTCCGCCCCAGTGTCCGGATCGCGAAATTCGTCGCCACGGGCGGCGAGCTCCGAACGAATTTCACCACCCAGTCCGGCGCGATGATGGATCAGAGCCCCATGCCGACCAGCATGGGATAGCGATTGAGACCTGTACAGGCCGGGCAGTGGGGCGCACAAGGATGGGCTTCTTCCCAAAAGCCTCCCAAGCCCCACCCACCGCTGCGGCATCCCCCCGCAGCGCGCGGGCGTTCAGGTCAAGGGAGGCCGGCACCCTCAGACGAGCCTGGCCAGGGCGGCGATGCCGCGATCGATCGCCGCCTCGTTAGGCAGCGAGTAGGAAAGGCGCAGGGTGTCGCCGCCGCGGCCGTCGAAGAAGAAGGCGCCTCCCGGCACGAACGCCACGCCGGCCTCCGCGAGCGAGCGCTGCAGCAGTTGGGCGGTGTCGACCCCGGGCAATCCTCGCCCACAGGAACAGGCCGCCCTGCGGCTTGGTCCAGGACGCATCTCCTGGCATGTGGCGCGAAAGCGCTGCCAGCATCGCGTCGCGTCTGCTGCGATAGTGCTCGCACGCCCGCGCGACCTGGTCCTGGAACGCGCTAGCGGCGAGGCGGTACATGACCATCTGGTTGATGGTGGCGCTGTTGAGATCGGAGGCCTGCTTGATCAGCACCAGGCGCCGGATCATGGCACGGGGCGCCACGATCCATCCCACGCGCAGGCCCGGGGACAGTACCTTGGAGAAGGTACCGCAATAGACCACGCGCGCGGCCTCGATGCTGCCGCGGCGCTTGACCGCCAGCGCCGTGACACTGGGCACGGGCGCGCCGTCGAAGCGCAGCATGGCATAGGCGGCATCCTCGATGACGGGGATGTCGAGCTCCGCTGCGAGATCGAGCAGCCGCTCCCGGGCCTCGAGCGGCAACGTCTCGCCCGTCGGGTTGGCGAAGCTTGGCACCACGTACGCGAGCTTCACCTGTCCTCCCGCACGGGAAGCCGCATCGGCGTACGATTGCGGCGTGCGGTTGCCGTGCGGGGAGAGCTCGTCATAACGGGGCTCTGCTGCGCAGAAGGCCTGCAGGGCGCCCAGGTAGGTCGGGGCCGTCACCAGGGCGGTGTCGCCGGGGGAGAGCAGCAACCGGCCCAGGAACTCCAGCGCCTGCTGCGAGCCGCAGGTCACGACGATGTTGTCCTCAGTGCACGGCACCCCCAGTGTCCCCATGTGCGAGGAGATCCACTGGCGCAGCGGCACATAGCCCTCGCTCGGCGCGTACTGCATGCCGGCAGCTGCGCTGACGGGGTCCGCCAGCACCGCAGCATAGGCCGCGGCCGCCTCCCTGACGGGGAACAGGGCCGGGTCGGGGATGCCGCCGGCGAAGGAGATCACCCCGGGCTGATCGACGAGCTTCAGAAGCTCGCGGATTTCGGAGGCGCGCATGCGGTCGGCCCGGCCCGCGTAGCGCGGCTCCCATTGGGCCTCAGGTGCAAGATCGCCCGTAAGATCGCCCATGGCGTTTTGGCTCCATGTTCCCCTGGAGCGCAAATTATGTCAGTATTGCTGACCTATTTTCAAGTGGTTGGTGCTGCAGCGCAGCAAATCGGCAGCTTCCGGAAGGCTTCCCGACCTGACCGCCTGGGTCTGGCACCGAACTCCCGACCCACATTTGGACTCGATCGCTCACTTGAGCGCCCGCGAGCCTACGTCGCCGGTCAGATACTTCACTTTCACCTCTTCGATCTTGCCGTTGAACTTGAACGGCGCCTGGTCGAAGTAGTCGAGCGACACCGGCGAGCCGAGGTCGCTGCCGATGTCGAGGCAGTCGTTGGCGGTGAACAGCGAGCGGGGCGGTGACCGGCACCATGCCCGTGGCCACGACCTTGCCGTTGACCTTCAGGGTGACGTCCAGCGGGCCGGCCGGCTTGGGCTCCGCGTAGGCTGGTCTCGACCTCGATCTTCGACCTTGCCGGCCGGAAGTTTCTCCTTCGGCCTTGATCTGCGTCCGCTGGATCTCGAACAGGTTGTACTCGTAGCAGAGCACGCCGTCCTTGACGTAGCAGGTCAGCCCGCCGGAGAAGCCGCCGAGGGCGTACAGCACGCCGTTGGCGTTCGTCGGGCACGTCGGCGTCGATGGTGACGATGTTGGGCTTGTTGCCGAGCGTCGGCGCGGTGAACTCCGGCATCCGCGTGATGTCGCCCGCGAGAACGTCCACTCGGTGTAGGGCGTGCGCGTGCGCAGTCTCCGGGATGGAGGACGGCAGTCCAGAGGCCGCCGCCGATCGGGCAGCTCCTTGTTCTTCGCCGATTCGACCAGGAACAGGTCCTTCATCTCGGCGAGCTTCTCCGGCATCTTGGCGGCGAGGTCGTTGGCCTGCGTCCAGTCCTCCTCGAGGTTGTAGAGCTCCCACGTGTCCTTGTCGGGCGACCACTCGCGGATGCCCTTCGGCAGCCCCGGCACCCACGGGATGCGCGGGCCGAAGGTGCAGGCGAACCAGCCGTCGTGATAGATGCCGCGGCTGCCCATGACGTCGAAGAACTGCGTCGTCCGCCGGCCCTTGGCCTTCGCGTCGTCGAACGTGTAGGCCAAGCTGACGCCGTCGATCGGGTCCTGCGGGACGCCGTTGACCACGCGCGGCGGCGTGATGCCGACGACCTCGTAGATCGTCGGCACGATGTCGATGACGTGGTGGAACTGCGGCGCGCGGCGTCGCGTCGGGCTTGATCCTCGCCGGCCAGCGCACGGCCATCGGCTGGCGCGTGCCGCCGAAGTGCGCGGCGACGAGCTTGGTGGACTTGTACGGCGTGCTGCCCGCCCAGGCCCAGCCGGCGTGATACATGTTGTCGGTCTTCGGCGAGCCGAGCACGTCGAGCCCGCCGAGGTCGTCGAGCGCCTTGATGTGCTGCTCGATCGTGGTCGGGATGCCGTTCTGCGCGAGCAGTTCGCTGATGGTGCCGTTCTGGCCTTCGGCCGACGAGCCGTTGTCGCCCCAGATGTAGAAGATCAGCGTGTTGTCGCCGTTGCCCTGCTTCTCGATCTCGTCGATGACGCCGGCCGGCGTTGTGAGTCGGCGTGCTCGGTGAACCCGGCGAACACTTCCATCAGCCGGCGCTGGAACGGCTTCTCGCTCTTCGGGGATCGCTGTCCCAGGACGGCCAGCGTGGCGGGCCGGGGCGTGAGCTTGCGCGTTCTGGCGGAATCCAGCCGATTGCTTCTTGGCGCGCGCGAAGGCGCGCTCGCGGTACTTGTCCCAGCCGTCGTCGAACTTGCCTTTGTACTTGTCCGCCCACTCCTTCATGACGTGGTGCGGGCCGTGGACGGCGCCGCTGGCCCAGTACATGAAGAACGGCTTGTCCGGGCGCGAACGCCTGCTGCTCGCGCAGCCAGCGGATGGCGTCGTCGGCGATGTCCTCGGTCAGGTGATAGCCCTTGCGGTGCAGTATCGTGCGGGTTCACCGACAGTCGTGTTGCGCACCAGGTGCGGCTCGTACTGCGAGGCTTCGCCGGCGAGGAAGCCGTAGAAGTACTCGAAGCCGTAGCCGGTCGGCCAGTAGTCGAACGGCCCGTTGGCGGTGGTCTGCTCGGCCGGCGTGTTGTGCCACTTGCCCCAAGCGCCGGTGTTGTAGCCGTAGTTCTTCAGCACCTCGGCCACGGTCGCGCTGACTTCGGGATGGTGCCGCTGATAGCCGTCCCAGTCGTTGGCGAGCTCGGCGATCTGGCCGTTGCCGACGCGGTGATGGTTGCGCCCGGTACAGCAGCGCCGCGCGCGTGGGCGAGCACATGGCCGTGGAGTGGAAGCGGTTGTAGGAGATGCCCTCTTGCGCGACGCGGCTGAGCGTCGGCGTGTTGATCTCGCCGCCGTAGGTGCTCGGCTGCGCCGGCCCGACGTCGTCGATCAGGATGATGAGGATGTTCGGCGCATCGTCGGGAAGCCGACGCGGCTCGACGCGGGGTTTGTACACCGACTCCTGCATCGTCCGGCCGGCGATGCTGGCCGACGGCGTCGGCGGGAAGGGCAAAACCTCCTGCGCCTCCGCTGAACCAGGAAGGATCGCGCCCGAAGCAGCGGCCGCTGCAATCAGCGAAGTGCCGCTAAGCAACAAATCGCGGCGCTTGATGCCTTCCCGGCCCTGCAATGACTTGCCTTGCGGTTTCTGATCGGATTGGTCGTTGCTCATGACGCACTCCTGTCCCATCGGGCCGTAGCTTGCCGACAATGGTCACACCGGCACGATCCGTGCCCATATCGGTGGAAGCCCTGGGAGCTTGGGGAGGAGACCCCCATCAGTGCCGATCTTGGCCAATTGTTGGACGGCCAACGGCCTCCCTCTCAGCTCGGCGCCAAGCCATGTCTCGCGGAAACGAGATCACGGGACTCAAGCGGAAACGGGTTTCGTAGACGCTCCGCACGGTGCAGGGCCCGTCGTGCACCAAGGACGGCTAGCGAATGTAGGCCATCGTTACTTTACTGACTTTGCAGGAGAGGCGGAAACCGGCGCCCTGCTGACCCCTGGCGCACTCAGGTCTTGCCGAGCCGCTGCCACGTCACCCGCCCGCAATTGGCGCAAGCGAGCCGCCGCCGCGGATTGCCGGCGGCCTTCCAGCGGATGCCGCCGAGGTCCCACACCGAACGCTTGGCTCCGCACACCTCGCAGTGCGCCTTCCACGCCCGCGAATTCCGCCTCCATCGATTGCGCCCACGACGAGGGCAGAACCGCCAGCGCCAGTCTCTGAATGAAGCTCACACGCGCACCCTTCCGACGAACCGGAATTTTCTCTCACGAGCCCGGCCCCCCCCCTTGAGCTTTGGCTCGCGCGCAGCCTTGGTCTCGTCGAGACGCCGCCGCGGCGCGAAGCGCGGCGCATCCTTGAAGCGCGCCGCATCGCCCGCCTTGGCGGCTTGCGCCAGCCCTCGAAGCGAGGCGATGAACTGGTCGAGGCTGGCCTTGGATTCCGACTCGGTCGGCTCGATCAGCATGGCGCCGTGCACCACCAGCGGGAAGTACACCGTCATGGGGTGGAAGCCCTCGTCGATCATCGCCTTGGCGAAATCGAGCGTGGCGATGCCGGTGCCTTCCAGCCACCTGTCGTCGAACAGCACCTCGTGCATGCACGGCCGGTCGCCGAACGGCAGCGACATCAGGTCGGAGAGCGAGGCGCGCACGTAGTTGGCGTTGAGCACGGCGTCCTCGCTGGCCTGCCGCATGCCGTCGCTGCCGTGCGAGAGCATGTAAGCGAGCGCCCGCACGTACATGCCCATCTGCCCGTGGAACGCGCACATGCGCCCGAAGGGCTGGCCCTTGCTTTCGCCCGCATGCTCCGCGTAGCGGAACGCCGCTGCCATCCACCACCGCGACGGCACCGGCATGAACGGCGCCAGCGCCGCCGACAGCGCCACCGGCCCCGCGCCCGGCCCGCCGCCGCCGTGCGGCGTGGAGAACGTCTTGTGCAGATTGATGTGCATGGCATCGACGCCGAGGTCGCCCGGACGCACCTTGCCGACGATGGCATTGAAGTTGGCACCGTCGGCATAGAAGAAGGCGCCCGCCGCGTGCACGGCCTCGGCGATGGCCACCACGTCGCGCTCGAACAGCCCGCAGGTGTTGGGGTTGGTGAGCATTATCGCCGCCACGTCGGGCGACAGCCGCTTCTTCACCGCCTCGGGGTCGACAGTGCCGTCCTCGCGCGCCGGCACGGTCTCGACGCGATAGCCGAGCAGCGCAGCCGTCGCCGGGTTGGTGCCGTGCGCCGACTCCGGTACCAGCACGATGGACCGCTTGTCGCCTCTCGCCTCGAGCGCGGCCTTGATGGCCATCAGACCGCACAGCTCGCCGTGCGCGCCGGCCTTGGGCGTCATGGCAATCGCCGGCATGCCGGTAAGCTCGGAGAGCCAGCGCGACAATTCCGCGATCAGCGCGATCGCGCCTGGAACGGTGGACAGCGGCTGCAGCGGGTGCACATCGCCGAAGCCCGGCAGGCGCGCCATCTTCTCGTTGAGGCGCGGGTTGTGCTTCATGGTGCACGAGCCCAGCGGAAAGATGCCGGTGTCGATGCCGTAGTTCTTCTGGGAAAGCCGCACGAAGTGGCGCATGGCCTCGGGCTCGGAAAGGCCCGGCAGCCCCAAAGGCTCCTTGCGCACCATCTTGCCGAGCCGTGCGGAGAACTTCCCCGGCTCCGGCAGGTCCACGCCCGTCGTGTCCGTCCGCCCGATCTCGAAGATCAGCGGCTCCTCGATGGCGAGCCCGCGGTTGCCGCTGAAGGTCTCGGCTCCTGCACTTGGACCTCTCCCGGCGCCGTCGGCCGTCCCTGCCGGTTCAGCATGCGAAGACCTCCGCCGAGCGATCGGCGCCATCATCGTAGGGTGCAATAGGCGTCAGCCGTATTGCACCGATCTTGCGCAAAACGGCGCAATACGGCTTCGCTATTGCGCCCTACGGTGTCGATCATCCCACCACCTCCCGCAGCGCCTTGGCGTAGGCCGCACGATCCTCGTCCGTATTCACCTCGGTGGACGCCACGATGATCAGGTCCGCCAGCTCCGGATTGTCCGGCGAAAGCCGCGACGCCGGCACGCCGCCGAGCACGCCCCTGGCGGCCAGCTTCTCGATCACCTCGGCCCCCTTGCCTGGCACGCGGATGGTGAACTCGTTGAAGAACGTGTCGTTGAGCACGCTCACGCCCGGCACCTTGGCCAGCAAGTCCGCCAGCTTCACCGCATTGGCGTGATTGATGCGCGCCAGGCGCCGCAAGCCCGCCTCGCCCAGCAGGCTCATGTGGATCGTGAACGCCAGCACGCACAGCCCCGAGTTGGTGCAGATGTTGGAGGTGGCCTTCTCGCGCCGGATGTGCTGCTCGCGCGTCGAAAGCGTCAGCACGAAGCCGCGCCGGCCCTCCTTGTCGACCGTCTCGCCGCACAGCCGTCCCGGCATCTGCCGCACAAACTTGGTGCGCGTGGCGAACAGGCCGACGTAGGGCCCGCCGAACGAGAGCGCGTTGCCGATCGACTGCCCCTCGCCCACCACGATGTCGGCGCCCATCGCACCCGGCGGCTCGACCAGCCCCAGCGACACGACCTCGGTGAACACCGCGATCAGCAGCGCGCCCGCCTCGTGCGCCGCCTCGGCCAGCGGCGTCAGATCCCGCACCTGGCCGAAGAAATCCGGGTTCTGCACCACCACGCACGACAGGGTGGGGTCGATCAGCCCGGTCAGGTCCTCCGCCCCGCCATGCGGCAGCGACGCCACCACCTCATGCCCCGCCAGCCGCGCCACCGTCTCGATGGTCTCGCGATACTGCGGGTGCAGGTTGCCGCTGATCACCGCCTTGTGCCGCTTGGTCACGCGGTGCGCCATCAGCACCGCTTCGGCCGCCGCGGTTGAGCCGTCGTACATGGAGGCGTTCGCCACCTCCATGCCCGTCAGCATCGCCACCTGCGTCTGGAACTCGAACAGGTATTGCAGCGTGCCCTGCGCGATCTCGGGCTGATACGGCGTGTAGGAGGTGAGGAACTCGGAGCGCTGGATCAGATGATCCACTGTCGCCGGCACATGATGCTTGTAGGCCCCCGCGCCGACGAAGAAGGGGACCGACCCCGCCGCCACATTGCGAGCTGCAAGCCGGCCCAGCTCCCGCTCCACCTCCAGCTCGCCCTTGGCCCTCGGCAGGTCCACCAAGCCGGTGAGGCGCTTGTCCTTCGGCACGTCGGCGAACAGCGCGTCGATGTCGGCAACGCCGATCTTGGCCAGCATCGCCTTGCGGTCTGCATCGGTCAGCGGGAGGTAACGCATCGGCTAGTGTCCCGATTCCGAAGTTCGCCTGCCTTCGCCGCCAGCGTCCCGAGCGAACTTCGGAATCATAAGGGACACTAGAACCATAGATTTGCTAGTGTGATTCAGATCGAGAAATTCGCTTCGAACCTTGCCACCAACTCCGGCGAATTTCTCGATCATCACACTAGCTGCTTTCCTTCACGAACGCCTCGTAGGCGGCGCGGTCCATCAGCTTGTCGAGCTCGGCAGCGTCGGCGATCCTGATCTTGAAGAACCAGGCGCGCCCTTCCGCGTCCTCGTTGACGAGCGCCGCGTTGCCGCCGAGATCGCCGTTGGCCGCGATCACCTCACCCGCCACCGGCGCATAGACGTCGCTCGCCGCCTTGACGCTCTCCACCACTGCCACCGCCTCGCCCTGCCCGGCCTTGCGCCCGACCTCCGGCACCTCGACGAACACGATGTCGCCGAGCTGGGTCTGCGCGTGATTGGTGATGCCGACGGTGCCGACGCCGTCCTCGACGCGTATCCACTCGTGGTCCTTGGTGAAGCGCTCGGTGGCCATTGGAAGTCCTCGCTTGAGCTAGGTTTTGCGGACGTAGCGGTGGGGGACGAAGGGCAGGGCTGCCACGGAGGCGCTCAGCGCCTTGCCGCGCACCATCAGGTTCACCGGCGTTCCGGGCTCGGCGCGGCCTGCCGGCACGTAGCCCATGGCGATGGGTCCGTTGACGCTCGGCCCGAAGCCGCCTGAGGTGACCACACCCAGGCGATCGCCCAGCAGTGCCAGGATCTCGGTGCCTTCGCGGGCCGGCGCCCGGCCGTCCGGCTTGATGCCGACCCGGCGCCGCTGGGGGCCGCTTTCCAGCTCGGCCTTGATGCGCGCGTCGCCTGGGAACCCGCCTTCCATCCTGCGCCGTTTCTGAATCGACCACTCGAGCCCCGCTTCGACCGGGCTCGTCGTCTCGTCGATATCGTGGCCGTAGAGGCAAAGGCCTGCCTCCAGCCTGAGCGAGTCGCGGGCGCCGAGGCCAACCGGCTGCACGCCCTCCTGCGCCAGTAGCAGCCGCGCCAGCTTCTCGACCTTGGAGGCCGCCACCGAGATCTCGAAGCCGTCCTCGCCGGTGTAGCCAGACCGCGAGACGTGGCAGTCGAAGTCACCGACCTTGCCGCTGGCGGCGGTCATGAACCTCAAGCCCGCGGCGAAATCCGAGAGCTTCGCCAGCACGTCCTTGGCCACCGGACCCTGCAGCGCTAGCAGCGCGCGCTCCGGCACCGGCTGCAACCGCACATCGTCGGGAAGCCGCGCCGTGATGTGCGCGTAGTCCACCTCTTTGCGCGAGGCGTTGACCACCAGCATCAGCGTGCCGTCGTCCTCGGGCGACGCCGAGCGCGTCACCATCAGGTCGTCGATGATGCCGCCATCGTCGTTCAAAAGCTGGCTGTAGCGCTGCTGTCCCGGCTTCAGGTTGACGATGTCGGCGGGAACCAGCGCCTCCAGCGCGGCAGCGGTCGTATCGTGATCGGACCCGATCAGGAACGCCTGGCCCATGTGCGAGACGTCGAACAGCCCGGCACCAGCGCGCGTGTGGAGATGCTCCTTGAGGATGCCCAGCGGGTACTGCACCGGCATCTCGTAGCCAGCGAACGGCACCATCTTGGCGCCGAGCGCAACGTGCAGCTCATGGAGCGGTGTGCGCTGCAGGGGTGCGGTGTCAGGGCTGTCGCCGGCGCTCATGCTTGCTCGGTCCCACGCAGCTTGCAGCCCGCACCGGCTGGTGCGGGTTCAAGCCCCCTCTGTCGCGGGACCTGAGAGATTTCAGCGCCCAGGCCCTCCTTCGGCCCGGCCGCCTTACCCCTTCGGTGAGCCGGATTGCCCGGCTGCTTTCCAGAGCGCCATCAACCTGCGGTCCTTTTGCCTGAGAGTTTCCGGGGCGGTTGCTCCTTCGGCGCTGCGCCATGCTTGCGCACGGAGCGGTCTCTTCCGCAGGTGTCGTATGGCCTGAGCGATGATACGCGTGCAGCGGGCGAAGTCAAACTCGCCACGCCATCAATCGCTGCCCTGTGCGGAAAGCGTCGCCTCAGCCCGCGCCCGGGATGCTGCGGTCGAAGCCGATGAACACATCGTACTCGCCGGGGCGGGAGCCCTCGGGGATCGCGAAATTCACGGAACGCACGATGGAGAAGTAGCCGATCGGATTGTCGAGCGCGACGTCGACCTCGATGCGTACCTTGTCGGTGGCGATCTTCTCCCGCTTGGCATCCGCCACGAATAGGGTGACCGGCAGTACCAGGCGCCCCGATTTGCCCTTGGGCCCAAGCAGCACGCGGCCGGAGAAGCCGTACTTAACGGAGACTCGGCCGGGCTCGATGTCGCACTCTCGCGCGGTCTTGGTGATCTCGCCGCGGTGCATGACGGCGAGCGAGTTGCCGACACGGCCCTGCCTCGTAGATGGTCACGTAGCCGTCGCGCGACCAAACCTGGAAGCGCGGGCAGCCGTGCGCCACCTCGCCGCCGATGCCGGCCAGAATTGCCGCTCGTCGGACTTGGCGGCCGCCAGAAGCTGATCCTGGTTGACCGAGCCGACGTCGCTTGAGGTGGATTTTTTCCTGCCGAACCAACCGCCGCCGATGCCTGACGTGATGGAGGACATGCCGCACGCGCCGAGCGCGCTCAGAAGTCGCGGCGAGAGCCAGCGTGTCTCGCCAAGCGAAACCAATGCATTACACAGCGATTGCGTCACAAGCGCCCCTGTTCCGAACACTTGCCCGGCTCTCGTGTACCGGTATTCCCTACCCGTCGAGCCGCGCCCGAGGCTCTCTGGTCCAGAAGTCCGGTGTATTTTGTACAGACTACCTGCTGCGTCCTGGGTGCCGCGCCAAGGCCAGCCGAGAAACGAACCAACGACAAAGAT
>CAVWOY010000020.1:0-68807 GCA_963756735.1 uncultured Alphaproteobacteria bacterium
AAGCCATGTCTCGCGGGAACGAGATCACGGGACCAGAGCAGAAACGGGTTTCGTAGACGCTCCGCACGGTGCAGGTCCGTCGTGCACCAAAGACGGCTAGCGAATGTGGGCCACCTGTACTGACTTTGCAGGAGAGGGCGGAAACCGGCGCCCTGCTGACCCCTGGCGCACTCAGGTCTTGCCGAGCCGCTGCCACGTCACCCGCCCGCAATTGGCGCAAGCTAGCTGCCGCCGCGGATTGCCGGCGGCCTTCCAGCGGATGCCGCCGGGTCCCACACCGAACGCTTGGCTGCGCACACCTCGCAGTGCGCCTTCCACGCCCGCGATTCCGCCTCCATCGATTGCGCCCACGACGAGGGCAGAACCGCCAGCGCCAGTCTCTGACGAACTGACCCACCTTTGCTGCCACCTGCAGCCGCGGCTCGCGCGCGGCCTTGGTCTCGTCGAGCCGGCGGCGCGGCGCAAAGCGCGGCGCATCCTTGAAGCGCGCCACGTCGCCCGCCTTGGCGGCCCCGGCCAGCCCGCGCAGCGACGCGATGAACTGATCGAGGCTGGCCTTCGATTCCGACTCGGTCGGCTCGATCAGCATGGCGCCGTGCACCACCAGCGGGAAGTACACCGTCATCGGGTGGAAGCCCTCGTCGATCATCGCCTTGGCGAAGTCGAGCGTGGTGATGCCGGTGCCCTCCAGCCAGTTGTCGTCGAACAGCACCTCGTGCATGCACGGCCGGTTTCCGAACGGCAGCGACATCAGGTCGGACAAGCCGGCCCGCACGTAGTTGGCGTTGAGCACCGCGTCCTCGCGACGCCTGCCGCATGCCGTCGCTGCCGTGCCAGAGCATGTAGGCCAGCGCCCGCACGAACATGCCCATCTGGCCGTGGAACGCGCACATGCGCCCGAACGGACTGCGCCGTCCCCTCCCCCTCTTGTGGGGGAGGGATAGGGTGAGGGGACCAGACCTCGCTGTCGGCCTGCCCCCCACCCCGCCCCTCCCCACGAGCGGGAGGGGACCGCGCGGAATCCGCATGCTCCACGTAGCGAACGCCATCGGCATCCGCCACCGCATAGGGCACCGGCATGAACGGCGCCAGCGCCGCCGACAGCGCCACCGGACCCGCACCCGGCCCGCCGCCGCCATGCGGCGTCGAGAACGTCTTGTGCAGATTGATGTGCATGGCATCGACGCCGAGGTCGCCCGGCCGCACCTTGCCGACGATGGCGTTGAAGTTGGCGCCGTCGGCATAGAAGAAGGCGCCGGCCGCATGCACCGCGTCGGCGATCGCCACCACGTCGCGCTCGAACAGCCCGCAGGTGTTGGGGTTGGTGAGCATGATCGCCGCCACGTCCGGCGACAGCCGCTTCTTCACCTCCTCCGGATCGACGCTGCCATCCTCGCGCGCCGGCACGGTCACGACGCGATAGCCCAGCAGCGCCGCCGTCGCCGGGTTGGTGCCGTGCGCCGACTCCGGCACCAGCACCACCGACCGCTTCTCGCCGCGCGCCTCGATCGCCGCCTTGATGGCCATCAGCCCGCACAGCTCGCCGTGCGCGCCGGCCTTGGGCGTCATGGCAATCGCCGGCATGCCGGTCAGCTCGGAGAGCCAGCGCGACAGCTCGGCGATCAGCGCGATCGCGCCCGGCACGGTGGAGAGCGGCTGCAGCGGATGCACGTCGCCGAAGCCCGGCAGCCGCGCCATCTTCTCGTTGAGGCGCGGGTTGTGCTTCATGGTGCACGAGCCGAGCGGGAACAGGCCCGTGTCGATGCCGTAGTTCTTCTGGCTGAGCCGCACGTAGTGGCGCATCGCCTCGGGCTCCGACAGACCCGGCAGCCCGAGCGGCTCGGTGCGCATCAGCTTGCCGAGGCGCGCGGCGAACTTGCCCGGCTCCGGCAGATCGACGCCGGTCGTATCCGTGCGCCCGACCTCGAAGATCAGCGGCTCCTCGATGGCCAGCCCGCGGTTGCCGCTGAAGGTCTCGCTCCCGCGCTCGGCCTCCCCCGCCGCCGTCGGCCGTCCCTGCCGGTTCAGCATGGCAGCTCCGCACGCCTCCCAGCAGCCGTAGGGTGCAATAGGCGCAGCCGTATTGCACCGATCGTGGCGGATCGGCGCAATGCGCTTCGCCTTATTGCGCCCTACGGCATCGCCTCATCCCAGCACCTCCCGCAGCGCCGCGGCATAGGCCGCGCGATCCGCGTCCGTGTTGACCTCGGTGGAGGCCACGATGATCAGGTCCGCCATATCCGGGTTGTCCGGCATCAGCCGCGACGCCGGCACGCCGCCCAGCACGCCCTTGGCCGCCAGCTTCTCGATCACCTCGGCCGCATTGCCCGGCACCCGGATCGTGAACTCGTTGAAGAACGTGTCGTTCAGCACCTTCACGCCCGGCACCTTGGCCAGCGCGTCGGCGAGCTTCACCGCGTTGGCGTGATTGATGCGCGCCAGCCGCCGCAAGCCCGCCTCGCCCAGCAGGCTCATGTGGATGGTGAAGGCCAGCACGCACAGGCCCGAGTTGGTGCAGATGTTGGAGGTCGCCTTCTCGCGGCGGATGTGCTGCTCGCGCGTCGACAGCGTCAGCACGAAGCCGCGCCGGCCCTCCTGGTCCACCGTCTCGCCGCACAGCCGGCCCGGCATCTGCCGGATCAGCTTGGAGCGCGTCGCGAACAGGCCGACGTACGGCCCGCCGAACGACGAGCGCGTTGCCGATCGACTGGCCCTCGCCCACCACGATGTCGGCGCCCATCGCGCCCGGCGGCTGCACCAGCCCCAGCGACACGACCTCGGTGAACACCGCGATCAGCAGCGCGCCGGCCGCGTGCGCCGCCTCGGCGATCGGCGTCAGGTCGCGCACCTGGCCGAAGACATCCGGGTTCTGCACCACCACGCAGGACACCGTCTCGTCGATCTGGCCCGATCAGGTCCTCCGCCGCGCCATGCGGCAGCGGCGCGACGATCTCGTCGCCCGCCATGCGCGACACCGTCTCGATGGTCTCGCGATAGTGCGGGTGCAGGTTGCCGCTGATCAGCGCCTTGCGCCGCTTGGTGACGCGATGCGCCATCAGCACGGCTTCCGCCGCCGCCGTCGAGCCGTCGTACATGGAGGCATTCGCCACCTCCATGCCCGTCAGCATCGCCACCTGCGTCTGGAACTCGAACAGGTACTGCAGCGTGCCCTGCGCGATCTCCGGCTGGTAGGGCGTGTAGGAGGTGAGGAACTCCGAGCGCTGGATCAGGTGATCGACGGTGGCCGGCACGTGGTGCTTGTAGGCGCCCGCGCCGACGAAGAACGGCACCGAGCCCGCCGCCACGTTGCGGGCGGCCAGGCGGGCCAGCTCGCGCTCCACCTCCAGCTCGCCCTTGGTCTTGGGCAGGTCGACGCAGCCGGCGAGCCGCTTGTCCTTCGGCATGTCGGCGAACAGCGCGTCGATGTCGGCAACGCCGATCTTGGCCAGCATGGCCTTGCGGTCGGCATCGGTCAGCGGCAGGTAGCGCATGGCAGGTGTCGCGCGAGCCTCGCGCTCATGGCCGTGAGCTCGGTTCCCGAGGGCTCACCCACCTCGGTCAGCACCGAGTTGGCGATGTAGCATTCCTCGTGGGCGTGATGGTGCAGCTCGTCGAGCTGGGCGGCGCTCGGCTGCTTGGCGCCGGAGAAGGCGATGCGCGGCCGCAGCGCCACGTGGAGACGAACAGCTTGCCGCGCTCGTTCTTGGTCATCACGCCGACGGCGTCGTCCTCGTAGCTGTCGACCACGTAGCCGTCCTTCGCCGCCAGATAGAGGAAGGTCAGCATGTGGCAGCTCGACAGCGCCGCCACCAGCGCCTCCTCGGGGTCGACCGCGTCGGCCTTCGAGAACGGCAGCCGCACCGACAGCGGCGAGGACGACGCCGGCACCGTCACGCCGCCGTCGAAGGCCCAGGTGTGGCCGCGGCTGTACTTGTTGTCGCTGAACGGCTCGTCGCTGCCGCGCTTCCACGACACGGTGGCAAAGTATTCGTGCGCCATGCATCGCTTCTCCTGTCAGCTCACGAGCTGCTTCCTTCACGAACGCCTCGTAGGCGGCGCGGTCCATCAGCTCGTCGAGCTCGGCCGCATCGGCGATCTTGATCTTGAAGAACCAGGCCTTGCCCTCGGCATCCTCGTTGACCAGCGCGGAGTTGGCGGCGAGGTCCGCGTTGGCCTCCACCACCTCGCCCGACACCGGCGCGTACACGTCGCTCGCCGCCTTGACGCTCTCGACCACGGCCACCGCCTCGCCCTCCGCCGCCTTGCGGCCGACCTCCGGCACCTCGACGAACACCACATCGCCGAGCTGGCCCTGCGCGTGATCGGTGATGCCGACCGTGGCGATGCCGCCGTCGACGCGTATCCACTCGTGATCCTTGGTGAAGCGTTCGATGGCCATGGGTCGGTCCTCCGGTGCTCAGCGCTTGCGGGCGTAGCGATGCGGGAAGAACGGCAGGGCGCACGACGCGGCGCTCAGCGCCTTGCCGCGCACCATCAGGTTCACCGACGTGCCGGGTGGCGCGTGCCGGACTGCACGTAACCCATGGCGACGGGGCCGTTGACGCTCGGCCCGAAGCCGCCCGATGTGACGACGCCGATGCGATCGCCCAGCAGCGCGAGAATCTCGGTGCCCTCGCGCGCCGGCGCCCGGCCGTCCGGCTTGATGCCGACGCGGCGCCGCGCTGGGCCGCTCGGCCAGCTCGTCCCGGATGCGCTCAAAGCCCGGGAAGCCGCCCTCCGTCCGCCGCCGCTTCTGGATCGACCAGGCGAGACCCGCTTCGACCGGGCTGGTCGTCTCGTCGATATCGTGGCCGTACAGGCAAAGGCCCGCCTCCAGCCGCAGCGAGTCGCGCGCGCCGAGGCCGATCGGCTGCACGCCCTGCTGCGCCAGCAGCAGCCTCGCAAGCTTCTCGCCTTGTCGGCCGCCACCGAAATCTCGAAGCCGTCCTCGCCGGTGTAGCCCGAGCGCGAGACGTGGCAGTCGAAGTCGCCGACCTTCCCGCTGCCGGCGTGCATGAACCGCAGGCCGCGGCGGCATCGCGAGAGCTTCGCCAGCACGTCCTTGGCCGCCGGCCCCTGCAGGGCCAGCAGCGCGCGCTCGGGCACCGGCTGCAGCCTCACATCGTCCGGCAGGCGCGCTGCGATGTGGGCGTAGTCCACGTCCTTGCGCGAGGCGTTGACGACCAGCATCAGGCTGCCGTCGTCCTCGGGCGACGCCGAGCGCGTCACCATCAGGTCGTCGATGATGCCGCCTTCGTCGTTGAGCAGCTGGCTGTAGCGCTGCTGGCCCGGCATCAGCCCGGCGATGTCGGCCGGCACCAGCGCCTCGAGCGCGCGCGCCGTGGTGGCATGATCGGGGCCATCAGGAACGCCTGCCCCATGTGCGAGACGTCGAACAGGCCGGCCTGGCGCGCGTGTGCAGGTGCTCCTTGAGGATGCCGAGCGGATACTGCACCGGCATCTCGTAGCCGGCGAACGGCACCATCTTGGCGCCGAGCGCAACGTGCAGCTCATACAGCGGAGTGCGCTGCAGGGCTCGTCAGGGCTGGCGCGGCGCTCATGCTCGTCTCAGTCCCATGCGGCTCGCTGCCCGCGCGGGCTCGGCGCGGGACCAAGCCCCCTCTGTCGCGGGACCTGAGAGATTTCAGCGCCCAGGCCCTCCTTCGGGCCGGCCGCCTTACCCCTTCGGTGAGCCGGCATTGCGCCGGCTGCTTTCCAGAGCGCCATCAATCTGCGGTCCTTTTGCCTGAGAGGTTCCGGGGCGGTTGCTCCTTCGGCGCCGGCCCATGCTTGCGCACGGGCCGGTCTCTTCCGCAGATCTCGTATGGCGATGCGCGATGATACGCGTGCACGGGCGAAGTCAAACTCGCCACGCCATCGATCGCTGCCCTGTGCGGCAAAGCGTCGCCTCAGCCCGCGCCCGGGATGCTGCGGTCGAAGCCGATGAACACATCGTACTCGCCGGGGCGGGAGCCCTCGGGGATCGCGAAATTCACGGAACGCACGATGGAGAAGTAGCCGATCGGATTGTCGAGCGCGACGTCGACCTCGATGCGTACCTTGTCGGTGGCGATCTTCTCCCGCTTGGCATCCGCCACGAATAGGGTGACCGGCAGGTACCAGGCGCCCCGATTTGCCCTTCGGGCCCAAGCAGCACGCGGCCGGAGAAGCCGTACTTAACGGAGACTCGGCCGGGCTCGATGTTGCACTCTCGCGCGGTCTTGGTGATCTCGCCGCGGTGCATGACGGCGAGCGAGTCGCCGACCCGGCCTGCCTCGTAGATGGTCACGTAGCCGTCGCGCGACCAAACCTGGAAGCGCGGGCAGCCGTGCGCCACCTCGCCGCCGATGCCGGCCAGGTTGCCGCCGTCGGACTTGGCGGCCGCCAGAAGCTGATCCTGGTTGACCGAGCCGACGTCGCTTGTGGTGGATTTCTTGCTGCCGAACCAACCGCCGCCGATGCCTGACGTGATGGAGGACATGCCGCACGCGCCGAGCGCGCTCAGAAGCGCGGCGAGAGCCAGCGGTCTCGCCAACGAAACCAATGCATTACACAGCGATTGCGTCACAGCGCCCCTGTTCCGAACACTTGCCCGGTCTCTCGTGTACCGGTATTCCCTACCCATCGAGCCGCGCCCGAGGCTCTCTGGTCCAAAGTCCGGTGATTCGTAATACTACTGGCGCCTGGGTGCCGCGCCAAGCCAGCCGAGAAACGAACCAACGACAAAGATGCGACCGATTCCATGGCCCAGTTAACCGTGTCGGCGGAGCGACCGCGTCCCCCAGTCACCCTCCTCGTGGCGGCGCCGCGCGGCTTCTGCGCGGGCGTCGATCGTGCCATCAAGATCGTCGAGCTGGCACTGAAGAGGTTCGGAGCACCGGTCTACGTACGCCATGAAATCGTCCACAACCGTCACGTGGTGGAGTCCCTGAAGGCCAAAGGTGCCATTTTTGTGGAGGAACTGGACGAGATCCCCGAAACCGACGCCCCCGTGATCTTTTCGGCACATGGCGTACCCAAGTCGGTTCCGGCCGCTGCCCGCGCCCGCAAGATGTTCTATCTGGACGCCACCTGTCCCCTCGTTTCCAAGGTGCACGCGGAGGCGCGCGATCACTTCGAGGAGGGTCGCGAGATCCTGCTGATCGGCCATGCCGGCCACCCGGAGGTGGTGGGCACCTTGGGTCAGCTGCCGGCAGGCGCCGCGACCCTGATCGAGAACGCCGAGGCGGCCCAGCGGGTCGAGCCGCGCGACCCGAGCAGGGTCGCCTACATCACCCAGACCACGCTCTCCGTCGACGACACGGCCGCCGTCGTGGCCATTCTCAAGGCGCGCTTTCCGGCCATCGTCGGCCCGCGCAAGGAGGACATCTGCTATGCCACCACCAATCGGCAGGCGGCGGTCAAGGCGATTGCGCCGCGCTGCGATGCCCTGATCGTGGTTGGGGCGCCCAACAGCTCCAACTCGCTGAGGTTGGTCGAGGTGGCGGAGCGGGCCGGCTGCCCCCGCGCCCTGCTGGTGCAGCAATCGGGCGACATCCCTTGGGCAGCGCTGGAAGGTGTCGCCACGGTCGGCGTAACGGCCGGAGCCTCCGCGCCCGAGGTGCTGGTCACCGAGATCCTCGATGCCTTCCGCGCCCGCTTCGAGGTCACGGTCGAAAGCGTGGTGACCACCGAGGAGCGCATCGCCTTCAACGTGCCCAGAGAGTTGCGTGAGGCGGGCGCCCCCTAGAATTTTCGGATTTTGCTCTAGCCGGTTTCCGTCGAGGCCAGACTTGCATGGCGGTCTACACCGAAGTCCCCGACGACGAGCTGGCGGCGTTCGTGGCCAGCTACGGCTTGGGCGCGCTCCTCTCCTACAAGGGCATCGCCGAGGGCGTCGAGAACACCAACTACCTGGTGCACACCGGCAAAGGCCCCTTCCTTCTCACCCTCTACGAGAAGCGCGTCGCCCCCCACGACCTCCCGTTCTTCCTGGGCCTGATGGAGCACCTGAGCAAGGCCGGCATCAGTTGCCCCACGCCGGTCCGCGACCTGCAAGGCCGCATGCTCAGAACGCTGGCCGGACGCCCCGCCGCCCTGGTGACCTTCATGGAAGGCGTCTGGATTCGGCGCCCACAGCCCGCGCATTGCCTTGCCGTTGGGAAGGCGCTCGCGCGGCTGCACGTGGCAGGGCGCGGCTTCGACCTGGCCCGCGCCAATGCCCTCAGTCTTGCCGGCTGGCGTCCGCTCTACGAGCGCTTCCAGGCGCGCGCCGACGAGATCGCGCCGGGCCTCGCTGCGACCATCGAGCAGGAGCTCGCGTTTCTGGAAGCCAACTGGCCCGCCGGCCTGCCGCAGGGCATCATCCACGCCGATCTGTTCCCCGACAACGTCTTCTTTCTGGGCGACAAGCTCTCCGCCCTCATCGACTTCTACTTCGCCTGCAACGACGCGCTGGCCTACGACGTCGCCGTCACGCTCAACGCCTGGTGCTTCGAGGGCCCCAATGCCTTCAATCTCACCAAGGGCCAGGCGCTGCTCGAGGGCTACCAGAGCGTGCGCGCGCTCACTCCCGAGGAGGCGGAAGCGCTGCCGCTGCTGGCGCGGGGCTCCGCGCTGCGCTTCCTGCTGACGCGGGCGCACGACTGGCTGCACACGTCCAGCAACGCGCTGGTGAACCGCAAGGACCCCACCGAGTACCTGCGGCGGCTGAGATTTCATCGCACCGTGCGCGCGGCCCGCGAGTACGGCCTGGAGGCACCCAACCGCATGAGCGGCAAATCTTCTGTCACCGTCTTCACCGATGGCGCCTGCGCCGGCAATCCCGGGCCCGGCGGCTGGGGCGCGATCCTGGAGCTTGACGGGCAGCGCAAGGAGCTGACCGGCGGGGAAGCATCGACCACCAACAACCGCATGGAGCTGATGGCAGCTATCTCCGCGCTGGAAGCCCTCGACCAGCCCGCGCGCGTCGATATCCACACCGACTCCGAGTACGTGCAGAAGGGCATCAGCCAGTGGATCCACGGCTGGAAGCGCAAGGGCTGGAGGACGGCCGCGGGCACCCCGGTCAAGAACGTCGAGCTATGGAAACAACTCGACGCGGCCCAGCAGCGCCACGAGGTGAAATGGCATTGGCTGCGCGGTCACGCCGGCCACGCCGAGAACGAGCGGGCCGACGAGCTGGCGCGCGAGGGAATGCAGCCGTTCCTGGGCAAGCGCACGCGATCGGCACCGGCCGGCGCACGCGCAGGCGCCAGGCGCTCGGGCACGACCAGATCGACAGCGGCAAAACGATAGGTCGCCTATTTCTTGGCCTTGGCGGCCCTCTCGGCGTCCCGCTTGCACTTGTTGCGGAACTTCTGGCGCGCCTTGCCGTGCAGTTTCTGTGCATCGGCCTGCTTGGAGCACTCGAGCGAGATGGCCGTGCGCGGCTTGGCGGGCGCCTTGCCCTTGTCCTGGGCCAGCTGCACTTGTGAACGACACGGCCAGCGCCACCGCGCCGGCGAGCAGCACAATTCTCTTCATAGGGTAGTTCTCCGTGGGCCCGGCGGAGGAAACCCATACCAGCGCGCTGCATACATGCAAAGGAGCGCCGCTCCGTTTCTACTCAAATCCTATGTTGCATGAAATCTACCGAAGTAACCCAAAAGCCAACGCGCCATTCTACTGATACTTGAACACCTGGATGATGGCCGGCCCCAGGATCACCACGAACAGTACGGGCAGGAAGAAGATGATCATCGGCACCGTCAGCTTCGGCGGCAGGGCGGCCGCCTTCTTCTCGGCCTCCGACATGCGCATGTCGCGGTTCTCGCGCGCCATCACCCTGAGCGCCTGGCCGACCGGCGTGCCGTAGCGCTCGGCCTGGATCAGCGCGGTGGCCACGGCCTTGATGCCGGGCAGGCCCGTGCGCTTGCCCAGGTTCTCGAAGGCCTGGCGACGGTCCTGCAGGTAGGAGAGCTCGGCGGTAGTCAGCGAAAGCTCCTCGGCAAGCTCGAGCGACTGGGTGCCGACCTCGCCCGAGACCTTCTGGAAGGCCGCCTCCACCGACATGCCCGACTGCACGCAGATCAGCAGCATGTCGAGGGCATCCGGGAACGAGTTCTTGATCGACTCCTGCCGCCGCTGCACCAGGTTCTGGATGAAGAAGTTTGGCACATAGAAGCCGATATAGCCGGCGCCGATCGCCAGGCCGAGCTTGACGATCGGGGGATACTGGAAGTCGGTGACGACGAACAGGTAGAGGAGCGCGACGATGGCGACGATGCCGGGCATGGCGACGCGGAAGAACATGTAGGTGACGAGCGGCGCCTGGCCGCGCAATCCCGCCATTTTCAGCCTGTCGCGCACCTCCTCGGAGTCGAACATGCTTCGCAGGTTGAAACGGTCGACGATCTCCTGCATGAAGCCCTTGGGCGTCGCCCTGAGCTTGCCCATGCCGCCGTCCTTCTTGGCGAGGTCGGCGAGACGCGCGGCGCGCATCTTGTCGCGCTCGGTCGCCATCACCTGCATGCGTGCATCCAGCCGGTCGCGGCTCAAAATCGGCATCAGCACGGTGAGCGCGGTGGCGAACGCGGCAACCGCCGCCAGCAGCGTCACGAAGATCGGCGGTTGCGTCAGCGTTATGATGGCGTCGAACATGGCTGCTCAGTTCCCGTGCGGCCGGCTGCGGTCGCGTTTGCTCAGTACTTGAAGTTGATCATCTTCCTCATCACCAGCACCCCGCACGTCATCCAGAAGCCCGCCGCCACCAGCAGGAACTGGCCGACGCGCGTGCTCCAGAGGAGCGCGATGTAGGCGGGGGTCGTGATGTAGACGAGGATCATGACGACGAACGGCAGCGCGCCCAGCACTGCGGCGGAGGCCTTGGCCTCGGCGGACAGCGCGCGCACCTTGGCCTGCAGGCGCTTGCGGTCGCGCAGCACGCCCGAAAGGTTGCCGAGCGCCTCCGACAAGTTGCCGCCGGCCTGCTGCTGGATGGATATGACGATGGCGAAGAAGCGCACCTCCGCCAGCGGCATGCGCACCATCATGCGCTCGAAGCCCTCGGCGAGCGGCACGCCGACGCGCTGCTGCTCCACCAGCTCCAAGAACTCCCCGCTGACGGGCTGCGGCGACTCGCGCGCAATGATGTTGAGACACTCGATCAGCGGCAGGCCCGACTTCACGCCGCGCACGATGATGTCGATGGCGTTGGCGAACTCGTCGATGAACTTGAACTGCCGGCGCTTGGTCAATCGGGCGACGATCCAACGCGGCAAGCCCAGCACGCCCACGAAAGCCGCGAGCAGCGGCACGATCAGGGGCAGGTGGGGCGCTGCTAGCCATACGACAAAGCCCACCACCACCCCGCACAAGGCGCTGCCGATCCAGAACACCCGCGGCTCGATATCGAGACCGGCGCGCTGCAGCCGCAGCCGCAGCGATACCTTCTCGCGCTGCTTTTGCCGGTCCTCGAGCTCCTTGATGGTGTCGGCGACCTGGCGGCGGCGGCTGTTGACGGTCTCGGCCTGCTGCTTCAGCGCGATGCGCCGGCCCTTGTTCTCGGTGGCGGCCTGAATGCGCTCGTCCGCGCGATCGGCGCCAAAGAACGACGAGACGACGACGTAGACGATCGCCGCGACGGATATCGCGGCGAGCGCCAACAGGCCAACCAGCATCAGGTCGCTGTTATCCACGCGACTCTCCCATGGGCTGGCCGCGGTTGTCCTTCACCTCCGCAGCCGACAGCGCCTCGGCGAGCCGCTTGGTCTCCTTGTAGTACTCGGCGCGCTCCCAGAAGCGCGGCCGGGCGATGCCGGTGGAGCGATGGTGGCCGATGATTTTTTCGTTGGCGTCTTCGCCCGTGATCTCGAACACCACCAGGTTCTGCAGGATCACCACGTCGCCCTCCATGCCCATCACCTCCGTGATGTGGGTGACCTTGCGCGAGCCGTCGCGCAGGCGGGAGGCCTGGATGATCACGTCGATGGAGCCGGTGATCATCTCGCGGATGGTCTTGGTCGGCAGCTGATAGCCGCCCATCATGATCATCGACTCCAGACGGCTGATGGCCTCGCGGGGCGAGTTGGCGTGCAGGGTGCCCATCGATCCGTCGTGGCCCGTGTTCATCGCCTGCAGAAGGTCGAACGCCTCGGGTCCGCGCACCTCGCCGACGATAATGCGCTCGGGTCGCATGCGCAGACAGTTGCGGACCAGGTCGCGCATGGTGATCTCGCCCTCGCCCTCGAGGTTGGGCGGACGCGTCTCCAGCCGCACCACGTGGGGCTGCTGCAGCTGCAGCTCCGCGGAGTCCTCGCAGGTGATGATGCGCTCGTCCTGATCGATCGGGGCGGTCATGCAGTTGAGCAGCGTCGTCTTGCCCGAGCCGGTGCCGCCGGAGATCAGCACGTTGCAGCGCACGCGGCCGATGATCTCCAGGATGGTCTTGGCCTCGGGCGTGATCGACTTGTACTTGACCAGCTGCTCGAGCTTGAGCCGGTCCTTCTTGAACTTGCGGATGGTGAGCGTCGGCCCGTCGATCGCCAGCGGCGGCGCGATGACGTTGACGCGGCTGCCGTCGGGGAGGCGAGCGTCGCAGATCGGGCTCGATTCGTCGACGCGGCGGCCGACCTGGCTGACGATGCGCTGGCAGATGTTCATCAGCTGCGCGTTGTCGGCGAAGCGAACCGTCGTCTTCTGCACCTTGCCGGCGACCTCGATGTAGGTGGTCGCGGCGCCGTTGACCATGATGTCGGCGATGTCGTCGCGCGCCAGCAGCGGCTCGAGCGGGCCATAGCCCAGGACGTCGTTGCAGATGTCCTCGAGCAGCTCCTCCTGCTCGGCGATCGACATCACCACGCTCTTGATCTGGATGATCTCGCTGACGATGTCGCGGATCTCCTCGCGCGCGGCCGCCGACTCGAGCTTGGCGAGCTGCGTCAGGTCGATGGTGTCGATGAGCGCGTTGAAGACGGTGGTCTTGACGTCGTAGTATTCCTCCGAGTGGCGCCGTTCCTGCACCACGGGCTCGGCACGCGGCGGCGGCGCACGCTCGATCGTCGCCACCTTGGCATCGGGCTGCTTCAGCTCGACGGCTCCGGCCTCCGGCGCAGGCACGGGGCGGCGCGGCGCGGCACCTTCGGTTGGACGCTTTCCGAACATCTGGCCGCTCCTAGCGCTTGAACTTCAGCTTCTCGAGCAGCGGGCCGAGCGGCGCCAGCGACGACTTCTTCTTCTCTTCCTTGTTCTCCTTGCGGTGCGCAAGCGCCAGCGCCAGCTCGCGGAACTGCGGCGCGGCCTTGGCCTTGCCGGAGTACTCCTCGATCATCTGGCCGTTGTTGGAGGCAAGCCCGAACGACTCGCAGTCGAACTCGATCACCTGCGCGGGACTGAGGTCGAGGGCCGAGGCGAACTCCTTGACCGAGATCTCCGGCCGCTTCGGCATCTTCACCATGTTCATGACGAGGCGCGGCGGGCCGTCGTTGGTGCGGCTCTGCTTCAACAGGTCGATGATGTTCTTGGCGTTGCGCAGGTTGGCGAGATCCGGCACCGCGGTCACTACGATCTCGTCGGCCTGCAGCAGAACCCGCTTGACCCATGGCGTCCAGGTGTGGGGCAGGTCCACGGCCACGAAAGGCACGTTCTGGCGCACGATATCGAGCACGATGTCGCAGGCGTCGGCCGAGATGTCGTAGTCGCGATCGAGCACCACGGGTGCCGCGAAGATGCTCAGGCGCTCGGAGCACTTGGTGAGCAGGCGGTCCAGCAGCACCTCGTCCAATCGCTCCGGGCTCTGCAGAGCCTCGGCGATGCCCTGCACCGGATCCTGGTTGAAATCGAGGCCGGTGGTGCCGAAGGCCAGGTCGAGGTCGGCCACCACCACGTCGGACTTGAGGATCTCCGACATCGCCCAGGCGGCGTTGTGGCAAACGGTGGAGGAGCCAACGCCGCCCTTGGCGCCGATGAAGGCGATGACGTTGCCCACGGGATCGGTGTCGGGATTGTTGTAGAGGTTGGAGAGCGACTCGATGAATTGAAGCGGCGTAATGGGGGCGATCAGGTACTCGCTCACCCCACGCTTGAGCAGCTCGCGATAAAGGAACACGTCGTTGGTGTGGCTGATGATGACGACCTTGGTGCCGGCATCGCAGCTCTCGGCCAGCCGATCGAGCTCGGATAGCATTTGCGCGCGCGGCAGCGTGGTCTCGACAATGATGAGGTTGGGGGTCGGGCTCTCGAGGTAGTGGGCGACGGCGGCCGATGCTCCACCCATGTGCACGCTGACGTGCGACTTGGCGAGCCGGCGGTCGACTGTCGCCGACTGCAGCACCTCGGCGGTCTTGGGGTCCTCGCAGAAAGCCTGAATCGAAATGCGCGGAATGGGCCGCGCCTTTTGCGGCGCGTCGGCTTCCTGCTTTTCGGCCTCCGCCACGACCAGCTCGCGTCCGGCTTCGTTGTCGTCGCCGACCGAGTATGCCTGCGTGCTCATGTCGGACCCCCGATCATTCCTTTACCTGCGACTTTTCCTCGGCGCTCTTCTCGGCACCCGTAATCTTGCCCTGGCGGTACCTCTCGTACACGATCGCGCGCCGGTCGGCGTCGGGCGGCGCCATCGTGCGCGGGCCCAGGAGATCGGCAGGATTGGCGATCTGAGCCGCCAGGTTGTGCTGCTGCGCGCAACCGAAATTGTGGTAGTTCAGGGCGCGCGGCTCATGCGCCAGGTTGGCGGGCCAGGCGCCGCATTCCGGCCCCTCGGCAACGTAGCGCAGGTAGGCGAGCCGGATGGGGGCGCTCGCATCGCGCCCGCCGCCGTAGGGCTGCATCGCAACCGTGCTCTCCGAGAAGCCGAACTCGCGGATCATCTCGCGCAGGTTGGCGGCCGCTCGCATGGCCGCGGTCTCGTTCGGCGAGCCGCTCGGCACGGCGATGACGAGCTTGCTGTTGCCGCTGTCGACGCGGCGATAGCGCGCAAGGAAGTCTGCAACCTGGGTGGCCTGGCCCGCCGATAGTCCCTGCGCCCCGGCCGGCACCCGGATGGTCAAGGTCGCGGGCTGCTGCGACACCAGGATCGGATGACGCTCGGAGGGATCGACGAGCGTCCAGCCTGCCACATGGGCGCCGGTCTCCTGCGCGGCCCGGCAGCCGAACAGACCTGCTGCAACGAGCAAGATCACTACCAGTCTGCGGGCAGCTGGCTTGAAGCCGGACACAGCTGCGATCGGAGAGCGCATGTTCTTGATCCTAGTTTGATCCAGCTAGTCGACGATGAACCCGTAGTCGCCCTTGAGGGCACCGGGCGGCAGCTCGCGGCCCTTGCCGTAGATGCGGTTGAGGTGCCCCAGGAAATTGGCCTTCAGATCCGAGGCCGCTATCAAGCCGTCGTCGGGACGCGCCAGGTTCTTGCGCGCGGTCGGCCGCACGACGAACGGCGTGACGATGACGACGAGCTCGGTCTCGTTCTTGGAGAAGTCGCGGCTGCGGAACAGCGTGCCGATCACGGGCACGTCCTTGAGCCCGGGGAAGCCGTCGATATTCTGGCGCGTGTCCTCGGAGATCAGGCCGGCGATCGCCAGCGAGCCGCCGGACGGCAGCTCCACCGTGGACTTGGCCTGCCGCTTCTTCAGTGCCGGGATGCGGATGTCCGACAGCGTAACCGCGCCGACATCCGTCAGCTCGCTCACCTCGGTCTCGATCTTGAGGCTGATGCGGCCCTCCGACATGACCAGCGGGGTGAAGGCCAGCCCGACACCGAACTCCTTGAAGGTCACGGACAGCTTGCCGGTGCTGTCGACCAGCGGAATGGGGAACTCGCCGCCTGCCAGGAACTTGGCCGTCTCGCCCGACACCGCGGTCAGGTTCGGCTCGGCCAGCGTCTTGACCAGGCCATCGCGCTCCATGGCGCGCAGCGCGCTGGTGATGGCGGTGTTCCCGCCCGAGAAGGTGTTGGTCACACCCGAGTTGCCGAAGGCATTGGTGCCGACGGGGCCGGGATTGTAGTTGCACAGCACGCCCGAGGTGGCGCAGGACACCGATCCGCCGGCTGCCAGCGCTTGGGTCCCGATCGCCGACAGAGGCAGCTTGCCAAGGCCCGCAGCCGAGGTGAGCGGGAGGGCATTCTCGCTCAGGATCGCGGTCGAGAAATTGCCCGACTGGATGACAGCGCCGAGGTTGACGCCGAACTGCTTGAGCAGCGTGCGCTGCACCTCTGCCACCGTGACCTTGAGCATCACCTGCTCCTCGCCTTCGATGGCGAGCAGATTGATGACGAGATCGCTGCGTTTGCTGGAGCTCGCCTGCTGGTTGCCCTGGCCGATATTGACCACCGTCTCGGATTCGCCGCCCTTGCCCGAACTGCTCGACGCGGAGGTGATGGCGTTGCGGTTGGCTTGCGCGAACTGGAAGGCGAGATCGCCGGCCCGCGAGGAATCCATAGGTGTGCGCACGAGCCCGGTCAGGACGATGGCGTTGCCGGCCATCTCCGACTTGACACTGGAGCCGGCCACGAAGCGTTTGATCAGGTCATCCAGCGCACTCAGGTCGGCGCCGACGGACACTTCGAGGGTCAGCACCTGCCTGCCCTGCGTGTCGAAGAAGAAGGCGTTGGTCTGGCCGATCTTCTTGCCGATCAGGAACACTCGGTTGGAGGATTGCACGACCGCGTCCATCTTCTCGGGATCGGCGACCAGGACATCCTTCAGCTCGAACGGGAACTGCACCATCATGGACTTGCCGGACCCGATCGGAGCCTTGAGCGTCATGGGGAAGGGCCCGCGCGCAGGCACCTGCAGCACCGAGTTCTGAATGACGTCGCCAACGCGCGCAGGCCGATCGGCGCCGAAGGCTACGAGGGGCGCAACCACCGCTCCTGCCAGCGCGACCAGCAGCGCCCGCGCCAGTCCTCCCGGAAGCATTCGCATGTTCGGCAACCTTCCTGCCCGGCTAGCTGAGATGCACGCCAACTCAGTTGACGACGCCATGCACACGCGACCTTGCGCCGTAGCGCATCATCTTCACTTGCGAGCTGACGTTCTCGTCGCCGCCCTTGATGTCGGCGATGCTGCGCAGAACGAGCGCGATCTCGCCCTTGGAATTGGCGGCGGCGAGCTCCTCGGCCTGTGTCGGGTTCAGCTCGAGGGTGGCGGTGTTGCCTTCGGCGAGCTTCTTGCCTTCCCGCGCCTCGATCAGCTGGCCGATCGCGAGCACCCGCACGTTGCGAAACAGGGTGTCGGCGATGTGCTCGCCGCGCTTCCTGGTGGTGAGGATGACGTCGACGTGATCGTTGGGCAGGATCAGCCTGCCGACGCCGGTCTCCTCCTTGATGCGGGTGGAGATCGCGCGCATTCCGGCCGGCAGGATGGCGGCGAGCACACCGCCGTCGCCTGCCTTGACGAGCTTGTAGGGCGTGATCGGCTCGCCCGGGAGCAGCGGCGTGCGCGCCACCGCGCCGGTCAGATCGGCGATGGCGTTCGGGCGTGTGTTGCGTTGTATATAGCTCGGGCTCAGGCCAGACTGCGGCCAATCCTGCCAGCGGAAGCTCTCAGGGCCGGTGATCTGGCCAAGGCCGATGTCGACCTTGGCGACCAGCACCTGCGTCGTGTTGACAGCCACCTCTTGCGTGATGACGGTAGCCGGCCTGTTGACGATGCCCAACACGCCGTAGAACGCGCCCAGCCCGCACACGCCGGCAATGGTGACGCCAAGCAACTGTGCCCGTTTCATCGCGCACTTCGTCCTTTCGCCCGGAGGAGATCGCAGAAATCGCCGGGGTCAATGTGCGCAACGAATCATCAATGGTCGGTTAATCGCGGGCGCAAAACGGAGCGCACCTCGCCCATTTGCCAGCGCGGATGAACAGCGAGTTAAGCGGTGTTGCGCGGTGGCCTCAGCCGGCCGCGCCGGAGAACCAGGCAGTGTGCGGGTAGACCCACAGCGCGCTGACGGCCAGTGCGATGCCATAGGGAATTCCGCCACCCCGGCTGAGCAGGCGCGCCGCCCAAGGCTGGGTGGCAATAACGACCGGAACCGGCATCTGCCGCAGGGCCAGGATGGTGGTTGCGAGCGAGCCGCCGGCGAGCGAGGCGCCGAGCAGGAACAGCACCACGTGGTCGAAGCCCAGCCAGAGCGCGACGGCGGCCGCCAGCTTGGCATCGCCGCCACCGATCCAGCCCGGCATGAAGAGCAGCACCCCGCCGGCCAGAACCAGCAGGCCGGCGCCGAAATGCGAGGCGATGGCCCAAGGCCCAAGGCCCATGAACGGGGCAACCAGCACGAACGCCGCCACCAGCGCGAGCGACAGCCGGTTGGGGATCGTCATGGTGAAAAGGTCCATCGACGCCGCGAACAGGACCACGCCCGGAAACACAGTCAGGAGGACGACTTCTGCCATGATCCGCAAGACCAGAGTACGCTGCTGCCGATAGGGCGAGCCTAGCGCCTGCCCCCTCAAGGGAGGGTTAAGGTGCCAGGCTGGGCGGGAAGGGTAGCGCCGAAATGGACGAGGCCGCTCGCCCGCAGGCGAGCGGCCTCGTTGCGGCGGCGCTGTCCGCCGCTCAATCCAACGTTAGTTGGTCTTGGCCATCTCGTCCTTGACCTTGTTGAAGGTCGTGGCGATCTGCGAGCCGAGCGTGGTGGCTGCAGTGATGATCCCAACCGCAATGAGGGCGGCGATCAGGCCGTACTCGATGGCGGTGGCACCCAACTCGTCCTTGACGAAACGTGCGAACAGGCTCTGCATGACAGCTCTCCCAACTTCTTTACTAGCTAGCGCGAATGCGCGGTAGTTCACGCCTTCGGAGGTCGAGCCCCGCGCGGCTGAACTGCCTCGCAAGCTACAGATGGCGAATTAAAGACGAGTAAAAACAATAGATCTGCGAGCTGTCAGCAGTAACAAGTTCATGGGTATGATAAAAAATACTTAAACCAAATAACTCTCTCTATTCCTCCGCGATATCTAACATAAGAACTTCAGTTTAACTAGGTGATGATTGGTTAGCGTATTGTTATTTGCTGTTTTTTGTGAAAAGCAGTACGAGCTAAAATGGGCTCTGTTGCCAGCAACCGAGGCTATCGCTTCGGCGAAAGCTTTCACAGGACACCTCGCCGCTCGGCCTCGACGCGCAACACCTTGGTGTTGCATGGGATGGCCGGGCCCACCACCCGCCACGTTTGCTCTTCCTTCACCATTTGCCCGGCACAGTCAATTCTTCCAACCGCATTCGACACCAGGGGTTGATGGCCATGACCTCCCTTCCCGCCAGGCGCAACGCCGGCCGATATGTTGAGGTCCTCACGCTGGCGATCCTCGCCATTCTTGTTGATGCCGGTACCGCTGCGGCCCAGATGAGCGATGAAATCATCGTCAAGTACGACCAGTCGCAACTGCTGCGGCTTCCGCAGCCGGCGGCGGAAGTCATCATCGGCAACCCGGTGATCGCCGATGTCGCCGTGCAGTCGGGCGGAATGCTGATTATCACCGGCAAGTCGTTCGGCATCACCAACATGATCGTGCTCGATGCCAAGCGCGAGGTGATCATGGAGCGCCGCATCATGGTGCGGCGCGAGGATGCACGCGTCGTCAACCTGCTGCGCGGCAGCCAGCGGCAAACCTACAACTGCACGCCCCAGTGCAACCCCACCGTGACCATCGGCGACGAGCCGGCCTACTTCGATGCGACCATGAAGGCGGCAGAGAAGAAAGCCGGCATGTCGGAGAAGGCCGCCGACGGCGCACAAGGCGGCAACTAGGAGCACCGCCGCCATCGCCAGTGAATCTGTCGCAGCGCCGTGCGCCTTGGCGCGGTTCCGCTCCGGCGCTCATCGCCGGTTTACCAAGCTAAATTTCTGTAAACAAATTTACGAAGCCTTTATCGCGGCTTTGCATAATCACGAAAACTGTTCGTGTGGAGAGCGTTGTCATGATGCGGCGCCTTGGAAGGTCTATGCTGCGGGCGCACTTTCGCCTGCGCAAGTGGCACAAGGACGAGGCCGGACATACGGCGGTCGAGTTCGCCATGGTCTCGCTGCCGTTCGTCATGCTGCTGTTCGGCACCATTGCGGTCTGCCTGTACTTCTTCACCGTCTTCACGATGGAGAACGCCGTTTGGCAGGCGGCACGCGCCCTCCGCACCGGACAATACCAGCAGGGGCTTGGCAAATATGCCGGCCTGAAGACCGACGAGGATCGCAAGAAGGCCTTCAAGGCCGCGCTGTGCGCGAAAGCTCCGCCCTATATCGAGTGCGAGAAGGCAGTCGTGATGGTCCAGAGCAATAGCGGCGGTTTTGGCAGCATCAGTCCGCCGGCCTGTTCCAGCGCCGGCACCATGGTCGACCAGTCCAAGGCCGAGTTCAACCCAGGGGGTGCCAGCTCCGTCGTGCTTGTGACGGTCTGCTACCCCTGGAGCTTCGGCGGCAAGCTGCCGTTTCTGGCCAACAGCAACCTCAACGATGGCTCGTTGCTGATCCAGGCGTCCGTCACATTCCGCACAGAACCCTTCCCCACCCAGTAGGCTTTGCAAGGACCTGTCCCATGCCATCGATTTCGGCCAGCGCAGCGTTCGGGTGTGCACGCGACCTCTATCGTCGCTGGCGCGGTGACCGCAAAGGCATCGCAGCCGTAGAGTTCGCCTTCATCGTGCCGATCATGATGGTGATGTTCATCGGTGCGGTCGAGATGAGCCAGGCCATTACCGTGGACCGGCGCGTGACCCAGGTGGCAAGCTCCACGGCCGATCTGGTCGCCCGCAAGGAAACCTCGATCTCCAACACCGAGATCACGGACATTCTCAGGATCGGCGGGTTCATCCTGGCACCGTACGATCAGAGCCCGCTGCAGGTCGTGGTGCGCAACGTCACCTCCTCGTCGAAGGACGCAACCGTCACCAAGCAGTCGTGGCAATGCATCTACTCCGGCGAAGGGGTCAATCCGACCCCGGTCTGCTCCTGCATGAACACGACCTACGATATCCCGGCCGGCCTCGTTACCACCAACGACAGCGTGGTGGTGGCCGAGGCGACCTACACCTACACGCCGATCCTGTTCGACTACTTCCTCAAGAAGGGCTTTCCCAACGGCGCGGGGGGCCCGGGCACCTATGCGCTCACCGAGCGGATCTTCATGAAGCCGCGCGGCCAGGCCGCCATGCTGCTCAAGGGCGACGGCACGCCCTGCCCGTCTCCAACCTTCTGACGCGCGACGGCACTCCCGTTCGCATGTCCGTCCCGCCTGTGACAGCCTGCCGCAGGTTGCAATTGCGGAAAGGGGCGCCTTCCACCTATGCTGGCAATCGTTCAGAACACGCCGGCGGGTGAGTGCCGCCCAGGTGCCGATGGGACGACGGTCGACGCACACCCCACAACAGCTGCGCGAGCTGATCCTGGATGCAGCGCAGGACATCATCGACGCGCAAGGGCTGGCCGGCCTCTCGGCACGTGAAATCGCGCGCCGCATCGGCTATTCGCCAGGCACCATCTACAATATTTTCGCCAACCTCGACGATGTGGTGCTCAACGTCGAGGCCCGCGTGCTCGATGCGCTCGACAAGCGCCTGTCGGACATTCACCAGGCTGACGGCGGCGGGCGGTTGATCGGTATCGCCCACGCCTATCTGGCCTTCACCCAGGAGAAGCCGCGCCTTTGGAACCTGCTGTTCGAGCACCACCTGCCGGCCAATGTCGATCTGCCGGCCTGGTACAAGCAGAAGCTCGAAGGGTTGATGGGTCACGTGGAGCGCGCGCTGGCCCCGCATTTCGCGCCAGGCCGTGAAGCCGACCTGCAGCGGGCCTCGCGCGTATTGTGGGCCGGGGTGCACGGGATCACCTCGCTATCGACCGCGGACAAGCTCTCGGTGGTGACCACGGAGACGGCCGTGCGGCTGATCGATGATCTGATCGGCACCTACATGGCAGGCCTGTCCGCCCGCGGGTAGCCGGCTACCCCACCCACCGCGAACCTCTAGGCGCCGGCACGTTGCGCACTGGGGGCCTTGTCACCCAGCAAGTGGGCGATGGCATTGGCGTAGTAGGCGAGCAGAGCCCGCTCGGCCGGGTTGGCACGGATGAGGCCGTCGTCGACTTCGACGAGGTGGCGCAGGCTGAGCGTGCGCAACCCCACCTCCACCGCGTACTCCTGGTCCTGGCGCGGGATGTGGACGTGGGCGCCTGCGGCGGCGAGGTAGCGCATCAGCTCGAACACCGCCCCCTTGAGCTCCAGGCTCGACAATCCGCGCTCGCCGGCCCCCAGCACCGCCGTCGCCACCAGCGACACGGGCAAGGCCGGCACCACGCGCCCGACCTCCTGCATCAGGCGCTGCCCCAGCCTGTCTACCTCGAGGAACCTCTGCTCGGGATTGAGCGAGCGCAGATCGAGGCCCCGATCGCGCAGATAGTCCCTGAGCGACACCGGCCGGCCGAAGCTGACGCAGGCATAGCCGTAGCGATACCAGCGCCCGCGCAGGCGCAGCCACAGGCTGCGCAGCAGCCAGGCCACCAGCACCAGCGGATTGAAGGCGAACCGGGGCTTCTCACCCTTCGGCGTGGCGGCGGCCGCGACCTGGATGCGGTCCTCCAGCACGCGGTCGTAGTTGAGGCCCACGGGCACGAAGACGATGTCGCGCGTCCCCTGGGGGTCGAAGCCCGAGACCATGTAGGAGAGGATGCCGAGCCTGGGCGGCCTCAGCGCGCCGTCGCGGGTGAGCCCGCCTTCAGGGAACACGGCCTGCGCCACGCCGGAGGCCGTCGCCATGTGCACATAGCGCGCCAGCACCTTACGGTAGAGCGGATTGGAGCTGTCGCGGCGCACGAAATAGCCGCCCATGGCGCGGATCAGGCTCTGCAGCATCCACACCTGCGCCCACTCGCCCACGGCGTAGCTCAGCGCCGAGTTCTGCGACACCAGGTAGGTCACCAGCACGTAGTCCATGTTGGAGCGGTGATTGATGACGAACACCACGGAGGCATCGTCGGGCACCTGGAACAGCGCGGCCTCGTCGAAGGCACCGACGCGTACGCGGTAAAGCGCCGTGGACAGGCGCTTGGATAGCGCCGCGCCGACGCGGAAATAGGCATAGGCGCTGAAGGCGGGGACGATTTCGCGGGCGTAGCGCTTGGCGCGTGCATAGGCCACGCTCTTGGGCTCGCCCTGGGCCTTGGCCTCGTCCTCGACGGCCTTGAGCACCTCGGGGTCGAACATCAGCTGCTCGATAAGCTGGTGCCGGCGGGCGAGCTTGAAGGGCGGAATCTTGAGGCGCAGGTGCTGGTTCAGCTCGTCGATGGCGCGGTTGGCGCGGCGGCGCAGCCACCACCCCAGCGCCGGCGTGAACAGCCGGTCGATCAGCGCGATGAGCGCCAGCACCGCCACCGCAATGGCGAGCCACAGCGGCACTTGGATCGTCGAGGCCACGTGCGGCGCCTCCCCCGAGACGACTGTTCTCTGATTTGGGAGTAAGACAGTTGCGGGCGAAGCGCAACGCATGTCGTCGCCCAGCGTCTGGATACTACCCGTGCTGGCACCCACGCAGATTAGGGCGGCAAGCCCTCACGACAGGGACGGAGCACCCGGCCGCCGTCAGCGGCTGGCTCGCCGGATGCGGGCATACTGGGGCCCGCACCTCTCCATGGGGAAGGCGGTCGTCGCCCAACCATCCTTGGTGATGGTCACCACATAGCGGCGGCACTCGGGTCCCGCGCCCTGCACGAAGTGCACCTTGAACAGCGCCAATCCGCTCTTGCGCTCGCGCGGCCACAGGAAGGTGCTGCCCTCGGTGGTCTCGGCCAGCGCCGTCTTGATGGCGAAACCGGCGTTGCGATAGTCGGTTTCCGACAGCCGCGTCAGCAGCACGCGCGACAGGCCTGGATGCAGCCCCACGGCCTCGGCCTTTACCTGATAGGGATCGGATCTATCTACGGTCGGCGGCGGCAGCGGCGGAGGCGGCTGCGTTTCGGCGGCTGCCGGCAGAGAACCGGTGACCATCGGCGATGCCCTGGCCGCGTCCGGCACGCTGGGCGGAGCCTTGGCGAGGGGCGCCGGCTCGGAAGCCGGCGGCAGCGATCGTTCCAGGGCAATGGGCTTGGGCTGCTCGGCAACGGGTGCCTGGCGTGCGTCCGACGCCTCGGACGCTTTGCGCTCGAGCGCGGCGTACACGGCCGTGGCCTGCGACTTGAGATAGCTGGCCCAGCGCTGCACGGGCCAGGTGGAGGGGTGTCCGAGCACAGCCCAGGCCCCGCCAAAGGCTATCAGGAGGATAAGGAGGCGCACCAGCAGGCGCCTACCCCTGCGCTTGACCGGGCGGCCGATGCGCTCGCCCGCGGCCAATTCGTCCTCGAGAAACCGGGGGCCGGTGTCGAGATCGCCGTAGGAGTCGTAGGCGAAGGGGCGGATATGCGATTGCTGAGCGGAGGCTCTCATGAGCAGCCGTTTTGCGTTACGCGTTACTCGGATCCCCGCTGGCCCCTAAAGGTCGACAAAACATCGGCAAAAAGAGGGCAGGTCGGACGGGCCTCAAGGCCCCGGGGCCGCACACCGCTGGCGATCTGGACACCCGCCACTCGAGTTATGCTCACGTGCGCCGCAAATCCGCCGGCGAGATGAGCACGGAGAATTGCTCGCACCAGATGATGAGGCTTTGGTATTTCGACAGGTCGAGGCCGGCCGGGATCGCATAGCGCTGGCTGCCTTTGAACGCGCGCAGCCGGCCGAGATCGACGAACATCTGGCCCTGCAGATCGCCATTGGCGCGGATCGACGCCCTGGGCACCAGGTAGACGTGGTACTTGGGGCCGGGCCCGACCTCGAAGTCCGTGCCCAGATAGACGCTGTCCTGGCGCACGGTCACGCTGCCCTTGCCCCAATGGATCGGGTCGCTGGGGTTGGCGTGAATGAAGGTGCCCGCCGCGACCACGGCAACGCCCGTGTCGGCAACCGTGAGCTGCTCGGCGGCGGGCGGCGGCGGGAACACGAACGGGAACAGGACGAAACCGAGCGCCACGCCGAAGCCGGTGCCGAGCACGCCGCCCAGCAGAAAAAATGCAAGCGAGCGCCACCACATTCTCGTTCCTCCGTCAGCAGTTGTTGGCGCGCACTCTATGCGGAAGCGGAGCGATCCCCCTCATAACAAGTGCGCACATGATCGTGGGGGCGCGTGAGCCCTCCTGCGGTCCCGCCCGCCCCGGGGTGCGTTGTTTTGCCGGGCGTCGAAAGGACTTGTCATCGCGCCAGCTTGTTGCGAATACGTAATTGTGACGGCGACGGCCCCTCTGCTAGCATGCGTTGCGGGCTCAGACTGCTGCATGCACGGCCAACACCTGCGAAGTGATCGCGCAGGGCACACCAGGAAACGGAACTGATCGTGAGCGCAGAGCAGACTTCTGCCGCCGGGCCCGCCACGGCGCGCGACTGGGTGACAATTCTCGCGCGCTACCGCGAGCCGAGCCCCGTGCGCAGCGTGTTCGAGCTGGTGCTTACCGCGGGTTGCTTCGTGGCCTTCTGGGTCCTGACATGGGCCGCGCTGTGGTTCGGCTATTGGCTGGCCCTCCTCGTGGCCGTGCCTGCGGCGGGCTTCCTGGTGCGCCTGTTCATGATCCAGCACGATTGCGGTCACGGCTCCTTCTTCCGCCGGCGCGCGGCCAACGACTGGGTCGGCCGAGTCATCGGCGCGCTGACGCTGACGCCCTACGATGCCTGGCGCCGCGACCACGCCATTCATCATGCGACCTCGGGCAATCTCGAGCGCCGCGGCATCGGCGACGTCTCCACGCTCACCGTGCGCGAGTATCTCGCGCTCTCTCGCTGGCGCCGCCTCGGCTATCGCCTCTATCGCAACCCGTTCGTCATGTTCGGGCTGGCGCCGGCCTATCTCTTCATCCTTCAGCAGCGGCTGCCGTCGAGCTTGCGGCGCGCAAGCTGGGAATCATGGATCAGCACGATGACGACCAACGCCGCGATCGCCATCATCATCGTGGCGACGATGTGGGCGGTGGGCGTCAAGGCGTTCCTGTGCGTGCACGTCCCCATCACCCTGCTGGCGGCCTCGATCGGGGTGTGGCTGTTCTATGTTCAGCACCAGTTCGAGCACACCTATTGGGCGGGTTCGCCGGCCTGGAGCCAGCACGAGGCGGCGCTGCACGGCAGCTCGCACTACGATCTGCCGGGCATTCTGCGCTGGTTCACCGCCAACATCGGCGTGCACCACGTCCACCACCTTTCGAGCCGCATTCCCTATTATCGGCTGTCGCGCGTGTTGCGCGACTTCCCGAGCTCAGGGGCATCGGGCGCCTCACGCTGTTCGACAGCCTCGCCTGCGTGCCTCTGGTGTTGTGGGACGAAAGCCGCCAGCGCCTGATCTCGTTCAGAGACCTGCGGCCCTCGCATATGGCCGTGCCGAAGCCCTGAGCTGCGGCCGGGGCGGACTGGGCAGGAAACGGGTCGCGGCTGCCGGAGTGCGCGCTAAGGTATGGGCCGCGGCATCGAGGTGCCCGCACGCTTGTCCCCCAGCGCCTACCAAAGCGACCCGCCATGTCTGTTGCCTCGCGCCCTCGCACTGCGGCTTCGGCAGCCCCGCAATCGCCGCTGGTCCTCGATTGGCCGCACATTGCCGCCGAGCTTGATCAGCCGGTTGCTCCACCACCGGCCCTCTGCTGGCGCAGGAAGCGTGCGCCGACATCGCGGCGCTCTACGCGCAGGACTCGCCGTTCCGGAGCCGCATCGTCATGGCCCGGCACGGTTTCGGTCGCGGCGAGTACAAGTACTTCGCCTATCCCCTGCCCGTTCCTATCGCGGAACTGCGCGCGACGCTCTATTCCCGCCTGGCCCCGATCGCCAACCGCTGGAACGAGGCGATGGGGATTGCGGTGCGGTATCCGGCCCAGCTCGAGGCGTTCCTGGCGCGCTGCCACGCCGCCGGCCAGACCAGGCCCACGCCGCTCCTCCTCCGGTACGGCCCCGGCGACTACAACTGCCTGCACCAGGATCTCTATGGCGAGCACGTCTTCCCGCTGCAGGTGGCGTTCCTTCTCAGCGAGCCCCGTCGCGACTTCACCGGCGGGGAGTTCGTGCTGACTGAGCAGCGCCCGCGCATGCAGTCGCGCGCCGAGGTGGTGGCGCTGGCTCAGGGCGAGGGTGTGATCTTCCCGGTGCACCACCGCCCCGTCCAGGGCACACGCGGGGTGTACCGCGTCAACATGCGCCACGGGGTGAGTCGGGTTCGCTCGGGTGCGCGCCACACGCTCGGCATCATCTTTCACGACGCCAAGTGAGCCAACGCGGTGCCACGGGCGCCGGGCTCCAGTATTCCCAACTGGCGCAGAATGACTTTGCGGACGACAGCGCGGCGCGCACGCGCTCAGTGAGCAAAGGGCCAATTCGGTTTCGCAACAGGGTTTACGCTCTGAAGGATCGGGGAAATCCCCGATTTCTGGGTCGACCAAACTTGCTTGATGCACCGGTCCCCACACGTGAGCACCAACAGAAGCGGAGCAAGAGCTATGCTTAGTCCTGAAGCCAAGCAAGCAGTGGCCACCGAACTCAAACGGATCGCGGGTGATTTGAATTTGTCTGATGATCAAAAAAGCAAACTGCAAAGTGCGCTCGAGAACGCCCGCGAAAAGATCGACGAGATACGCCAGACCAACCCGGACCTGACCAGGGCTGATGTGATCGCGAAGCTGAAGTCCGTTCGTGGCTCTGCCCGCGAGCGGCTTGTTCAATTCCTGACGCCGGAGCAGCTAGGCAAATGGGACGCCGAAATGGCCAAGGCCAGGAGCTTCCTGGGCATCAACTCATAGGCCATCCAGGGGCGGAGCCGCGTTCCGTGCGAAGGCGCGCAACCCGTCTGCCTCAATTAATCGAGCCCCGCATTCCCGCGGGGCTCTTTGTTTTCTTCTTGAAGCCAACGCACGTCCCAGGAGCCTGGTCGAGGTGCCTTGGGGCTCTTCGCCGATTCGTCGCCTATCTGCTCTCACACGCTGGTCGGTGCTTCGCACCCGAGATCTCCGTCGTTCTGCATCAACTCTCGTAGCGCGGTCGCCCTGGCGCTCAGCATGACCACCGCCCTCACGATTTCCTGGGTCGTGACATCTGGAACGTGAGACCGAACGAGGTCGCAGAGGAGATCATCGGAGTATTCCAACGACAGCAACTCAGGTGCCTCTTCCAAAACTTCGATTAGCGCATCGAACACGCCGTCCTCACGATCGCTCTGCCTCAGTGCGAGTTCGCGTTCTGTCTTGTTGGCATGTTCGGCCGTTCCTGGCGCCTTCGGAAATTTTGCCATGGCCCCCTGTTCCCCCGTGCCGCCGCTACATTGTTTCGAGCGGTCTCTCTTGCTGCCGCACGCCAGTCCACTTTCAGCATCAATGAACATAATGCCGGCGGCTTCAAGCGCTCTTCACAGCCTATCGTACGCTTAGCGGCCGTCTGTTTCTTTTCGGCCATTGGCCAAATGAGATATTGGCGCGATCGCCAATCGCTCTCGCAACTCATGATCGGGAGGCCACAACCCAAAGGGCAGCACGGTGCAGTCCTTTGGCGCCGTGTGGCGACCGGCTAAACCTGCCGCGCCACGTTGGCGATGCGGGTCGGCACGCCGAACTCGCGATGGCAGATACGGGCCAGCACCGCGATGCCCTCCCGGATCTCCTCATGCGTCGGGTTGGCGAAGCACAGCCGCGTGCGCGTCTTGCCGCGCGCCTTGTCCACCGACCATTCCGGCCCGGCATTGATGGCGACGCCCTCGGCCAGCGCCGCCTGCGCCAGCTTCGTGGTATCGACCGTATCGGGCAGCTTCACCCACAGGAACATGCCGCCCGGCGGCTCGGTGAACTCCGCCGCCGTGCCGAACTGCTCGGCGAGCGCCTCCATCAAGGTGTCGAGCTTGGCGCGCAGGCCGCGGTTCAGCGTCGGCACGTGCGCCGCAAAGTGCGCCGGGCAGTATTCGCCGAGCACCATCTGCTCCAGCGCGCCGGTGCCGGCGTCCGTCTTAAGCGCCAGGATGCGCGCCATCACCTCCCACTTGGCCACCACGTAGCCCACGCGCAGCGCCGGCGCGACCGACTTGGAGAACGAGCCGATGTGGATCACGCCCTCCCCGCCGGCCATGGCATAGAGCGCCGGCGGGCGGCGGCCAGTCCACACCAGGTCCGAGTAGCATTCGTCCTCGAAGATCGGCACGCCGTGCGCGCGGGACAGGGCCAGCAGCTCGGCCCGCCGCGCCTCGCTCAGGATGGCGCCGGTCGGATTGTTCACGGTCGGGACGACGTAAATGTACTTCGGCTTGATGCCCCGGCGCCGGCAGTCCTCGAGCGCGGCTGCAAGCGCATCCACGCGCATGCCGTCCTGATCGAGCGGCACGCCGATCACATTGGCGCCGATGCGCGTGAGCCGGGACAGCGTGCCGCCGTAGTTGTCCTCCTCGATCAGCACCGTGTCGCCCTTCGCCAGCAGCAGCGCGTTGACCAGGTCGAGCCCCTGCAGCGAGCCCGAGGTGATCAGGATCTCGTCCGCGCTGCAGGCGATGCCGGCATAGGCCTTCAGTTTCTTCGCCACGAACTCGCGCAGCGGCCGGTAGCCGAGCGGTCCGCTGTTGAGCCCGTAGGTGGAGAGCGTGCGGCCCTCGCGCTTCAGTACCGCCGTCGCCGCCGCGATCAGGTCGTCGACGGGGATGTGCTCGGGATCGATATGGCCGCCGATGAAATTGTACTTGGGCAGCCCCGGGTAGCGCGCCGCCGGCGCCGGCTGGTTGGGCGCCAGCAGCGGCGCGAAGTCGAACGGTTGGGTTGATTGGGCAGACTGAGCGGCCATGCGCGCTTCCCCGGCTTTGTTGCTTGCCGGAGACCTAGCATCAGGCTGGCGGCGGTGCCTACTGGCAACTCGGGCGATGCGGGTATGCGAAAGCGCAAAGTAGGTTGGGTCGAGCGCCAGCGATGACCCAACACGGTTTGGGATGACAAAGGTGTTGGGTCGGCGCTCCGCTTGACCCAACCTACGGGCTGGTTCCAGTGGCAGCCGTTGATTACCATTGCCTTCAAGGAGCCCAAGGCAATACGCGTGACCGCTTGCCCGGTGGGCGAGAAACCCACCGGGGAGGAAATCTGTGCATCTCTTGGGCGCAACGCTCGGCGATCCTCTCTGCGGCGACGTTCGCCCTCACCAATGCCACCGGCCGCCGTGGCGTCATCACCGGCACCGCGGTCCAGGGCATGGTCATCAGCATGCCGGTGGGCTTGGCGTGCTTTCTGGCACTCGCGCTGCTCACCGGTGCTTTCCACGACTTCGGCCGCCTCAGCACCTCTGCACTAGCATCCCTTTCAGCCGCGGGCGTTCTGCATTTCGTGCTCGGGCGATACTGCAACTTGCGCGCGAGCCAGGCAGCGGGCGTCAATCTCACCGCCCCGGTGATGCAGCTCAACGCCGTCGTCACGCTGGTTTTGGCCGTGGTGGTTCTCCACGAGCCCTGCACGGTGCTGCAGGCCATCGGCGCCGTCCTGATGGTCGCGGGGTCGCTCGTAACCCAGCGCGCCTCGCAACCCGACGCCGCAGCCAAGCCGCAGGAACGCCCGATTTCACGCCGCGCGTCGCCGCGGGCTTCTTCTTCGCCTCGATCGCCGCGCTTGCTTACGGCACCTCGCCCATCATCATTCGCCAGGCTCTCGACGGGGCGGGACCGCTGGGCGGCTCTTGCGGCGGCTCGGTCGCCTACGCAGCGGCGACCGTGGCAGTTGCCTTGGGGTTCCTCATCCCCTCCCTGCGCCGCAACGTGATGAAAGTGAGCGGCGAGAACGCCCGCTGGTTCGTCTACTCGGGCATCTTCGTGGCGGCGGCCCAGGGGTTCCTCTATTCGGCGCTGGCCGTCGCGCCCATCATGCTGGTCATTCCCCTGCTGCAACTCTCCCTGGTCTTCCGCTTCCTGTTCGCGCTACTGCTCAACCCCGACCACGAGGTGTTCGGCTTCCTGGTCGTGTTCGGCACCGTCGTATCGATCGCCGGCGCCTGCGCCGTCTCCATCGACACGAATTTCATCCTGCAGTGGCTCGCCATCCCCGAGCCCCTCGCCGGCATCCTACGCACGCGGCTCTGACCGCTGCCTGTCATCGACGGGCTTCTCGCCTTGCGTTCCCGAAAGCCGAGCCCGGCTTTTTGCGTTCCCGGAAGCCGAGGCCGCAGGCCGAGGCTATCCGGGGACCTTTACCCCTTGCGAATTGGGCACGCCGTATCGAGGGGTAAGGACCCGGCTCGCGCGCCCTGGACTTGATCGAAGATCAAGTCCGTGCGCTCCGGCCGGGGACGCAAGGGCTCAGGCGAGCGAAACCTCTGTGCCGCGTTGGGTCTGCGCTCCGCTTGACCCAACCTACCCCCGCGCCTTCGCCTCCATCCGCCGCGCATGCAGGATCGGCTCGGTATAGCCGTTCACCTGCTCGCGGCCCTTGAACACCAGGTCGCACGCCGCCTGGAACGCCACCGAGGCATCGAAGTTCGGCGCCATCGGCCGATACAGCGGGTCGCCGGCGTTCTGCTTGTCCACCACCGCGGCCATGCGCTGCATCGTCTCGAGCACCTGCGCCTCACTGGCAACGCCGTGGTGCAGCCAGTTGGCGATGTGCTGGCTCGAGATGCGCAAGGTGGCGCGGTCCTCCATCAGGCCGATGTCGTTGATGTCGGGCACCTTGGAGCAGCCCACGCCCTGGTCGATCCAGCGCACCACGTAGCCCAGGATGCCCTGTGCGTTGTTGTCGAGCTCCCTCTGCACGTCCTCCGGCGACCAGTTCACGCGGTCGGCGACCGGGATGGTGAGGATATCGTCCAGCGAGGCGCGCGGCCGCGAGCGCAGCTCGGCCTGGCGCTCGGCCACGTCCACCTTGTGATAGTGCAACGCATGCAGGGTCGCCGCCGTCGGCGAGGGCACCCAGGCCGTGGTGGCGCCGGCCTGCGGATGCGCGATCTTCTGCGCCATCATGTCGGCCATGCGGTCGGGCATCGCCCACATGCCCTTGCCGATCTGCGCGTGGCCCGGCAGCCCGCAGGCAAGGCCGATATCGACGTTCCAGTCCTCGTAGGCCTTGATCCAGGGCTCGAGCGCATGTCGCCCTTGCGGATCATCGGCCCCGCTTCCATGGAGGTGTGGATTTCGTCGCCCGTGCGGTCGAGGAAGCCCGTGTTGATGAAGCACACCCGATGCTGCGCCGCGCGGATGCATTCCTTGAGGTTGACGGTGGTGCGCCGCTCCTCGTCCATGATGCCCATCTTCAAGGTGTTGCGCGTCAGGCCCAGCGCATCCTCCACGCGGTCGAACAGCTCGCTGGCGAAAGCGACCTCCTCGGGCCCGTGCATCTTCGGCTTGACGATATAGACGGAGCCGGCGCGGCTGTTGCGGAACGCGCCGCTGCCCTTCAGGTCGTGCATGGCGGCAAGCGAGGTCACCACGCAGTCGAGGATGCCCTCGGGAACCGGATTGCCGTCGCGGTCGAGCACGGAGGCATCCACCATCAGGTGCCCGACGTTGCGCACCAGCAGCAGGCTGCGGCCGTGCAGGGTGAGTTCGCCGCCGCCGTCGGGCGTGGTGTAGACGCGGTCGGGGTTGAGCCGCCGCGTCATGGGTGTGCCGGCCTTGACGAAGTCCTCGACCAGCGTGCCGCGCATCAGGCCCAGCCAGTTGCGGTAGGCCGCCACCTTGTCATCGGGGTCCACCGCGGCGATGGAGTCTTCCAGGTCGACGATGGTGGTGATGGCGGCCTCCAGCATCACGTCGGCGACGCCGGCGATGTCGGCCTTGCCGATGTAGTGCCGGTTGTCGATCTGGATCTCGATATGCAGGCCGTTGTGCTTGAGCAGAATCCCGCGCGGCTCCGACGGGTTGCCGCGAAATCCGACGAACTGCTCGGGGTCTGCGAGGCCCACCAGCTTGGCCGCGCTGTCGAGCCAGGTCTCGTCGATACTCTCGAAGCTCACCACCAGCCGGTCGTCGTGCACGGCGTAGCCCCGCACGTCGGCGTGCGAGCCGGTGATGAGCGGCGCCACCTCGTCCAGCAACCGCTTGGTCCACTGGAACACCTTGTTGCCGCGCACGGGGTTGTAGCTGCCGCCGCGCGTCGCCCCGCCTTCCTCGGAGATGGCATCGGTGCCGTAAAGCGCGTCGTAGAGGCTGCCCCAGCGGGCGTTGGCGGCATTGAGGGCATAGCGCGCGTTGGTGACCGGCACCACCAGCTGCGGGCCGGCGATACGAGCAATCTCGGCATCGACGTTTTGGGTGTCGACGGCGAAGTCTGGCCCCTCGGGCACCAGGTAGCCGATTTCGTTGAGGAGCGCCTTGTAGGCGGCAAGATCGAACGGTTTGCCCTTGCGGGCGCGATGCCAGTCGTCGATCCGGGCCTGCAGGATGTCGCGCTTGGCGAGCAAAGCGCGGTTCTTGGGTGACAGGTCGTGGATGATGCGGTCGAGCCGCGTCCAGAAGCCCGCTTCCGGCACCCCGGTTCCCGGCAGCGCCTCCTTGTTGATGAAATCGTAGAGGACCCTGGCAACGCTCAGGCCATCCACGACGACGCGGTCAGTCATGCCTTCTCGACTTCCGTCTCTTGCGTGGGCCCGGCTACCACACCCTGCGCCAATAGTTCATCGATTTCAGCGCGTGCGTAACCGGCCTGCTCGAGGATTTCGCGCGTATGCTGTCCGTAAACCGGCGCAGCGGAGGCAACAACGCCCGGCGTGGCGGAGAATTTGATCGGCAGCCCCAACGTCTCGACTTGCCCCGCCCCGGCATGCTCCACCGCGGTAACCATATCGCGCGCAATCGTCTGGGGATGGGCGTGCATCTCCTTTACGGACAGCACGGGTCCCGCCGGCACGCCGGCCTTCTCCAGCAGGGCCAGCCATTCGGAGGTTGTGCGCCGCTTGAAGTAGGGAGTGAGCGCAGCGAGCAAATCGGCAAGATGCGCCATGCGTCCGGCGTTGTCGGCAAAGCGAGCATCCTCGGCAATCTCCGGCGCATCCAGCGCCGCGAGGAATTGGCGCCAGGTCTTCTGGTTGGAGGTGCCGAGCGTGATCCAGCCGTCGCTCGTCTCGAAGGCTTGGTAGGGCGCGCTAAGGGGATGGGCGGAGCCGAGCGGCCCCGGCGACACGCCGGTCGCGAACGCGATGGCCGACTGCCAATAGGTCTGGATGATGCCGGCCTCGAACAGCGAGGTATCGACCCGCTGACCCTGCCCGGTCTTTAGCTTGTGGGCGTAGGCGGCGGCGACGCCGATGCAAGCGAGCAGCCCGGCGGTGATGTCCGTGACGGGTGCGCCAACCTTCACCGGCGGCCGGCCCGGCCCCTCGCCGGTGATGGACATGAGGCCCGACATGCCCTGTGCGACGAGATCGAAGCCGCCCTGGCCGGCGAGCGGGCCGGTGCGGCCGAAGCCCGATACCTCGCAATAGATGAGGCCCGGATTGATGGCGCGCAGCGTCTCGTAGCCGACGCCCAGCTTGTCCATCGTGCCTTTGCGGTAGTTCTCGATCAGCGCATCGGCGCCCTTCACCAGCCGCTTCAGCACCTCCTGACCCTTGGGCTGCTTGAGGTCGAGGGCCAGCCCCGCTTGTTGCGGTTCATCATCATGAACGCCGCCGACTCGCCACCAATCGCTGGAGGCAGGATCTGCCGGCTGTCATCGCCGATGGGAATGCGCTCGATCTTGATGACGTCGGCGCCCATGTCGGCCAGCATCAAACCGCACACGGGGCCTGCCATCACGTGGGACAGGTCGAGCACGCGCATGCCCGCCAGCGGGCCGCGATCGGGAGGGGCTGTCATGACGCGCGTTCCTTAGCCTCGCTTTATGTCCAGAGCCTGGATGGCCCCGCGCCCTCCAGGCCCAGCTCTTCGGCTGCAGGCAGCGGGGCGAAGAATGCATCGACCATCGCCGGTGTGACGCTCTCCAGCCGGGGCGGGTTCCACTTCGGCGCCTTGTCCTTGTCGACGATCAGCGCGCGCACGCCTTCCAGGAACTCGCCGTGCTCATAGAGCCGCACGGTCAGGCGGTATTCCATGTTGAGACACTCTTCGAGCGAGGCATAGCTGCGCGCGCGCCTTAGTGCGGCTAGCGTTACCTTGAGGGCCAGAGGCGATTTGGTGCGCAGCTCGGCGAGCGTCTGCGCCGCCCAATCGCCCGGCATGCCTTCGAGCGTGGCTGCGATGTCCTCGACCCGGTCGAACGAGAAAGCAGCATCGATCCCCGCCGCCAGATCGTACAGCGTCGATTGCGGCCCCTCGTCGATCGACGAATTGTTGGCGATCATCGCCCCATCCGGGTGTCCGTCCTCGATCATCTCGCGCAGCGTACCAGGCACGCGTTCCGACATGATCAGAACATTGGCAAAGCCGAGGTCCAGCGCGTCGGTACCATTGAACTGCCGTCCGGTCAGCGCGAGGTACGTCCCCGTCTCCCGTGCAATGCCACGCCGCTCGGGTGCATGCGACAACAGCCAGGTGCCGCCGACGTCCGGAATGAGGCCGATGCCCGTCTCGGGCATGGCGAGCCGCGACCGCTCCGTGACAATACGGTGGTCGCCGTGCGCCGACAGCCCGATGCCGCCGCCCATGACGATGCCGTCCATCACCGCCACGTAGGGTTTGGGGTAGCGGCCGATCAGAGCATTCAGCGCATATTCCTCGCGCCAGAAAGCCCGCGCCAGCTTCGAGCCCTCGGTGCGCGCATCGTACAGCGAGCGCACGTCGCCGCCCGCGCACAGGCCGCGGTCGCCGGCCCCGTCGAGCAGCACGAACTCGATCGCCGGGTCGTCGCGCCACTCGAGCAGCACATCCCATATGCGCCCCACCATAGGATAGGTCAGCGCATTGAGCGCCGTGGGGCGGTTCATGGTGATGCGCCCCGCCCGCCCCTCACGGCGGATCAAGACCTCGTCACTCGCCGTTGGCTGCATGATGCTTCCTTGACTTTCCAGGTAAACTGGGGATTAGCGGTCTCCCCGCAGCGGTGCAATCCTGCTGCGGCAAATGGCTTAGACGGGCGGCATGACGGTCTGGCAGAAGATATCGGATTTCGCGAACGCCGTCGGTGACGCCGGCAACAACGTGCTGGACGACCTTGCGCACGTGTTCGGCCTCGGCGGCGACGCGGCCAGGCCGGAAAACGACGTGGCCTTCACCATCGGCGTCATTGCCCTCTCCGCCAAGATGGCCAAGGCCGACGGCATCGTCTCGCCCATGGAGGTTGCGGCCTTCAAGCGGGTGTTCCAGTCATCGCCGACCGAGGCTAGCCACGTCGCGCGCATCTTCAACCTCGCCAAGCAGGACGTGGCCGGCTACCAGACCTACGCCGACCAGATCGCCGCACTCCTCAAGGACGACAAGAAGCTTCGACAGGACGTGCTGGAGGGCCTGATGCACGTCGCCACTGCCGACGGCGGCATGCACCCCAGGGAGGACATCTTCCTGCGCGATGTCGCCCAGCGCTTCGGTTTCAGCGAGAGCGAGTACCGCTTCTTCCGTGCCCGCTTCGTGGCGGACAACAACAACCCCTATGATGTCTTGAAATTGAGCCCCGCCGCCAGCAACGACGAGATCAGATCGCAGTACCGCAAGCTCGTCATTGACAACCACCCCGACAAGCTGATGGGCCGCGGCGTGCCGCCCGAGTTCGTGGACATCGCCACCCGCAAGCTCGCCGCCATCAACGCCGCCTATGACGCTATCGCCAAGGAACGCGGACTTTGATCGCCAGGGCCGACACCAGCCTTGCCAGCGAGCTCGTCCCCTCGCCCAACTTCGGGCCGCGGCGGGCGGGCCTGCGCCCCAGCATCCTGCTGCTGCACTATACCGGCATGCCTACGTGCGCCGGCGCCATCGACTGGCTGACGCGCACGGAAAGCCAGGTGTCCTGCCACTACGCCATCGACGGGGACGGCCGCATCACGCAAATGGTGGCGGAGGAGATGCGTGCCTGGCACGCCGGCGATTCCGTCTGGGCAGGCGAAACCGACATCAACTCCGCCTCCATCGGCATCGAGATCCACAACCCCGGCCACGACTTCGGCTATCCCGACTTCCCCGAGGCGCAGCTCGGAGCCGTGGCAGCCCTGTGCAAGGACATCGTCGCCCGCCACGGCATCGCTCCGGAGCGCGTGCTGGCGCATTCCGACGTGGCGCCGCACCGCAAGCAGGACCCCGGCGAGAAGTTTCCCTGGGCCCGGCTCGCGGCCGCGGGTATCGGCCACTGGGTCGCGCCGGCCCCAGTCGCAGCGGCCGAGGCCGGCATGGGCGTCGGGGTGGCGGGCCCGCTCGTGGCCGATGTGCAAATGTTGCTCGCCCGCTACGGCTACGGCGTCGAGACGACGGGCATCATTGACGGCAGGACAGAGCTGGTTGCCGCCGCCTTCCAGCGCCACTTCCGCCAGGACAGGGTGGACGGCCGCATCGACCAGTCCACCATCACCACGCTCGAGCGGCTGCTCGCGGCTTTGCCAGACGGGTCGCAGATCGCTTAACCGCTGGCGCGAGCCTCGACGCTCCGCACATGCTCCGCAATCCGCCGCGCCACCTCGCCGGCGTGGGTGGCGATCATGAAATGCGCCGCGCCCTCGATCAGGGTGAACGCCGCACCGGGGATGTGCTCCCCCAGCAGCTCGTTGGCGCGCCGCGGCGCCGGATGGCTCGCTGTCCCTGTCATGACGAGCGTCGGGACATCGATGCGCGCGAGCACTACCGGCGGCATCGGAAAGCCGCGCGCGCTGGTCCAGTCGAGGATATTGACGTGCGTCGTCTCGATCGCATAGTCGCGCACGCGCTGCGGCCAGGAGGCATACGTTCCCTCCCCGCCGTAGAAATCGATCATGGCGGCCACGGCTTGCCTATCGCCGGCCTCGAACGCCGCGAAGTAGCGATCGGTCATCGTGCGGAAGGCGCCGTAGTGCTCGTCCTCGCCCACCGCCCGCAGCAGCTCCAGGGCCGGCGCTTCGACGATCGTCAGGCTGGCGAGCGGCGCTTCTTGGCGCAGTGCCACCATCAGCGACACCAGCCCGCCGAACGAATGGCCCACAAGATGCACGGGGCCGCCAGCGCGCCGGATCACCGCTTCCAGTGCGTCTGCCGCGTGCGCGATGGAGGGATCGCTCTTGGTGCGGCGTTCCGCTGTCCCGCCGTAACCCGGCAGGCTCGTCGTCACGCAACGAAACTGGCCGTTCCATTCGGCCATCACCGGACGCCAGGCGGCGCCCGTGCTGCAGGAGCCCGGCACCAGCACCAGTGTCGGGCCGGAGCCCGAACTCGTCGTAGTCGATGCGCCCGCGCGGGTCTTCGATCACTCGACACTCCTGCAAGCAACAGGCTGCTTCGGCTCAGAAAAGGTCCGCAATCATGCGCGCCGCGCGCAGGGCACCGTCGGCCTCGACGCTTCTGAATTTGGCGGGCATCCGCAATGTGTCGACCATCGCTGCTGCGATCATGTCCGGCGTCGAGGCAGCAAAGTCCATGCGCCGGCCGGCGCCATAGCGATCGAGGCGGTGGGCGACGTGGAAGTTCTGCTCGAAGTGGTTCCTGAGCGGGAAATAGAGGAACGGCGTGCCCGCCGCTGTCAGCTCCATGCAGGTGGTGAGCCCGCCTTGCACCAACGCAAGATCGCAGGCTGCCAAGTGGCGATCCAGGTTGGGTACGAACGCACGCACGTCCACTCCGGCCGGCGCATCGAGCGAGGCGGGGTCGATCCTCGGGCCCGCCACCAGGATCATGCGCAGCTCCGGCATGCGGGCGTGCACGATCGGCCAGCTCTGCAGGATGCGCTTGATGAGATGCGTGCCGACGCCCGAGCCGCCAACCGTGACGATGCATACCCGCTCATCGGAGCGATAGCCGAGGCTCTCGCGCAGCTCAGCGCGGCTGCCGAAGGTGTCGGGATGCTCGCCGATGATGTAACCGGCGAAGTCGAAGTGTTTCGGCACCCAGTCGCGCATGGCGGGCAGATCCTTGCCGAAGGATAGCGGCACGATGTCCTCGGGCGAGCCGACGAAGATCGCCCGGTCGCGCACGCCAGGATGCCGCTCGACGTGCTTGATCATCTCGGCGTTGTAGTCGGTCGTGAGAAATGCTTCGTGTTCGCCGCCGGACGGCATGGGCACGTAGCCGACGAAATCCGTGAACCAGGCGAGCTTGGCCCGCTTCATTTCGGGGTGCTCGTGCCAGTAGTGGTCGATGTCCCAGGCCTCATCCGCGATCACGAGGTCGTAGTCGCCCTGATCGACAGCATCCTGGAAGATCATGAAGTTGTGCGCCAGCACCTCGTCCATGCGGCGGATGGCCTGGAAGCAGTGCAGGTCGTGCTCGCCCGACTCCAGCTCGATGTGCCGCGTCTCACTGGCGAGCCGCTCGCTCAACGGATGGATGCGCTCGCCGCAGGCGTCCAGCAGACGTGTGACGGGGTCTTGCGCCAGCCAGTCGACCTGCAAATCGGGGTGCAGCTTGCGCAGCTCGCGCGTGATGGCGATGTCGCGGCGGCCGTGCCCCAAGCCCGATCGGCGACGAGAGATACAGCGCCTTCTTGGTCTTGGTCGAGGGCTTCGCCCGCGTCTTGCCGGGCGCCGGAATGCCGAGCCTGCGGTCGAGGAAATCGTTGATCAGGTCGTTGCACTTCGCCGGGAAAGCGGCCGAGCGGATTGTGCCCGCCGCCGGGAATGGTGAAGAGCTCGGCGCCGGTCAGCTCCGCCACCGCCTGCGCGCGCGCATAGGGCTGGATCTGGTCGTTGTCGCCGTGGATCAGCAGCAGCGGGCAGCGGATCTTGCGATACATGCCCTCGCCCGCGTCGAAGTTCGGCGGGATCGTCCGTGCCTCCACGGTCTTGACCAGCACGGGGCCTTTCGTTTCGCCCGCCCACTCGATGCCGTCCTCGATCTGCTTGGTGGAGTGCGGCTCGGAGCAGATGTGGCGGATGAAATGCTCGGCGAAGTCGGGGTACTCGGTGAGCCAGTAGGCGCGATTGTACTTGTCCCAGCCTTGGAATTGATCGCGCTCGGCGACGAAATGCCGTGGCGTCATGTGGGGATAGCCGGGCCCGATGGTGGCCACGGTGCCGACCAGGATCGCGGCCTTCACGCGCTCGGGGTGATAGGCGGCGAGCACGCAGGCGTGCATGCCGCCCAGCGACAGGCCGACCAATACGGCCTGGCCGGCATTCGTTGCGTCCATGACGGCAAGCGCGTCGGCCACGAAATTGTCGAGCGTGTAGGCGGCCGCTTCCATCGGCCTGTCGGACTTGCCGTTGCCGCGCGCATCGAAGGTGATGCAGCGGAAGCGCTCGCTGAAGTAGGGCAGCTGCGCCTTGTAGACGCGCGAGTGGACGATGCTCCAAGGCGGCAGGAACACCATCGTCTCGGGCCCTTGCCCGTAGACCTCGTAGTGGAGCTTCACTCCGTCGCGTTCGACGAACCCTTCCGATGCTGGCAACTTCGCGCGCATGACATCACCTCGTCGATGAACCACCTTCCGCAATGCGAATGAGATCGCCGAAGCGCCGCAGCGCCTGGCGCACGGGCACGCCTTTCTTCTCGCCGCCCAGCAGGTACAGGCTTTCCGCGCCGATGAACGCGCAGCCGATCGAGCGCGGCAACCTCCTCGGCCGAGAACGGACCCAGCCCGCCCAGCTCCCGCTCGGCCTTGCGCGCGAGCTCGGTGATCAGGTCGAACCAGCCGATCGGCCCGGCGCGGACCATCTTGGCCACCTCCGCATCGGCCCAGCTCGCCGCGATCAGTTCCTGCAGCACGCGCACGTAGCCGGACGCGATGTCGTCGTCGAGATAGTCGCACGCCCTGTCCCACTGCTCCGACAGCTTGAGCTTCGGGTCGTGGAACAGGGCGTTCTGGCGATCGAGCAGCTGGGCGTTGAGGTACTCGAACAGTGCCAGCACCATCCCCTGCTTGGAGCCGAAGTGATAGTGGATCTGGCTGAGCGGCACCCCGGCAGCCGCCGCCACGTCGCGCGTCGATAGCCCCGCATAGCCGTTCTGGCGCAGCACCTTCTTGGCCGCCTCCAGCAGCGTGACGCTGGTCTCCGGCTTCTTTGCCAATGCGCGTGCCATGCGGTCTCTTGCCTCGTGCCGACTTCCCTGCGCCCCGCTACGGACGCTTCGCTGCCGCTGCCGGCCTGGTCGGCATCCGGCTTCGAGGCGTATGCCGACCGGGCAGCGGGATCAGCATCGACACCTGCTCGCGATAGCGACGGTACTGATCGCCGAACAGCGCGATCAGGTCGCGCTCCTCGAGCTGGATGCCGATCAGGATGTAGCCCGTGGTGGCAACCGCGAACAACAGGTGGCCCACCGTCATGACCGGCGTCGCCCAGAAGGCGAGCAGGAAGCCCAGATAGATCGGATGCCGCACGTTCTTGTAGAGCATGGGCGTCTTGAACGCCGGCGGCGGCAGCGTCTGGCCCCGCAGCCTGGCATAGACCTGGCGCAGGCCGAACAGCTCGAAGTGATTGATCAGGAACGTGCTGATGAGCACCAGCGCCCAGCCGATCCAGAAGATCGCCCACAGGACGGCGACGCCGGCCGGATTGGTGACCGACCAGACCACCGCCGGCATCGGCTGCCACTGCCAGTAGAGAAGCAGCAGCGCCAGGCTGGCGAACAGCACGTAGGTCGCGCGCTCCACCGGCTGCGGCACCAACTGGGTCCACCAGCGCTTGAAGGCCGGCCGCGCCATGATGCTGTGCTGCATTGCGAACACACCGAGCAGCAGCACGTCGACGACCAGCGCCACCATGAATGCCTCCGGCTCGCCGCTGTCGATCGTCTTCGGCGCGGGCAGATTGCCGACGAAGGCAATGGCGTAGAGGAACGTCACCAGAAACACGACGTAGACGACGGCACCGTATGCAACAGCCAACATGCCACTCATGGGGTGTCCTTTCGCTCGATGGTTCGAGGGCCGCTCTAATGAAATTCGGCCGACCGACCGAATATATATTTCGGTCGACCGACCGAGTCAAGCGGTTTGTGGCGGGAGGGAGCGGGAGCGGAGGGAGGGGGAGCGAGCAGCAGGGGCGGGAGCAGAGGCGCGTGTGCTCACCACCAGGGAGGGGGAAGGCCGCTGGCAACGCGATCTACACCGGTTCAGGCGGCACCCCTTGACCCCGCGCCCTGGACGCCCCTTATTCCCCCTGCCAGCTGGCTGGACGGCCGCTGCCGGGCGAACAGGCTTTGCGGCCAGACGCGCCCGGTGGAGGAAAGTCCGGGCTCCAGGGATCAACGGTGGCGGCTAACGGCCGCCGGGGGCGACCCCAGGGAAAGTGCCACAGAGAACAGACCGCCCGCGCGGGGCAACCCGCAAGGGCAAGGGTGAAACGGTGCGGTAAGAGCGCACCGCGCCCCTGGCAACAGGGGCGGCACGGCAAACCCCACCGGGAGCAAGACCGAATAGGGGCGGCAGGACGCCGGGCGCAAGCCCGGCGGCCAGGCGGGATCCTCGCCGCCGTCCGGGTAGGTTGCTAGAGGCCGGGAGCGATCCCGGTCCCAGATGAATGGCCGTCGCGGGGCCTCGGCCCCAGACAGAACCCGGCTTACAGGCCAGCTGGCAAATTTCTTGAGAAGCGCTCCAGCGGCCTTCTCCGTCCAATCCGCTCAGGAAAGGAGCATGGTCGGGCTTCGTCCCGACCATCCATACCAACCTCTTGCTCCGGCGTTCGCAGATGGCTGGATCCTCGGGACACCGGCCTTCGCCGGTGCAGGCAAGCCCGAGGATGACAGCGGAATCACCTGTTGGAACCGCGACGCCAGCTATTTCTGCACAGCCTCCGCGCACAGTGCTGAACGCATGGGCACATGTTCGCCATAGCCAACCGCGGATGCACGTCTTAGTTTTGTGACACGCGCTGTTGCCCAAAATTTGCACCGCCTCGGGGTTGGGCGGCAAGCGTGGAGCCTTGGAGGCGCGGTTGGCGGCGGCATTCGACGAGATGAACGGCTGCGGCAACGGAGTTCGCGAGCCCTACCGCTCGGTGTCCGAATGGCTCGAGACGCAGCAGATCGACGACCTCAAGCGCAAGCGCGGCGAGGCGGAGGCCCTGTTCCGGCGCACCGGCATCACCTTCTCCGTCCACGGCGATGAGGCCGCCACCGAGCGCCTGATCCCGTTCGACATCATCCCGCGCATCCTGTCGGCCGCCGAGTGGCGCCGGCTGGCGGCCGGCATCGAGCAGCGGGTGCGCGCGCTCAACGCCTTCATGTACGACATCTACCACCGCCAGGAGATCATCCGGGCGGGGCGTATTCCCGAGGACCTCATCATCCAGAACGCGGCGTTCGTGCCCGAGATGATGTGCGTGGAGCCGGCGCGCGGGGTCTACTCGCACATCATCGGCATCGACCTCGTGCGCATCGGCGAGAACGAGTTCTTCGTGCTGGAGGACAACACCCGCACGCCTTCCGGCGTCTCCTACATGCTGGAGAACCGCGAGGCCATGATGCACATGTTCCCCGAGCTGTTCGCGAGGAACCGCGTGGCCGCGGTGGAGGACTATCCCGACAACCTGCGCCTGACCTTGGAAAGCGTGGCCCCTTCAAACCTCGATCGCGAGCCCACGGTCGTGGTGCTCACCCCCGGCATCCACAACAGCGCCTACTTCGAGCACTCGTTCCTGGCCGACCAGATGGGCGTGGAGCTGGTGGAGGGGCAGGACCTGGTGGTGACGGACGGCGCGCTGAAGATGAAGACGACGCAGGGCCTCCGCCAAGTCGACGTCGTCTACCGGCGCATCGACGACGCCTTCCTCGACCCGCTGGTGTTCCGCCGCGACTCGGTGCTGGGCGTGCCCGGCATCTTCGATGTCTACCGCGCCGGCCGCCTCACCATCGTCAACGCGCCGGGCGCCGGCATCGCCGACGACAAGTCGATCTACACCTACATGCCCGACATCGTCGAGTTCTACACGGGCCGCCCGCCGATCCTGAAGAACGTGCCGACCTAGGTCTGCCGCAAGCCCGACGATCTCGCCTACGTGCTGGAGCATCTGGCCGAGCTGGTGGTGAAGCAGGTGCACGGCTCGGGCGGCTACGGCATGCTGGTGGGCCCGACCGCCACCCGCGACGAGATCGACATGTTCCGCATGATGGTGAAGGCGCGCCCGGACCGCTACATCGCCCAGCCGACCTTGGCTCTTTCCACCTGCCCGACGCTGGTGGAGCAGGGCATCGCCAAGCGCCATCTGGACCTCAGGCCGTTCGTGCTGGTGGGCGACCGCGTGCGCCTGACGCCCGGCGGCCTCACCCGCGTGGCGCTGCGCGAGGGCTCGCTGGTGGTCAACTCCAGCCAGGGCGGCGGGACCAAGGACACCTGGGTGCTGCAGGAGTGACGGCGATGACGGGTGATCCAAGTGGAGCGCGAATCCCCTCTCCCCGCTAGCGGGGAGAGGGTTAGGGTGAGGGGCAGCCAGGGCCTCTGTCGTCGGAGTGTGCCGCTGACCCCTCACCCCGACCCTCTCCCCGCGCTGTTGGAGCACGAGGCGAGGCCGGCGAGGCGCGGGAGAGAGGATGCCCTAACATGCTGGGCCGCACCGCCAACGACCTGTTCTGGATGTCGCGCTACATGGAGCGCGCCGAGAACATGGCGCGTCTCTTGGAGGTCGGCTACCGCATCGCGCTCCTGCCGCGCGAGGGCCACGGCCAGGACGAGGAATGGCTGTCGACCCTGCGCAGCGCAGGCTGCGAGAAGGCCTACCTTGCCAAGCACGGCGGCTACGACACCAACGACGTCGTCAACTTCGTGCTGTTCGACGCCGACAACCCTTCCAGCGTCTATTCCTGCCTCGCCACCGCCCGGCGCAACGCCCGCGCCCAGCGCACCGCGCTGACGCGCGAGATGTGGGAGAGCCTCAACAGCGCCTGGCTGGAGTTCTCCGGCATCGACGCCGACGGCATGACGCCCGAACGCCCTGCCGCCGCTGCTCGACTGGATCAAGGCGCGCTCGGCCCTGTTCCGCGGCACGCTGCTCAACACCATCCTCAGGAACGACACCTTCTACTTCAACCAGCTCGGCACCTTCCTGGAGCGGGCCGACAATACCGCGCGCATCCTCGACGTGAAGTACTACGTGCTGCTGCCCCACAACGAGATCGTCGGCGGCGAGATCGACAGCGTGCAGTGGGCGGCGATCCTGCGCTCGGTCTCGGCGCATCGTAGCTATCGCTGGGTCTACAAGGACAGCTACAAGCCCTGGCGCATCGCCGACTACCTGATCCTCAACCGGCAGATGCCGCGCTCGCTGCGCTCCTGCTACGACGAGATCATGCTGGCGCTGGTCGAGCTCGGCCATTTCTACGGCGCCGTCAACGGCCCGCAGACGCTGGCGAGCGACATCCTGCGCAGTCTGGCCGACGGCGACATGGACGCCATCTTCCAGTCGGGCCTGCACGAGTTCCTCACCGACTTCATCGCCCGCAACAACCAGCTCGGCAGCGAGATCTCCGCCACCTACCACTTCACGGACGACGACGGTTGAGCCATGCTGATCAGCGTCCACCACGTCACCCGCTACGTCTACGCCGAGCCGGTAAGCTACACGGTGCAGAGCCTGCGGCTGATACCGGCGCCGTTCGCCAGGGCCAGCGCGTCGTCGATTGGCACGTGCGGCGTGCCGGGCTGCGACGCGCCGCTGGAGTTCTGCGACGGTTTCGGCAACACGGTGCAACTCGTGACAGCTCAGCGGCCGCCACAGCGAGCTCGTCATCGAGGCCGGCGGCATCGTCGAAACCAAGGACACCAACGGCGTCGTCTCGGGCTTCGCCAAGGTCATCCCCCGCGCGTGTTCCTGAAGGAGACGGCGCAGACGCGACCCGACGCCGCCATCCGCGAGCTGGCGCGCTCGATGCCGGAGCAGGGCACGCTCGCGCGGCTGCATGCGCTGGCCGCCGCGGTGCGCGACCGGGTCGAGTACGTCATGGGCAGCACCGGCGCCCACACGGATGCTGCCGAGGCGCTGGCCGACGGCAAGGGCGTATGCCAGGACCACGCCCACATCTTCATTGCAGCGGCGCGCACGCTCGGCATTCCCGCGCGCTACGTGACGGGCTATCTGCTGATGCATGCCGGCGATGAAGGTGCGGGCGAGACGCGCGCAGCCTCGAGCACCAGGCGGTCGTCCATCCCTGCCGATGCGCATCACGCCTGGGCCGAAGGCGTGGGTGGAGACAGCTCGGCTGGGTCGGTTTCGATATCGCCAACCGCATCTGCCCCACCGAACGCTACGTGCGCCTCGCCGCCGGCCTCGACGCAACCTACGCGGCGCCGGTCGTCGGGCTCGCGGCGCGGCGGCGGCGGCCGAGAAGCTCGAGGTCTCGGTCGCGGTGCAGCAGCAGAGCGCGCAGCAATGACGGCTTCACGGGTCAGGCCCCTCGCGCCAGCCTTTACCTGTGTCAGCGGCGTATCGGCGAGGGGGCTGACCCCGTCAGGAGCGCCCGATGACCTATTGCGTCGCCATCCGGCTCAATCGCGGCCTGGTGTTTGCCGCCGACACGCGCACCTCCGCCGGCAACGACAACGTCGCCATGTTCCGCAAGCTCTACTATTGGCGCAAGGCCGGGCGAGCGCGTGGTCGTGCTCATGTCGGCCGGCAACCTGGCTGTCACGCAGTCGGTGGTCAGCGTTCTCAACGAGCAGCTGGTGGAGGAGCTTTCGCCGGGCGCCGAGAGCCTGCACAGGTGCCCTCGCTCTATCGCGCCGCGCGCCTCGTCGGCGACGCCTTGCGCGAGGTGCGCCAGCGCGACGGCACCGGCGCTGGAAGAGAGCGGCTCCACCTTCAACGCCAATTTCATCCTCGGCGGCCAGATCGGCGACGAGGTGCCGCGGCTGTTCCACATCTATCCCGAGGGCAACTTCATCGAGGCCACCGACGACACGCCCTACTTCCAGATCGGCGAGCACAAGTACGGCAAGCCGATCATCGACCGCGTGGCGCAGCCCACCATGCGGCTCGGCGAGGCGGCCAAGCTCGCGCTGCTGTCGTTCGATTCCACCCTGCGCTCCAACCTTTCGGTCGGCCTGCCGATCGACCTGTTGATCTACGAGCGCGACAGCCTCGATGTGCGCCGCGAGAAGCGCATCGAGGCGGATGACGAGTATTTCCGCAAGCTCTCCTCCGCCTGGTCGGACGCGCTGCGCGCCGCCTTCAGCCAGGATCGAGGAGTTCAAGGTTTGACCCGCGCGGCGCGGCGCCCCTCGCCAGACGAATCCGCCTGAAGGGCGCCGCTTCGCCGGCTCGGAGATCAGCTTCAGCCAAGGCGCCGAATGGAAGGCGCTCATAAGTGCATACATCGGGACCATTCCGCCCAGCGGTGACGCATTCTGCCCGGCCGAGCAGAGGATGTCCGGCGGACCGCCAAGAGCACCCGTAAGCAGAGCCATGATTGCGAACGTCGGCGCGGCCGCAAGAGACAACCAGTCGGCTGCGCCGAGCGAGGCGGCGGTGCCGCCATAGTGACGGTTCGCGTCGTGGGCGCGCCCGCCGATCCGACCCGCGCTCATGCTTTCCTCCCGCGACTACGCGCCGTCGCGGTTCCGGAACGCCGCCTCTCCGGCATCCGACACCTCGACCCATTTCTGGTCGGGCGCGGCGTCGGGGACGTAGCTGTCGTGCCAGTTCCACCACTTGTACGTCGGCGTCTGCGGGTAGCCCTCCGGCGAGTCCTCCCATGCCTCCTGACGCCCGAGCGCGGTCATGTCGAGGTAGCTCCAGGTGCCGCCCATCGCCTCGTCGCCACGGCTGTTGATGAAGTAGGTGCGGAACACGTCGTCGCCATCGCGGATGAACGCGTTGGTGCCGTGCCATTCATCGCACGCCGAAGTCGGCGTCGAACGTGTCGGTGATGGTGTACCAGGGCATCGTCCAGCCCATCCGTGCCTTGACACGCTCGATGTCCGGCTGCGGCGCGCGCGAGACGAACGCGAGCGTGGTGTCGCGGGCGTTCAGATGGGCGAGGTGGGCCACCTGGTCGGCCACCATGGAGCAGCCGCGGCAGGCATGGTCGGGCCAGCCGAACACGCCGGGCTCGAAGAAGGCGCGGTAGACGATCAGCTGACGGCGGCCCTCGAACAGGTCGAGCAGGCTCGCCTTGCCCTTGGGTCCGTCGAACTCGTATCTTCTCCACGGCCAGCCACGGCATCCGCCGGCGCTCGGCGGCGAGCGCATCACGGGCGCGGGTCAGCTCCTTCTCCTTCACGAGCAGTTTCTGGCGCGCAGCTTCCCACTCCTGCGGCGATACGATCGGGGGTCTTCATGGCTGCGTCCTGTGTGTCTCATCGTACATGTCGCCTGGCGTCCGCGTTCCGATGTCAGGCCGGGATGCGCGCGCTCGTACTCGTCCTTGAGGCTAACCCAGCGGTCCCAGAACGGCTCCGGCTCGCTGTCCGTCGCGCGGGCAACCAGGACGTCGAGGTGCGCGTGCCAGCCGGCGGCGACCTTGAGCATGGTCGCGCGGTCGGGCAGGCGGCGATGGACGACGGTGAGCAGCACCTTGTTGCCCCTGGGCTCCAGCTCGAAGGTGACTTCGCCGCCGCGCTGCCAGGTGAAGGCAAGCTTGCGCGGCGGCTCGCAGGCGACGATGCGGCTTTCCATACGGTGCTCCTCGTCGAAGCCCGCCGGCCGCTTGCCGGCGCTCGTCAGCTCGCCGTTGCGCCAGACGAGCTCGAAAGGCGCGCCGACCTTCATCTCCATCTCGCCCGCCGCCAGCCACTGGCGGCGCAGCTCGCTCTTGCGTGAGATAGGCCCAGACGCGCTCGATGGGGCCGGGCAGCAGGCGCTGGATTTTCAGCGTAGTCGGCTCGATCAGCTCGCCGTAGGCGTCCGGGGTCATGGGTTTGCTCATTTGTCGTTTTCCTTTTTTGCGGGGGTGGGATTTGCGGGCGTCCTCTTCGCGCAGGAGGCGTTCGAGGACATCGAGACGGTCGCTCCAGAAGCGCTCGTAGAAGCCCAGCCACTCGTGGGCGCCGGCGAGGGGTCCGGGAGCGAGGTGGCACAGGTGCGTGCGGCCGCGCACCTCGCGGCGGATCAGCCCGGCGTTCTCCAGCGCCTTGATGTGCTTTGAGGCGGCCGCCAGCGACATGGCGAAGGGCTCCGCCAGCTCGCTGACCGTTCGCTCGCCGCGGGCGAGATCGCGCAGCATGCGCCGGCGCGTGGCATCGCCGAGGGCGTGAAAAACGGCATCGAGCCGGGGTGCGTGTAATTCAACCATACGGTTGAATATAGATGCACTGCGCCGGAGATATTCAACCGCTAAGTTGAATATCGTTGCGACCGGCGATGCGCCAACGCTTCCGCTTGCGGAGCCAATCAAGAGGGGGAGCTCGAGGGGTCTCCCCTCGAGCGGGTCGAAGGGCGGCAGCCCTTCTCGCGCAGCGACTGCTCGGCTATTCGCGACGCAGAGCCAGCTGGCTCAACCCACGATGCGCGCGACGCGGCAGCGCATGCCGCGCACGTTGCTGGAGCCCGACACCGGGTCCCAGGGGCCGTCGTAGTCGAGCGCCGCATTGATGTTGATATCGAGCGCGCCGTGCTCGGGCCGGGCTCCGAGGGCCGCCACCAGCCCATGCCGGTGTTGACCACGTCGGGGGGCGTCGCGTCAGTCAGCTTCACGCGCAGGCGGCAGGCGCCCTTGCCGCGCGCCACCTCGAGGTGCACCCAGTCGCCGTCGCTCAAGCCCGAGCGCGCGCGCCGTGTCGGGGTGCATGGTGAGGCGCGGGTCGGGCGATACCTTGAGCGCCCAGGCCTGATCGCGGAAGCGCGAGTGGTGGTAGCTCTTCTCGCGGTCACCGGTGACGAGGGTGAGCGGATACTGGCCGGCCTCGACTTCTGGAATTGCGGTCGCCTCGTGCGCCGGCAGGGGATCGAGCCCGATGCTCTTTCAGGGTCTCGGAATAGAGCTCGATCCTGCCGGTGGGTGTTGCGAATGGCCTCGATGCCGCAGGTTCGGCCGCGGCCTGGTGGTAGCCCGTCCGCTCCAGCTCGGTGATGTCGATGCCCGAGTCACCCAGGAGATACCTGTTGAACGCGCGCTGCGAGGCCCACGGCAGCAGGTGGCGCTTGATCGCCTGCCGCTCGGCCATCTTTGCGAGCAGCGGCAGGGCGATGTCGATCTCCGAGCGGGCCTCGCCCTGCGGCGGCGCAAGCGCGCGCGTGAACAGCACCGTCGGCCCCGACGGCATGAACGACACCTCCTCCTCCTCGAGCGTGGTGGTCTTGGGGAGCACGATGTCGGCATGCTCTGCGGTCGGCGTCATGGTGTGGGCCGCCACTGCCACGAAGTCGAGCGAGCGCAGCGCCTCCATGGTGCGGCGCGTATTGGGATAGGTGACGAGGATGTTGACGCCGCTGGCATAGAGCGCGCGCACGGGATAGGGGCGGCCCGTCAGCATGGCCTCGATGACGGAGGGGTTGTGGCAGGCGGTCTGCCAACCCTTGGGGCCTGCCCACAGCGGGAAGCGCTCGGCGCCGATGGTGCGGGCCTCGGTCTCCGCTGGGAGCCGAAACTCCGGCATGTGCAGCAGCTCGCCGTAGTTGCGCATGCCCTTGGGCGTGCGCATGCGCATGTTGCCGCCGGCGCCGGTCGACGTTGCCGCTGATGGCGACGAGGCAGTGATAGGCGCGGAAGGTCTGCACGCCGGCGCTGAAGGCGTCGATGCCGTGGCCGCTGACGAAGGTCGACGGGCCGTCGGCATACATGCGGGCAGCGGCCGCGATCTTGTCCGCCGGTACGCCGGTCAGCCTGCGGCGACGTCGGGCGGATATTGCGCGGCCCTGGCGGCGAACTCATCGAAGCCGTGGCAGTGTTGCGCCGACGAAGGCCTTGTCGTAGAGCCCTTCGGTGACGAGCACGTGGGTCATCGCCAGCGCGAGCGCTGCGTCGGTGCCGACCCGCGGCGCCAGCCAGATGTCGGCCATGTCGGCGGCCTGGGTGCGCTTGGGGTCGATGATGACGATGCGCGCGCCGCGTTTCTTGGCGGCCTTCAGCGCGGCCCACTCGACGGGATCGGCGATCGACGGATTGCGGCCGACGATCAGGGCGCAGCGCGTGTTGTCGATGTCCTCGCCGCGCGTGATGTCGAGGCCCATGGTGCGCGCGCTCACCGCACGGCAGCCGCCGCATAGGTCCTGGTTGATCATCCAGTTGGGCGAGCCGATCGAGCGCATCGTCAGCGCCAGGATCACGCTGCGGCTGAAGTAGGCGCCGCTGGTGGCGCCGACGATCGCCTCGGGCCCGTACTTCTGGCGCACCTGGGCAAGGCGGTCGGCCATCTCGTCGAGGGCCTCGTCCCAGGAGATGTCGGCCCAGCGGCCCTCGCCCCTGGCGCCGAGCCGGCGGCGCGGGCGCAGCAGGCGGGTCGGGCTGTAGGTGACGCCCGGCGCGCCGCGGATGCCTTTGATGCAGAACGCCCCCTTGGAATATGGGTGGTCGCGGTTGGGCGCGAAGTCGACGACGCGCCCGTCGCGCACCGTGGCCAGCGCGCCGCAACAGGTCGAGCACTCCCAACAGGTCGTCGGGTAGGTGCCGTCCGGGTGCGCCTCGGCCATCGCTTGCTCCACGCGTGTACCCGTCGAGCTTGGCTCGCGGCGCGTGGATCGGCAAGGATGAACCGGGGCAAGATCCAGCCCCACGCCGCGACAATCGAAGGCAGCGGGCGAAGGCAGCGGGCGCGCAACCCCTGTCCGCAGATTAGGCAGCCGATTGCCCACGATGCATGCGAGTGCTCGAACTCGGCGCCACGCAGTGCCTGGGGTCCCGGCGACCACCCCCGCGATTTCAATGGTTTAGGCCCTTCGCTAACGGCTGGCACACGTTTTGCGGAATTGCAGGCCGCGCTTGCGCCTTGTGCGCCTGGACGCCCGGTTTGCGGCTCAATGGGGGAACCCGCCATGCACGCTTTCAGCTTCCGCCAACTGCCGACTGCGGCCCTCGCCGCCTTGCCTATAGTCCTCCTTGCAGGCCCAGCCCTGGCCGCCGATGCACCCACGCCCAACAAGGGCGATACCGCCTGGATGCTGGTCGCGACGGTGTTCGTGCTGATGATGACGATCCCGGGCTTGGCGCTGTTCTACGCCGGCCTGGTGCGCGCCAAGAACGTGGTCTCCATGCTGCTGCAGGTGTTCGCCATCACCTGCATGGTGGCGATCATCTGGGTGATCTACGGCTACAGCCTGGCCTTCACCAGCGGCCCGTTCAACGACTACGTCGGCGGGTTCTCCAAGGTCTTCCTGATGGGGGTGACGCCCGAATCCAACGTCGCCACCTTCTCCAACGGCGTGGTGATCCCCGAGCTCGTCTACATCTGCTTCCAGATGACGTTTGCCTGCATCACGCCGGCGCTGATCGTCGGCGCCTTCGCGGAGCGCATGAAGTTCTCCGCGCTGATGCTGTTCATCGCGCTGTGGGTCACCTTCGTCTACTTCCCCGTAGCGCACATGGTCTGGTACTGGGCGGGCCCCGACGCGCTGGCCGACGCCGCACGCAAGGTCGCCGAGGCCGCCGGCCCCGCCAAGGCCGAGGCCGAGAAGGCGCTGGCGGCCGTGCAGGCAGACGCCGGCCTGGTGTTCCAATGGGGCGCGATCGACTTTGCCGGTGGCACCGTGGTGCACATCAACGCCGGCATCGCCGGCTTGGTCGGCGCCATCATGCTCGGCCGCCGTGTCGGCTTCCGCCAGGAGCCGATGGCTCCGCACAGCGTGACGCTGACCTGCGTAGGCGCGGCCCTGCTGTGGGTCGGCTGGTTCGGCTTCAACGCCGGCTCGGCGCTCGAGGCCGGCGGCGGGGCGGCGCTGGCCATGGCCAATACCTTCATCGCCACCGCCGCGGCCGGGCTCGCCTGGATGATCTTCGAGTTCATCTTCCGCTGGAAGATGTCGCTGCTGGGCCTGTGCTCCGGCGTGGTGGCGGGCCTGGTCGCCGTCACGCCGGCGGCGGGCTTCGTCGGGCCGATGGGCGCAGCCGTGCTGGGCGCGGCCGCGGCGTCATCTGCCTGTTCTTCTCCACCGTGATCAAGTGGCTGTTCAGGTACGACGACAGCCTCGACGTGTTCGGCATCCACTGCATCGGCGGCATCGTCGGCGCGCTGGGCACCGGCCTGCTGGTGAGCCCCGAGTTCGGCGGCACCGGCATCCTCGACTATGTGGTGAGCCCCGGCACGGCGAAGGTTGCCGAGTACGTGCGCGACGTGCAGCTCATCGCCCAGGCCAAGGCTGTCGGCCTCACCCTGGTGTGGTCGGGCGTGGGCTCGGCCATCATCTTCGGCATAGTCAAGCTGGTGCTCGGCACCCGCGTGAGCCCCGAGGAAGAGGCTACAGGGCTCGACCTCAGCCACCATGGCGAGCGCGGCTACGTCTACGAGACGTGAGCGTAGCAGCTGTTACCGGCGCAAAGGGTTGAGCCTTCCCTTTGCTGCCACCCGGGATGCCCGCGGCGCCAACCCGCGGGCATCCTTGTTTCGGTCTGCGGGCGCTGGCGCCGGCTGCGCCGGCGACGGAGCCTAGCCTGTGGCCGCGCTAGTGGATGACGACCCACCAAGCATGCATGAGGCCGGGAGAGCCAGCACCCTATGAGTTCCGCAGCCAAGCCAGCGATCCCGCACTGCTGTCCGCCAGCGATCTGGTCACGCTCTATCGCAGCCGCAGCCTCTCGCCCGTCGAGGCAACCAAGGCCACGCTGGCACGCATCGAGCGCTTCAACGGCGCGGTCAACGCCTACTGCCACCTGGACGCCGACGGCGCGCTCGCTGCTGCACGCGAGAGCGAGGCGCGCTGGATGGCAGGCGCGCCTAAGGGCCTCACCGACGGCGTGCCGGTCGGCGTCAAGGACAACATCGCCGTTGCCGGCATGCCCTGCTCGTTTCGGCTCCAAGCTCACCAAGGCCGATCCCCTGACCTTCGATGCGCCCGCCGTCGCGCGCTTGAGCGAGCACGGCGCGGTCATACTCGGCAAGACGGCCATGCCCGAGTATGGCTGGAAAGCCACCAGCGACAGCCCGCTCACGGGGCTCACGCGCAATCCCTGGGACACGCGCATGACGACGGGCGGCTCATCGGCCGGCGCGGCGGCCGCCACCGTGCTCGGCATGGGCGCGATCCACCTCGGCACCGACGGCGGCGGCTCGGTCCGCATACCGGCGACCTTCACCGGATGCTTCGGCCACAAGCCGACACGGGCACGCGTGCCGGCGTTTCCCGCGTCCCCGCTCGGCACCATCGCCCATCTTGGGCCGCTGACGCGCACGGTGGCCGATGCGGCACTCGCCATGTCGGTGATCGCCGAGCCGGACGTGCGCGACGTCTACGGCTGGATCTCGCCTGCTCCGGATTTTCGCGAAGGGCTCGACGCGGGCGTGCGCGGCCTGCGCATCGCCTATTCGCCAGGCTCGGCTTTGCCAAGCGCGTGCATCCCGAGGTCGAGAGCGCGGTTGCCGCCGCAGTGAGATCACTCTCCAGCCTCGGCGCAACTGTCGAGGAGGTCGACCCCGATCTCGGCGGTGACCCCATCGGCACCTGGAACACCTTCTGGTGGCCGGTCATGCAGTATCAGCTTGCGGCCCTGACCGGCGCATGGCGCGCCGAGGCCGATCCGCTGCTCGTCGCCGAGCTCGAGCGCAGCGCCACCGTCCCGGCGCCGGACCTCATCCGCGCCCAGCTCGAGCGCGCGCGCCTGCACAACGTATTCGCGCGCTTTTACGAGACCTACGACCTACTGGTCACGCCAGCGCTGCCGCTGCCGGCCTTCGAGGTCGGCGACCTGGTGCCGCGCTCGGGCGAGTGGGGCACGGCCTGGTGCGACTGGGCGCCGTTCTCTACCCGTTCAATCTCACCACGCAGCCCGCCGCCTCGGTCCCCTGCGGGCTCACCAGCGCCGGCCTGCCGATCGGCTTGCAGATCGTGGGCGCGGTCGGCGCCGATGCGCTGGTGTTGCGCGCGGCCCGCGCCTACGAGGCCGCCATGCCGTTTGCGACGATCGATGCGCCGCGCGAGCGCTGATGTCATCCCGGCGCCTCGCATGCGAATCCACACAGGGACCCAGGCGACGAGGCCCTGAGGATATTCCGCTTTCGCGGAATTCCGGGATGACAGCGGCGCGCCTACCGCAGGTTTGGGCGGCGGGGATAAGATTCAGCAAAAATATTGTTGGCCTACGGAGGGTGACAAAGGCGGGGCGCGCGCCTATGTCGAGATTGCCCCGGTGATGGGAAGCGCGGCTTCCGGAGCCGCAGCCCAATCTAGGAGCCGGGGGCCGTTGTCCGGCACTTTCGCCTGGTTGGTGGAGAGGTCATCCAAGCGCCAGCGCGGGAACCGGAAGCGGCGAAGCTGGTGTCCGAGACGGCCTTGGTCGGTGATCTGATCTGGCAAGCGCCAAGGTAGCGAGCGAACATCAGCCGAGCAGGGCGTCCTTGCGCCCTTCTTAACGACCGCAGGTCACCGGGCGCGAGCCTGGACGCCCTGCTCCTCCTCCCTCACCCTCGAGGCCCAAGGCCGGCGAGGCTGGATGTGCTTGCAAACCGCGGTCGGGATGACAACACGTACCCTTGAGCCTCGCCTCCCCCCGTGTGACCATGCCGGCCAACAATCAACGCAGGCACGGGAGGTGAATCATGGCCGAAGAGATCCGCATCGAGTTCACGCGCTTTTCCGCCTTCTACTCGCCGCTGATCGCCACCATGGCCGGCGGCTTCTTGAAGCAGGAAGGCCTAGAGGGCAAGCATTCGGTCTCCGCGCCCGGCCGGTCGGCCATCGCCGGCCTCATCGACGGCTCCGTGCAGGTGGCGCAGTCGGCGCCGAGCCAGGGCTTCGGCCCGCTCGAGCAGGGCAAGGCCCCGCCCGCGCTGCACTTCGCCCAGATCAACGAGATGGACGGCTTCTTTCTTACGGGCCGCAACCCCGACCCCGCGTTCAGCTGGGACAAGCTCGAGGGCAAGCAAGTGCTGGTCGACCACGGCGGCCAGCCGATGGCGATGTTCAAGTACGCCTGCTTCAAGCGCGGGCTCGACTTCTCGGCAATCAAGGCCGTCGACGCCGGCTCGACAGAGAAAATGATCGCCGCCTTCCGCGGCGGCCAGGGCGACTACATTCATCTGCAGGGCCCCGCCCCGCAGCAGCTCGCGCACGACAAGGTCGGCCACGTGGTGGCCGCCGTGGGCGAGGCCATCGGCCCCTGCGCCTTCTCGAGCCTCGCCGCCACCCGCGAGTGGCTAGGCTCCGAGCAGGCCCGGGCCTTCATGCGCGCCTACCGCAAGGCCCGCGCCTGGCTGATCGCCACGCCCGCCGCCGAGGTCGCCAAGGCCGAGGCACCGTTCTTCAAGGACGTCGACCTGCCCGTGCTGGAGACCACCATCGCCGCCTACCAGACGCTGGGCAACTGGAGCCCGCACGTGGAGATCACGCGGCCCGCGTTCGAGGCCACGCTCGACATTTTCCAGCACTCCAAGCTGATCACCAAGCGGCACCGCTACGAGGACGTCGTCGCCCAGCCGCCGGCGTGATAGGCGCCCTGCTGCCCGAGCCTCGGCTATCGAGCCGCTGCCGAGTTCGTGGCGAGGGTCGGGGAGAAGGCGCCACGTCGCGACCGGCAATGGGTTTGACGCCTGCCGTATGTGGAGCCTCCGCGCTTCGGACCCGTGGACGGGGAGCGCACTACGCGCCAAGACTGATCTTGTTTGGGAATTCTGGTGCTAGTTGCCCTAGGATTTCTTGGACTTAGGCGCTGCTACTTCGGCCTCGGCCAGTTCGATCATCTGGCAGTCGCGATCCTAGAGCTTGCCGCTGTCAAGTCGCCAGTGCGCTGTGCAATCCTGCTCGATGCAATGGGGGCCGACCGGTGGTTAGCGCTTCCGGTATGCCGTACGCCTGCGTCATAGCAGCAATCTGCGTGTCGTTGCCGCCGTTCTTGTTCTTGCTCCAAAGATTCGGTGACCGCGTGAGCCTTTGCCACGACCTGATACGCTCAGGAGGGACGATGGCCCGACGGACACTTCCGGCGCGGTGGCCCATCCAAAAGAGCCACACGTCGTCCGCGTACGGGCATAGCCGCATGAATTCAGCCGCATTGGCTGTCTCGGGGCTGAGCGTATTGGGCGGATACAAGATACCGCCAAGACCTATTGGGAAGACGGTTGGTCCTGCATCGTCTCCGGCAATTAAGTGCCAGCTTTGGTAGGGCGTAAGCCTGCGATCAGGAGTTAGCACGACCCGCCGGGCGCACTGACACAGGATTTCATCGGGGCGCCGATACTCGTTGACGAACCGCCGCAGCCAGACTTCGGGATAGCGAATATCGTCGTCGGCCGTGATGATGAACGCGTCTGGGTAAGCTTTCAGCGCCGGGATGATCTTTTTGTAGGATTTCACGTCCTCGCACTCAGATATTACCAACCCGAACTGCTGTAGGCTGGTCACGCTGCGCGGCAGCTGTTTGCGATCAGCAACAGACACCCAAAGCACCAGCACATCAGGCTGCACGTCCTGTAGCAGGAGTGAGCGCAGGGTGAGCCCGAGCGTTGCGAACCGGGGCGGGTAAGACGTAAGCGACACAACCAGCTTGCCCGGCAAGGAATGCCGCTCAGCTGGCCGAATGGGTGTGAACCGGGTGTCAAGAATTTGCGGGAGTTGCCGCACAAGTCGAAGGGCATTCCGCGGGAGATGTCTAACGGGGGGTGCTGCACCGAAGGAGTCATGGATCTGCGAAAGCAATTTCACCAGAAGCGTTCGGTCGATCCCGTTGCGGGACGATGCACGTCGGGCGTCGCGATCCGAGAGCGCCACTAGCTTCATGTTCACATCGTTGTTTCGTGAGAGCACAACGGCAAATGCACCGAAGTCCAATCGCTGGTCGGTCACGCAAGGACGCGGAGATGCGAATCACTTGCTAAGAGTTCCATGCGGGTTCTGTCGGCGCCACTGGTCTCTTACCATCGTAAACATGGGACGTGTGTACTTGACTGCGTTACCTGCCAGGGCAAGCTTGGCGACTGAGTTGCTGAGCAGTGCAGCGACATGGGCCGCTTCTTCAGGCCCCAGCAGTACCGCCGCGTAGCCCTTGGCATCCTGAACAAGCAGGTCGACCTCCGCCGTCAACTCACGTTGGCGGCGGCGATGGCCGTTTCCTGGCGAACAAGGCCACCTTCATGGAGAGTAGCGATGGCTTGGGTGTTGGATGACATCTTCAATCTTCTTGACCGCTGGAATGAGTGGAAGCGGGAAACGCCGGCCCGTGTCGACAGGTTTGAACAACGCATCCAGGAACTGGAGAAGAAGCTACTGAGGCCGTGGCCAATGGATGTCTGCAGCCATTGTCGCGAGCGCCAAGCGTTCTTCGTGCGCGAGAACTACCACGACAAGGGCCTAATTCAGCAGATTTGGGACTGCCTGAACTGCCAGCAGAGGGACTTCAGGTACATCAAGCCGCCAACCAAGGCGGCCTAGCGCTTCGGCGTTTTCTTGGCTCCCGCCTTCTTGCGCGGCGGCGGCGTATTCAGCGCCCGCTTGAGGATGTTGTTGAAGCGCTGATCGGCGCCGGGTTCATCAACAATGGTCTTGCCGGTCTTACTATGGCTTGTGCTTCGCTTCTTGGGGTCCGCCATGTCCAATCCGTGGGATAGGCCACCGCTGCCCACGCGTGACGAGATCGCGGGATGTTGCCGCTGTATCACCTTGTTAGCTACAGCGGCCTCGACTGAGCGCACCAAGGCAAAGGGGTCGCCGCCGTTGCTGGCCAGACCGCCCAAGCTCGATACCGGCAACTGCGTCCGGAAACCGTTTCCACCACCGAAAAATCTGGGCCCGGTCAGTGGTCGCTTTGCCCTGCCATCCACCGATCAGTGGCTTCTTGAGCCAACGGTCGTTTTGAGGCACGACCTGGGGCGGAAACACTGGGATGCCGGACGCGATGCACTTGAGTGCTACGTCGCGATTGGTGACCATCCGGAATGCACGTGCGTCGCGCTCTTGCTCGGTGGTGCAGATATGGCCGTTCGTCTTGGCCTGCCTGCGCGTGTAGATGGGTTGATAACGTCGCGCGGTGTCTGGCCGCTGTCCGTGGGTCGACATTGTGGGTCGGGCTATCTTGCGTCGTGCAACGGCGCTTGACCCCCCGAGCCGAACGCCCGTAACTAGGCGTCGGTGCAGGCGGAGCATGCCGCGCTGGTTTCTGTCCCCCCTCTCCCCATGCTTTCCGAGGGCCGAGGAGAAGGGCGCGGGACGCGCAGAGACGCAACTAGGCAACAGGAACACGAAAGGGCGCCGCTCCGGCAGGAGCCGGCGCCCTTAAACTTTTCAGCGGTGCTCAGATTGAACGTTGGCACAGACGACGACTTTTGCGTGTCAAGAGGCGTGCCGAACGAGCTGCGCGTTCGTGCGCTGTTCTACACTTTGGGGTGAGGGAGACCGCCGGCGCGCAAACCGCGAAAAATCTAGCAAAGTCAGAGAGGGTGCTGGTGCTGCCGGTGTGGATTGAACACACGACCTCTCCCTTACCAAGGGAGTGCTCTACCACTGAGCTACGGCAGCCTGTGGGCGCATCTCACTACGAAATCGCCAGCAAAACCGCAACTTGGAAGTTGCTGGCAGGGTAGAGCACTCCCGTTTCCCCCACGATTGAACCTGACGCGCGGCGAACATCCCCCACCAGCTGGGGAAAATGCGGGGGAGCGTGTTCGGCACTCGTTCGCATGCTTCGCTGATTGAAAACACGACCGCCGCCCCTGGCTAGGCGGCGGTGAACTGGTGCTGTGCGTTGGCACCCACGTTGACGGCGTGGGCAGATGGCATATTGGAAGCGCTCACTGGCAACATCTGTTCGCCAGTGACAGCAAGCGCTTCCTCGGAGGCGCAACGTGCGCGCGAATGGCGACGCGTAGCCTAAGGCTGCCCGCAAGCGCGGCGACCGCGCAAGGACCGGACACGGACCCCATCGACATCCGCATTCGATGTTGCGGCTGCGGCCATCCGGGCGATACCGGCCAAGCAGAGACCTTCGGTCAAGGAGAGGGCCATTCCGGCGGCCGGTGCCGATCCACGGCCGACCGGCGCCGATGTCCGCGCATACAGCGTCTTCACGGCGGGTCTGATCTGGAAGCGCGGCACGGCCAAGGTTGGCACTGGCACGGTTGCCCACAATGCCTGCCTAAACCGCCGCAGCGCGGAAAGGGCAGTCGGCCATCTGCTAGCTACGGCTACACTGCTGAGGCGCAAGAAATGCATCGGGCCAGCCGTTTGCGACACGGCTGAAACTAATTTCCGGGGCTGCTCATGTTCGCCAAGACTATCCGTGTTGCGCGTAATATTCCACCCGGAGGGTACCGGTCCACAGACCGGCATACTATGTCAGTCCCTCTGTAAGTATTTCTATAAGGAAAAAACGGAAACGGGACTGACGTTCGTGATGGGAGAGGAGCCGACCCAAATTCAGCGCATCATCGCGGAGAGCGTCAGAAGCAGCCGGCCCGGCCCGAGGCTGCCACCAGCATCACGCTGATGGGCGAAAACCCAGAGGAGTACTTGGACCGCGCCAAGAACCAAATCGATAAGGGTCGGCGCATTGGCAACCTGGACCAATACTGCGTCGAGAGTGCTGCCCGAGGGGCCGCGAAGAAGAATGGCGCGCCGCGTAGTGCCGTGATGGCCCTTGTCACTGGCAACCAGTGGGCTTCCCGCGCGGCAACATCAACCGCATGGCGACGCTGCGGAGCTGACATTGAGAGGACAACAACCGTGAACCACATCGAATGCGCCTTCATCGGCCGCCTCGGCACCGATGCCGAGATGCGCACCAGCCAGGCCGGCAATCCCTGTGCGCGGTTCAGCGTCGGTGTAGACGAGGACGAGGACATTCAGTGGGTGCAAAGTCGTCTACGGACGGCTTGCGCGGCGAACACTCGATCGTCGAGCTGTGCCGCCGCGAAGGCATTGCCGAGGGCCTCTACTACAGCTGGTCCAATGCGTTCCTCGAAGCTGGCAAGCGTAGGGTTTCGGACATCGCAAATCGGGTGATAGTCACTGCGTTGAAAGGGCGGAGGGCGTGGCATGGTCAGATATGGAAAGCGGGACAAGAAAGTGGCGCTCTAACTGAGAATGTCCACGGGCGAACAGACGACGCGCAATCAGCGCCGGGAGCTGGAGGCAGCAGCCAAGCGGCACGGCTGGAAGGTTGCAGCCACCTTTGAGGACGCCGGCATCTCGGGCGCCAAGGGGCGCGAGCATCGCCCAGGGCTAGATGCCATGCTGAAGGCCGTGGCCCGCAAGGAAATCTATATGGTGATGGCCTGGTCCGTTTATCGACTTGGGCGCTCACTGGTCGACCTGTTGGCCACTTTGCAGGAGCTGCACGCCAAGGACGTTGACCTTTACCTACATCAGCAAGGCCTCGATACGAGCACGCCATCGGGCCGGGCCATGATGGGCGCTTTCTCCGAGTTTGAGCGGGCGATGATCCAGGAGCGGGCCAGGGCAGGGCTCGCTAGGGCGAAGGAAGACGGTGTGACCCTTGGTCGACCGACACTGGAGACGACGGACCCGGAGCGTGCGGCCAAGGTGCGAGCGATGCGGGCTGATGGCGTCGGGGTCCGCAAGATCGCAAAGACGCTTGGGGTTGGAGTCGGTACCGTATTGAGACTGTCTTCCGCATAGTGCCTCGCTTTAGCGGCCGTTCCCTTTGGTCTTTGTTGTGAGGAGGATCAGGGTACAGATGATCGAGGGCCTTAGCTCTCAAGCGTAGGCACAAGCGCTATCACCATCCCTCACGCCTCGGTGAGTTGGCGCAACCGATCTGCCCGGCAATCGGTTGATTGTTCACAAGAGAAACAAACCTGGAGAAGCGATCATGAAGACCGTTCTAGCAGCGCTCATCTCTGTTGCGGCCCTTGCCGGTGCGGCAGCTACCGTTGTCCACGCGGAGAAGTTCGGGTCGCGCGACTATTGGGTGGAGCGCAATACCAACCAGAACCAACAACGCCTAGAGACGGCAGGAGCGGCGCCCCGAGTGGGCGCCGTTTTTGCTGCCTACCAGGGAGACGTAGCGGCCTTCCAGGCGACTTCGATCCTGCGCGCCCTGCTTGGCGCCACCGGTTCCGGCCAGAACTCAATCTCCCGCAAGACTATCGGTCGCGAGATCGTGGATCGGCGGGCCCAAGCGCTCATCCCGAAGTCGGTCCGGGCGCGGCGATCCACAGCCGCGCCGACTTAGGCTCGGGTCGCATACATAGTCGGCTCAGCCGGAAACGCCGCTAACACCGCCCACAACGCAAAGAGCGATATACCAGCCGCTGCTACGAACAGCACGACGGGCACACTCCACATATCCCGCGCTTCTCTGCGCGGCTGCGCATCCCGCAAGGAAAGTGCAATCCACTGCTCGCATTCTTGCGGTGTGAACCTTACCCCAGCCGCGTCCCTCAGGACTCGCGACTCGTGTGACAGTGGTTTGAGCTTGGACATGACGCGCCTCAGGTTTTGCCTTGTTAGAAGCTAACCTGGGCGAAAATCTCCGGGACAGCTTCGTGCTACGAACTTGGTGGCAAGCGTCCGTTATCGGCGCGCTTCCGGCAGCCGCGTGGTACCTCGGCAGGCAGCGTGGGTGAATACGCTGTCACCCGATACTCCACAGGAAACGCCCGCCAGCCTCGCGAGCATGCTTCAGTTCTCGATGTATCACCAAGCTTGCCGCTCTGCCGATATCATCACAAGTATCTTTGCGACGCGCGACAGGCCAGGTGAACAAGCCGTGGCACGACCAACGTCCCGCATTGTCAGAAGTCGTGCCGCAATGTCGTCAAGCTCCAAGTTGAGCCCGAGGAAGCGTGGGCCCTGGTTGGGCTCAATGGCTGGCGCGAAACCTGCCCTAGCTGTTTCGATCAGGAGGCAGAACGCGCCCGTGTGCGCCACGCGTTTGTGGACGTCGAGGCCGTGTCGTGGAGCGAGCGACCGCCGCCGTGCCACCCGCATTGCGACAGCGGTGACGGCTAGAAGCCGGCAACTAGCATGAGCAAGATGATCACCGTCTAGACAAGCGACGAGCCCTGCCGACGCGCTTGGTTGGCGCTCGCCTGAGCGGAAGAAGCGAGGTGATTGGCCACTGGCGCGAGTGCTGCTCGGAGCTTCACGACACAGTTGACCGCAAAGCAGCGGAGCCACCACGATGGCCCAAGCTTGCGCATGTTGAACACGAGGCCACGCGGCGTGCGTAGTGGCGTATTGGTCCAGGAATAAGCCGTGGGGCGCGGCAGGCCCCTCCGCGCTGTCGACTTGATGAGGTATCCGATAGTGCTTGGGAGCTTCTTGTTCGGCCGGATTGGTGGCGCCACGACGCCATAAACGTCAAGGTCGAACACCCATGGTCGCCGGGTGTCCAAATCGATGGCCCAAAAGCGCAGGATGGCCGGATCAAGCATCTTCTTTGCGGCGGCCAAACTGATCAGATAGCCGACCGTCCCGGACGGTATCCGGGAATACCGGACGAGCTTTCTACCGTTAGGTAGCGTTGCGAGCGGCTTCACGCCGTGACGAGACGACTGGCCGAGATGCACCATGTCCCAACCGGCTGGGAGCATGGCGAGTGTATGTCGTATGACCTCGGCAAGGTCATCTTCGAGAACGGCATCGTCCTCCACGACCAATGTCGCTGTAGCTCGCTCGCCGACGATCTGTTTATAAGCCCTAAGATGGCTGGCGTAGCAGCCGATCGCTCCAGGCACCAAGAGTGGGGGCCGCTTGTGCACAATATGCGCGAAATAGCCGGCTAGGTCTGGGGGCACGGCGAGCTGGTCGACGGCGGGTAGCCGCGTTGCTGTTAGGCCGATCCGATCGAGTTCGGCGCGTATGAGACGCCGCCGATGCTCATCCCTGTCGAGATTGATGTAGAGGGTCTGTTTGAGCATGCCAGCGCCAGCCATTCCTACCTCGCGGCCCGCATCACCCGACTATGAGAGCAATTGCGACAGAAAGAAGAATGATAGGCCGATTTGCCTGCCTCTGGCTGGTGCATTCGAAGCAAGCAGCATGGCCACGGTGACGCTCGCAGCAAGTGCGCCCAGCGCAACCAGATCAGCTTCCGTGGTTGCTCAGACCGTGTGATAACCGGCGTTGACGCGACGGGCGACAAGGGTCAGGTGAACTAGCCGTGGTCACGTTTCTAGGCGCGCTGCTAGCGAGAAAGCGTCGGTCTTGCCGAAGCCGACGTTCGGAACGGCAGCGTCCTTTGCTGGTCTTCTCTTAACGAGCGCCTCGCCGTTCCTGATCTCGACCACGGCATCGGCCCTGTCAACGATGCCTGTCCTGTGGGTAACGATGATCGCGGTTGCGCACTTGCGCCGGACCTTGGATTGGATGGCCTCGAATATCTTGATCTCGGTTGTGGGATCGACCGCGCTGGTCGGTTCATCGAAGAGCAGAATTTGAGCATCGGAGACCAACACGCGGGCGAGCGCGATGCGCTGCTTTTGTCCGCCGGACAGGCCCGCACCACCCTGGCCGATGACGGTGTTGAGGCCATTAGGCAGAGATGAGATGAACTCTGCCGCGCCGGCGGCCTCACATGCGGCCACGACCTCTTCGCGTGTTGCGTCCGGCCTGCCGACCTGGATATTCTGCTCGATTGTCGCGGCGAACAGGAAGGGCTCCTGTGTCGCGAGAGCAATGCAACTGCGAATAGCCCCGATGTTGAAGCTGCGGAGATCCGTGCCGCCGAGCTTGACCATGCCGCTCACGGGATCGATCAGACGGGGCAGCATGTCGATCAGAGTGCTCTTGCCTGTGCCGGAAGGGCCAGTCAGCGCCACGACGGTTCCGGGAACGATCGAGAAACTCACGTCGTTCAGGCACTCGCCGCGGCCCGGATACGCGAAGCTTGCGGCCTCGAAAGCGAGCGGCGCGCAGCGTGGCGGGAAGGATAGTCCGCCGGTCAGCTCCTGATGGGAAATCAGACGCTGCCGCGCTTCGTACACGCGTTCCAAGCTTTGACCGTTAACGACGATCGCTTGCGCACGGCTCGCGACCGCCTGAAGCGTCGGCAGCAGGCGGCCGATGATGACGACGTAGAGCACGATCTCATTGAGGCTGAACATCTTCGCGGGGCTGGGAATTGCCAGAAGGCCAAGGACGAGAAGACAGACGGCCGTCGTAAGCGACAGCGGCACCAGCGACGAATTCATCTGCATGCGCACTTGCGTAGCGCCGAGGTCGCTCACTTGACCCTGCAGCCGGCTGAGCTCGGCGGGCTCCATCTGGAACACCTTGATCTGCTTTCGGCCGAGAAAGCTGTCGGCAAGGTAGTCGCCGAGCCGATTTTGCAGATCGATGGTCATGCGGCTGATGCGCTTGGCGCGGCGGAGAAGGAAGGTGAGCCCAAAGAGCACGATCGCGGCATAGGCCAAGCCGACTGCCGTGACGAAGGAATTCACGGCAAAAGCCGCAATGACGTAGCCTGCGCCGGCGAGAAGGAGCCGGAACAGTCGAGTGTAGATCGCGAGAAGCTGCGACGCGAGCAGCGTCTGGCGCAGCATCAGATTGGTCCAGGTGCCGATCGCATCCGCGCCTGATGCGCCGATCGCGCTGCGCAGCCAGGCTTCATAGAGTGAGCCTGAAACGGCACGGTAGGCACGCTGAACGGTGCGCTCGATGATGACGATCTCCGCGGTCACGGCTGCCTGCCGGAGCCATAGAAGCGCGAGAAGGAGCACGATCAATCCGGTGAGGCCGGGCTCAAAACCGATACGAGCGATCAGCGGCGAGACGAAATCAAACTGAGCGGCCTGGCTGACGTCCCCGCCCTAAATCGACCGCAGCAGCGCCGGAAGTATAGCGACGGCAGCGAATTCGACGAGCATCGTTGCTGCTGCCATGCCAGCGAGGCCCACGACCCGCGGGACCGACGCAATGCCGAGCGCGTGGGCCAGCTTCCAGTGTCGAATGGGCGCGAAGATGATCTGCTTGTTCAGTTTCATTTCTACGACGTTCTCAGAAAGGCGAAGGCGTCGAGGAATCTCTCGAACAGGCGATCATACTCCGCTTGGGGCAGAAACGGCACCTTGCCGCCGAACACGTCGATGTCGCTCACGTCGACGCATTGGTCGGTGATGGCTTTGAGATGGCGGCGGACGTCGTCCCAGATTTGCATTTGCTCGTCGGGGTCTATTGGAGCTATGGCACGACGCATTGCAGAAGGCAGCGAACGCAGATCGTGGGCGTGATCACATGGCGCATAGCGGCATACTCGACGTTGCCATTGAGTATCACGGCTCGCTTGCCGAAGTAGCCGGCCTCAAGACCCGCGGTGCCGTTGAGCGTCACGACGGCAGCACAACGCTCCACTAGGTCAACGCCCCGGATCGAGTTGTGGGCAAACCTCGCGTTGGAAGCGCTACTATCTCTTCATAGAAGCTCCGCCTCCGGTGTCCGATGCCGACCACGTGCTCCTTGACGATCAGTCGCATTCCAGCCGGCGTTGCAAGCGCCGTCTGTTTCACGAGCGACAGCGTGTCGTTGAAGTCGCGCGCGAGCGAGTTGTTCGGATATTCCGGCTCATAGGGCAGGGGGAAGAATAGGAAAGGCCGCGCGGTCAATTCGGCCATGTCCCGCGAAGCGAGCCTGTCAACGGTTCGGTTCATAAGTAAATCTCGATGTATGCGCTTGAGGTGGCGTGTAAGCGGCACGCGCGTGCTTTTGCGCCGCGCTAACAAGTCTTGGATGCCCCAGATCGTTGCGTCTCGGGTCACCGCGAACATCCGCTGCAGGCAGGTGGAAAGGCGCGCCTCGCGCGGGAGATCGGCGATCGCGGCGAGCGTGTCGCTTGGCGGCTCCGGCCGGGGGATCGGGCTCTCGGGATCGATCGACGCACGGTCCATCGCGGCGCGGAGAAGACGCGGGCCAACATAGGGTCCGTCCGACCATATCAGCCGGAATGACTTGCTGCCGCGGCCGGCGGTGAGAAACGTCGACGGGACGCCGCGCTTCAGTGCCACATGGGTGATCACCGTGGTGAGCAGGCTGTAGCTCGGCCAGCCCACTACACAATCGATCGCGCGTTCGTCAAACAGTCGCTCGGCCCAATCGAAATAACGGTTGATGCGCATTGTCACCGCGTCAATTGAGGGTGTGCCGCCTATCTGCGCGAAATAGCTGTTCGGGCCGTGACCCGCGAAGGAGGCGGAGAGCCAGCGGTCCTGCTGCACCAGGTCCCGCAGATAGGCGAGATCGTAGTGTGCCTCGTTTCTGGCGGCGAGGCTCGCTTCGGCTTCGACAGACAGAATTCTATTGGTGGCGATGTCGTCAACGTCTTCAATGTGGACGAGGCGATCCTCCGGGCGCAGCAGGCTGCGGCGCTTTTTGGCGATCGCGTTTTTTGGTGTGAGCAGCGTGACCGACGTGCCGCAGTGCTCGCGCAGAAACTCGATCAGCCTCGGGTGAAGCCACTCGTAGTGAATGCGCTCGAACAACAAGAGTGAGCGCGGTCCTGCTTTCGCTGCACTGAGTGTAAGATGTGGAACCTGTACTGCTGCAGTCACTGAACCCGGTACTCCTATGAAGATCTTGCGGTCATGGTCGAGCGCTCAACCGCCTCATGGAAAAACATCCTATCAGGCCCGGTCACTGAATGTCCGCATGAATATCAACATCCGCGTAATGTGGCCACGAGGACACGCCGCCCGCATCCTGCGCCCGCTGAGTTGCGTGAGATAAACGGTCCTGCAGTCACGCATGGTGCCGGTTGTTCGCGCCGTATCCCGGAACCTACGGCCCCAGCTTTCGCCAGGCCGCCGCTCGCATGTTCGCGACACCGTGCTCCGAGCGGTGCTGAGGTCTGGTAGACGAGGCGATCCTCCGGGCGCAGCAGTCACTGAACCCGCAACCCGGTCATGGTCGAGCGCTTCACCGCTTCATGGCGATGCCAGCGCCCGCAGTTGCGTTCTCATAGTAGGCCTGCCCGAAGCCAGCGACCTTTCCATCAACAATGGCGATGGGGTCGTGCTGCGACGCCATGAGCGCAAACACCCCAGAGGTTGGATAGAAGAGGAACTCTGCTTCGCCTATGATCTGTGTATCCTTCGGTCGCCCAAGCCGGCGGATCACCTCGGGTCTGTTCATGCCGACTTTGATGCTTCCGTCAATAAGCGCGCTGGCCTCTCTCAATGACAAGTAGGGGCGCTTTGGGCACAGCTCCCCTAACAGCCACGACAGCAAAGGCAACGTCGCCGAGATCAGGCGCTTCATGGCCTAACTTCCTGACGGAACAAACATCCTATCAGAGGCCTTTTGAGGAATGTCCGCATGAATATCAATATTCGCGCAATGTGGCCGCGCGGACACCCGGTCCTTTATTGGTCCGTGTTGGCCAGCTTCCACTTTAGGGCCCACCTGAGCTGGAGGGCGCGGCATGTCAGATACGGCAAGCGGGACAAGAAAGTGGCGCTCTAATTGAGAATGTCCACGTGAGAACAGACGACGAGGAATCAGCGTCGGGAGCTGGAGGCCGCAGCAAAGCGGCACGGCTGGAAGGTTGCCGGCTACCTTTGAGGACGCCGGCATCTCGGGCGCCAAGGGGCGCGAAGATCGGCCCGGGCTGGATGCGATGCTGAAGGCCGTGGCCCGACGGGAAATCGATATGGTGATGGCTTGGTCCGTTGATCGGCTTGGGCGCTCGCTCGGTCGATCTGCTTGGCCACGTTTGCAGGAGCTGCACGCCAAGGAAGTTGACCGTTATCTCCATCAGCAGGGCCTCGATACGAGTACGCCATCGGGCCGGGCCAGTTTCAGATGATGGGCGCGTTCTCCGAGTTCGAGCGGGCGATGATCCAGGAGCGGGCCAGGGCAGGGCTCGCTAGGGCAAAGGAAGACGGTGTAACCCTTGGTCGGACCGACACTGGAGACGACG
>CAVWOY010000021.1:0-12607 GCA_963756735.1 uncultured Alphaproteobacteria bacterium
TTGTGATCGGCTGACAGGTGTCATCCGATTGCGCCTATCCCGAATGCAGCGCGGAATGGAGTAGAAGCAGGGGTGCCCGAAGCGCCCGCAAATGTGCCACGGAGTACGCCACAGCTTCACCCATCGTCCTCCCATCGGCATCGTTCGATGCTGTTTAGCCACGACTATATTGGATAGTGCTTGCGTGGCAAGCGGCGGCGGTTGCGGTGCGCAAAATGTCCTTAATGGGTGCCGAGGGGCATTTTCGTCGGCCCATTGCCGGGCCGCGCCATGCCAGGGACCGAGGGTCCGGCCGCGGGCAAAAGGCAGACACATAATATATCGGCGCGGTTGGCTGTTTGGCAGCGATGTGATGTAGTCGCGGCGGTGCGAGTTGTAGGCTAGAGTGCAGGAACCGTCGCGGCAGATCAGCTGGCAGGCGGAAAGCTGTGGTCGAACGAGCCACGGACAATCATCGATCCTTGGGAGGATTTCGGCATGAAACAACTCATCGGGGCGGCTGCCGTCTTGGCGTTGCTGCTGCCCGGCGCAGCGGTCGCGCAAGACACGATCAAGGTCGGCATCCTGGTTGCGACGGAGGGTGCCTTTGCGGCCGGCGGTGCGGATGGCATACGCAACGTCGAGCTGGCGCTCAAGCTGGCAGGCGGCAAAGCCGGCGGCAAAAAGATCGAGACGGTCGTTGCAAACACCGACACGACACCCGCGACCGCGACGCGTATGGCGCGCAAGCTGATCGAGCAGGACAAGGTCGATATCATCCTGGGCCCGCTGTCGGGCTCGGAGGGCATCGCCATGCGCGACTACTCCAAGACCATCCCGGACAAGACCGTGATCAACGGCATCTCCGGCGCGCTGGAGACCACCTGGGTCGACCCGTCGCCGAACTTCTTCCGCTTCAATCTGGACGGCGCCCAGTGGGGCACGGGCCTGGGCAAATATGTCGTCGAGAAGAAGGGCTGGAAGCGTGTCGCAGCCGTGTCGGCCGACTATTCCTTCGGCTACACCAACTTCCTCGGTTTCGCGGTCGACTTCTGCAAGGCCGGCGGCGAACTGGTGGAGCGTCTGTGGGTTCCGCTTGGCTCGGGCGACTATGCGGGCGTGATCGCCAAGCTGCCCGACAACGTCGACGCCATCTACCTCGGCGTGGGCGGAACGGATGCGATCAACTTCCTCAACCAGTATCAGCAAGCCGGCGGCAAGGCGAAGCTGATCGGCGGCTCCATCATGGCCGACCCGACAGTGCTGAGCTCAAAGGGCAAGGCCAAGGACGCCCTCATTGGCACCCCGACTTCGGGCTGGGTAGCCAACGATAACCCGGCGCCGGAGTGGCAAGCCTATGTCAAGACCTATCAGGACGCGTTCCCGGCCGACAAGAGGCTTCCCTCGCCGTCGCTGTTCGGCGTCGGCTACCACGTGAACGCGCTGGCCTTGATCGCAGGGTTGAACGAGGTCAACGGCGACCTCAGCGGCGGCCAGAAGAAGTTCCATGCCGCGCTGTCGAAGCTGAAGGTGAAGACCCCGCTGGGCGAGATCTCGCTCAACGAGAACCGCCAGGCATCCGGTTCGGTGTTCGTCACCGAGGTCAGCGCAAACGCCGACGGCACGCTGACGAACAAGATGGTCGCGCGTGTCGACAATGTCACCCAGACGCTCGGCATGACGGCGGACGCCTTCCGTGCGATGGGCCTGCCGTCGCGTACGACGCCGGATTGCAAGGCGCTTGGCGGCAAGTAGCCCCGTCGACCGGCGCTTCAGACAAAGCGCCGGTGACCCGCTCCAGCACCGACCCCGGGATTGAGCCGATTGGTTCCGCCCGGGGTCTATTTTTGTTTGCCAGCCAAGTAGCGCATTACGCGGCGAGCGCCCCGAGGTAGGTACGAACCTCGGGCTGGGCGGTGAGGCTGGCGAAGGTGGGATGCTGGGCCACCTTGCCGCCGCTCACGAACAGGAAGCGCTCGCAGGTCTCGCGCAGGATGTCGAGCTGGAAGGCAGCGGTTGGGTGCAGGCAGACGAACACCAGCCGGCCCTCGCCGCGCAGCCTGCGGAAGAAGTCGAGCATGAAGCCGATGTAGCCGTCCTGGGTGTTGAACTGCGGCTCGTCGAACAGATGGACGAGCGGATAGGGGCTGGCTGAGCGCTCGAGCAGGAAGGCGGGCTTGGTCTTGCGGAAGCGGCGCACCTGATAGGACTGGTGGTAGTGGATGGCGAGGCGGTCGCGCTGGCGGTAGCGCACGCGCTGGATGTCCTGGCCCGTCACCAGCACGCGGCCGGCGGAGGGCGCGTTGGAGCCGGCGATCATCTCGAACAGGGTGGTCTTGCCGGCGCCGTTGGGCCCCATCACGCCGACGATCTCGGGCCGGTCGAAACGCGTGGTCGACGGCGAGCTCGAAGGCCGGCGTTCGATCGAGAAGGCCGCGGGTGTAGACCTTGTGCACGTTCTCCAGGGTGAGGAGTGGGGCGCTCATTGCACGCCTCCCAGCAGCTGGCGCTTGAGCGCGGGATCGGCGCTGAGCGCTGCGGCTCGGCCCTGCCAGGCCACCTGGCCCTGCGACAGCACGACGACGCTGTCGGCGACGCCGAGCGCGATGTCGGCGTTCTGCTCCACGACGATTGCGGCGATGCCCTCCTGCTTCAGGCGGCGAATGACGCCCAGCACGTCGTCGACGATCTTGGGCGCGAGGCCCTGGCTCGGCTCGTCGAACAGCACCAGGCCCGGGGCGCCCAAGAGCGCGCGGGCGATGGCCACCATCTGCATCTCGCCGCCCGACAGGGTCTCGGCCTCGCGCGCCATCAGATATTTGAGGGGCGTGAAGATGTCGGTGACCTCGGTCATGGTCCATGGCCGGAAGGCGGTGCGCTTCTGGCCGAGCTGGAGGTTCTTGGCGACGGTGAGCGTCGGGCACAGGCGGCGGTCGTCCGGCACCCAGCCGATGCCGGACTGGGCGATCTGGTATGTCGGCGTTGCCACGATGGGCCGGCCCTGGAAGCGGATCTCGCCGCGGCGCGGGCGGGTGAGCCCGAGGATGGAGCGCAGCACCGTGGTCTTGCCGGCGCCGTTGGCGCCGAGCAGCGCCAGCACCTCACCCTTGCCGACGCCGAGCGACACGCCGAACAGCGCCTGCGTCTCGCCGTAGAAGGTGTCGATTGCCGAGATGTCGAGCATCAGACGAGCCGCCCGAGGTTGGAGGACTGCACCCAGGGGTTCTGCTTGAGCTCGGCCGGCGTGCCGCGCGCGATCACCTGGCCCCAGTGGATCACCGAGATTTCGTCGGCGAGCGAGAACAGGAACTGCATGTCGTGCTCGATGATGACGAGGGTGACGTTGCCCTTGAGGCTGCGCACCAGGTCGGCGAGGCGCGCGCGTCCGTCGCTGCCGAGGCCCGCCGTCGGCTCGTCGAGGAACAGCAGCTTCGGGCGGCAGGCGAGCGCCACGCCGATCTCGAGCGCACGGCGCTGGCCGTAGGAGAGGGACTTGGCGGGCTGCTCGGCCTGGGGGGCGAGGCCGACCTGGTCGAGGACGTCGTGGGCCTCCGCCACCAGCGCCGGATCGGCATAGGCCTGGCCCAGCGGGTCGCCGCCGCGGGCGCGGGTCGCCGGCAGGGCGATGGCCACGTTCTCGAACACGGTGAACTCGTCGAACAGGCTCATCACCTGGAACGAGCGGGCAACGCCGAGCCCCACGATCTCCTGCGGCCGCCTGCCGGTGATGTCGCGGCCCTCGAGCATGACGCTGCCGCGGTCGGGCTTGTAGCGCCCGGTCAGCACGTTGAAGCAGGTGGTCTTGCCGGCGCCGTTGGGGCCCATGATGCCGGAGAGGCGGCCCGCCTCGAAGGCGAGCGACACGTTCTCCAGCACGACGCGGTCGCCGAAGCGCAAGTGCAGATCGTGAGCCTCGAACAGCGCCATTGCTCACCTCGCCTGCAACTGCGGGCTGGCGGGGGCCGGCGCCGCGCTGCTCTTGGCGGCGCGCTCGACGCAACGAGGCGAACATGCCGGCGATGCCCTCGGGCTTGAACAGCACCAGCACCACGAAGAACAGGCCGAACCACAGCATCCAGCCGGTGGTGATGGCGCCGATCACGTCGCGGGCAACGAAGAAGGCGGCGGCGCCGATCACCGGCCCCCAGAACGAGACGAGGCCGCCGCCGACCAAGGTCATCATCACCACGTAGCCCGAGTAGTGCAGGCTCATGACGTCGGGGAAGGCCGAGGTCTGCGCCATGGCGAACAGGGCGCCGGCGAGGCCCGAGAAGCCGGCGGAGATGGTGAGCACGGCGGCCTTGTAGCGCCAGACGTGGTAGCCGACGAAGCGGGCGCGGGTCTCGTTCTGCTTGATCGCCGCCACCACGCGCCCGAACGGCGAGTGCACCAGCCGCCACAGCAGCAGCGAGACGATCATGAACACCACGAGGACGAAGTAGAACAGGGCGACGTTGCTCTTGAGGTCGAAGGTGCCGACGCCCAGCGCCACGGGCAGCCGCTCGATCTTGAGCAGGCCGTCCTCGCCGCCGGTGATGCCGTGCGCCTTGATGGCGATGAACCAGAACACCTGGCCGAAGGCGATGGTCATGAGAGCGTAGTAGATGCCCCGCCGGTGCGAGATGAAGAGCGCGACGAAGGCGCCGGCCGCCGCGGCCGCCAGCGTCGCCGCGCCGAGGCAGAGCCAGAGATTTTGCGCGAGATTGAACTGCGCGAGGCCGAAGGCGTAGGCGCCGATGCCGAAGAAGGCGCCGTGGCCGAACGAGGGCAGGCCCGAGTGGCCGAGCAGGAGGTTGAAGGCCAGCGCATAGGTGGCGAAGATGAGGATCTCGACGCCGAGGTACTGGTAGAGCCCGACGCGCTCGATCCACAGCGGTACCGTGGCGAGCACGAGCCAGCAGACGAGCATCTGCACGGTGAAGGTCGGCACGGCGCGGCCCGGAGCCATATCGATCAAGCCTCCAGGATGCTCTTCTTGCCGAACAGCCCGCGGGCGCGGAACGTCACCACGGCGATCAGCAGCAGGTACATGGACAGCATCGACCATTCGGAAGCGTAGGCGCCCGACAGCCCCACGGCCATGCCGACCAGCAGGCCGCCGATGCAGGCGCCCCAGAAGCTGCCGACTCCGCCCAGCACGATGATCAGGAACGCCGGCACCACGGCGTCGACGCCCATGTGCGGGCGGATGCCCCACAGCGGCGCCAGGATCACGCCGGCGAAAGCCGCCAGCATGGTGCCGAGCACGAACACCCATACCCTGAGCTTGGTGAGATCGATGCCCAGCGCCTGCACGATCTCGCTGTCGTGGGCGCCGGCCTTGACCATGGCGCCGAAGCGCGTGCGCTCGACGATCACCCACACCAGACCCATGGCAACGACGGCGAGGCCAGCCGCCCAGAAGCGGTAGGTGGACCAGATGAGATCGAGCATGATGAAGCCGCCGCTACATGCCGCGCGGCACCTGCAAGGGTGTAGTCGCGCGTGCCCCACACGACGCGGATCAGCTCCTCGATCACCATGGCGACGCCGAAGGTGAGCAGCAGCCCGTAGAGCGGGTCGCGGCCGTAGGTGCGGCGCATCAGGCGCTCCAGCACCAGGCCGAACGGCGCCACCAGCACCGGCGCCAGGATCAGCGCCGCAGTGAAGCGCCAGCCGAGCGGTACGGCCGCCCAGGCCTGCAGCATGTCGGGCGGCAGCGGCAGGCGCGGCGTGACGATGGCGTAGGCGAAGTAGGCGCCGAGCGCGAACAGCGAGCCGTGCGCCAGGTTGATCTGCTCCATGAGACCGAGGATCAGCATGAAGCCGAGCGCGATCAGGGCGAACAGCAGCCCCAGCGTGATGCCGTTCAGAAGATGCGGCAGGAGGTTGAGAAGCGACATGGGCTTTCTTGCTCTCCCTCTCCCCATCCTTCATGGGGAGAGGGTCGGGGTGAGGGGCTGCCCCTCACCCTAACCCTCTCCCCGCAAGCGGGGAGAGGGGATGTTGGCGCCCCGGCTTGGCGCCTACGTCTCGTAGCTCGGCACCTCGGCGTCGGGCTTGAGACGGCATTTGCCGGGCGCCGCATCGTCGAGCGCCGCCTGCGGATCGGTCCAGCTGATGAGCTCGAACAGGTCGGAGGCGTCCCTGGGCTTGGGGTTGCGGCGGCAGAGGTAGATCGTCTGCTGCACCTGGTGGGTGTTGGGATCGATGTAGGCATCGAAGTGCTGCATGCGGTCGGCGGCCGACATCTTGTGGCCTTCGAGCGCCTTGATCACCTTGAGGTTGTTGGTGGAGCCGGCCCGCTCGACGGCGCGCAGCAGCTCGCGCGTCGCCATGTAGCCGTTGTAGGAGACGTTGCCTGGCACCGGGATCGGCGACTGCGGATAGGCGGTCTTCCAGCGCTTGACGAAGTCGTCCACGCCGGGCAACGGCAGGTAGTGATACCAGGTGGTGCCGAACACGCCGAACAGGGTCTCGGGCGCGCCCCACACGTCCGGCCAGTCCTGCTGGTTGTTGATCCAGGCCGCCTTGTCCTCGAGCTTCAGCTCGCTCACCTGCTGGCGCAGGGCCTTGATGTCGTCGCCGCCGATGGCGGTGGCGACCACGTCGGGCTTCAATTGCTGAACCTTGAGCAGGTACGAAGCGAAGTCGCGGGTGTTCTGCGGCACCAGCAGGTTGTCGATGATGGTGCCGCCGGCCTTCTCCACCTGGGCCTTGGTGGCCGCCGAGGTGGTGTGGCCCCAGACGTAGTCGTTGGTCAGCAGCAGCCAGCGCTTGCCGATCCTCTCCACCGCGTTCTGCACCGAGGCCTTGGAGAAGTTAGTGCCGTTGCCGTCCCACACGAACTTGACGCGCGAGCAGTTCTCGCCGGCCTCGCTCGGCGCCGAGGAATTGGTGTTGAGGTAGACGGTGCCGTACTTGGCGGCGACCTGCGTTATCGCGTTGGCGACGCCCGAATGCACCGCGCCGATCAGGAACGCGCACTGCTCCTGGGCGATGAAGCGCTCTGCCACACGTGTGCCGGTCGCGGGGTTGGTCTCGGTGTCGGCAGTGATCCACTCGACCTTGCGCCCGAGCACGCCGCCCTTGGCGTTGAATTCGTCGATGGCGAGGCGAATGCCGCGCACGTCGTCCTGCCCGCTGTTGCCGTACTGGCCGCTGGCATCGCAGGTGAGGCCGAGCTTGATCGGTTTGGCGCCCTGCGCCCACACGCGGTTGTGCTGCCACGGCCCGAAGAAGGTGCCGACACCGCCGGCTGCGGCCAGCGTCAGACCACCCTTGACGATCGTGCGGCGGGAAACTCCATGCGTGGTAGGGCGCTGCTTCTTCATCGTCTCCTCCTTGCGATCTGGCGGCCCGTGCTTGGCGGGCCAGTTAGGTATTGATCATAGAATACACATTCTATAGAACATGTGAAGTGGAATAAATGAACCATACGCGATCAGAGGCAATCCGTGCAGCAATTGCATAAACGGTCTGCGGGCAAGGGCGGCGCGACCAGGGTCGATCCCTACGAGGCGCTGCGCGCCGAGATCGCGCGCCGGCACCCGGAGTTCTCCGACCGCCTCAAGGTGATCGCCGAGTTCGCGCTGGAGCATCCGACCGAGATGGCGCTCGGCACCGTCGCCGAGGTGGCGAGCCGAGCCAAGGTGCAGCCCTCCGCAGTGGTGCGCTTCGCGCATGCGCTGGGCTACGGCGGCTTCAGCGAGATTCAGCAGGTGTTCCGCTCGCGCCTGGTTGCGAGTGTCGCCCCGACCTACAAGGAGCGCATCGTGGGCTTGCGCCGCGACGGCCGCTTCCGCGATACGGCCACGCCGCACAGCGTCTTGGCGCGCTTTGCCTCGGAAGGTATTGTCTCGCTGGAAAGCCTGCAGCAGGCGATCCGGGAAAAGGATCTGGCGCGCGCCATTGCCCTCATCGGTGCGGCCGAGACCATCTTCGTGCTTGGTCTCGGCGGCTCGTTCCCGGTGGCTCTGCATCTCACCTATGTGCTGCGCAAGCTCGGCCGGCGCGTCGCTGTGCTCGATGGATTGGGGAGCGCGCTGGAGGAGCAAGCGGTGGCTGCCACGCCCAGGGACGCGCTGATTGCCGTCAGCTTCAAGAGCTACAACCGCGACACTGTGCGCATCTTCCCAGAGCTGGTGGCGCGCGGATTGCCGGCCGTGTCGATCACCGACAGCCTGCTCAGCCCGATCGTGGAGGGGGCCAAGGTTGTGTTCGAGATCCCCGATATGCCCGAGGCCGCCCTGCGGACCATGGTGGCCCCGATGTGTCTGGCGCAAAGCATCGCCGTCGGGTTGACCCTGGCGCAGGACTAGGCCAGAGGCGGCGCGGAGAAAGGACGTCCGATGTCCGAGCGTTTGTTGGAAGGAAAGGTGGCGCTGGTGACGGGGGCGGGCCGCGGCTTGGGCCGCGCGTTTGCGGAGCGCCTGGCGTCGCTGGGTGCCACATAGCGGTGCACGGCATGCGCGAGAATGGCCCGTCCGAGTACGGCGGCACGCATACGCTGAGCGATGTGGCGCGCGAGATTGCGGAGACGTATCGGGTGCCCACGATCAAGCTGCTGGGCGACCTGACAAGGCCCGACGACATCGATCGCGTGGTCGGCGAGGCGGCGGCAGGCCTCGGTCCGATCGACATTCTGGTGCACAACGCCGGCGGCGACATCGCCGCCCAAGGCGGCAAGCCCGATCCCAACGACGTGGTGCACATCAAGGCCGAGGACGTGCGCGCGGTCGTCGATCGCAATTTGCTGAGCACGATCTTCGTGTGCCAGCGCGTGGCGCGAGACATGATGCAGCGGCGGATGGGGCGCATCATAACGATTGGCTCGGTGGCCGCCTTCAAGGGGCGCACCAACGTGGCGATCTATGCGACCGCCAAGGCCGGCGCCATGCATTTCACGCGCTGCCTCGCCGACCAGATGCGGCCCTACGACGTGACGGTCAACTGCATCGCGCCGGGCGACACGCGCACGGAGCGCTTCCTGGCGACGCGGGCGGTCGATCCGGTACGGATGGCCGAAGGCGGCACGCTCGACCGCATCGCCACCGTGGACGAGGTGGCGCGCGTGGTTGAGTTCTTCGCGGGGCCCATGGGCGCCTTCGTGTCCGGCCAGGTCGTACGCGTGGACGGCGGCGGCCAGGCGTGGCCCGCATGAGAGGCCCGCATGAGGGTTGGAAGGCACCCGTGAGCTCTCTGGCACGCAAACAGGAAGACCCCGGAACCGGCGTAACGGCGCTGTGGTTCGTGGCCGACGGCTGGGTGCCCAACAACCGGCGGCTGCCGGCGCTGCTCTACCGTCAGGCCATCCCCGAGGACCCAAATCGGGCGGCGGCCTGTGAGGCTCTGTTCGACGACAATGGCTGGCCGCCGCAGTGGCGCGCCGGCATCTATCCCTTCCACCACTACCACTCCACCGCGCACGAGGTGCTCGGCGTTGCGCGCGGAAACGGTCGCGTGCTGCTGGGCGGCGCCAACGGATTGCCGCTGGAAATAGGCGCCGGCGACTGCGTGCTGCTGCCGGCGGGCACGGGACACTGCAGGCTCGCTGCCAGCGCGGAGTTCCTGGTCGTCGGGGCCTATCCGCCGGGACAGGCCTGGGACCTGCGGCGCGATGCATTGTCGGCGCCCGAGCTAGATGCCATGGCGCATGTGCCGTTCCCGCGCACGGACCCCGTGACCGGGTGCACGGGCGGCCTCGTGGACTACTGGTCGCAGGTGCCGTGACAGGCACGCGGATACATCACGGACGAGGCAGCGCATGTCGTACGCAGAGCTCGATGATCCACCGCACATGAGTCGCGGCACGCGCCATGGCATCGCCGTCGCAAATTAGGCAAGAGGACAACCGATGCGCACGCGCAAGACCCCCGACAGCCTGCGCTCGGCACGTTGGTTCGCCGCCGACGATCTGAGATCCTTCGGGCATCGCTCGCGCATGAACCAGATGGGCTACGCCGGCGAGGAGTTCCAGGGCAAGCCGATCATCGGCATCGTCAATACGTGGTCGGACTTCGCCCAGTGCCATGCGCATTTCAAGCACCGCGTGGAGGACGTGAAGCGCGGCGTGCTGCAGGGCGGCGGCTTCCCCGTCGAGCTGCCGGCGATCTCGCTCTCGGAGAGCACGGTGAAGCCCACCACCATGCTCTACCGCAATTTCCTCGCCATGGAGACGGAGGAGCTGATCCGCTCGCAGCCCGTGGACGGCGTGGTGCTGATGGGGGGATGCGACAAGACCACGCCAGGCCTCATCCTGGGCGCCACCAGCGCTGGCGTGCCGGCGATCTTCCTGCCGGCAGGGCCGATGCTGCGCGGCAATTGGCACGGCAAGGCGCTGGGCTCCGGCTCGGACGCTTGGAAGTACTGGGACGAGCGCCGCGCCGGCAACATCTCGACCAAAGACTGGGACGAGATGCAGACCGGCATCGCCCGCTCCTACGGCGTGTGCATGACCATGGGCACGGCGGCGACCATGACGGCGCTGGCCGACGTGCTAGGGCTTTGCCTGCCCGGCACCTCGTCGATCCCGGCTGCCGACAGCAACCACACGCGCATGTGCTCGGCGGTGGGGCGGCGCATCGTCGACATGGTGTGGGAGGACCTGACGCCGACCGGCATCATGACCAAGGCGGCGTTCCACAACGCCATCAAGGTGGCGATGGCCATGGGCTGCTCCACCAACGCAGTGGTGCACATTCTGGCCATGGGGCGGCGGGCGGGCCATGCCGTCGGCCTGGAAGATTTCGACGCGGCGAGCCGCAAGGTTCCCGTCATCGCCAACATCAGGCCGTCCGGCGACACCTATCTGATGGAGGACTTCTACTACGCGGGCGGGCTGCTGGGCCTGATGTCGCGGCTGAAATCCCACCTCGACCTCGAGCAGATCAATGCCAGCGGCAAGACTTGGGCCGAGAGCCTGGAGGGCGCAACCGTCTACAACGACGACGTGATCCGCCCGCTCGACAAGGCGATCTACCGGGAGGGCGCGCTGGCGCTGCTCAAGGGCAACCTGGCGCCCGACGGCTGCGTCATCAAGCCGTCGGCCTGCGAGCCGCGCTTCCTCGAGCACACCGGCCCCGCGCTGGTGTTCGACACCTACGAGGAGCTCAAGGCCAACATCAACCGCGCCGACCTCGACGTCACCGCCGATCATATCCTCGTGCTGCGCAACGCCGGGGCCGCAGGGCGGACCCGGCATGCCCGAGTGGGGCATGCTGCCGATCCCCACCAAGCTGGTGAAGCAAGGCGTGCGCGACATGGTGCGCATCTCGGACGCGCGCATGTCGGGCACGAGCTACGGCGCCTGCATCCTGCACGTGGCGCCCGAGAGCTACGTTGGCGGGCCGCTGGCGCTGGTTAGCACCGGCGACACCATCACGGTCGACGTGCCCGCGCGCACGCTCACGCTCAACATTTCCGACGCCGAGATGGCCAAGCGCCGCGCCGCGCTCGAGCCGCCGCCGCCGCGCTACGAGCGCGGCTACGGCTGGATGTTCTCGCGCCACATCAAGCAGGCCAACGAGGGCTGCGACTTCGATTTCCTGGAGACGAGCTTCGGCAAGCCCGTTCCCGAGCCGGCCATCAACTGAGCCGCGCACTCAGATGCGAGCTATGATGCGTCCCCGGCCGCAGCGCACGGACTTGATCCTCGATCAAGTCCAGGGCGCGGAGAGAGGGGTCCTTACCCTTCTCGGGTCAGCGGTTTGGCCAATTCACAAGCGGGAAAGGTCCCGGATAGCCTCGCCTCGGCTCGAAGAGCCGGGCTCGGCTTCCGGGAACGCAGGCGCAGGAGATTTCCGCCGGATCGCGGATTGATTGTAATCGAGTACACGGCCTAGTGACTTTCCGATTGAGATCGAACGGCCAGCTTGCTCCAGCTCCGTGCTGAGCTTGCCTGCCGTCGGGCTTGCCTGCACCGGCGAAGGCCGGTGTCCCGAGGGTCGAAGCACGGCTTGGAGCGCGCGGCCTCATTCGACGGGCTCAGGAGGAGGTCGAGTGTGCGGCAAGTGTTTCCATCAAAGACAGAATGAAACTATGTCCTGCCCCCGAGTTGCCGACGCGTCTTGCAGGCCACGTGGTTAGGCAATTCCGAGGCGCCACACTAGGGCGTGTGCTGCAATGCCGGTCGACGCCACTTCTGGTTCACAAAGCGCTAGTGACGCTGGCACCTGCCGAACGGTGAGCTTGTGCCAAAAGTCGCCGAGGCCAGTTCATGCGATCGCAGCCGCGCCGACGTCTACAAAGAGAGCGCGCGTCGTATCGCAGGAGGTCCGCACTAGCGTTCATTGCGGCGGACTGGGCTCGAGCGTCCCAAAGATAAATTATTCAGCCGTCTTACTTTTCGCCTTCGTCGGCACCACTTGTATGGTACCGCCCTAAAGAGAGGCCAATGCATGCGCTTGTCCGTGTCCGAAGAAATCATAGCCGAGAACCTTGATCAGATAATTACGCGCTCTGTTCTGCGCCTTGAACAGGAAAGCCTCCACGTTAGCATGCTGCAAAAAGGCGGAGATCAATACATCGCCGCAAAGACTGCATTCGAACAGGGAACAGCTGCTCTAGGTCGCCTCAGGATTTATCGCGCCAAATTTGAGTAGAGATAAGGAAAGCAAGAAATGACGAACCAACCAGACGACAAAGTTCA
>CAVWOY010000022.1:0-48456 GCA_963756735.1 uncultured Alphaproteobacteria bacterium
TTGCCTCCGCACGCACCGACTAATGCAAACCGAGCGCCAATCGGCAGCCTGCCAAAACGCCGCACAGCTGGAACCGGGCGGCCCAAAATGGGACAATCCAGTGCGACCGCCAAATGCGTCGGCCAAATGCGCCGGTGGGCCGGCGCTTCAGCCAGCTTGACCATATCAGTAATTCTAGGCCTTGCGGCCCTGCAGGTCCCGCGCCTCCTTCGCCAATGCGACAAGGGCCGCCCGGGCCTCGGCCGGCGTACGCACCCGGGTCGGGAAGTCGATGCGCGCGGCATTGCTGCGGTGCAGCAGATCGATGCCGTCGGGGTCGATGCCGGCCATGCGCCAGTCGCCCGCGGGACAGCGCGCCAGCTCGGTGGCGTAGAGCGCGACGGCGTCGCGATGGTCGGTATTCATGTGCGCGAGGATGTCGGGCTCCGCCGCCACCAGCGCCTGGGCGTCACCGACGGCGCACGCGAGATCCGCCGGTGACAGATCCTGCGATCCTGCCGAAGCCTCCCACGTAGTGGCCGCTGACAGCGTGCAGCGCATACATGGTAAAGTCGGCGAAGGAGGCATAGGCCTGCGCCGCCGGATGGCGCGCGAGGAACCGGGCGTGCGCCGTGGCACTGTGCACCGGCCGTGCGTGACCGATCAGCGTGACGCGCCCGCCGGTGAGCGGATCGGCAAGCCCGTCCGTGCCGTCGATCAGCAGGCTCGCGCGCGCGTCCGCGGCGAGGTTCTGCGTGTGCAGAGCCAGGCGCGAGATGAGGAACAGCGGCGTGCCGTCGGGCTCGGTGGCCACCAGCACCAGCGACGCATACGGGTGGCCCGGCATGCGCGCCAGGAGCGTTGCCAGCGATGCCTTGGTAGCCATGCGCAACAGGCGGCGCGCGGCCCCCGGTGCATCTGCGGGAACGGACGCTGCCGGAGAGGGTGAATTTTCAACGGGCATAGGGGCATCCGCCGGGTTGCAGCAACCGGTCATTCAGATATCATTATGCTCGAAACCCACCGACATGCCACAATTTGCGCACGCGGACGCCATAGAGCGCGTTTGCCGCCGATAACGGCCCGGGAAGCAGGCTATGAAAGAGAAAAGCACCATTGTTCTCGTCGACGACGAGAGGAACATCCTTGCCTCGCTTGGCCTTGCGCTGGAGGCCGAGGGCTACAAGGTGCGCACCTACTCCGACGGCGCTGCCGCCCTCGAGGCCTTGACCGAGGAGGCGGCCGACCTGGCGATCCTCGATATCAAGATGCCGCGCATGGACGGCATGGAGCTGCTGCGCCGCCTGCGCCAGATGACCGACATGCCGGTCATCTTCCTCACCTCCAAGGACGAGGAGATCGACGAGCTGTTCGGCCTCAAGATGGGGGCCGACGATTACATCACCAAGCCGTTCTCCCAGCGGCTGGTGGTGGAGCGCGTCAAGGCCGTGCTGCGCCGCTTCCAACCCAAGGACCCCGCGGCCGCCGTCACCGAGGCCGCGCGCATCCTGGAGCGCGGCAAGCTGAAGCTCGATCCGGAGCGCCACACCTGCCACTGGGACAACAACCCCGTCATGCTGACGGTCACCGAGTTCCTGATCCTGCAGGCGCTCGCCACCCGGCCGGGCGTGGTGAAGACGCGCGATGCGCTGATGGATGCCGCCTACGACGATCAGGTCTATGTCGACGACCGCACCATCGACAGCCACATCAAGCGCCTGCGCAAGAAGTTCAAGCAGGTCGACGACAACTTCGACGTCATCGAGACGCTGTACGGCGTTGGCTATCGCTTCAAGGAAGCCTAGTGTGATGATCGAGAAGTCCGCCGCATTGCGCTGGGCTGGGTCGAGAGCGGACTTCTCGATCTGAATCACACCAGCACCATGAACCTGCTAGTGTCCTTCAGATCGCGAAATTCGTACCGAGTATGCCGCACGGTGAGACGAATTTCGCGATCAGGACACTAGGGCCATGCAGCCACGGGTAAGCGATGGCCATCCACAGCGATAGGTCACGGTCCGCCGAGGCCACGACGGAAGTATTGCTCCGCAACATCTCCGCCGTAGTCGGCCGCACCGGCGGCCTCGCCGCCTTCGCCCGGCGCATCGGCGGTCACATCGCCGACTTCTCGCGCCGCATCGGCCTCTACGAGTTCCTGACCTACGGGCCGCTGATCCGCCTGGTGGCCAAGACGCTGATGCGGCGGATCATCTTCGCCAACCTGATCGGACTCATCGTCCTGCTCACCGGCATCTTCTACCTCGGCCAGTACCACGCGTGGCTGATCGAGGCGAAGCGCGACAGCCTCAGGGCGCAGGGCGAGGTGATCGCCGCGGCCATTGCCGCCAGCGCCACGCGCGAGAAGGACACCGGCCGCATCGTCATCAATCCGGACATGCTGCCGGAGATCGAGGGCGCACGCGCGCTGCTGCGCGACGAGAACATCGCGGCCATGCAGCTGTCCATGCCGCCGGAGCGGGTGGCGCCCCTGTTCAAGGGCGGACTGCTGCCGGCCGACATCCGCGCGCGCGTCTACTCCACCGACGGCATTCTGATCGTCGATTCCGATCAGCTGCTTTCGCGCGGCCAGCTGTCCGGCCCCGCCGCCCAGGAGCCGGGCAGCCAGGATCCCGGCAGCCAACCCATCCGGACCGCCTGGACCCGCTTCATGCACACGCTGATGCGGCGGCAGGTGCCGGTCTATCGCGAGATCGGCACGGGTAACGGCATGGCCTACCCGGAGGTGCGCGTTGCGCTCACCGGCGGGCACAGCACCGCGATCGTGCTCGTCACCGAGCGGGGCGAGCAGATCGTCTCGGTGGCGACCCCCATCGTCTATCGCGGCGTGGTGCAGGGCGCGCTGCTGCTGTCGACGCGCCCCGGTGTGATCGACGACATCCTCCAGGAGGAGCGCATGCTCATCCTGGGGATGGCGCTCACCGCGCTGGCGGCGACGCTGATCGCATCCTGGCTCCTCTACCGCACCATCGTCGGGCCCATGCGCAGGCTTTCGGAGGCGGCCGAGAGCGTGAGCCGCAGCATCGGCTCCGCCAAGCTGCCCGACCTCGGAGGCCGCACCGACGAGATCGGGCAGATGACCGCCGCCTTCCGCGCCATGACCGGTTCGCTCTATCAGCGCATCGAGGCCAGCCAGCGCTTTGCGCGCGAGGTGGCGCACGAGCTGAAGAACCCGCTCACCGCCGCGCGCTCGACGGCCGAGTCGCTGGCCTATGCCAAGACGCCCGAGATGCGCGACGAGCTGGTGCGCCAGATTCAGGGCGAGCTGGCCCGCCTCAACAGGCTCATCACCGACGTCTCCGACGTGTCGCGGCTCGATGCGGAGCTGGCCTACGGCGAGACCGAGCTGGTCGACATGCGCGAGGTGGTAGGGGGTGTGTTCGATATCTTCCGCGACCGTTTCAGCACCGACACGCGCAAGCTGGTGCTCGACATCCGCGACACGCCGGGCCGGCCGCGGGCCTTTTCCGTTCGCGCCAAGGAGGAGCGCCTGGGACGCGTCATCACCAACTTGCTGGACAATGCCCTGTCGTTCTCACCCGATGGCGGCGTGATCATGGTGAGTGCGCGCCGGATCGGAGGTCAGGTCGAGATCGTCGTCGACGACGACGGCCCGGGCATCCCCGAGGACAAGCTGGAGGACGTTTTCGAGCGGTTCTACTCGGATCGCCCCCAGTCCGACGGCACCGTGGGCAAGAACTCGGGCCTCGGCTTGAGCATCTCGCGCGATATCCTGGAAGCTTACGGCGGCACCATCGAAGCCCGCAACCGCACCGCGGAGATGGACACCGCCTCGAGCGGTCGCGAGGATCACCCCGCGCTCAGGGATCGCCGTGCCCCGGGTGTAGCCGGCGCTCGCTTCATCATGCGCCTGCCGGCGGCGGATGCGGCGGTCGCAAAAGGGGCGCAGCAGCTTGCCCGACGCGGCTGAACTCGTCCACGGCACGTGCGTGGCGCTGGGTCAGCATGCGGCCCTGTTGCGCGGACCGTCGGGCTCGGGCAAATCCGACCTGGCGCTGCGCTTCCTGTTTCTGGCGCGGCGCGGCCCCGCGGCGCTCGAGGCGCCTGCCATGGTTGCCGACGACCAGGTCTTGATCCGCCGCAGCGGCGACCGCGTGCTTGCCGCGGCACCCGACAGCATTCGCGGGCAGATGGAGGTGCGGGGGGTCGGCATCGTCGGCGTGAAGCCCGTGGCCGAGGCCGAGATCGTGGTGGTCGTGGACCTGGTGGATCCGCAGCGAGGTGGCCCGTCTACCCGCGGACGATGCCACCACCGATCTTGCCGGTGTCAAGCTCCCCCTGCTGCGCCTGGCGCCGTTCGAGGCTTCCGCCCCCATCAAGCTTGCCCTGGCGCTGGCACGCTCCCGACGGCCTGATTCGACCCATGCAACTCACGCATGGAAGCGTGCGCATAGTGGCGTCTTTGCCCTTGCCCAGGCGGGGGTGCTGAACCATCATGCGCGCTCCTTGGGGTGAGCCGCCGACGTCCGACGCCGGACGACCGGGCGGCGAAGACGCCCGTCACAGAGGCATTGCAGGTCCAAATGATCGGCGTCGTGATCGTCGCCCATGGCGGCCTTGCCGGGGAGTTTCGCGCCGCGCTGGAGCACATAGTGGGACCGCAGGAGAACCTCGAGCCGTTCTCGATCGGGCCTGACGACGACGTGGAAGCGCGGCGCCTCGAGCTGATCGAGGCGGTTCGTCGTGTCGACGCCGGCAAGGGCGTGGTCCTGCTCACCGACATGTTCGGCGGCACGCCCTCCAACCTCGCCATATCGGTGATGGAGGAAACCGGCGCGGAGGTGCTGGCTGGCATCAATCTGCCGATGCTGATCAAGCTCGCCAGCGTGCGCGGCGACGCCTCCTTGCCGGAAGCCACTTCGGCCGCCAAGGAAGCCGGGCGCAAGTACATCAGCATTGCCAGCCAGCTGCTCGCGGGCGAGCCATGAGCGGCTGCGGCGACCGCACGCTCGAGAGCAAGCGGCCGTGCGCCCGGGTCACCATCCGCAATCGCAAGGGTCTGCACGCGCGCGCGTCAGCCAAGTTCGTGAAGTGCGCCGAAGCCTTCAAGGCCACCGTGCGCGTGACCCGCGACGACCGCACCGTCGGCGGCACCTCGATCATGAGCCTGATGGCGCTTGCGGCAGGCCCAGGCACCGAGATCTTCCTGCAGGCCGAAGGCCCGGAAGCCCCGGAGGCCATCGAGGCGTTGGTGGCGCTGGTGGAGGCAGGCTTCGGCGAGGAGAACTGAGAAAAAAAGGGGGCACCGGCCTAGCCGGCGCCCCACGCCTCCCGCTGGTATTCCCCGCTCAGTTCGTCAGGCGCAACTTCGAGATCTTCAAAGCGATGTCGCGGAATGCCGCCTTCAAGCCGTCGCCACTCGACGTCTCGTAGTAGTGGTCTGCCTTGGTCGCGCAGGCCTTCATCATGTCCTTGGACGCCGTCGTGGTGAGCTGGAAACCAACCGTGTAGATCTCGATGTTGGGATCGCTCGACGACAGGTTCTTCTTCATGGCCGTGCAGAGCGACAAGGCATCGGCCGTTGCCTGGACGGCTTGCTTGCTGCCGTCGCCATAGTTGGTGGCCTGCACGGTGTTGTACTCGCCGTCCGTCATCAGCAGCGCAATCTTCTTCACCTTGGGCGTGCCGTAGGCCGTCACTTGGCTGTCGGCAGGCCACACGGAGTTCCAGTTCGGCGACAACAGGTACCAGGCAAAGGCCGTGCCCAGCTGACCTGCGGTAGTGCCGTTCGCGGCGAAGCTATCGATCGTGTCCTTCAGGACCTTAGTGTTCTTCGTGAGCGGAACAAGCTGGCTGGTGGGCGTGCACGAGGTCGACATGCTGTCGGCCTTGTCGTTCCAGGTCGGCAGATAGGTTCCCGCCCCGGCTGGTGCTTCATCAGTAAGCTTGCTCGCGCCGGTCCGTTCGACCACGCAGGTGGCGTACTTGGCGATGTACTCAGGGCTGTCGTACTTGGAGTCGTTCTTGCAGCTGTTCTTGACGCTGCCGTCGCCCTTGATGCAGCTGCTGGGGTAGTGGATGTTCTTCTTCGAGTTGCCGTCGTTGTCCTCGCGGTCCGACTTGCCGGTGATCTGGGTGAAGTAGGAGCCGACGTTGACGGCCGGCGCGAACGGCGCCAGTGCCACGCGCGAGGTGTACTTGCTCTGGTCGCCCCACACCACGATGTCGATCAGGTCCTTGGCCGCGGCCTTGAGGTCGATGATCTGCTGACCGGCCATCGAGCCCGTGACGTCGAGCATCATCGAGATCTCGAGGTTGGTGCCGTCGTCGGCATTGCCGCCGCCCACGTCGGAGCAGTTGAGGCAGATCTGCGCCGTGGCCTTGGACATGACCTTGACGCAGCCGAAGTAGTTGCCGGCGCACTCGGCCGGCGCGTCGGTGGGCGCATCCTGGCTGGCGATGTACTTGAGCACGCTGAGGAACGGCGTGCGCACCCAGGAGGTCGCCGTCACCGTGAACTCGGTCTGCTGGGCGTTGGGCGAGAAATCGATCTTGCTCAACACCACGTTGGCTGGCTTGATCTCGTCGAAGTAGGACGAGGCCGACTTGGAGGCCTTGTTGAGGGTATCGGTCTTTTCCAGCTGCGCGACGCGCCCGGCCGCCAGCGCCGACGCGTCCAGCGCGCTCTGCGTATGCATGGCCACCTGGTAGACGCGCCCCATGTCGACGGCGAGCCCGATCGCCCCGCACAGCGGGAAGGTCAGGAACACGAACATCATGGCGACGTTGCCGCCCCGGTCGCGGCTGAAGCGCCGCGTGGCGACCGCACTCGCGGCGAGCAGCGCGCTCGCCTTTGCCAGGACAGGTCTGAAGGACGCGAACATACTGGGCTCCCGTGAACAAAACGCGCGGTTGAGCCACACTAGTCCTTGAATAGTTTCCGACTTCTAAATAATTTCCGTGAAAATGTCAGACAATATTTACAGATACTGCTTGGAATTACTGTTGGTTTGAGACAAATTGTTCTCGGCGTTGCAAGGTTTCGTCAACCTTCGTCCGTCGCCGTTTCAGTCTGGCCGGCCCGGCCATGATTGCCCGGTCAGTACCGCGAATTAGATATAAGGACTTCTTTATATCCTTATTGCTCTTTCCGTTGCTGGCGGCTATAGAGGGCTCCGGGCCGGGCCGCCAGCCGACGCGGGTTCTCGGCAAGCGGAGTCCATACGGCTGCGGTCACCGGAAATACATTCGACAAATCAACGGGATATATCTCATGGCGCGCGACGACTACATCGTTAAGGACATCGGCCTGGCCGACTGGGGCCGCAAGGAGATCTCCCTCGCCGAGACCGAGATGCCGGGCCTCATGGCGACGCGCGAGGAGTACGCAGGCAGGCAGCCGCTCAAGGGCGCCCGCATCGCCGGCTCGCTGCACATGACCATCCAGACGGCCGTGCTGATCGAGACGCTGAAGGCGCTGGGCGCCGACATCCGCTGGGTCTCCTGCAACATCTACTCCACCCAGGACCATGCCGCCGCCGCCATCGCCGCCGCCGGCACGCCGGTGTTCGCCATCAAGGGCGAGACCCTCAAGGAATACTGGGACTACACGCTGAAGCTCTTCGAGTGGGGCGACGGCGGCATGCCCAACATGATCCTCGATGATGGCGGCGATGCCACGTTGTTCGTGCATCTGGGCGTCCGCGCCGAGGGCGGCGACACGGCCTTTCTCGACAAGGCGGGCTCGGAGGAGGAGGAGGTCCTGTTCGCCCTCCTCAAGAAGACCCTGAAGGAGAAGCCCAAGGGCTGGTTCGGCGAGCTCGGCCGCGCCATCAAGGGCGTCTCGGAGGAGACCACGACCGGCGTGCACCGGCTCTACGAGATGCACAAGAAGGGCACGCTGCTGTGGCCCGCCATCAACGTCAACGACTGCGTCACCAAGTCGAAGTTCGACAACCTCTACGGCTGCCGCGAATCGCTCGTCGACGGCATCCGCCGCGGCACCGACGTGATGATGGCCGGCAAGATCGCCATGGTCGCCGGCTACGGCGACGTCGGCAAGGGCTCGGCCGCCTCGCTGCGCCAGGCCGGCTGCCGCGTGATGGTGTCGGAGGTCGACCCCATCTGCGCCCTGCAGGCGGCCATGGAGGGCTACGAGGTGGTCACCATGGAGGATGCCGCGCCGCGCGCCGACATCTTCGTCACCGCCACCGGCAACAAGGACGTCATCACCATCGACCACATGCGGGCGATGAAGGATCGCGCCATCGTCTGCAACATCGGCCACTTCGACAACGAGATCCAGGTGGCGGGCCTCAAGAACCTCAAGTGGACCAACATCAAGCCGCAGGTCGACGAGATCACCTTCCCCGACGGCAAGCGCATCGTGCTGCTGTCGGAGGGCCGCCTGGTGAACCTCGGCAACGCCATGGGCCACCCCTCGTTCGTGATGTCGGCCTCCTTCACCAACCAGACGCTGGCGCAGATCGAGCTTTTCACCAACCCCGGCAAGTACGAGAAGAAGGTCTACACGCTGCCCAAGCATCTCGATGAGAAGGTCGCCCGGCTGCATCTGGCCAAGATCGGCGCCAGGCTCACCGAGCTGCGCCCCGACCAGGCCGCCTACATCGGCGTGCCGCAGCAAGGCCCCTACAAGTCGGACCACTACCGCTACTGAGCGCCGCAGCGCCACGCAGCACAGCTGGCGAGGGCACGCTCCGTTGTGCCCTCGCTGCTATGGCCAGGGGCTGCGAACGCCCACATAATGCTTGCTGATTCGTAAACTGGGCAGCACGGTCTTTCGCGCTACATCGGGGGTTTCTCGTCACGCCGGTCCCGCGTGTCGGCCGACACTGGGTCGTTCGAAATTCATGTGGTTGGCAGGCACTAACGGCATGCTTGGCAGGCCGGGCGGTGAGCTGGCTTTGCTCCTGCTCGCCAGCCTGTTTGCCGTCTTCGCCCTGGTGATCGCCGTGTCTGCCGGCCCGGCGATGACGTCGGCAGCCTGGCAGACCGCCTTCATCCTGGTTCTGAGCGTCGCCGCCGGCGGCACCGTGCTGCGGCACGGCGATGGCGGCTGCGGGCGTGCTGCGCGGCGGCCGCCGCGGACCCGCGCCGGGCGACGAGACGGCTGAGCTGCGCAAGAACCTGCTCACCGTGGAAGCCATCATCAAGGCTGAGCCGCAGGTGCTGGTGTTCTGGGAGCAGGGGCGCGGCGTGCAGGGTGATGGTGCACACGCTTGCCGGAGTCCCGGCCTGCCCGCCCAAGAGTCCGAGCTGCTTGAAATTCGGCGCCTGGCTCGACGCTTCCTCCGCCCAAGAGTTGAAGAGGGGCCTCGATGCCCTGTTCGGCGATGGGCGGCCCTTCAGCCAGCTCCTGAAGACCGCCGCCGGCGGCCACGTGGAGGCCGACGGCCGCGCCGCCGGCGGCCGCGCCATCCTGCGCCTGCGCGAGGTGACGGGGCGCAAGCGCGATCTCTCCCGCATCCTCGACCAGCATCGCCTGCTGGTGCGCAACACCCAGTCGGGGCGCGCTCTGCTCAATGCGCTGCCCATGCCCGTGTGGTTCCGGCGCGAGGACGGCCGCATCGAGTGGGTCAACGACGCCTACGTCAAGGCGGTGGAGGCCAACGGCGAGACCGAGGTGCGCCAGCGCCAGATCGAGCTGCTCGAGATGCGCCAGCGCGAGGCGGTCAGCTCCGCGCTCGCCAAGAACCAGCCCTTCCGCGAGCGCCTGCACCTCATCAGCGGCGGCCAGCGCAAGGCGCACGACATCGTCGTGCTGCCGCTCGACGGGGCCATCGCCGGGGCGGCCATCGACGTGGCAGCGCTGGAGACCGCGCAGGGCGAGCTCAGCCGCCACGTGGCCGCCTACGAGCGCACGCTGGACAGGGTGGCCACGGCGGTCGCCATCTTCGGGCCCGACCAGCGCCTCGCCTTCTTCAACGAGGCCTACCGCAAGCTGTGGCTGCTCGACGCCGACTGGCTCGCCACCAAGCCCACCGACGCGCAGCTGCTCGACCGCCTGCGCGAGCTCTCCCGTCTGCCTGAGGTGGTGAACTACCGCGACTGGAAGGCCAAGATCCTCTCCGGCTACAAGACCGGCACCGAGTACGAGGACTGGTGGCACCTGCTCGACGGGCGCACCGTCCACGTCGCCTCCGCGCAGCGGCCCGACGGCGGCCTCACCTACCTCTACGACGACGTCACCGAGCGCTTCGCGCTCGAAAGCCGCTACAATGCCCTCATCAACGGGCAGCGCGAGACCCTCGACGGCCTCAAGGAAGGCGTGGCGGTGTTCGCCACCGACGGCCGCCTCAAGCTGCACAACCAGGCGCTGACCCACATCTGGCGCCTGCCCGCCAGCATGCTGCGCGAAGGCCCGCACATCGACGAGTTCATCGCCCACTGCTGCAAGCTCAACGACGATCTTGCCACCTGGGCGCGCATGAGCCGGGCCGTCACCGGCATCTCCGACCGCCGCCAGCCGATCGAGGGGCAGATGACGCGCCTCGACCAGAGCGTGATCGACTTTGCCGTCGCACCGCTGCCCGACGGCGGCACGCTCATCACCTTCGCCGATGTCACCGATTCCAAGCGCTACGAGCGGGCGCTGATCGAGCGCAACGAGGCGCTCGTGGCGGGCGACAGGCTCAAGAGCCAGTTCATCAGCCACGTCTCCTATGAGCTGAGAACCCCGCTCACCAACATCATCGGCTTCACCGAGCTGATGACCAGCCCGCGCACCGGCGATCTCAACGACAAGCAGCGCGAGTACCTCAACGACATCTCGGCATCCTCGCGCACCCTGCTCGCCATCATCAACGACATCCTCGACCTCACCACCATCGATGCCGGCGCCATGGAGCTGAAGCTGGCGCCGGTCAGGGTGGCCGGCGTGATCGATGCGGCCGTGCTGGGCGTGCGCGACCGGGCTGCACGCGCTCGCCTAAATATCGACATTCACGTCGCTGACGATACCGACGAGTTCATCGCCGACGAATCCCGGGTACGTCAGGTGCTGTACAATCTTCTGTCCAACGCGATCGGGTTCTCGACGCCCGGGCGATGCCATCAAGGTCAGCGCCTGGCGCGACGGCGGCATGATGGCATTCGCCGTCGAGGACAAGGGCGTCGGCATCCCCAAGGACGATCAGCAGCGCGTGTTCGAGCGCTTCGAAAGCCGCAGCCAGGGGTCCAAGCACAGGGGTGCCGGCCTCGGGCTTTCGGTCGTCAAGAGCCTGGTCGAGCTGCATGGCGGCAGCATGTCGCTCGAGTCGGAGCCCGGCCGCGGCACGCGTGTGACGGTATTCTTCCCCGAGAATGGCGTGCGCGAGGCAGATGAGGGGCAACCCAAGTCGGCCCGTGCATGATCACCGAGTGGACGCGCGAGCTTGACGAGCCGGGCGTTGTCCGGCTGGCCGAGCTGCTGGCACTGAAAGTCGGCCGCGGCGACGTGGTGGCGCTGAGCGGCGAGTTGGGAGCGGGCAAGACCACGTTTGCGCGCGCCTTGATAGGTGCGGTGCTGCAACAGGCCGACACCGAGATTCCGAGCCCGACGTTCTCGCTGCGCCAGTCGTACACGTCGCCGAGGCTGGAAATCGAGCACTTCGACCTCTATCGCTTGTCGGATGCGAGCGAGGCTCGGGAGCTGGGCTTCGAGGACGCGATCGAGCACAGCGTGGTCATCGTCGAATGGCCCGAGCGCATTGCTGGCCTGCTGCCGGCGGACCGCTTCGAGGTCTCTCTTGCCGAAACCAGGGACGCTTCAGTTCGCCGCGTGAGCGTGCGAGGCATCGGCTCGGCAGCACCGCGCGCCAAGCGCATGGCGGAGGTGATCGCGTTCCTCGATCGCGAGCCTGCCTGGACCGGAGCGTCGATCGCCTACGTGCAGGGCGATGCCTCCACCCGCAGCTACGCCAGGCTCACCCACGACCGCCGCACGGCAGTATTGATGGACGCCCCGCGCCAGCCTGATGGGCCGCCCGTCCGCGACGGCAAACCCTACAGCCAGATCGCGCATCTGGCGGAGGACATGGCGCGCGCGTTCATGGCCATCGCGCAGCCATTGCGCGCGGCTGGATTGAGCGCGCCGGAGGTGCTGGCCCACGACCTCCCGCACGGCCTGCTGCTGGTCGAGGACCTCGGCGATCGACTGTTCGGTGCCGAGATCGGGGCCGGCACGCCGCAAGCCGAGATGTGGCGCGCCGCAGTCGATGCGCTCGTCCACCTGCGCCGCGTGCCGGTGCCTGCGGCGATGCCGCTGCCCGACGGCACCAGCTACTCCCTGCCGCGCCGCGACCGGGCGGCCTTCGAGATCGAGATCGACCTGCTGCTCGACTGGCTCTGGCCGGAGCTGAAGGGCTCAAAGGCCACCGACGAGGTACGCGCCGAGTTCCATGGCGCTTGGCGGCCGAGTTCTCGATCGCCTGCTGGCTTTGCCCGGGGGATGGCTCCTGCGGGACTATCCATTCGCCGAACCTCATCTGGCTGCCGGAACGCAGCGGTGCGGCCAAAGTGGGGATTCTGGATTTCCAGGACGCCGTCAACGAGCATTTTGCGTTCGACCTGGTATCGCTGCTGCAGGATGCGCGTGTCGACGTCTCCGCGACGCTTGAAAGCGAGTTGCTCGCCCACTATTGCGCAGCCGTGCGGAGGTCCGAGCCGCAGTTCGACGAAGCAGAGTTCACCTTCGCCTACAACGCCCTTGGAGCACAGCGAAACACCAAGATCCTCGGCATCTTCGCACGACTGGCCGGCCGCGATGGCAAACCGCAGTATCTCGGGCATCTGCCGCGAGTCTGGGGCTACCTGGAACGCAACCTGCGTCATCCTGCTCTTGGGTCACTGGCCGCATGGTATGACAGACACTTCCCGGTTTCGCTCAGAAGCCGGCAGCTGCGGGTCTAGCCTTGGGCAAGGGTGGGCGACACACGATGCCGGCCAGGATCACAACCTCGATGGTGCTGAGCGCCGGGCTCGGCACTCGCATGGCCCCCGCCAACAACACGCTGCCCAAGCCGCTGATAGCGCTCAATGGCAGGGCCCTGATCGACCACGTGCTCGATCGCCATGCAGAAGCCGGCATCCGGCACACCATCGTCAACGTGCACCACAAGGCCGACCTGATCGAGGCGCACGTGAAGGGCCGGCGCCGGCCGGAGATCGAGATTTCCAACGAGCGCGGCAAGCTGCTCGACACCGGCGGCGGCGTGAAAAAGGCGCTGCCACGCCTCGGGGCCGGCCCGTTCTTGATTCACAACGCCGACTCGGTGTGGATCGAGGGCATAGGGTCGAACCTCGCCCGCCTGTTGCAGGCCTGGGACGATCAACGCATGGACTGCCTGCTGATGCTGGCGTTGGCCTCGCACAGCCTCGGCTACCAGGGACGCGGCGACTTCGCCTTCGAGTCGGGTGGGCGCATTCGCCGGCGCCGCGTGGAGCAGGAGATGGTGCCGTTCGCGTTCACCGGCGTATCGCTCGCGCATCCGCGCCTGTTTGCCGGAAGTCCCGACGGCACCTTTTCGCTCAATGTCGTGTGGGACAGGGCCATGGAGGCGGGACGGGCATGGGGCATGCGCATGGAGGGCATCTGGATGCACGTCGGCAGCACCGACGCGCTGGCGCAAGCCGAGCAGCAGCTAGCCCGTGAGATTCTTCGCTAGAAGAAAGGCCGAGCCCGCCGCGCCGGCATTGGACAGCCGTCCGCGCGTGTATGCCATCGTGCGGCGGACGGCCGTTCCTGGAGACCCTGGCCGAAGCCCTGGTGAGCGGCAATCTGCCTGTCCCCGGCGGGCCGCGGCCCGGTCCGTTGCAACTTGCCGGCATGACGCTGTACCTGCCGACGCGGCGGGCGACGCGCGCGCTGCAGGAGGCATTTCTCAGGGTCTCGGGGGCCGCGCGCTGCTTCTGCCCAGGATCAAGGCGATCGCCGAGGGCAGCGACGATCTCGATCTGATCGCCAGCGTGGCGGACTTCGCGGAAGGCGCCGGTGAGCCTTCGCGCGTGATCAGCGAGCTGGAGCGCCAGCTCACCCTCACCTTGATGGTGCTGAGGTGGGCGCAGTCGGAGGCGCAGCCGAGCCGCGACGGCGCCGACATCATGCCCTTTGCCGCCACGGCGGGCCCGCACCCCCGCGCAAGCCGCCAGGCTCGCCCAGGAGCTGGCGCGGCTCATCGACGAGTTGGAGATCGAGGGGATCGATGCGGCGCGGCTCACCGAGCTGGTGCCTGACGAGTTCTCGGAGCACTGGTCCGCCACGCTGGAGTTCCTGCGGATCGTGACACAGTTTTGGCCGGCGCATTTGGCCGGGCATGGGCTCATGTCGGCGGTCGCGCGTCGCAAGCGCCTCATGCAGGTCGCCGCCGAGCAGCTGCGCGCGGCTCCCCCCGCTGCGCCCGTGATCGTCGCCGGCATCACCGGCGCCGATCCGGCCGCGCTCGACCTCATCCGCGCCGTCACGGCCCTGCCCAACGGCGCCCTGGTGCTGCCGCCGCTCGACCGCACGCTGGACGAGGAAAGCTGGGCCTCGATCGGCCAGCATCCCGAGCACCCGCAGTTCGGCGTCAAGAGGCTGCTCGACGCCCTGGGCCTCGCGCGCGGCGAGGTTAGGCAGCTTGCCCGAGCGGAGAGCAGCGCGGCCCAGCGCGCCCGCTGGTCGCTCGCCTGCGAGGCCATGCGGCCGGCCGCCACCACCGAGCTGTGGCATCGTTTCGCCGCCGCGGCCGACAAGACGGAAATGGCGGCGGCCCTTACCGGCATGCCCCTCATCGAGGCGGCCACTGCCGAGGAGGAAGCCGAGACCATCGCGCTGATGCTGCGCGAGGCCGCCGAGACGCCGGGCCGCACAGCCAGCCTGATCACGCCCGACCGCAGCCTTGCCCGCCGCGTGGCGGCGCGGCTCGCGACGTGGGACCTCGTCGCCGATGACACCGCGGGCCAGCCATTCGCCGCCACGCTTGCCGGCACGCTGCTCGATCTCACCGCCACGGCGGTGGAGAAGGAGTTTGCGCCGGTCGCGCTGATGTCGCTCCTCAAGCACCCGCTGTGCCGCGCCGGCATGCCGGCCCGCGAGCTGCGTCGCGGCGATCGCCGCGCTCGAGCTAGGCGCGTTCCGCTCGCCCTATTTCGGCAAGGGTCTCGACGGCGTGGAGGCGGCACTGGAGAGCGCGCAGGCGCGTTCCTGGAGCCACCTCGCGGTGCGCAGGCTCGGCTCTGCCGACTGGCAAGCGGCGCGCGAGCTGCTGCGCCGCCTCGGCGGCATCTTTGCACCATTGCTCGAGGCTTTCGCGCAATCGAGGCCCGCCAGCGTGCAAGACGTCGCCCGGCTCGCACTTTGCCACCGCCCAGGCTCTGGCCGGCACGTCGGAGGACGACGACGGCAGTGCGCTGCGCCGCGGCGAGGCCGGCGAATGGGCGGCGCAGTTCTTCGCATCACTCATCGACAGAGAGCATGCCCCCCCTGGCCTTCGCCGCCGCCGACTACCCAGCCTTCTATCGCACCGTGGTTGCAGCCGAAGCGGATTCGCTCGCAGGGCACATCACACCCGCGCATTGCCATCCGCGATCCCCGCGACGCCCGCTTACAGCACGCCGACCTAGTCATTCTCGGCGGCCTCAACGAGGGCACATGGCCACAGGCTGCCGACCCGGGCCCATGGCTCAACCGGGCGATGCGCGCCACGCTCGGCCTCGCCGCCCCGGAGGAGCGCCTCGGCGCCGCCGCCCACGACTTCGTATCGCAGCTCGGCGCCGAGCGCGTGGTGCTGACGCGCGCCGCCAAGGTCGACGGCGCACCCACCGTCGCATCGCGCTGGGTGCTGCGCCTGCAGGCGCTCGTGGCGGGCATGGGGCTGTCGCTGGAGGCCGAGCAGCCCTGGCTCGCCTGGGCCCGGGCGCGCAACGGCACCGGCGCCGCCGCGCCCGGTGCGCGCGCCAGAGCCGCGGCCGCCGGTGGAGCTGCGCCCGCGCGAGCTCAGCGTCACCACCATCGAGACTTGGATTGCCAACCCCTATGCGGTGTTTGCCCGCCGCATCTTGCGTCTGGAGCCGCTGCCGCTGCTGGGCGAGCGGCCTGGGCCGAGCCTGCGCGGCCAGATCGTGCACGAGGCGCTCGGCCGCTTTGCCCAGCGCTACCCGACCAAGCTGCCGCGCGACATCGCCGGGGAGCTGATGACCATCGCCGGTGAGATTCTCGCCGGCTACACCGGCAACCCGCGCGTTGCGGCCTTCTGGGTGCAGCGGCTGGCGCGCTTCGCCCAATGGTTTGCCGAGACGGAGCCCGGCGCCGGACCGGCATCGCCGGTACGCTGGCCGAGGTCAGTGGCAAGATGGTCCTGCAGGGGCCGGCCGGGCCGTTCACGCTTGACTGCTCGCGCCGACCGCATCGATGTCGGACCCGGCGGGCTCATCATCACCGACTACAAGTCGAGCCAGAGCCTGCGAGCAGATGGCCTCGCGCGCCGCCGGTGCGGAAGCGCCGCAGCTGCCGCTCGAAGCGGCCATCGCCGCCGCCAAGGGCTTTGCCGGCGTGCCCCAGCGGCCTGTCGGCCTGCTGCGCTACATCTCGACCTCGGGCGGCGAGCCGCCGGGCCAGGAGGTGCCGCTCAAGGTGGACGACGTCGCAACCCTGCGCCGCGCCGCCCAGGACGGTCTCACCCGCCTCATTGCCGAGTTCGACCAGCCGGGCACGCCCTATCGCGCCGTGCGCCGCGCCCGCTTCACCTACGACTACGACGAGTACGCGCATCTGGCGCGTGTCGGCGAATGGCAGGTCGACAGCGCCGACGAGGACCCGACATGAGGCTGTTCGGCACCGGCGATCCCCTAGCGGCCGTGCGCGACAGGACGCGGCGCGATCAGGCCTCCGCCGCCGATCCCGGTACGTCCGCCTGGGTCGGCGCCAATGCCGGCACCGGCAAGACGCACGTGCTGACCATGCGCATCCTGCGCCTGCTGCTCGACGGTGTGGAGCCCGAGCGCATCCTGGCGCTGACCTACACCAAGGCCGCGGCGGCGGAGATGTCGGCGCGCGTGTTCGCCAGGCTCGCCGAGTGGGTCACTGCGCCCGACGCGGGCCTGAAAGCAATGCTCGCCGAGCTCCTCGGCCGCGCACCGTCGCGGTGATGAGATGCTGCGCGCGCGCCGGCTGTTCGCCAGGGCCATCGAGACGCCGGGCGGCCTCAAGGTGCAGACCATCCACGCCTTCTGCGAGCGCCTCCTGCAACGCTTCCCGCTGGAGGCCGGCGTGCCGCCGGGCTTCGCGATCCTCGATGAGGAGGAGCGCGCGGCGCTGCTCAAGGAGGCCGTCGACGCGACGCTGGCCGAGGCCACCGGCGCAGGGCCGGATCAGCCCTTGCGCCGCGCCTTGGGTCGGTGGTGGGCTTCGCCGCCGAGCACAACTTCGACGACGTGCTAGCCGAGGCCTTGCGCCAGCATGCCTGGATCGGTGCCGCTGTGCGGCTCGGCGACGACGATGCCGCCGGCCTTGCGCAAGCCGCAACGATCTACCGCCAGGCTCTCGGACTCGACCCCGGCGCGAGCCTCGCCGCAACCGATGCTGAACTGGCCGAAGTCCTGCTCCAAAGCCGAGCTGACCCGCCTGAGCGATGTGCTCGCTGGCGGCTCCAGCACCGACAAGGAGGGATCGCGAAAGCTCGCAGCTGCCGCGGCCGCAGGCGGACCGATCGGGCGTCTCGAGGCCTTGTGCGAGTTCTTCCTCACCGGCGGCGGCGAGCCGCGCAAGTCGCTCATCACCAAGAAGCCAGCAGCCGAGCATCCTGATGCAGCAGCGTTGCTCGCGGACGCCCAGGAGCGGTTTTCCAAACTGCACGACCAGCGCTGCAAGCTGCAGATCGCTGGATGCGACGCTTGCCCTCGTACAACTCGCCAACGCCGTCATGCAGCGCTACGGCGATGCCAAGGCGCGGCAGGCGGCGCTCGATTTCGACGACCTCGTCGGCAGGGCGGCGAGTTTGCTGGGGCCTCCGGCGCGGTCGAATGGGTGCTCTACAAGCTCGACGGCGGGCTCGACCACATCCTGGTCGACGAGGCGCAGGACACGAGCCCGATTCAGTGGCAGGTCATCCGCGCGCTGGCCGAGGAGTTCTTCTCGGGCCAAGGCGCCGGCGACGTTCGGCGCACGCTGTTTGCGGTTGGCGACGAGAAGCAGTCGATCTACGGCTTCCAGGGCGCGGCGCCGGCGATGTTCGCAGCCGCCGGCGACGAGTTCGCGCGCCGCGCCGGCGCGGCGGGCCTCGGCTGGCAGCGTATCCCGCTCACGCTCTCGTTCCGCTCGGTCGAGCCGCTGCTCGCGGCCATCGACCGCGTCTTCGCCGATCCTGGCCGGACACCGGGGCTGACCGCAGGGCGCGAGCCCGTCAGCCACGCCGCCAACCGAGAAGGGCAGGCCGGCCTCGTCGAGCTCTGGCCGCTGGAACCCTATCAGGCCCCCGAGCCGGCAGAGACCTGGTCACCTCTTGCCGAGGTCGGCGCCTCGCAATCCATCGTACGGCTCGCCGAGCGCATTGCCGGCACGATCCACGGTTGGATCGAGAACCGCGAGATGCTGCCGTCGCTCGGCCGCCCCATACGCGCCGGCGATGTTCTCATCCTGGTGCGCAAGCGCGCGCCGTTCGCGCCGGTGATGGTATCCGCGCTCAAAACGCGCGGCATCGACGTGGCCGGCGCCGACCGCCTGCTGCTCACCGAGCAGCTTGCCGTACAGGATCTGGTCGCGCTCGGCGCGTTCCTGTGCTTGCCCGACGACGACCTCTCCCTCGCCGCCGTCCTCAAGTCGCCGCTCTTCGACCTCGACGACGACGACCTCACCGGCCTGGCCAACCCGCGCAAGGGCTCCCTGTGGTCGGAGCTGCGCGCTCGCGCGACCGACAACGACCGCTTCAGGACCGCGGCGGAGACCCTGCGGCGCTGGCAGCAGCAGGCCGAGCGAATGCCGCCCTTCGAGTTCTACTGCGCGCTGCTCGATGGCGAAGGCGGCCGTGCGCGCATGCTGGCGCGGCTGGGCTCGGAGGCAGCCGATGCCATCGACGAGTTCCTCAACCTCGCCATCGCCTACGACGGCAGCGCCCCGCCGTCGCTGGAAGGCTTCCTCGCCTGGCTGCGCGAGGGTCGGCGCGAGGTCAAGCGCGACATGGAGCAGGGCCGCGACGAGGTGCGGGTGATGACCGTGCACGGCGCCAAGGGTCTGGAGGCGCCCATCGTCTTCCTGCCCGACACCTGCACCACGCGGTCGGGCCGCTCGCCGAACGGCCTGCTCGTGCTGGACGACGCCGCGCGGCCGACGGCGGTGCCGCCGCCGTTCCTGTGGCCCGTGAAGGGCACCAACAAGGTGCGCGCCGTGCAGCAGGCAAAGGCACGCCTGGCCGTGAGCGAGACCGAGGAGCGCAACCGCCTGCTCTACGTGGCAATGACACGCGCGCGCGACCGGCTCTACGTGGCGGGCTTCGAGGGCAAGATACGGGCCCCCGCAGACTGCTGGTACAATCTCATCAAGGACGGGCCTCGGCGACGACTGCAAGAGGTGAAGGACGCCCGACGGCCAAATCGTGTGGCGGCTCTCCAGCGAGCAGACCGCCGAGCCCGAGCGTCGCAAATCGAGCGCAGCGGCGCTGGCGAGCAAGGGCCCACTGCCGGAGTGGGCGCGCAAGAAGGCGCCGCGCGAGCCGGTGATCGCCATGCCGCTCGTTCCCTCGCGCCTGGCGCCGCTGGAGATGGAAGCCGAGGAGGCGCCGGCCCAACGCACCGCCGCCGCCTGCCGAGCCGCCGATCCCGCCGCCGGCCGCGCTGGCCGAGGACTGGCGCTTCCTGCGCGGCACGCTGACCCATGCGCTGCTGGAGCACCTGCCGGGCCTGCCGCAGGATACCTGGCAAGCGGCCGCGCAGGCCTTCCTGGCCAACCGTGCCGCCCAGCTTCCGCTGGAGACGCGGCTCGACATCGTTGCCGAGACCATGGCCGTGCTGCTCGACCCGGCGCTGGCGCCGCTGTTCGGTCCCGACAGCCGCGCCGAGGTGGCCATTGCCGCCGAGGTGCCGCATCCGGCCCGTCCCGGCACCCTCATGCGCCTGACGGGCAAGATCGACCGGCTCGTAAAGGCCGGCGGCTCGGTGATGATCGTCGACTACAAGACCAACCGCCCGCCGCCGGCGAGCGCCGACGGAGTTGCCGAAGCCTATTTGCTGCAGCTCGCCGCCTATCGCCTTGGCGTGGCGCACGTTTTCCCCGGTCTGCCGGTCCGCGCGGCAATCCTGTGGACGCATGGCGCGCGCATCATGGAGATAGCGCCCAAGGTGCTGGACGAGTACCAGCAGCGGCTCTGGACCCTGGACCCAGCCAACCTTGACGCTTGACGGCTTCCTTCCTATGTGTCGATGCCCCGAGCTACGCCGGGAAAATAGCAGGAGAACGATCATGGGCGGCGCTGCAACCAAGGCTGTCACGGACGCCACCTTCGAGCAGGAGGTGCTGCAGTCGTCCGAGCCCGTGTTCGTGGATTTCCACGCCGAATGGTGCGGTCCGTGCAAGGCCATGGCGCCGGCGCTCGAGCAGGTCGCGAGCGAGATGCAGGGCAAGGTCAAGGTGGTGAAGCTGGACGTGGACCAGAACCCGGCCGTCACTCAGCAATACCGCATCCAGGCGATGCCAACATTGATTGATTTTCCGAGACGGCCAAATCGCGGCAGAGCATAGAAGTGCGATCCTGCAGAAGAAGCAGCTGCAGGACTGGATAAACAAATCTCTCGGTTCTTCCTAAAGTCTTTCCGCTCTTAGTGGAGATCGCGAGGGATTCCCAAATCAGGGGCGATCTGATTCAAGCTGCGTGCTGGAGCGGAGGCCAGCACGCGATGGCTCGACCCTACTCTCTCGACCTGCGTGAGCGTGTGGTTTCGCAGTTGGAGCGCGGCCTGTCGTGTCGGCAGGTGGCGCGGCTCAACGACATCGCCCCATCGACAGCGGTGAAGTGGCATGGCCGGATGCGCGAGGCTGGCAGTCCTGCGTCCAAGCCGATGGGTGGCAAACGGCCCTATCTGCTCGCAGGCGAGCGCGAGTGGCTGCTCGCCCGCCTCCGGAAAAAGCCGGACCTGACGTTGCACGAGCTGCTGGACGAATTGGCCGAGCGCGGCATGGTGGTAGCCTGCGACACGCTTTGGCGCTTTCTGAAGCGCGAGGGCGTCAGCTTCAAAAAAAACCGTGCTCGCCTGCGAGCAGGACCGGCCTGACGTCGCCCGCCGTCGCCGGTGGTGGCACCGGCTGCAGCCGCGGCTGGCGCCCGAGCGCCTGGTCTTCATCGACGAGACGTGGACCAAGACCAACATGACCCGCACGCACGGCTGGTGGCGGCGCGGCGAGCCGTTGAAGGCGAAAGTGCCGCACGGCCACTGGCGCACCACCACCTTCCTGGCAGCCCTGCGCAATGACGCCATCACCGCGCCGCTCGTGCTCGACGGCCCGATCAACGGCGAGACCTTCCGCGCCTACGTCGAGCAGGTGCTGATCCCCACGCTCGAGCCCGGCGACATCCGTCGTGATGGACAACCTCGGCTCGCACAAGGGCGCCGAGGTGCAGCGCCTGCTCCGCGCCGTCGGCGCCAGGCCGCTGTTCCTGCCGCCCTACTCGCCCGACCTCAACCCGATCGAGCAGGCCTTCGCCAAGCTCAAGACCCTGCTGCGCAAGGCCGACGAGCGCACCGTCGAAGGAATGTGGAACCGCATCGGCAAGCTCATCGACCGCTTTACGCCAACCGAGTGTGCGAACTACTTCCGCAACGCTGGATATGGTTCCACATAAGTCGGAAGGGCTCTAAGTCACGCTGCGCCCGTAGCGTCGCAGGTTGGGTCGAGCCTCAGCGACGACCCAGCACTCTTCACCGAAGCATCTCGCCGTGTTGGGTCTACCCCCGGCTTTTCGCCGGGGTTGACCCAAACTAAGCTTGAACGGCTTTCCGAGCGCGAGGCCCGAGGTCTCGCGCTCAATTCGTTTGCGGCTGCACGCCTTCCTGCAGCGCCAGCACGTGGCCAGCCAGGTAGAGCGAGCCGCAGATCAAGATGCGCAGGGGATGGCCCTCCACCTCCTGCAGCCGGCGGATGGCACTCTCCACATCGGGCGCAGCTTCGGCATTGAGTCCGGCCGAGGCCGCAAGCGCCGCCAGCGCCTCGGGATCGTGCCCAGCCTCCGGCCCGCTCGGCACCGGCACCGTCACGATGCGGCGCACCAGTCCTCGGAACTGCTCCACGAACCCGCGCGCGTCCTTGTGGCCCATCATGCCGAGCACCAAGCCCACGGGCTTGGGCGCCCGCTCCTCCAGCTCGGCCAGCGTCTGTGCGATGGCCTGGCCGCCGGCAATGTTGTGACCGCCATCGAGCCACAGCTCCGATCCCGGCGACAGCAGGCGCGACAGCGGGCCGTTGTTGAGCTGCTGCATCCGGGCCGGCCAGCGCGCGCCGAGCAGACCACGCTCGATCGCGTCGTTGCCGATGCCGAACGATTTGAGATGTAGCGCCGCCGCAACCGCCGTGCCGGCGTTGGCGACCTGGTGCTGTCCCATCAGCGCCGGCAACGGCAGGTCGATGCAGCCGCTCCTCGCTTTGGAAGACCATGCGGCCGCGCTGCTCGAAGGACTCGTAGTCCTGGCCCCAGACGGACAGCGGCGCGCCGAGACGCCGGGCGACATCGGCGATGACCTCGAGCGCCTCGGGTGGCTGCACGGCGACGATAGCCGGCACGCGCGGCTTGAGGATGCCCGCCTTCTCGGCGGCGATCTGGGCCAGCGTGGAGCCAAGCTTGTCCGTGTGATCCATGGAGACCGGCATGATGACGCTGAGCGCGGGCCGCTCCACCACGTTGGTGGCATCGAGGCGTCCGCCGAGCCCCACCTCCAGGATCAGCGCATCAGCCGGATGCTCCGCAAACGCGACGAGTGCGGCCGCCGTCGTGATCTCGAAGAAGGTGATGGGCTCGCCCGCATTGATGCGCGCGACGTGCTGCAGCCGCTGTGCCAGCTCCCTTTCGCCGATCGGCCGCGCGCGACCGTCGGAGCCGGCAAGCTCGATGCGCTCGTGAAAGCGCACCAGATGCGGCGAGGTATAGGTGTGCACGCGCCTGCCGGTAGCCTCCAGCATAGCTTTGAGGAACGCGGTGAAGGAGCCCTTGCCGTTGGTGCCGGCGACATGGATCACCGGCGGCAGCCGCCGCTCGGGATGCCCCAGCTTCGCAAGCAGCGCCTCGATGCGCCCAAGCGACAAGTCGATCAGCTTGGGGTGCAGCGTCTTGAGCTCGGCCAGGATTTCGTCGCTGGAGTGCATTGCTTCCTTTAGCACGGGACCGGTGGGCTGAGCTCAACCCGGCACGCGGCCCAGCGTATCGCAGCCTGGATGCCGGGTTTTTGCTGTGGAGGAGCCGCCGGCTCGCTAACCGCGCGCCCCGTCGCGGGGCGTGGGCAAGGTCTTGGGGTCGCCGTCGCGCTTGTCGCGCTCACCCTCGTCGCCGGGCTCCGGCTCGATGATGTCGGAAGCCCGTGCCAGGCTCTCGATCGTGCGCCCGTCGACCATGCTGCCGTTGATATAGCCGCGCTCGGCCGTCGCCGCCGGTCTCGTCACCGCCTTGGCGACGGCGGCGGCGGGGGTAAGCAGCCGGCACAGCCGGCCCAAGGTCTCGCGCAACTTGTGGCGGTGCACGACCATGTCGATCATGCCGTGCGACAGCAGATACTCGGCCTTCTGGAAGCCCTCAGGGAGCTGCTCGCGGATGGTCTGCTGGATCACGCGCGGGCCGGCAAAGCAGATGAGCGCGCCCGGCTCGGCGATGTGCACGTCGCCCAGCATCGCGTACGACGCCGTGACGCCGCCGGTGGTCGGGTCGGTCAGCACCACCAGATAGGGCAGCCGCGCGTCGCGCAACCGCTGCACGGCGATGGTCGTGCGCGGCATCTGCATCAGCGAGAGGATGCCCTCCTGCATGCGCGCCCCGCCGGAGGCCGCAAACAGGATGAACGGCACGCGCTTGTCCACCGCCCGCAGCATTCCGGTGATCACGGCCTCGCCGGCCGCCATGCCGAGCGAGCCCGCCATGAAGCGGAAGTCCTGCACCGCCACCACGACTTCCTGCCCCTCGAGCGGGCCATCGGCCACCAGCACCGCGTCGTCGAGGTTGGTCTCGGCCTTGGCCGTCTTGAGGCGCTCGGCGTACTTGCGGCCGTCGCGGAACTTCAGGGGGTCGTGGGTCACCTCCTGCACGGGCACCTTGGAATATTCGCCGCTGTCGAAGATGGATTGCAGCCGCTGCTGCGCGGTCATCCGCATGTGGTAGTTGGAGCCCGGGATGACGAACTGGTTGGCCTCGAGGTCCTTGTAGTAGACCATCTGCCCGGACTCGGGGCATTTGACCCACATGTTCTCCGCCACCTCGCGCTTGCCAGACGGCAAGAGGCTGCGGATTTTCGGACGGACGAAGTTGTTGATCCAGTTCACGCCGAACGCTCCATAGCACCGCTCCTGGACCCCTCGAGAGGAGCGTACCTAGCCTTCGTTAACGGGGCCGCCGCCTCTACGGGCGGTATCTGGCCATGCTTTAGGGGCGGCGCAAAGCCTGCGCTAGGCTTTTCACTAGATCTAGGACCGCAGGGGCGGTTTTTCCAGTCGATTCTCCCTTTGGTCCCAGAGCTGTTACGTATTGTTTCGACCAGCGCGGAACCAACCGCCACGCCGTCGGCGCCTGCTGCGATGGCGCGCGCCTGCTCCGGAGTCCTGATGCCGAAGCCGACCGCGACGGGAAGCGGGGTCGACTTCCTGATCCTCGCGACATCGGCGTGAACGGCATCGACGTCGGGCGCAGCGGCACCGGTGATGCCGGTGATCGACACGTAGTAGAGAAAGCCCGAGGTGTTGGCGAGCACGGCTGGGAGCCGTTTGGCGTCGGTGGTCGGCGTGGCAAGGCGGATGAAGTTGAGGCCGCGTTCCGCTGCAGGGAGGCACAACTCCGCGTCCGCCTCGGGAGGCAGGTCGACGATGATCAAGCCGTCCACACCGGCCGCGACCGCCTCGTCCAGGAAGCGCTCGCGCGGGTAGACGTAGATGGGGTTGTAGTAGCCCATCAGCACGATCGGCGTGCTCTTGTCCTGCAAGCGGAATGCATGCACGAGGTCGAGCGTGCGCTGCATGGTGTGACCGGCCTTGAGCGCGCGCAGCGAGGATGCCTGGATCGCCGGACCATCCGCCATCGGATCGGAGAACGGCATGCCGAGCTCGATGATGTCGGCGCCCGCCTCGGGCAGGCCGAACAGGATGGCCTTGGCCGTGGCGTAGTCGGGATCGCCCGCCGTGACGAACGCCACCATCGCCTTGCGGCCCTGTTCCTTCAGCGCGGCAAACCGCCGGTCGATGCGTGAGCCTGCCATCACGCTGTTCCCCCGTAACGAGCGCCACCCCTTCTCCCCTTGGGGAGAAGGTGGCCCGAAGGGCCGGATGAGGGGGGCTTCTTCCGTGCCAATGCAACCTCGTAGATATGATCGAGCACGCGATCGGTATTTTGCAGAACGTCAACGTTCCCGAACCTCATGACCAGATACCCAAGACTCTGCAAATACACCGTCCGAGTATTGTCTTGGACCGTTCTATCGCCATGCTGGGACCCATCGACCTCTAGGATCAACATGGCCTCATCGCACAGAAAGTCCGCGATGAACGAGCCGCGCGGAACTTGCCTTCGGAACTTCAAATCCCCCAGGTGCCGATTGCGAAGCCTTGCCCATAGCTTCACTTCAGCACTGGTCTGGCGGCGCCGCATTCCCCGGGCGAGAGATGTCAGGTTAGCCGGCATCTACTTCACTCTAAGCGCCACCATCCCTTCTCCCCTTGGGGAGAAGGTGCCCGAAGGGCGGATGAGGGGGCCTTCATCCACGCAAGACAAGTCGCCCCTCACCAGTTCGGCCAAATGACTTACGACTGCGCCAACAGGGGTGCACGCGGATACGCAGTGCTCCGCAGCCGTAAGTCATGGCCTCACGTCCTCTCCCCCGAGGGGAGAGGGGCAACGCCGCAAAGCGGTGGTCTATGCGGTGGCCTTCACTCATTTCTGCGAATCTTCCTTGAAGGCTTCGCCGATGGCCTTCGTGCCTTCATCAAACTAGTCTGGTGATCCGAGGCGGCTTCTCGAAGAATGGAAAGGATTGCGCGTGCCACTTCGCGGGTACTCGCGGACGGTGCGGCGGAAACCAGCTCCTTCTCGTGGAATGGCTTGCGACACAGCGACTTGCCATCAAACCAAACGCAGGTGATCTGATTTCCCTCCGCAGCATGCACGATCATGGTAGGCGCACCGTCGATGTTGAGACTTACAATGTCACCCTCAGAGAAAAGCCGGACTACTCTCTTTTTCTTCTACATCTTCATTCCCAGGTGGTCGGCAACGGCGAAGATGTCCTTGTCGCCGCGGCCGCACATGTTCATCACCAGCAGGTTGTCCTTGGGCAGCGTCGGCGCCAGCTTGGTGACGTAGGCCAGCGCGTGCGCCGGCTCCAGCGCCGGGATGATGCCCTCGAGCCTGGTGCAGAGCTGGAACGCCTCCAGCGCCTCCTTGTCGGTGATCGCCACATAGGTGACGCGGCCCGAGTCCCTCAGCCAGGAATGCTCGGGCCCGACGCCGGGATAGTCGAGGCCCGCCGAGATCGAGTGGCCTTCCAGGATCTGCCCGTCGGGATTCTGGAGGAGATACGTGCGGTTGCCGTGCAGCACGCCCGGCTTGCCGCCGGTCATGGAGGCGCAATGGCCGTTCTCCACGTCGAGACCTTTGCCGCCCGCCTCGACGCCGTAGATCTTGACACTCTCCTCGTCGAGGAAGGGATGGAACAGGCCGATGGCGTTGGAGCCGCCGCCGATGCAGGCCACCAGCGTGTCGGGCAGCCGGCCCTCCGCCTCCTGCATCTGCTCGCGCACCTCGTTGCCGATCACCGACTGGAAGTTGCGCACCATCTCAGGGTATGGGTGCGGGCCCGCCGCCGTCCCGATCAGGTAGTAGGTGTCGCGCACGTTGGTGACCCAGTCGCGCAGCGCCTCGTTCATGGCGTCCTTCAGGGTCTGCGCGCCGGAGGTCACGGCATTGACCTTGGCGCCCAGCAGCTTCATGCGGAACACGTTGGGGCTCTGCCGCGCCACGTCGACGGCGCCCATGAAGACCTCGCACGGCAGGCCGAAGCGGGCGCACACGGTCGCCACCGCCACGCCGTGCTGGCCCGCGCCGGTCTCGGCGATGATGCGGGTCTTGCCCATGCGCCGGGCGAGCAGGATCTGGCCCAGGCAGTTGTTGATCTTGTGGCTGCCGGTGTGGTTGAGCTCGTCGCGCTTGAAGTAGATCTTGGCGCCGCGGCCGCCGGCCGCAAACTCACGCAGATGCTCCGTCAGCCGCTCGGCGAAATAGAGCGGGCTCGGCCGGCCGCCGTAGTGCGTGTTGAGGTTGTCGATCTCCTTCTGGAATGCGGGATCGCGCTTGGCCTCGTCGTAGGCCTTCTCCAGGTCGAGGATCAGCGGCATCAGCGTTTCGGCGACGAAGCGCCCGCCGAACAGGCCGAAGAAGCCCTGCTCGTCGGGGCCGCCGCGATAGGTGTTGAGCTTGGGCTCTTTGGATTTCTTCTTCTTCGTTGCCATGCTGCCGCAACCTTCCAAGAGGCGTCATCCCCGCGAAGGCGGGGACCCATGCAACTCTCCGATTGCAGGACGACCGCGCTGGCGTGGATGCCCGTCTACACGGGCATGACGTTATACGCGCTTTGCCGCGTGAAGGAAGCGCCGGATCAGCTCCGGGTCTTTCTCGCCGGGGCGCAATTCTACGCCTGAGGACACATCGACCATGGGTGCGCCCGTGACCCTGATGGCCTCGGCGACGTTGTCCGGCGTCAGGCCGCCCGAAAGCATGAACGGCAGCCGTTCCTTGATGCCGTCCAGGATGTGCCAGTCGAAGGCTGCGCCATGGCCGCCGGGGCGCGTGCTGTCTGCTGGCGGGCGTGCGTCGAACAGGATGAGATCGGCGACATCGCCAAAGGCGAGTGCAGCGTCCGCGTCCGCGGCAGTCGCGACCTTGATGGCCTTCATCACCGGCTTGTCCCAGCGCCGGAGGATTTCGCGCGCACGCTCAAGTGTCTCGTCGCCATGCAGCTGCAGAAGGTCCGGATCGACGGCGGCAACGACCTGGTCGATCAGCGCATCGTCGGGATCGACCAGCAGGGCCACGATCTTGGCGCAGCCGCGCGCCTCGTCCGCAAGCGGCTTGGCAGCCGCGGGCGCAATATTGCGCGGGCTCGGCGGAAAGAACACGAGGCCCACATAGTCGGCCCCGCCCGCCAGCGCCGCTTCCAGCGCAGCCTCGGTCCTGAGGCCGCAGATCTTGACTTTGGTGGTCTCCTCCATCGGCGCATCATATCCGAGCGCGGCGCGCGTACCAAAAAATGCCCGCCCCTTGCGTCCCCGGCCGGAGCGCACGGACTTGATCTGCGATCAAGTCCAGGCGCGCAGAGCCCGGGGTCTTTGCCCTTTGATACGGGTTCGAATGGCGAGAGGCGCGCCCAACCTCGAGGGGTAAAGATCCCGGATAGCCTCGCCTCGGCTCGAGAGCCGGGCTCGGCTCCGGGAACGCAAGAAGGAGTACAGGGCTAGGCCTTGCTCGTCTCCAGCGCCGCCGCGATCTCAGCCTCGCTGCAGCCCGCCTCGCGAAGCACATCCGCCGTATCGGCACCCAGCAACGGAGGAGCCAGAATCCGGCGAAGTCTCCACGTTCTCGACATTGACCGCCTGGCGCAGCGTGCGCCTCACGGGCGAGGGCCCCGCGAAGTTGGTCGCAAAGAAGCCGACATCGTCGAGGTGGGGGTCACGCATGAGATCGTTCGGCAGGCGCACCGGCTGGGAAGGAATGTCCAGGCGCTCGAACGTTGCCAGCCACTCCGCAGTCGTGCGCGAGGTCAGGGCGGCGGCCAGGATCTCGTAGAGCTCGTCGACGCGGGCGCTCCTCTGCGTCGCGTCCTTGAACCATTCGAGCTCCGCCACATCGGAGCGGCCGATCTCGGCCAGGATCTTGGTCCAGTTGCGCTGCGTGTAGGGCAGCACGCCGACCCACCCGTCACTGGTCTTGTAGGGTCGCCGCGAGGGTGAGATGACGCGCACGTAGCCGACCTTGCCGTTCTCCTCGAATGTGGCCGCGCTCATGTGCTCGGACAGGCTGAACGCCGCCATCAGCTCGAACATCGGCACCTCGACATAGCCCGGCACCTCGCCGGTGCGCTCGCGATAGAGCAGCGCGGCCATCACGGCGTAGGCCAGGTGGATGCCCGACACCTTGTCGGCGGCGATGCTGGGCGCATAGAGCGGGGTGCCGTCGCGCATCTGGAACAGCCCGGCAAAACCGGACGCGGCCTGGATCACGTCGTCGTAGGCCGGCTTGCCGGCGTAGCGGCCGTGCCGGCCGAAGCCGACGGCGGCCGCATAGATGATCTTGGGGTTCACCTCGCGCACGGCCTTGAAGGTGAAGCCGAGCTTGTCCATCGCCTCCTGGCGCATGTTGTGCACGAACACGTCTGCGGTTGGCAGCAGTTTCCTGAGGCCCGCCCGCCCCGCCTCGGTCTTGAGGTTCAGCACCACCGAGCGTTTGTTGCGGTTGAAGTTGGCAAAGATGGCGCTCAGCGAGGGCACGGCCACGGGGGCCACGGGGCGCATGCTGTCGCCTTCCGGCGGCTCGACCTTTACGACGTCGGCGCCGAGATCGCCCAGGATTTGGGTGCCGTACGGGCCGAGGATCACCGAGGTCAGGTCGAGGATGCGCAGGCCTTTGAGCAGCGGGATCATAGGGAGCGCCGTTGTGGGAGCAGACGACAGTCTGACGTAACACGGCCGTCGCGCAGCCGCCTACAACGGAAGTTTTCGCGCGGGCGAAGCCTGCCCCAACCGGTGGCGCCGTGCCTTCGCTGCGTTGGCGCCTTTACGTAACTTTACCTCGTCGAGAAGCGGCGGAAATGGGCCCCGCCTAGCAATGGCGGCGCAGCACGTTTCTCAAGCCCAGGGGAAGGCCATGCTTCCGCGCCAGCACATCGCCAACCGCGTTTGGACCTCGGCCCCCGCGCCCCGCGCAGGGCCCGCCGGGAGTCATCCATCCCCAGACGGCCCATCCTCGGGGGCCAGGCTCGGATCGGCTTCGGACCTGTGCGATGCGCACTGCCGGCGACGAAGCTCCGATCACGCGCTCGTGATTCAATCTTTACGCGCCAGCAATCTTGCCGCCTTGACGGAGCCAATTTCCTCGCAAATAAAACGGCCGTTCGTTTTTCTTTGTGCAACGCGGGACGAAAGCGAGGGAAAACCGTGGGTGGGACGCATACCGGCGCACTAGCCCTAGCCTAGTTGCAGCCGCCACCCACACGGCACCTCGAATTCCACCGCCGCAGGGGAAGTGAATGCCCAAGCTCAAGCCTGACATCCAGCGCGCCCGCCGCGAGCACATCCTCGACGCGGCGGAGCAGTGCTTCGCGCGTGCCGGCTTCCACCGCACCACCATGCACGACATCTGCAAGGAGGCCAGCGTCAGCCCGGGCGCGCTCTACGTCTACTTCGACAGCAAGGAGGCGCTGATCGCCGGCAGCGCCGAGCGCGACCGCGCCGACTTCGGCGAGCGGCTGGCAACCCTCTCGCAAGCTCCCGATTTCCTCGCCGCGCTGAAGGAGATCGGCGAGCACTACTTCGTGGGGGAGCCCGTCTACAAGCGGCGCATGTGCATCGAGATCGGGCTGGAATCGACGCGCAACGAGCGAGTCGGCGCGATCGTGCGCGAGGTCGACGACTTCGTCCTCAAGGGCTTCGAGAGCCTGTTCCAACGCATGAAGGACGAGGGCCGCATCGCCCCAGAACTCGACATCCCAATGCTCACCCAGACCTTTCTGGTGATCGCCGACGGCCTGTTCTGGCGCCGCGCCGTCGATCCCGCTTTCGACGGCAGCAAGCTCGTGCCTGCCGTTCTGCAGGTGATCGGCCTGCTGCTCAAACCCCAGCCCGCTGCATCGACAGAGCAAGCTGCAGCCCGCAGCGAACAGGATGGAACTGCGTCATGAGAAAGCTGTTGATCGGTGGCGTGCTCGCCGTCGCCTTCGTCATGATCTCCCTGACGCTGGTCGGAAAGTCGCTGCCGCGGCCGACCGGGCCGGACGAGAGCAAGGCCGCCAAGGCCCCCGCCGAGGACACTACAGCAGCGGTCGTCACGGTGGCGCGCGTGGCTCCCGCCGAGTTCACCGAGACCGTGCTCGCCACCGGCTCGCTGGTGGCGCGCGAGGAGATCCTCGTCGGGCCGGAGGTCGAGGGCCTGCGCATCACCGAGGTGCTGGTGGACGAGAGCGCGCGGGTGAGCAAGGGCGACGTGCTGGCGCGCCTGGTCGCCGATACCCTCGACGCCCAGCTCGCCCAGAACGACGCCGCGCTTGCCCGCTCAGCCGCCGCAATCGCCCAGGCCAAGGCCTCGATCGCGCAAGCAGAGGCGCGAGCTCATCGAGAGCCGCAACGCGCTGGACCGCGCCAAGCCGCTGCGTCAGGCCGGCCATATGACCGAGGCCGTGTTCGACCAGCGCGAGCAGGCAGCGCGCACGGCCGAGGCACAGCTGGCAGCCGCCAACGACGGGTTGAACCTGGCGCACGCCGAGAAGGCGCAAGTGGAGGCCCAGCGCCGGGAGCTCACGTGGCGGCGCGGCAGGGTCGAGGTGAAGGCGCCCGCCGACGGCATCGTCAGCCGGCGCATGGCGCGCGTTGGCGGCTATGCCGCCGGAGCCGCCGAGCCGATGTTCCGCATCGTTGCCAAAGGCGAGGTGGAGCTCGACGCCGAGGTCACCGAGACGCGGCTGGCCGCCATCACCGTCGGTCAGGTGGCGCGGGTGGAGGTCGCCGGCCTCGGCGCGGTGGAGGGCAAGGTTCGCCTGGTATCGCCCGAGGTCGACAAGTCGACCCGGCTCGGCCGCGTGCGCATCTTCCTCGGCGACAATCCGGGCCTGAGGGTCGGCGCGTTCGCGCGCGGCACCATCGTCACGGCCAACGGCAGGGGCCTTGCCGTGCCGGCCTCGGCCATTCTCTACGGCCCGAACGGGCCCACGGTGCAGGTCGTGCGCGCCGGCCGCGTCGAGACCCGCGCAATCAAGACCGGGCTCGCCGCCGGTGCGCTGACGGAGGTGCGCGAGGGCGTCTCCGACGGCGACATGGTGGTGGCGCGCGCCGGCACCTTCCTGCGCGACGGTGACGCGGTGCGGCCTGTGCTCCCCGGCGGCCACAAGCTGAGCGAGGCAGCGCGATGAACTGGAACATCTCGGCCTGGTCGATCCGCCGGCCGGTGCCAGCGCTCGTCCTGTTCCTGGTTCTTATGACGCTCGGCATCTCCAGCTTCGCCGAGCTGCCGATCACCCGCTTCCCCAATATCGACGTGCCGATCGTGCAGGTGCGCGTGTACCAGGCGGGCGCGGCGCCCTCCGAGCTCGAGGTGCAGGTCACCAAGAAGATCGAGGACGCCATCGCCGGCGTGAACGGGGTCAAGCACCAGACCTCGGCCATCACCGAAGGTGCCTCCGTCACCACCATCGAGTTCCGCCTGGAGACCAACCAGGATCGCGCCGTCAACGACGTGAAGGATGCCGTCGCGCGCATCCGCACCGAGCTGCCGCGCACCATCGATGAGCCGATCGTCACCCGCATCGAGGTGGAAGGGCTGCCGATCGTCTCCTATGCGGCGCGCGCGCCCGGCATGACGCCCGAGCAGCTCTCGTGGTTCGTGGATGACGTCGTGGTACGCGCGCTGCAGGGCGCCAAAGGCGTGTCGCAGATCGACCGCATCGGCGGCGTCGACCGCGAGATCCGCATCGCACTCGACCCCGAGCGCCTGCTCGCCTACGGCATCACCGCCGGCGACGTCAACCGGCAGCTGAGGGCGACCCACGTCGATCTGGCGGGCGGCCGCGGCGAAATCGCCGGGCGCGAGCAGGCGATCCGCACGCTCGCCGGCAAGCAGACGCTGGCAGACCTGTCCGCCACCATGATCACGCTGCCCAGGGGCCGCAAGGTACGCCTCGATCAGCTGGGCGCTGTCACCGATGCCACCGCCGAGCCGCGCACCTTTGCCGCGCTCGATGGTGCGCCCGTGGTGGCCTTCGCCATCTCGCGCGCCAAGGGGGCCAGCGACACCACCGTTGCCGCCGACGTGGCCAAGAAGATCGCCCAGCTGCAGAAGGCGCACCCTGAGGTCGAGCTGAGACTCATCGATACGATGGTGAGCCATACGCTCGGCGCCTATCACTCGACCATGAAGACGCTGATCGAGGGCGCCATCCTGGCGATCATCGTGGTGTTCGTGTTCCTGCGCGACCTGCGTGCGACCATGATAGCAGCGATCGCCCTGCCGCTGTCGGTCATCCCGGCGTTCTGGGCGCTGGATGCCGCGGGCTTCTCGCTCAATCTGGTGAGCCTGCTCGCCATCACCATCGTCACCGGCATCCTGGTGGACGACGCGATCGTCGAGATCGAGAACATCGTGCGGCACATGAACATGGGCAAGAGCGCCTACCGCGCGGCGCTGGAGGCTGCCGACGAGATCGGTCTCGCCGTCGTCGCCATCACGCTCACCATCATCGCCGTGTTCGTCCCTGTGAGCTTCATGGGCGGCATTGCCGGACAGTACTTCAAGCAGTTCGGTCTGGTGGTGGCCTTCGCCGTATTCTTCTCGCTGCTGGTCGCCAGGCTGATCACGCCGCTGCTCGCCGCCTATTTCATGCGCAGCAAGCCGCATTCCGACAAGGAAGGCTGGGCGCTCAGCGCCTACACGTGGCTGGTGCGCTGGTCGGTCGCGCACAAGTTCAAGACGGTGGGGCTGGGCCTGGCAATCTTCGCCGCCTCGGTCGGCAGCTTCTATCTGCTGCCATCCGGGTTCCTGCCGGCCGACGACACCGCGCGCACCTTGCTTGCGGTGGAGCTGCCGCCAGGCTCGCGCATCGACGAGACCAAGGCTGTGACCGCGGCGATCGCCCGCCAGGTCGGCGCGCGGTCCGACGTCAAGAGCGTGTTCGTCAACGGCGGCAAGGTGCTGGGCGGCGGCGCGGAGGTGCGCAAGGCGACGCTGGTGATTAACCTGGTTCCCAGGGATACGCGCAAGCTGAGCCAAGCCCAGATCAAGGCGGAGATCACCCAAGGCCTGGCCCAGGTGCCCGACATCCGCTTCTGGTTCCTGCAGGACAACGGCCAGCGCCAGATCGCGCTGGTGGTGTCGGGGCGCGACGGCGCAGCCGTGACCCATGCCGCCGCCGAGATGACCAGCCAGGCCAAGCGCATCCCGCTGATCGCCAACGTCGTGTCGACGGCGGAGCTGGACCGCCCCGAGCTCAGGGTGGTGCCCATCACCGACATTGCCGCCGATCTCGGCGTATCCACCGAGGCCATCTCCGAGGCGGTGCGCATCGCCACCATCGGCGACATCGGCGCCAACCTCGCCAAGTTCGATGTCGGCGAGCGGCAGGTGCCGATCCGCGTGCAGCTCGAGGACGGCGCCCGCGGCGAGCGGCAGATCCTGGAGAACCTCAAGGTCGCCACTGCCTCCGGCGCCACCGTGCCGCTCTCCGTCGTGGCAAAGTTCGAGCTGGGCCAGGGACCCACCGCCATCGACCGCTACGATCGCATGCGGCGCGTGCTGATCGGCGCCGATCTGGTCGGCAAGGCGCCACTCGGGCAGGCCGTCGACAAGCTGCTGGCGCTGCCGGCCGCCAAGAACCTGCCCGCCGGCGTCGAGCTCAAGCAGTTCGGCGACGCCGAGGTGATGGGCGAGGTGTTCGCCAGCTTCGGCGCCGCCATGGGGGCGGGCATCATGATGGTCTATGCGGTGCTGGTGCTGCTGTTCGGCAGCTTCCTGCAGCCGATCACGATCCTGTTCTCGCTGCCGCTGTCCATCGGCGGCGCCATCGTGGCGCTTGCCATCACCGGCCAGTCGATCAGCCTGCCGGTGGTGATCGGCATCCTGATGCTGATGGGCATCGTCACCAAGAACGCCATCATGCTGGTCGACTTCGCCATCGAGGAGATGCACCGAGGGCGTGCCGCGCACCGAGGCCATCGTCGATGCCGGCCGCAAGCGCGCGCGGCCCATCGTGATGACCACCATCGCCATGGTCGGCGGCATGCTGCCGGCGGCGCTGGCCGCCGGTTCCGGCGGCGAGTTCCGGGCACCGATGGCGATCGCGGTGATCGGCGGGCTGATCTCCTCGACGCTGCTGTCGCTGGTGTTCGTGCCGGCCGTGTTCGCGGTGATGGACGAGGTCGGCAAGGTGATCTGGCGGGTATTCGGCCGGTTCGTCGGGCCGACCGACGAGGCGCATGAGCCGGTGGCGCCGCCGCATACGGCGCATCGGCTGGCGGCGGCCGCGGAGTAGGGCCGTTCTACCGACAAAGCCGGTCGCTACCTCGGTGGTAGCCACCCTCGGTCCGCCGGTTGCGGCACCCCACCTACCAGCCTAGTGTGAACGCGGGGGGCTTGCCCGCTCACGGAGGAGCCCAAGATGTTCGACGCCAGAAGCATTCTCGACGTGCTTGTGCGGGGCGGAGGACAGCCCCAGAGCGCGGGCCCCCAAGCCGGGAGCGACATCTTCCGCGACCTGCTCGGCCAGTTGGCGGGGGCAGGCCGGGGCGATCAGCCGGCCGGCTACCGCCCGCCACCCGCGCAAGGCCGTGTCACCCCGCCCCATGACGCGGATACCGAGGAGCGGTTTCCGCGTGAGCGTCTGCCGCAAGGCTACGGACGAGCGGCAGGCCAAGACGGCGAGCGACCGCGGACAGGCGGGAGGCGAGTCTGGAAGACCTGCTGCGCAGCATCCTGGGAGGCGGGCAGGGCGGCCCTGGCGGGGGTCAGGGCGGACCTGGCGGCAACCTTCAGGACATCCTGCGCGACGTGCTCGGCGGCCAAGGCGGTCCCGGGGCGGTCCCCTGAACCGCATGGTCGGCGAGGGCGGACAAGGGCAGGGCGAGCAGGGCCAAGGCGGCCCGGGCGCGGTGCTGGACGTATTGCGGCAGGTGCTGGGGCAGGCGACCGAAGGCGTGCGCGAAGGCGCGGGCCGTCTCGACGAGGCGACAGGCGCCTCCACTCGGGCACGCGAGGCCATCGGCCAGGCAACCGGACAATCCCCCGACGAGATCGTTGCCAAGATCAGGGAGCTGATCGCCAGCAATCAGCTGGGCGCCGGCGCGGCCCTCGGCGGGCTCGGAGCACTGATCCTCGGCACCGGCACCGGCCGCTCGCTGGCAGGAAGCGCGATCAAGCTCGGCGGCTTGGCGCTGATCGGCGGGCTCGCCTACAAGGCCTACCAGAACTACCAGCAGGGCTTGCCGCCGCTCGGCGGAGGCAAGCCGCAAGCGCTGGTGGCAGCACCCGAGGGCTCGGGCTTCGAGCCGGCAGCCGTGACGCACGACCAGGCCGTGCTCTACATCCGCGCCATGATCGCCGCAGCAGCTGCCGACGGGCGCATCGATGCCAAGGAGCAGCAGAAGATCCTGGGCGGGCTGCAGCAGGCGGGCCTGGACCAGGCGGCGCAGCAGTTCCTGACCAGCGAGATCAACAGTCCCGCCGCCGTCGAGGACTTGGCGGCGAGCGTCACCTCGCAGGCCGATGCCGTGCAGGTCTACACTGCGGCGCGCTTGGCCATCGACGTCGATTCCGGCGCCGAGCACGCATTCCTCGGTCGGCTCGCCCAGGCGCTCGGCATCGACGACGAGCTGGCCGCCCAGGTCGATGCGGCAGCGCGCGCCCCGGCTTAGACGACCGGGCGCAGACTAGCGGAAGTCGGCGGCGGTCAGGATGGCGGTGAAGGGGATGCCGGCTGCCCGGAAGGAGTCGGCCGCCCCTTCCAGCCGGTCGACCACCGTCACCACGCGATCGACAATGGCGCCCTCGGCCTTCACCGCCTCGATCGCCTTCATGGCGGAGCCGCCCGTCGTGGTCACGTCCTCCAGGATCACCACCCGCTTGCCGGCCAGGCTTTCCTTGGGCGCCAGGCCCTCCACCAGCTTCTTGGCGCCGTGCTCCTTGGCCTGCTTCCTGACGAAGAACGCTTGCAGCGGCCACCCCCTGGCGTGACTGGCCACGGCCACCGCGGTGGCGAGCGGCACGGCGCCCATCTCCAGGCCGCCGATCAGGTCCACATGCGCGCCCTCCAGCTCGTCGAGGATCAGCGTGGCGATCAGATGCGCGCCCTCCGCGTCCAGCATGGTGGGCTTCATGTTGAAGTAGAAGCTGGAGGTGCGGCCCGAGACCAGCTTGGTCTCGCCGCCGCTGGAGAACGATCGCTCGCGCACCACCTCGATCAGGCGGCGCCTGGCGGAGCTTGCGGCGACGCTAGAGCTGGCCGCTGCGGTGGCCTTAGCGGTAGCCATGGCTGCCATCCTTGTATGGCCGACACTGGCCTGTCCCTTGGCCCGCGCCCGGCGCCGCTGTCAAGGAGGAGGCCCTGTGATAGGGAGGTTGCGCACAGCCAGGAGCGCCGATTTGACAGCGGATATCGAGCAGCGGTTCCCGAATGCCGCCTACATAGACCCCACCGCAAGAGCGTTCGGGGCAGTCGAGATCGGCGAGGGATCTAGCCTGTGGCCGTACGCCGTCATCCGGGCGGAAAGCCGCTACGTGCGCATCGGCCGCTTCAGCAACCTTCAGGACCACGTGATCGTGCACGTGGGCTATCGCTCGCCGACCATCGTCGGAGACTACTGCTCCATCACCCACCGCGCGGTTCTGCACGGGTGCACCATCGGCGACAATTGCCTGATCGGCATCGGCGCCACGGTGATGGAAGGTGCGGTGATCGGAGACAACTGCATAGTTGCCGGGCACAGCTTCGTTGCCGACGACACCGTCATCCCGCCGAACTCGATCGTCATGGGCACGCCTGCCAAGGTCGTCCGCGAAGCCAACGGCTTCGTCGCCAATCGGGTCAACGCCATGCTCTACCTGCGCAATGCGCTGGCCTATGCCAGGGGCGACCACCGCGCCTGGGACGGGCCGAGTACGAGGCCGAGATGGCGCGCTGGAAGAGCGAGGCGGAGCGCGACCTCGCGGCCCAGCTCGGGCGGTGACCCCTATCCCCATTTTGGGGCGCCCCGACCTCTTGCCGCCGCCGGCCTGTCTGTGAAACATCCCCGATCGCGGCCGCAAAAGGCGATAGATCGCGCCGCACGGCGCCAGGAGCGACCATGGCGACAATCTGGAACGCCGTCGGCAGGTTCTTCGGACCGTCGCAGAACGACCGATTCGCCCAACTGCTGCTGCGGCTGGCGGAGCAAGCGGTGGCCTGCGCCGCCCACTTCCGCGCCACCGGCGGCCAGGACCTGGCCGGCATCATCGATCACGAGCACCGCGGCGACGCCATTGTCGACGACATCCACGAGCTGCTCGACAACGCCTTCATCCTGCGCTTCGACATCGCCGACTGCATGCAGCTGACCGACGACCTCGACAATGTCATCGACGGCATGCGCAAGGTCGCCATCCACATCGACATCTACAAGCCGATCGTGGGCGCCCTGCCCCCGGACGCGCTCGAGTTGTTCGGCATCGGCGAGCGCATGATGCACGGCGTGCGCGCGCTGGTGGCCATGCTGTCCGAGCCCAGGCTGTCGCTGGCAGGCGTGCGGGAGATCGCGCGCACCATCGACGAGGCCGAGGCGGAGGCGGACCGTCTGGTGGCCGCCGCCGAACGCCGGCTGGTGGCACAGTATCGGCCGCACAACGCCAACCGGCTCGAGTTCATCGCCTGGGACAAGCTCTACCAGCTGCTGGAGCAGATGACCGACGAGGCCAACCATTGCGGCAAGCTCATCCTGTCGCTCGCCCGCAAGGAGGCGTGAATGAGCGGCATGACCATCGCCCTCTTGTCGCCCTGGCGGCCGTGCTGATAGCCGAGTTCATCAACGGCTGGACCGATGCGCCAAACGTCATCGCCACCGTGGTGTCGACGGGCGTGCTCGGCCCGCGCACGGCCGTGGCCATGGCGGTCGTGCTCAATACGGTGGGGGCGATGGCCGGCACGGCGGTGGCGACCACGGTCGGCAGCGGCATCGTCGAGCCCTCCGCCATGACCCTGCCCGCCATCACGGCGGCGATGCTGAGCATCATTGCCTGGGGCGGCATTGCCGCGCGCTTCGGCATCCCGGTCAGCAAGTCGCATGCGCTGCTCGCCGGCCTCGCCGGCGCGGCACTGGCCGGCGGCGGCTGGACCGCCCTGCAGTGGACCGGCTGGCAGAAGGTCGGGATCGGGCTCGTCTGCTCGCTGGGGCTCGGGTTCGGCGGCGCCCTGCTGATCGGCAGGCTGGTGATCCTGCTGGCCGGCAGCGCGCGACCGAGCCGGGCCAAGCGCCAGTTCGACGTGCTGCAAATCGTCTCGGCCGCCTTCATGGCCTTCAACCACGGCCTCAACGACGGGCAGAAGTTCATGGGCGTGTTCGCGCTCACCATGCTGGCGGGAGGGGCGACGCAGGTGTTCGAGATCCCCTTCTGGGTCATGGTAGTTTGCGCCCTCACCATGGGGCTGGGCACCAGCTTCGGCGGCTGGCGCATCATCGAGACGGTGGGCTCAAGTTGGCGCGCATCACCTCCTGGCAGGGCTTCGCGGCGCAGACCTCGGCGTCCATCACCATCTTCGGCGCTTCGCATTTCGGCATCCCGCTCAGCACCACCCACACCATCACCACCGCCATCGTCGGCGCCAGCGCCTCGCGCCGCACCTACGACGTGCGCTGGGGCGTGCTGCGCCGCATCATCCTGGCGTGGGCCGTCACGTTCCCGTTCTGCGCCCTGCTGGCGTTCCTGGCGGCCCTGGTCGCCAACCGGCTATCGGGCTGAACGGCCGGGCCATTTTTAGCCGCCGTGGCTGCCGAGAACGCTTGCCATGGGGCAACGAAGCAGTCACATTTTTGCAGTCATGAACGGTGCAATGAAATTTGCCCGCCAGGTCGGAGCGGTGCCGGTGCGGCGCACGCCGGATGGGAACCTGCTGGTCCTGCTGGTCACCACGCTGCAGACCCAGCGCTGGATCATTCCCAAGGGCTGGCCCTGGCCGGGGGAGCAGGACTGGCGCGCCGCGGCCGAGGAAGCGCGGGAAGAGGCCGGGGTGCTGGGCGAGACGCGGGCGGTGAGCTTCGGCTCCTACACCTATACCAAGCAGCGCTCGACGGGTCAGGTGCCCGTGCGCGTTGCGGTCTACATCATCGACGTGCTCGAGGAGCTCGACGATTGGCCCGAGTGCCAGCGGCGCCAGCGGGCGTGGTTCACCCCGAGCGAGGCGGCAGCCGTCGTCCAGGAGCCCGAGCTGCGCGACTTGCTTCTGCAGCTCCAGAACGGCGCCTGAGATCGGATCGCCACCCCCGTAGCGCCTACCAACGCGGCTATTGCCCCGGCAGCACCAGGATCTTCGGCTCGCTCGGCAGCGTCGCCTGCGAGACGATGATCTCCGGCGTGGTGGACCTCTCGACTGGAAAGTCGTTGCCTATGCGCTCCAGGAAGCGGTTGAGCGTGTAGGGGTTGAAGTAGTGCATGGGCAGGATCAGCCGCGCCCGCAGCGTCTTCAGGGTTTCCACCACGCCTCCGACATCCATGGTGTAGCTGCCGTCCACCGCCACCATCACCACGTCGAGCTGGCCGATGTGGGCGACCTGCTCGTCGGTCAGCGTGTGGTGCAGGTGGCCCAGATGGCCGATGCACATGCCGGCGACCTCGAAGATGAAGATCGAGTTGCCGTAGGGGATGGCGCCGCCGGCCCAGTCGCGGATGTTGGTTGCCACGTTACGCACCCGCACGTCCTCGACCATCAGATCGTGCCTGGCCGGGCCGCCTTCCGGGTTCCAGCCCTTGAGAACGTGCTTGATGGCGGGATCGGGAAACAGGGAGTAGTGCGTGGTATGGGCCCGGTTCATGGTGGCGACGTCGGGCACCACGGGCGGGCGAATGTTGTCGTTGTAGTCGGTGGCGATCTTCACCCCGCCGGCGCTCTCGACAAGCCAGGTGGCGTGGCCGACGAAAGTGAGGCGCACCTCGGCGGGACCGAGCGAGACATTGCTGAGCAAGGCCGGGCGAAACGCTGCCGGCCGCACGAGGGCCGGGGCCTGCGAGACCGCAAAGCAGCGGTCGGCGACTTGCGCGGCAGCCGGGGCCGGCCACACCGCCGCCAGAGATGCAACCGCCGCCAACAACCAAGCACGCAAGGGCCGCATGCAAGCCTCCTGCTGTTCCACCAAGGGATGATAGGTGCTGAGACGGCGCGGCGCCACCCAGTGGGATGCACCGGCGCTCGCGAGCGCCCATCGCCGCCGCTCGAAAGATGTCTTAGGGAAGCGTAATGCTCCGACCGCGTCGCTTCGGATTTTTGCCCGGCGAAGCACGCATGGGAATATTTCGTCGCAAGGTCTTATTTTCCCTTGCACGCAGCGGCCAATAGCCTCATATCACGCGTCTCCGTTTGTCCTGCGCGTCAACTGATTCGCGGGGCAGCGGGTTGGCTGTCTACTGGTTGGGGAGGGGTCCCATGGCTTATACCGACGCCCTCTTCCAATTGGGGATGGACTTGACCCGTTCAAGCACCGCCCAAAAGGAAGATCATGGTCAAACCGCGCATGCTAGCGCACGACGACAGGGAAAGACAACTTTATAGAACGCGACGGGGTTCGATGTGCGGGAACCCATCTCATCGTAGATCTGCACGGCGCTAAGCGGCTTGACGATCTCAAGCACATCAAAGAGACGCTGAGGCGGTGCGTGGAGGCTGCAGGCGCAAACCTGCTGCACATCCATCTGCATCGACACACGGACAAGGGCGGCGTATCTGGCGCCGCCGTACTGGCCGAAGGCCACATGAGCGTGCACAGCTGGCCCGAGACGGGCTACCTGGCGCTGGACGCGTTCATGGGCGGCGATGCCAAGCCGGAGCTTGCAATCGACGTCGCCAAGCAGGCCTTCAGGCCTGCCGGGTGGTGGTCAAGCAGCACTTGCGGGCCGGCGGCACCGAGGAGCGCGTCTTGAAGGCGGTGCCCAAGCGGGCCCCTGCACGCGAGAAGGCTCAGGTCGCGGCGTAAGCCCTGGCCGCAGGCCCCCGGTCGGCCAGAGCCTCAGCGCGGTCTGAGGCGGCCACCGGTTTGCGCTTGTGCGTCGGCGCCAGGCTCGGCCCCGGCGCAACGCCGCAAGCACGAAGGGCCGCTCGTGAGAGCGGCCCTGCATATTTTGCCGGAGTGCGTGCGATGGCGGCGCCGGCGATCACCCGAACAGCTTGGTGAAGGCGCGCGGCCTTGCGCTTCTTCCAATGGCCCCGGTGGTAGGCGTCGCTGGCGAGCAGCGGCAGGACCGAGGTCGCTTCGGCGTAGACCATCTGCTCGTGCGCGATATCCACCTTGCCCCACGAGCAGGCTTCCTTGAGCGTCGAGCTGGAGCAGGCGCCGTCGCGGACGTCCGCCACCGTGATCTGGATGGCGTACTTGTGCATGTCGACCTCGTGGCCCAGCACCTCGGCGCACACGACCGTGTCCTGCGCGAAGTTCTTGGGCACGCCGCCGCCGATCATGAGCAGGCCGGTCGTTCCCGCCTCCATCTTGATCTGGGTCAGCTCGCGAAAGTCCCGGATCGAAATCGATGGTCAGGTGCTTTCGGGATTATCGACCTGATGTTTGACCAGGCCGAAGCCGGCCGAGCAAGTCGGTGAAGGCCGGGCAGAAGATCGGCACGTCCTTTTCATAGGCGAGCTGGACGAGCAACTCCGTCTTCTTGGCATTTCCCTCGCTCAGCCAGCGACCCATCTCGCGGATAAACTCGCGCGAGCTGTAGGGCCTTGGCGGCAGCTTATTGGCGATCTTGCAGATGGTATGATCGCACGCCTTCAGTTCCTCCTCGTCGATATAGGTGTCGTAGATGCGGTCGATATAGGAGATCGCGCAGCGTCCTGTCATCGGCGAACTGGGTGCCTCTATAGTGCTTGAAGCCAAGCGCCTCGAAGAAGTCCATGTCGACGATGGTGGCGCCGGTCGCGACGATGGCGTCGACCATGTTGTGTTTGACCAGGTCGGCGAAGAGCTTCATGCAGCCGCCGGCGGACGCGGAGCCCGCGATCGTCAGCATGATGAGCAGTCCTTGTCTTTCAACATGGCGTTGAAGATCTCCGTCGCGCTCGCCAAATCGCGCGACGTGAACGACATATCGCCCATGGCTTGAATGATCGGGCGCGCGTCGAAGGACGTGATATCGATGTGTTGGATTTCCTGCTTGAGCAGGTCCGCCTTCACGTTGCCTGTATCTTTCATGTTCTCCGTCCCCTTTCGAGAGGAAGAATGAGGGCATGCGCGTTTGTGCAGCGCCTATGTGGTCCTTCTCCCCTCGCAGTCAAGAGGAAATTGCCCCGCAAATGAAATGACTCTGCGCAACCATCCGAGCGCACTTCACGCCACTCCTTTCAATCGAGCTGTCACATTTCCGACTACGCGAAAGCGGGCGCATTCGAGCCTGGGCCACGTCGCTCGGCATGAGCACGTGGCAAGGATCGGGAGCCAACACGAGCGTCGCAGCCGGCAGGGCGGAGCGCCGTGGTGCATGGAGCCTGCGTGCCCCGAACCCGTTGCATCACCGTCTCGCAAGGGCAGGAGAAGGAATACACAAGGAAACTAGCCGTGGCCCCAAGAAACTGGGCAGGCTAGTGTCCCGATTTCGAAGTTCGCCGGTGCTCGACGCGGGGTTCGGGAGCGAACTTCGAAAATCATGAGGGACACTAAAATCACTATGTTGCTAGTGTGATTCAAATCGAGAAATTCGCTCAGGACCATGCCGCAAACACCGGCGAATTTCTCGATCATCACACTAGTTTCTTCGCGAAGAATTGTACCGAGCAAGCTCACATGGGGAGGATATGATGTATCAACTAAGGAGCGTTCTCCTAGGCTTCATCGCGCTGGCGATGCTCGGCGTGTCGCCGGCAGGCGCTCAGCAGCCCATCAAGATCCGCGTTTCGTGGGTGGCGCCGGTGTCGAACTGGGCCTCCATCATGCTGGAGAAGAAGGAGCTGGCGAAGCACCTGGGCAAGTCCTACACGATGGAGCCGGTGCGCTTCGCCGGCACGCCGCCGATGGTGACGGCGCTCGCCAACGGTGAGCTCGAGGTCGCCAACCTCGCGTACTCGACGCTCGCCATTGCCATCCAGAATGCCGGCATGGCCGACCTCAAGGTGATCGCGCACGAGTTCCGCGACGGAGTGCCCGGCCGCTACACGCACGAGTATCTGGTGCTGGCAGACGGACCGGTGAAGAGCGTGGCCGACCTCAAGGGCAAGGTGATCGGCACCAATGCTGCCGGCAGCGCCGTGGACGTGGCAACCCGCGCCATGCTGCGCAAGGCGGGCCTGGAGGACAAGCGCGACTACACGGTGCTGGAGTCGCCGTTCCCGACCATGCGGGCGATGCTGGCGGAGAAGAAGGTCGACATGATCCCCGGCGTGCTGCCGTTCTCGCTCGACCCGGAGCTGCGCAAGATCGCCAGGCCCGTTGTTCTCCACAGCGCGAGGCCATCGGCGAGACCGAGATGATCATCTGGGCGGTGCGCGGGTGCGTTCATCGACAAGAACCGCGCGGCGATGGTCGATTTCATGGAGGATTCGCTGCGCATCGTGCGCTGGTATCTCGACCCGGCCAACCAGAAGGAAGCAACGGAGATCGCATCCAAGGTGACAAAACAGCCGGCCGAGCAATTCACGTGGCTGTTCACGCAGAAGGACTATTTCCGCGATCCGAACATGCTGCCGAACCTGGACGCGCTGCAGAAGAACCTCGACATGACCACCGACCTCGGCTTCGTGAAGGCCAAGGTCGACCTTTCCAAGCACGTGGACCTGTCGATCGTGAAAGAGGCGGCGGCGCGGATCAGAGTAGGGCTCTCCCTCTCCCCATGCCGAAGAAGCATGGGGAGAGGGAATCTCGCCTACACCGTGCTCGGCGCCTGCGCCTCCTGATGCCAGATCAGGTCGCGTGCCGCTGACGTTCCGCAGGAGCACTCCTACCATGCCCAAGTTCATCGAAGGTTTCGCCGACAAGCTTGTCGTGCCCGCCGGCGCGCGCGACGTGCAGGTGTTCGACGATGAGCTGGGCGGCTTCGGTCTTCGAAAGTTCGCGAGCGGTCACGCCGCGCATACTACGTCAAGTTCAATGTCGGCACGCAGCAGCGGCGCCTGACGCTGGGCAGGGCCGTGAAGGGCAACCTGCGGTCCATGCGCTTGCAAGCGTCCACCATCCTGGCCAAGGCCCGGCTCGGCACAGACGTGGTGGCCGTGGCCCGCGCGGAGGCCGCCAAGACCGCAGTCACGCTCAGCGAGATCGTGCCCAAGTACCTTGCCGCACGCGCAGACGAGCTAAGACCAAGAGCCATTCGGAAACGACACGATACCTGCGGCAGGCCTGGCTGCCTCTACACGCCCTCCCAATCAACGCCATCACTCGCCAGAACATCGTGAGCGTGGTGGACAATGTGGAGAGCACCAGCGGCAAGGTCAGTGCAGACCGTGCACGTGCGGCCCTTTCCAGCCTCTGTAGCTGGGCAATCGACCGCGGCTACCTGGACATCAACCCGACCATGAACGTCCGCGCTCGGGCTTCTGGCGCAGCCAGGGAACGCGTTCTCACGGAGGCAGAGCTAGTGGAAGTATGGAAGGCATGTCCGCCGGGCGACTATTGTGCCATGGTGCGAGTTTTGCTCCGTCCTCACCGGTCAGCGGCGCGCCGAGATCGGGGACCTGGCATGGTCAGAGATCGACCTGGATAGAGCAGATCGAGCTGCCTGAGCGCCGCACGAAAAAACGGGTTGCGCCATATCGTGCCGCTCAGTGACGAGGCTATCGCGATCCTCAAAGGCATGACGCAGGGGGGCCGAGACTCTCTTTGGCCACGGTGCCGGTGGCTTCGGCGCGTGGAGCACAGGCAGGCGAGCGCTTGACGCAGCGATCGAAGAGGCGCGCGGGAAAGGCTGATGGCCCCTGGATACTGCACGACGTTCGTCGCAGCGTCGTCACCCACGTGAGCGAGCGCGGCTTTGCACAGCCGCACGTGGTCGAGTCGATTGCAACCACGTCTCGGGGCCAAGGGCGGAATCGCCGGCATCTACAATAGCGCCAGCTATCCTCAATGAGAAGCGGCAGGCGCTGGAGCTGTGGGGAGCCCACGTTGCGGCGCTGTTGGAGGCGGACTGCGAGGCAAGGTCGTGCCGTGAAGCGTGCATGAGACCATCGCCCCGCGCCGCTAGGGTAGCTCCCAAAGCCGGACCTCCGATCTGGCTGCCGCGCGACTTTCCTTCGGAGAGCACTATCGGAGGGTGCATGATCCAGCGCGCCAAGCTGAACGCGGCAGCTGTCCGCCGTTGCGCCGTCATCGCACAGGTCCAAGACCACAAGCGCTTCGTCGCCCCCCTTACAAAACTGATTAAGGCTGCGCATCGGCCATTCCAGCAGGGCGCGGTGGGCAGGATATCAAGTGAGGAAGAGGCGTCGCGCAGAAGTTTTGAAGACGGGTCGAACGTTTCTCGCGGCTCTTCGCCGTGCCCCTCTCACAGTAAGCTGGCCATTTGAAAGTCAGCTTCCCTTCCGGCCCCCGCTACCTTGACCATTTGCTTAGTCAAGTTTCGAGGTCGGTAGAGGTGAAGCCCGGTCGCCCGTCGCGGCCGTTTGAGACGGGCTTTGAGCGCTTCGTCGCATTCCTAATTCTGCGAGTGCGCTTGCATGGCGGTCACGCTTCTGTTGATAGGAAGCGCAAGTCGGGGACTTTGGTCGATCTGCTTTCCGAATTGCGGCCTTTGTTGCCATCCGGATTGGTCCGGTTCAGCTCCATGGGCAAAGTTGGAACGGCTAGGTGCCGACGTATCGGCTGTTCAACGCGGGGCGGCGAAAGCTCGCCAGCCCGCAATAATTCGGCGTACTGCTTTGTGCGGGTATCGCGTCGAGCGCCGATGGTGCTTTGCATGGCGGAGCATTAACCCCCGTGTGAGCACCGCTATGGCCCTTTTTTCCGAACAATCACGACGCATTTGCCGACAGGGTGCTGAGCATCCCTGAAGCCGCGACAATCGCCGGCATATCCGTGGACACGCTACGACGCTGCCACAAGCGCGAGGAAATCAAGATCGTGAAGCTGAGCCCGCGCCGCGTTGGCATCCGTCTTTGCGACTTGCGCGCATTCATCGATGAGCGCGCTGCCTGAAAACAGAAACGCCGCTCGGGGGAGCGGCGCCAAGAGGCATTCAAAGTTCAGTCGCTTTCTCGAAGTCCCGCCACGTGCCCGGTGGGACGAGAGAAGTCCCGGCCACGCAACGCAAGATTGCCGGCTGGGCCACGAAGTGTTGTTGACGGGGTGTCAACGTCAGTTTCGTCTATCACAACGGCTCGGCAGCTCCAATACCACCGGCCCGGGAAACGCTGAGTTTGGCCGAGTTCGGCCCAGGCCAGCCGCAGCTGATTGCCAACAGCAACATCATCGGCCGCGCCTGCCGGCACTGCGCCGGTGAGACATTCATAGTGGGACCGGGCAAAGGTCCGCTAGCTGCAAGCTTGGAATGTATCAGCTGCGGGAGACACGGTGGCTGGCTGCCACGTGACACGGCCGCCGCATTGCTACGGAGAGCGGCATCATGACCCCCGACCTTGCGCAGGCGCGGCAGTTCATCAGCCTGATCGACCCGAGTGCGGCAAGCTTCACATTCCAGCTCTTCGACGACGACCGGGAACGCAAGGACACCAAGCTCGCGCGCGTCTTGGAACTGAACGACTTCGCCGCAGCTCCTCGACTTCTACGAGAAGGGCACCGGGGTTTGGGTCACCATCAATGCAACAGACGGCAAGGGGCGCAAGGCCAGCAACGTCACGCGCATCCGCGCGGTGTGGCAGGAAGACGACAATGGTTTCGAGGGCGAGTTTCCACTGCAGCCGTCGCTGGAAGTGGAGTCGAGCGAGGGGCGTTTTCATCGCTACTGGCTGGTCTCTGACGAGTGGCCGGCGGATGAGAAAGGCCGGGCCGACTTTGCCGGCGTCATGCGACGCATGGTGGCCGACTACGGCTCAGACAAGAATGCGGCAGACATCTCCCGTGTTCTGCGTGTGCCGGGGTTCCTGAACCGAGGCAAGAACGGGCCCCACACGGTGCGCGCTGTCGGCGGCAACCAGCAGCGCTACACACGCGCTGAGATCATCGAGGCGTTCCCGCCCATTGCGGAAGAGAAGCCCAAACACACCGACGGCCACACGACCTGGAAGCCGATGGGGGCTGAGGCCGAGCGCATTCGCGGTGCATTGTCTGCGATCCCCAGCGACGACCGTGACAGTGGCTGCGCGTGGGATGGCCATCAAGGCCGAGCTTGGCGACGCGGGCTTCGCCCCATGGCGCGAGTGGGCGATGTCGAGCGTCAAGTGGGATGAGGACGATGGTCGCCGCGTCTGGAAATCGATCGA
>CAVWOY010000023.1:0-220550 GCA_963756735.1 uncultured Alphaproteobacteria bacterium
TTCTGGCTTGGCATCGTGGTTTTGCTGCTGCCATCCGATGAGCAGCAGCAGGCCCGCCTCCACACCACCGCAACAACGGCGGTTGAGCGCGTCACCACTTTCTGCGATCGCAATGCCCGCACCTGCGCCATGGGCGCGGAAGCCTGGTCCGCCTTCCTGCGCAAGGCCGAGTTCGCGGCCCGCCTGGCCGGCGATCTGATCAGCTCGGGCGCGCGCCAGAGCGGGTTCGAGGCGTTCCAGCCCCAGGCCTCGACCCAGAAGACGGGTGGCACGCTGACGCCCATGGACATGCAGCCGACCTGGCGCGGCCCCCGCAGCGGCGTGGGAACCTAGCTGGCCGCGCCGCTACTCGCGTGCGCCTTGCGCATGCGGGGAGAAAGGCCATATCCATTCAGTGACGGCCGATGCACGATCGGGCCCGGCGGCGAGCCAGGGCCCAGTCGGCATTGGTTGTGGCGAAAGCGAACCCCGTCTGCTGGGCATTGCATGTCGATCGATGATATCCGCGCCGACTTCGGCCTGCTCGACGACTGGGAGGACCGCTATCGCTATGTGATCGAGTTGGGGCGGGGGCTTGCGCCGCTGCCCGAGGCGTTGCGCACGGAAGCCAACAAGGTGCGCGGCTGCGCCAGCCAGGTCTGGCTTGCCAGCAGCGTGGGCGAATGCGACGGCGCGCCGCCGGTGCTCGAGCTCAAGGGCGACAGCGACGCGCACATCGTGCGCGGGCTGATCGCGGTGCTGTTCGCGCTCTACGACGGCAAGACTGCCGAGGAGATTCTCTCCACCGATGCCGCCGCGGTCTTCGCCGGCCTGGGCCTGAAGGAGCACCTCACCCCGCAGCGCTCCAACGGCTTCTTCTCCATGGTCGAGCGCATCAGGGCCGATGCTCGGGCGCTGGCAGCCGAGACGCCTAGGCGGCGCAGCCTCCAATTCGCTTGAAAGTGTGCTCCCGGCGCCGCAGTCGCAGGGCCGGGGATGTTGTATTTGGTACATGAATTCGATGGAGTGCGAGGCGCCCCCTTGAGGCAACTGAGCCGGTGCGCCTCGTCAACACCTCGACATGGGTGAAGTGGTTTCGCGCAGTGAGCACATTCGGAGTCTAGTAAGATGACGGGCAGGACCGGAACCGCACGATCGAAGTATCTCGGCCTTGTGGCAGGCGCGGGCGGCTTGCTGGCGCTTTGGCCAACGTCCTCGTTTGCCGCCCCGATCGGCGGTGTCAACGAGGCGCGCATTCCCTCAGCGGTTACGCAAGTTCGCTACCAGTGCTGGTGGGCCGATGGCAATCGCCACTGCGCCGACATCAAGGGTGGGGATTACGACTACGACCGGCGGTATCGCGACTACGACCGGCCGCACTATGGGCACGATAGACCCCACTACGGCTACTCCCTGCCGTACTACGGCTACCACCGTGTGTACCGCCCCATCAAACGGCCCGAGGCCTACAGGCCGGGCTCGCTGCGCTGGTGGAGGTCGATGGAGGTCTATGGCCGCACAGGCACGCAGTAGCTCGGCACAGCAACGCTAACCTTCATGCTCGGATACGGGGCCGGCTAGCCTAGCGCCACTGATCGATCGTCGGGCGGTAGTCGGCTTCGCCCCAGTGCCGCATCCGGCTGCCGGCCGGACGCTCCGGCGCGATCAGGCCGTAGTGCCGTGCGAGCCGGGTCAGCGCCAGGTCGAGCACCACCTTGGCCGCCCGCTGCGGCCAGCCCCACGCGCGCCCGGCCGTCTCCAGGCCCATGTCGTGGCAGCACACGTCGACCAGCACGCCCGCCAACTCCGGGCCGACGGCATCGAGCGCGCGATGGAAACGCTGGCGCGCGGCCACCACCTGATCGCGCATCTCCACGCCCGCACCGGGCGTTGCGCGTCGCATCCGATGTGCCGGCACGAGCGCGGACCAGTTGGCCGTGACCCGCGGCGATAGCTGGCCGTGCCAGAAATCGGCCGCCAGCATCTCGGCGGCGCTGAACTGCGCATCGGTGACGAGCGGCCGGCCGTCCTTGTGCCTGCGCCGCCTGAGCATGGCGAGCGGCGCTTGGCCGGGCGGACGCTGCGCCTGCTCGGCGCCGTGCGCGGCGGCCGGGCTGGGCTTGGGCCGTGCGCTGCGCCGCTTGGCTCTTGCTTTCGGGCCTTTCTGCTTGGCCTGCAGGGCGCACCGGCCGGCGGCTGAGATGCGCAGGCAGCGGCCCTGCTTGTCCCATTCGAGCCAGCCCTTGCGGAGCCCGTAGGCGATCGCGGGTCGCGAGACGTGGCGCACCGGCTGCGCAAAGCCGTTGTCGGGCGCGTAGATGGCGCAAGCTCCGCCGGCGCCGTCGGGCGAGCTGGTGGCGGTGAGATAGGCACCCTGCGCTGCGAGCAAGGCCAGGGCGGTCATGGCCTCGGTGGTGACGAGCGCACGTGCGGCGCGGTTGGCCCTCGGCATCGGCTGGACCTCGAGACCGCTAGGCCGGCCGCGAGGCCAGGATGACCAGGACGCCCTCGAGCAGCTCGAGGGCGCGGTCGAAGGGCGCACTCTCGCGCCTGTCCTCGACCCGCTCGCAGGCATGCGCCACGGTGGTGCGATCACGCGCGAACAGGCGGCCGACCTCGGTGAGGCTCAGGCCGCAGCCGACGTGCGCCAGATACATGGCGACCTGCCGCGCAAGCGCAGCATCGCGACTGCCACGCGTCTCGCCCCACAACTCGGCGCACGCCACCTCGAACGCGGGCACCACCGCCTGCTCGAGGAGGCGGCGCAAGTGCTGATCGGCGAGAAGCGGCGGGGCTAGGCGGCACTGCAGCCAGGGCTGCGGCAACGTCGACGGAGGAAAATCGACAAGGGAACTGCCCAACATGGTCATCCAATCCGTGGCAACGGCGATGGCGTCATGAACGGCAGCTGGCGGATGATACGTGACCCCAGGCCGTTCGCCAGGCGCATTGTAGGGAAGTGGTGAACTGCGGGGATAAGCCTCGGACCTGGCCCCCGGCGGCGCGCTCCAAGGCCCGAAATCCCCGCCGCTCGGGGCCGTGCCAAGCTGCCGGCAGCCTCACCCGGAGCAGCCATGGCCCATCCGACCGAACCGTCCCGCAGCCGGCACCTGCCACGCCGCATCGCCGCAAGGCGCCGGTCCCAGCCCGCGCCCCAGGCCTCTTCGCGGCAGGAGAAACCCTACGACCGCCGCAAGGAGCTGGCGCGCGTCCTGCCGCTGTGGCCGCACGAGCTGGAGGACGACTGTCGCCAGGCCAGAGCCCGCATCCTCGGCAAGCTGCACAGCGCGCTCAGGGCCGAGCGGCGGCGCGGCATTGCCGGCCACTGGACCTACGATCTGGCGCGCCACAGGGAGCTGTTGCGCGTCTGGCGGCTCGAGTTGGCGGCAGCGAAGCGGCTCGCGGGCAGCGTACGCGTTCCGGGCACGGGTGACTGACGCCGGGGACGCATTCGCGCAATTGCGCCGCTACGGCGCTTCGAGGCTGTAGAGGTCGGAAGGGGGCACGACCAGGCCAAACGCCATGCGAACCGCCACTGCAAGCACGATTACCGCCAATAGGGCGCGCAGCTGCTCGGCCTTGAAGCGTTCCGAATAGCCCACCCCGAACTGCGCGCCGATGACGCTGCCGAGCATCAGCGGTAGCGAGAGCGCCAGATCGACAGTGTGGTTGATGGCTGCCTGCAGCACGGTGGCGAACGCCGTCACGCACACGATCTGAAACGTGGATGTGCCGATGACGATGCGGGTCGGGATGCGCAGCAGGTAGATCATCGCCGGCACCAGCAGAAATCCGCCACCCACGCCCATGATGCCGGTGAGCAAGCCGATGAAGGCGCCAATCGCGACGAACGGAATGGTGCTGGCATAGATGCGCGAATGGCGAAAGCGCATCTTGAGCGGCAGGCCTTCGACCCAGGTGTGCCCGCCCCGACGCCTGCCGCCCGAGGTTTTGATCGGCGTCGCGCGCAAGGTGCGCACACTTTCGATCAGCATCAGGCCGCCCACCACCCCCAGCAGCACGACGTACATCAGTGTGATCGACAGATCGAGCTGCCCGCTGGCCTTGAGCATCCCCAGGATTTTAACGCCCAACGCTGCACCGATGAAGCCGCCGCCGATCAGCAGCCAGCCCATCTGCACGTCGACGTTGCTGCGCCGCCAATGCCCGACCGCCGCCGACACCGAAGCTGCCACCACCTGGCTGGCGCTGGTGCCCACCGCCACTGCCGACGGCACGCCCAGGAAGATCAGCAGAGGCGTCAGAATGAAGCCGCCGCCGACACCGAACATGCCCGACAGAAAACCGATGGCGAAGCCCATGAACAGCAGCAGCACCACATTGAGCGACAGCTCGGCGATCGGAAGATAGATCTGCATGCGCCTGGCGAGTGGGCTGGTGTTGCGCCGGCGCGGCCGGGTCGAGCAAGGAAGGCGGCCGCGTAGTCCCGCATTTGCGGCCCGTCGCGGTGGCCGGCCGCCAGTATTAGCGTGCCAGCTCTTTCAGGCCGCGGCGAATGAGCCTGGGCGTATCGGCCGCATCGCCCAACTCGGCGATGGCCGCTGCAACCGCCTGGCTTGCCTGCGCGGGCTGGTAGCCGAGGTTGGTGAGAGCGGAGATGGCTTCCGCGACCGCATCATCGCGCGGCGGCGCCCGGCCGGCTCCCGCAGCGATGCCGGCCGGTACCGAAAGGCCCGCGACCGACAGCGCCGGCGCCTTGTCCTTGAGCTCGGCGACGATGCGCTGGGCGAGCTTCTTGCCCACGCCGGGCGACTGCTCGACGGCGGCCCAGTTCTGCAGGGCGATGGCATGCGCCAGATCGTTGGGCGCCAAGGTACCGAGCACCGCCAGCGCCACCTTGGCACCCACCCCCTGGATGGTCTGCAGGATGCGGAACCAGGCGCGCTCCACCTCGCTCGTGAAGCCATAGAGGCGGATGGCGTCCTCGCGCACGTGGGTCTCGATTGCCAAGCTCACCGGCTCGCCGATCTTGAGCGCGCCTAGGGTGCGGGCGGAGGCCTGCACCTCGTAGCCGACGCCGTTGACATCGACGATGGCGTGGCCCTCGCCAACCGCATCGACGATGCCCTTGAGCTTGCCAATCATCGGGCGATCCAACCCGCGTGCTGGGGTCTGCCTCCCCCTCGAGGGGGGAGGATGGAACGCCACGGACTTAGCTCGCCCACCACACCGCCCGCAAAGTACTCGACCGGCGGGCTAAGTCCGATGGCGTTCCTGGTGGGGGTGGTGATGAAGCAGACACCCCCACCGGGCGCGCTGCGGGCGCCCCCAATCACGGCGCCAGCTCCTTCGCCTGCCGCGCCGCAATGGCCTGCGGGCTCGAGCGGTGGTTGGCATGGCAGATGGCGATGGCGAGCGCGTCGGCCTCGTCGGCGCTCTCGAACTTCGCCTTCGGCAAGAGGAAGCCGATCATGGCCTGGATCTGGTGCTTCTCGGCATGCCCCGCGCCGACCACTGCCTTCTTGACGACGTTGGGCGGATACTCGGCAATGCGCAGGCCGCGCTGGGCCGGCGCCAGCAGCGCCATGCCGCGGGCCTGGCCGAGCTTCAGGGTCGAGCGCGCATCCTTGTTGACAAAGGTCTCCTCGATCGCCGCTTCCAGCGGCTTGAAGCTGGAGATGACCGAGATCAAGCCCTCGTAGAGCTCGCGCAGGCGGTAGGCGAGTTCGCCCTCTCCGTCCGATGTGACGAGCCCGCTCGCCACGTAGGAGAGCCGCACGCCGTCTGACTCGACAATGCCCCAACCGGTCCGACGCAGCCCGGGGTCGATGCCGATGATGCGAATCGCTGCGGTGCGCATGGCACCTGATAGCACAGCCGCCGGCACACCGCGGGTGCTCTTGCGGCAACAGGAATTCCTGGCCATCCTCGCCCGCACCATGCTGGCAGAGGGGGAGCGGCGATGACGGGCAAGATGTGGCTGATCGGGTGCGGGGCGGCGCTGATCCTGCTCGCGATGCTGATCCGCTGGAGGACAGCCCGCTACGACCTCAAGGACGCGGCGTTTGACAGCGCCTGGACCGTGCTGCGCGGCAGGCGCACGCCCGACAACCCCACCGCGCTCGAAGGCAAGTTCAACGACATCCGCGCGCAGCCCACGTGGACCGGCAGGGCCACCAGGACCGCTGGCACAATGGCCGGTCACTTTGTTGCCCAGGCCCTGGCGGTGGCCGCCCTGGTGCTCGCCTTGGCCGGCGCGGCGCTGATCGCCTTCGCCATGCTCTGGGGCTAAGCCGCGCGGCCGTTGCCCTCGGCTTCGAGAATGCGCGTCATCAGGTCCAGCCGCACTTTTCTCAGCTCCGCCATCCGGGTGAGCCGGCCCACGTCTCGGCTATCGCGCGCAAGTGCTCTGTACTCGGCGTTCACCTCGTTCAATCTCACCCGCAATTCGCCGAGGCCTTGGGGATGTCCGCTCATCCTTCACCTCCATCGCCGCTTTTCACGGGTCAGTACTGTCAGGATGTAACGTGCGGATGACGCAATAGCCGGCGTTCAAGACGCTGGTTGACTATCACAATTCTTGTCACCATACGTTCATGATGAGGCCACGGTGGGCCTGCGCGAAGCCGATCGAGTCAGAGGCATTCTTGACCTCCCCAGTCGCTGCCGACGCACCAGCGCACGCGCGATCGGCCCTGCTGCCCGCCGATCTGACGATCGTCATCCCGACCTTCAACGAGCGCGACAATGTCGCCAAGCTGGTCGAGCAGCTCGACGGGGCCCTGACCGGCGTCGCCTGGGAGGCGATCTTCGTCGACGACAACTCGCCCGACGGCACCGCTGAGGCGGTCCGCGAGCTCGGCAGGCGCGACCCCCGGGTGCGCGGCATAGAGCGGTTCGGCCGCCGCGGTCTTGCCGGCGGCGTGCATCGAGGGCATGCTTGCGAGCAGCGCGCCCTACGTGGCGGTGATGGATGCCGACCTCCAGCACGACGCCAGCCTGCTGCCGCGCATGCTGAGCGCGCTGACCGCCGGCACCACCGACCTCGCCATCGGCAGCCGCTATGTGAAAGGGGGCTCGGTCGGCAGCTTCCAGGCCAAGCGCCGGCTCGCAAGCCGCGTGTCGACGGTGGTGGCCCAGTTCATCATGGCGGCCAACGTGGTCGATCCCATGAGCGGTTTCTTCATGATCCGGCAGGACGCCTTCCGCCGCTTGGCACCGAACCTAGCGTCCGAAGGCTTCAAGCTCCTGTTCGATATTCTGGCGACCGCGCGCGGCGAGCTGCGCATCCTCGAGCTGCCCTACACCTTCGGCACCCGCATCGCCGGCAGCTCCAAGCTCGATCTGCAGAACGTCTTCGATTTCGTGGGGCTGCTCCTCTCCAAAGCCTCGCGGGGCTACGTCCCGCTCAGGTTCGTCAGCTTCGTGTTCGTCGGCCTGATCGGTGTCGTTCGTGCATCTCGCGGCCCTGAGAGCCGGACTGGTCGCGGGCGCGCCGTTCACCTGGGCACAGGTGGGCGCCACCGTGGTCGCCATGACCAGCAACTTCTTCCTCAACAACGTGACCACCTACCGCGACATGCGCCTCAAGGGAGCGGCTGCGTTGAGGGGCCTGCTGATCTTTTACGTGATCTGCGGCATCGGCGCCCTGAGTAATGTCGGCGTGGCGACGTGGCTTTATGCCAACGAGCCCGTGTGGTGGCTGGCGGGCCTAACCGGCTCGATCATCGGCGCGGTCTGGAACTACATGATGTCGAGCTTGGTGCTGTGGCGACGCTGAGTACCTTTGCCAGGGGTGCGGGTCCCATACCGCCGAGCGCTGCGTGCTCTTGCTGATCGGGGTGGCGCTGGTGGGGCGCATCGTCTTTGCCGGGACCATCGGGCTCGGGATCGACGAGAGCTACACGGTTGCAACGTCACGCACCCTGGCGCTGAGCACCTACGATCACCCGCCGCTTGCCTGGTGGCTCGCGGGCGGCGCGCGCTGGCTGTTCGGCACCGAGGCAGCCCTGGCGGTCCGCCTGCCCTTCGTCCTGCTGTTCGCGCTCACAACCTGGCTGCTGTTTGCGCTCACGCGTCTGCTATTTGGAAGCCGGGCCGGTCTGTTCGCTGCCGTGACCCTCAATCTTGCGCCGGTGCTGGCCTGGACGTCTGGAAGCTTCGTGCTGCCCGATGGCCCGCTGCTCGCAGCGCTGGTCGCGGGCGCCTACTGCCTCGCCCGGATACTGTTCGCGCCCGGATCGCCCTCCCCACTGTGGTGGCTTGCGGCGGGAGCCTGCGGCGGCCTTGCCTGCCTTTCCAAGCTGCACGGGATATTTCTGTTCGCGGGCACGGCCCTGTTCCTGCTGACGACGCCTCACCAGCGGCGCTGGATGCTGACGCCGTGGCCCTATCTTGGTGTTGCCGTCGCCGGTTTGCTGTTCCTGCCCGTCATCGTCTGGAATGCGCAGCACGAATGGGCGCAGTTCGCCTTCCAGGGCGGGCGGGCGCGCATGACGCAGCTTGATCTGCTGGCCCCCTTGGTCACCCTGGCTGGCCAGGCGATCTTCATCCTGCCGTGGCTGTGGGTGCCACTGGTGATCAGCCTGGCGCGCGCCGCAGCCCGAGGCCCCGCGGAAGAACGGGGCTGGCTCGTGGTGTGCCTTGCGATCGGACCAATTCTGACCTTCACGCTCGTCTCCATCTCCGGCAACCGGGTGCTCTATCACTGGGCGGCGCCGGGCTACCTGTTCGCGTTCGCTCTGCTGGGGCGCGACCTCGCGAGCATCCCTACGGGCCTGCCGAAGCGAGCGAGGGTATGGCTGGCCTCGACGGCCGCCTCGCTGATCCTGCTGTTGATTGCGGTCCTGGCGCTTGCGAGACTGCCGTGGCCGCCCGTGACCTGGTCCGCCGGCAACCCGCCGACCTACCCGCTGATCGAGACGGTGTCCTGGAGCGAGCTTCAGGGCGCGCTCGCGCGGCGAGGATTGCTCGACCGCTCCGACCTGTTCATCGCGGCCACCCGCTGGCACGAGGCAGGCCGCGCCGATCTCGCGCTGGCGGGGCGGTTGCCGGTGCGCTGCCTGTGCAAGGACGCGCGCGGCTATGGCGTGCTCTATCGACAACGCCGCCAACAGCGGTCAGGATGCTCTCATCGTCGGTGAGAGGCTCACCGAAGCTGGAGTGAGCGCGGTCTACCATGCCTGCTTCGACAAGATAGAGCAGCTGGCGCCGGTCACCGTGCATCAGGGCGGCACGCCAGTCGCGCAGATACAGCTCTTCCTCGGCAAGCGCTACACGCCGCAAGGGCGCGGCGCGCCGTGCAACGCTCCTGCATCGAGCGCAGGCGCCGCCGGCGGCGTCGCGAGATATCCGCTGTCGGTGCAATTGCCGTCTATGCGCATGCTGCCGGATTTTGCCGCGCCATCGCCGATCAATGCGCGCCGCTGATTGCGCACAGCGCAATTGGCCGCCCTTTGGTGCTGTCACACAACTGAAACAGCGACTCCGTATGTTTGTCGCATGGGGCGGCGGAATTCTCGTCGCACCGCATGTGAGGGCGGACGCGCCTGCCACTGGCGCGCTCAGCCGATACCGGCCTATGTCCCGCGAGCAGGCGATTGACGCAACATCATCCGTGGATCGCCTGATGCGCCTACTCATCGCGACCGACGCTTGGCATCCCCAGGTCAACGGCGTCGTGCGAACGCTGGGCTCGCTGGCCAAGAGCTTGCGACGGCAGGGCGTTGCCGTTGACTTCCTGACGCCGGAGGGCTTCGCGTCGCTCCCCGTGCCGACCTATCCCGGATTGCGCGTGGCGCTACCCAATCCTGCCGGCATTGCACGCCGCATCGAGGAGGTCCGCGCCAAACGCCATTCACATCGCTACCGAAGGGCCGATCGGGCAGCTCGTGCGGCGCTACTGCATCAAGCGCGGACTGCCGTTCACGACGAGCTACACCACGCGTTTCCCCGAATACATCAGGGCGCGCTTTCCGATCCCCGAGCGCTGGTCGTACTCGGTCCTGCGGCGCTTCCACGGCGCTGCCGAGGTGACCATGGTCGTCCACCCATTCGCTGATGAGCGAACTGGCGAGCCGCGGCTTCACCAATCTCGGATTGTGGACGCGCGGCGTCGACACCGACCTTTTCCACCCAGAGCGCGCGATCGATCTCGGGCTGCCGCGGCCCGATTTTCGTCAGCGTAGGGCGGATTGCGGTCGAGAAGAATCTCGAGGCCTTCCTTGTCGCTGGACCTGCCGGGGACCAAGGTGGTGATCGGCTACGGGCCGCAGGAAGCCGAGTTGCGCGCCCGGTTCCCTAAGGCTTGGTTCCTGGGGAAAGTGGAGGGCACTTTGCTTGCGGCCCATTTGGCGGCTGCCGACGTCTTCGTTTTCCCCAGCAAAACGGACACCTTCGGCATCGTGCAGCTGGAGGCGCTGGCCTCCGGCGTCCCGATCGCCGCCTATCCCGTTACGGGACCCAAGGATGTCATCGGCGGCCATCCCATCGGCGTGCTGGGCGAGGATTTGCGCGAAGCCTGCCTCGGCGCTCTCCGCGTATCGCGGGATGCCTGCCGCGCCTTCGCGCTGGACAATACCTGGGACCGCAGCGCCCGGCAGTTCCTCGATCATGCCAAGAAGGTGTTCGTCGGAGCCGTCCGTGCACGCCCGCGGTTCGTGGATCGGCGGCACCGGCAAGCGCATCGGCGTCGGCGGAACAGGGGCACGACGCGGCCCGTCGGCTGTTGGCAACGCGGCAGCGTCCAGATCACGGTAGTTGAGTGAGCTGAAGTGCCGGCGCTGGCCGGCTGTGAGCGGGAGCCGTTCAGCGGGGAAGCGAGAGCTGCAGAATGAAAGCCGAAATCAGCATCGAAACCGTCACCAAGACCTACGGCAGATGGGCGCCCGTCTACGATCTCGTGTTCGGCTCTGTATTCGAGCGCGCGCGCAACGTGGCGGTGGCGGCCACCAACCGCGTCGGCGGCCGCATCCTCGACGTCGGCGTCGGCACCGGCATGTGCCTGCCGCTTGTACGCGCCGACACACCCGCGTCATCGGCGTCGATCTGTCGGAGCCGATGCTGGCCAAGGCACGCAAGAAGGTCGCCGAGCAGAGGCTTCGCCATGTCGAAGCCCTCGAGGTCATGGACGCTGAGAACCTGACGTTCCCGGACGCCAGCTTCGACGTGGTGGTCGCGCAATACGTCGTCAACACGGTGCCGCATCCCGAAGTCGCGCTCGACGAGTTCGCGCGGCGTGCTGAAGCCCGGCGGCGAGATCATCCTGATCAACCGCATCGGCGCCGAGGACGGGCCGCGCAAGACCATCGAGCATCTGCTCATGCCCGTGACGCAGCGCCTGGGCTGGCGCTCCGACTTCTCCTGGGAACGCTTTGCCCGCTGGATGGAGCGCTCCGAGGGCATGCGGCTCCTCGAACGACGCCCGGTGCCGCCGCTCGGGCACTTCTCGTTGATCCGTTTCGGCAAGGCCGCAACTGCAGGACTGGAGCGTGCGGGCGCCCGCACCGCCAGCTAGAACGAATCCAGAATGGCGCAAGCTTCAGGATAACAAGGGGCACTTCAGAATGAACGGGTTCTTCGACGCTCTGAGGGTTCAGCGGTGGGACGATCATCGTTTCTACCACCACAGCCGCATCAACCAGGCGCTTCACCTGGTCAGCGCCATCAGCTTCGTGTGCGCCGTATATCCTGGTGTGGACGAACCCGGTGGCGGCCGTGCTGCTGGCTTGGCTCGTCGGCATGACCAGCCGCCAGATCGGCCACTTCTTCTTCGAGCCGCGCGACTACGACGAGGTCAACCAGGCAACCCACGAATACAAGGAAGAGGTGAAGGTCGGCTACAACCTGCGGCGCAAGGTGGTGCTGATGGCCGTGTGGGCCGTGTCACCCCTGGTGCTGTACTTCAACCCCGGCCTGTTCGGCATCTTCGAGCCGCACACCGACATCCCGACCTTCATACATCATGTCGCCCTGATTTGGATCACCATCGGCATCGGCGGCCTCGTCTTCCGCACCGTGCACCTGTTCTTCATCCAGGATGTGCAGACGGGCCTGGTGTGGGCGACCAAGATCGTCACCGACCCGTTCCACGACATCAAGCTCTACTACAAGGCGCCCTTCGCTCTGCTGCGCGGCGAGCTCATCGACCCGATGACTCATGCGCAGCAGCATGGGCAAGGCTAGGCTGCTGCTGGCCGGACGCAGCCAGCAGGCGCCGCAGCCTCGATGGCGATGCCGCGAGCCCGAATCGGGCGGCGATCATCTCGCGCAGGATCTGGCGCTTGATGGTCTTGTTGGTGAGCGACAGCGTCGCGCCACCACCAGCCGTCCGCATGCATGGCCTTGGCCGCCGCCACGAAGCGCTCGGCCACGGCCTGGAAATCGGCCTCCGTGTAGTTGAGGCTGAAGATCAGCCGCCCGGTGCCGATCCAGCTCAGCGCCAGGCCTTCCGCGCGCAGGTAGTACTGCAGCATCCAGTTGTAGCGCGAAGGCTCGGTGTAGCTCACCGTCCAGATCGACGAGAGGTTGGCCACCTGCACCGGCACTTTCGCTTCGCCCAGCCGCCGGTTGAGCTCCTGGGCCCGCCGGTTCCAGGTCGCGTCCAGGTCCTGATAGAGGGCTCGCACCTCCGGCGTCTCCATCCGCTGCAGGAACTCGTACATCGCGCCCATCACGTAGGGATGCGAGTTGAAGGTGCCGCGGGCAAAGCAGATGTCGGCCGGCCGGTCGTCGCGGAAGCGCTTCATCAGGTCGTGCCGGCCACAGACGACGCCGATGGGGAAGCCGCCGCCGACCGTCTTGCCGTAGGTGACCATGTCGGCCTTGACGCCGAAGTACTCCTGCGCCCCGCCAGGCGCCAGGCGGAAGCCGACGAACACCTCGTCGAAGATCAGCACGATGTTGCGCTCGGTGCACACCTCGCGCACACGCCGCAGCCAGTCGGCATAGGCCGCCTTGTCGAAATGCGCGCTGCGGCTGCTGTCGACCAGCGAGGTGTCCGACGGCGCGTTGACGTTGGGATGCAGGGCCTGCAGCGGGTTGACGAGCACGCAGGCGATGTCGCGCCGCCGCCGCAGCACGCGCAAGGTCGCCTCCGACATGTCGGCCAGCGTGTAGGTGTCGCGCTCCGTGACGGGATTGCCGATGCCGGGCTGCACGTCGCCCCACCAGCCGTGGTAGGCGCCGCAGAAGCGCACTATTCTGTTGCGCCGGGTGTGGTAGCGCGCAAGCCGCACGGCCTGCATCACCGCTTCCGTGCCCGACATGTGGAACGACACCTCGTCGAGCCCGGAGATCTCCTTCAGCCGCCGCACGTTGTAGGCAAGCGACCGGGTGGTAGGCGCCGAGCACGGGGCCCAACTCGCGGGCGCGCCGCTGGCCCTTCTCCATGCAGTCCTTGTAGAAGTCGTAGCCGAACAGGTTGACGCCGTAGGAGCCGGTCAGGTCGTAGAAGGTGTTGCCGTCGAGATCGGTCACGGTCACGCCCGAGGACGACTGCAGGAACGTGCCGGCGCCCAGGTGCTGGCGCACCATGCGGCTGTACTGGAACGGCACCCGGTAGGTGCTGGCGAACTGCACGTCGGAGACGCCGTCCCTGATCTCGGCCGTCAGCCGACCGGGTCTCGGGGAAGCGATCGCGATAGAGCTGCGCCAGCCTGTCGAACCCGGCGCGGCGGCGCGCCGCCATCGCGTCGGGCGCATTGTCCGAGTTGAAGAACTCGTCCTCGCCGTACTCGTAGAACGGGATCTGCGCGGCGAAACCGCCGTCCCCAGCGGGCATGTCCGGCCAACGATTTGTGCTTTGCTCGCGACAGCTCGAGACGGGCCTTGAGCTTCACCGCGGATGCTGCCAGGGCGGCGGCACCCACGGCGTAGAGTGCGAGTGTGTAGGGCGAATCCATCGGCTCAACGGGTAGCGGTCGAAGTTTGCTGGTTCATGACAGTTAGATCACTGATAGGAAAGCTGTTCCAGCAGGAAGACCTCAACTTCCTGCTCACCAACCGCATTCCCGCGGCGGCTCGCCACCCGCTTCATCGGCTGGTTCAGCAAAATCGAGAACCCTATCGTTCGCTCGCTGTCGATCGGCACGTGGCGCCTGTTCGCCGACCTCGACCTGAGCGAGGCCAAGAAGACCAGCTTCAAGAGCATGCACGACTGCTTCACGCGCGAGCTGAAGGAGGGTGCCCGCCCGATCGATCGCCGATCCGGCCGTGCTGGTGAGCCCGTGCGATGCCATCGTCGGCGCCTGCGGCGCGATCGCCGGTACGGAGCTGCTCCAGATCAAGGGATCGCCCTACCGCCTGGCAGGAGCTGCTGCGCGATCGCCGGCCTCGTCGCCGCCTACCGCAACGGCCGCTACGTCACCCTGCGCCTCACCTCGCAGCATGTACCACCGCTTCCACGCCCCGCACGACTGCCGCGTCGAGCGCGTGACCTACATCTCGGGCGACACCTGGAACGTCAATCCCATCGCGCTGAAGCGCGTGCCAAAGCTGTTCTGCCAGAACGAGCGCGCGATCGTGGAGACACGGCTGGCCGCCAGCGGCCACAAGATCACGCTGGTGCCGGTCGCCGCGATCCTGGTGGCGAGCATCCGCCTCAATTTCCTCGACACGGTCGCCCACGTGCGCGACTTGGGCAATACGCCCGTCGCTCTGCAACGCTCCTTTCGCCAAGGGCGCGGAGATGGGCTACTTCGAGCACGGCTCCACCATCATCGTGTTCGCCCCCGACGGCTTTGCGCTCGAGCGACGGGATCGGCGAAGGGCCAGACGATACGCATGGGCCAGCCGCTGATGCGGCTGCCTGGTGCCAACACCAGCACCCTGGTCTCCTCTGCGTTCCCGGAAGCCGAGCACGGCTCTGGAGCCGGTGCCGAGGCTATCCCGGGAACTTTACTCCTCCGAGCTGAGCACGCCCCTCACCCGACTGAGTTCAAGTTGCGAACGGTAAGGGCCCCTGCTCTCCGCGCACTTGATCCTGGATCAAGTTCGTGCGCTCCGGCCGGGGACGCAAGAGGCGGGCAGGCCGCTACTCGCGCCTGAGCACCTGATCGACCAGCCGGCGCGCCCAGCCCGAAGATCGGAACGAGCGCTTCAGCTCGACTGGATCGTACACCGTGTCCACCCATTCCAGGAACGCGATGGGCTGGCGCGCGTTGTGCTCCAGGTAGCTGTCGAATACGCGGTCGAGCACGCCGGTGTCTGCCTGGCGGAAATGGCCGAAACGCAGTGAGAGCTGCTGCTTGGCCTGCTCCAGCGGCACGCCTTCCTTGAGATGGAGATAGAGCACGCTCATCAGCCCGACCCGGTCGGCGCCCGACTTGCAGTGCATGAGCATCGGGTACTCGATGCTGTCGAACAGCTCCTTTGCCGCCCTGATCTGCTCGGCCGTCGGCGCCTGATCGCGAGCGCACCTGGAAATTGATCAGCTTGATGCCGTGGCGCTCGCAGGCGTCCTGCTCCAGCCAGTAGCTGCCGCACAGACGCTCGCCGCGCAGGTTGACGATGGTGCGCACGCCTTGCCGGGCCAGCACGCGGATGTGGTGGGGCGCGGGCTGCGCCGCGCGCCAGGCGTTGTCGCCCAGCCGATGCTTGTTGAGATAGAACAGGCGGAAGATGCCGTGGTCGATGAACAGCATGTCCAGCCGCTTGACCACGGGCCCTACGGCACGTCGCAAGCCACCGCGGGGTATTGTCCATGATGCCTTGGCGGCACGCCTGCGCAACGCGCTTGGTGCGCCGCCACACCAGCTGCCAAAGGGGCGTCCGATCGGGCCGTTCTGCACCTGACGCGGTTATGGCTGCCCCTCTAAGCGGTCGCGCTGGGACCAGACACTCCGCGCCGCGAGTTCAGCCTGGCGGAGTGGCGTTGCTGCGGTTGATGTCGGTCTGTTGCTAGGTACTATAGCCGCGCTTCCAGCCATATCGAGCGGTGTGGCACTTCGCACGACAAACGGCGGAGGAGCGGGAAATGGCCTTTGGCGCTGCGCTTTCCATTGGACACACCGCTGCAGAAAACGTGCGGCCAGCAAAGCCGCGCATAGCTGTCGACCAGCGCTAGCCGGCCCCGATGAGGCCCTCCCGCGGCGCCGCGAGCGCGCAAGTCGGACCGGCGGCCTGAACGGTTTCAGCGCCAACCGGCTCTCCGGCCACGTCATGTCGCTGCAATCTGGCGTTGGTCATTGCGCGCTTGTGGTGGCCGCACGAACCGGCCTGACGGACGACGAGGCGTACTACCGCTTGTGGGCCTTGGCGCCGGCCTTGGGCTACCTCGATCACGCCCCGATGGTTGCCTGGATGATTGCGGCCGGGCGCTGGCTCATCGGCGACAATCCCCTCGGCATCCGCCTCGGCGGCGTTCTCGCCTCGTGGTCGGCCCGTTCATTCTGTGGCGCACGGCAAGCTTGCTGTTCGGCCCCGAAATCGCGCGCAAGGCCGTATGGATCGCGCTTGCCATGCCGCTGCTGGCGGTCGGCGGGGTGATCGTCACGCCGGACACCCCTCTGTCCTCTTCTGGGGCCTTGCCGCCTGGGCGCTCACAGAGTTGCATGTCTCCCGCAACGCCAACTGGTGGCTGGCGGTAGGCATCTTTGCGGGGCTCGGCCTGCTGTCGAAGTATTCCAACCTGTTCGTCGGCGCCGGCATCCTGCTGTGGCTGTTGCTCATCCCCGCCAACCGCGCGCTGGTTCCGCGTCCTGGCAGCTATGGGCGGGCGGCGCCATCGCCGTGCCGTCGCCCTGCCGATGGTGCTGTGGAACGCCCAGCACGAATGGGTGTCGTTCGCCAAGCAGTTCGGACGCGTCGGGGCCGGCCAGAGCTCACGCTGTCTATCTCGGCGAGCTCGTCGGCGCCTACGTCGGGCTCGCCAGCCCCATCATCGCTGTCCTCGGTCTGATCGGCCTCGTGCACGTGGTGCGCGCAGCATGGCGGACCAAGGATCAATCCAGCGCTCTGCTTGCAGCAAGCATCCTGCCGCTGCTCGCATATTTTCTCGTGCATGCGCTGCACGACCGGGTGCAGCCCAACTGGGTGGCGCCGCTCTATGCTTCGCTCGCGGTTTGCGCAGCCCTAGCGCTTGCCCAATCGAGAGCGCGCGCACGGACGCAGGCTTCGGATGGCTCGGCAAGGGCGCAGTGGCGCTGGGCTTTGCCATGTCGGCCCTGCTCTACCTGCATGCGGTCATGCCGCTCGTGCAGTCGCCGAACCCAAGGACCCAAGCGCGCAAATCCGCGGCTGGCGCGCGCTGGCAGAGGACGTGGAGCGGATGCGCGTTGCTAAGCGGCGCGTGCTGGATCGCAACCTCGAGCTATGCCACGACGGGCCAGCTCGCCTACGAGCTCGAGGACAAGGCCCCCGTCGTGCAGCTGACCGAGCGGGTCCGCTACATGCACATCTGCCGCCGCTCGATGCAGCAGCCCTGCTCAAATGTCCCGCACTCTACGTGGAGCTCGAGCGGCGCAGCTCGCCGCCCTTGCTGGAGGAACGCTTCGGTAGCGTCACTTTCCTCAAGACTGTTGTGCGCAGCGACCGCGGAACGGAGCTGGCCAGCTACCCGGTGTATCGGCTCGCAAATCCCATTCCCGACAGGGTCTTCTCGCTCGACGCCAGCACCAGGTGACGCCGGCGCTCCAAGGCCCCGTCACCGTACTGTCATGCAAGGACCCAAGCTTCGTTCACATCCCGCCGGCAACATGCTTGCACTGGGGTAGTAGGTGCGCGTACCAGGGGGAGGCATGTCGGACCTGATCAAGGCGTTGACCGATGCCAGCAGGGCATCGCTCGACCTCATCGCCGCGGTGCTCGTCATCATCGGCGGACTGCTGGTGATCGGCGGGGGCACCTATCGTGTATTTGTTCGCCCGGAGTGGACGTTCGAGCAGGCTTCCGACGCGCTGTGGCCGTTCTTCCTGGCCGGCGCGGTGATCGTGGTGCTGGGCTGGCTCGTCGACCGCTCCGCGGCGCGGTGATGACGACACGGACCTCAGGCGACGCAGCTGAGCGCTGACGGCATCTGACCGTTCCCGATGGCTGGCGGACTGTTGCGCTGCCGCTGCCTGCCGCGTCGGGAGTTCGGCGCGGCCGGCGCCTCACGCCTTTGCCCCGCACGTGAACAACCTGCTATTCGGGCACAAGGGCAGTCGAATCGAGCGAACGGGGCGGACTGGGATGCCGTGGCTGTGGGCCGTCTTCACGGTCGTCGCCTCCGCGGGTCAGGTGCTGCGCAACGCGCAGCAGAAGGAGCTCACGACCTCGCTGGGCACGGTCGGGGCGACGCACGTGCGCTTCCTGTTCGGCCTGCCCTTCGGACTGCTGTTCCTCGCCATTGTCCTGACCGTCACTGGGCTGCCGCTGCCGGAGCTCAACGTGGGCATGCTGGCCTGGACCGTGATCGCTGCCTTGGCCCAGATCGGCGCCACCGCCCTGCTTTTGGCGGCCATGCGCGACCGCTCCTTCGTGGTGATCACCGCCTACGCCAAGACGGAAGCCATGCAGGTCGCCGTCTTCGGCCTGCTCTTCCTCGGCGACCGGGTGACGCCGGGCCTGGCGGCGGCGATCCTCGATTGCCACCGTCGGCGTGCTGCTGGTCTCCTGGCCGCGCAACACAGGCGGAGAGGCGTTCACCTGGTTGCCCGCGCTGCTGGGCATCGGCTCGGGCGCCATGTTCGCCATCGCCGCGATCGGCTTTCGCGGCGGCATCCGCGCGCTCGACACGCCAAGCTTCGTCGTCGGCGCCACCACGACGCTGGCGCTCGGGCTCACGATTCAGACGGTGGTGCTCTCGGCGTACCTGTTGGTGTTCGATCGCACGACGCTCTACGCCATCTTCCGCATGTGGCGTCCGTCGATGCTGGCGGGCTTCACGGGCGCCTTTGCCTCGCAGATGTGGTTCCTGGCGTTTGCTCTCGAGACCGCAGCCAAGGTGCGCACCCTGGCATTGATCGAAATTCCCATGGCGCAGGTGCTGTCCCGCAACCTCTTCAAGCAGACGCTCGCCTCGCGCGAGGCTGTCGGCATTGCCCTGATCGTGGCGGGCGTGGTTGTGCTGCTCAACCTGTGAGCTTTTGCCGCCTTGGTCCCACTCGCAGTGCGGAACCGTCCCACCTCGGATCAAGCGCTACAGGACTTGCCATGCATCAAAAGCGGAGCGTAGGCTATCGATGTTGCCGAAGGGAGGAAGCAACTCTCCCACGTGGCGGCACTCTAGGCCTGCGGTGCGGGAGTGCACTTTGCTTTGTGTCTAGGCTCAAGGAGGAAACGCAATGCTCCAGCTATGGAAGTGGCACGGCCTGACCGCCGTCGCCCTTATTGCCGCCTGCGCTGTCGCCGTGAGTGCGGTGAATGCGCAGGAGAAGAAGGAGGAGGAGCCGTTCTGGGCCAAGGGCAAGCCGAAGGACGGGCCGGGAGCCAAGATGGCGCCTGTTGCGGCGCCGCCCGTGCCCACGCCCGCAGACCAGCTGCCGAAGCTCAAGGTGCCAGCCGGCTTCAAGGTGGAAGTCTACCAGAGCGGCATCCTCGACGCGCGCGGCATGCGCCGTGGCGACAAGGGCACGATCTTCGTCAGCTCGCTGTTCGTCGCCGGCAAGATCTACGCGATCACCGAGAAGGGTGGAAAGCGCGAGGTCAAGACCGTGCTCAGCGGCCTGGAGCTGCCGAGCGGCATCGAGTTCCGCAAGGGGGCGCTGTATGTGGCCACGCCCAAGAAGGTGATGCGCTACGATAATATCGAGGACAAACTCGACAGCCCGCCGGCGCCCGTGGACGTCTTCACCGACCTGCCGGGCGACATCCCGCACGGCTGGAAGTTCCTGCGCTTCGGGCCGGACGGCAATCTCTATGTGCCGATCGGCGCGCCGTGCAACATCTGCACGATCGACGCGGACAAGTACTCCGTCATCTTCCGCATCGGCGCGGACGGCAAGGATAAGCAGATCGTGGCGCGCGGCGTGCGCAATACGGTCGGCTTCGACTTCCATCCGAAGACGAAGGAGCTGTGGTTCACGGACAACCAGCGCGACTGGTTGGCGGAGGACTTCCCGCTCGATGAGCTGAACCGCCTGAAGAACCCCGGCAAGGACCACTTCGGCTATCCCTATTGCCACTCGGGCACGATGACCGATCCGGAGCTGGGCTGGGGCAAGTCGTGCGCCGACTACGTCAAGCCGGCAGCCCTGCTGGGACCGCACGCGGCCCCGCTCGGCATGCGCTTCTACACGGGCAAGATGTTCCCGGCGAAGTACCAGGGCGCCATCTTCATCGCCCGCCACGGACCCTGGAACCGCACCAAGAAGGACGCGGACGTTGCCGTCGCCTACCTCGACGCCCAAAGCCGCGTGACCAAGGTCGAGCCATTCCTGACGGGCTGGACCAAGGACAACCAGTATCTGGGCCGGCCGGTCGACCTGCTGACGCTGCCCGATGGCTCGATGCTGGTCTCCGACGACCATGCAGGCGCCATCTACCGCGTCTCGTATGGCAAGTAGCGCACTGCGGCGAGCGTGGCGGCTCATTCCCGCCGCGCTCGCCGCCGCATTGCTTGCCGGTTCCGGCCAACCTGCCCGCGCGCAGTCGCTGCAGGACAAGATCGCCCAGTGCGCTGCGTGCCACGGCGAGGATGGCCGCTCAAAGGACCCCAACATCCCCAACATCGGCGGCCAGCCGAAGCTCGCCGTGATGTATCAGCTGTTTTTCTACCGCGAGGGTCGCCGCAAGAGCGCGGAGATGAACACGATCGCCAAGGAGCTCAGCGACGCCGAGCTCACGGCGATTGCCGACTACGTGGCAAAGCTGCCGCCGCCGCAGCCGGTGGGCGGCAGCATCGACGAGGCCCGCTTCAAGCGCGGTGCCGCGCTCGCCGAGCAGCGCCTGTGCGCCAGCTGCCACAACGCCGACTATTCGGGCCGCGAGCAGATGCCGCGGCTCGCCGGCCAGCACGAGGCCTACACCGTCAAAGCCCTGAAGGACTACTTGGCAGGGGCGCGCATCGGCACACAGGCGGCGATGGCGGAAGCCGTGCGCGGCCTGAAGGACAGCGATTTCGAGGATCTCGCCTATTTCCTGGCCCGCGTCCGCCCCTGAGCGGCAGCGGCGGAGGAAAAGGGGCGCCCGCCGAGCGGACGCCCCCCAAAGGTTGCAGCGGCGCGATCGCTACTTGATGAGCCCTTCGGCCTTCATAGCGGCCTGCACGGCGGGGCGGGCGCCGACGCGCTTGCGCCAGGCCAGCACGTTGCCAAAGGCGGAGAGGTCGACGTCCACGCGGCCGGCCCAGTTCGACACCACGAAGGCATAGGCGTCGGCCACCGAGAACTCCTTGCCCATAAGGTATTCGTTGCTGGCGAGATGCTTGTCCATATGGGCGAAGCGGGTGCCGAGACGATCACGGAAGATCTTCTTGGCCTCGTCGGGCATGGCCGGATTGAACAACGGCGAGAAGCCCTTGTGCAGCTCGCTGGTCACGAAGTTGAGCCAGGACTGGAGCTTGGTACGCTCGAGCGTGCCGTTGGCGGGCGCAAGGCGCTTGTCCGGCACTTGATCGGCGATGTATTGAACGATTGCCGGCCCCTCTGCGATGCGCGTGCCGTCGTCAAGCTCCAACAGCGGCACGTAGCCCAGCGGATTGATGGTCCTGTAGTCGGTGCCGTCGGGCAGGACCTTGGTCTTGGTGTCGGCCTTGATCGCCTGGAATGGCAGACCCGCCTCCTGCAGGACGATATGCGGTGAGAGCGAGCAGGCGCCTGGCGAATAGTAGAGCTTCATGCGTGTCTCCTTGTGCGATTGATTCGACTGTCAAATGCATCTGCATATAATGCAGTTGCATACGTGACATTGCATGCAGCTGCAAGGGTTTTGCTGCTATAGTTCGAAATCGCCATGGCCACTAAGCTGTCACCTGCTGTCATAGATGCCTGGTCCGGCCTGGTGCGCGCAGAAAAGGCGCTGGCGGACAGGGTCGAGGAGCACTTGAAGGACGCGGGCTTCCCGCCTGTGGATTGGTACCATGTGCTGCAAGAGATTGATCGCAGCCCCAAGGGCATGATCCGGCAGTCGGGTGTGCAGAGCCGGACTCAGCTCGCGCAGTACAATGTGTGCCGCCTGGTCGACCGGCTGCAGGCGGAGGGACTGGTGGAGCGGCACCAGTGTCAGATCGACGGCCGCAACAATGTGGTAGTCATCACCGGCAAGGGACGCGCCTTGCGCCGCGCCATGTGGCCGGTCTATGCCGCCGCGCTCGAACAGCACTTCGGCTCGCGTCTGACCGAGGCGGAGGCTGAGCAACTGGCGCATTTGCTGGCCAAAGTAGCTCCGGCCTGAGCGCGGCTGGACCGGCGAAGACGTTGGTGTAGGATGCGGCCGGCGCCGAAAGGCTCATCAAAGGGCGAGGGCATGACTGGACCGTCAGCTGGGGTGGAAATCGCGTCCGGCACTCTGATGCAAGGCAAGCGCGGCCTGATCATGGGCGTCGCCAACAATCGCTCGCTGGCCTGGGGCATCGCCAAGGCGACGGCGGCGCAGGGCGCCATGCTGGCCTTCACCTATCAGGGCGATGCGCTCAAGAAGCGCGTCGAGCCCTTGGCGCAGGAGCTCGGCTCGCGCCTGATTCTGCCCTGCGATGTCACGGATACGGCATCGATGGACGCGGTATTCGCCCAGCTGCAGCGCGAATGGGGCAAGCTCGATTTCCTGGTGCATGCCATCGCCTTCTCCGACAAGGCCGAGCTCGACGGCCGCTACGTCGACACCACGGAGAAGAACTTCACGCAGACCATGCTGATCTCCTGCTACTCGTTCACTGCGCTTGCCAAACGCGCCGAAAAGCTGATGGGGCCGGGCGGCGCGCTGCTGACCCTGACCTACTACGGCGCCGAGAAGGTCATGCCGCACTACAACGTCATGGGCGTGGCCAAGGCGGCGCTCGAAGCCAGCGTCCGCTATCTCGCCGCCGACCTCGGCAAGGACGGCATTCGCGTCAACGCCATCTCGGCCGGGTCCGATCAAGACGCTGGCCGCCTCCGGCATCTCCGATTTCCGCTACATCCTGCGCTGGAACGAGTACAACTCCGCGCTCAGGCGCACGGTAACCATCGAGGAGGTGGGCTCGGCGGGCGCCTACCTTCTTTCCGACCTCTCGCGCGGCGTCACCGGCGAGGTGCATCACGTGGACGCCGGCTACCACGTGCAGGGCATGAAGAACGAGGACGCCCCCGACATCTCGGTGGTGAAGGACCCGGGCTGAGCGGCGTTCGCTATCCGCTCCCCTGCGTCCGCTCTCGATGCTTTCCGCAAGGCGGCCATCCACTCCATGGTGGGATCACCGGCCTCTACGGTCCGCCACGCCAAGCAGTGTCTGACGCCCGCGGGCGGCAGAGGACAAAGCGTTGTGCGCCGAATAGTGTTGCGTGGGCTCTGTTCTTTGTCATGTACTTCCTCTATCTTGCGCGGCATCGGCGACATGACATTGCAGGCGTCGCCGACTGAGAGAGCCTCCGATCCGCTCCCGCCTGACACCCCCTGAGGGAGCGATGGATCAGGCCACCCACCTTCTCAACCAGGCGCCTTTCGACCGGGCGACCGCGCACATGCTGTGCCGGGTCCTCGACGAGGGATGGGCGCAGATACGTACCCGCTACGTGGGCGCGCTGGCGGAGAAGGCGGGACGCTGCAACATTGCCGACGGCATCCTGGCCTATGCCAGGGCTGGCCAGCGCGACCCGGAGGCCCTCAGGGTCTACGCCGTCACGCGGGCCTTGAGCCTGCTCGGCCCTCCTGGCCCCAATCCCGGCCCCAAGAGGGGCGCGGCATGAACGCCCTGCCCGCTGCGGCCTGTATCAAGGCCGCCGACATTGGGAGCAGAGTTCGATGGTCACGCACGGCCATGGGTGCGTGATGAAGTTCAAGGCTGACGCCCTTATCGGGTTCATTCTGTGCCATTCGCTCGCTGTGCTGGCGTTCTTTCCCTGGTTCTTCAGCTGGACCGGGGTCGCGCTGCTGGCTTTCGGCATGTTCGCTTTTGGCGTTGTCGGCATCAATCTGGGGTTCCATCGGCTGATAACGCACCGCGGGTTCGTGGTGCCGCTCTGGCTCGAGCACACGTTCGCCGTCCTCGGCACGTTCTCGCTGCAGTTCTCGCCGGCCTTGTGGGTGGCCGTGCATCGCCGGCACCACCACCACGCCGATGACGAGCAAGACCCGCATTCGCCGCTCAGAGGCTTCTTCTGGGCGCATTTCGGCTGGCTGCTCATGCGCTCGGGCGATATGCGCTCGCGCCCGCTGATCGAGCGCTATGCCAAGGACGTCATGCGCGATCCCCTCTATGCGTTCCTCGAGCGCAGGAAGAACTGGATCAAGATCTCCTTCCTGCTGTGGCTGGTGTATTTCGTGGCCGGCTACGGCTGGGTGATGGCTTCGGGTGGCACCTCCGGAGAAGCCGCGCAGTTCGGCTCCAGCCTGGTGGTCTGGGGCGGCGCGCTGCGCACGGTGGTGGTCTGGCACACCACCTGGTCCGTCAACTCGGTGACGCACATCTGGGGCTATCGCAACTACGCGACACCCGACGACAGCCGCAACAACCCGCTCATCGGCTTCATCACGGCCGGCGAAGGCTGGCACAACAACCACCACGCCGATCCCACCTCGGCGCGACACGGCCACCACTGGTGGGAGTTCGACTCCGCCTGGCAGGTCATTCGCCTGCTGATGTGGCTCGGGCTGGCGACCAAGGTCTCGGTGCCATCTCCCAATCTCGCGGCTCGGTTCAATGCCCCTGTGACATCTCCGCCAGTCCCGCCGCAACCGGGCTGAACCGGAGCAAATGGTTGCGAGGCCCGCCGAGCAGGACCTTGCCAAGGCGCTGTTTGTGAGGGCCGGCGCAAGCATTCCGCGGGTCGCTCGCAGCCGCCACAAATCCGCCACTCCGGCACCTTGCTGTGCCCACGGAAAGTCGTGCGGCTGTGGGAACCGGGGGAAGGTATGCGTGCCGCGATCGCCCTGATTTTTGCCGTCGCCCTGGTGGCGACCGCCATTGCGCCCGCGGCCGTCGCTGCCCCGCCCAAGAAGAAAGAAGAATTCGCTTCTGCCGAGCACATCCTGCGCTGGATCAACGGCTATCGCACCCATCCCCAGCCCGACAAGATGCCGGCCATGGTCAAGACCGTGAGCGCGATCGGCATCTTCCGCGACATGGAGACGGCCGGCGTCTATGTCGGCTTCATGGCCGGCGTGATCGAGGCCAACCCCAACCGCGCCGAGGAGCTGATCGCCAAGATGTTCCCGCTGCCGCCGGAGGACCAGGTGGCGATCGTGCGCGCCATCGCCCACTCCAACCATCCGCAATGGAAGGAGCTGCTGGCCAAGTTCTCCGAGCGCATGCCGGCGCGGAAGGTGCTGATCGACAAGTTCATCACCGGCAAGCAGCCAACGCTCGGACAGATGCCGCTCGACACCGGAGCCGCCCCCCTCGACATGCTGTGGGGCCAATACTTCGCAACCGGCTCCTACGAGCCGGTCGTGCGCATGGTGTCGATCCTGCGCTGGGCGAAGGAAGGCAACAACATCGACCGGCTGACGGTCGGTAATATGACGAAGCTCACGCTGGCTACCAATGCCTCCCGTGACAAGAATTTGCTCGATATGCTGAAGGCCTCCATGCGTCACGAGACCGGCGAGACGCGCCTGGTGCTGCGCGAGGTGATCGACGCGGCCGAGACCTTCGAGTTCGGCCGCGTGCGCAGGGACGCCATGGCATCGATCGAGCAGTTGAAGGTCAAAGGTCCAGCCGCGGGACGCAACGCCCAGTGGTGGGGCCAGGCCGGCCAGACTGCGCTGGCACTGGGCTGCATCGTGGCAGGCGCCATGGGGCACTTCGAGGTGGGGCTGCCCTGCATCGTCGGCGGCGCGGTATCGACCGCGGCCCTCAAGTACTGGGTGCCTGGCGGCAGCGGCAGCCAGTGAGAGGCGGCCGCTCGGCGCGTTGGCGTCACGCGTCTACTGGCTGGCATCGACCCGGAGGATCTGCGCGCACTGGCGCCATCCCGGTTTCAACCGGACTTGGCGAGCTTTGCTACGGTAACACCGGCGCCGAGGATCGTCTCACTACCCAGCACGTAAGCGACTTCATCCTCGGCAAGTGTGAGCGTCGCAGCAGATGCGCCGTAGTTGACATAGACGCGGAAACCATCCCGCGTGCGGCAACGAACGCCCGCCGGCAATGGACGCGTTTTGATCTCCGCCTCGTCAAGCATTCGACCAATGATCCGTTGCATCAAGACCTTGTCGCCGCTGGCAGCGCGGTAGAACAGCTTGCCCTGTGAGACGAGCACCGGCACCCCTTCCTCGTCTTCCATCTCCACCCGTGCCCGCGTCTCGAGCCGCTCGCGCCACAGCCGGACGGTTCCGCCGCCTTTGACAGCGATTTTGTGGCTCGGGTTCATGCTGTCGACCCGCGCAACCTTTGCATCCAGCATGTTCCGAGGCAGGTCAGGGGCAAGATTGGCCGGAATCGTGAACACCTCTGTCTTGGAGCCTGAGCGCGGGCCGATCAACAGGTGGCCCTGGCAATTAGCGATGGCGTTCCTCAATGCGTCGGTCCAGGCGAAGAGCGCGGTGATGATGACAAGGTCGTAGCCCGAGAAATCGGTAGTTTCGGGCGAGAGAATGTCAACGTCCACCCCGCGCTCGCGCAGCGCGCAGTAGCAGTCTCGTACATGTCCATGGTGTGCAAATCCGTGCGCGTGCGGCTGGATCCGCCAGGCCCACTCGCTCTGATAGTCGTATACGATGGCGACCCGCGCTTTTGTGGCCCCGCCCATAACGCCGACCGCCTCGATCTCCTCGGCGACCTGCTTGGCTTCGTAGTAGGCGGGCGTCGGCTGGTTGTCGGGGCGCAGTAGCCCGGCGTGCATCTGCTCCTGCGCGGAATGATACTGCCGCCAGCGGAAGTAGGAGACTACCTCGGCGCCGTGCGCAAACGCCTCCCACGTCCAAAGGCGCACCATGCCGGGCAGCGGGTCGGGATTGTAGGTCGCCCAGTTCACTGGGCCGGGCTGCTGCTCCATGACCCACAAGCGGCCTCGGCCGACCGCCCGATAGAGGTCATGCTTCAACCCCTGCGCGTCGGGCTCTCCCTGGCGCATGTATCGGGCCTTGATCTCGGCGCTCTCATCGCTGACATCGAGGTGGCCAATTGGGTAGGAGTCCCAACCTGCGACATCCAGCGTTTTGGCAAGGTCGTAGTGATCGAACTCGGTAGCGCCCATGAAGTTATGGATCACGGGCAGGTCCGGTCGGGCTGCCTTCATCAGGTCGAACTGCACCTTGTTGAATTCGACCACCTGATCGGACGAATAGCGGCAAAAATCCAAACATGCTGCCGGGTTGGCTTCTGTGACCGTCAGGAACGGCAGGTCGATCTGTCCGAAATCGTTGTATTCCATCGACCAGAAGATATTGCCCCAGGCCTCGTTGAGCGTCTCGATCGTGCTGTACCGAGCCTCGAGCCAGCGGCGGAACCCCTGTCGCGCCGCTGCCGAATAGGAATAGGTCGTGCCATGGCAGCCATACTCGTTGTCGGTCTGCCAACCTGCCAACGCCGCGTGCCCGCCGATCTTCTCGATCAGGAGCGATGTCATACGCGCCGCTTCCATTTTGTAGCCGGCGTGCGAAAAGCAGTAGTGCCTGCGTGAGCCGAAATTACGCGGATTCCCGTCGGGCCCGACGGCCAGCATGTCGGGATATCTGTCGATCATCCACCGCGGCGGAGTTGCCGTAGGCGTTCCCACTATGACCTTGAGGCCATGCCTTCCCAGCACGTCCATCGCCTCGACCAGCCAGTCGAACTGAAGTTCCCCTGGCCTGGGCTCGAGCCGCGACCATGCGAACTCGCCGATCCGCACGTAGCGGATGCCGATCTCCGACATCCGACGAGCATCCTCATCCCATCGGAAGGAAGGCCAATGCTCTGGATAGTAGCAGACGCCAAGGGCAGGGGTAGCCATTTGGAGAACGCCCTCTTAAGTGTCCCAACGGTTGACGGGGCCATGCGTGCAAGTCGATCCTCTTGTGCCGCAGCCGCAACCGATTCGACGATTTTTGCCATGAGTAAAAGCACTGGTGATCGCAACCATTCGGACTATCCGGTGCTGACAAGGCTCGGGCACAAGGACGGATTGCGCCAGTCGGCAAGTGTCACGCCACGATCCGCGCGCCTCCAGCGATGGTGCGCTACATACTCTCACGCAAGCGGGGAGAGGGATGGGTCAACGCCGTAGGGGATTCGCGCCAGACTGGTGTTCTGGTATACAATGCGCCACCTCGGCAGCGCGCCGCACAAGACATTGCAGGTGGGAGGACGTTTCATGCCAACGATGTCCAGGGCTTTTCTTGCGTTCTTTTTGGTGGCAGCCGCCGTAGCCTTCAGCCCGGCGTTGGCCCAGGATTACCCGACCAAGTCCGTGAAGATCATCGTGCCGTTCGGCGCGGGCGGCCCTGCAGACATCTATGCGCGCGTCATCGGCCAACACCTGCAGGAGGCGCTCAAGCAGCCGATCGTGGTGGAGGCGCGCCCCGGCGCCGGCTCCATCACCGGCACCCAGGAGGTCGCCAAGGCGGAGCCCGACGGCTACACGCTGCTGATGATGTCCAACACCCACACCGTCAACGAGACGCTGCGCCCGACCCGGCCATTCGTGCTGATGCGCGACTTCGTGGCGGTGGCCCCGGTCAACTACTCCGACCTGATCATGGTCGTGCACCCCTCCGTGCCCGCCGCCAACCTGAAGGAGTTCCTGGCGCTGCTGAAATCGAAGCCCGGAGCGCTCAACTACGCCTCCTCGGGCGCCGGCACGCCCTACCACATGGCCGGCGAGCTGTTCAAAGCCATGAGCGGCACCGACATCGTGCACGTGCCGCACAAGGCCAGCGGCGACGCGCGTACCGCCGTGCTGGGCGGCCACGTCGAGATGATGATCGACGCCATCACCACCACGGCGCCAACGGTGGTGGGCGGCCAGCTGCGCGCGCTTGGCACCACCGGCAAAACGCGATCCAGCCTGTTGCCCGACGTGCCGACCGTCAGCGAGGCGGGTGTGCCGGGCTACGAGGCCACCATCTGGCTCGGCATCATGGCGCCGGCAGGGACGCCGCAGGGGATCGTCGGCAAACTCAACGCCGAGATCAACAAGGTGCTGGCCAAGGCCGAGATCAAGGATGCGTGGGCCAAGCAAGGAGCCGTGCCGATTGTCATGTCGCCCGCCGAGTTCGACAAGTACGCGCGCGGCGACATCGAGAAGTGGGCCAAGGTGATTCAGACCGCCGGCATCAAGACGCAGTAGCGACCATGGCCGAGGCGATAGGGCTGCGCATCAACGGGGCGGAGCACACCGTGCAGGCCGACCCGGCAACGCCGCTGCTCGGCGTGCTGCGCGGCACCTTGGGTCTGATGGCGGCGCATTTCGGCTGCGGCGCCAACCAGTGCGGCGCCTGCAATGTGCTGGTCGACGGTCAGGCGGTGGCCTCCTGCGACACCCCGCTGTGGGCTGCCGCCGGCAAGGATATCGTGACCGTGGAGGGGCTCGGCGCAGCGGACAAGCCGCATCGGCTGCAAACGGCGTTCATCGCCGAGCAGGCGATGCAGTGCGGCTACTGCATTTCGGGCATCCTGATCTCGGCCGCCGCGCTGCTGCAACGCAACGCCAACCCCAGCGAGCGCGAGGTGCGCGACGCTCTCGACCGCAACCTGTGTCGCTGCGGAGCGCACAATCGCATCGTTCGCGCCGTGCTGCGGGCCGCCAAGGAGAGCGCAAGCGCAGAGCCGATGAGCACTGGGCCCGGTCTCGGCTACCACATTCTGGATACCGGCGCTGGCGCGCTGCCGGGCAGCCTGCAGAGCAACAAGCGCCTGTCGCAGTGGCTGCGCTTCCGCCCAGAAGGGGTCGTGGAGGTATTTTCCGGCAAGGTCGAGATCGGGCAGGGCATCCTGACCGCCGTTGCCCAGATCGTCGCCGACGAGCTCGATATCGACATCGCGCGCGTGCGCATGATGCCGGCCAGCACGGCCACCAGCCCCAACGAGGGGGTGACCTCGGGCAGCTATTCCGTCCAGCATTCCGGCATGGCGCTGCGCTATGCCTGCGCGGAGGCGCGCGCCGCCTTCCTGGACGCGGCGGGCCAGCGGCTGGGGGTGGCCGCGCAGAGCCTGGAGGTGAGGGACGGCACCATCGCCGGCCCGGGCAACCTGCGCACCAGCTACTGGGAGCTGGCCCAGGACGGCCTGCTCGAGCGCGAGGCCACGGCCCGCATCGCACCCAAGCCGGCGGTCCAGCGCGCGCTGGCCGGCACCGCTGCGGCACGGCTCGACATCCCCGACAAGGTGTACGGCCGTGCCCGCTTCGTGCACGACATGGCCCTGCCCGGCATGCTGCATGCCCGCGTGCTGCGACCGCCGTCGCCGGCGGCGATGCTCACGGCGCTGGACGATGGGGCCGCCAAGGCGATGCCGGGCGTGGTGGCGGTGGTGCGCGACGGCAGCTTCGCCGGCGTGGTCGCCGGGCACGGAGGCGGCAGCGGACGGTGCACTGCAGCGGCTGGCGCAGGGCGCCACGTGGCACGACAGCGACACGCTGCCCGACGAGAACGACCTGCGCGCCTGGACCAGGAGCCAGCCGGTCGAGACCACGTCCATCAGCGTGCGCGAGGCGGCAACGCTGCCCATGCCCGTGCGCACGCTCAGGCGGGAGTATTCCCGCCCGTTCCTGGCGCACGCGTCCATGGCGCCGTCGTGCGCAATTGCGCAATGGAGCGATGCCGGGGTGCACGTATGGGCGCACACGCAGGGCATCTTCAATCTGCGCGCCGACCTGGCACTGGTGCTCGCGCTTGCCCCCGAGCGCATCGTCGTGGAGCACGCCGAGGGTGCCGGCTGCTACGGCCAGAACGGCGCCGACGACGTGGCGCTGGAGGCCGCGCTGCTGGCCCGCGCCGCCAAGGGCCGGCCGGTGCGCCTGATGTGGTCGCGCGAGGACGAGCTGGCCTGGGCGCCGCTCGGAGCCAGCCAGATAGTCGACATCGAGGCCGACCTCGACGCCGCCGGCGAAATCGTTGCCTGGCGCCACGACGTTTGGGGCAACGGCCATGTCTCGCGTCCCGGCCGCGGCAAGACGCCGACCCTGCAGGCGGCCTGGCAGCTCGCCAAGCCGTTCCCGCGCGGAGTGGCGGTGAACCCGCCGCTCGATGGCGGCGGCGGCTCGGAGCGCAACGCCACGCCGGTCTACGATTTCCCCGCCTGGCGCATCACCAATCACCGCCTGCTGACGATGCCGATCCGCACCTCGTCGCTGCGCACGCTCGGCGCATTCGCCAATGTGTTCGCCATCGAGTCCTTCATGGACGAGCTGGCGCTCGAGCGCGGCGAGGACCCGGTGGCCTTCCGCCTGCGCCATCTCAAGGATCCCCGCGCCCGCGCCGTGATCGAGGCCGCCGCCAGGCGCGCTGGATGGAGCGCCTGGAAAAAGCGCGACGGCGCCGGCCACGGCATCGCCTACTCCCGCTACAAGCAGGTCGGCGCCTATTGCGCGGCGGTTGCCGAGGTCGAGGGCGATGCCGAAATCCGCGTCAAGCGCCTGGTATTGGCGGTCGACGTTGGCGAGGTCATCAACCCCGACGGGGTTGCAAACCAGATGGAAGGCGGTGCCATCCAGGCCACCAGCTGGGTGCTGAAGGAGGCCGTGCGCTTCGACCGCCGGCGCATCACCAGCGACACCTGGGAAACCTATCCGATCCTGCGTTTCTCCGAGGTGCCGGCCGTCGATGTCGAGATCATCGCCCGGCCCGAGGAGAAGACGCTGGGCGCCGGCGAAGCAGCGCACGGGCCCGTGGCCGGCGCCATCGCCAACGCCGTGTTCGACGCGCTCGGCGTGCGCGTGCGCGACCTGCCCATCACGCGCGAGCGCCTGATCGCGGCGATGGCTGAATGAAATGCCGCCAGCCGACTGGGGCGAGTACTCAAGTGCACACCACCGCCCATACGCATCCGAAGGTAGCTGCGCATTTTTGTGGTGCGTGAATATTTCGCCACCACGGCCGTCAGTATTGATGACCAGCGAGCCCCTTCGCGCTGTACCAGCTTCTGCAGGCTCTCCGGTGTCCGATCCGCCGTGTTTGGAATTTCCCCGCATGATTCTCCGTCTAAGTCGTGTTAGGGTATGGCTGGGCCAGCCCGGGAGGACAGCTTGCTGTATTTCTTCGAAGACTTTGCCCTCGACACGGACCGGCGCGAGTTGCGCCGCGGGACCGATCTCGTTCCGCTGGAGCCGCAGGCCTTCGATCTTCTGGAGCTGGTCATCCGCAATCGCGACCGGGTGGTCAGCAAGGACGACCTCATCGAAGCCATCTGGGAAGGACGCATCGTCTCGGAATCGGCGCTGACCACGTGCGTCAACGCCGTGCGCCGGGCGATCGGTGACAGCGGCGACGCCCAGCGCCTGATCAAGACGCTGCCGCGCAAGGGCATCCGCTTCGTCGGTGCGGTGCGGGAGGAGCAGCAGGCGGTCGCGGCTCGCCGCGGCTGAGCCGGTGTCGCCCGCTCTCGCTCTGCCGGATCGCCCGTCGATCGCGGTGCTGCCGTTCGACAATGTGAGCGGCGATCCCGAGCAGGAATACTTCGCCACCGGCATGGCGGACGAGATCATCACGGCGCTGTCGCGCTGCGGCTGGCTGTTCGTGATCGCCCGCAACTCCTCGTTCACCTACAAGGGCAAGGCGGTGGACGTGCGCCAGGTCGGCCGCGAGCTGGGCGTGCGCTACGTGCTGGAAGGCAGCGTGCGGCGCGGCGGCAACCGCATCCGGTTCGGGACGCAGCTCGTCGAGGCGGAGAATGGCGCCCACATCTGGGCGGACCGCTTCGAAGGCGAGATGACCGACGTGTTCGGGCTGCAGGACCGCATCACCGAGAGCGTGGTGGGCGCCATCGCCCCGAAGCTGGTGTTCGCAGAGGCCAGCCGATTGAAGCAGAAGCCCGCCGCCAGCCTCGACGCCTACGACCTATATCTGCGCGCGCTTCAGCTCGAATATGAATTCACGAGGGAGAGCCTTGATGAGGCGATCCGCTGCCTGGGGCGGGCCGCGGCTATCGATCCCTCTTTTGCTCCCCCCATGGCCCTCGCGGCATTCTGCTATGCGGAACGCGCCTTTCAGGCTTGGGCAAAGGATTACGAGGCGGAGGTAGCAGAAGCGCTGCGTCTGGCGAACCGGGCTGTCGAATTGGACCCGCAGAACGCGGAGGTCCTGTGGATGTCCGCCTATCCGATCACTTTTCTTGCGGCCGATCACGCCAGGGCGAAGGAGCTCTTCGATAGATCGCTGGCGATCAATCCGAATTCGCCCATGGCGCTGACCATGAGCTCATGGACAGAGATGAACCTGGACAACCGCGCGGTGGCGAGGGAACGCCTCGCCCGGGCCCGGCGGGTGAGCCCATGCGATCCGCACGAGTGGAAGATGTCGATGTCCATGGCGATGGTGGACATGTGGGACCACAAGTTCTCCGAGTCCGTCGCGTGGGCCGAAAGAGCTATCAGACAGAATCCGCGTGCCTTGCCGATGCTTCGAACGATGGTCGTCAGCCTTGTGCATTCGGGGCAGCGGGAGCGAGCGGCCGAGGTCGTCAAGAATATTCTCCGGATCGATCCGAAGTTTTCGGTTTCCAGCTGGCAGCGGCAGAGGGCGCCTTCCTTTCGCGGGGTCAATCCCCGCTGGCAGTTCATACTGGATGCTTACCGCGCGGCCGGCGCACCGGAGTAGGCGTAGGTTGGGTCAACCCCGGCTTGAAGCCGGGGGCAGACCCAACACGTTCGAGGTATCACCCGCCCGTGTTGGGTCTTCGCTGCCGCTCGACCCAACCTACTTAATCCCCACCACCATGCTGTCCGGGCCGAGCAGGTGCTCCACACGGGTCTGCCTGAACCCAGCCTCGCGCATCCAGGCCGAGCACTCCGCCCCTGTGTAGTCGGCGCCGCCCTGCGTCTCGATCAGCATGTTGAGGCTCATGAGCAGGCCGAACGCGTTCTGCGTCCGCTCCTCGTCGATGATCGCGTCGTAGACGATCAGCGCGCCGCCCACGGGAAGCGCGTCGTAGGCCTTGCGGATCAGGAGCTTTCTCTCCTCCAGGTCCCAGTCGTGCAGCACATGGCCCATCACCAGCACGTCGGCGCGGGGCAGCGGATCGGCGAAGAAATCGCCGCCCTGGAACGACAGCCGGTGGGAGAGGCCCTGCCCCGAGGCGTAGGCCTCGAAGTGCGGCCCCACCGGCGGCAGGTCGAAGCCGATGCCCTTGAGATGCGGGTGGGCGATGGCGACCTGAACCGGGAGCCCGCCCTGCGCGGCACCCACGTCGGCGAACGTCTCGTAGTCAGCCCAGGGAAACTTCGCCGCTATGACCCGGGCCGCGCCCATGCTGAGGCCGGTCATGGCCTGCAGGAAGCCGGCCAGCCGCGGTGGATCGGCGTAGACCTTGGCGAAGAAGTTCTCCCCCTGCTTCAGTTCGTTCTGCGGCTGACCAGTGTGCAGCGCCGTCGTCAGGCCGCCCCAGAACGGATAGAGGCGGGCGTTGGCCATCTCCAGGAGGCCGCCGAGATAGGACGGCTTGGTCCGATCGAGGAAGAGCCCGGTCGCGGGCGTGTTGGCGTAGACATCGCCATCGCGCTTCAGCATGCCGAGGGCGACCAGTGCATCGAGAAAGTCGCGCGCGCCGCGCCGGTGCAGGCCGAGCCTTTGCACCAGGACTTCGGCTTGCAGGGGGCCGCGCCCGAGCTCGGTGAACACCCCCAGTTCCACGGCGCTCAGCAATGTCTTGGAGCCCCAGAAGGCGAGACCCAGCTGCAGAATCTGGTCGGGCGTCACCTCGGCAGCCGGCGGCGGGCTGGCTGTCTCTGGCCGCGGCTGCGGCGCCCACGCATGCCTGGAAAAGACGGTATCGGCCATCAGAGTGTCCATCGCTGCCTCCACTTTGCTCCAGAAGCCAGACCCCGGGTGACGAAGTCGATGCGCCCGGGTCAGTGGAATTGACGATGGGCATGATGCTTCCGCGCGCGCTTGCGGGCGGCCTTAATAGTTCTCAGGAACGGCTTGGCTTTTCCTCACCTTGCGCAGTGGGCGCCCATTGAGCGGCGGCGGCCGACTTCTCCAACGGGTCAAAGCAGCAAGAGCCGGGCTGATCACAACACTCCCGTTGTGCCCCAGACAGCGGACATGGGGTGCCGGCCCACGTCCTTGAGCACGAGTTTAGCGCCGCCGGCCGCCGGTCAGCTCGCCGTATCGAAGAAGCGGTTCGGCTTCAGGAAGAAGGACAGCGACACGCAGCCGTTGGGAGCCCGGGCGTCGTGACGGCTCCCGGCGGGGCGCCAGACATAGTTGCCGGCCGTCACTGCCCCCTCGTGGTCTTCAAGCGAGCCCTCTAGCACGTAGGTCTGCTCCAGCTCCACGTGCTCATGGTCGGGCAGAACCGCACCCGGCGCGAACCGCACCAGCGCCGTCATCAGGCCGGTCGTGCCGTCCTCCATCAACACTTTCATCTCCACGCCTTTGAACCGCGTGGGCGTCCAGGGGAGGGCATCGACATCCACGTAGCGCGATGCCAGCGCGCCGAGCCCCGCATGGTTCTCGGCATTCGGTGTGATCATGGCCATGGGCGTTCCTCCTGCCCGAAAGGAGAGCATGGCGGAACCCGGCCGGCAACCCATGGTGAGACGGCCACCCTACAGCAAGCGGTCCAGCTGGCTCGAAATCCCTAGCCCGCTTCAGGGCCTGTGGCCCACACCAGCGCCTCGGAGATCGGGGTTGTTTGCTGCGCTAGTCCTGCACCGTCCTCGTCGAAGGGTGCGCAGCACAGTTCCAGCACATCGCGCATGGCAGCTGCCAGCGCCGCTAGCGTCACCACTGGGATTTGCCCGCCGATCAGCCGATTGGCCGCCGCTTCGAGGCCGACTGGCTGGGTCGCGGAGCCGTTCTCCTCCAGGCAATCGGTAACGGCGAGGAACAGCGAAATCTGGCTCGCGACGGCATTGTCGGGCGGCCGCAGCTCGCGCATGTGCTCGCGAGCCTGCAGCACGTGGGCGATGGCGGTGAGCTCCAGCCGAAGCAGATCGTGAGGGTTGGAGACCGAAAGCAGCTCGGCACACGCACCGAGCGCCGCATCCAAGTTGAGCAGGAGCGTGCGGATCGGGGCAGGCACGAATCGTTGGCGAATGGACATTGCAAACTCCGCTGGCTTACCAACGCGAACCGCAACGCAAACGCAACGCGACAAGGCTTATCAAACGCCCCTTTGCCACGAGCGGCAAGGGGGCTGTGGATATGTTGGGGACTACCTGCTGGCCGAGTGAGACACCCAGCTCGCGTCACGCCGTCTCACGACGGCGCGTGACGGCACGCCCAGGGCAAGCGCGCCGTCGCGTCCGGCAAACGGCGAGATCACTGGCCGAAAACGCTCTTGCGGAACTCTTTGCTCATCTGGGCGATCTTGTCCGCCGCCATGCCGGCCTGCTTCAGCAATTCCTCGTACTGCCTGACCAGCGTCTCCTTGTCGTTGAGCGCCGCTGCCGGCGGCTTGGCGCCGCGCGTCGGCACCGCGCCGGCGGCCGGCGGCTGGGGAGCGCTCGAGGTGACGACCGGCGGGCCACCACCCTTCGGGTAGACGCCGGCGATGAACCGCTTGTCCTGCTCGGAGAGGTCGTAGTTCTCCGGCACCCAGCAGCTGCTGCCGCGGCCGAGCCGGAACAGCTCGGGGGCCAGGCTGTAGTGCATGATGGATTTGCGGTCGACCGCCGTCAGATTGAACTCCGCGACATTGGTGAGCTGGCGCATCTGCGCGTGCACCATCTCCCTGTCCCAGCCCATCTTGGCGCCCATCTGATAGGCCGCTTCCCAATTGATCTCGCCGTCGCACCCCGCGGTTGGGCTCTGGTGCTCGTGCATCATGCCGAGCGCGTGCCCGAACTCGTGCAGGATGATCCTGCGCAGCTCTGCCTCGGGCGCCGCCTGGCCGTTGCCATAGCGCGGCGTGTCCACGCCAAGGAATTGCAGGTTCATCGAAGGATCGCGGTGCCGGCTTATCGTGCCGTAGGCTGACCACCAGACCTTGTTGTCGATGAAATCGACCTTGATGTCCTCGTCGCCTCTGCAGCGGCGGGGGACCCCGCCGTCCTCGAAATCGAATTGGACACTGGCGTAGCTCATCCATTCGCGCGCCACCCGGATCACACGGTCATGCGCGCCTCGGGTGCCGGACTTGAAGCACACCTTGATGATCTGGCCCGGCCGCCACGTGACCGCGCGCGCCACCACCCCGCGCACCTGCCGCGCCACTTGTGCCGGTGCGTCAGCGGGTATCAGCCGATTGATGGGCGCACCGGAGCCCGAAACCACAGAGGATATGCAAGAGGGAAATCCGAAGCTCTCCTGCGCCGCGGCCGGAGCGGCCAAGGCCAAGCACATGGCAGGCCTGAGAAGAGCCGTGACGCGCAAGCCCATCGACAAGACCCCCAACGCAGCCGAAATAGACACGCCCCGACCAGGAATATGGTCGCGATGTCGACCAGTGAAGTCAACACCCAACGCCAACACTACGGGGCGCAGCCGAGCCCCTTACGGTCGCCTGAGGGCAGAATGATGGTCACCCGGGCCGCCAGATATCGCCGACAACAGTGCACGATCACGCAAACCCCCAGCAGTGCGCAATGCGCTGAGCGGCCTGGTGCAAGCGCGGAACATGCGCTTTGCAGGTTTCGAGAGCGAGCCGAGGCAATGGGCCGTGCACGGTCAAGGCCGCTACGACCCGGTCTTGCGCGCCCCTGATGGGTACGGCCACGGCCACAATGCCCTCGAAGTTCTCCTCGTTGGATAGCGCATACCCTTGGGCGCGAACCTTCTCGAGCTCGGCTTCCAGGTCGACCACCCGCGTGATCGATCGCTGCGTCCTTGCGACGAGCTTGCGACTTCTGAGCAAACGCACGCGCAACTCAGGCTCGAGGTGCGCCAGCATTACCTTGCCCCCCGCTAGGCAATGCGCCGGCGAGCGGTCACCGATTTTGAGATGCAGCCGCAGAGGCCACTCGCATTCGATGCGCTCGACATACAGATAGTCCAGCCCATCGAGCACACCGATGTTGACGGTCTCCTCGATTTCGTCGACCACCTCTCGCATGGCTGCCCTGATCGGGGCCCACCCGGCGTTGGAGGCCAGTGCCGCAAGCGACAAGCGCGCCAGGCGCGGCCCCGGGGAGAAACGCTCGCGCACGGGATCGCGCATCAGCAATCCGCTGCCCTCCAGCTGGCAGAGCACGCGATGAACGGTTTGGCGAGACAGACCGAGCCTCGCGGCTAGATCAGGCAGTCCGACGCCTTGCGGCTGATCGGTCACCACCTCGAGAACTGCAAGCACTTTTCCAAGTACGTTTAGACGCTGGGGTTCCTTGCCAAGCCTCTGCATCTGTGTGGTTTCCGGCACCTTCCAGCGATGTTTCTCATCCTCGCCGCGGTCGCGACAAGGAGGCGGTTGCACCCCGTATGCAAATACAATAGCCAGGGTGCGCGCAATCGTGGGAGGAACCCCACTCTTGTGTTACACTGTTACGCCTGCTGAAGATCTGCTCGCGCCGCGTCGTTGATAGCCGAACGAACGGTCACGCGCAAATTTGCAGATTCGTTTCAACCTCGGGTTTGTATTGTGCTGTAGCGCACGTCCCGCTTCGATGTTCGCGGAAGCCTTTCAGCGCGCCGCCTCGGGCGACAAACACATAGTTGCCCTAGGCAACGAATGTAACCGCGAAATGCGCATAGTTGGCCGATCAAATCTGGCATGCCACGGGCTTCAGGCTCTAGTGTGGTGTCTCCGAAATGCCGACAGCCTTCGCGGCTAGGTTCTTCTCGGCATTTCGGAGACTGAACCGCACCAATCATGATTCTGCTAGTGTCCTTTCGTCTCCGAAGTGCCTTGCCACCATGCCGGCAAACGTGAAGGCAATTCGCAAGACACGACACTAGGATGCGATCAAACTTCTTTTCGGAGAGAGCGATCCCATGCTCAAGGTCTACGGCCGTCCCAACTCCATCAACGTGCGCAAAGTCCTATGGATGCTTGGCGAGCTTGAGCTTGAGTACGAGCGTGAGGATTGGGGGCGCGGTTTCAGGCCGACGGAAGATCCTGAGTTCCGCAAGATCAATCCGGTGGGCGTCGTGCCCGTGATCGATGACGGAGATTTCCGGCTGCGGGAGAGCCACTCGATCGTTCGCTACCTCGCCTCCAAGCACGATCGCGCCGACCTCTACTCCAAGGACCTCAAAGAACGGGCCTCGATCGAGGCCTGGATGGATTGGGCGGCAACGGAGTTTGCCAATGGCATGCGACCGGTGTTCCACGGGCTCATCGTCAAGAACCCGGCGTTCGTGGACAGGGTTGAAGCCGGCATCAAGGAGTGGAGCGGTCAAATGCAGGTGCTCGAGGCGCATCTGTCGACCACAGGTCCCTATGTGATGGGCCGGGACTTCACGATAGGCGACATCCCAGTCGGCTTGGTCGTCAACCGCTGGTTCGGCATCCCCTTCAACAAGCCCGAGTTCAAGGCGGTCTCGGCCTACTACGACAAGCTGGCCCAACGTCCGGTCTACAGAGCGCACGGCCGCAACGGCACACCTTGAACGCGGCCGCTGATCCAGGAAACGCCGCATTTCTCTCCCATGCCTCGTATCCTGAGAAAGGCGGAGTCTTGCGTCGGTCCTTGTCTTACAGCCTCTTGGCCGGGCTCGCCCTCGGCGCGGCCCTGACCGCGCCGCTGTCCGCCCAGGAATACTGTGTGGCCTGCACGGAGCCCGCGGCCGTCTATCGCTGCGTCATCGAGGGAGCGAGGCCCGGCGGCAGCCAACCGCTGCAGATGCTCTGCATCACCGCCATGGCCAAGGAGGGGCAGCACGGCACGTGTGGCGTCAAGGGCGGCACCGTCTTCGACTGCAATGGGCCGGTCAAGCGGGTGCCGTGGGCCGCCTACAACGATCCTGGCCCGGGGCAGGACGCGGCCAAAGCGCCGCCGGCACCGCAGGCGGCCAAGGACCCCAGCAAGCCGCCCGGAACGGTGGAAGAGATGGCGCGGCGGGCAAACGAGAAGACGGCCGATCAGGCAAAAGCCTTTGGCCAGACGGTCGGGGACGCCACCAAGAAGACCTGGCGGTGCATCGCCTCACTGTTCACGCACTGCGGCGAGTAGAGCTGTCTGGCCCTACCGATGCCAGCTCAGTGCCGGCTCAGCCACTCGCGCGCCTGGCGCTGCGCTTCGGCGATCTCGGCCTTGCTCATCTCGCGGGCGATCTCCATGCGATAGCGCTTGGCCTCGTCGTTGCCGCGCAGCGCAGAGAGATTGAACCATTTGTGCGCCGTCACCAGATCCAGCGCCGCGTCGCGGCCCGTACTGTGCATCAGCCCCAGCTCGAACAGCCCATCCGGCGTGCCGCCCGCGGGCGCAACCTCCACCGTCTCGACGCGGCTCACTTCAAATCGTGCCATGACACCGACCCTTCAACCGTTAGCGAGGTGTCTCCGTTGGCTCGAAGACTTGTCGTTGGGGCCTCCCGACCTCGCTGCTCGCAAGCCGGCACAGGTGGGCGCCCGTTGCCGCTCAACATGTCAAGGGTCGGATTAAATCTCGTAAATCTCGAAGCAAATGCCCAGCGCAGGTACGATGCGATACGGTAAAGATCTCGCGTCGGAGCATTCCAAGCTGGCGCAATCCGACCGCAATGAGCCTCGGCTTAGGCTGATATTAGGGGCTGATGCACCGCCCACTAACCAACAGGATGGAATGGCATCGACCACGCGAGAGCAACGTTAGTCGCCGTGCTCTCGCCTAGTGTCCGGCCTCAGGCGTTGCGCGCACGCTGCCCGAACAGAATCTTCTGGGCTTCTTTGTCGCTTGCAAGGTTGTAAGCGGCGGAGCGCAGCTCCTCGCCGACCTTCACTGCTTTCGCGACCGCCGGCCGGTCGCGCATGCGCTGGAACCACGTCTCGAGGTTCGGGAACTCGGCGATGTCCTGGCCCTGGTTCTTGTAGGGCCGCACCCAGGGGTAGCTTGCCATGTCGGCGATCGAGTACTCGCCGGCAAGATAGGGACGGTCGGTGAGGCGAATGTTCAGCACCCCGTAGAGCCGGTTCACCTCGTTGGTGAAGCGGTTGATGCCGTACTCGATCTTCTCCGGCGCGTAGTTGCGGAAGTGATGCGCGTTTCCGGCGTTGGGGCCGAGGTTGGCCATCTGCCAGTAGAGCCACTCGTCGACCTGGACGCGCTGGCGCTCCTCGGTGGGATAGAACTTGCCGGTCTTGCGCCCGAGGTACTGCAGGATGGCGCCGGACTCGAACACCGAGATCGGCCTGCCGCCGGGGCCGTCCGGATCGATGATGGCCGGCATGCGGTTGTTGGGCGAAATCGCCAGGAACTCCGGCTTGAACTGGTCGCCCTTGCCGATGTTGACCGCCTTGATCTCGTAGGGAAGCCCGCACTCCTCCAGCATGATGGTGATCTTGTGCCCGTTGGGCGTGGGCCAGTAGTAGACCTCTATGGGCTTCTGCGACATGGGGCGGTGTTCCTGCAAAACTCGACGATGTTGGCGTTCGGCGACAACGTGGGCTTGCCGCTAGAGAGGATCAAGCTGGCTCCCGGCAACTCTGGCCCGCGTTGCCGGGAGGTATGCCGCGCTGTCCGCTAGGGCAGCAGCACGATCGAGCCCGTGGTCTTGCGGGCCTCCAGATCGCGATGCGCCTGCGCGGCGTCCTTCAAGGGATAGGTGTGGTTGACGTTGATCTTGACGATCCCCTTCGACACCACATCGAACAGCTCGTTGGCGTTGGCCAGCAAGTCCTCACGCTTGGCGACATAGGTGCCAAGCGTCGGCCGGGTGGCGAACAGCGAGCCCTTGGTCGGAAAGGCCGAGCAGGTCGAAATTGGTGATGGCACCCGAGGCATTGCCGAAGCTCACCCACAGCCCCAGCGGTTTCAGGCAATCGAGCGAGCCGGGGTAGGTATCCTTGCCGACCGCGTCGTACACCACATCGACGCCCTGGCCGTTGGTGAGCTCCCTGGTGCGCTTCACGAAGTCCTCGGTCTTGTAGTTGATCACGTGCGTGCAGCCCGCCGCCTTGGCGAGCGCCGCCTTGTCGGCCGTGCTCACCGTGCCGATGATGGTGGCGCCGAGGTGACGCGCCCACTGCGCCGCGATCAGGCCGATGCCGCCGGCGGCAGCATGCAGCAGCATGGTGGTGCCGGGAACCACCTTGTAGGTCTGGCGCAGCAGATAGCGCACCGTCATGCCCTGCAGCATCATCGCCGCGCCGGTCTTGTAGTCGATGCTGTCGGGCAGCTTCACCAGACGATCGGCGGGCATCACCCGCTCCTCGGCGTAGCCGCCGCCGGCTCCAGCGTAGGCGCCGCGGTCGCCGACCTTGAAATCCGTCACGCCGGGGCCGACGGCCGTAACCTCGCCCGATCCTTCGGACCCCGCGATGAACGGCAGCGGCATCTTGTAGAGGCCGGAGCGCTGATAGACGTCGATGTAGTTGACGCCGACCGCGTGCTGCTTGAGCCGAACCTGCCCGGGACCTGGCGCAGGCACATCCACGCTGTCCCATTTGAGTACTTCGGGTCCACCGTTCTGATGAACGCGGATGGCGTGTACCATGATGCTACCTCCCTGCAGGCTTGCAAGAGGCGCGGATGTCATGCGAGAAGCCCGTTTGACTTCGCGCCGACGACCTCTTGTCCTTGGCGTTCTGCAGACGCCATGCTTGCCTTCTATGGGCTCGCCGAACGAACCTCAAGAGGAAACCATGCGCGCCATCCGGCCGACACGAGTGACGATGATCCCGCTTGCCGGCCTGGCTTTGTTGGTGTCGGCGTGCTCCGGGATGCTCGGTCCGGAGGATTCAAGAGCCGGATTGTCGTGCATCGACGACAGCCCCGAATGCGTCGAGCGCCGGCAGGCAACCCTCAGCGCAATGCTGGCGGACAAGGATCGCACGTGGGTCAAGGAGCCCCCCACCCCGCAGGCCCATGCCTCGGGCGTGCGGCTGTTTGCCTTCCGCAGCGCCAAGTCCGCGCTGACGTGCGAGGAGCTGGCGCATGGCCGCAAGGAAGCGGAGGGCGCGCCGAAGATCGCTCAAGGGCAGCCAAGACCTTTCACCGGCTCAGGTTTCGCGGGCGTCCCTGTTTGCCGCCGAGGTCAACAAGGAGCTGACCGCGGAGCTGAAGAAGCGCCGCTGCCGGGCCTGAGGCCGGCATTCCAGGTGCGTTGAGGGATTGACAATGCCGGCGCCAGTCGGGCTCTTGCTCCGCCCAAATTGGCGGCAGGAGCAACGGCATGGAATTCGCGCAGTACACCAATCTGGTCAAAGAGTTTGTCGCGCAGCACCAGAATTGGGCGTTCCTCGTCGTCTTTCTGCTGGCCTTCGGTGAATCCCTGGCTTTCGTCTCCCTCATCCTTCCGTTCTGGGCCATGCTGGTTGCGATCGGTGCCATCATCGGGGGCACCAACACACTCAACTTCTGGCTGATCGTAACGGCAGCGGCGACGGGCGCGGCGCTCGGAGACTGGTTCTCCTACTGGCTCGGCTATCACTATCACGAGCGCATCCAGAGCATGTGGCCGCTCAGCAAATACCCAAATCTGATCGAGAATGGACGCGTGTTCTTTCGCAAATGGGGCGCATGGGCCATCGTGCTTGCGCGCTTCACGGGGCCGCTGCGCGCCAGCGTGCCGATCGCGGCCGGTATCGCACAGATGCCGCAGTTGCCGTTCCAGATCGCCAACTGGACCTCGGCGTTTCTGTGGGCGTTCGTGCTGCTGTCGCCCGGTGCCTACGGAATGAAGTGGTGGTTTGAGTATTTCACCTGAGGCGGTCCCTTCGCCGCGTCCGGGTGTGAACCGTTGGCGGTAGCCGTTCGTATGGTCGGACATGCTGGCACCCGAGCGGACAAGGCAGGCGTTGTACCCACCGACGGTGGAGCCGGCGCCGCGGCCCTTGCCGCTGCGCAAGTTCCTGCTGCGCTTCGTCCGCAACCCGCTCTCCAGTCTGCCGCGTGCCGTCTACGAGGACCGCATCGTCGTTCATGACAACGGGCGCGACGTCGTCGCGTGGGTGACGGATCCGGCGCTCATCGAGGAGGTGCTTCTCGGCCGGCTCGGAGCAGTTTCCCAAGACGCCGCTCGAGAAGCAGGTGTTCGAGCACACGCTGGGCGACGGCATCCTGACATCGCAGGGCGCGAGCTGGCGCTGGCAGCGGCGCACCGCAGCGCCGCTGTTCCGCCCGGCCGACCTCGCCGGCCTGGTACCGGCCATGAGCGCCGCCGCCGAGGAACAGGTGCAGCGGTGGCGCAAGCGACCGGCCGGGTCTATCCAGGCCATCGATCGCGATATGACCGAGACCACGTTCCACGTCATCTCGGCGACCATGTTCGCAGGCAGCGCCGACGCCGAGGCGGCAGCCATCCTCGAGGCCTCCGACAAGGCGCTGTCGACGATCTCGTGGGACATCGCCGCGGCCATGCTGCGCTTTCCCGCCGTGGCTCTGGTATCCGGGCAAGTACGGCCGGCGCCGGGCGGGCCGGCAGCTGCGCGACGCGGTTGCGACCATCCTGGCGCGGCGGCGGGCAGCGGGCATCGAGGGCGACGATCTCCTGGCCCGCCTCGCGGCCGCGCGCGACCCCGATACCGGCAACCCGATGTCGGACAAGCAGCTCGTCGACAATCTGATCACGTTCCTTGCCGCCGGCCACGAGACGACGGCCAAGGCTTTGACCTGGACGCTCTATCTGATCGCCCGTGCGCCCGAGTGGCAGCAGCGCATCCGGCGCGAGGTGCACGAGGTTGCCGGCGAGGGCGCCATCGGCGCCGAGCACCTCGACCGCCTGGTCGTGACGCGGGCCGTGCTGGAGGAGGCCATGCGCCTCTATCCGCCGGCGCCCGTCATGACCCGGCAGGTCGTCACGGCCACTGAGCTCGGCGACCAGAGCTGCCGGCAGGCACGCTGGTCTTCATCCCGATCTACGCCCTGCACCGCCACACCAAGCTGTGGGAGGACCCCGACCGCTTCGATCCCGAGCGCTTCATGCCCGAGCGCAAGGCCAAGTACGCGCGCACCCAGTACATGCCGTTCGGCTTCGGCGCGCGCACCTGCATCGGCGCCTCGTTCGCGATCATGGAGGCGCTGGCGATCCTTGCGACCCTGGTGCGGCGCGCGGATTTCGAGTGGGACGGCAAGCATGCACCCGAGCCCTTGAGCCGCGTGACGCTCAGGCCCAAGGGCGGCATGCCGTTGCGGGTCTGGCCGCGCGAGGAAGCACGCTGACGCAAGCCACATCGCCAGGCGCTTTTCGGCTTGTGCGGAAACGGGAAAGCCCCTAGACCGGCGCGCAGCAATGACATTCGCCCGAGGGGTTCGACATGACCGTCCGTTCCGAGCGCAACGTCGAGAAGCAGAAGAAGAAGGCGCGCCGGGCAGCGCCGCGCAAGAAGGTCGACGCGCATCATGGGCAACACGCTGGGCGCCCGCCGCCGCCTGAAGAAGCTGGCCGGCAAGGCCCGCGCCGCCAAGGCCAAGGCGCAGGCCGCCTCGGCTTCGAGCCTGCTCAAGTCTTACTTCGCTGCAATTGCCGCCGCGGCCGAGGCCATCACCACGCCGGTGCCGCGGTTGACGATGCGCATGGCGCGCGGGCTGGTGAAGAGCCGGCGCGTGCGCGCGGCGAGCGCCACGTAGCTGCCGAACACGACCGTCAGCACGGCGAGCACCACGGCCGTCAGCTCCAGCCAGCCCCATACCGTCACGGTCTTGAGATCGATGATGTTGGGCAGCAGCGCCAGATAGAACACCATCACCTTGGGGTTGCCCATCGTCACGGCGAGGCCGCCCAGGAACAGCCGCGCCCGCTTGATGTCCGAAGTGTCGGGCGCAACGTCGTGGGCGGCAACGGGTGCGCTCCACAGCTTCCAGGCAAGATAGAGCAGGTAAGCAGCGCCGGCGTACTTGATCACGAGGAACACGGACTGGAAGGTCTGCGCCACCACGGCGAGGCCGAGGATCGCAACCGTCAGCCACACCACGTCGCCCAGCGCCACGCCCGCCGTGAAGGCGATGGCGCCATTCATGCCGCGCCCCAGCACGCGCGCCACGATGGCCGCGATGCCGGGCCCGGCGAGGCGGCGGCAACGAACAGCGCGCCGGTGAAGACGAGGAGCGAGGTGAGGTCCATCATGGCTTTGCCGTCTGCCGCACGTGCCAGCACACGCCGGCCGGATCGATGATGTGGATCTCGCGGCCCCAGGGAAAGTCGGTGGGCGGCTTCAGCTTCACGCCGGCAAAGCGCGCGGCCAGGTCCTTGGGCTCCAGCTCGGCCCAGTAGGCGTCGAGGTCCTCCACCTCGATGGTGAGCATCTGGTTCTTCTGCCACTCGGGCACATCGATGCTCTGCAGCATGAAGTAGGCGCCGCCGTAGCGCAGGCCGGCGAGGCCGTCGTGCTCCCAGGCCTTGTCGAAGCCGAGCTCGGCGAAGAAGGCGAGTGCCAGCTTGAAGTCCGGCCCCGACGGCACGAAGGGATAGAGCCCTGTGGCCTTGGTTTTCACGCGAGCCCCAGCTTCCTCTTCAGGACCTCGTTCACGGCCTGCGGGTTGGCCTTGCCGCCGGTCGACTTCATCACCTGGCCGACGAACCAGCCGATCGCCTTCGGATTGGCCTTGGCGTCGGCGACCTTGTCGGGGTTGGCGGCGATGATGGCATCGACCGCCGCCTCGATGGCGCCCGTGTCGGTGACCTGCTTCAGGCCCGCGCTTCTCGACGATGTCGGCCGGGTCGCCGCCCTCGCTCCAGACGATCTCGAACACGTCCTTGGCGATCTTGCCGGAGATGGCGTTCGAGGCGATGAGATCGATGATGCCGCCGAGCTGCGCCGCCGACACCGGCGAGCGCTCGATGTCCAGCCCCTCCTTGTTGAGCCGCCCGAACAGCTCGTTGATGACCCAGTTGGCGGCCGCCTTTGCCGTCACGGCCCTTGGCCACCGCTTCGAAGAACTCCGCGCTCTCGCGCTCGGCCGTGAGCACGCCGGCGTCGTAGGCGGAGAGGCCGTAGTCCTTCACGAAGCGCGCGCGCTTGGCGTCGGGCAGCTCCGGCAGGCTCTTCTTCAGGCCATCCACGTAGGCCTGCGTCAGCTCCAGCGGCAGCAGGTCGGGATCGGGGAAATAGCGGTAGTCGTGCGCCTCCTCCTTGGTGCGCATGGGCCGCGTCTCGCCCTTCGCGGAGTCGAACAGGCGCGTCTCCTGCTCGATCGCGCCGCCGTCCTCCAGGATGTCGATCTGCCGGCGCGCCTCGTAGTCGACCGCCTGGCCGATGAAGCGGATCGAGTTGACGTTCTTGATCTCGCAGCGGGTGCCGAGATCCTCGCCCGGCCGGCGCACCGACACGTTGACGTCGGCGCGCAGGTTGCCCTTCTCCATGTCGCCGTCGCTGGTGCCGAGGTGGCGCAGGATCGAGCGGAGCTTCGACACGTAGGCCTGCGCCTGCCTGGCCGAGCGCAGGTCGGGCTTGGACACGATCTCCATCAGCGCCACGCCCGCGCGATTGAGATCGACGAAGGTGTAGTCGGGGTGCTGGTCGTGGATCGACTTGCCGGCGTCCTGCTCCAGGTGCAGCCGCTCGATGCCCACCGTCACGGTCTCGCCGTCGACGTCGATCTCGACCTCGCCCTGGCCGACGATCGGCTGCTTGTACTGCGAGATCTGATAGCCCTGCGGAAGGTCCGGGATAGAAGTAGTTCTTGCGGTCGAACACCGACACCAGGTTGATCTTGGCATTCAGTCCAAGGCCCGTGCGCACGGCCTGGGCGATGCATTCCTCGTTGATGACCGGCAGCATGCCGGGCATGGCCGCATCCACCAGCGAGACATGGCTGTTGGGCTCGCCGCCGAACTCGGTGGAGGCGCCTGAGAACAGCTTCGCCTTGGAAGCGATCTGGGCGTGCACCTCGAGGCCTATCACCACCTCCCAATCGCCGGTGGCACCCTTGATGCGATCTCTGGCAGCTGCTGGGGTTTTGTTCATCGACGTCATAGAGGTAGGGATGTGTGTTCTAGCGCCATGCAGTAGGGCCCTCGGCGTGAGCAGGTCAACCCCCGCGGCCGACGCGACACCGCGATAGTCTTTTGTTCACCAATTCCTGCATAGCTTGCTCGAGGCCCTCACGAGCGAGCTGTCGCCATGAAATTGACCGACCGTCAGGCCCTGGCCATCGCTGTCACCTGCGTGCTGATTGCGGGTGCTACCGGCCTGGCGGCCAATGTCGCGCTGGTCCCCAGCACCGAGCCCAAGACCTTGAGGGTGGCCACGCAGGGGGGGCTCAACTCACTCGACCCCTACACGCTCAACGAGTCGGTCACCCTCGGCACACTCGGCAACGTCATGGAAGGACTGATCCGGCGCGACAAGGATCTCAAGATCATCCCCGGCCTCGCCGAGCGCTGGGAAGTGCTGGAGCCGACCCGCTGGCGCTTCCACCTGCGCCGGGGCGTGACATTCCACGATGGATCGCCGTTCACGGCGGACGACGTGGTGTTCTCGGCAGAACGCGCCCGTTCCCCCGGCTCCCAGCTCAAGACCCGCATCCCTGCCGATGCCAAGGTCGAGAAGATCGACGATCACACCGTCGACTTCGTGCTGAAGACCCCGAACCCGATCCTCCACTACGAGTGGGAGACGTGGTTCATCATGTCGAAGGCCTGGTCGCAGGCCAACGGCGCGGCCAAGGTGCAGCCGGCCACGGCCCAGGCGCTGAGCCCATTCGCGCTCAAGGCCAACGGCACCGGACCCTTCATCGTCACGAGTCATGCGCCGGGCCTGAGAACGACCTTCCGGCCCAATCGAAGATGGTGGGGAACACCTCAGCACAACCTGACCGAGGTCGTGTTGCAGACCGTATCCTCCGACGCCACGCGCGTTGCCGCGCTGCTTGCCGGCGATACCGACCTCGTCGACCCTCTTCCCGTTCAGGATATCGAGCGGGTGATGGCGAATGCAAACACCACCGCGCTCACGACGGCCGAGTTGCGCACCATCTTCCTCAACATGGATTCGATGCGCGAGGAGCTGCAGCACTCGAGCATGAAAGGCCGCAACCCGTTCAAAGATGCACGCGTGCGTCGGGCCTTCTACCAGGCGATCGATATCGCAGCGATCAAGACCAAGGTGATGCGGGGCATGTCCTCTCCCACCGCGCTGATGATTTCGCCGCTGCTGGTATCGGACGCCGATCAGCTCAAGCGCTGGCCCTACGATGTCGAGGCCTCAAAGCGACTGATGGCCGAAGCGGGCTATGCAGCCGGTTTCGACCTGGTCATGGATTGCCCCAACGACCGTTACGTCAACGACGAGGAGATTTGCCAGGCCGTTGCCGCCATGCTGGCCAAGATCGGCGTCAAGGTGACCCTCAACGCATTGCCCAAGGCCCAGTACTTCGAGAAGGTGGGCCCGACCCGCAAGTACGATTCCTCGTTCAATCTGCTGGGCTGGACCCCCGGCTCGCTCGACAGCTATACGATTCTCGCCAATCTGGTGACCTGCCGCGACAAGGACGGCAACGGCGGCACTTTCAATTTCGGCGGCTATTGCAATGCCGAAATCGACCGGCTCTCCCGGAATATCCTGGTCGAGACCGACAAGGGCAAGCGCGATCAGCTTATCCTTCAGGCCTTCCGCATCCTGCACGAGGAAGCCGGAATCCTCCCGTTGCACCAGCAGACGCTGGTCTGGGGCGTGGCAAGGAACGTCGAGGTGGCACAACGCGCAGACGGCCATATCCGCTTCCAGTGGGTGCTTAAGCAGTAGCTCTTTTCCCCCTCATAGGGGAGGATGCGGGCGCGGCCCCGCCGCCGCACTGGTCTGTTGGTGCGCCACGGGTCTAGCCCAATGCTCGCATTCGCCATCCGGCGGCTCCTGGAAGGCGTCGTGGTCATGCTCTCTGTGGCACTGATCGCGTTCGTGCTGTTCCGCTACGTCGGCGATCCGGTGCACCAGATGGTGGGCCAGGATGCCACCATGGAGGACCGGGAGGCGTTGCGCCGCGACCTCGGCCTCAATGACCCGGTCATGGTTCAGTTTGGCCGGTTTCGTGGTCAACGCAGCGCAGTTCGACTTCGGCATCTCCTATCAGGTCAAGCAGCCGGTGATCAATTTGATCTCCGAACGGCTGCCGGCCACCGTCGAGCTGGCCCTCGCCGCTGCGCTGTTTGCGATCGCGCTCGGCATCCCGATGGGGGTCTACACCGGCATCCATCGCGACAGCTGGCTGTCGAAGCTGTTTCTGACCGTCTCGCTCGTCGGCATCTCCCTGCCGACATTCCTGATCGGCATCCTGCTGATCTATGTCTTCGCCGTCTGGCTCAACGTGCTGCCCTCGTTCGGGCGCGGCGACACGGTCTGCGGTGGGGTTCTGGCGCACGGGGCTGCTCACGGCGTCCGGTCTCAAGGCCCTGATATTGCCGGCCGTGACGCTCGGCCTGTTCCAGATGACGCTGGTCACGCGCCTCGTCAGGGCCGAGATGATGGAGGTGCTGCGCACCGACTACATCAAGTTTGCCCGCGCCCGCGGCCTCTCCGAGCGCGCCATCAACTTCGGCCACGCCTTGAGGAACACGCTGGTGCCCGTCATCACCATCATAGGTTTGCAGCTGGGCGCGATTGTCGCCTTCGCCATCATCACCGAGACGGTGTTCCAGTGGCCGGGCATGGGCCTGATGTTCATTCAGGCGGTGCAGCACGCCGACATCCCTGTCATGTCCGCCTATCTGCTGCTGGTAGCCTTCGTGTTCGTGCTGATAAATTTCGTGGTCGACATCACCTACGTGCGCATCGATCCGCGCATCCGCATCCAGGGGCGCGGGCCGTGAGCGTGGAGCCGCACGCTTCCGAGGGCGGGTCGCCGCCACTTGCCGCGCCGCCCGCGAACGAGGCGCGCGCCGTAGGTGCGATACTGCGCATCCGGATGGCCCGGCTTCTGGATGACGACCTGTTCCAGAGCTTCTTGCGCTCCAAGCTGGTAGTGGCGGCCGCGCTGGTGGCTGCTGTGCTCGTCGGCGCGGCGTTCCTGGCCCCGCTGATCGCGCCGCACAATCCCTACGACCTGAAGTCCTTGGACCTGTTGAACGCGGACCTGCCGCCGGCGTGGCGGCCGACCGGCGACAGCCGCTTTCTGCTGGGAACCGACGACCAGGGCCGGGATATCCTGTCGACCATGCTCTACGGCACGCGCTCCTCACTCCTGATCAGCGTTGCCGCGGTGTTGCTGGCGGTCGCCATCGGCGTAACCGTTGGGTTGTGGGCAGGGTATGCAGGTGGGCGCATCGACAGTTTCATCATGCGCGTTGCCGATGTGCAGCTCTCCTTTCCAGCCATCCTGATCGCGCTCTTGATCGATGGCGCCGCCCTGGCGGTGTTCAAGAACTACCGCATGGAGGGTGGCAAGTTCTGGATCCTGGTCGTGTCGATCGGCCTCGCCTTCTGGGTGCAGTACGCCCGCACGGTGCGCGGCGTGACCCTGGTGGAGCGCAACAAGGAGTACGTTGAGGCGGCCCGCTTGATCGGCTTGAGCACGATCAAGATCATGTTCCAGCATATCCTTCCCAATGTGCTGAGCTCCGTGCTGGTGATCGCCACCATCAACCTGGCGCTGGCGATCATCACCGAAGCGACCCTTTCGTTCCTGGGCGTCGGGCTGCCGCCCACCGAGCCCTCGCTCGGCACCATGATCCAGGTGGGCAACAAGTATCTGTTCTCGGGCTCCTGGTGGATGGTGGCGTTCCCCGGGATCACGCTCGCCCTGCTTGCCCTGGCAGTAAATCTACTGGGGGACTGGCTTCGCGATGCGCTCAATCCTAAACTCAGGTAGACTGAGCACGACCACCTCGTGACGGAGGCGTAGATGGGCTCGAAAGGAATGTTCAAATCCGCGGCGGCGCTGATCGCCCTTGCGCTTGTCGCCACCGCAGCCGATGCGCGCAGCCTGAAATGGGCCCGCACGGCCGATTCTCTGACGCTTGACCCGCACGCCCAGAACGAGGGGGCCACGCACAATCTCGCGCACCAGATGTATGAACCGCTGATCGTGCGCGATCACACCGGCAAGCTTCTTCCCACGCTCGCCACCTCCTGGAAGGTCACCGCCGACCCCACGGTGTGGGAGTTCAAGCTGCGCCAGGGCGTGAAGTTCCACAACGGCAACGCGTTCAACGCCGATGACGTCGTCTTCTCGCTGGACAGAGCCCGGCAGCCCACCTCCGACATGAAGGGGCTCCTCACTTCCGTCGACAGCATCAGCCGCGTCGACGACTACACGGTGCATATCAAGACCAAGGGACCCAACCCACTGCTGCCCGACTACCTCACCAACATGTTCATGATGGACAAGGAGTGGTCGGAGGCAAACAACACCGTCACGGTGCAGGACTACAAGTCCAAGAAGGACAACTTCGCCGTCCGCAACGCCAACGGCACCGGGCCCTACACGGTGGTCTCGCGCGAGCAGGACGTGCGCACGGTCCTCAAGCGCAACGAAGCCTATTGGGGCAAGGGCCAAGTTCCGCTCGGCATCACCGACATCACTTTTCTGGTGATCAAGTCCGATGCGACGCGTGTGGCGGCCCTACTGTCGGGCGAGGTCGATTTCGTGCAGGACGTGCCGGTGCAGGATGTCGACCGGGTGGAGAAGACACCGAACCTGAAGGTGAATCTCGGGCCGGAGAACCGCACCATCTTCTTCGGCATGAACAGAGGCGATCCTGAGCTCACGGGCTCCAATATCAAGGGCAAGAACCCGTTTGCCGACAAGCGGGTGCGCCAAGCCATCAACATGGCCATCGACCGCGAGGCCATCAAGCGTGCGGTCATGCGCGGCCAATCGGTGCCGGCCGGGATCATCGCGCCGCCGTTCGTCAACGGCTACAACAAGGAGCTCGATGCCCTGCCCAAGGTCGATCTCGCCAAGGCGACGGCATTGCTCAAGGAGGCTGGCTATCCTGACGGCTTCCAGGCCACGCTGCACTGCCCGAACGATCGCTACATCAACGACGAAGGCATCTGCCAGGCCAGCGCCGCCATGCTGGCCAAGATCGGCGTCAAGGTGAATCTCGTCGCCCAACCCAAGGGGCCGCACTTCACGCTGATCCAGAAGAGCCCGCCTGAGACCGACTTCTACCTGCTGGGCTGGGGCGTACCGACCTATGACTCCCACTATATCTTCTCGTTCCTCTATCAAGGCCGCTCCGGCAGCGACGGCAGCTGGAACGCAACGCGATACTCCGACGCCGGCATAAATGATGCCATCCGAGGCCTCACCAGCGAAGTGGACGTGGGCAAGCGCAACCAGTCGATCGCCAAGCTCTGGAACACCTTGGCGGACGAAACTAACTACATCGCTTTGCACCACCAGATGCTCGCCTACGCCATGAAGCGCGACATCGATATTCCTGTGTCGCCCGACAACGCGGTGTTCATGAAGTTTGTCGCGGCCAAATAGGCAGCGGGGGCTGGGCTTGGCCGATGACCCGGTCCTCTCCGTGCGAGACCTGCGCGTCGCGTTCCTGACGAGACGCGGCGCGCTGGTGGCAGTGGACGGCGTATCATTCGACATCGCCCCGGGCGAGGTGCTGGGCGTGGTGGGGCAATCCGGCGCCGGCAAGTCGCTTACCGGCGCCGCCGTCATCGGGCTGATCGAGCCCCCTGGGCGCATCGTCGGCGGCGAGGTGCGCCTCAAGGGTCAACGCATCGACGACCTCGGCGGCGAGGCGATGCGCAAGATCCGGGGCCGGCACATCGGCATGGTGTTCCAGGACCCGCTCACCAGCCTCAACCCGCTCTACCGCATCGGCGACCAGATCGTCGAGACCATTCGCGCCCACGCCAACCTCACCGAGAGCGAGGCGCGCGAGCGCGCAATCGCGCTGCTGCAGGAGGCCGGCATCCAGGCCGCGCGCGAGCGTATCGACAGCTACCCGCACGAGTTCTCGGGCGGCATGCGCCAGCGCGTGGTGCTGGCGCTGGCGTTGTGCGCGGAGCCCGACCTGTTGATCGCCGACGAGCCGACGACCGCGCTCGACGTGTCGATCCAGGCGCAGATCATCGCGCTCATCAAGCGGCTGTGCCGCGAGCGGGGCACGGCCGTGATGCTGATTACCCACGACATGGGCGTGATCGCGGAGACCGCCGACCGGGTGGCCGTTATGTACGCGGGCCGCATCGCCGAGATCGGGCCGGTGCGCGAGGTGGTGAAGCACCCGAGCCATCCCTATACTCGAGGCCTGATGGGCGCGATCCCCACGGTCGACGTGCACGCTGACCGCCTGGTGCAGATCCCGGGCAGCATGCCCCGCCTTTCCGCCATCCCGCCGGGTTGCGCGTTTCATCCGCGCTGTACGCAGGCCTTCGACCGCTGCCGCCGGGAGCGGCCCGAGCGCAGGGTGGCCGCAGCCTCCGAAGCCGCCTGCTGGCTCTATGCCGAGAACGCCGGGACCCCCGCATGATGCCGGCGCAGGCGCCCCTGGTGGAGGCGCGCGAGCTCACGCGCGTGTTCGACGTGTCCAAGCCGTGGCTCAACCGCGTCATCGCCGGCGAGGGGCGCGCCTACCTCAAGGCCGTGAGCGGGGTGTCGTTCAGCATCGGCCGGCGCGAGACCTTGGCGCTGGTCGGCGAATCCGGCTCCGGCAAGTCTACGGTGGCGCGCATGACGGTGGGGCTGCTCGAGCCCACCGCCGGTAGCGTCAGCATCGACAGGATCGACATGTGGGCGGCCGCGCAGCGCGGCGAGCGCCAGCGCCTGCGGCGGCGGTTGCAGATGATCTTCCAGGACCCGTTCGCCAGCCTCAATCCCCGCTGGCGCGTCAAGCGCATCATCGCCGACCCCATCAAGGCCTTCGGCCTGGCCACGGACCGGCGCGAAACCGAGCACCGCGTCGGCGAGCTCTTGCGCCTCGTAGGCCTCGACCCCGCCGACGGGGCCAAGTACCCGCACGAGTTCTCCGGCGGCCAGCGCCAGCGCATCTGCATCGCCCGCGCACTCTCCTCCAACCCGGAGTTCCTGGTGTGCGACGAGCCGACCAGCGCGCTCGACGTGTCGGTGCAGGCGCAGATCCTGAACCTGATGCGCGACCTGCAGGACCAGCTGCAGCTCTCCTACCTGTTCATCAGCCACAACCTGGCCGTGGTGCGGCACATGGCGACGCACATCGGCGTCATGTACCTCGGCCGCATCGTCGAGCTGGCGCCCGCGCAACAGCTGTTCGAGCAGCCGCGTCACCCCTATACGCGCATGCTGATCGATGCGCTGCCGGATCTCGCCATGAGCGGCCGCGCGCGCAGGTCCGTGCAGGGCGAGATCCCCAACCCGATCGCGCCGCCGCCAGGCTGCGCCTTCCACCCCCGCTGCCCGCACGCGTTCGAGCCCTGCCGCGTGGATGTGCCCGCACTTGTGGATCGCGGGGGGCACGCGGCAGCGTGCCATGCCGTGGCGGCGGGGCGCATCTAAGCGGCCGTCGTGCTGCTCTCAACACACCGCGGGCCTGACCCGGGTTTGAACTTTGCCACCCGGTGTGCGACATGAGGCCAAATGCGGAGAGCGACCCCATGAAATTCTTCGTCGATACCGCCAACCTGGCCGAGATCGAGGAGCTGGCCGCCACCGGCCTCGTCGACGGCGTCACCACCAACCCGACGCTGGTGGCCGGCGCCAAGCGCGACTTCAAAGGGCTGATTGCGGACATTTGCCGGCTCGTTCCGGGCCCCGTCAGCGCCGAGGTGGCCGCCACCGACGCCGAGACCATGCTGCAGGAAGGCCGTGTGCTGGCGCAAATTGCCGGCAACGTAGCGGTCAAGGTGCCCATGACCTGGGACGGCCTCAAGGTGTGCCGCGCGCTCTCCAACGAGGGCACCATGGTCAACGTGACCTTGTGTTTCTCGGCCAACCAGGCCCTGCTGGCGGCCAAGGCCGGCGCTACCTTCATCTCACCGTTCGTCGGCCGCCTCGACGATACAGGCGCCGACGGCATGGATCTGATCCGCGAGATCCGCACCATCTACGACAACTACCCCGACCTGAGGACGCAGATCCTGGCGGCCTCGATCCGCAACGTCGGCCATGTGAAGACCGCCGCCATGATCGGCGCCGACGTCGCCACCGTGCCGCCGGCCGTGCTGCGGGCGCTGGTGGCGCATCCGCTGACGGACAAGGGCCTGCAGCAGTTCGTGGCGGACTGGCAGAAGACGGGTCAGAAGATCTTGTGATGCCTGGCTCGCTTGGCCGGGCCCAGAGCGCGCGCTAGAAGTCTTTCCGCTCTTAGTGGAATCGCGAGGGATTCCCAAATCAGGGGCGATCTGATTCAAGCTGCGTGCTGGAGCGGAGGCCAGCACGCGATGGCTCGACCCTACTCTCTCGACCTGCGTGAGCGTGTGGTTTCGCAGTTGGAGCGCGGCCTGTCGTGTCGGCAGGTGGCGCGGCTCAACGACATCGCCCCATCGACAGCGGTGAAGTGGCATGGCCGGATGCGCGAGGCTGGCAGTCCTGCGTCCAAGCCGATGGGTGGCAAACGGCCCTATCTGCTCGCAGGCGAGCGCGAGTGGCTGCTCGCCCGCCTCCGGAAAAAGCCGGACCTGACGTTGCACGAGCTGCTGGACGAATTGGCCGAGCGCGGCATGGTGGTAGCCTGCGACACGCTTTGGCGCTTTCTGAAGCGCGAGGGCGTCAGCTTCAAAAAAAACCGTGCTCGCCTGCGAGCAGGACCGGCCTGACGTCGCCCGCCGTCGCCGGTGGTGGCACCGGCTGCAGCCGCGGCTGGCGCCCGAGCGCCTGGTCTTCATCGACGAGACGTGGACCAAGACCAACATGACCCGCACGCACGGCTGGTGGCGGCGCGGCGAGCCGTTGAAGGCGAAAGTGCCGCACGGCCACTGGCGCACCACCACCTTCCTGGCAGCCCTGCGCAATGACGCCATCACCGCGCCGCTCGTGCTCGACGGCCCGATCAACGGCGAGACCTTCCGCGCCTACGTCGAGCAGGTGCTGATCCCCACGCTCGAGCCCGGCGACATCGTCGTGATGGACAACCTCGGCTCGCACAAGGGCGCCGAGGTGCAGCGCCTGCTCCGCGCCGTCGGCGCCAGGCCGCTGTTCCTGCCGCCCTACTCGCCCGACCTCAACCCGATCGAGCAGGCCTTCGCCAAGCTCAAGACCCTGCTGCGCAAGGCCGACGAGCGCACCGTCGAAGGAATGTGGAACCGCATCGGCAAGCTCATCGACCGCTTTACGCCAACCGAGTGTGCGAACTACTTCCGCAACGCTGGATATGGTTCCACATAAGTCGGAAGGGCTCTAGTCCAGCTCGAAGGCGTCCTTGTAGTCGCGCTTCAGGCTCATGTCCTGCGCTTCCTTGGCGAGCAGACAATCGCCGACCACGAGGCGCTCGATGTCGGACCCCATGAAGCAGCGGAACGCATCCTCGGGCGTGCACACGATCGGCTCGCCGCGCACGTTGAAGGACGTGTTGACGATCACCGGGCAGCCGGTGAGGCCTTGGAACGCCGAGATCAGGGCGTGGTAGGCGGGGTTGGTCTCGCGGTGCACGGTCTGGATGCGCGCCGAGTAGTCGACGTGGGTCACGGCCGGGATCTCGGAGCGCACCGTGTTGAGCTTGTCGATGCCGAACAGTGCCTGCTCATCCGAAGTCATATCCCGGCGGCGCTTCCGATCGACGCCGGCGACGAGCAGCATGTAGGGGGAATCCCCGTCGAGCTCGAACCAGTTGGCCACCTCCTCGCGCAGCACGGACGGCGCGAACGGGCGGAACGACTCGCGATACTTGACGCGCAGGTTGAGCGTCTTCTGCATGGCAGGCGAACGTGCGTCGCCGAGGATCGAGCGCCCGCCGAGCGCGCGCGGTCCGAACTCCATACGGCCCTGGAACCAGCCAACGGCGCGGCCCTCGGCCAGGTCGCGCGCGGTGCGCTCGATCATGGTCGCCTGCGGCACCGTCTCGAAGCGGGCGCCGGCCGCGGTCAGGCGCCGCTCGATGTCCTCCTGCGCAAAGCTCGGACCCAGGTAGGAGCCGTTCATGCCGTCGGTCACGTTGCGCCCGTTGCGGGGCTTGCCGGCGTGCTGGTGATAGGCGCACAGCGCCGCACCCAGCGCGCCCCCGGCGTCGCCCGCCGCAGGCTGTATCCAAATCCCGTCGAACTTGCCGTCGCGCAGCACCTTGCCGTTGGCCACGCAGTTCAGCGCCACGCCACCGGCCAGGCACAGGTTCTTGGCGCCGGTCTCCGCGGCCAGAGAGCGCGTGAGCCGCAGCATCACCTCCTCCGTCACCTTCTGTACGGAGGCCGCGATATCCATATGGAACTGCGTCAGCAACTTCTCGGGCGTGCGAACGGGCTGGCCGAACAGGCGACTGAACTTGTCGTTGGTCATCGTCAACCCGGTGCAGTAGTCGAAGTACTGCAGATCGAGGCGGAAGGTGCCGTCGTCCTTCAGGTCCATCAGCTGATCGATGATCAGCTTGGCATACTTGGGCTCGCCGTAGGGCGCCAGCCCCATGACCTTGTACTCGCCGGAGTTTACCTTGAAGCCTGTGTAGTAGGTGAAGGCCGAGTAGAGCAGGCCCAGCGAGTGGGGGAAATGCAGCTCGCGGTGGATCTTGAGGTCTGCGCCGTCGCCCATGCCGGCCGACGTTGTGCACCACTCGCCGACACCGTCGAGCGTCAGTACCAGCGCCTGGTTGAACGGCGAGGGATAGAACGCGGAAGCAGCGTGGCTCAGGTGGTGCTCGGCGAAGAGGAGCTTCTCGGGGCCCTTCCAGCCCTGGTCGATGCCGGCAAGCTGCCTGTGCAGAAGGTCCTTCTGGAACAGCTTCTCCCTAATCCACAACGGCAGGGCCATGCGAAACGACCTGAAGCCCCTGGGCGCGAACGCCACGTAGGTTTCCAGCAGCCGCTCGAACTTCAGGAACGGCTTGTCGTAGAATGCGACGTTGTCGAGCTCGGAGAGCTTCAGCCCGCCTTCCGCGAGGCAATACTTGACCGCGTTGGTCGGGAAGCCGGCGTCGTGCTTCTTGCGCGTGAAGCGCTCTTCCTGGGCGGCCGCCACGATACGACCGTCGACCACCAGCGCAGCAGCACTGTCATGGTAGAATGCCGAAACACCGAGTACCCGCACGCACACCTCACTGTCGTCGCCCGGCCGACGCGCGGCCAGGCGACAGCTCGAGGGCCACGGCCCTCATCTGCACCTCGATCTCAGAAGAGCGTATAGATGAACGGTGCAACGGCCGAGCCCTGAGACAGCACAATCAGGCCGCCCAGCAGCGCAGTCATCAGCAGGATAGGAAGCAGCCAAAACTTCTTCCGCTCCCTGAGAAACCCCCACAACTCCTGAGCAAACGACAACATACGCGTCCCTCACCTAACTCAACTTACCCAACTCCAAACCGACTTCCCCAACACGCCCCATTGCCCATCGGGGAATGGCCTTCGGCCAATCGCACGAAACATGTGCATTGGCTTGCAGGACCGCCCTCCGAGCGGGCAAAGCCGGCCTACCATATCAGCACACTGTTCGCAAAAGCATCTGAGGATTGACGGTCAATATTGCTTCGTCATGGTTCCTGGTCCGGGCCCGGGCGGCTCACGGACGATCCAATAGGACTTGGCCTGGGGGTCGAGCTTCAGGCGCATGAGGTCATGGCCGCGCAGGCGCATGACCAGGGCTGTCGGCACCACGGTGAGGACAAAGAGCAGCCCCATGACGATCGGTGTCATTATCTTCGAGAGGAGCATGCCGAAGCGGAACCACAGCCGGTTCAAGGGCTGCAGGATCGAGGGGTAGACAAAGGCCGCAATCAGGAAGCAGGCGGCAATGGCCAGCGACCACCAGCGCAGATGGTCGGGCTGGAAAGAGGGCCTCCAGCCGATATGCACGGCCGGCCAAATGCCGATCAGCGCGAAGACGATCGCGAAGACGATACCGAACCCCCGCTCGGACCCCATTTTGACGTCGTGGGCCTGACCGAGAGTCTCATGGGTAGAGCCCGCACTCATGCATCACCCCTAGCACTGACGCGTCGATCGATCATATTTCATCCTCGGCCTCGAGACCGGCCGCCAGCCCCGCTGGCAAATTGGGTTAATGCAGTCTCGCCTATGGCACGCGCTTGGAGTGCGAAGCCTCGATGCGACAGAGCGTCGCTAGAGCTGCAAGCGCTCCACTTCGGCGGTGCAGCGGAGCGAGGCGCCGACCACATCCAGCCCACGGCCGGATGCGAGACGAACGCTCAAACCTCGGCAACCTCGGAGACCTGCGGCGGCATCTCGCCCGTCGCATCCGCCCCGGGCCACAACGCCTCGGCAATGCGCGTTCCCCCGTTACCGGTGACCAGCACCTCGGCGAAGCCCGCCTCCTCCAATTTCGCGGCGATGGTCGCGTTGCCGGCCCAGCGCTCCAGCCAGCCCAGCGTGACGATGGCTCGATAGCGCTTGCCTTGGTGAACAGTGAAAATGGGCATGCTTTTGCTCTCGGCATGTGAGGTACATACAAATTGACCTGCGAGCCCGACGGTATCCGACGACCGGCCACTCGACGGCAATCAACGCCGGCAACGGGCGTCGGTTGCATGCCTGGCCACGGGCGACGACGCGGCACTCGCGGACAACACGTGCAACACTTGCCACCGAGCTTGGTACCTTGCAAATCGCGCTTTCTTGGGCAAGGCCAACGGGAGAAGACGCTGGTGGAAGAGCGGACCTACGCCAAGCCGCAGAAGGACCTGCGCTCCTACGGTCGCCGCCGGGCGCGCGCCTTGAGCGGCAGGCAGAAGAGACTCTGGCAAGGTGTGCTCCCCCGGGTAGCGATGCCGAGCAATCCGGCCGCGCTGCAACACCCTGCCCAGCTCTTCACACCGCCCGTCAGCCAAGTGTGGCTCGAGATCGGGTTCGGCGGCGGCGAGCACCTCGTCTGGCAGGCGGCGCAGAACCTCGACGTGGGCTTCATCGGCTGCGAGCCATTCGAGGACGGCATAGTGAAGGTGTTGAGCGCCATCGAAAGCGACAGACTGACCAACATCAGGCTGCACGCCGACGACGCGCGACCACTGCTGCGCCTGCTGCCCGATGCCAGCGTGGACCGGATCTTCGTTCTGTTCCCCGATCCATGGCCAAAGATACGCCACCGCAAGCGCCGGCTCGTCTCCATTGAAATGGTTGTAGAGCTAGCTCGCATCACACGGGACGGCGGCGAGCTTCGGCTAGCCACCGACATCGACGACTATGCGTGCGGGATGTTGCTTGCCATGAGCGGGAGCAGCGGGTTTTGTTGGCTGGCGCACGGGCCGCAGGACTGGCGCCAGCGCCCGGCCGACTGGCCCCAGACCCGCTACGAGGCCAAGGCTGTGGCAGCCGGCAGGCGCTGCTATTACTTTAGATTTCAACGGATTCCGGGCTGAACCGCGCCTGCGACATTTGCTCCTTTTCGTGCTTGCAAACGGGCCGGCTTCCGCCTAATATTCGGGCGCTCATGATCATCTCAACTCTGAGAGCGAGCCCTTTGGGTCCGCTCTTTTTGTTTTGGGGATCGATCGTTTGAGCATTCCGAGCGTGGGTGGGCTTACTCACAGGGCTGACGATAGTGGGCAGCGCGATCGCGGAAGCGCGCTTTATCGGTGAGACGGGTGTGGCTGCCGAAGTTGCGGCATTGATCGAGCCGGCGCTGAACGACTTGGGCTTTCGCCTGGTGCGCGTGTCGGTTTCCGGACGTAACGGCACCACGGTGCAGATCATGGCCGAGCGGCCCGATGGCACCATGTCGGTGGAAGATTGCGCGGTTGTCTCGCGCACGCTGTCGCCGGTGCTGGACGCGCACGATCCGATCGCGGGCCACTATACGCTCGAGGTCTCCTCGCCCGGCATCGACCGCCCGCTGGCCAGGATTTCCGACTTCGAGGCCTGGGCCGGCCACGAGGCCAAGGTCGAGACAAAAGATTTGGTGGCGGGCCGCAGGCGCTTCCGCGGCCTGATCCAGGGTCTGTCCGGCGACGACGAGGTGACCCTCGAGGTGCCGGAGGACCAGGGCGGCCCGGAAGTGGTTCTGCGGGTCGGCAACATTGCCGAGGCCCGGCTGGTTCTGACGGATGAGCTTATTCGCGAGACGCTTCGGCGCGTGAAGAAGGCAAGTGCCAACCCCGCAGCCAGCGATGCTGCGAGCTAACGAGCAGAGATGGAGGGTGCCGGCATATGGCACAGGCAGGCGTAAGCGCAAATCGGCTGGAGCTGTTGCAGATTGCCGATGCTGTAGCGCGTGAAAAGTCGATCGATCGCAAGATCGTCATCGAGGCCATGGAAGACGCGATCCAGAAGGCCGCCAAGTCGCGCTACGGCGCCGAGAACGACATTCGCTGCGAGATCGATCCGAAGACGGGCGAGACCAAACTCACGCGCGTGCTGCAGGTGGTCGAGCAGGTCGAGAACGACGCGACCCAGCTCACCCTGGCGGACGCCAAGCGGCGCAACTCCGACGCGGCGATCGGCGACACGATCACCGAGACGCTCCCGCCCTTGGACTTCGGCCGCGTGGCCGCGCAGAACGCCAAGCAGGTCATCGTGCAAAAGGTGCGCGAGGCCGAGCGCGAGCGGCACCACAACGAGTACAAGGGCCGCGTCGGCGAGATCGTCAACGGCACGGTCAAGCGGGTCGAGTACGGCAACGTCATCGTCGACCTCGGCCGCGCGGAAGGCATCATCCGCCGCGACGAGATGATCCCGCGCGAGAACGTGCGGCTCGGCGATCGCATCCGCGCCTACATCTACGACGTGCGCCGCGAGCAGCGCGGCCCGCAGATCTTCCTCTCGCGCGCCCGACCCGAGTTCATGTCCCTGCTGTTCCGGCAGGAGGTGCCCGAGATCTACGACGCCATCGTGCAGATCAAGTCGGTGGCGCGCGATCCGGGATCCAGGGCCAAGATCGCCGTCATCTCCAAGGATTCCTCGATCGATCCCGTGGGCGCCTGCGTCGGCATGCGCGGCGCGCGCGTGCAGGCCGTGGTGGGCGAGCTGCAGGGCGAGAAGGTCGACATCATCCAGTGGAACCCCGATGCCGCGACTTTCATCGTCAACGCGCTGGCACCCGCCGAGGTGACCAAGGTGGTGCTGGACGAAGACTCCAACCGCATCGAGGTGGTGGTGCCCGAGAGCCAGCTTTCGCTCGCCATCGGCCGGCGCGGGCAGAACGTACGGCTGGCCTCCCAGCTCACCGGCTGGGACATCGACATCCTGACCGAGCAGGAGGAGTCGGAGCGGCGCCAGAAGGAGTTCACCGAGCGCTCGCAGCTCTTCATGGAGGCGCTCGACGTCGATGAGGTGATCGCCCAGCTGCTGGCCACCGAGGGCTTCGAGACGGTGGCGGAGGTGGCCTTCGTGGAGGCCAGCGAGATCGCCCACATCGAAGGCTTCGACGAGGACACCGCCAGCGAAATCCAGACCCGTGCGCGCGAGTACCTCGAGAAGCAGGAGGCCGAGCGTGACGCCAGGCGCAAGGAGCTTGGCGTCGACGACGAGCTGGCCAAGATCCCAAGCGTGACCACCGCCATGCTGGTGGCCTTCGGGGAGAACGACATCAAGACCGTGGAGGACCTGGCCGGTGCCATTCCTGACGATCTGGTCGGGTGGACCGAGCGCGGCAAGGACCGCGAGACCGAGCCGGTGCGCCACAAGGGCGCGCTGGACGGCTTCGAGATCGGCCGCCAGGAGGCCGAGGACATGATCATGGCGGCGCGCATCGCCGCCGGATGGGTGACCCAGGAGGACCTCGAGAAGATGCGAGCCGAGCAGGCTGCCGCTGCGGCTGCCGCCGAGGCGGCGAAGGCCGCGCAGGCTGCAGCGCCTGCAGCGGCTAAGGTCTAGGGCCATGGCTGGGAACGGGCAGCGGCGGGATGGGCGCGAAGACGAAGGCGATCGATCAGGACGAGGCGGGCGATAGCTCGCTGCGTCTGTGCGCCGTCTCGCGTACGCAGAAATCACCCGACGACCTCATCCGCTTTGTTCTCGGCCCCGACGACACCATTGTCCCCGACCTCGCGCGCCGGCTGCCCGGCCGTGGCGTGTGGGTGGAGGCGACCCGCAGCGCCGTAGCCGCGGCCGCCCGCCAGAACGTGTTCGCCCGCAGCCTGAAGCAGACCGTGTCCGTGCCGGATAACATGCCGGACCTCGTAGAGAGATTGATGGCTAGGCGGCTGCGCGAGGCCATCAGCATCGCCAACAAGGCTGGGCTGCTAGTGGCGGGCTTTGCACAGGTGCACGACCTTATCGACAGCGGTCGCGCCGCCGTGCTGATGCACGCGGCCGAGGCGGCGGCCGACGGCGCAGGCAAGCTTGACCGCAAATTCAAGGCCTTACTTGGTCCAGATGCAGCGGTTGCAGCAACGCTGGGCGAGCTATCGGGGCCTGATTTGGATTTGGCCATGGGCCGTACAAATGTGGTACATGCTGCTGCGTGCCAGGGCGGCGCCAGCCAGCGGATTCTTCAGGAGGCCAAGCGTCTTAGGCGCTATAGGTCGGTTGGGCAGGAATCGGGCATTGCCTGAGGCGGACTGGGAGCAGAAATAGGACGCATGAGCGAAACCAAAGAGACCACTGACAAGACCTTGTCGGTCGCCCCGCGCAAGCCGTTGAGCTTGAAGCGGACGGTCGACGCCGGCCACGTGCGGCAAAGCTTCAGCCACGGCCGGTCGAAGTCGGTGGTGGTCGAGAAAAAGAAGAAGCGCACGATACTGAGCCCGGGCGAGGCCGCCGAAGAGGCGGCCGCGGCATCGGCTGCGCTGGCCGAGCAAGACGCGGGCGGACTTTCCACCGGCGAGATGGATGCGCGCCGCCGCGCTCTGGAGGTCGCCAAGGAGCAGGCCGAAGTCGACGCGCGCGATACCGCGCGGCTAGATGCGCCGAGCGTGCGGGAGGAAGCCGCGCAACCGTCACCGCCCGCACCTAGTCCCGTCGCGCCGGCAGCCGAGGCGGTGGCCGAGGCAGCTGTGGCGGAGGCGGCGCTGGAGCCGCAAGTGGCCGAGCCCGCCGTCGCCAAGAAACCGCCGCCGCCTCGCGGTCCGACAATTGTCGTTCCCTCGGCGGACAAGCCCAAGACCGAGGTGCGTCGTACTGAGCCCGTCGGCAAGCGCAAGCTCGACCTCGAGCCCGACGCCGACGACGACAACCGCGGCGGCAAGAAGAAGGGCGCAAAGCCCGTCAAGAGCCCGGCGCGCGTCGGCGAAACCCGCGAGCGCGGCAAGCTGACCATCAACAACGCGTTCGACGAGGCGCAGCGTCAGCGCTCGCTGGCCTCCCTGCGCCGCAAGCGCGAGCGCGAGCGTCTCAAGCAGGCGGGCATTCAGCAGCCTCGCGACAAGGTCATGCGCGAGGTCACTATTCCCGAGGTCATCACCATTCAGGAGCTTGCCAACCGCATGACCGAGCGCTCCGTCGACGTCATCAAGTTGTTGATGGGTCAGGGCGCGATGCACAAGATCAACGACGTGATCGACGCCGACACCGCCGAGCTGATCGTGCGCGAGTTCGGCCACACGCCAAAGCGCGTGTCGGAGGCCGACGTCGAGGAGGGCTTCACCGGCACTGCAGACATCGACGAGGACCAGGAGGCGCGGGCGCCCGTGGTTACCATCATGGGCCACGTCGACCACGGCAAGACGTCGCTGCTCGATGCCATTCGCCAAACCAACGTGGTGGCCGGCGAGGCAGGCGGCATCACGCAGCATATCGGTGCGTATCAGGTGACGACGCCCAACGGCGATAGGGTCACCTTCATCGACACGCCCGGCCACGAGGCTTTCACCGCCATGCGCGCCCGCGGCGCCAAGGTCACCGACCTGGTGGTGCTGGTGGTTGCCGCCGACGACGGCGTGATGCCGCAGACGGTGGAGGCCATCAACCACGCCAAGGCCGCTGGCGTGCAGATCATCGTTGCCATCAACAAGATGGACAAGCCGGGCGCTGACCCCAAGCGCGTGCGCGACCGACTTGCTGCAGCACGAGATCATCGTCGAGAGCATGTCGGGCGAGACGCTGGAGGTGGAGGTCTCCGCGCTCAAGAAGACGGGCATCGACAGGCTGCTGGAGGCCATCCATCTGCAGGCCGAGCTGCTGGAGCTCAAGGCCAATCCGAACCGCTCGGCCGAGGGCGTCATCATCGAGGCCAAGCTGGAGCGCGGCCGCGGCCCGGTGGGCACCGTGCTGGTGCAGCGCGGCACGCTTCGTGTCGGCGACATCATCGTCGCCGGCAGCGCCTGGGGCCGCGTGCGCGCGCTCATCGACGAGCGCGGCGAGCCCGTGGCGGAGGCCGGCCCGTCCGTGCCGGTCGAGATCCTGGGCTTCGACTCCGCTCCGGATGCGGGCGACCCGTTCTCCGTCGTCGAGAACGAGGGCCGCGCCCGCGAGATCACCGACTACCGCTCGAGGAAGCGGCGCCAGACGCTCGGCTCCGCCGGCACCGCCCGCACGCTCGAGCAGATGATGACCCAGCTCAAGGAGGCTGGCCGCAAGGAATTCCCGCTGGTCATCAAGGGCGACGTGCAGGGCTCGGTGGAAGCCATCGTGGGCGCGCTGAGGAAGCTCGGCACCGACGAGGTGGAGGCGCGCATCATCCATTCGGGTGTCGGAGGCATCACGGAATCCGACATCGCGCTGGCGAATACGTCCGGGGCGGTGGTGGTCGGTTTCAGCGTGCGCGCCAACGCGCAGGCCAAGGCGCTCGCCGACCAGACCGGCGTGGAGATCCGCTACTACAACATCATCTACGATCTGGTGGATGACGTGAAAGCGGCGATGTCGGGCCTGCTGGCACCCACCCTGCGCGAGGTCTTCCTCGGCAATGCCCGTATCCTGGAGGTGTTCAACATCTCCAAGGTCGGCAAGGTGGCCGGCTGCCGCGTCACCGAGGGCAAGGTCGAGCGCGGCGCCAAGGTCCGCCTGATCCGCGACAACGTGGTGATCCACGAAGGCACGCTGTCGACCTGAAGCGCTTCAAGGACGAGGTGAGGGAGGTGCCGGCCGGCCAGGAGTGCGGCATGGCCTTCGCCAACTACACGGACATGCGCGAGGGCGACGTCATCGAGTGCTTCAACGTCGAGACCATCGCCCGTTCACTCTAGTTCACCGCCTTTGTGACCGGGCCGGGCCTCGCGGCCCGGCCCACCGTCCAATTTCACGCCGCCGACCATGGCCAACCGCCGTTCCGAGAAACACACCGGTCCTTCCCAGCGCCAGCTGCGGGTTGGGGAACTCATTCGCCATGCCCTGGCCCAGATGCTTTCGCGTGGCGAAATCTACGACCCCGTGCTGGCAAGCCACGTGGTGACGATCCCAGAGGTGCGCCTGTCGCCCGACCTGCGCCTGGCCACGGCCTACGTCATGCCGCTCGGCGGCAAGGACATCAAGGAGGTGCTGGCGGCGCTCGACCGGCACAAGAAATACATCCGCGGCGAGATCGCCCACGAGGTGAACCTCAAATTCGCCCCCGACATCCGCTTCATGGCGGACGAGACGTTCGACGAGGCCGACCGCATCGACGAGCTGCTGCGTTCTCCCAAGGTCGCGCGGGACCTCAAGAGCGACTGAGGCTTGCGCACCGCGACGCGTCACGCAAACCGAGCCACGACACAGGTTGTCCATGACACGCCGCAAGAAAGGCAAGAGTGTCCACGGCTGGCTCGTTCTCGACAAGCCGGCCGGCATGACGTCGACGCAAGCGGTGGGCGCGGTGCGCCGCGCGTTCGACGCGCGCAAGGCCGGTCACGCGGGAACGCTCGATCCGCTGGCGACCGGCGTGCTGCCGATCGCGCTCGGTGAGGCGACCAAGACGGTGCCTTATGCCGTCGAGGGCGAGAAGGGCTACCGGTTCACCGTGCGGTGGGGATTGGAAACCGACACCGATGATGCGGAAGGCCGCACGGTTGCCACCAGCGACGGCCGTCCGCAGCCCGATGCCATCGAAGCGGTGCTCGCCCGCTTCACCGGTGAGTTCCTACAGACGCCGCCGGCATTCTCCGCCATCAAGATCGACGGCGAGCGCGCCTACGACCTGGCCCGCGCGGGGGAGAAAGTCGAGATCGAGCCGCGCCCTGTCCGCATCGACACGCTCGTGCTGGTCGCCATGCCGGACCGCGACGCTGCCGTTTTCGAGGCCCGATGCGGCAAGGGCACGTACGTGCGGGCGCTGGCGCGCGACATGGGCCGGGCACTCGGCTGCCTTGGCCACGTCACGGCGTTGCGGCGCACGGGCGTCAGCCCCTTCAGCGAAGCCGATGCCGTCTCGATGGCCGCATTGCAGGAGGCGGCGCGCGAAGGCGAGGACCAGGCACTGCGGCTGCTGCTCCCCGTGGAGGCGGCGCTCTCCGGCCTCGCCGTCCTGAACGTGGGCCAGAGCGATGCCTCGCGCCTGCTGCGCGGCCAGTCCGTGCTGATCCGCGGCCGCGATGCGCTACCACGCACCGGCCCCACCTACGCAACCTGCAAGGGACACCTGATCGCGGTTGGTTGCGTCGAAAAGGGAGAGCTGCGCCCGAGCCGCGTATTCAATTTCGGCGAAGGCAGATAGCTCCCTGGAATCAACGCCCTGGCTGACCAGTTTTTCCCTCGCAAATAGTGCGGATTAGTGTATAACGCGCTCACCTCGGGCAATGCGCACATAGGCCCTGCGCCCGAAGCATCTGGCGACCCGTGCTGGACGACATCCCGGCCGTGGCCGCATTGCTCCTCCCAACGCCGAGAAAGGTACAACGATGTCGCTGAGCGCAGAGCGTAAGCAGAAGGTTGTCAAGGACTACGCCACCAAGAAGAACGATACGGGTTCGCCCGAGGTCCAGGTGGCGCTGCTCACCGAGCGGATCAACGGACTGACCGAGCACTTCAAAGTTCACAAAAAGGACAACCACTCGCGGCGCGGCCTGCTCAAGATGGTGAGCCTGCGCCGCCGGCTCCTCGATCATGTCAAAGCCAATGACGAGGCGCGCTACCAGAAGCTCATCGATCGCCTAGGAATTCGCCGCTAGCGGCACCCCCCGCCTGACGCGGGAGCCGCTCACATCACCTCCAGCGATGGCAATGTGGGCCGGCTTCCCTGGGGGAGGTTGCGGCGAACGACGCTGTTCAACAACGAGAACCGAGATACGAGAGACCTAATGTTCGACAAACATCGCGTGGAAATAGATTGGGGCGGACGCAAGCTGAGCCTCGAGACTGGGCGCGTTGCCCGCCAGGCCGACGCTGCCGTCGTCGCCCAGTACGGAGAGACGAGCGTTCTAGCGACAGTGGTCGCCGAGAGAAGCGTGCGACCCGGCATCGACTTCTTCCCGCTCACCGTCAACTATCAGGAGAAGACCTACGCCGCCGGCAAGATCCCCGGCGGCTTTTTCAAGCGCGAAGGCCGCCCGAGCGAGAAGGAGACCCTCACCTCGCGTCTGATCGACCGCCCGATCCGCCCGCTGTTCGTGGAAGGCTTCAAGCACGAGACGCAGGTCGTCGTGACCGTGCTGTCCCACGACATGGAGAACGACCCGGATATCGTTGCATTGGTTGCGGCTTCGGCCGCGCTGACGCTTTCGGGCTTGCCGTTCCTGGGACCGATAGGCGGCGCCCGCGTGGGCGTGGTCGATGGCCAGTTCGTGCTGAACCCCATGATCGACGAGATGGCAAAGAGCGAGCTCGACCTGGTGGTCGCCGGTACGGGCGATGCCGTCATGATGGTGGAGTCGGAGGCCAAGGAGCTGCCCGAGAAGCAGATGCTCGAGGCCGTGATGTTCGGCCAGCGCGGCTTCCAGCCCGTGATCAACGCCATCATCAAGCTGGCGGAGAAGGCGGCCAAGGAGCCCTGGAACTTCCAGCCGCCCGACAAGAGCAAGTACACCGACAAGGTGAAGGCCCTCGTCGAAGCCGACCTGCGCACCGCGTTCGCCACGCCTGAGAAGCAGAAGCGCCACGAGCTGGTCGAGGCGGCCAACGCCAAGGTGGTGAAGGAGCTGCTGCCGGCCGACGCGGACGCCAACGAGAGCGTGCTGCTGGCCTCCGTGTTCAAGGGCCTGGAGGCCGATGTGGTGCGCGGCGACATCATCCGCACCCAGCGCCGCATCGACGGCCGCGATCTCACTACCGTGCGCCCCATCGTCTCCGAGGTGCATGTGCTGCCGCGCACCCACGGCTCGGCGCTGTTCACGCGCGGCGAGACGCAGGCCATCGTCGTGGCCACGCTGGGCACCGGCGATGACGAGCAGTTCGTCGATGCGCTGGAAGGCACGCGCAAAGAGCGCTTCATGCTGCACTACAACTTCCCGCCGTTCTCGGTGGGCGAGACGGGCCGCATGGGCTCGCCCGGCCGGCGCGAGATCGGTCACGGCAAGCTCGCCTGGCGCGCGGTGCATCCCCTGATGCCGACGCCGGAGGAGTTCCCCTACACGGTGCGCGTGGTCTCCGAGATCACCGAATCCAACGGCTCCTCGTCGATGGCGACGGTGTGCGGCACCTCGCTGGCGCTGATGGACGCGGGCGTGCCGCTGAAGCGTCCGGTCGCCGGCATCGCCATGGGCCTGATCAAGGAAGGCAACGGCTTCGCCGTGCTCTCCGACATCCTGGGCGACGAGGATCATCTCGGCGACATGGACTTCAAGGTGGCCGGCACCGAGAAGGGCGTCACCTCCCTGCAGATGGACATCAAGATCACCGGCATCACCGAGGAGATCATGCGGGTGGCGCTGGAGCAGGCCTATGCCGGCCGCATGCACATCCTGGGCGAGATGGGCAAGGCGATCAGCGGAGCGCGAACCGAGCTCGGCGAGTACGCGCCGCGCATCGAGACCATCAAGATCCCGGTCGACAAGATCCGCGAGGTGATCGGCTCCGGCGGCTCGGTGATCCGCGAGATCGTGGCCCAGAGTGGCGCCAAGGTCGACATCGAGGACGACGGTACCGTGCAGGTCGCGGCAGCCAAGCGCGAGGCCATCGAGGCGGCGCTGTCGCGCATTCGCGCGATCACCTCCGAGCCCGAGGTCGGCGTCATCTACAAGGGCAAGGTCGTCAAGATCATGGAGTTCGGCGCGTTCGTGAACTTCTTCGGCAAGCAGGACGGGCTGGTGCACATCTCCCAGCTCACCCAGGGTCGGCCCGAGCGCGTCGAGGAGGTGGTGAGGGAAGGCCAGGAGGTCTTCGTCAAGCTGCTCGGCTTCGACGAACGCGGCAAGGTCCGCCTGTCCATGAAGATCGTCGACCAGGCGACCGGCAAGGAGATCCCGCGCGCGGAAGGCGAGCCGGAGGAGCCGCCGATGGAGGGTGGCCGCCCACCGCGCCGCGACCGCGGTGGCGATCGCGGCGGACATCGCGAGCGCCGGCGCGGCTAGATCTTGGCGTTCATCAAGCCGGCAAGCCGCACGTTGCGGCGCCGGCTTGATGCGCGCAGCTCGATCAGTGCTTCTCGATCGTGACGGACGGCAGCCGTATCTCGACGGTGTTGCGTTGCCTCTCCCACAGCACGTAACCCAGCACCGCTACCGCTACGAGCAGCGCTCCGATCACCAGCGACTTGACGTCGGTCATGGAAGCTCCTGTTGTGCTAAAGCGCAGCAGCCGCGCAACCAAGCGCGCCGCTTGGCGCATTGAGTGGAGCTTGAACGCTGGCGGGGCCCGTTTGGTTTCGGAGCCTGGCTGCTAGCGCGAGCAGCGCTGCCGCGCGGCCATGTCCAAGCACACCCGAGCGCTCCAGATGCGCAATGCGCTCCAGCAGCTCGCGCATGCCTTCCGGTGGCGGTGCATCGATCACATGGAGCTCGTCGCGCAGCTTGGTGCCGATCCTCTTGATAGTGAGATGTTTGTGTTCGCTCATGTCACATTCTGCCTCTTGACTGCTAACGCCGCGCACGCTGAAGGGTTGCAGGCCCGCCCGCGCTTCTGAGCAGTGTTAACCATCCGGTAATATCTGCTAAGCTTGCGGCTCTTTCACCGAGGGACCTTCAGATGCTTCGCCAATCGCTGATCGACTACGGCAAGCCGCTCGAGACGACCGAGGCGCCCACCCCCGCGCCTCAGGGAACGGAGGTCCTGCTGCGCGTCTCGCACTGCGGGGTGTGCCACTCCGACATCCACCTGCAGGACGGCTACTTCGATCTCGGCGGCGGCCAGAAGCTGGATGTACGCGGCAACCGGCCGCTCCCGTTCACCTTCGGCCACGAGATCGCCGGCACGGTGGAGGCGTTGGGCCCCGAGGCGCAGGGCGTGAAGCCGGGTGCGCGCTATGCCGCTTATCCCTGGATCGGCTGCGGCCAGTGCGGGCTGTGCGCACGGGGAGACGAGCATATGTGCAATGCGCCGCGCGCGTTGGGCGTCACGGTCGACGGCGGCTATGCCACGCACGTGCTGGTGCCGCATCCGCGCTATCTGCTGGATGTCGAGGGGGTTGCGGCGGAAATTGCGGGCCCGCTGATGTGCTCGGGCCTCACCGGCTACAGCGCGATCAAGAAGGCTCTGCCCTATCTGCGCGCCGGACCTTTGCTGATCGTCGGCTTGGGCGGCGTCGGCATGATGGGCCTCCAGTTCGCTCGCGCGCTGACCGCCAAGCCGATTTTCGTGGCCGATATCGATGGCGCCAAGCGCGATGCAGCATTGAAGCTGGGCGCCAAAGAGGCTTTCGATCCGGCCGATGCAGGCGCGCGAAAGGCCATCGGCAAGGCCTCGGGTGGCGGAGTGGGCGCCGCCGTCGATTTCGCGGGCTCCGACAAGTCGCTGGCCTTTGCCCAAGCCACGGTAGCCAAAGGCGGTGCAGCCATCGTCGTCGGGCTGATCGGCGGCAGCTTCACCTTGCCGGTGCCGATGTTCCCGCTGAGGGCGCTGACCATTATGGGCAGCTACGTCGGCTCGACGGCAGAGGCGCGTGAGATGATCGACCTGGTCAAGGCCGGCAAAATCGCGCCGATCCCCGTCGAGAAGCGCCCGCTGGAGCAAACCAGCCGCTCGCTCGACGATCTGCGCGAAGGCCGGGTGGTCGGCCGCGTCGTCATTACGCCGTGAGCAGATGCCGATGAGAATCACCGTGATGGGTCCGGGCGGCGTCGGCGGTTACTTCGGCGCACGCCTCGCCGCTGCCGGCAACGACGTGACCTTCGTGGCACGCGGCGCCCATCTCGCCGCCATGCAGGCGAGGCGGCCTGCGCCTCGACAGCGACATCGGCAAGCTGCATCTCAACCCGGTCAAGGCCGTTGCCAACGCCGGCGACATCGCTGCCGCCGATGCCATCATCTTCGCGGTCAAGATGCGCGACACCGAGAGCGCCGCGGAAAGCCTGCGTCCGCTGGTGGCAAAGGGTGCCGCGATCTTCACCTTCCAGAACGGAGTGGAGAGCGCCGAGCGCATCGGCAGGATCGTCGGTGCCGGCAACGTGGTGGAAGGGGCGGCGCGCATCGCCTCGAACATCCCCGAGCCGGGCGTGGTCAAGCAAATCGGCAAGTTCGCAATGCTCGAGTTCGGCGAGCGCGACGGCAAACCCAGCGCCCGCACGAGCGCCTTTCACGAGGCCTGCGTGGCAGCCGGCATCGATGCCAAGCTCACCGACAACATCTCCCGCACCCTGTGGCTCAAGTTCGCCATGCTGGCGCCGGTCGCCGCCATGACGGCGCTGACGCGCGGTCCGCTGGGACCCATCCGCGAGGACGCCGGAATCCTATGCTTTGCTCAAGGCGGCGGTGGAGGAGACGGTCGCGGTCGGGATGGCCCTGAAGACGGGATTGGAGCAAGAGGATGCCACCAAGACCATCAAACAGATCGACGCGCTGCCCGACGCCATGATGGCCTCCATGTGCCACGACCTGTTGGGCGGCAAGCCGATCGAGGTGCGAGGGCTCTCCGGTGCCGTGGCGCGACTGGCCAAGGAGGCGGGTGTGGCGGCTCCCACCCATGCTTTCATCGCAGCGGCGCTCGCTCCGTTCGCCGACGGCCCGCCCAAAATCTAGCTCAGTCGCCGGAGAGCCTTACGGCGCCGAGGCGCAGCGCGTTGCCAACCACCGACACCGACGACAGGCTCATGGCGGCCGCCGCAATCATCGGCGACAACAGCATGCCGGTGAGGGGATAGAGCACGCCGGCCGCGATCGGAATGCCGAGCGCGTTGTAGCCGAAGGCGAACGCCAGGTTCTGCCAGATGTTGGCGACCGTGGCCTCCGCCAGGCGGCGCGCACGTACGATGCCTGAAAGATCACCCTTGAGCAGCGTGATGCCGGCGCTTTCCAGCGCCACGTCGGCACCGGTGCCCATGGCGATGCCGACGTCGGCGGCGGCAAGCGCCGGGGCATCGTTGATGCCGTCGCCGGCCATGGCCACGACCCGGCCCTGGGCCTTGAGCTCAGCCGCGATGCGCGCCTTGTCCTCGGGCAGCACATCTGCGTGCACGGTGGCGATGCCGAGCTCGCGCGCGACCGCCTCCGCCGTTGTGCGATTGTCGCCCGTCGCCATCACCACATCGATGCCACGCCGGCGCAAGACCGCCAGCGCATCCCGGGCCGCTGGCTTGATGGGATCCGCCAGCGCCAGCCAACCGGCGAGCTTGCCGTCGATGGCAGCGAGCAGCGCGATCCTGCCATCGCGGCGCAGCGCCACGAGCGCGCGCTCGGCGTCACCGAGGTCGATGCGGAGGCTCTGCATCAGGCGCGCTGTGCCGAGGGCCACCGCCTTGCCGTCGACGCGACCCTTGATGCCCTGACCGGTCACGGCCTCGAAGCCTTGCGCCGGCAGCAGGGGCAGCCCGCGTGCCTCCGCGGCCCTGACGATGGGCTCGGCCAGGGGATGCTCGCTCGCCTTCTCGAGGCTGGCGGCAAGTTGAAGGAGCAATGCTTCATCGATGCCGCCGACCGGGACGACATCGGTGAGGGTGGGCTTGCCTTCGGTCAGCGTGCCGGTCTTGTCGACGATCAGCGTGTCGACAGCAGCGAGCCGCTCCAGCGCCGCGGCGTTGCGAACCAGCACGCCCTCGCGCGCTCCGCGGCCGGTGGCCACCATCACCGAGATCGGCGTGGCCAGTCCCAGCGCGCACGGGCAGGCGATGATGAGAACCGAGACGGCGGCCACCACCGCGTAGGCGAGCGCCGGGGGCGGACCGAAGGCCAGCCAGGCAACGAACGCCAGGGCCGCGATGCCGATCACGGCCGGCACGAAGTAGGCGGCGACGCGGTCGGCCAGCGTCTGCATGGGCGCGCGGCTGCGCTGTGCCTCCGCCACCAGCGCCACGATGCGCGCGAGCGTCGTCTCGGCGCCAACCCTGCGGGCCTCCATGACGAAGCTGCCGGATTTGTTGAGCGTGCCGCCCGTAACCGCGGCGCCTGGCACCTTCTCGACCGGCAATGGCTCGCCGGTCAGCAGCGATTCATCGACCGCCGAGCTCCCCTCGACGACGGTGCCGTCCACTGGCACGGCCTCCCCGGGCCGAACGCGCAGGCGATCGCCGATGCCGACGCGATCCAGCGCCACGTCCGCCTCGCTGCCGTCGTGGCCGATGCGCCGTGCAGTCTTTGGCGACAGGTTCAGGAGCGCGCGGATGGCGTTGCCGGTGCGCTCGCGCGCCTTCAGCTCCAGCACCTGGCCGACCAGCACCAGCACCACGATGACGGCAGCCGCCTCGAAGTAGCGGCCGACGCCCCGCCCGTGCGTGTGGAAGTCGTGCGGGAAGATACCGGGCGCCAGGACGGCAACCACGCTGTAGGCGAAGGCGACAAGCACGCCGATGGCGATCAGCGTCCACATGTTGGGGCTGCGGTTGCCGATCGACGCCCAGCCGCGCTCCAGGAACGGCCAGGCGCACCACGCAATCACCGGCGTCGCCAGCACCAGCTCCAGCCAGCCGGCGGCCGCCGGCGACAGCCAGCGGCCGAGCTGCAGCCCCAGGTCCGGGCCCATCGAAATGACCAGCAGCGGGATCGTCAGCGCGGCGCCCACCCATAGGCGGTATGTGAAATCGACAAGCTCCGGGTTGGGGCCAGCATCGGCCGGCGGGATGCCCATGGGCTCCAGCGCCATGCCGCACTTGGGGCAGGTGCCGGGCCCCTCCTGCACCACCTCGGGGTGCATCGGGCAGGTGTAGAGCGTGCCGGCGGGAACCGTCCGGGCCTCTGCGACTGCTGCCCGCTCTGCCACGGCGGTATCGAGGTAGCGTGCCGGATCGGCGATGAATTTCTCCTTGCAGCGGGGGTTGCAGAAGTAGTGCAGTCGCACCCGCGTGCAGGTGGGTGTGCTTGGCCCCGGCGATCTTGACCGTCATGCCGCACACGGGGTCGCGGGCCGTGCCCGCGGGGAGGCCGGCTCCGGCATGGGAATGGTCGTGGTGGTGGCTCATGGCATATACCCCAGCAGGGTATTGACCACGTATACCCTTAGGGGGTATATGTCAAGCATGCAGCAAGCCACCAAGGCGTCGTGCCGCAAGCGGCTGAACCGCATCGAGGGCCAGGTGCGCGGTCTCGCGCGCATGGTCGAGGAGGACCGCTACTGCATCGACGTCATCACCCAGATCGCGGCCGTACGGGCAGCGCTGGCGCGCGTCGAGCAGGAGGTATTGCGCGATCACGTCGCGCACTGCGTGGAGCACGCGATCAAGAGCGGCAACGCCGCCGAGCAGCGCCGCAAGGTGGCGGAGCTGATGGAGGTGCTGGCGCGCAGCCAGCGCTGACTCAGCTCATCGGACCGGGGCGCCCGAGCCGTTGGGACCGTCGTCGAAGCGGACCGCATTGACCAGCTTCTGCGCCTCTTCGCGCAGCTCCGCCAGCCTGTGGAGCGGCAGCGCATCGGCTCTCAGCGGTGGCCAGTTGGCCATCAGGGTCGGCGGTGCCACGGCCTCGCTCACGGGGTACTCGTCGTTGATGGCGCTGTACATGCGCTGCCCAAGCTCCGACGTCAGCAGCTCTATCAGCTTGATGCCGCCCTCCCTGTTGGGGGCGTGCTTCATGAGCGCAGCCCCCGATACCGCAACGTGCGTACCGCGGTCCGCGGCGTTGGGAAACACCAGGCGAAACGCGTCGTTCTTCTGCTCGCGAAGCGACTGATCGATCGAGATGAAGTTGGCCGCGTAGTAGCTGTTCACGACTGCGACCGCACACGTTCCTTCCAGGACCGCGCGCACCTGGTCCCTGTCGCCACCGCTGGGCGAGCGGGCCAGGTTGGACTTGAACCCGCGCAGCCATGCCTCCGCCTTCCGCGCTCCGTGATGAGCGAGCATCGAGGCGACGAGCGCCGTGTTGTAGGGATGCTTGCCCGATCGGATGCAGATCTTGCCCTTCCACCGTGGATCGGCCGAGATCCTCGTAGGTCATGGCGCCGGCGATCCGGCGAGCTTGGTCGAGACCACGAACAGGCGCGCACGGCGGGTGAGACCGAGCCAATGCCCCTCGGGGTCGCGATAGACGGGGGGGACGTTGGCCTCGACGACGGGCGACTTGAACGCCTGCGTGAGACCGCGAGCGCGCGCATCGAGCAGCAGTCCGAATTCATTGGTGAGGAGCACATCGGCCGGGCTGTGCTCGCCCTCGTCAGCGATGCGGTCGATCAGATCCCTACCGGCGTACGTGACGTTGACCCTGATGCCGGTGGCGGCGTGGAAAGCGCGCAGCAGCGGCACGATGCGCTGCGGTTCACGATAGGAGTAAAGGTTGACCTCACCGGCTCCTACCTGCGCGATCCCCGCAACGGTCGTTGCGATCGCAACCATCAAAGCCTTTACGCGCAGACGCATGCTTTTCCTCTTAGACACAACATGGAACACAGATCGGAGCGAGTGCCGGCCGCGCGCGTGGCTCGACTTGCAGGCAACGAGAAGCTACATGGAATCATCGCACGTCGAGGCCGGCGCATGTGAGTAAGATTCTTGTGCCCCACGATCAAAGCGCGTTTGCCGATCTGCCTTACCGCCCCAAAGACACGTAGAGCGTGCAGCTGCTCGCAGTCCTCGCGCCAAAGCTGCCTTCGACATGGCGTAGTCTCAGCAAGAGAAGTCGGAGTCGGCCCTCAAATGGTTGCAGGTGGACACCTTCAGGGCATCTGCTGCAGTGCCAGGGAAAGCCACGTCAACGGCCGGCCTGCCGACCCCAACCACGCTGGCGCAAACATTGGCCCGCGCATGCGCCGGCCTAAACAGGCAGATGACTGAAGGCTGGCGCCTGGGGCCAGAAAACGCGCGCAATTGCGCTGACCCTTTCGGGGTCGCCCGTCGTCGTCAGCGCGGGCGGTGAAGCCGCGCCATCGACGTAGTCCGGGTGGCGCTGCAGGTAGTCCTCGAGGCTGTCGGCAACCACCTGCGGCTGCGCCAGCAGCCGCGTGAACGGCGGCAGATGCCGCCGGAACAGATGCTCGACCAGGGGATAGTGCGTACAGCCGAGGATCGCCCGATGCGGGGGCACGCCCGCCGTCTGCGCCAGCAGCGCAACCACACCCCGCTCAACGAGCGCATCGAGCTCACTCTCCGGCGCGCCATGCTCGATGGCGCCGGCCAGCTCCGAGCAGGTCTGCTGCACCACCGTGACCTGCGGGCAGCGCTTGCGGATCTCCTCGGGGTAGACATGCGAGGCGATCGTCCTGGTGGTGCCGAACACCGCCACGAGGTCGGTGTTGTACCTCTGAGGGTACTGCGGGGTCGTGACCGCCCAAGGCGTCTGCGTGGCGGCCTCCACCGTCGGGGCGACGATGCCCAGCACGTTGCGGCCCCGCCAGCCGCTCACGCCGAGCCAGTCCTTCTGCAGCGTGCGGGCAGCAACGCAGGTCGCGGTGTTGCAGCCGAGCAGAACCAGCCTGCAGCCGCGCCGGAACAGGGCGTCAACGCCCTTGCGGGTCAGCGCCACGATCTCGTCCGAGGCACGATCGCCATAGGGCACGTTGGCATGGTCGCCCAGGTAGACGAACGAGACGTGCGCAAAGCGCTCGACAAGGGCGCGGAAGACGGTGAGGCCGCCGTGGCCTGAATCGAACACACCGATCATGGCCTCAGATGCCACGGCCCGCGCGGCGACGCAATCGGCCGACGCTGGCAGCGTCACTCCGCCGCTTGCGACGCGGGCCGGCCTGCGGCGGCGGCCGCCTGCTGCTCCTGCGTCTTGAGTGCCTCGAGGCCCGGCATGGAGACCGCGTTGTAGCCGCAGTCGACGTAGTGCACCTCGCCGGTGACGGCACCGGACAGCCCGGACAGCAAGTAGAGGCCGGCCCCGCCGACCTCGTCGAGGGTGGGCGTGCGCTTGAGCGGCGCGTGCTCGCCCTGGAAGTTGAAGATGGAGCGTGCGTCCGAGATGCCGGCACCCGCCAGCGTGCGCATCGGACCCGCCGACAGCGCGTTGACGCGAATGCCCTGCGGACCGAAGTCGGCGGCGAGGTAGCGCACGCTCGCCTCCAGCGCCGCCTTGGCTACCCCCATCACGTTGTAGGAGGGGACGACGCGCTGCGAGCCCCCGTAGGTGAGGGTGAGCATGGTGCCGCCCTTCGGCATCAGGGCGGCAGCGCGCTTGGCGACCTCCGTGAAGGAGAAGCAGGAGATCACCATGGTGTTGACGAAGTTCTCGCGGGACGTCTCCGAGTAGCGCCCCTGCAGCTCGCGGCGATCGGAGAAGGCGAGCGCATGCACCACGAAGTCGAGGCCGCCCCAGGTCTTCTTGATCTCGGCGAAGGCGGCATCGACGCTTGCCAGATCGCTCACGTCGCAGCTCACGATGATGTCCGAGTTGACCGACTTGGCCAGCGGGATGGCGCGCCGGCCGAATGCCTCGCCCTGGTAGGTGAAGGCGAGCTTGGCGCCATGGCCCGCCAGCACGCGGGCGATGCCCCAGGCGATCGAGCGCTCGTTGGCGACCCCCATGATGAGGCCGCGCTTGCCTGCCATCAGCGCGCCAGGCTGGGCGATATCCGTGTTTGTCATGGCCGTCGTCACTCGCTCGTCTTGGGGCAACGCGTGCCCGTTGGGCCTCGGCTACCCCACTTGGGAAAGCCTCGGCGCTTGTCAGGTCCCGCCGCTTCGATCACCTGAGGTCCAACCTCCTCAGGTCAGCCCGCCCGCCCTAGGCCTCGTGATGCCTCAAAATCAGCGTCGCGTTCGTGCCCCCGAACCCGAAACTGTTGGACATCACACACTCCAGCGCCACGTTGTCCTGCCGCTTCGTCAGGATCGGCACATCGGCGAAATCGGGATCCAATTCGTCGATGTTTGCGCTCTGGCACATGAAACCGTTGTTCATCATCAACAGGCAATAGATGGCCTCCTGCACGCCGACGGCGCCCAACGAATGCCCGGTGAGGGATTTTGTCGAGGAAATCGGCGGAATATCCTTGCCGAACACCTCGCGGATGGCGTCGACCTCGACCTTGTCGCCGACCGGCGTCGCCGTTCCGTGCGGGTTGATGTAGCCGACCTTGCCGACGCCCTTGCCGTCAAGCCCCTGCATGGCCATGCGCATGCATCTGACCGCCCCTTCGCCTGACGGGGCGACCATGTCGTAGCCGTCGGAGGTAGCGCCGTAGCCCACCACCTCGGCGTAGATCTTGGCGCCGCGGGCCTTGGCGTGCTCCAGCTCCTCCAGCACCACCGTGCCCGCGCCGCCGGCGATGACGAAGCCGTCGCGGTTCTTGTCGTAGGCTCGGCTCGCTCTTGCAGGCGTGGCGTTGTACTTGGTCGACATGGCGCCCATGGCGTCGAACAGCACCGACAGCGTCCAGTCGAGCTCCTCGCAGCCGCCGGCAAAGATCACGTCCTGCTTGCCCCACTGGATGAGCTCGGTGGCGTTGCCGATGCAGTGGGCCGAGGTGGCGCAGGCGGACGAGATCGAATAGTTGATGCCCTTGATCTGGTAGGCCGTGGCGAGAGCGGCAGAGGGGCCCGAGCACATGCCCTTGGGCACCTCGAAGGGGCCGACCTTCTTGGGATCCTTCTGGCGCGTGACGTCGGCGGCATGCACGATGGCGCGGGTGGAGGGACCGCCCGAGCCCATCACAATGCCGGTGCGCGCGTTGACGACATCGCGCTGCTCCAGGCCGGCATCGCGGATCGCCTGGTCCATGGCGATGTAGTTCCAACCCATGCCGGCTTCCATGAAACGCCGCGGCTTGCGCGGGATCATGGCTTCCCACTCGAGGTTGACCGCGCCGTGCACCTGGCAGCGGAACCCCCGCTCGGCGTAGTCGTCCGCGCGCACGATGCCGGACTTCGCCTCCCGCAGCGACGCCAGCACCTCCTGGGTGTTGTTGCCGATCGAGGACACCACCCCCATGCCGGTGACGACCACGCGTCTCATGCAAGATCCTCGTTTCGCATCGTCGTGCAGCCGTCGCTGCGACACCCGCACCCCGCAACCTGCGGGCACGGCCCTCACACGGCGGCGGCAGGCACCTCGCCGACCTCGAACAACCCCACGCGCAGGTCGGTCGCCTGGTAGATGATCTTGCCGTCCGCCTTCAGGACGCCGTCGGCGATGGCAAGCTTGAGCCTGCGCAGGATGACGCGCTTGATGTCGACCACGTACTGGATCGACTTGATGGTCGGCACGACCATGCCGATGAGCTTCACCTCGCCCACGCCGATAGCCCGGCCTCGACCTTGGGCGCCGAGCCAGCCCAGGAAGAAGCCCGTCATCTGCCACAGCGCGTCCAGGCCCAGGCAACCCGGCATGACGGGGTCGCCCTTGAAGTGGCAGGCCCACATCCATTCGAGCGCCGGATTGGAGGCCACCTTCAGCTCGGCCACGATCTGCCCCTTGCCATGGGCGCCGCCGGTCTCGCTGATGCTGGAGATGCGCTCGAACATCAGCATGGGTGGCAGCGGCAGCTGGGCATTGCCCGGGCCGAACAGAAGGCCCCGCGCGCACGTCAAGAGGTCCTCATACTCGTAGCTACTCTGGCGTTCGGCCATACCTCTCATTCCATCCCGCTTTGTCGGTGCCGCGCACCAAGTCCGGCACGGTTCTCGGTGGGTTTCCTAACACAGTCGCCCACCGGCCAAAAGCCCGAGTTCCAAGCCTGGCAACGCGTCCAAGGAGCCGCCGCAGATGGCGTTGCGGACACTGCCAGGCCCGGATATACTTGCGTTACCAGCAAGTTGGAAGGTTGTGAGACGATTTGCCGTGCGGTAGGGATTTGCCGCTTGGCGTAAGATCACCGCCATTGGGACGACCCGAGTGCATACACATATGACCATTGACCCAGGCAAGCTCCTGCGCCGCGCCGGCCTTAGGCCGACGCGACAGCGCATCGCGCTTGCGACGCTTCTGTTCGGCGCGGGCGACCGCCACGTGACGGCGGAGATGCTGCACGAGGAAGCGGTGCGCGCGGGCGAGCGCGTCTCGCTGGCAACGGTCTATAATACACTGCACCAGTTCAAGCGGGCCGGCCTGCTGCGCGAGATCGCCATCGGCGGGCAGCGGGCATACTTCGACACCAACACGTCGAACCACAATCATTATTTCATCGAGGCCGACGGCAAGCTGATGGACATTCCGGGCGACGGCATTCGCGTCGACGGCCTGCCGGAGCCGCCGGAGAACCTCAAGGTGTCGCACATCGACGTCGTCGTGCGGCTGGTGGCGAAATAGCTCGAGCAGAAGCTATTTGATCTCCTCGCCCGGGAAGGTGCCCCAAAGCTTCCCCTGCTCGATGTAGCCGCGATAGCTGCCGACAGAGATCCGGCACCACCCGCCGCCGCAGGAAATGATGTTGGCCAGCACACCCGCCTCCACCTGGGCGATGGGCCGCGCGCTCTCGCGGTCATCCTCGCGCAACGTGGCGACAGCGCTGGTCGCCTGACCTTCCTTGATCTCCCAGGGGATGATCAGCGCGGTGCGGCGGCGGCTGAGAAAAGCGGCATCCACCCAGCCGACGGCTCCGCTCGCATCCGCCACCTTGCTCCAACCGTCGCGCTGCTCCATCACCTCCACCGGCAGCCCCAACCGTTGCAGCACCCACGCGGTTGGCTGGTCGCGGCCCGGAGCCTGGCGCAGATAGACGCTGTCGGCCTTCAGGCTCAGCAAACACGCGCTGCTTGAGGGCTCCGGCAAAGGCAAGGGAGGAAGGCGGCTCCCCAGCCGCCTGGGCCCAGGACGGGGTCGTCGGCGCACCTGACGCCGCGAGCAGCAATGCACAACGCCACACCCGTGCGCCGAGGTGCGCGCTTGGCAATCGCAGCCGGATCGTGAAGTCAGGGTCATGCCGGCCAGAAGCCATGGTTCGGCGGCCGGATCAAGTGCTTCGCCTCCGCTCGGCCAGACCCGAGGGCGAACGCTCGCAGGCGGGGCAAGCAGCGGATTGTCATCGTCGCGGTATCTGTTAGACAGGACCCATCCTTTCGTGCCGCGTGCACCTGCCACCCAGACCCGATGAGCTCGTGCTGCCATGCCGACATCTGCCAAGAAGCCGCTGGTGATCGTAACGCGCAAGCTGCCCGAGGCCGTCGAAACCCGCATGCGCGAGCTGTTCGACGCCCGCCTCAACGTCGAGGACAAGCCCCTGAGCGCGGCCGAGCTCGCCGACGCCGTGAAGGCGGCGCAGGTGCTGGTACCCACCGTCACCGACCGCATCGACCGGGCGCTGATCGCGCAAGCCGGACCGCAGCTCAAGCTGATCGCCAATTTCGGCAACGGCGTGGACAACATCGACCTCGACACCGCGCGCAACCGCGGCATTATCGTCACCAATACGCCGGGCGTCCTGACCGAGGACACCGCCGACATGACCATGGCGCTGATCCTGGCGGTTCCGCGGCGGCTGGCGGAAGGCACCGCGCTGCTCAAGGACCCCAAGAGCGCGTGGGGCGGCTGGTCGCCCACCTGGATGCTGGGCCACCGCATGTTCGGCAAGCGGCTCGGCATCATCGGCATGGGCCGCATCGGCCAGGCCGTGGCGCGCCGCGCCAAGCCGTTCGGGCTGCAGGTGCACTACCACAACCGCCGCCGCGTGTCGGAGGAGACCGAGCAGGAGCTGGAGGCCACCTATTGGGACAGCCTCGACCAGATGCTGGCGCGCATGGACATCATCTCGGTCAACTGCCCGCACACGCCGGCCACCTACCACCTGCTCTCGGCGCGCCGGCTGAAGCTGCTGAAACCGACGGCATACGTGGTCAACACCGCGCGCGGCGAGGTGATCGACGAGAACGAGCTGGCGCGCCTGATCGAGGCGGGTGCCATTGCCGGCGCCGGCCTCGACGTGTTCGAGCACGAGCCGGCGATCAACCCCAAGCTGCTCGCCAGCGACCGGGTGGTGGCGCTGCCGCACATGGGCTCGGCCACCATCGAGGGCCGCATCGACATGGGCGAGAAGGTGATCATCAACATCAAGACCTTCCTCGACGGCCACAACCCGCCCGACCGCGTGCATCCGGCGATGTTCTAGGTGCTGGGCTGAGTACAGACGAGGCACAAGCCGTTCGATCGCTATTCGTACTCGCTATTCCCCATTGCCTATTGCCTCGCTTTGGCGCACGCGCCGTTTCTTTCCCGCACCGCCACCGGGGGGCGGCGCGAGGTGCGACGGGTACGCGGGCGCCTCATGGGCAGCCCAGGACCGGCTCCGTGCCGGTCCGGGAGGCCCTCGGAAGCGGGCCTCCCTGGAAGCTCCGTCGAGCTTCCGCGAGCCCCCTTGCGGGGGCTCCAGGGCCGCCTTGCGGCGCCCGCGTGCGGCGATTTGTGACCCGTTGCGATGCTTTGGCTTCCCCGCCCCGCCCGGTTGCCCGGACAGCGCGTTCACACCTTGAGCCCTCAGGGCGGTCGCCGCACACAGGCTCCATTGCTGGCGCCTCGGCGGCAACGGTCGCAGTCGGGCCTCCTGGATCTCGGCACCCCAGCACGGGGCCCTCCTTCCAGGCGCCGATCGCTGCCACGCTGGGTGCTGGTACCTGCGCCCCGTCGCGAGCAGCGACGCGCAATCATGGCACGGGCCCGCACCCCCGGGGATAAGCTCACCCGCGATCCCCTGCCGCTCGGTGCACTGGGTGCCCGCCTCCGCGGGCACAACGCCAAATGTGAACGTGTCCCGCCCCACTAACGTCATCCCCGCGCCGCTCCTCGCGCGCGAGCGGGACGAGGCGGGGACCCAGTCCAGTTCACAACGAGGGCGCGCTTGCAGTTAAGGTAGAACTGGGTTCCCGCCTCCGCACGTGTAGGTCTGGGTCGGCCATCCAAGATGAACACGCCGCGCGGAGCCATCCGTTTCCGGCCCTTGGCATGGCCGCGCCGCGCGACTATGTTGGCGCCGCCGGAGGGCCGCGTAGGTTGGGTTAGCGCGTAGCGCGTAACCCAACTTGAGCTTCATATTTCATGCTGCGGGCCGCCTTAGCTCAGCTGGTTAGAGCGCTAGATTGTGGATCTAGAGGTCCCCCGTTCGAGCCGGGGAGGCGGTACCACTTCCCCCGACATCTTGGCTGTTCTTTCGCAGCGAAGCTCGCGCTTGGCGAGCCATGCGCCGCACCTGCGCCCGTTCACAATCCGGGAACCATGGCCGCAAGCACACGTTTGCCTCTCACAACCAACAACAGAAAGCTGAGAGGTATCATGGCTTACGACCCGAACGATCCGCGTCGCCTCGAGCATCCCGAGCCGCCCGAGCTGGTGCGCAGCGATCCGACCGGCTGGGTGATCGGCGTGGCGGCGGTGCTGGCCATCATCGGCTTGATCTACGTGATGGTGCCGTCGTCCAACGACCCGCAGAGACCGCGCGTGACGGAGAATGCGCCGCGCATCGAGGCGCCGGCCAAGCCCACGCCTCCGGCCGTGACGCCGCAGGCTGAGCCTTCGCAGAAGCCGACTCCGCCTGCTACTCCGCCGACCACGCAGCAGTAACAACGCTGCAGCGTCTCCAGCGAACTGACCCCGGACCTTCGGTCCGGGGTTCTTTTTTATGCCCACCAGGAACGACAGACCGGTTTGGCTCTTACCATTTTGGACCGGTGGCCAGCAGACAGAGCAGAAGAAGAATGAGCGCAACCAGCGTCATAACAATGAACCAAACGAAGCAGCGGACGACACATTCCTTACTACCTTCCTCATCGCGGCCCGGGCAGCCGTAGCTGACGCACCACGAGAGATATGTGAACAAGATGAACTCGATCACGAAGAAGCCGAACAAACACCAAGCGGGTCCGCGATTGTCGCCGGGGAATCCTGACGAGGCGCGGTACATCGCAATCGCTGCCAAGATCGAGACGACGATGCCGGCCAATGAAACGGCCTGAACTACCCTTCTGTGGTCCATGGCAATGCCTCAAGTTGCAAAGGAAGAATATCGGCCGCCGCCCAACGACGGCCCGCCGTCAGGAAAAGCCAACCATTACTCCAGATGCCCAAGTGCGGGATGTACCGCATGAGACAACGCGCGAAGGAATTTTCGTCAACAAGCGTCGTTGAGGTGGCAGGCAGACATGCGCCCCGGCGCGATCTCCTTGAGCGCAGGCGCCTCGCTGCGGCAGCGCGCAAGCGCGTGCGGGCAGCGCGGGTGGAAATGGCAGCCGGGCGGCGGGTCGAGCGGCGAGGGCATCTCGCCCTTGATGGGCTGGAAGGTGCGCTTCTCCACCGAGATGCGCGGCACCTCCGCCAGCAGGGCCTGGGTGTAGGGGTGGTTGGGTGCGGCGAACAGATCGGGCGTCGGCGCCGTCTCCACCACGCGGCCCAGATACATGATGACGATGCGGTCGGAGATGTGGTGCACGACGCCAAGGTCGTGGCTGATGAAGAGATAGGTGAGGTCGTAGGCCCGGCGCAGGTCGAGGAACAAGTTGATGATCTGCGCCTGGATCGACACGTCGAGCGCCGCGATGGCCTCGTCGCACACCAGGAACTCGGGGTTCACGGCCAGCGCGCGGGCAATCGAGATGCGGCTGCGCTGGCCGCCCGAGAACTGGTGCGGGAAACGGCGCCTGAAATCCGGATCGAGCCCGACGCGGGCAAGCACGTCGCAGATGTAGGCATCGAGCCCGGCGCGGCCAACCAGCCCGTGCACCAGCGGCGCCTCGCCGACGATCGCCTCCACCCGCATGCGCGGGTTGAGCGAGGCGTAGGGGTCCTGGAAGATCATCTGCACGGCAAGCCGCGCCGCCTTGGCGTCGGCGGCGGCAAGCGTTTCGCGGTCGCGGCCTTTGAACAGCGTGCGCCCCTCGCTCGGCGCCAGCAGGCCGGCGATCATGCGCCCCAACGTCGACTTGCCGCAGCCCGACTCGCCGACGAGGCCCACCACCTCGCCCTTGGCGATGCTCAGGCTCACGTTGTCGACGGCGTGCACCACCTCGGCCCCTGCGCCGGTGCCGAGCCAATGGGAGACGCTTTCGGCGAGGTCGGCGGCCTTGACGAAGCGCTTCGTCAGGCCTCGGGCTTCAATGATGGGCGCTTCAACGATGGGCGCCTCGATGATCGGAGCGGCCGGCGCACCCATCACGCCCGCTCCTCCAGATGCGGGCGCCAGCAGCGCACCCGGCGGCCGGCGATGGGCTCGGTGATCGCCGGCTCGGCCAAGCACTCCTCGCCGGCGCGCTGGCAGCGGGCGCGGAAGCGGCAGCCCGGAGGGAGGTTGATCAGCGAGGGCGTCATGCCGGTGATCTGGGCGAGCCGGGCGCCGCGCGCGTTGGCCGACGGCACCGAGCCGAGCAGCCCCTTGGTGTAGGGGTGGAGGGGGGCGCGGATCACGTCGCTGGCGCGGCCCTGCTCGACGATTGTACCCGCATACATCACCGCCACGCGGTCGGCGAGCGAGCTGACCACGGCCAGGTCGTGGCTGATCCAGATCATCGCCGTGCCGGTCTTGCGGCACAGCTCCTGCGCCTCGTGCAGGATCTGCGCCTGGATGGTGACGTCGAGCGCAGTGGTGGGCTCGTCCGCGATCACCAGCTCGGGCTTGTTGAGGAATGCGATGGCGATGGCGACGCGCTGGCGCATGCCGCCGGAAAGCTCGTGCGGATAGGACTTGAGGCGGCGCTCGGGCGCGGGGATGCCGACCTGGGCCAGCGCGTCGCGGGCGAGCGTGCGCGCCTCGCCGCGGCCGATGCTGCGGTGGGCCTGGACGGCCTCGATCATCTGCGTGTCGACCCGCAGCACCGGGTTCAGGGTCATCATCGGGTCCTGGAAGATCATGGCGACGCGGCTGCCGCGCAGCTCGCGCAACCGCGCCTCGGGCAGCCGCGCCAGGTCGCGGCCGGCGAACTCGATCGTGCCGGAGACGATGCGGCCCGGCGGATCGACGAGCCCCAGGATCGAGTAGCCGGTCACCGACTTGCCGCAGCCCGACTCGCCGACGAGCCCCAACACCTCGCCGCGCGCCACGGAGAAGCTCACCCCATCGACGGCGCGCACCACGCCGGCCTTGGTGAAAAAATGCGTCTTGAGATCGACCACGTTCAGGGTCTGGGAGCGTGTCGATTGGGCTTGCGCCCCGGCCACGCCGCTCATCGCCTGAGCCTGGGGTTGAGCACGTCGCGCAGCTGGTCGCCGACAAGGTTGATGGCCATGATGGTGACGAGCAGCACGGCGCCAGGGAAGAAGCTGATCCAGTACTTGCCCGACAGCATGTACTCGAAGCCGTTGGAGATCAGCAGGCCGAGCGACGGCTCGGTGCGCGGCAGCCCGACGCCCAGGAACGACAGCGTCGCCTCCAGCGCGATGGCGTGCGCGGCCTGCACGGTGGCCACCACGATCAGCGGTGGCAGCACATTGGGCAGGATGTGCTTGAAGACGATGCGCGTGTGGCTGAAGCCCAGACAGCGGGCCGCCTCCACGTACTCCTTGTTCATCTCGGAGAGCGCCGTGCCGCGCACGGTGCGGGCATAGTAGGCCCACTGCACGGTGACGAGGGCGATGATGATCTTGTCGACGCCCTTGCCGAGGATGGCGATCAGCATCAAAGCGATGAGGATGGCCGGGAAGGACAGCTGCAGGTCGACGAGGCGCATCAGGATGTTCTCGACCCGGCCGCCGGCATAGGCGGCGGTGAGGCCGACGGTCGCGCCTATTACCGTGGCGATCAGGCAGGAGGCGACGCCCACGGCCAGCGAAATGCGCAGGCCGTACAGCATCGCACTGACGAGATCGCGCCCCGCACCGTCGGTGCCGAGCCAGTAGGTGTAGCTGGCCATGCCCTTGGTGCCGGGCGGCAGGCGGCTGTCGAGCACATCGACCTCGGCCAGGTTGTAGGGGTTCTGCGGGGCGATGAACGGCGCCAGCAGGGCAAGGGCGATGATCACCACCACGGCGGCGAACGCTGCCGTCGCGATCCAGCTTTCGAAGTAGTCGGCGACCAGCCGGCGCAGCGGCGTCTCGGGCGTGGCGGCGGCTTCCGCGGGCGCGCCCTGCGTTTCCAGTTCCGCGCCGGTGTCCGTCACGCTCATGCGGACTTGGCTCCGATGCGCACGCGCGGGTCGAGCACGGTGTAGAGCACGTCGACCACGAAATTGATGAGCACGAACATCAAGACGATGATGATCAGGTGGGCCACGATCACCGGGCGATCGAGGCTCTGGATGGCGTTGATCAACAGCCGGCCCATGCCCGGCCAGGCAAAGATCGTCTCGGTGACGACCGAGAAGGCGACCAGGTTGCCGAACTCCAGCCCCACCACGGTGACGACGGGGATCAGGATGTTCTTCAACAGATGCACGCCGACGATGCGGCGCCGCGACAGACCCTTGGCGCGGGCGAACTTGATGTAGTCCTGCTGCAGCGCCTCGCGTGCACCGGCACGGGTCAGGCGGATCACTAGCGACATCTTGAGCAGCGCCAGGTTGAAGGCCGGCAGCAGGATGTGGCGCAGCCCGTCGAGCGTGAACATGCTCGAGGTGATGCCGAAATAGGTGGCGGTCTCGCCGCGCCCGGTGGAGGGCAGCCAGCCCAGCATCACCGCGAACACCATGATCAGCATCAGGCCGACCCAGAACGTCGGCAAGCTAAAGCCGACGATGGAGCCTGCCATGATGCCTTGCGACACGCGGCTGTCGGGGTAGAGGCCGGCGTAGAGCCCGAGCGGGATGCCGAGCACCACCGCCATGATCAGCGCCGCCAGCGCCAGCTCCAAGGTGGCCGGCATGCGCTCGATGATGACGCGCAGAGCCGGCTCGCCGAAGATGAAGGAGCGGCCGAGATCGCCCTGCAGGGCGCCCTTCAGAAAGAACAGGTATTGCTCCCAGATCGGCCGGTCGAGGCCGAGCGCACGCACCGCATCCTCGATGTCCTTCTGGTCCATCTGCGGGTTGACCAGCAGCCAGATGGGATCGCCGACGATATTGACGCCGAAGAACACGATCACAGACATGACGGCGATCAGCGCCAGGCTCTGCAGCAGCCGTCGCAGGATGTAGGCCGTCATGTCGCCTCCAACCCGGGCGGCCCAATCAGCTCACGTCGGGGCTGCGGGGCCGGCCGCCGGCGCGGCACCTATTTCTTCTCGAACAGATGCGTCGCCAGCGTGTACTCGTCCGAGCGCGCTATGTAGGAGAGGCCTTTTCGCGCCGCCCAGGTGTTGACCTGGTAGTGGGAGGGAATGACCGCCACGTCGTCGATGGCGATCTCGGTTGCCTTGGCCAGCAGAGCCGCACGCTTGTCGTCGTCGTTGGTCTTGAGCGCCTCGGCCGAGAGCTGGTCGACCTCGGGGTTGGAGTAGCGGCCGCGGTTGGCAGTTCCGGTGCCCTTCGACCGGTCGAAGGTGTTGGCGAGCGGCACGAGAGAGCCCGAGTTCTCGCCGGTGGGCGTCGCCCAGCCGACCAGGATGAAGCTGAACTCCGGCGTGTTGTTGGGGCCGCCTTGAGAGGCGCGGGTGAAGAACACGGCGGGCGGCAGCGCTTCCAAGGTGGTCTCGATGCCGACGCGGGTGAGCATCTGCGCGACCGCCTCGGCGATCTTGACGTCGTTGGTGTAGCGGCCGTTGGGGGTATGCAAGGTCAGCTTGAAGCCGTTGGGGAAGCCGGCCGTCGCTGAGCAGCTTCTTGGCGCCATCGGGATCGTAGGCGACGGGCTTCAGCTTGGGGGACACGCCGAAATAGCCATCAGGCAGGAACTGCGCGGCAGGCACGGCCACGCCTTCCATCACCTTGGCGACGATGGCGTCGCGGTTGAGCGCCTTGGTCATGGCCTGGCGCACGCGCTTGTCCTTGAAGGGGTTCTTGATCTCGCTGCCGTCCTTGCCCTTGGCGAACGGCGTGACCTCCCTGGCGTGATCGATGAAGAAGTAGATCAGCCGGTTGGAGGCGTCTGGCTGATCTGGACCTTCGGCTCCTTCTTGAGGCGCTCGATGTCGGCCGTGGGCGTGTCCTCGATGAGATCGACGTCGCCGGCGAGAAGGGCGGCAACGCGCGCGGGACCGGCCGAGATCGGCCGGAAGGTAAGCTTGTTCCAGCCGGGCTTCTTGCCCCAGTAGGCGTCGCTGCGAACGAACTCGATGCGGTCGCCGGGCGTGAACTTGACGAGCTTGAAGGCGCCCGTGCCGATCGCCGCCTTGCCGGAGTTGTAGTCTTCCGTCTTGGCCCCCTCCCCATGCTTCTTGGAGACGATGAACAGGCTGGAAAGATCGTTTGGCAGGGTCGGCGATATGGAGGACGCGGCGATGTGCACGGTGTGGTCGTCGATCTTGGTGACCTTCTTGTCTTTGACCGCGGCGGCGAAGCTCGATGGGCTGTTGGGCACCTTGGGCGCGCGCTCGAAGCTGAACACGACATCGTCGGCCGTGAACGGCGAGCCGTCGTGCCAGGTGACGCCCTTGCGCAGCTTGAACTCCCACGTCTTGTCGTCGATCACCTTCCAGCTCTCGGCCAGCCCCGGCGTGAGCCGCTGCGGCTCGTCCGGCTCGATCAGCCGCTCGAAGACGTGGCCCAGAATGGAGTTGTTGGGCGCCAGGTTGTGATAGTGCGGGTCCATCGCCGAGGGCTCGGCGGCAAGGCCGACGCGCAAGTCCTGCGCGCAAGCCTGATGGCCGAACAGAACCATGCCGAATACGACAACAGCAGCTCGCAGGACAGCCATGATCGCCCCATTGACGCTCGCAAAAGGATGGGCAAAGGCTCGCATGGAACCCTTGGGTTTGCAATCGATCCGGTGCCGGCCGGACAGTCGCCGGGCTCGCATTCGGTGAGCTTGCCGCGACGGGGACCGTGCCGAAGGCGGCGGCGCTCACGGGCTGCCTGCCAGGCGCGCAACTCTTCGCCCCTTGCCTCCAGGCGAAGCGCTTCTTGCTAAGCGGCGGCCCATGAAGCAACCTTCGGCGCATCCAGGATCGCCGGGGGAAACAGGGCTGGAGGGGGAATGACGAGGCTTCTTGCGCTGGCTGCCGCGGCTGTGCTCGTCGCAACACTTCCGCGGGCGACATTGGCCGAGGGGCGCGATTTCGTGGAGCAGCGGTGGGGTGCGGTTGCCGCCGCCTTTTGGCGCGACAGCAACGGAACTTATCGCGCTGTCGCCGGCACCGCCTGGCGCCGACCCTCCGAGAACGACGCCATCAAACTGGCCCTAAACTCCTGCCGCAATCGGGGTGGTCAGGGGTGCAGGATCATCAGCAACACTTTCACCGGATGCGGCTACATCGCCATCGGCAGCAGAGGCTCAAGGTTGCAATATGGCACCGGCGAGTCGCCCGCGGCCGCCGTGGACGAGTGCCGCAAGGGCGGCTTCACCTGCCAGGCCCCCGTTGGCGGATGCAGCAACTGACGATTTCCCTCGCCCCATTCTTCATGGGGAGAGGGAAAACCTGCTAGCGCAGCACGAAGCCCTCGTAGCCGTTGGCGGCGATCTCCTCGCAGCGCGCGATGTATCTCGGGAAGCCGCCGATGTAGGGCATGAACACGCGCGGCTTGCCGGGGATGTTGGCGCCCAGGTACCAGGAGCCGCAGGTGTAGCGCAGCGTGCGCCCGGCCAGCTCGTTGCCGTGCGCCACCCACTCCTCCTCAGCCGCCGGCTCCGGCTCGATGCGGGCGAGCTGGCGATCGCGCATGTGCTGCATGAGACGGCGATCCACTCGACGTGCTGCTCGATGGTGGGGAGCATATTGGTCAGCACCGACGGGCTGCCCGGCCCGGTGATGGTGAACATGTTGGGGAAGCCGGAAACCGCTAGCCCCAGGTAGGCGCGAGGCCCCTCCTTCCATTTCTGCCTGAGGGGCAAGCCGCCCCGCCCGCGGATGTCGATCTTGTCGAGCGCCCCGGTCATGGCATCGAAGCCGGTGGCGAACACGATGGCGTCCACCTCGTGCTCCCTGCCGTGCGCCCGCACCCCCGTGGGCGTGATCGCCTCGATCGGCTCCTCGCTGACGTCGATGAGCTCGACATTGGGGCGGTTGAAGGTCTCGTAGTAGCCGATGTCGACGCACATGCGCTTGCAGCCGATGGTGTTCCTCGGCGCCAGCAGCTCGGCGACCTTGGGATCGCGTACCTTGTCGCGGATCTTGGCGCGCACGAAGTCCGCCGCCGTGACATTGGCCTCCTGCTCGACCATCAGGTCCTTGTAGGACCCGAGGAACCACAGCCCGCCGTGCTGCCAGCGCCGCTCGAACTCCCGGACGCGCTCCTCGTGCGGCGTCTCCAGCGCGGCCTTGTCGCTGTAGTCGAAGTCGATGCCGGTCATGGTCTGCTTGGCACGGGCACGCAGCGCCGGATAGCTCGCCTTGACGCCCCGCACATACTCGGGATCGAGCGGCGCGTTGTGCGCGGGCACGGAGTAGTTGGGCGTACGCTGGAACACGGTGAGGCGGCTGGCCTGGGCGGCGATGATGGGTATCGACTGCACGGAGGACGAGCCCGTGCCGATCACCGCCACCCGTTTGCCGGTGAAGTCCACCTCCTCGTGCGGCCAGGTGCCGGTGTGGTAGCGCTCGCCCTTGAAGCTGTCGCGGCCCTTGAACTCGGGCAGGTTGGGCGAGGAGAGGCAGCCGGTCGCCATGATGCAGAACCTGGCCGAGAGGCGTTTGCCCGTGTCGGTCTCGACCATCCAGCGCGCGCTCGGCTCGTCGAACACGGCGGACTTCACCCGCGTGCTGAACTCGATGTCGCGGCGCAGGTCGAAGCGGTCGGCGACGTGGTTGGCGTAGCGCAGGATCTCGGGCTGGGCGGCGTAGCGCTCGGTCCACTCCCACTCCTGCTGCAGCGCATCGTCGAACTGGTAGGAGTACTGCACGCTTTCGACGTCGCAGCGCGCACCCGGATAGCGGTTCCAGTACCAGGTGCCGCCGACGCCGCTGCCCGCCTCCAGCACGCGCGCCGAGAGCCCCGCGCCGCGCAGCCTGTGCAGCATGTACATGCCGGCAAAGCCGGCGCCGACGATCACCGCGTCGAGGCCGCCATCGGCCGCGTGCCCGTTTCCGTTCGCTCCAGCGCTCATGCTCCCTCGTCCTGCTAGGATTGCCCCTCGGCCCGCGGCCGCATGCCACCACCGAATATGCCGCCGTCGATGACGAGCTCGGCGCCCGTCATGTAGCGGGAAGCGGCCGAGGCGAGAAACAGCACGCCGTCGGCGATGTCCTGCGCCTCGCCCGCCCGCGCCAGCGGCACGACAGCGCGCGACATCGCATGCACGTCGGGCGGGGCGTTGCGGCGCGCGACGTCGCCATCCGGCGTCATCTTGCGCCAGATGTCGGTGTCGATGATGCCGGGGTGCACCGAGTTGACGCGGATGTTGTCCTGCGCATGCTCGATGGCCGCCGCCTTGGCAAGCAGGCGCACCCCGCCCTTGGTGGCACAGTAGCCGGCGAGCCCCGCCGCCCCGCGCAGGCCCGCCAGCGACGACATGACGATGATCGAGCCGCCGCCCGCGCGCCGCATGGCCGGCACGGCGTGCTTGATCGAAAGGAACACCCCATCCAGGTTCACCGCCTGCTGACGGCGCCAGTCGGCGAGCGTCATCTCGACCAGCGGCACGCGGATGGCGATGCCGGCGTTGGCCACCATGATGTCGAGCCGGCCAAAGCTCTTCTCGACCTCGTCGACGATCCGCGGCCAGCGGGCCTCGTCGGTGACATCCTGATGGAGATAGATCGCCTGGCCGCCGGCGCTGCGGATATCGGCCACAAGGGCCTCGCCGGCGGCATCTTCCACATCCGTGACCGCTACCTTGGCGCCCTCGCGCGCCAGCGTGCGCGCGCACGCCGCCCCAATGCCGCAGGCGCCGCCCGTCACGATCGCCGCCTTGCCATCCACTTGGCCTATGGCTGCCTCCCCAGGGCCACTGCTCGTCTCGCAGCGCCGGCGCATTTTGACGGTGGCTGAGCACCTTCACGCATCCGGCCTCAGAAGCTATCGTCTCGCCCGAAGGTTGCAAGCGCCCCATGCGCCGGGCAGGCATTCCGTGGACAAGGGAAGGTTGCGTATGAACCGACTGCAGGGAAAGACGGCGCTCGTCACCGGCGCGGCCCGTGGGCTGGGCGCGGCAATCGCCCGCCGCTTCGCCGGCGAGGGGGCCAAGGTCATCATCAACGACCTGAGCCTGGAGGCGGCGCGCGCAACGGCCGATGAGCTGGGCGGGTTGGGTGTCGCCGCCGACGTGTCGGACTCCGCCTCCGTGAGCGCAATGTTCGCCGAGATCGGCAAGCTGGTGCCGCGCCTCGACATCCTGGTAAACAATGCCGGCATCAGCGGGCTGGAGGGCCGCAACGATGTCGAGCAGCTCATCGGCCAGCGCATCAAGCTCGCGCAGGAGATCGCCGGCAGCGAGCCGGTCAAGAGCTTCTTCGACGGCACTGCCCTCACCACCGACGCGCACTGGCGCCGCATGCTGGGCGTGCATGTGGACGGCACGTTCTTCTGCTGCCGCGAGGCGCTCAAGATGATGAACCCGCAGATGGCGGGCTCGATCATCAACATCTCTAGCGTCATGGGCACCTACGGCAAGCCTGGCAACGTGCCCTACTCCACCGCCAAGGCCGCGATCCTGGGCCTGACGCGGGCGCTGGCGCACGAGGTGGCGCCGCGCGGCATCCGCGTCAATGCCATCGCGCCCGGCTGGATCGACACCGACATGACGGCCCCGCTCGGCCCCTGCGCGCCGGCATCGCCGCGCAGACGCCGCTCAGGCGCTTCGGCGAGCCCGACGACATCGCCTGGGCCGCCGTCTATCTCGCCAGCGAGGAGGCGAAGTTCATGACCGGCCAGGTCGTGTCGCCCAACGGCGGCTGGTACATGAGCCAGTAGGCTGCAGCTACCAGTTGTATGGGCAGGCGGCCCGCTCGTGGTGCGACGAAGCTCACCACGAGGTCGCACCTGCTCAATGGAAATCGCGGCTCTTGAGGGCCAGCTGGTTGGATGGCCCTGCTGGGGCCGGACCATCGCCGCCTGCCCGCGCAAGGAGGTCGCCGTCGGCATAGGCGCGCAAGCTCAGGCGTGAGATCGATGAAGCTCTGCGCCAGCACGTGCACCACGATGCCGGCACGCTGCAGGCGCCCGCGCACGGCGAGAAAGCGCGAGGTCATGACGATACGCCGGTGCCTGGCGAACACCTTGGGCCAGACGATGATGTTGGCGATGCCGGTCTCGTCCTCGAGCGTCACGAACACCACGCCCTTGGCGCCCGGCATCTGCCGCGTCAGCACCAGGCCTGCCACCGCGACCATCGTGTCCGGCGGCACCGTTTCGCTGTGATGATCGACGTTGCGCATGATGCCGCGGTGCGCGAGCTCCTCGCGGAAGAAGCGCACGGGGTGCGCTTTCAGCGACAGGCCCGTCGCCACGTAGTCCTCCACCACATGCTCGCTGAGCGGCATGGGGGGCAGCGTGATCTCGGGCTCGGAGAACAGATCGTCGCTGACGTGCGGAATGAGGAGTGGGGCCGGTTTATCGGCATGCAGCTTCGCCTTCGCTTTGCCTGCTCCCGACCCTTCCACATGCCGGTGCGCCGCGCCGCCCACAGCGCCGCGCGCCGGTCGAGGCCGAGCGAGCGGAAGGCATCGGCCTCGGCCAGGCGCTCAATCGTGAAGCGTGAGATCCCGTCGACGGTTGCAAGCCGCTCGACGCTGGCGTAGCCGTTGCCGCGCGCCGCGATCAGCCGCTCAAGCTCGTCCTGGTTCAGCCCCAGGATCTGCCGGAAGCCGAGCCGCACGGCGAAGCGCCAGGGGCTCGCCTTGGAGGCGGGCTCCAGCGTGCAGTCCCAGGCGCTGAAATTGACATCGGCCTCGCGCACCTCGACGCCGTGCTGGCGCGCGTCGCGCACGAGCTGGGCCGGCTGGTAGAAGCCCATCGGCTGGCTGTTGAGGATGGCGGCGCAGAACACGTCCGGGTAGTGGCACTTGATCCAGGACGAGGCGTAGACGAGCAGCGCGAAGCTCGCCGCGTGGCTCTCGGGGAAGCCGTACTCGCCGAAGCCCTCGATCTGCTTGAAGCAGCGCTCGGCGAAATCCGAGCGCATAGCCGCGGCTGGTCATGCCGGCGATGAACTTCTCGCGGAAGAGATGCACCGTGCCGTTGTGGCGGAAGGTGGCCATGGCACGGCGCAGACCGTCGGCCTCGTCGGGCGTGAACTTGGCGGCCTCGATGGCGATCTCCATCGCCTGCTCCTGGAACAGCGGCACGCCCTTGGTGCGCTCCAGCACGTTGCGCAGCTCGTCAGGGGCCCCGTGCGCGGGATCGGGCGAGGGGTAATGCTCCGGGTCGATGCCATCGCGCCGGCGCAGATAGGGATGCACCATGTCGCCCTGGATCGGGCCCGGCCGCACGATCGCCACCTCGATGACGAGGTCGTAGAACTTGCGCGGCTTCAAGCGCGGCAGCATCGACATCTGCGCACGGGATTCGACCTGGAACACGCCGACGGAATCGGCCTGGCACAGCATGTCGTAGACCGCCGGGTCCTCCTTCGGCAGCGTCGCCAAGGTGTAGTCCTTGTTGTAGTGGACCTTGAGCAGGTCGAGGCCGCGCTTGAGGCAGCTCAGCATGCCGAGCGCCAGCACGTCGACCTTCATGAGACCCAGCGTGCCGATGTCGTCCTTGTCCCATTCGATGAAGGTGCGTTTCTCCATGGCGGCATTGCCGATGGGCACGGTCTCGTCGAGCCGCTCGCGCGTGAGCACGAAGCCGCCAACATGCTGGGAGAGATGGCGCGGGAAGCCCATGAGCTGCCGCGCGAGCGCGACCGCCTGGCGCGAGCGCCGGGTTGTCGGGATCGAGCCCGGCTTCCCTGATGTGCTTGTCGGGCAGGCCGTCGTCGTGGCTGCCCCACACGGTCTTGGCGAGCGCGGCGGTCACGTCCTCGGTCAGCCCCATGGCCTTGCCGACCTCGCGGATCGCGCGCCTCGAGCGATAATGAATGACAGTGGCGCAGATCGCCGCACGGTCCTTGCCGTAGCGGCGGTAGATGTACTGGATCACCTCCTCGCGCCGCTCGTGCTCGAAATCGACGTCGATGTCGGGCGGCTCGTTGCGGTTCTCCGAGATGAAGCGTGCGAACAAGAGCTTGCTCTCGTTGGGGTTGACCTCGGTGATGCCGAGGCAGTAGCAGACCGCGCTGTTGGCGGCCGAGCCGCGCCCCTGGCAAAGGATCGGCTCCTCCAGATTGCGCGCGAAGGCCACCACGTCGTGCACGGTGAGGAAGTAGCGGGCGTAGTCGAGCTTGGCGATGATGGCGAGCTCGTCAGCGAGGCGCCTCTGCACCTCCTCCGGGATGCCATCAGGATGCAGATGCTTAGGGTAGCGCTTGCGCGCGCCTTCCCAGGCCAGATCCGTCAGGTGCTCCTGCGCCGTCCTGCCCGGCGGCACCGGCTCGTCGGGATACTCGTATTTCAGCTCGTCGAGGGAGAAGCGGCAGGCGTCGGCGATCTCGACCGTGCGCGCGATCGCCTCGGGGAAGGACTTGAACAGCCGCGCCATCTCCTCGGGCGGCTTGAGGTGGCGCTCGGCATTGACCGCAAGCCGCAGGCCAGCCTCGTGGATGGTGCACTTCTCGCGGATGCAGGTGACGACATCGGCGAGCGGCCGGCGCTCGGGCGCGTGATAGTGCACGTCGTTGACGGCGACCAGCGGCGCGCCGGCGCTCCTGCCGAGCTCGTCGAGCAGACCGAGCCGGCGGGGCTCGTCGCCGCGATGCAGGTGGATGCCGGCGAGGAAGCAGCGCCCGGGCGCCGCGCTGGCGAGGGCTGCGAGGCGCCCGGCGAAGGCCGGCGTGAGCGTGTCGGGCGGGAGTGCGATCAGCATCTGGCCTTCGCTGGCGGACACGATATCGGCGAAGGCGATATGGTTCTCGCCCTTCTGCCCCTTCTTGACCTTGACGTTGCCCTTGGTCAGCAGGCGGCAGAGCCGGCCGTAGGCGGCCCGATCGACGGGGTAGGCGACGACCTCGAAGCCGTCGGTGGTGACAAGGCGCGCGCCGACCAGCAGCTTGACGGGCCTGGCTGCGCTTCCACTCGCCGAAGGCGCGCACGACGCCGGCAAAGCTGTTGCGGTCGGCGATGCCGACGGCGGCAAGGCCGAGCCTGCCGGCCTCCGCCACCATCTCCTGCGGGGTGCGAGGCGCCGCGCAGGAAGGAGAAATTGGTGGTGACGGCAAGCTCGGCGTAGCGGGTCATGCAGGTTGACCCTCCTCCCCCTCGAGGGGGGAGGGCGGCGCGCCATCACTTAGACCCGCCTGCACGCACCATCCGACCGCAAGCTCATGTGCCGCAGGCACGGGGGATAGAGCGATCGTGCTCGCCGACGAGGATGTGGTGGCTTCCGTCGAGGCAGGCGCGGTGTTGTTCGCTATTCACTGCTCGCCGATCCAGGAACGAACTATACGGATCAGCATCTCGCTCGTCAAAGCACTGGTCGATCAGATCGCGACGCAATAACGCCAGAGGGCTAAGCGCTCGGCCTTTCTCGCGCAGGCCCCCCGGGAGAAGATCAGCGGCTAGCTTCGCTCGAACTGTCTGCGCTCGTATTCACGCGAACAGCCCGTGCACGAACCAGCGCGGAGGAGCATCGCTCTCGCGCCCGTTGATGCCCTCGCGGTAGAGCCAGAAGCGGCGGCCGGCCGCGTCCTCGGCGATGTAGTAGTCGCGCGTCGGCTCGCCCTTGCGCCACCATTCCCCCGCGATGCGCTCAGGCCCCTGCACGCGGGCGATGTCATGGCTCATGCCGCGCCAACGCAAGCGCTTAGGGGGACCTTCGGGCACGAGTGCCGTCACCTCGGCCGGCTCGGCTTGCGGCAGCAGCAGGATGGGGCGCGGCCGCGCTGCGTCGGGCGCGGGCCAGGCCACGTCCTCGGCGGCGGCAGCGCAGGGCCTCTCGGCCCGCTCGGGGAGGTGGCTTTCCACCGCCTGCAGCCGCCGCACGCTGCGCGGGCCCAGCCGCTGCTTGAGCTTGTCGATGAGCGCCGCGCAGTGCTCCGCCCTGTCGGCGCTGTCGTCGCCTGCGGGGGCAAGCTCCGTCTGCCGCGGCTGCAGGCGCTCGGCGACGGTGGCGGCGAGGCTCAGCGCCTCGAACCCGAAGCCGGCATCGATATCCTTGGTCAGCCGCTCGAGCTCGAGGGCGACGAGCCGCGCGACATGGTCGGGGCTGCGCGTCGGCACCGTGAAGCCGATGTCGAGGGCCGTCACCTCGCCGTCGATGCGATAGAGCGACAGCCGCAGCGTGCGCGCGCCCATCCCGTCGCGCTCCAGCGCGGGGACGAGATCTTCCATCAGCAGCCTGGCGATCTCGACGATGGTCTCTTGCGTGGCGATCGGCTCGAGCAGCTGGCGGCGGGCGTGATAGACCGGCGGCGGCACGATGTAGGCGAGCGCCTCGGGCGCGCGGCCCAAGGCCTGGTCGAGACGATGCAGCAGCTCGGCTGCAAAGCGCGCGGCAAGGGGCGCGCGCGGCTTGTCCATCACGGCGCCGACGCGCTTGAAGCCGAGCCGCCGCAGCGCGGTGCGCGTCTCGGGGGACAGGCGCAGCGCCGCGACCGGCAAAGGGGCTAGGGCCTCGGCCTCGCGCCCGGAGGGCAGCACAACGGCAGCGGAGGCATGGAAATGCGACAGCGCCCACGCCGCCCCGGCCGTATCGGCAACGGCGAGCCGCGCCGGCAGGCCGAAATTTTCGAGCCGCTCGGCAAGATCGGCGAGCAGGCCCGCCTCGCCGCCGAACAGATGGGCGGAGCCGGTCACGTCGAGGAACAAGCCGTCGGCGCCGCACTCCTCCCCCCAGGGCGAAACAGAGGGGGTATAGCGCGCAGCCCACAGCGCCAGGCGCCGCAGGGCGGCCTTATCGGCCGCAGGATCGGCTGGGCGCACCTGCAGGCCCTCTCCAGCCTTGGCCCGGGCATCGGCCACGGGATCGCCGGGGGCGAGCCCCAGGGCCTCCGCGGGCGCATTCAGGGCGGCTACGCGCAGGCCTCCCGCGGCCTCCTGGATGAGCACGAAGGGCCGCCTGGGGGCGATCGCCCCGTCCGGCGTGGGACGGCGTGCCTGCGCCGCCAGGAAGCGGGAGATCGGCCACCGCGGCAGCCATACTGAAACGATGCGCAACATGACCACTGGCCTGCTGGATCAGGGCTGGCCATGATAGAACAAATAGGGAACATTGTAAACAGCGGAGGGTAGCGATGCGACCCTGCGGGTCATCCTCGGGCTTGTCCCGAGGATCCAGCCATCCACGAGCGCAGAGCAAGCGGTTGGATGGATGGTCGGGCCAAGCCCGACCATGACAACTAGGGCCGCTTCGACGGCAGGCGCCGGGCGGCCTTGCGCACGCCGGCCCAGGGGTCATCCCCGCGCGAGAGGCGGTGCAGGATGTTGCCGACCGTGAACCGGTCGGAGCGCATGTCGGGGCCCGAGCTCGTCCCAGGCGAGCGGGGTCGACACGGTGGCGCCGGCGCGGGCCCGCGTCGAATAGGCGGCAACCGCCGTGGCGCCGCGCCCGTTGCGCAGGTAGTCGACGAAGATGCGCCCGCTGCGCGCCTTCTTGGACGCCATCGCCAGGTACTTGCGCGGGCTGTCCTTGGCCATGACCACGGCAAGCCTGTGCGCGAACTCCTTCACCGCGGCCCAGTCGGCATGCGGCTTTAGCGGCGCATAGACGTGCAGGCCCTTGCCGCCGGTGGTCTTCAGGAAGCTCGCCAGCCCCAGCTTCTTCAGGCGATCGCGCACCTCGAAGGCGGCGCTCACCACATCGGGCCACGCAACAGCCGCATCGGGATCGAGATCGAAGGTGATGCCGTCCGGCTTCTCGATGTTGTCGAGCGTGGCGCCCCAAACGTGGATTTCCAGCACCGAGGCCTGCACCAGCGACAAGAGCCCCTCGACGTCCTTGATGGCGAGCAGCTCCTCGCCGTCCTCGGGGTCCTTGCTGCGGATGACGCTGTCGCCGATGCCGGCCCAGGCATGCTTCTGGAAGAAGCAGGCCTCCTCCACGCCGCCGGGGCAGCGCACCAGCGCCAGCGGCCGGTTGACGACGTGGGGCGAGATCCAGGGCCACAGCTCGCTGTAGAACTCGGCGAGCCCCTGCTTGGTGACGCCGGCATCGGGCCAGAGCACGCGATCGGGGTGGGTGAGCTTCACCGGCAGCGCCGGCGCCGCGCCCTTCGCTTTCGCGCCCTTGGGCCTGGTCACGGCGGCGTCCTCGCGCACGGCATCGGCGGCCTCCTTGTCCTGGCGCAGCCCCTTGAACACGGCGTGGCGGGCGATGGCGTCGGCAGTCCAGCCGCGCACCTCGACCTCCACGACCAGCGACGGCTTCACCCAGCGCACACCCCGCTGCGCCTCGACCGGCGGCGCCTTGGCGAGCGGCACGCTCTCGACCTGCGTGCCTTCCAGGCGGCGCCACAGGTCCTCGCCCGTCTTGGCCGTGAAGCCCGAGCCGACGCGGCCCGGCATAGACCAGCTCGCCGTCGGCGTAGTGGCCGAGTGCGAGGGAGCCGATGGTGCGGCGCTGGGTGGTGGAGGGGACATAGCCGAGCACTGACGAACTCGTGCGCGGCCACGCACTTGGTCTTGAGCCAGGACTTGGAGCGGCCCGAACGGTAGGGGGCTGTTTTGAGCTTGGAGACGATGCCCTCCAGCCCCAGCCGGCAGGCGTGCTGGAGCACGACGTCGCCCTTGCCGGTCAGGTGCTCGCTGTAGCTGAGCACGCCGCCGTCGGAGCCGGAAAGCAGCTCAGCCAGCGCGGCCTTGCGCTCGATCAGCGGCAGGCGCGTGAGGTCCTGGCCGTCGAGGTGCAGCAGGTCGAACAGGTAGTAGCGGAAGCGATCGCTGCGGCCCTCGCTCAGGTCGGCCTGCAGGTTGGAGAAGCTCGGCGTCCCGGTCTCCGTCTCGACGACGACCTCGCCGTCGAGAAAGGCGGTGACGACGGGCAACGCCTCCAACGCCTTCTTGAGGGAGGGAAACTTGGTGGTCCAGTCGAGGCCGCTGCGGGTCTTGAGCTTGGCCTTGCCGCGGTCGATGCGTGCGAGCAAGCGGTAGCCGTCGAACTTCAGCTCGTGCACCCAGGCGTCGTTGGATGGCGGCTTGGTGGTCGCCGAAGCCAGCTGCGGCTCGACGAAACCGGGCAGGGCGCCTGCGCGAGCGCCTTTGATCGGTGCGCGCGCTTCGGCCGTTGCCGTGCTTTGCGGCCTACCCTCGCGTTGCGTTGCGCGCTGTTGCGGAGAGCCGGCTCGCTTCACCCGGTGCTTGGGCTGGATCGTGACCTTGCTGTCCGCAATCTCCTCCACCGTGCGCCCGGTCTTGATCGATTGCGGCGCTTCGTCCAGCAGGTCGGCGCCGCCGTCGGCCTTGGCGAATTCGTCCTCCGCCTTGATCAGCAGCCAGTTCTCCTTGCCGCGCTGGTCGCGCCCGCGCATGTGCACCAGGTGCCAGCGGCCCTTGAGCTTGTCGCCGTCGAGGTCGACGATCAGGTGCCCCTTGGCGAGCTGCTGGTGCGGATCGCCCTCGGTCGACCAGCGTCCGCGGTCCCAGACGATGACGCTGCCGGCGCCGTATTCGCCCGCGGGGATGCGGCCCTCGAACTCGGCGTAGTCGAGCGGGTGGTCCTCGGTGCGCACGGCGAGGCGCTTGTCGGCCGGGCGACAGGCTCGGGCCCCTGGTGACCGCCCAGCTTTTGAGGACACCGTCGAGCTCGAGGCGCAGATCGTAGTGCAGCCGGCGCGCCGCGTGCTTGTGCACCACGAACAGATCGCCGGTGCTGCGCTTCTTGAGCGCGCCGCGCGGCTCCTTGGTGCGCGTGAAGTTGCGCTTCTGGTGGTACTGACGGAGGGCGGTGGAGCTCGGCATGCGCGCCCGGCGCTACCCGGCCTTGCGCGCCTTGCCCTTGGCGCGCGTTGCACGGGCCTTGGCCGGCAGGCTTTTCGGCCGACTGCTTCTTGGAGGGAGCGCGCTCCGTCTCGCCCTTGGCGCCTTCGACGCTGCGCTTCAGCGCATCCATCAGGTTGATGACGTTGGTCTGGCGGTGGGTCGGCTGCGGCTTGACCGGCATGCCCTGCTGCTTGGAGCGGATCAGCTCGATCAGCGCATTCTCGTAGCGGTCCTCGAACTCCTCCGGTTTGAACTTGCCCGTCATCTTCGCGATGATGTGGGTGGCAAGCTCCAGCATCTGCTTGGGCAGCTCGGTGTCGGGGATCTCGTCGAAGTAGCCGGACGCGGCGTGCACCTCGTTGGCGTAGTGCAGGCTGGTGGCGACGATGCCCTTGTCGCGCGGCTCCAGCATGACGATGCGCTCGCGGCGGAACAGCACGACGCGCGCCAGGCCAACCATCTTCTCGGCGCGCATGGCATCGCGGATGACGGCAAAGGCTTCCTCGCCGACGCGGTCGGTGGGCGCCAGGTAGTAGGGGGTGTCGAGGTAGAGCTCGTCGACGCTGGCGCGCGGCACGAAGCGCTCGATGTCGATGGTGTGGTTGCTCTCGAGCTGGACGGTCTTGATCTCGTCGTCCTCGATCTGGACGTACTCGCCCTTGGCAACCTCGTAGCCCTTGATCTGGTTCTCGCTCTCGACCGGCATCGCCGGTCTGCTCGTCGACGAACTGGCGCCGCACGCGATTTCCCGTGTCGCGATTGAGGGTGCGGAAGGAGACGCGCTCCGACGTCGTGGTGGCGGGGTAGAGGGCCACCGGACAGGAGACGAGGGAAAGCTTGAGATAGCCCTTCCAGTTGGGCCTGGGTGCCATGGCGTCTGATCCTGTTACGCACTACGGGAAGCAGCTGCGCCATTGTAAGCCAGGCTACGGCACACGTCCCTCGCCGAAATGTAGCCCGGCATGGTTAACGACCCAACAAGAACCCTCGCCCCGGTAAACGCCCCGCAGCCCGCGCCGGCTCCCTCCGGCCTTGGCGCCGGCCTTGGGCGCCGGCCTTGGGCGATTGTGGGCCCGATGCCGCCCATTCCGGGGAACCCATGCGCCCGTCGGTGGTTTTGCCCACTGACGCAGGAGAACCATGCATGGTGCAACACAGCGACAGCCACACCGACAGGTCGTCTTTGCGCGGCTTTGCGCGTATGGACCCCGACAAACAGCGCGAGATTGCCCGCAAGGGGGGTGCCAACGTTCCCCACGACAAGCGTAGCTTCGCCCAGAACCGCGCGCTGGCATCCGAGGCGGGCCGCAAGGGCGGAAGGCGCGTGGCGCCGCAGGCCCGCAGCTTCTCGCAGGATCGTACGCTGGCCTCCGAGGCCGGCCGCAAGGGCGGGCGCATGTCGCGGCGCCGGCGCGGCGAGCCCCAAGACGGCAATGGCACTCAGCACGGCTGAGCGCTGCTCTCGGAGCCGGCACGCCTGCACGTCGGTCAAATGCAAAGCAATTGGGCCGGGGATTTCTCCTCGGCCCAATGAGCACGTGTCGCGCTCAGCTCCGCGATTTAGCTCCGCAATTACCAGTAGGGGCGCACGTTGTAGTGCTGATGGGTGCGAGTCTCCCAGTTGCGATCCTGCCAGGAATCGTCGCTGAAGGATGGCGCGTCCTTGAGCTGCGCCTCGGTGATGCCGGTCTCGTAGCCGCCGAGCCTGGTGTTGTACTTGAGGGCAGCCCAGGGCAGCGGGTAGTGGCTGTGGCCCAGCCCTAAGAAGCCGCCGAAGCTCATCACCGCGTAGGTGACGCGGCCCGAGACCTTGTCGATCATCAGGTGATCGATCTCGCCGATGTTGCTGCCCTTGAGGTCGAAGACATTGGTGCCTTCGACGTCCTCGCTCGAAATCAGCTCGTGATTGGGGTGTACGGTTGCGGTGGCCATCCACTTCTCCTTGCTGTTGCTATCTAGGTTGCAAGAAGAACGTGCGCCGGAAGCGATCGTTCCGAGGCGCCTATGCGTCGGAGCGCGAGCGCATGGAATAGGCGCACAGATGTGCGCCTCTTGGGATGCCAACGCACACACACCGTTCGATGCGGCCAGCAAGGGCGGTCAAGCCGGCCAGCCATGCAATGTGAATGCTGCCACGAACGCCAGCCCAACGCTCAGGACGGACAATCCGCCCACGATCGACGCCAGCCACACAACCTCGCGCAGCTCGCGCCGCGCTGCCTGCCAGAAGCTCACGACTACCTCTCTGGGTCTCAATACTTGTTGCTGCAATAACAACAACTAGGGCGCATTCGTTCCGGTGCCAGGCGCAGAAACTCTTTGTGTATTCACAACTTGTTTACATCTGCTCAGGTTGTGTTGAAGGAGTGGATGCTTTTTGTGGAACAATCGGGGGTGGCATAAATCGCCGACCCACAACGGCTAATATGTCGAGAATGCAGGAACAGATTCGCTCGCGCCCGCCTCGGCCGGCAGCCTGCCCCGGTCGATGGGCCGGCGTCACACGCTGGCCGCACGCAGACCGTTCAATAGCGCCATGACGCTGGCCCAACGCATAGGTCCGCACATCCCCGATCTGAGGCGGTTTGCGCGCCTGCTGACGGGGTCGCAGAGCGCAGGCGACGGAGCGGTCGCGCGCGTCTTGCAGGTCATTGCCGCCGACCCGTCGGAGTTTCCCGCCCTGCCCCCGCGCCTCGGGCTCTACCACTGCTTCCTGCGCACTCTCACGCGCCGCTATCGCGATTTCGGCCCCCGCGCCGGAGGGGTACTGGGCGCCACGGCAGCGCGCACCTTGGCTGCGCTCACGCCCGAGAGCCGGCAAGCATTCATTCTGACGACGGTGGAGGGCTTCGACCTCAAGGACACCGCGCAGATCCTGGAGTTGTCCGAGCGTCGGGTGGGCGCATTGCTGAACGAGGCCGGCAGCGAGATCGGCAAGCAGATTGCCACCGACGTGCTCATCATCGAGGACGAGCCCATGATCGCCCTCGATCTCAAGAGCATCCTGGAAAGCGTCGGCCATCGCGTGGTGGCGATCGCGCGCACGCGCGCCAAAGCGGTGCAGGCCGCCAAGCAGAGCAAGCCAGGCCTGGTGATTGCCGACGTGCGGCTGGCCGACGGCAGCTCGGGCGTCGATGCGGTCAACGAGCTGCTGCGCAGCTTCTCCGTGCCCGTGGTCTTCGTGACCGCATTTCCAGAGCGGCTGGCGACCGGGCAGGGGCCCGAGCCGACGTTCCTGATCACCAAGCCGTTCCGCGAGGACGCGGTGAAGGCGATCGTCAGCCAGGTGCTGTTCTTCGATCAGCAGGCAACCCTGCGCAACCGCGGGCGGCCGACCTCCGCGCCTTCCTGACGGCCCCCGTTGCAGGAGCGCAGGGATCCGGCGCGCTTCAGCTCGCTAGCGCAGCGCGCCTCCCACGGTGCGCGCAACGATGGCCTCCGTGGCCGGATCGGGCCCGAACTCGTTGGGCGAGGTCACCCGCAGCATCTCGGCAAGCTTGGTGCGCGCACGGTTGACGCGGCTCTTGATGGTGCCGACCGCGCAGCCGGAGATGGATGCCGCCTCCTCGTAGGAGAAGCCGGCGGCACCTACCAGCACCAGCGCCTCGCGCTGATCGGCAGGCAGCCGGTCGAGCGCCATGCGGAAGTCGCCCATGTCGAGGTGGCCGTGCTGCTCGGGGTGCACGGACAGATCCGCGGCCTTGCTGCCGTCGCGGTCCTCCACCTCGCGGCGCCGCCGGCGGCACTCCGAGAAGTAGGTGTTGCGCAGGATCGTAAACAGCCACGCGCGCAGGTTGGTACCCTCCTGGAAGCTGTCCAGATGGTTCCAAGCCTTGAGCAGCGTTTCCTGCACCAGATCGTCGGCGCGTTCGATGTCGCCGCAGAGCGAGACGGCAAACGCACGCAGATTGGGTATGAGACCCAGCATGTCCTGCTTCATGGACGCAGACACGGTTTTCACCTCTGCTTCTCCTGAGCTGCAAGGGCATCCAACAATTCCACGAACCGCAAGGGTACCGGCTCGCTCGCCACATCGGCGAACACGTCCCTGAGCATGCTGCCGATCTGTCCCTGGATCGCGCGGTCGATCATCACTTGGGTATCGGCGCCGCCATTGGTGCTGCCATCGGCGGGGCGGTCAGGCATGGGGCGAGGCCGGCTGTGCAGGGGCTGCGCGAAGCCGGAGGCACGATCCGCGCTGTGCACGATGCGCAAGTGGCAACCGTGCGTCGGCGAGGCCTGCCGGGACACGCCATCCTCTGGCGGCTCGATGGTCAGCTCGGTCATGTCCTGCTCGCTGGGTCCCGCAACCCCACCCCCTGATGTCATCTCGTTGTGCCCTCTGCCGGTTTGTCAGTTTTGCTGCACGTGCCATACAGGTAGGGAAACGCCGGAGCCACAAAAAGGGTTCCACCGACGGAACCGGCTGGCGGTGACGGCGTTTTGGAAACTGGGGCGGCCATGCTCGGCCGTGGGCCAGGAGCGGAAATATGTCGATTGCAGAACAGGTTGCGAGCCATTTACCATACCTGAGGCGGTTCGCACGCTCCCTGACCGGCACCCAGCAGAGCGGCGATGCCTACGTCGTGGCGACGCTGGAGGCGATCGTCGCCGATCCCGGCATTTTCGCCACGTCCCTGCCGCCGCGCGTGGCGCTCTACCGCACCTTCCTCAAGATCCTGAACTCGATCCCGCTCAACGGCGAGAAGATCGACCCGCCCGAGCCGGCCGCGCTCGAGGCCGCCAGGCGCAACCTGCAAACGCTGCCGCCCAAGGCCCGGCAGGCCTTCCTGCTGGTGGCGCTGGAGGAGTTCACGCCGGCCGACGCGGCGCTGGCTATGGACGTCGGCGACAAGGAGCTGGAGCATCTGATCGACGAGGCGGGCCGCGAGATCGGCAAGCAGATTGCGACCGATGTCGTGATCATCGAGGACGAGCCGCTGATCGCGCTCGATCTCGAGCAGCTGGTAACCGACCTCGGCCACCGCGTGCTCAGGATCGCGCGCACGGCCAGACAGGCGGTGGAGGCCGTCACCAGCCTGCGCCCGGGCCTGGTGCTGGCCGACATTCAGCTGGCCGACGGCAGCTCGGGTCTCGATGCCGTCAACGAGATCCTGACCTCGATCCAGGTGCCGGTGATCTTCGTCACCGCCTTCCCGCAGCGCCTGCTCACCGGCACGCGGCCGGAGCCCACCTTCCTGATCACCAAGCCGTTCCAGGCGGAGAACTTGAAGGCCATCATCAGCCAGGCGCTGTTCTTCAACGTCGGCGGGCCGCCGCTGCCCGCGCAGACGGGAGCTCGCGCAAGCTGAACGGCGCGCGAGCGGCAGCACAGCCGCAACGCCGAGATGAGCGAGGCTGCCTCCGCCGTGGCGCAAGGCAGCCCCGGTGTTGCACATCGATTCTTGCCTCGAGTGCCGTTCAGCTCAAGTAGCCAAGGAAGAACAGGAGCAGAATGATCGGCAGCGGGATGCCCACGAGCCAGAGGATGAGACCACGTCCCATTGTTCGATTCTCCGTTGTCAGCGACTGGCGGAACAACGCGAGAAATTCGTCGGCAGTTCCACCGCAGCTCAAGCCGGCGGAACTGCTGCGCGACGCGGAGCTTCGGCTGTGCTGGCGCTTGGGCGCGTACTCGATGACGAGGGCCTGCGGTACCTCGTGTCCGCTATCTGGGGCACGACGGAAATGTTGTGAATCAGCCAAGCTCTTCCTGTTTGGACCCGAATCTCGCCGGACTCGAGGTGGCACACAGGAGTGCGAATTCGGACAGCCGGACTGCCCCAAGCCCAGGACCGAGCAGCCCACCCGGCCAAGATCAAATCGAGAGGGCCTGCAGAAGCGCTGCGATCCTTATGGTCGCAAAATTCGAGAACGTGTCCGAAATCGCGTACGGCAGGATGATCCGCTCGCCATGGCGCATGGCACCACAGGTGTAGACGACGTTTGGCACATAGCCTTCCCGCTCGGTAGGCTCAGGGCGAACCAGGGGCTCGTGCGCCCGCGCAAGAACCCTGGCGGGGTCTTTCTTGTCCAGCAGAACCGCTCCGATCGAATATTTCCGCACCGGCCCGACGCCGTGCGTCAACAGCAGCCAGCCTTCATCCAGCTCGATGGGCGAGCCGCAATTGCCGATCTGGACGAATTCCCAAGGATACGCCGGCTGAAGAAACGCCTGGCCTCCATCCCATGTGTAAAGGTCGTCGGAATAGATAAGATAAAGGTTCTCGTTGTCCTGCCGCCCGATCATCGCATAGCGGCCATTGATCTTGCGCGGGAATAGCCCCATGCCCTTGTTGCGCGAAGCTGTGCCGCCGAGGGGCGTCATGCGGAAGGATCGGAAGTCCGCAGTCTCGAGCAGCTCGGACCGGATCGCCCTGCCGCTGTAGGCAGTGTAGGTCGCGTAGAATGTTTTGCGCCCGTTGTCCTCGAATTCGACGAACCGCGCGTCCTCGATACCGTTCGACTGCGCGTCCGTGATCGGAAAGATGACACGTTCGCTCAGGTCCTCGTCCGGCCTGAAAATAACCTCGATTTCGTCGCCGTTGGGCCTCGACGCCCGGTTTGCGATTTTTGGCACCGACGCCAGTCGCGCCGTTGGGTCGATGGCGACGCTCCCATCGGCGGCAATAGAGCCGGATCTGAAGGTCAACGATGAAATGTGGCCTTCCCCGACCGCGCGCAGGCTCAGTATGAACCGGCATCCTCCGTCGGGAGCGCTCGATTGGTCAGGATGCCGCACGATGCTCGGATTGAACAAGGCCGACGCTTCGAACGAGTATTCGTGAAGGAAATACGCGCCGACCAGGCAGCGCTGTGTTCTTGTCAGCAGGGCATGCGGCGCCAATGCGTCTTCCATCTCGACGGCGCGTGCCTCGAAGATCTCGAGCAGGTTCCTGTGACGGCCTTCGAAGTTCTCGAGCACGTCCTTCAGTTGCTGTTCGGCGGCGGACGGGTCCAGCCCGAGCACCCTGCCGACGATATTATTTGCGCGTGTCTTGTCGGTCGGGTTGAGGTCCCTGGGCTCGATCGCCGGCTTGAATGGCCGCACGACTACCCTGGTGGGATCGGGACGCAGATGCAAAGTCTGTCGGTTCAAGAATAAGGGCTGAGACAAGAGGGTCCCCTTGGATCCGTTGTGCGATTGGGCTGGTTCAGGCGCTGAGAGCCAATTTCTGTGCAAGCTCGGAGGGCGACGTTGCCGCACCGGCGCGTGCGAATTGGCGCATCTCGGCAAGACCGAGAAGGTAGGACACTACCGACTCTGCACCCCTGTTCTCGTTCGGCCGATCGGGATGCAGCCCATCCAGGCAGCTGCCCGTGCTAGGATCGACCAGCGACGTCTGCAGGTCGTTGCGGCCCAGGAACCACTCAAAAGCGCAAGTTGCTCCTGACGTCCACTCGGCGCTGTCGTTCACCCGCCATGCCGCAAGGCAGGCGGAGATCGCAGCCGCTGCTTCGACGGGCTGCTGGTCGAAAGCTTGTGGGGCCTTGCGCACAGCGCCGAAGCTGTCGGTGCCGACGGGTCTGAAATGACCCTCCGGTGTGGTCTGCAGCGCCATCAGCCAGCGCAAAGACGTTAGGCCAACCTTGACCAGCTTCGGCCGCTTGAGTGCCGCGCCCGTGAGAATCAGTGCCTGCGAGAGGCGCGCGTTGTCGTAGGCGAGGACGTCCTCGAACCAAAGCCAGTCCTTGCTTTCCGTCGCATCGAAGGCCGATGCGAGCCTGTCGGCGAGGAACTCACGCATGCGGCTAGCGGCAAGGTCTCCCATCACCACGGCGCAATAGGCGTCCAGTCCCAGCAGCGTGAAGGCCCAGGCCCGCGGCGATCGAAAGTGTGCGACGGCGGGTAAGGCGGTCTTGAACAGGGCCGCTGCCCACTTGCGGCGCGATGGAGCAGTGTCACTGCGGGCGCATTCTCCCAAGGCCCACAGCGTCCTCCCGTGACTGTCCTCCGAGCCCTGTACTTCCAGCCACCGCCGATCGTAGCTCATGAAATTCCGGAACCGCTGCGTATCCGGGTTCCAGGCGTGCTGGATGAAAGCGGCAAAGCGCGTCGTCATTGACTCGGGCAATCGAGCGTCGGCAAAGGTCGAAAGCGCGCTCGACAGCAGCAGGGCTCGTGCGTTGTCGTCGACGCAGTATCCATGAGCGCGGTCGGGTATCGAATGAACGGCGTGCTGGAGCAGTCCCGTGCTGTCACACATCGAAAGGAAATGCTCGGTACGCAGCTCCGGAAGGATGCCGCTTTCGCTCCAGAAGTCGCCTTGAACAGCCGAAGCGCGCTTGCCGATCCGGCTGGTCTCGCGCGACAACTCGAAGGTCGCCAGATACCGCTTGGCCGTTTGCGCCCATGTCATCGATCGGCTGGCCGCGTACGCGCGTTTGCGCATGGCGTGCCGGCGGACATCGTTGGTCAATAGCGCCGCTATCTCCACGCCGATGGCCTTGGCGTCCCCGAACGGAACCAGGATGCCGCGTCCGTCGTCCAGCAGCTCCCTGGCGTGCCAGTAGGGTGTCGAGACCACGGCCTTTCCCAGTCCGAAGCTGTAGGCCAGCGTGCCGGACGTCATCTGGGCTTCATTGAGATAGGGCGTCGCATAGACGTCGCACATGGAGATGAAGTCCAGCAGCGTGGCCTGGTCGACGAACTGGTTGAAGAACACGACGTGGTCCTGCATGCCGAGCTCCCGCACCCTGGCAACCAAGCCCTCGCGATAGGCCTCGCCCTGACGGCGGATGAGGTTTGGATGGGTCGCGCCGAGGACGACATAGACGGCGTTCGGGCAGGATTCGACGATTCCCGGCATGGCATCGATCACGGTCTCGATGCCCTTGCTCGGCGACAGCAGGCCGAACGTCAGGATGACCGTCTTGCCGCTGAAGCCGAACTTGGCCTTGGCGTGGTGGGTCTCGAGAAACGGAAAGTCGGGGATGCCGTGCGGGATGATCTCGATCTTCTGCGGCGGCACGTCGTGCACGGACCGGAGCAGCTCGCGGCCCTTCTCTGCCATCACGACCAGCTTGGTCGACCTAGCAATGATCTTGCCCATCACGCTGCGCTGCGCCGGCGTCGGTGCCGGGAGCACGGTGTGCAGCGTTGTGACGATCGGCATGGCGAGGCGTTCCAGGAGCTCGACGATGTGTCCACCGGCCTCACCGCCGAAAATCCCGTACTCATGCTGAAGGGAAACGACGTCGAACCGCGCAGCGTTCAGGAAATCGGCGGCTTCGACATAGCCAACGATCGTCTCCTCGTGGATCTGGCAACGCACGGCCGCCGGATAGTCATAGGCGCCGCCAGGATCGTTCATGGCAACGACGCAGGTCTCCAACCCCGGGCTAGCCGTGGAGACCGCTCGATGCAGATCATGCGTGAACGTGGCAATTCCACAGCGGCGCGGGAGATGATTGCCGATGATTGCGACGCGTCTGAGGGCTTTCATCGCGTCGCTCCCACGTTCCCGTTAGCCGTGGCCGCTCTTGCTCGAGTGAGGGACGTTGCCATCTGCGTCTTCTCCGGCCCCCGTGCATCCGCCGCACCTGACCCTGCGAGGCGCTGTGGTACCGGGACGTCGGTGCCCGCGTAGGCCACCAGGCCCTCCATGCCGCTGGGCCCGGCGTGCATTTCAACGCGGTCCGATTGCGCAAAAACGGCGTCGCCCGTCGCAACCTTGAACGATCCGGCGCGGCCTCCCCCGCTGACAACGAGCAGCCACGTCTCGCGTTCCGCTTCGACGCACCATTCCGAGTTAGGCGCAAGATTGATCCGTTCGAACGCGAAGTGCCGGTTGGAAACGAGAAGCGTCCGCTCGTCCGTGAGCCGCTTGGGCTTCGAGGCAGCGTCGGCCGGTCCGGCGTCGGCCACGGCGATGGCTCGTGCTACGTGCAGATCACGCTTGCGGCCGAAATCGAACATGCGGAACGTTGCATCGCTGCGCTGCTGGATCTCCGCGATCACCAGACCCGCGCCGATCGCGTGGATCGTACCGGCGGGCACGGAGACAACGTCGCCCGGCAGCACCGTGCGCCACGCGACATGGCGCACGATCGAGCCGTCGTCGACAGCCTCGCGCAATTGCCGCGGAGCGAGCCGTTCCTTCAGGCCGAGGGCGATCTTGGCACCGGGAGCAGCGCTCAGGACGTACCAGGCTTCGGTCTTGCCGCGTGCCACGCCCATCGACTGGGCGTATGCGTCGCCCGGGTGGACCTGAATGGAAAGAGGCTGGCTGGTGAACAGCAGCTTGAGCAGGAGCGACGGTTCTGACGCAGCTCCACCAGGTCGCTCGTACCAGACTTCGCCCACAAGGCGGCCGTCAGAGCCAACATTGCTCCAGGGCCGCAGATCGGCGACGCCCCAAGGCTTTGCCAGGGCCTGCACGCGCGCAAGCTCGATCGTCATGACGTGTCACCTGAACGACGGGATCAAAGGTGACACCGGCAACCAGGCCGATCGGGAGGATGAGGATGTCACCTAACACCATGCCTCCCTTCTGGGGCAAATAGATAGCTAAATCGGCGCTCACGGCTACCGCGTTAGCAGTGACGCGCGGTATTGGCGGTTTGCCAGCACAAGAAAAATCGGCCCACGGGTCGTCGCTCACTCCAGAAGATGGCAGGCGGTCGTGTGTATTTGAGCACGCGCCCTAGGCACGGCCGGTCTGGCCGAAGACCACGAGCGCGCTTTCCACCAGCTCGTCGACGTCTGGCTTGGCGCGATCCTTTGCCAGCGCGAGGATCACGTCGGCGAGCTGCGTGCGCGCGGCATCGATGGCCTGCGGATCGTTGCCGCAGCTGGGCGCCACCCTCGCCCACGCTTCGTCGAACGCCTGGTAGAGCACCTTGAGAACGTCGGGGCCGTACGCGGCATTTCCGATCAGTTGGCGAGCTTTCATGACGCTCCCCCTGCGTTGGCGAGGCCTACTCGAGGCGGGCGGCCGAAACCCCTCATTGCGACGCCCGGTGTGAATGTGCCGCAAGGATCAAGCCGGGTCCTTAAAGAAAGACATAGACACGGTCCCCGGTCGCGCCGTAGCCAAAGCCGGCCCTTTGCCGACGTGATCGTGGATGGCCAGAAACAACAAAAAAGGCAGCGGCCCCGCCCCGCCGCAAACTCTCTGCAAGAGCTGCCCGCTGCGGGCCAGCAAGGCGTTCCGCAAGTTCACCGCGGAAGAGCTGGAGTTCATGCAGAGCTTCAAGAGCGGCGAGCTGGTGCTGGACGCCGGCGCCGACCATCCTGGTGGAGGAAACCAACAGCCCGCACCTCTACACGATGCTCTCGGGCTGGGCCATCAAGCACAAGAGCCTGGAGGACGGCCGCCGCCAGGTTCTGAACTTCGCGCTGCCCGGCGACTTTCTCGGCTTGCAGGCATCCATCTTCGACAGCATGCACCACACGGTGCAGGCGCTGACGCCGGTGGTGCTGTGCGTGTTCCCGCGCGCGAAGCTGTGGACGCTCTACGAGAAGCACTCCGGGCTGGCGTTCGACGTCACCTGGCTCGCCTCGCGCGAGGAGACGATCCTGGCCGACTATCTCGTGACCGTCGGACAGCGGCGCGCCGGCGAGCGGGTGGCGTTCATCCTGCTGCACCTGTTCCGCCGCGCGCGCCAGCTCGGACTGACGCGCGGCAACAAGGCAGCCTTTCCCTTCACCCAGGAACACCTGGCCGACACCATCGGCTTCTCCCTGGTGCACACCAACAAAACATTGAAGCAGCTGCGCCGGTCCGGAACCTTCAAATGGACGGGGGCGGATTTCGAGCTGGTGGACGAGGAGGGGCTGGCGGCGATCGCCGGCGAGGTGCCGCAGATCGGCGGGGTGCGGCCGCTGCTGTGACTGCGGCCGCCGGGATGCGATGGCCAGGATGCGATGGCGGGGCCGTCGCCTACTTCTCCTTGCGGGTGCCGAGGCCCATCTGCTTGGCAAGCTGCGAGCGGGCCGCAGCATAGTTGGGCGCCACCATGGGATAGTCGTGCGGCAGGCCCCACTTCTCGCGGTATTCCTCGGGCGAAAGGTTGTAGTGGGTGCGCAGATGCCGCTTGAGGGACTTGAACTTCTTGCCGTCCTCCAAGCAGACGATGTAGTCGGGCGTCACCGACTTCTTGAGGGCCACGGCGGGCTTCAATTCTTCGCGGTCGCCCACGCCGGTGCGCTGCGAGGCCCGGCTCAGCGCCTCGTGCACATCGCTGATAATCGCCGGCAGATCCTCGCGGCCGATGGCGTTGTTGCTGACATAGGCGGAAACAATCTCGGCGGTTAGCCCTACAAGATCGGGCTTATCAACTTCATCCATGACTTTGCGCTCCAACGACGTTGCCGACCAGCTGGCCGCTCCTACCCCGCCGACACATCGAAACTACGCTTCAATACGCCATTGATCAGCATTCTACAATAGTATTCCCCAATATACGAAGCTTGAGCGCCGTGGATGCCAAGAACAAGTCATATTTTTGGCGTCATGCAACCTAAATTATTTGCCTCGACTGCGGCTTGGTTGCTGCTCATCATGCTGAGTGCATTGCAAAATCAGGCACCTGCTATGGCCAGCTCATGCAACCTGTAGACACGAAGACTTGAGCGACCGACCGCTATCCTTCCGGCCATAATACGCTCTCTGCCTAACCCAAGCCCGCGCACGGCCCCATGGCTCAAACCCCGGTCCTCGATCGCACAGACAGGCTCGCCGAGCGGGCCGCGCGCCGGCACGCGGCACGGGCGGCGGTGAAATTCGACCCCGGCGACAGCTGACGCTCGAGCTTTTAGCGGCCGGTGCGGCCGCCGCTCGCCAGGTTTCCGGAACATAGATTCCAAGAACACAGGCCCCCAACATCTCAGAAGAGGGTGACCACGATGCACGGTCTCAACCGCCCCACGACCCGCCAGCTCCCGCCCATGGCCGAGCGGCGCCCGAAGTTCTCCGTCCATCACGGCGTGGAGCTGGTGGACGAGTACGCCTGGCTGCGCGCCGACAACTGGCAGGAGGTGATGCGCGATCCAGCCGTGCTCGATCCCGGCATCCGCGCCTACCTGGAGGCCGAGAACGCCTACACGGAAGCGGCGCTGGCCGACACGAGCGCGCTGCAGGAGACGCTGTTCGCCGAGATGAAGGCCCGCATCAAGGAGGACGACAGCTCGGTTCCGGCACCCGACGGCCCCTTCGAGTACTTCACGGGCTTCGTCACCGGCGGGCAGTATCCGCTGCTGAAGCGCCGCCCGCGCGGCGGCGGGCCCGAGCAGGTGCTGATCGACGGCAACAAGGAAGCGGAGGACAAGCCCTACTGGTCGCTGGGAGCCGCCGCGCACAGCCCCGATCACCGCTATCTTGCGTACGCGGTGGACGACAAGGGCTCGGAGCTGTTCACCATCCGCGTCCGCGACCTGGAGACGGGGCAGGACCTGGCCGATGCCATCCCGGATACGCGCAGCTCCATCGTGTGGGCCCGCGACAGCGCCACGCTGTTCTACGTGCGCCTCGATGACAACCATCGCCCGCTGTTCGTCCACCGCCACCGGCTCGGCACGCCCGCCGAGGCCGACCCGCTGGTCTATGCGGAGCAGGACATCGGCTTCTACGTCGGCGTCGGCCAGACGCAGTCGGGCAAGTACATCATCGTCGATGCGCACGATCACCAGACCAACGAGGTCTATCTGATCGATGCGAACGCTCCCGAAGGTGAGCTGGGGCTGGTCGCGGCGCGCCGGCACGGCCACGAGTATTCCCTCGATCATCACGCAGACAAGCTGTTCATCCTGACGAACTCGGCCGGTGCCGAGGACTTCCGCCTGTGCGAGGCGCCGGTGGCGGCAGCGCAGGAGGCGAGCTGGCGCGAGATCCTCTCCCACAAGCCGGGGCGGCTGCTGATCGATATCGTCGCGCTTGCCGGCCACCTGGTGCGGCTCGAGCGCGAGGACGGGCTGCCGCGCGTCGTCATCCGCCGCCTCGCCGACGGCGCCGAGCACGCGATTGCCTTCGACGAGGAGGCCTACTCGCTCGGCATGTCGCCAGGCTACGAGTTCGACACCACGGCGCTGCGCTTCACCTACTCGTCGATGACGACGCCGGCGCAGGTGTTCGATTACGACATGGAGAGCCGCAAGCGCACCTTGCGCAAGACGCAGGAGGTGCCGAGCGGGCACAATCCGGCCGACTACGTCACGCGGCGGCTGATGGCGCCGGCGCCCGACGGCCAGCTGGTGCCGGTGTCGCTGCTCTACCGCAAGGATACGCCGCTCGACGGCTCGGCGCCGCTGTTCCTCTACGGCTACGGCGCCTACGGCATCACGATTCCCGCGTCGTTCGCAACATCACGGCTGTCGCTGGTGGACCGTGGGTTCGTGTTCGCCGCCGCCCACGTCCGCGGCGGCAAGGACAAGGGCTACCGCTGGTACACGGACGGCAAGCTGAGGCAGAAGATGAACACCTTCACCGACTTCATTGCCGCCGGCGAGTTCCTGGCCGAGCAGGGCCTCACCAGCCGCGGCAACATCATCGCCAACGGCGGCTCGGCCGGCGGCATGCTGATGGGCGTGGTGGCCAACATGGCACCCGACCTGTTCCTCGGCATCATCGCCGACGTGCCGTTCGTGGACGTGCTCAACACCATGCTGGACGAGAGCCTGCCGCTGACGCCGCCGGAGTGGCCGGAGTGGGGCAACCCCATCACGTCCAAGGAGGAGTTCGCGATCATTCGCTCCTATTCGCCCTACGACAACGTGGCGCCCAAGGCCTACCCGCACATTTTCGCCTACGGCGGGCTGACCGACCCGCGGGTGACCTACTGGGAGCCCGCCAAGTGGGTGGCGCGGCTGAGGCACCACAATGCCAGCGACAACCTGATCATCCTGAAGACCAACATGAAGGCCGGCCACGGCGGCGCTTCGGGGCGCTTCGAGCAGCTGAAAGAGGTGGCGCTCGACTATGCCTTCTCGCTGAAGATCGCGGGCAAGGCTTGAGGCAGGATGCTGCGGGCGGGCTCGAGCTGGGCCCGAGGGCGTGCCGCCTGGTACCCGCAATCGCTGAATTAGTGAGTCTGGGTGCGGCTTGGCAGTTTCACCCGGCGCCCCGTCGGCAAAAGCACACCGCAGGCTTGCTTGGCGCGCGCTGCAAGCCCCGCTCCCCTCTCTCGGGGGAGAGGACGTGAGGCCCCCTCATCCGCCCTTCAGGCACCTTCTCCCCAAGGGGAGAAGGGCCACCGTGGCGACCTTGGAGGTTGTCTGCAACCTGCCACAGTTCACCCGCGCCGGCACAATGCCATGCATTCTGAGCAGCTTGCCGCAATCGACTAGCGAGCCGCGCCGAGGTAGCGTGCGAGAAAACCGGGCCTACTGAGATAAGACAGATTTCGTATCCGCGGCCTGTGCGGAAGTACAATCAGGGGGAGTTATTCTCATGGCATTTGTTGCGCAAGAACTCGCCAAGGCATTGGAGATCGGCGACCGCACAAAAGCCGAGGAGCTTGCCCAGACAGCTGTATGGCGCAGCACAGGCATCGGCGCCGGCGCGGATCAGAGCCAGATCATCGATGCCGCGACGGGCGGGGCCGCTCTCGACCGGTTGCTCATGATCGTGCTGCCCGAGCAGGCGAAGCAGCTTGCCGAGCAGATCATCAGTGCCGCTGCCGCCAACGACAAGAACGTTGCCGAGGAGGCTGCAGGCAAGCTGCGGGATCTGCTGCAACGCTCGGGCGCCGTCCTGGACGAGGATCTGGCGCTCAAGGCGATGACGGGCTCTGCGGAACGTGCGCGCGTTCGCCGAACTGGCCAAGCTCGGCGACCGCCTGATTGCGCTGGGCGCGCGAGACCCCGAGATCCGCAAGCTGACGGCGCAGGGGCTCATCGACAGCGGCCATCCGCACGCGGCGCTTGGTGCGCTCGAGGAGCTCTTCTCGCTCACGCCTCCCGACCAACGCCAGTACTTCGACGGACTGGGACTTGCGGGGCGCGCGTACAAGCAGGTGTACGCCGACGTCTCGCCGCGCTACCGGACGGTCTCGACCAACCGAGCGCTGCGCGACACGCTCGCCAACTCCGCCCTTCGCTACGAGCGCGGCTATCTGAAAAGCCGCAGCGGCGCCAATCCCAACCGCGGCGACTGGACCTACACCGGCATCAATCTCGTCGCCGTGCTCGAAAGGGCAAAGAGGGACGGCATCAGGGTCGACGCCGGCGTCGATGCAGATGACGTGTCCCGCGAAATCATCGACGCCTTCGGCCCCCAGGGCGAGACGGCAAACAACGCATGGGACTTCGCCACCCTGGGCGAGGCGTACGTCGCCCGCAAGGACTGGGCAAACGCGGAGCAATGGCTGCGCCGCTACGCCGAGCACAAGGATGTCAATGCCTTCCAGCTCGGCGGCACGATCCGCCAGCTCGAGGAGATTTGGCAGCTCGATCCCGCCGATGAGGCGCAAGGGCGCATTCTTTACCTGCTCAAGGCGCGATTGCTCGACAAGGACGGCGGCGAGCTGATCGTTTCGACCGGGGAGCGCAGCCAGCTCCTGCAAGCCGCTACACCGAGGCCGGCAACATGGAGGCCTATCTTTCGGACGGGCGGCCCAAGCCCGTCGGCTGGCTGAAGGCGGGGCTGGAGCGCGCCAACTCGGTGGCGCTGATCAAGACGATCGCGTCGGGACAGGGGTTTGGCACGGGCTTTCTGGTGCGGGCCGGCGATTTCATCCCAAGCTCGGGGACATGCCCGCCCTGCTCACCAACGCCCACGTTCTGAGCGTGCGGCCCGAAGAGCTTCAGGCCCGGGGCTCCCGTCGGTGCACATCAAGAAAGCCAAGGTCGAGTTCACCACCGCGGGCAAGGACGTCCGGCGCACCGAGTTCGTGTGCCGGGAGGTGCTCTGGGATTCGCCGCGCGGAGAGCTCGACGCCACCCTGGTGGCGCTACACCCGGAGCCGACCGGCATTCCACCGCTGAGCCTCTCCGACAAGCGACCCGAGGCCAACAAGTCGCGTGTCATCGTCGTCGGGCACCCCGGCGGCTTCCGCGAGCTGTGCGTGTCGCTGTACGAGAGCCCGCTGGTGCAGATCGGCTCCAAGCTGACGGAAAAGTCACCGAAGCACGAGTATCTGCACTACACCAACCCGACGATCGGAGGGAACTCCGGCAGCCCCGTGTTCGAGGACGGCGATTGGGAGGTGGTCGGCCTGCACCACTCGGGGCCCAATCTGCAGACCAACAAGCTGCCGCGCCTCGACGATGAGAGCGGCGAGCATTCCGTCAACGAGGGCATCTACATCCGCTCGATCTGCGAAACCGCGGCGAAAGAGGCGAGCGGGCGCACTCCGTTGCGGTCGAACAGGCACCCGTGCTGGAGCGCGCGGGGGCGATGGCAGGGGAAGCACCGGAGGCGGCTTCTCCCCAGCCCGCTTCGCTGGAGGCAGCCTTCCAAACGGCTGCCGAAACCCTTTCGAGGGAGCCGACGCTCGGCAAGCTCGCCCACAACATTCCGCCGCAGAATGAGTGCCCTCATCACGCGTGTCGTGTCCGTGAGCCTGTCGCGCCTGCTCAGCGAGAAGCTGGTTGCGGACCTGGGCGGCGGCGCCACCGCCGTGCACGACGTGACGACCTACGCGGCGATGACCGTGCGCCTGAAGGCGCCAGCGCGGCGGCTTCAAGATCGAGCCGCAGTCGGATGAGACGCAGTGGATCGATCGCCGCGGGGAAGGCTCTCGATGCGACCACGACGTGGCGATGGTCAGTGACACCGGAGAAGACGGGGCAGCACGAGCTGCTGCTGGTCCTCCAGGGCCGCGAGTTCCGCGATGGCATCGAGGCCGGGCTGCCGGCGAAGGACCAAAGGTATCAGCGTCTCGTCAACGTCAACACCAAGGAGCGCGCCTGGACGCTCGCCAAGTGGGCGGCCGTGGCGATAGGCGGCGGCGTGCTGTCCTGGCTCGGCCAGGTCGCGGCACGGACGATGCTGCAGCCGCCCGTGTGAGGCGGCTGCACGGGCGACGGGCGCTGACCGAGACGTCAGGACCCGTGCGGCTTGACGAGACCGCTGACGAGCGAGAAGACCACGAGGATCGCGGCCGCGAGCGTGCCATCGTAGAGCGTCAACCCGGCGACAGGCAGCTGAAAGACGCTGCCTCTCATGGCATAGGCCCAAACGCAGAACGCAAGCGTCGCCATGAGGGCGTGCGTGACCCAAGGGGCCTTGCTGCGGAGCCCGAAGACCGGATGTAGAGCGGCGTGAAAATCACCCCGACCAGGAAAATGCTGGCTGCGAAATATCGGTTCGAAGCTATGTCGAGAATTCCTCCCCCGCGGCGCCGGTGGCCGAATTGAGCAAGCCTTCCAGCGTCAGGTAGCCGGCCAAGACTTCGCTAGGAATGTACTTGGCAACACGCGACGCATACTCGTCGCCGTCCCTGGAACCCGTGGTTGCTTCCAAGCCTCCGGATCGCGTGCTATCGCCGGGCCGAGCTTGCGGCTGCACCAGTCTGCTCATGTCTCCCCCCAAGCAACACGTATCGCAATATCAAGTAGCCAAGTGTAGAACGAGGCCCGTGCTGCTGCAAACCCCCGCGCGATCTCGCGTCGAGCGGATGCATGATCGACGTTCAGGCGTGGCGCCTCGAGCGGCCGATCACAAATCGCCGCCCATGTCGAACCCGCCGCCGTCGGAGCCGTCGGCGTCCTCGGCGTCGGCCCTGACGTCGTCCTCCCAATCCTGCCGCGCCTGCTGAACGGCGGCGTCGGTGCCGGCCGGCGTGGGGTTGGCGGCCGGATTGGGCTGAGAATTGGCCGCCTGCGCCGGCGAATTGGTGCCCAGCAGATTGCCGATGGCGCCGGCAGCCAGCACGCCTCCGGCAACGCCGGCCGCGGTGGCCAGAGCCGAGCGCATGAACCCGCCCGAGGCTGGCGCCGCCGCCTGCGGGGCTGGCGCACTCTGCTGCGTCCAGGGCCTGCGGTCGTCGTCGAAAGCCGCGGGCTCGGCGCGCGATCCGATCGGCGGCACCGAGGTTGCCGTCGGCGGGGGGGCCGGTTGCGAAACCGGGCGGCCGCCGCCCAGCAGGCCGCCGAGGAAGCTGCCCGAGCCGGGCTGCTCGCGCTGCGCGGCCGCCTGACCCTCGCGCAGCCGGCGCTCGAGCTCCTCGATGCGCTTGCCCGCCTCCCCCAGCGCGTGCTCCTGCGCCAGCACCGACTGCACCAGCATGTAGGGTGCATCGGGCAGCGTGCGCATGGCCTCGCTGATCAGTGCCGCGGCCTCGCCGTCCTTCTGCGGCGCACCAAAGCTGCGCATGCGCTGGAACAGGCCGGTGACGAGCTGGCGTTCTTCCGGTGTCATGGCTGGTCCCTCTCGTGTGAGGAGCGACGGACAGTGCAGACACCAATGCATATCGGGTGCGGGCACCTCGCGCGCAATGGGGCGGGAACGCGTAGCGAATCTCGCTGCACGTGCGCGCGACATGTACCGGGAACGGAATCAGAACACCGCGCCGCGTGCCGCGACCGGCCACAGGCATTCCACGTGGCACTCCGCGCGCGCAGCTCCAGTGCCCATGCCGCGCACGCCCACGTACCAATCGTGCAGGTTGACGGTGGGGTCGCAGTGACCTGGCACCAGCAGCACCTTGTCCCCGCGCCGTGGCCGCGCTGCGCATTGCGTCAGCTCGAGCATGCCGTGCTCGTCGGAAGGCCGCTGGTATAGGGCACCGGGCAGCTGCCACGGCACGGGCATGCCGCTGTCGAAGGCGAACGCCTTGAGCCCTGCATCGATCACGGCGCGCTCCGGCATCGGCGCGCTCATCACCGTGGCCTGAACGAACAGCGCATGCTCGTAGGCGTCGAAGAAGGCGCCGTCCGCGCGCTTGTTGCGGGCGTAGTCGGCGTCCATGAAGACGTAGGAGCCGCACTGCAGCTCGTTGTAGACGCGGCTTGCAGCCTCGTTCTCGCAGGTGCCCGTGCCGCCGCCGCCGACGATGCGGGCCTGCAATCCGGCTTTGCGCAATTCTGCGAGCGTCTCCTCCACCAGCTCCACCGCGCGAGCGATCTGGCCACGCCGGGCTTCGGCCTCGCGCACGTGCTGGGCTGAGCCGTGATAGGCCTGCAGCCCGGCGAACTCCAGATGCGGCGCGCGCGCTATCGCTTGCGCAATGCTCGCTGCAGGCGCACCGGGCTGAATTCCGCAGCGGCCCGCGCCGACATCAATCTCGACCAGCACGTCTATTCTTGAATCCGCCGCTGCGGCCGCGGCCTCGATCTCGGCGACGTTGGCCAGATCATCGACGCAAACGCCGACCTTGGCGCGCCGCGCCAGCTGCGCCAGGCGCGCCAGCTTGGCGGCGCCGGCAACCTCGTTGGAGACCAGCACATCGCCGATGCCGCCATCGACCATCGCCTCGGCCTCCGACACCTTCTGGCAGCACACGCCGACGGCCCCCAGCGCCATTTGCCGTTTGGCCACGTCGGGCGACTTGTGGGTCTTGGCATGCGCCCTGAGCCGTACGCCGGCTTTCGCCGTGAAATCGGCCATGCGCTGCAGGTTGCGCTCGAAGGCGTCGAGATCGATGAGCAGCGCCGGGGTATCTACCTCTGCCAGCGACATGCCGACGGCAGCGGGCGGCTTCTGGGGCATGGCGGGCTCCTCGGTTGCGGCGGGCGAGCACGAAGGTTGGGTCGAGCGGAGCGCAGACCCAACGCCACCACGCTCCGACACCATGATGTTGGGTCTGCGCTCCGCTCGACTCAACCTACAAGACGCCACCTCAAAAGCAAAAAAGGGCCGGCGAACCGGCCCTCTTCCAATCCTGGCGTCCAGGCCGCCGTCACGCCGCCCTGTACACCGCTTCCGGCAGCTTGCCGTCGCTCGCCATAATCTCCTCGCGCGAAGCTCGCACCGCGATGTCGAAGTAGCGCACACGCCCGCCCATCTTCTCCTTGCGCACGCCGAGCGCCTTGAACTCGCGGCTGAAGGTCGGCATCGCCAGCGGCTCCTTCTCCTGCTCCTCGCTCCAGGCGCAATACGCACCGTAGAGGTCGGTGAGGTTGATGCTGGCGCCGTCGGAGGCGAGGACCTGCTCGCGGTAGAAGCGCTGCACGTCGCTGTCGGGCAGCAGGCGGCGAGCCACCGGCGTGCGGTTGTCGTTGGCGCCCGGTCGGACGGGCAGCTGTGGCGGCTGCACCGCGGCCGGCTCGGGCACTGCGGTGTCCGCCACGGCCACCGGCTCGGGCAGCGCGGGCTGCGGCGGCGCCAAGGCCGGCAAGGGTCGCTCCACGGCGCACCGGCACGAAGGCCGCCGGTGCGACCGTTGCCGGCACCGCGGCCACCTCGGTCTCTCTGCGCGACGGCACGGGATGCGTGCGCCAATAGGCGAAGGCCACGTACATGCCGAAGCCCGAACCGATCTCGATCAGCAGCGCCACGAACAGCGCGAGGCCTGTCTGCACCTTCTCCATCTCGAGGCCGGTGACGCGGGCGAGCACGGTGGCCTGCGGATCGGCTTCCGCCAGCACCGTTGCCGTACCGGCCGTCGCCAGCTTGCTGCCGATTTCGGAAATCCGCGCCTCCAGCTTCTTGGCCTCGCGGCCCGAAGCCAGCTCGGCGGAGAGCTTGTGGAACTGCTGACAGTATTCGCGCGCCGTCTTGCCCGTCACCTCGGTGCATTCGCGCGTCGAGAGCCATTGGCGCTGGGCCTTGTGCACGTTGAGCTCGGAAGCGACGGTCTCGGGCGGCCGATGTGCAGGGATCCAGGCCAGCTGATCCTGCGCCCGCTTGCTGTCGGCGCGCATGTCCTTGTAGTTGGCGCTCGCCACGGTGCGCTGGCCGGTGATGTCGAGCCGGTTGAGCGCGGCATGGCCGAGCGCGGAGGTCATCGAGTAGCCGGTGACCACGATCCACACCAGGGCCGCCGCGAAAGCCTGCGACCACATCCTATTGCGCCAGGCGGCGAAGAAGAAGAACGGCACCAGCGCCTTGAAGCAGTCGGCCGCGGCGGAGGCCGCACCGTAGATCTGCCCGTCGGCCGGCGTTTTGCCGAGGCTGAAGCCGAACCGGTAGTTCATTGCGGCCGACACAACCAGCAGAACGCTGGCTGCAATAACGCCCAATATGCCCAAGACGTGTCTAGCCATTGACGCCCCCATCATGCACGCGCACCCGCTACGGGCAGCGCGACCTGTTCGGTAGGAAGGAGGCTCACTAGGCTTCCGCCAGCTGGGAGGCATTCCTCCCGGCGAGCGCTTGTCCCTGGAGGGGCGGGCGGCTTGGCGCCGTCCCTTCACCCTCAGCGCTCACCCTGTCCGGCGGAAGCAGATGGACCGCGGAGCGTTATGCACAGGTGGGCTGACTCTTGGGTCCCCGCGCCATGCACAAACCTCCGAGGCCCACATAAAGTTTACGAGATACGGGAAACGCGCCCCCTGATCCCGAATCTATATAACGATTTATTAACCAGATCAAATGCATGTGCGACCCGGACATTTTTCCGCCACGGATACGCCCGCTTGCGAATGATATTTTCGCGACAATTCTATTCACAGCCTCAGCTTGTGTTTTCCACCACCTATCCACTGAATATCGGCAGAAAGCCCACGTTCAGCCTGCCCGAGTCGTCTGCTCGGCGATCCAGCGCAAGAAATCCTGCGAGCCGCCGGCAATAGGCAGAACGACGAACGCGGGGTTGGTGTAGGGGTGCAGCTTGCGCGCCTCGGCGATGGCTTTTTCGGCGAGCTCGGCGCGAGTCTTGATGATGGCTGCCGCCTCGGAATCATGCTGGCGCTTGCCTTCCCAAACATAGATGGCGGTCATGCCGGGAAAGATATTGACGCAGGCTGCAAGCCCCGCATCCACCAGCTGGCCGCCGATGCGCTCGGCCTCGGCAGCGGAGGGAAACGTGGCGTAGATCAGAACGAGCTTGTCGTTTTCACTCAACTGAGCCAGCCTTCCTTGGAGTCCAGCAGGTTGCATCTGCCCCAATGCCCAGCTTAGCGCAAAAGCTCGACAACATCGCGTTTGTCGCGAGCGAGGTGCCCGAGGCGCGCCGCGCGCTCGAGGCGCTGACCAGACTCTACGGCAACGTTGCCGCCGACAAGGCCGACGCCATCGTCGCGCTCGGCGGCGACGGCCTGATGCTGCAGACGCTGCACCGGCACATGCACGACCGCATCCCCATCTACGGCATGAACCGGGGCTCGGTCGGCTTTCTCACCAACGACTACGTTGAGGACGACCTCAAGGCGCGGCTGGCGCGCGCCGAGGTCAACGTCATCCACCCGCTCGCCATGCGCGCCGTCGACCGCGGCGGCCAGGTGCACGATCGCCTCGCCATCAACGAGGTGCACCTGTTCCGCGAGACCTACCAGGCAGCCAAGCTCAGGGTCTCGGTCGACGGCAAGGTGCGGCTGGAGGAGCTGATCTGCGACGGCGCCCTGGTGGCCACGCCCGCCGGCTCCACCGCCTACAACCTCTCCGTGTTCGGGCCGATCCTGCCGATCAACGCGCCGCTGCTGGCGCTCACCCCCATCAGCGCCTTCCGCCCCCGGCGCTGGCGCGGGGCACTGCTGCCCAACGCGGCCAAGATCCGCTTCGACGTGCTGGAGCCCGACAAGCGCCCCACCAGCGCGGTAGCCGATCACGCCGAGACGCGCTCGGTGGTGCAGGTGGACGTGGAGCAGGCCAGCAACGTCGATATCTTCCTGATGTTCGACCCCGGCCACAGCCTCGACGAGCGCATCCTGGCCGAGCAGTTCAGGTATTGAGCCAACATCCCCGTTTCACGCGGGGCACCGATCATGCCTCACCAGCACAGATACGATGCCGTCGCCTTCGATCTCCTGACCGCCCTTGTCGATTCCTGGACGCTCTGGAACGAGATCGCCGGCTCGCCAGAAACCGGCCTGCGCTGGCGTGCGCGATACCTGGAGGTGACCTACGGCTGCGGCGCCTATCGGCCCTACGAGGAGCTGGTGCGCGAGGCTGCAAGCGCCGCCGGCCTCCCCGCCGCGCTGGGCGATCGCTTGGTCGAGCGCTGGGATGAGCTGAAGCCCTGGCCGGAGGCGCCGCGCGTTCTCGCCGAGCTGGCGCGCCACGTTCCGCTCGGGATCGCCACCAACTGCTCGATTGCACTCGGCAACAGAGCGGCGCGTCGTGCCGGCTCGATGTTCAAGGCGGTGATCACCGCCGAGGAAGCCGGCTACTACAAGCCGCGCCCGGAGCCGTACCAGGCGCTGCTTGCCGCGCTCGGGACGAAGCCGGAGCGCACTTTGTTCGTGGCGGGCTCTCCTGCCGACGTGCCCGGCGCCCGCCAAGTCGGCATGCCCGTCTACTGGCACAACCGCATCGGCCGGCCAGACCCATGCGGGCGCCGTTCCGGATTACGAGGAGACCTCCCTGGACCGGCTGGTCGACATCGTTGTCGCCGCGGCGTGAAGCCTGGACAGTCCACATGCGGGCAGCGTAAAGCCCCTGGAGCAACCACGTAGTATCGGGTGAGCAGCATGACAGGGCTGTATCTCGAAGACTTCGAGGTCGGGCGCGTCTTCCAGCACGCGATCCGGCGCACGGTGACGGAGATGGACAACACGCTGTTCTCCTGCCTCACCCACAACCCGCAGCCGCTGCACATCGACCACGAGTTCTCGGCCAAGACCGAGTGGGGCAAGCCGCTGGTCAACAGCCTGTTCACGCTCGGATTGATGATCGGCATCTCGGTCAACGACACCACGCTCGGCACAACGATAGGCAACCTCGGCATGACCGAGGTGAAGTTCCCCAAGCCCGTGTTCCACGGCGATACCATCAACGTCACCACCGAGGTGCTCTCCAGGCGCGAGACGCGCTCGCGCCCAGACGCCGGCATCGTCGAGTTCGCCCACAAGGCGTTCAATCAGCGCGGCGAGCTGGTCGCCGAGTGCCGCCGCCAGGCCATGATGCGCAAGCGGCCGAAGGAGTAGTGCCATGCGCTCGCTGCTGTTCATCCCCGCCGACGACGAGAAGAAGCTCGGCAAGGGCCTGGCCACCGGCGCCGACGCGCTGATCCTCGACCTGGAGGACGCGGTCAGCCTGCCGCGCAAGGCCGCCGCGCGCTCACTCGCCGCCCGTTACGTCGCCGAGACGCGCCAGCGCGAAGACCGGCCCGCGCCTCTATCGTGCGCATCAACGCACTCGACACCGACCTGTGGCAGGACGACGTCTCGGCGGTGGCCGGCGCGCGCCCGGACGGCATCCTGCTGCCCAAGGCGCGTTCCGGCGAGGACGTGCACACGCTTTCCATCGCACTCAACCACGAGGAGGAGCGCGCGGGCGTGCCCGTCGGCTCGACGCGCATCCTGGCGCTCGTCACCGAGACGCCGATCTCGCTTTTGCAGCTCCAAACCTATGTCGGCTCCAGCACGCGGCTGGTAGGGCCTGACCTGGGGTGCGGAGGACCTCTCCGCCGTGCTCGGCGCGCGCTCCAACCGCGAGGACGACGGCCGCGCCTGGACCTCGCCCTATCGCCTCGCCCGCGACCTGACGCTGTTCACCGCGGCCGCCGCCGGCGTGCAGCCGATCGACACGGTGTTCGTCAACTTCCGCGACGAGGAGGGCCTAATCCAGGAGTGCCGCGCCGCGGCGCGCGACGGCTTCACCGGCAAGATGGCCATCCACCCGAGCCAGGTCGCCGCCATGAATGCGGCCTTCACGCCGAGCCCCGACGAGGTGGCGCAGTCGCAGGAGATCGTGGCGCTGTTCGCCGCCAACCCGGACGCCGGCGCGCTCACCTGGCGCGGCCAGATGGTGGACAAGGCGCACGTGGCGCGCGCCGAGCGCATCCTCGCCCGCGCCAAGGCGTCGGGACTGACTTAGGTCTGCGTTCCCGGAAGCCGAGCCCGGCTCTCGAGCCGAGGCGAGGCTATCCGGGATCTTTCCCGCATCGCGGGAAGGACCCCGCTCCGCGCGTCCTGAACTTGATCCACGATCAAGTTCGTGCGCTCCGGCCGGGGACGCAGACGGTGAGGCTAGATCCGGAACACCGCGCCGGCGACGGAGCGCGCACGCGTGCGCACCGCGCCGCCGTCGTTGCCCGAGCGCACGATCCACATGCCGTTCGGCGCCCGCCCGACGATCTCGCCCACGTGATGGCGCCAGACCACCACGGCGCCGACCTGCGGCGACGTCGGCCTGCCCCACCTGCTCCAGTTCCAGGCGAGGTTCAGCTCCGGCCCGCCGCCGCGCTGGCCGCGCATCCACCAGCCGCACCAGCGGCGCGGGCGCGGGCCAAGCGCATGACTGGTTGCGCGCGGCGAGCGATAGCTGCTTCCCGCACCCAGGCGGTAGGAGCCCTGCTCACCCGAGTTCGGCCACACGACATTGCCGCTTGCATCCCAGGTGGGACTGGCCGCCGCAGGCGTCATTGCAGCCGGCAACACACACGCCGCCGCGACGGCGAGAGCCGTTATCTTCATCTTCGCTGATCCCCGTTTCATTGGAAGTGACAACGGGTTGTCGCGGCGAATGCGGCCAAAAATTGAACTTCGCTGCAAACCGCGTCAAATCGTCCGCCCCGAAGTGCCCATGCACCGACCGAGCTCGCGCTTTTACATGCGCGGATTTTGCCTCGAGCGTTGCCGTGGGCGATCGCCGCCCGCCTGGCGCGAGTGGGATCGCGCCCGCCGATCGCCGTCGCGCGAGCACTCGCCGCCGGCTGTGCTGAAGCCTATTGCGCGCGCCGCGCGGGTGGTGGCACATAGCGCCCATTGAGCTACGCATATTCCTGCTGGGGAGCGCGTCATGACACTGCGCTTGGGGTTGCTGATCTCCGCTTTGGCATGCGGGCTCGCGCTCGCCGACAGCGGCCGCGCGCTCGCGCAGGCTCCGCCGCCGCAAGCGCCGATCCTGCGCATCGACCCGGCGATGCACACGGCGCCTATCAGGCGCATCGGCAGCGATCCTGCCTGCACGCTGCTGGCTACGGGCTCGGACGACAAGACCGTGCGGCTGTGGCGCATGCCCGAGGGCAAGAGCCTGCGCGTGCTGCGTCCGCCGATCGGTCCCGGCAACGACGGCCGGGTCTATGCCACCGCCGTCGCTCCCGACGGCAGCTGGGTCGCCGTCGGCATCGATGCCTCCGCCAGCGTGCTGCAGGGCGACGCCGTCTACGTGTTCAAGGCCTCATCGGCCGTGATCGAGGCGCGGCTCGGCCCGCTCAGCGCCGGCATCGCCCACCTCGCCGTATCGCCGGACGGGCGCTATCTGGCGGCGACCATGCTCAAGGGCGGCGGTTTGCGCGTGTGGGAGAGAACGGGCTCCGACCTGGCACGCTGGCGCCTGGTGGCCGAGGACAGGAGCTACCCCGCCGATACGTATGGCGCGACCTTCGACCGCTCGGGCGCGCTCTACGTCGTATCCTACGACGGCACCTTGCGGCGCTATGCGCCCGGCTACACGGGCGCGCCCAAGACCATTGCGACGCGGGGCGGCAAGCGGCCCTACACGGTTGCCGCGCACCCCTCGGGCGATCGCGTGGCGGTGAGCTTTGCCGACAGCGCCTCGGTGGAGGTCTACAACGCAGCCACGCTGTCGTGGATCTTGCTGGCCGACACCAAGGACATACTCAAGGGCGATCTCGGTGCAGTCGCCTGGTCTGCCGACGGCCAGCGGCTCTATGCGGGCGGCACGTTCGCGCGCATGGAGGGCGGCATCGACAAGGGCTCGCCCGTGTTCGTTTGGGACCGCGCCGGCCAAGGCGCGAGGCGGGAAATCCCCGGGCCGAACGATACCGTGCTGCACCTGATGCCCTGCGGAAGCAGCATGGCCGTCGCGGGAGCCGACCCGGCCTTCGGCCTGATCGGCCCGGACGGGCGGCGCAGGCTGTGGCAGGAGGGCACGCAGCCGGACATGCGCGGCCAGCGCGCCGAAAAAAGCGTAGCGCTTGCCGTCGACGGCCGCCGGGTTCGCTTCAAGCTCGGGGAGTACGGTGGCAGCAGCTGGGTACTGTTCGACCTCGTCAACGAGCAGCTCAGCGAGGCGCCGGGCCCGCAGCCGGACCTTTCCGCTGCCGACACCACCAGTCTGCCCGATCTCCGACTGGATCAACAACCGCGATCCCAAGTTCAACGGCGCGTCGATCAAGCTCGACAACTTCGAGACCGCGCGCTCGGTCGCCATCGCGCCGGACCGGCAGATGTTCGTCCTCGGCAGCGAGTGGACGCTGCGCGGCTTCGACAAGGACGGCAGGCAGGTGTGGCGCACGCAAACGCCGGGGGCGACGTGGTCGCTCAATATCTCGCGCGACGGCAAGATCGCCGTCACCGGCTACGGCGATGGCACCGTGCGCTGGCACCGGCTGTCGGACGGCCAGGAGCTGCTCGCGCTGTTCGTGCACAAGGGCGACCGGCGCTGGGTGGCCTGGACGCCCAAGGGCTACTACATGGCCTCGCCAGGTGCGGAGTCGCTGATCGGCTGGCACGTCAATCGCAGCTGGGATGCGGCGGCCGATTTCTACCCGGCCGATCGCTTCCGCGATCAGTTCAACCGGCCCGATATCGTCAAGACGGTGCTGGCGACGCTGGACGAGGGCAGAGCCATCGACGAGACCAACCGGCGCGCCAACGTGAAGCGCGCCGAGGAGAATGTGCGGGCCATCGTCCCGCCGACTATCATCATCCAGAAGCCGTCCGACAACGCCACCTTCAGCTCACCCGAGGTGACGATCGAGTATCACGCCCTCTCGCCCACGGGAAAACGCATCACCGACGTCGACGTCCGCGTCAACAATGCCTCGGTCGGCGCGCGCGCCGCGGTGCCGATCAACCCGAGCAGCGGCGACCCGATCAAGATCACCCTCACCCTGCCGGAGCGGGACGTGACAATCACGCTGGTCGCTCGCGAAGGCACCAGGGCGAGCGAGCCCGCCACAGTGCGCCTGCGCTGGGACGGCGCCCAACCCGGCAAGGTGCAACTGCCGAAACTGCGCGCGCTGTTCGTCGGCGTGAACGAGTACGCGGCGCCGGATCTTCCCAAGCTGCGGTTCGCTGCCAAGGACGCCAGGGACCTCGCAGCCTTCTTCAAGTTGCAGGAAGGCAGGACCTATTCGAAGGTGGTGGCGAGGGTGCTTCCCGACGGCAAACGCGCCGAGGTGCTCGATGGCCTCGAATGGCTGGAGAAGGAATCGGAGGAGACCGACGTCAATCTGCTGTTCCTGGCCGGCCACGGCATCACCGACGAGCAGCAGCAATTCTACTACATGGCTGCCGACAGCTTCCCCGAAAAGCCGCGCTCGACCGGTGTCAGCCGCAATGAAATCCTGCAGACGATCCGCAACCGCAAGGGGACCATGGTGGTGATGGTTGACGCGTGCCATTCCGGCGACACGGCAGGCAGCGCCAAGCGGCAGAGCCGGGTCGACATGAACCGCGTCGTCAACGAGTTCGGCGACAAGGCGCTGGGCGTGTTCCTGTACGCGTCCGCGCTCGGCCGCCAGTTCTCCTACGAGCACCCCGACTGGCAGAACGGCGCCTTCACCAAGGCCATGATCGAGGGGTTGTCGGGCATGGCCGACCGCGAGAAGCTGGGCTACGTGGAAACCGACGAGCTTGCCGTCTACGTGCGCCGCCAGGTCTTGCGCATGACCAACGGCATGCAGGAGCCGGTACGCATGAAGCCCGATGCCACTCCCGAGATGAGGCTCGTGGTGTTCAGATAGGCCGGCCCACGCTAAGCTCACTCCGCGGCCTTGAGCTTGAGCTTGGCCAACGCCTCCTCGGCGGTGGGGCGATCGATGGAGAACACCGTCTCCGGCGTCACCACCGCGTAGTCCATGTAGCCGAGCCGCGCGATCGGGCGCATGGCGCCGGTGTCCACCAGGCCGTCCTTGATGAAGCGCTCGTCCACGTACACGCCGACCACCTTGCCGAGCACCACCGAGTAGGCCGACTTACCGCCGGGCTCCGCCGGCGGCAGCGCCAGCGTCTGCCAGTGCACGCACTCGAAGGCGGCCGGGCTCTCCTTGACGCGCGGCGGCTTGACCAGATGGCTCGCTGCCGCGGTCAGGTCGCCGATGGGAAACTCGTCCACGCCGCGCGGCACCGGCGCCGAGGTCATGTTCATGTTGTAGCGCAGGTCCCAGGTGGCGAGCGAGCAGACGAACTCGCCGGTCTCCTCGATGTTCAGGAGCGAGTCCTTGGGGCCGGCGGAGGCGAACATCACGTAGGTCGGCCGCTCGCCGATCGCATTGAAGAAGCTGTAGGGGGCGATGTTGCAGATGCCGGCCTTGGAGACGGTGGAGATCCAGCCGATCGGCCGCGGCACCACCAGCGCCTTGAATGGATCGTGCTTGAGCCCGTGCTTGTTGCCGGCCGTCTCGTAGAACACTGTCGGTCTCCTGCTTGCCTGTGGCTCAGCCGATCCAGCGGCTGGTGATCTTGTCCAGAGCCGGCCGCTCGCGGTCGGCCTGCCGCTCCCTCGCCGTGCCGATATACACGAAACCGGCGATCTTCTCGTCGGGGCCGAGCCCGAGCGCCTCGCGCACGGCCGGGCTGTAGGCATACCACTCGGTGATCCAGCAGGTGCCGAAGCCCATGGCGTTGGCCGCCAGGCACAGGTTCTGGCAGGCGGCGCCGCACGACAGCACCTGCTCCCACTCCGGCGCGGGGGCCTGCGGCGCCACCCTCGAGATGACGGCGACCACCAATGGGGCCCTGAGCAGCCTGGCGCGCTCGAACTCGAGCCTGCTCTCGGAGGGCGCCTCCTTCTCCTCGGCCTGGCAGGCCTGGCCGAGCACGCGGCCGAACCGGGCCCGCGCCTCCCCCTCGAAGACGATGAAGCGCCAGGGCACCAGCTTCTTGTGATCCGGCACCCGGGCCGCCGCCGTAAGGAGGGCGGCAAGCTCGGCGGGGGTCGGCCCGGGCTCGCCCAGCATTGCCGGCTTGACCGACCGGCGGGTCAGCAATAGGTCGAGTGCATCCTGGTGCATGGGCGTGGGCTGCCTGTGGTGTCGGTTCTCGCTAAACCATGTCCTGCGGGAGTACAATGGCCGGGTGAAGCCGCCCCAACGAGGTCAGCCGATGCGCAGCTTGCGCCGCCGGTGGGCTGCAGCGCTGGTCACAGCCGTGGCCGCGGCCGCCACCCCCGCCGCGGCGAGGGCGGCCGAGCCGCCGGCCATCGTCGTCATCCTCGACTATTCGCGCTCCATGTGGGGGCCGCTCGAGGGGACCAAGCAGAGCCAAGTACCTGACGGTGCGCGATGCGCTTGCGCGCCGGCCTGCGCAAGGTGCGGCCGCAGACCCGCATCGGGCTTGCCGCGCTTCGGTCACCGCCGCAACGAGTGCAACGACGTGGAGGTGCATGCGCCAGCCCGAGCCGGTCGACGTCGAGCGCTTCATGCCTCCGCTCGAGCAGCTGACGCCGCGCGGCACCGGTCCGCTTGTCTCTGGTGCTGCGGGAGGCCGCCAAGTCGCTGCCCAAGGACGGCAGCGCGCGCAGCATCGTGCTGGTGCATGACGACGCCGACAACTGCTTCTCGGACCTGTGCGCGGTGGCTGGCGAGCTGCGCGCGGCCGGCATCACCGCCTACGTGGTCGGCCTCGGCACCAAGGCGGCCGATCTCGGCCGCATGGCCTGCCTGCCGCAGCTGACCGGCGGGCGCCATTTCAACGCGCTCAGCATCGAGCAGGCCTCGGCCTACCTCGAGGAGGCGCTGCGCTCGGCGAGCCTCAGCACCGCGGTCACCCCCGCCGAGCCGGCAGCCGCTGCCCGGCCGGCACCCGCGTCCGCCGCCCAGCAGGCGCCGATCGTGCCGCCTGAGCCGATCCCCGCCTCGGGCCCGGCCGCACTGCATCTTCGCGCGCTGCAGGCGCCCAACGCGGCGGCCATCACCGTGCCGCTGAGCTGGACCATCGCCGCCGAGGACCAGCCGGACATCGCCCTGTTCGAGGGGCGCGCGCCCAATCCGGTCGTGCCGATCGCGCCGGGCCGCTACATCGTGGAGGCGCGCGAGGGCACCGTCGTCGCAAAGCAGAGCGCGGAGGTGCGCGGCAACCGGCCCACCGCCGTCACCGTGGTGCTCAACGCCGGCGGCGCGCGGGTGCGGGCGCTGGCGGCGAAGGCCGCAAACGTCATCGCCGATGCCGTGGTCACCATCAGCGACAGCACCGGAAACGTGCTGCACGCCTCGCGAACGGGTGAGATCGAGGCGCTGCTGCCGGCCGGCCGTTACCTCGCCCGCGTCGAGATCGGTCTGGTGCGCGCCGAGCAAACGCTGACCGTCACCGCGGGGCGGCAGGCGGACCTCGACATGCCGCTCAACGTCGCCCGCCTCAACGTCGCCACCACCGGTCGCGAGGCGGGCGCCCTGCCCGAAGCGGTGGTGCTGAGCCTGGTCGAGGACGATCCCGATGCGCCGCAGGGCCGGCGCGAGCTGGCGCGCTCGGCGGCGCAGGCGGTTCGCTTCGTGATGCCGCCCGGCCCCTACTACGTGATCGCCAAGCAGGGGACCGTCGAGGTGCGCGAGCGCGTCACCATCGGCGCCGGCGACGTGAAGCGGCTGGTGCTCAGCGTGGCGGCCGGGCGGCTCGCGCTCGCCACCAAGTCCGGCCTCGCCGACGCCCCGGCAACCGAGCACGCCTCCTACACGGTCGTGCGCCTGGATGGACCCGCGCAGGAGCCCGTCACCACCATCCTGCCGGCGCCGACGCTGCTGCTGCCCGCAGGGCGCTACCGCGTCGAGGGCCGCTACGGCCTGGTCGGCGCCCAGACGGTGCGCGAGGTCGAGGTCAAGGCCGGCCAGACGGCGCAGCTGGTGCTCGAGCCGCCGGTTGCGATGCTCAGGATGCGCTTTGCCGGCGCGGGGCTGGGCGAGACGTGGTGGGAGGTTTTCGACGAGGCGGGCAGAGGCCTGTGGATGGACAATCAGGCGGAGGCGACCGCCAATCTGCCGGCCGGGCGATACCTGGTGCGCTTGGAAACCCGCGACAAACGCTATCAGCGCCCCGTGGAGCTGCGCGCGGGCGAGACCAAGCTGCTTGACATCGCTCCCGACTGAGGCGCCCTCTCGCGGGCGCATCGGCCGCAGCCTTGATTTTGCTCATGTCATCTTCGAGCCTCGGGCAGCTGTCGAATATCGATTCCGATGGCGTTTGACGGGAGCCTGGATGGTACGCCACGTAACGATGCTTGCGTTGGCCGCAGCGGCCTGTGCGCCGCTCGTCCTTGCTCCTGCCGGCGCCCAGACGCCGCCCAGCTGGCAGACGCAGACGAACCCGCCCGCCAACACCACCGTGGTTCCGCGCTCATCGGACGGCGCCAAGGGCGGCGCGGGCGCAGCCGGACAGCTGTCACTCGCCGCCTTCCTCACCGAGGAGAGCCAGCCCATTCAGCAGGGTCTGGTGTGGCGCGTGTTTCGCGAGAAGGCCACAGCCGACGGCAAGAACGTGCTGGTCTCCACCCATCGCGACGCCAACCCCATCCTCAAGCTCGACCCCGGCACCTACCAGATCATCGTCTCGCTCGGCCGTGCCAACTTGACCCGAAGGATCGTGGTTTCGCCGGAGCAACCCGGCGTCGAGCGCTTCGTGCTCAATGCCGGCGGCCTGCGGGTGATCCCGGTGCTCGCCAAGGGTGAGGCCCTCAATGCGCGCGCGGTCAGCTTCGAGGTGCAATCGGACGAGCGCGATCAGCACGGCCAGCGCGCGAAGGTGGTGACCGGCGCCAAAGCAGGAGTGGTGCTGCGCCTCAACGCCGGCATCTACTCGATCGTCTCCACCTACGGCGATGCCAACGCGGTGGCGCGCGCCGACGTTACCGTGGAGGCCGGCAAGCTCACCGAGGTGACGCTGGCGCACGCCGCCGCCAAGGTGACGTTCAAGCTCGTGACGCGGCCGGGCGGCGATGCCATCGCCGACACGCAGTGGAACCTGGCGACCACCCAGGGCGAGACGGTGCGCGAAAGCTCCGGGCGCGCTGCCGACCCATTTCATTGCGCCGGGCGCCTATGTGGTGAGCGCCAAGCACGCCGGCCGCATCTACCGGCGCCAGTTCAACGTCAAGACCGGCGACACCGCGTTCGTCGAGGTGGTGATACCCTAGTCTAGCCAGCTGGAGCTTCAGCTCGTAGAAGTTCCGCTGCGTCAACGCTTTCGGGCTCTGCCAAAATCTTGCCTGATCGAATGACGCGGACAGGTTGAAGGAAAATGCGCCCCAGCCATTGGTCAAGAGTGCTGCCGTACCACAGGTCCATCAGCCAATCGTGAAACTTTGCCATGTTCGGCAGTGGCGGCGTGATGTCCAATGCGGACGAAAGCCAGCGAGCGGCGGTATCCAAGCCGTCGTGGTCCAGATGGCCTTCCTGCAAGATCGCGGGCGGCAAACGGCCGAAGCTGAAGAGGCGCTCAGTCAGCGAGCGACTTGAATGGGCAGCGAGGCAGTCCCGGTCAATCGCGTAGACCGCCCACCGGTCGACCCCGTCGCTGGTAACGGCTGCTAGCGTTCGACAACCCGACGGCGCAAGACGAGCGCCCATCTCAACGTAGAAGTGCTCGATCCTCGGCACGTGCCTGGCAAACGGATGAATAGGCGCCCCAGCACCTTCAATATCGGCGCCGAGGCGAGGACTGCTTGTTGCCCTGTGCTCGACGACTACCGCATCGGGCGTAAGCTGATAGGCAAACACCGTGACGTCGCTCAATCCCCGCCGCCAGCCGGTGGCGTTGATCGCGGCCTGCACGGCGTCACGAAGCAGCTCAGCGTCGACGACCGGCCTGATGACGGCGAGTTCGAATGTGGCGCTCATTTTCCTCCCTGCTCTGGCTGCACACAATCGGCGATGGACTCTTTTCGCCGATCACGTCCGCTGGGTTGGGGTGCACGACGATTGCTCACCTATCGGACTCGGCGCGCTTTCCAGGCTTTGACGTAGGCGAGAGCGGATTGGACATGGCTGCCCGCATCTCCTGCCGTCAGGGCCGACGCGATCTTGCCGTCGGGCGTGATCACGTAGGACGTTCGGCCGGCAAAGACGAAGCTGCCAAACCCGACCAGGACGTCGTAGGCCTTTGCAACATTCCCCTTGGGATCGGCGGCAACGGGAAATCTGTCGCGACAGGCCATCCGCGAGAACTCACGCTGCGTCTCGATCGTATCGGTGGAGATGCCGATCACCGAGGAGCCAAGCCTTTCGAACTCCGGCATGGCCTCCGCAAAAAGGTTGGCTTCCTCCGTGCAGACCGATGTGAAGCTCTTTGGATAGAAGTACACAACGACCGGGCCCTTCTTGAGGGCCTCGGACAGGGTGAAGGTCAGGTCGGTACCGCCCTGCGCCGCCTTCGTGGAGAAGGCCGGCGCCATCGTCCCAACCGCAAGCTCGGACCACGCGAGAGATGGCAGCAGGCCTGCAAGGAAACAGCTCAGAAGAAAGCGAGCGAGTGTTGCCATTGATAGCTCCGGGTTGCGATGCCGCTACTCTAAGAGTGGCTCGCATTCGGTTCTCCGGCAAATTCCAGACACCCGCCGCGGCTTGTGATTCCGCCAAGCTCGAGAAAACCGCATCATCGCGTCGGGCCAGGTTCGGGAGCGAATTTCGCGATCAGGACACCAGTGCGGCGCGGCCGCGCGCCGGCTCACCGGAACGAGGGCGCGTAGTGCAGACCGCCCTTGCTGGCGAGGTTGTTGAGGCGCCGTTCCAGCCTCAGCGTCGATCGCTGGCCGAGATTGCGCTCGAACAGCTCGCCGTAGTTGCCGACCTGGCGGATGATGCGTTGCGCCCAGTCGGCGCTGAGGCCCAGCCGCTTGCCGAGGTCCACGTCGAGTCCGAGAAAACGGCGCACCTCTGCGCTGGTCTGGCTCTTGGCGGCATCGACGTTGCCGGCGGAGATGCCCAGCTCCTCGGCCGCCACCAGCGCGTAGACGCTCCACCGCACGATCGAGAACCAGTCCTCGTCGCCCTGCCGCACCGCCGGGCCGATCGGTCGCTTGGACGCGATCTCCGGCAGGATGACGTGGCCGTCGCCGTCGGAAAGCTCCTGGCGGGCCAGCGCCAGCGTGGAGACATCGGCCGACAGCGCTATGCAGCCCTTGTCGGCGTAGGCCATCACCGCGTCGGGCCACTTGTCGAACTTGGCGAGCTCGACCGGCATGTTCTGCTTGGCGAAGTAGTCGGCGATGGCCTGCTGGTCGACGGCGTCGCCGGCTATGCAGATGCGCGCGCCCGAGAATTCCAGCACGCTGGCGATATTCTGCGACTTGCGCACCATGAAGCCCTGACCGTCGTAGACCAGGATGCCCGGGAAGCGGATGCCGAGCGCGGTGTCGAGGCTCGAGGTCATGACGACCTTGCCCGACAGCACGTCGATCGTTTCCGCCTCCAACGCAGCAAAGCCGCCACCCGCGGACAGCGGGCGAAAGACAACGGCATCCTTGTTGCCGAGGACGGCGGCCGCCAGAGCCCGGCAGAAGTCGACGCCGATGCCGGACCAGGCGCCTTGCGGGCTGGCGTGCGAGTAGCCCTTGGGGCCATCTCCGACGCCGCAGACGAGGTGACCGCGCGTGCGTATGGCCTCGACCACGCCGCGATCTGCGCGGGCCGGCAGCACGAGCCCGAGGAACGCCGCGGCCAGCGCCAACGCAACGCAGACGGCGCGACGGACTGCGGTTGTCATTCCGAGCCCTTCATGCTTTCGGATTACCAGGGCAGTCTCGTCAGAGCTTGCTTGCGACGATGCGTTGCGGCCGCCCGCGCTTGCCGCCGGATCATCGTGCCGTAGCTTTGGACTCCGGCCGCGAGCGGGTCAAGACTTGACGTCGGCCGCCGATTGCGCCAGACGCCGGCGCGAGCAAGGCGCGCAGAGCTGCTCGTCTGCGACCTTCGCCTTCTTGTCCGGCCCCGTTGCGTCGGCCCGGGCCGCACAACATACTCCGTAGGCGCCCCAGCAGCACGGCCCCGTGCCCTGTCTGCAAGCTCACGCGGCAGATGCGGCCGTCGAGGGGTGCCGTCGCCGCGGCAGCCCTGCGAATGCCTCCCTAGGTAGTTGCCCAGTCGTCTGCCGGCCCTCGGCTCGCCTAGTCTGATCGCGGTCGCAAGGCGCCCAACGCCCGGATCGCCGCCTCCGCTCCCCCAACGGCGCGGCAACCCGAGCAGAACGGCAGCACCGGGTGCCTTGCGACCGCTCCGTCAGGTCGCCCAGCCCCGCTCCCCGGCATGGCGCTGCATGCGAAGGTATGATTTCCGCTTTGACGTCTCAAACTTGCAAAGAGCACTATGCTGCAAGCCGTCGCACGCAAGAGACGCAACGCGCATGCACAGTTTCACCGACGCCCTTGCCGAGGCCTTCCGGCTGATCGCGGCGTTGGACGCCGGCCTTGCCGAGATCGTGCTGCTGTCGCTCAAGGTCAGCCTGTCGGCGACCTTTCTTGCGGCCCTCGTCGGCCTACCCCTGGGCGCCCTTATCGCCGTGGCCAACTTTCCGGGCCGCTCCGTCGTGATCCTCATCATCAACGCGCTGATGGGGCTGCCGCCGGTGGTGGTGGGGCTGATCGTCTATCTCATGCTCTCCAACGCCGGGCCGATGGGCTCTTTCGGTCTGCTCTACTCGCCCGCCGCCATGATCATTGCCCAGACGGTGCTGATCACCCCCATCATCGCCGCGCTCTCGCGCCAGACCATCGAGGACCTGCGCGCAGAGTACGACGAGCAGCTGCGCGCGCTGGGCGTGGGGCCGCTGCGCGCTGTGCCCACACTGATCTGGGACGGCCGCTTCAGCCTGGCCACCACGCTGCTCGCGGGCTTCGGCCGAGCCTCGGCGGAGGTCGGCGCCGTCATCATCGTCGGCGGCAACATCAACCACGTCACCCGCGTCATGACCACCGCCATCGCGCTCGAAACCTCCAAGGGCGACCTGGCGCTGGCGCTGGGCCTCGGCATGATCCTGCTCACCATCGCCGTGGGCGTGAACGCGCTGGTGCTGGGCCTCAAGGCGACCGCGACACGCTCGGCCTATGCCTGAGAGCGCGCGCGCGGGGCGGCTCCGCCATCCTGCCGATCCGCGGCGAGGGCCTGATGGTCGAGCGCGGCGAGCGGCGCATCATCGAAAGGCTCGACATCGAGGTCGGCGGCGCGCCGCGGCACCTTGGTGATCATGGGGCCCAACGGCGCCGGCAAGAGCGTGCTGGTGCGCGTGCTGGCGGGTCTCATCCAGCCGACGACGGGCCGCGTCGCCTGGGCCGGCACCCCGCCAGACCGCGCGCCGCGCACCCAAGATCGGCTTCGTGTTCCAGCGGCCCGTGCACCTGCGCCGCTCGGCGCTCGCCAACGTCGCCTACGCGCTCGCCGTCGCCGGCGTGGCCAAGGCCGGGCGCGCTGAAGCGCGCGCAAGCTGCATTGAAGCACGCGCGCATCGCCCACCTGGCGCAGGCGCCGGCGCGCGTGCTCTCCGGCGGCGAGCAGCAGCTCCTCGCCATGGCGCGCGCGCTGGCAACCGAGCCCGAGATCCTGATCCTCGACGAGCCGACCTCGGCGCTCGACCCCGCTGCCACGACCGCGATCGAGAAGCTCATCGCCGAGGTGCGCGCCGACGGCGTGCCGGTGGTGCTGATCACGCACGACATCGGGCAGGCGCGCCGGCTCGCCGACGAGGTGGCATTTCTCCACCACGGCCGTCTCATCGAGCGCACGCCAGCCGCCCAGTTCTTCGCCGAGCCGGCAAGCGCCGAGGCGCAGGCGTTCCTGCGCGGCGAGATCGTGCTGTAGGATGCGCTGTCAAAGAAGCAAGCGCAGGTGTCCGATTTGCCGACCCTGAAATAGCGTGCCAGCAACAACTCAACGAACTCACTTTCGCCATTACGGCAAATCAGTGAGCCGGTCGCCTACGTTCCATTCCATCCGGCCGGCTACAAGCCTTCTCGTGAAGTCAAATAACAAAACACGTGGAAAGTTGCAGATCACGCTTAAATATTTCAACAGCTTAATTAGTCGATATAACTCCGTATTAAGCAAAACGCTCATAATCTGATCAAATCGAAAGCAGTTTGCTTTTTCGTGGCACGTTTTGTGACGCGAAGACGAGCAAATGGGTGGGGGATCCGATGCAACTTAATTTGCGCATCAGAGGTCGGCTGATCGCCGGCTTTGCGGCCATGTGCATGGTTTTGGGCGCAACCGTGGGCTACACAGTCCATGTTGTGGGCGGCCTGAGCCAGGTTATCGATCGTCTGGTCAATCTGCGCTCTCCCGTCGCCATGTCGAGCTCGGACATGGTCGGCACGGTCTACTCCACGCTTGCCTCATTGCGTGGCTACCTGCTGACCGGCAATCCGCAGGCGAAGGCCGCGTGGGCCGCCGCTTGGAAAGAGCTGGATGCTACTGCGGCAGAGTTCGACAAGATGGCGGCGCGGTTTACCGAGCCGGAGAATAAGCGCCGGTGGGCCGAGGCGAAGGCCTTGCTACTAGAATTCCGCGCGGCGCAACAAAGGGTGGAGGCCGTCGCCTTCACGGCCGATGCTTTCCCGGCAACCAAGATACTGGTCACTGAAGCATCGCCGCGCGCGGAAAAGATATTCTCCGAGATCACCAAGATGATCAATGAGGAGGTTTCACTGGAGGCCACTGCCGAGCGCAAGCGGCTTTTCAAGTCGATGGCCGACTTGCGCGGTAATTTCGCTGCCGCAACGGCTCAGCTGCGCATGTATCTGTTGACCGGCGACAAGAACGACAAGGAAAAATTCACACAGCCTTGGGCCAATTTCGAGAAAGCCGTCGCGGCGCTGAATGCCGGCAAACAGCTCCTGACGCCTTCGCAGGAAGCATCGTTTGTGACCATCACAAAGGCGCGCGAGGAGATCGCGCCGCTTCCCGAGAAGATGTTCGCCATTCGGGAGACGGCGCAATGGAACGTGCCCGTATACATCCTTGCGACCGAGGCCGCCCCGCGCGCGGCCAAGATCCTGGACTTGCTCGAGGGCCTGCCGGGCGCAGACGGCATTCGATCTGGCGGCTTGAAGACCGACCAGCAGAGACTCCTACGAGAGGAATCGGCGGTTGCGATCAGCAGCATTGCGTTCCTGACCATGGTCGAGTGGCTCTTGCTCGGGATGGGGTTGGCAGTCGGCGCTGCAATCGCACTCTTCACCGCACGGTCGATCGCGACGCCGATCCAGGGCATGACCGGTACGATGACCCGGCTCGCCAGCGGCGACCTCAAGGTCGATGTGCCGGCTGTGGGCGCCAAGGACGAGATCGGCGAGATGGCCAAGGCCGTGCTGGTGTTCCGCGACGCGGCGATCGAGAAGATCAAGCTCGCGCGCGAGGCCGAGGAGGAGCGCATCCGCAGCGAAGCGGCCCGCAAGCAGGCCGAGCAGGATGCCATCGATGGCGAGCGCGCCATGGTGTCGACCTCGATCGGCGCCGGCATGGCCAAGCTGGCGGCGAAGGACCTCACCTTCCGCCTCACCGACGATCTGCCCGAGGCCTACGCCAAGCTGCAGGCCGACTTCAACGCGGCGCTGGAGCAGCTCGAGCAGGCCATGCAGAGCGTGAAAACCAGTGTGCAGGGCATGCACTCGGGCACGCAGGAGATCGCAACCGCGTCCAACGATCTCTCGCGGCGCACCGAGCAGCAGGCGTCCAGCCTGGAGGAGACGGCGGCGGCGCTCGACGAGATCACCGCCACCGTTAGAAAGGCCGCCGAAGGTGCAGCACATGCCCGTCAGGTTGTCGCCGAAACCAAGACCGATGCGGAGAAGGTCGGCGAGGTGGTGCGCAAGGCCGTGGACGCCATGGGCGGCATCGAGAAGTCGTCGCAGCAGATCAGCCAGATCATCGGCGTGATCGACGAGATCGCCTTCCAGACCAACCTGCTGGCCTTGAATGCTGGCGTCGAGGCGGCGCGTGCGGGCGATGCCGGCCGCGGCTTCGCGGTGGTCGCCTCCGAGGTCAGGGCCCTTGCCCAGCGCTCGGCGGAGGCCGCCAAGGAGATCAAGGGCCTGATCTCGACCTCGACCACGCAGGTCGGCCAGGGCGTGCAGCTGGTGGCCGAGACCGGCCAATCGCTGGAGCGCATCATGGCCAAGGTGGCGGAGATCAACTCGGTCGTTTCCGACATCGCCTCGGGCGCGCAGGAGCAGGCCACCGGGCTGCAGCAGGTCAACACCGCCGTCAACGAGATGGACAAGGTGACCCAGCAGAACGCGGCCATGGCCGAGCAAGCGACAGCAGCGGGGCTCTCCCTGGCGCAGGAGAGCGAGCAGCTCGATGCCCTCGTCGACCGGTTCAAGATGGCCAACGTAACGGAGATCGAACCGGCACGCCGAGCCAAAGCCCAGGCTCAGGCCAAGGTACCGGCTCCCCGGGTCGAGTTGAAGGTCCCGGCAAGCCGCAACAGCTCGGCCATGCCCAAACCGCATGCGGGTCCTGCCGAGGAAGGGTGGCAGGACTTCTAGGAGGAGGTGCGAGTGCGTGCGCACGCCGCCGAGCCGGCAAGCTCCGAGGCACTGGCGTTCCTGCGCGGCGAGATCGTGCTTTGACTGTCGACGGTGTCAGACCCTGAGGGTCTGACACCCATCACGGCGCGTTGTAGTGCACCACGCCGAGGCTTGAGACGTCGTAGCCGATGAGAGCCTTGGCGCGCTCGGCGAAGCGGTCGGTGCGCGCAAATGCCAGCAGCTTCTGCACCGGCGCCTGGAAGTAGGCGGCGCGCCAGATGGCGAGGTCGTAGCGCTCCACGATCAGCGGCACGAAGCCGACACGGTACTGGCGCGCCACCGCGGCGATGCCGAGCCCGGCGTCCGCCCGCCCCTCGGCCACGGCGGCGGCCACGTCGGCCTCGGTGAGCGCGGGTGAGGGGTCGAGCTTCAGCGCGCCGATCTCGATTCCCTCGGCGGCAAGCAGTTTCTCCAGCAGCACGAAGGCGCCGGCCTCGCGCTGCCGGCTGATCACGCGCCGCCCTTTCAGATCCGCCACGCCCTTGAGCCTGAGCGGGTTCTTGGGCGCCACGATCAGGCCCTGCTCGCGCCGCGCCCACTCGATCAGCACCACTGGCTGCCCCGGCAGGGCCTCCTTCACGTGCTCGACATTGAAGGCGTCCGCCCCATCCTCCACCAGATGCAGACCGGCTATCTGCGCTTGCGCCGCGGCAAGCGCCCGCAGGCCCGGAGATGCTGCCGCCGAACCTCACCGCCAGCTCGGTGCCGGCCTCGCGCAGCGCCCAGTCGAGCAGGGGATCGTGGCTGCCGGCGCAGATGGCGGGGCGCGGCTGCAAGGTCTCGACCCCGTCGGCGTACTCGGCATGCCGCGCCAGCCAGGCCTCCACCAGCGCGCGCGGAAACAGCAGCTTGCCGGTCACGCGCACGCAGGGGATCGCCCCGGTGGCGACCAGGTCGTAGACCTTGCGCTCCTTGAGGCGGATGAGATCGGCCACCTCGCGCGTGGTGAGATAGTCGGGCGCCGGCTTGGTCATGGCACCGAGATAGCGCAATGCGGCGATCTCTGCCTAGCTCCCGGTCAAGACTTCCGCTCTCGACATTCCCCGGCGTTGGCTCTTCACTGCCGCAAGCGGACAGCCTCGCGCGGCCCGCGCCGATACCGGGAGGGGCCCATGAAGATCGACGGCGGTTGTCATTGCGGCAGCATCCGCTACGAGGCCGAGGTCGACCCTGCCAAGGTCGTGCTGTGCCATTGCACCGACTGCCAGACGCTTTCGGGCACGGCCTTCCGCTGGGTGGTGCAGGCCGAGCCTGGCACATTCCGCCTGCTGGCCGGAACGCCCAAGGTCTACGTCAAGACCGGCGAGAGCGGCAACAAGCGAGAGCAGACCTTCTGCGCCGATTGCGGCACGCCGATCTATTCGGCCCCAGCCGGGACTCAGGTGCAGGCGGTGGGGCTGCGCGTCGGCACCATCCGCCAGCGCGACCAGCTCACCCCCAGCGACCAGTACTGGTTCCGCTCCGCGCAGGCCTGGCTCCAGGGTCTGCCGGCGGTGAGCAAGCGCGACAAGCAGCCCGTGTTCGACGCCAAGGGCGGCTTCGGCAACTCCTGAGGCAAGCGGCATCGGCGGGGCAATCAGCTCGCGTCACTGCCCGCGCAGGCCGTGGGCGATGATCTTGCGCATCACGGTCGGCAGCGCGGCGCGGGACAGCTCCGGGCGGGGAACCCAGCGGCAGCGGCCCGGATCGGACCACAGGCTCAGCGTGGCATTGGCCGGCACCAGGGCGCGGTACACCTCGATCTCCAGGCGAAAGTGCGTGAACACGTGCGCCACCGTGCCGGCAACGGGCCACCATTCGCCCTCGAGCGGCGCGCAAGCGCAGCGCCGACTTGGGCGATGGGTGCACGTCCTGCCACTCGGTGGACGGCACCTCGAGCATGCCGCCGAGCAGTCCGGCCTCGGGCCGGCGGCGCAGCAGCACGGCGCCGTCCTCGCGCAGCGCCACGAAGGCGACGCCCGTGCGCATCGGCCGCTCGCGTGCGCCGGGCCGTATGGGCAGGCGGGCCTCCATGCCCTGGGCATGGGCGGCGCAGTCGCCGGCCATCGGGCACATCAGGCACATGGGGGCCTTGGGCGTGCAGATGGTGGCGCCGACGTCCATCAGCGCCTGCGCGCAATCGCCGGAGCGCGCGCCATGGACGAAGATCTGCGGCCAAGCGCCTGATCTGGCCCTTGGCGGCGGGCAGCGGCTGGCCGATGGCGAACAGCCGCGCCGTCACCCGCTCGACATTGGTATCCACGGCCACCACCGGGGCGCCGAACGCGATCGCCGCGATCGCCGCTGCCGTATATGGCCCGATGCCCGGCAGCTCCTGCAGCTCCGCCTCGGTCTCCGGGAAACGGCCGCCGTGCCGCTCGACCACCGCCAGCGCGCACTTGTGCAGGTTGCGGGCGCGGCTGTAGTAGCCGAGCCCGGCCCAGGCGGCGAGAACATCGTCGAGGGGAGCGGCCGCCAGCGCTTCCACCTTCGGCCAGCGCGCGAGGAAGGCCTCGTAGTAGGGCACAACCGCCCTGACAGTCGTTTGCTGCAGCATGATCTCGGACAGCCAAACCCGGTACGGGTCGGACCTGCGCCGGCCCTTGGCGCGCCAGGGCAGGTGACGGCGCTCGCGGTCGTACCAACCCAGCAGCGCCGCGACCGTCTCGGGCCCGGGCAGCGGGAATGGAAGTTGCTCTTTTGCCACAACGGCCATCGGCTCGCGGATGCTCCCGCCCAAATCGCTCGCCCCATGTTAGGCGTCGCCCTCCCGGTTGAGAACGCCAAGGTACCCGCCGTGCCCGAGAAGCGCACAATGCACCACCCAGCTCCAGGTGTAGCCGCACGCTCGCCACGTTGGCGCCAGTCCGGCGCCAGAGCGGTCGGCAGCTTCTTGCCGGCGCTGACGACCAAGGCGTTTCAGCGCTACGGGTTCTCCACAGTTGCATTGATCACTGACTGGCCGGCGATCGTCGGCGGCGAGCTTGCCCGCTCAACCGCTCCGGAGCGCGTCAAGTGGCGGCGCAGCGTCGAGACGGTCGACGAGGAGGGCGGAGACGCCCAGCTTTCCGCACGCACCGGCGCCACGCTCGTGTTGAGGGTCGACGGCGCCAAGGCGCTCGAAGTCCAATACAAGGCGCGTCAGATCATCGAGCGCATCAATGCCTATTTCGGCTACGCCGCGATCGCCGAGCTGCGCCTCATCCAGGCGCCCGCTGCCGCAGCGCCGCGGCATCGACACCCCGGCAAGGCCACCGGCGGCGCCTTTGACGCGCGAGGTCTCCGCAATCGCCCACCCCGGCCTGCGCGACGCATTGGCGCGGCTGGGCGGTGAGATTCGGGCCGTTTGCTAGGTCGAAATCACGCCGATTTTGCCTTTTTGCCAGCAAAACTTGTGGTATCAGCCACGGTCAGAGGGTACCGATGTGCCGTTCGGCTGCGGGCTCATTCAGAAAACTAGGGAGCTTTGTACGTGACCCAAACGATTGGCGCGATCGACAGGCGCAAGCTGCTGATGGGCAGCGCGGGCGTAGCCACGATCGGGGTCGTCGGAAGCATCATATACACGCTCGTGCGCCAGCCCCCGCGCGCCGAGGCGGATGCCCGCCGGCCCCGTCGCCAGCGCAAGGCGGTGAAGGATGTGAGCCAGGAAGAGCTTCTGAAACCGGGAGCGCTGCCGGATCTGGTCATGGGCAACGCCGACGCGCCCGTCACCATCGTCGAGTATGCCTCGATGACGTGCAACCACTGCGCCAACTTCCACAACACCATCCTGCCCGCACTCAAGGAGAAGTACATCGACACCGGCAAGGTGCGCCTGGTGTTTCGCGAGTTTCCCCTCGACGAGCGCGCCGCGCTGGCATCCATGATGGCGCGCTGCGCGGGCGACGACAAATCCATGCCCTTGATCTCGATGCTGTTTGCAAAGCAGGATGAATGGGCTTCGGCCAAGCAGGACTTCCTGCCCAAGCTGTTCAGGTTCGGGCAGCAGGTGGGAGTGACCAAGACGGTGTTCGATCGCTGCCGCCAGGATGAGAAGCTGCTCAAGAGCCTTATCGCCGTGCGCGACCGCGGCAATGCCTCCTTCGGCGTCAGCTCCACGCCGACATTCTTCATCAATGGCAAGCGCTTCGAGGGCGGGTCCGTCGAGGAGTTCGAGAAGGTGCTGGCGCCGCTGGTCAAGAGCTGAGGACGCATTGGGCAGCCTGGTACGTGCGTCCGCACTGATCGCGCTCGTTGCGCTGGGTGCCTGCAACGGCCCGACGCTGCCCCCGCCTGAGGCGGCGAGCTCGGCCTTCCCTGGCCCCGTCACGCAGGACACCCCGGCATTCAATCCGTTCTCCGACGAGCCGCCGTCGCAGGTCGGCCGGCGCGAGGTCATCCAGAGCCCCTCCATCGCCGAGATCATGAAGCCGGGCGAGCTACCCGAGATGGCGCTGGGCCGCAAGGATGCGCCCGTCACCATCATCCAATACGCCTCGATGACGTGCCCCTACTGCCGCAAGTTCCAGATCGAGACCTTCCCGGTCCTCAAGCGCGAGTACATCGACACCGGCAAGGTGCGCTATGTCCTGCGCGCCGAGTTCCCGATCGGCAGGCAGTCCGGCCTCGCCACCGTGGCGCTCAGATGCGCGCCGCCCGACAGATATTTCGCGCTCTACGACAAGCTCATGGTGCAGCAGGCGGCCTGGGTGAGCCAGGAGGTGCGCCCCGACCCCATCTTCAAGGTGGCCCAGCAGGTGGGGATGACGCGCGCGCAGTTTGACAGCTGCCGAGAGAATCGCGCCATGATCGCCGCGCTCAACTGGATCAAGGAGCGCGGGCGCACGCTCGGCATCATCGGCACGCCCAATTTCTTCGTGCAGGGCAAGCTGGTGAAATCCGTCATCGGCATGAAGGAGATCCGCGAGATGGTGGATCCCATCCTGACCGACCAGGTTGCCGCCTCCGAGGGGCCTGCCAAGGGCCGTTGAGCAAGCTTGGTTCCGCGTTCTTGAAACGCCAGTTCGTAGGTTGGGTCGAGCGTCAGCAATGACCCAACGCGCAAAGGCAATCGCAATGTTGGGTCCGCGCTAGCTCGACCCAACCTACGCCGGGATCGAGTTCTCGATGCATATCACACGGCTCCGGCTCATCGGCTTCAAGTCGTTCGTCGAGCCGACCGATCTGCTGATCGAGAAGGGCCTCACCGGGGTGGTAGGGCCGAACGGCTGCGGCAAATCCAATCTGCTCGAGGCGCTGCGCTGGGTGATGGGCGAGACCTCGCACAAGAGCATGCGCGCCGCCGCCATGGACGACGTCATCTTCAGCGGCACCACTTCCCGTCCGCCGCGGAACAATGCGGAAGTGACGATCCACATCGACAACGCCGGCCGCAAGGCGCCGGCCGAGTTCAACGGCCACGATACCCTGGATGTGACGCGCCGCATCGAGCGCGAGGCGGGCTCGGCCTACCGCATCAACGGCCGGGAGGTGCGCGCCCGCGACGTGCGCATCCTGTTCGAGGACGCAGCGACGGGAGCGCGCTCGCCGGCGCTGGTGCGGCAGGGGCAGATCGCCGAGATCGTCAACGCCAAGCCCGACCAGCGCCGCCGCATCCTCGAGGACGCGGCGGGCATCGCCGGCCTGCACAGCCGCCGCCACGAGGCCGAGCTGCGGCTCAGGGCCGCCGAGGGCAACCTGGCGCGGCTCAACGACATCCTGGGCCAGCTCAACTCCCAGATCGAGAGCCTCAAGCGCCAGGCCCGGCAGGCGCGGCGCTACAAGGAGCTCTCCAGCGAGATCCGCAAGCTCGAGGCGGTGGTCCTGCACCTGCGCTGGAGCGAGGCGAAGGACCAGGTCGAGCGCGCGGAGGCCGACCTCACCGCGGCCGTGTCGCGGCTGGGCCAGGCGACCGAAGCGGAAGCACGAGCGTTGCGTGCCGAAACCGAGGCCGCCGAGCGCATCCAGCCCCTGCGCGACCAGGAGGCGGCGAAGGCGGCGGTGCTGCACCGCTTCAAGGTCGAGCAGGAGAACCTCGAGCGCGAGGCGCAGCGCAATGCCGAGCGCCGCCAGGAGCTGGAGGCGCGCGTCGAGCAGCTGATGCGCGACCGGGCGCGCGAGGAAGCGCTGATCGCGGAAGCCGAGGAAACCCTCGCGCGGCTGCAGAACGAGAAAGAGTCGCTCGCCAACACCGACAAGCTCGCCGGCACCTTCGAGCAGAAAGCGCTCGCCGCCTACGACCAGTCGGTCGCCACGCTCGGTGTGTCCGAGGAGCGGCTGGCCGAGCTGACCTCGGCCGTCGCCGACGCCCGCGCCCGCCGCCAGGCCACCGATGCGCAGCTGCGCGAGCGCCAGGAGCGCGTCGCCAAGCTCGAGCGGCAGATGGCGGCGCTGGAGGCCCAGACGCGCGAGATCATCGGCCGCGCGCCCGACGCCTCCAAGCTCAAGGCCGCCACCGAGGCCGGCCAGAAACTGATGGCCGACATCGCTGCAATCGAGGCCGAGACCATCGTCGCCGAGGCGGCGGTGCAGGCGGCAGCAACGGAGGCCTCCGCCAAGACGGAGGTGGCCGCCGAGGTGGGCCTCGCCGCCGGCCAGCTCAAGACCGAGGTGGAGACGCTGGCGAAGCTGTTGAAGCCCGCCGGCGACAGTGACCTGCCGCCCGTTCTGGATGCGGTAAAGGTCGCATCCGGCTACGAGCTGGCGCTGGCCGCGGCACTGGGCGAGGACCTCGATGCGCCCACCGCGCCCGAGGCGCCGGTGCGCTGGTCGCGCAACAGCCCCTCCGAGCCCGATGCATCGCTGCCGAAGGGCGCCGAGCCGCTGGCGGCGCAGGTCGCCGGTCCCCCCGAGCTTGCCCGGCGCCTGGCGCAGATCGGCGTCGTGCCGCGCGCCCACGGCGCCCGCCTACAAAAATTGCTCCGGCCCGGCCAGCGTCTGGTGTCGCTGGAAGGCGACCTGTGGCGCTGGGACGGGTTCATCGCCGCCGCGCAGGGCGCGCTCGCCGCTGCCAGCCGCCTCAAGGAGCGCAGCCGGCTCGGCATCCTCGCCAGCCAGGAGGACGTGCAGCGCCTCGCCGCCGAGAAGGCCCGCGGCGAAGCGGAGCAGGCGGCCGAGCACCTCAGATCGGCGCAGGCCGAGGAGCGCCGGCTGCGCCAGCAGTGGCGCGAGTGCCAAGGCGAGCTATCGGCGACGCGCGAACTGCTCACGGCGATGGAGAAGCAGGCACGCGAGACCGAGTCCAAGCTCGCCGGGGTTGCCGACGCCAAGGAGCGCGGCCAGGAGGCGATGACCGAGGCGCGTTCGCTGCTTGGCGAGACCGAGGCGGCGGCTGCCGCGCTCGGCAGCACCGAGCCGCTGGAGGCCAAGCTCGACGCCGCCCAGAAATCCACCGCCAAGCTGAGGTTCGAGGTCAGCGAGGCCAAGACCGAGCTGATCACGCTGGAGCGCGAGCATCGCGCCCGCGCCGAGCGGCAGACGGCGCTCACCACCGAGTGCGAGCGCTGGAGCACGCGGTCTGCCGGCGCCCGCCAGCAGATCGCCACGCTCGACCAGCGCATCGGCGAGGCCCGCCCCGAGATCGAGCGGCTGGCGAGCCTGCCGAAGATGGTGGAGCAGCAGCGCCAGAAACTGATGAGCGAGCTCACCAAGGCCGAGGCCGACCGCGAGACGGCAGCGGACACGCTGGCGGAGGCCGACGGCGCCCATCGCGAGGCCGCGCAGGTGCTGCGCGCTTGCCAAGGCGCGGTTGCCGACGCGCGCGAGGGCCGTGCCCGCGCCGAGGCCATGCTGGAAGGCGCGCGCGCGCGCCATGGCGAGGAGGCGCGCAAGATCCGCGACACGCTGGGGTGCGCGCCCGAGGACTGCCTGTCGCTCGCCGAGCATCCCGCGGGCGCTCACCTGCCGACGCTGGAGAATGCCGACAGCCAGCTCGGCCGCCTCAAGGCCGACCGCGAGCGCCTCGGCGGCGTCAACCTGCAGGCGGACGAGGACCTGACCGGCCTTTCCGCCCAGTTCGACGGCATGAACAAGGAGAAGCTCGACGTCGAGACGGCGATCGCCAAGCTGCGCGCCGGCATCGCCGACATCAACGCCGAGGGCGAAAGCCGCCTGAAGGGCGCCTTCGACGCGGTCGACGGCCACTTCCGCTCGCTGTTCACCACGCTGTTCGGCGGCGGCGAGGCCAGGCTGCAGATGATCGAGGCCGAGGACCCGCTGGAAAGCGGGCTGGAGATCATCGCCAAGCCGCCCGGCAAGAAGCCCGCCACCTTGTCGCTGCTGTCGGGCGGCGAGCAGTCGCTCACCGCCATGGCGCTGATCTTCGCCGTGTTCCTGACCAACCCCTCGCCGATCTGCGTGCTGGACGAGGTGGACGCGCCCCTCGACGACGCCAACGTCGACCGCTTCTGCACCCTGCTCGACAAGATGTCGGCCGACACCGCCACGCGCTTCCTGGTCATCACCCACCACCCCATGACCATGTCGCGCATGAACCGCCTGTTCGGCGTCACCATGGCCGAGAAGGGCGTGAGCCAGCTCGTCTCCGTCGACCTGGAGACGGCGCAGAAGTTCACCGTCGCAGCGTGACGCCCGGCGATCTGCTATCGGCCTCTACGGAGAAATACTGAGCAGCGCCGGTCCAATTGTCGCATCGCTGAGCAACCGTCGTTTTTGTCACCCATCTAACGTGTTGTTAGCGCCCCGCATTCCTTGACACCCCAGGGTGCCCTCCGTATGGTGCGGCCGCGTTCGAAGGCCCCAGTGGGTGTTCGTTTCTCGCCTGCCGCCGAGGACGCCCGTCTCATGCCTGATCCTCCTGAAAAGCAGGGCCGTGAGCCGGGGGAAATGACCCCCGAGGAGCGTGCCCAGTTCGAGGGGCGGATCGCCGACCTCAACTCCAGGCTCGGCAAGGTCAAGGCGCAGCGTGAGGCGGAGGCGCACGCCGATCTCGATGCCGAGATGCGCGGGCGCGGGATGGCCTACGGCATGCGCATGGCGGCCGAGCTGGTTGCCGCGGTCATTGTCGGGGGCATCATCGGCTGGGGCCTCGACTGGGTGCTGGGTAGCAGGCCGTGGCTTTTCTTGCTGTTCTTCCTGCTGGGGTTCGTGGCGGGCGTCTTCAACGTGGTGCGCTCCTACGAACGCATGCAGAAGGACTTCTCCCAGCGAACCGGGGGTAATATCGGCCGGAGCATTCCGGACGACGACGATTGAGACGACTGGATTGAGACGACCGACTTGAGGCGACTGACATGAGACGGCTGACAGGGGTCTGACGTGGCAGCACCTAGTGGCGGACCGGACGCGGGCGGCATGCCCGACCCCATCCATCAGTTCGACATCCACCGCATCGTGCCGCTGCAAATCGGCGGCTGGGACGTCTCCTTCACCAACTCCTCGCTCTTTATGCTGCTGGCGGTGGTGCTGACCGTCGGCTTCTACATGGTGGCGACACAGTCGCGCTCGCTGGTGCCGACCAGGCTGCAGTCGCTCGCCGAGATCTCCTACGAGTTCATCGCCGACATGCTGCGCGACAGCATCGGCAAGGAGGGGATGAAATACTTCCCCTTCGTGTTCTCGCTCTTCATGTTCATCTTCTTCTGCAACATGCTGGGCATGATCCCCGGCGCCTTCACGGTGACGAGCCACATCATCGTCACGGCAGCGCTGGCGGCCATCGTCTTCCTCACCGTGCTCGTCCTCGGCTTCGCCAAGAACGGGCTGCGCTTCTTCAAGCTGTTCGTGCCCTCGGGCGTGCCGATCTACATCCTGCCGCTGGTGACGCTGATCGAGATCATCTCGTTCCTGTCGCGCCCGGTCAGCCACTCGGTGCGCCTGTTCGCCAACATGCTGGCCGGCCACATCACGCTGAAGGTGTTCGGCGGCTTCGTGGTGATGCTGCTGGGCGCGGGCTCGTTCGCCGTGCTGTCGCCGCTGCCGCTGATCGCCGCTGTCGCTCTGACCGCGCTGGAATTTCTGGTCGCATTCCTGCAGGCCTACGTCTTCACTATGCTGACCTGCATGTACCTCAACGACGCGCTCCATCCGGGGCACTAGATCGAAGCGCCAGGCTCTTTACGCAACACAGGAGATACAGTCTCATGGATCCCGCCTCCGCCAAACTGATCGGCGCCGGCCTTGCTGCCATCGGTACGGGTGCTGCCGCCATCGGCGTCGGCAACCTGTTCGGCCAGTTCCTGCAGGGCGCGCTGCGCAACCCGTCGGCTGCGGATGGCCAGTTCGGCCGCCTGATCTTCGGCTTCGCCGTGACGGAAGCGCTGGGCATCTTCGCCCTGCTGATCGCCTTCCTCCTGCTGTTCGCCGTATAAGGCCGACAGAGCCGCTGGAAACTGAGCTATGGCTGACAAAGTCACCACCGGCCAAGCCGGTCATCCCGGCGCAGGACACGCCAAGGTGTTCTCGCCGCTGGATGCTGGCACGTTCGTGCCGCAGCTGGTCTGGCTGGCGCTGACCTTCGGCCTGCTCTACCTGCTGCTCAAGCGCTTCGCCCTGCCGCGCGTCGGCGAGGTGATCGAGGAGCGGCGCGATCGCATCCAGCGCGACCTGGAGAAGGCCGAGAAGCTCAAGGCGGAGACCGAGCAGGCGCTCGCCACCTACGAGCAGGCGTTGGCGGAAGCCCGCGCCAAGGGCAATGCCATTGCCAAGACCATGCGCGACGAGCTCTCCGCCGAGGTCGAGAAGGAGCGGGCGGCGGTCGATGCCCGCATCGCCCAGAAGCTCGCCGACGCCGAGGCCCAGATCGCCCAGAGCAGGGCCAAAGCGATGGCCAGCGTCGGCGATATCGCCGGCGATACGGCGGCGGCGGTGGTTGCCAAGCTGCTCGGGCAGGAAGTGCCGCGCGAAGAGGTGCAGCGCGCGCTCGTGCCGCACGCGGCGGAGTGAAGGAATAGGGTGCGATGCTGCAGTCGGCCGAATTCTGGGTTGGCGTCTCGTTCGTCGGCTTCTTTCTCATTCTTTTCTACTACAAGGTGCCGGCGCTGATCGCCAAGGCGCTGGACGACCGGGCCGACGCCATCCGCAAGGAGCTGGACGAGGCGCGCCGCCTGCGCGAGGAAGCGCAGAGCCTGCTGGCCGACTACCAGAAGAAGCACCGCAACGCCGGCCAGGAGGCCGACGCCATCGTCGAGCAGGCCCGCCGCGAGGCGCAGCTCTACGCCGAGGAGACGCGCGCGGCGCTGGCCGAGGCGCTGGAGCGGCGCACCAAGCAGGCCGAGGACAAGATCGCCCGCGCCGAGGCGCAGGCGGTCGACGACGTGCGCGCCGCCGCCGTCGACATGGCCATTGCAGCCGCCGAGAAGGTGCTGCGCGAGAAGGCCGCCGGTGCCGGCGGCGCTGCCCTCATCGACGAGACCATCCGCGGCCTCAAGGGCCGGCTGAACTAAGCCCCATCGTTGGCGACGGCCCGATCGCGGCCGCCGGCCCCACGGCGTCGATTGCGTCGGCCTCGGGGTCGCCCGTGGAGCGCAGCAGGAGCGCGATCGCGCTGCGCTCCACGCGCCAGATCATATAGGCCACCCACAATCGCTTCAGCTTCGCCGCAACTGTCGTCAGTAGATCGCTGTCGCTGCCGGCGTCTGCGCGCCGGTCAGCCGTGCTCGAAATCGTGCTCATGATCATCTGCATTTGTTTTTGGTATGCGCCGGACGGGTTGAGCCGCCGGATTCCGTGCTACGCCGCCTCGGCGACTGCCAAGCGATGCCGCGCCGCGCGACGGTCGTAGTCGTCCGCCAGCGCGGTGAGTGCCGCGGCCCCGTCGCCCCCGAACGAGGGCCCGTGCATCAGCGCGAGCGTGCGCGGGGCGAACTTGGCCAGGCCGCGCAAGGTCGCGCCCATGCTGGGATTGAGGCTCGAGTACTGGAACAGGTCCTCGCCCGCGATGGCCGGCCCGACCACGTCGCCGTGGGTCAGCGCCGGGCCGTCGCCGACCTGGGTGAAGAGATCGCCGCACAGCAGGGTGCCGGTCAATTCCTCGTACATCACGCCGGCGTCCCAGCCGTGCGGGGTATGCGGCGTGTCGATGTAGCGCACGCGCTTGCCGCCGATATCGATGGTCTCGCCGTTGGCCAGAACGCGCGGCGCGCGGTCGGCCATGTCATTGAGAGAAACCATGCAGCCGGTTGCCCCATGCGCAACCTGCGCGTTGGGTGCCACCGCCAGCCACTCGTTCATGGCGCCGCACTCGTCGGCCTCGTAGTGGCCGAAGGCGATCCAGCGCAGGCGCTCCGGCGCGATGATGCGGGCCAGCGCCTCGCGGTTGAGCGGGAACATCTTGCGCAGCCCGGTATGAAACATCAGCGGCTCCTCGCCCATGACCAGGAACTGGTTGAAGGTGAAGCCGGCCGGCGGGGCGATATCCGGCACGTAGGTCGAGAGGCGATAGATGCCGTCGGCGATCTCGCTGATCTTGGTTTCCATGACTGTTCTCCATCGTTGCTGGGTTGAGTGCAGGCAGGCGCTCGCGCATGGCCTCGCGGCCACCGGAATGGTGCAAAAGCTCGGTACTGAGTTTGTGCTGCTACTTCGGCGCTGACCCACCTGTGGCTACGGGCTCGGGCGCCACGATCTTCATCACGAAAGAGGACGGTTTCTCACTTGGGCCGAACGGGCCCGGAACCTTGTTGCTCACCGCCGGCAGGCTCTTGAGGAACGCCACGATCGCCTGCACGTCCTGACGCGTGAGGCTCGCAAATGCGTGCCACGGCATGATCGGCGCCAGCATGCGGCCGTCGGGCCGTTCGCCCTTGGTGATCGCCTTGGCAATCTCGTCTGCCGACCATCCACCGAGGCCCGTTTGCTTGTCGGGCGTGAGATTGGGGCCGTGGAACACGCCGAGGCCGGGGATCTCGAAGCCCACCTCCGAGCCGCCGAGGAAGCGGCCCATGTCGGGCTTGCCGAAGAAGTATCCCGGCGTGTGGCAGTCATTGCAGCCGCCAAAGCCCACCAGGTACCTGCCGCGTTCGATCTCCGCATTCCTGGCAGCGACGGCTCGTGGAGGGACGACCAGCGTCAATACCACCGCCGCCGCAGCCAGCCCGAAACCGAGGGCAGTGAGTGCTCGCCTACGCGCCCCGGCGTTCTCCTTGTTGCTCATTCTCATCCCAGTCTCCACGAGTCACCTGGCTCATCGCGCCGCCGGCCCAGCCGGCCTTTTGCGATAGCTCAATTTCACGATACATGTATGTGTAACCAAATATGCCACGACTGTCAATATGGCTGCACACACTAGTGCAATGAAAAACAGCCTTTCCCCTTGCCCGGCTAATCGGGTGGTGCCGGCCTCCTCGCTGCCTCCACCAGCGCGCGAATGGCCCAGCGCTTCAGCTTGCGGGCATCCGCATCGTCGAGCTGCAGCACGTCCTTCACGACGATCGCGGCCTCCGGCCCCATGATCAGCGCGAGCGACCGCGTGAGCGTCTTCAGGGCACCCGGCTTGAACTGGTCGCGCGCGGGCTCGAGCGCCGCCTCGATCAGCGGCGTCCGCCGATTCTGCCGCCTCGGCAGCTTGCCGTTCTCGTCCGGCTGCATGCCCTGCTGGATGGTATGCGCCAGCATGGTCCGCAACAGCGGCTCGTTGGCCAGGATCATGTCGTGGAGGGCGGTTTCGACCCGCTGCAGGCGCGCCACGGGATCGTGCGAGTCGTCGTCGCGGAACAACTCCGCCGGCTCGGGCACCGCCACGTCGACGGAAGCCTCCACCATCAGCGCCTCCACGCTCGGAAAATAGCGATAGGCGGTTGCGCGCGAGACCAGCGCCTCCTCGGCGACCTCCTCCAGCGTGGGCGTGCGCCCCTGCTTCATCAGCCGGGACGCCGCCTGCAGAAGGTCTTTCCGCGTGCGCGTCTTCTGGTTCGGACGCCCGCTGCGCTCTGTGTCGGTTGTCACGTCAGTCCTGCGGCAGCTGCTGCATGATGGAAGCGAGATCGATCCACACGTTCTCGCGCTTGATGTCGCCGCTGTCGGCAAACTCCATGACGTGCAGCAGCCGGAACTCGAGCGGACGATTGCGCCCCTCCAGCCCAAAGGGCTTGCCGGGCGCCCTGCCCGTCCAGATCGACTCGTCGACCATGAAGTTGGGACCGTACAGGCGCTTCACGCACCGCACCTTGCTGTCGGCGAGGTCGACGAACAGGGTCTCGTAGAATTTGCGCGCGCCCTCGCGGCCGAGCGAAGGGCCGGACGGCCAGCCGACGATGTCGTGCTCCACGTCATCGGTGAGAGTTGCGAGCACGCCCTCCACGTCGTCCCGTCCCTCGAAGGCGAAGTGCTCGTCCATCTTCCTATCCATCTGCTGCGGGCTCACTGCCATAGCCTTGTCCTCCCGGTGGCGCTTATTAGACAGGATGGATGTAATGAGATTATTGTCTCATGTCAATACCTATGTCTTGACCACGGGGAAAGGGACCTGTGCGCGGCATCCAAACCGCCAGCGGCGGCCCGGGACCCCTGCTCCCGGCGCATGCGTCACGCCGCGGTGGACAGAAGGCAATTTATGGTACACAATTGTGCAGCGAAATTGATCGACCGGTCGAGATGGACAAACCTACCCACGCAACGAGCCCGGCATGACCCGCACCTACACCCTCAAGAAGCGGGCGGAGAAGCAGGCGGAGACCCGGCTGCGCATCGCCGAGGCCACGCTCGAGCTGCACAGCACCGTCGGCCCTGCCAACACGACGTTCAGCATGGTGGCGGAGCGCGCCGGCGTTCAGCGCCATACGCTCTATGCGCACTTCCCCGACGAGATGAGCCTGTTCATGGCCTGCTCCGGGCTGCTTGAAGACCGCGACCCACCGCCGTCCGCCGAGCCCTGGCGCAGCATCGAGGACCGCGACGAGCGCCTGCGCGCCGGCCTGGCAGCGATTTATACCTGGTTCGAGCGCAACGCCTCGCTCCTCGCCTGTGTGCTGCGCGACGCCGAGTTTCATCCCCAGACGCGGGAGGTCGCCGAGCTGCGGTTCGGCCCGTTCATCGCGGCCTATCACGAGGTGCTGGGCGCCAAGCTCAACACAAAGCAGCGCGCCATGCTGCACCTGGCGCTCAGCTTCTTCACCTGGCGCGCGCTGGTGCAGGAGGCCGGCCTCAAGACCGGCGCTGCCGTCAAGGCGATGGTGCAGACGATCGAGTGCGCCAAGGAAGCCTGAAGGGAACCCGCGTGGGGTTGCCGCCCCTACCCGCGCATGCCGCCGTCCGCCATCAGCACCGAGCCCGTCACGAAGCTCGACAGGTCCGAGGCCAGATACAGCGCCGAGCGGGCGATCTCGTCGGGATGCGCATGCCGATGCAGCGGGATCGCATCGTTGAGCATCTTGGTTGCGTCGATGCCACCGGCCATCTTGCCGATGTTCTCCTCGATGCGCGCCTGGAACGCATTGTCGATCGGCCCCGGGTGCAGCGTGTTGACGCGAATGCGCCGCGCCGCCGCCTCCTTGGCAACCGTGCGCATCAGTCCGACCTGAGCGTGCTTGGCGGTCACGTAGGCGACAGCCCCAGGCGCTCCCATGGCGCCCACCACGCTCGAGGTGATGATGATGCTGCCGCCGTCGTTCATATTTGGCAGGCCGAACTTGCAGGCGAGGAACGCGCCGCGCACGTGCACCGCGATCTGCGCATCGAACGCGTCCTCGGGATACTGCGTGACCGGCACGATCGGGCCCTGGTTGCCTGCGTTGCTGAACAGCACGTCTATTCTGCCGAACCGCGCCACCGTACGCTCCACGTACGCCCGCGTGGCGGGGGCATCGCTCACATCGGCGGCGATGATGTCGACATTGGCGCCGGCGCCCAGTTCGCCGCGCGCCCGCTCGAGGTCGGCCTGACGCAGATCGACCAGCATCACCTTGGCGCCCTCGGCCAGGAACAGCCGCGCGCTCGCCAGCCCGAGGCTGCCGGCACCGCCGGTGATGACACTGACCTTGCCGTCCAGCAGCGCCATGGTGTCCTCCCTTGCGGCCGGCCGCTCGCCGGGCCCTTCGGCTCGACTGTACACGCTTTGCTGCACCTGTGGTCAATGTCCCACCCGCGCGCGCCCCGCGCGCAGCGGTGATCAGTCCAGCATCGCCAGCGCCCGACGAGCGTTGACAAGAAACGGCGGCCATTGCTTGAGTACGCCAAGCGAGAGCTTCCGACCGACAGGTGCTTTTTCGTCCATGCCAAACACCGAGACACACGCCGACGCTAGCGGCATGGGCCGCCTCAAGGACCGCTTGGAAGCGGGCCATTTCGTCGTCACCGCCGAGATCGTGCCGCCAGTTTCCTGCGATCGCCGCGACCTGCTGGCCAAGGTGCGGCCGCTCAAGGGCGCGGCCGCTGCCGTTAACGTAACCGACGGCGCCGGCGCCCGCTCGCATCTGGGCTCGCTGGCCGCGGCGGCCATCCTCCTGCAGGCCGGCGTCGACCCGATCCTGCAAATGACCTGCCGCGACCGCAACCGCATCGCGTTGCAGAACGACCTGCTCGGCGCCGCAGCCCTCGGCATCCGCAACCTGCTCTTGCTGAGGGGTGACGATCCGAGCAAGGGCGACCAGCCCGACGCCAAGCCCGTGTTCGATATCGACTCCGCGCAGTTGAGTGGGGTCGCCGCCCAGATCCGCGACCAGCACACCTTGATGTCCGGCCAGAAGGTCTCGGGGACGGCCGAGTTCTTCATCGGCACGGCCGACGCGCCGATCGATCCGCCCGCCGGCTGGACCCCCAAACGGCTCAAGGAAAAAATCGCCGGCGGCGCCCAATTCGCGCAAACGCAGTTCTGCATGGATGCCAACGTGGTTAAGCGCTACGCCCAGTGCCTGGCCGATAGCGGCATCACCAACTTCCATCTGCTGATCGGCGTCGCGCCGCTGCGCTCGGCGCGCTCGGCACGCTGGATCCGCGAGAAGCTGTTCGGCTCGATCATTCCCGACAGCGTGGTCGAGCGCCTGGAACGGGCGGAGGACCCGATCCGAGAGGGGCGCCGCATCTGCATCGAGCTGGTCGAGGAGCTGGGCGGCATTCCCCTCGTCTCCGGCGTGCACGTGATGGCACCCGGCAACGACAAAGGGATGGCCGAGGTCGTCGCCGAAGCCGCCCGCGTCGCGCAGCGCAACTCGGGGCGAACCGCCGTTCGTCAGGCTGCCGATGACAGTCCGGCAGGCTGGCTGCTGCATCTGCAGTGACCGGGCTGCTCGAGCAACCGGCCCGCGGTCCGCCGCACCCTCCGAAACAACCCTGAGCGACGTGGGACACGTCCCGCGTGCCGGGGTATACCATTAGCTTGTTCGCATATCGGACATTCTAGATTCCGTTTGCAGATTCCAATGATTGCGACCAATCTAGCCGCAACGGGTGCAATCCAAACCTTGATGCCGGCGATTTCGGACGTGCACGTCCAAACCTCCGTGCATCGCCAAGATGAAGCTCGGGAGGAAATGCGATGGCTGCCGCGCTCCGGTTCAACGCAATGCACTTCATGCCGTATGTGCATCTGCCCGAGAACCACAAGGACTACAAATCGCTCTGGGTCAGCTTTCCCAACAAATACTTCGACCCTGAGAAAGGGCACGCGCTCTACCAGCGCTACCTGAGCGAGATGGTGCTCGCCGACAAGCTCGGTTTCGACGCCATCGTCGTCAACGAGCACCACAATACCGTCTACAGCATGATGGCGACGCCGAACCTGATCGCCGCCGCGCTCGTGCCGCAAACGACGAACGCGCGCATCTGCGTGTGGGGCACGCCGCCCAACTTCATGCTGCCGAACCGGCTGGCCGAGGAGTATGCGATCCTCGACGTCTTGTCGAAGGGGCGCCTGGAGATCGCGCTGCCGCTCGGCACCGGCATGGAGTACTGGTCGAACCCGGTGAACCCGGCCACCGCGCGCGAGAAGTTCAAAGAGTTGCTCAAGATCATGCTGCAGGCGTGGACCGAGGACGGGCCCACCACGCACTACGGCAACTTCTACACCTATCGCTTCCTCAATCCCTGGCCGCGTCCCTACCAGAAGCCGCATCCGCCCTGCTACATCGTCGGCACCGGCAGCCCGGAGACCATCGAGATCGCCGCCGAGCTGGGCTTTGGCTATTCGTCGGTGTTCGTCACCCAGCAGCGCTCGCGCGAGCTCAACGAGACCCTGCGCCAGCGCGCGGCCCACTACGGCCACACCATGCGGCCGGACCAGCTGCCGCTGTCTGACCTTCGTCTACGTGGCGGAGACCCAGGAGCAGGCCGAGCGCGAGTACATCGTCCACCTGCAGCGCTTCTTCGAGGACTACGCGCGCACCACGCCGCAGTACCTGGCGCCGCCCGGCTATCTCTCCGTCGAACAGCTCAAGCAGCGCGCAGCGCTTGCCGACAAGATGCACGGCGGCTTCGACTTCGAGGCCATCAGCAAGTCGTTCTTCATCGCGGTGGGCTCGCCCGACAACGTCGCCAACAAGATGGGCGAATGGACGCACTGGATGAAGACCAACCACCTCAACTGCGTGATGCATGTCGCCGACATGCCGCACTGGAAAACCGTCAAAAACCTCACGCTGATGGCGGAAGAGGTGATCCCGCGCCTGCGCTCGCGCGTCCAGCCCGAGCTGCGCGCAGCGGCGGAATAAGAGTCTAGGGAGTACTTATGAGTAAGTTCACGCGCGAGACGCACACCATCAACGGTGTGAAAACTGTCGTGCACACGGCCGGCCAGGGCGAGCCGGTGGTGTTCTTCCATGGCGCCGGAACCGTCGACGGCTTCGACTTCGCCGAGGCTTGGGCCGACAGGTTCAAGGTGATCGTTCCCTATCACCCCGGGTTCGGCGAGTTGGACGACGATCCGTCGTATACGGACATGCACGACTACGTCATGCACTACCTGGAGCTGTTCGATACGCTGCGCCTCGACCGCTTCAACCTGGTCGGCCTGTCGCTCGGCGGATATCTCGCTGCCAAGTTCGCCAGCGAGCATGGACACCGCGTCAAGAAGCTGGGGCTGATCGCGCCGGCCGGCTTGATCGACCCGAAGAATCCCATGCTCGATATTCTCGCCATTCCCGGCGAGCAGGTGCCGGGGCTGCTCGTTTCCGACTTCGAGGTCATCAAGCGGCGCCTGCCGGAGAAGCCGGACCTCAACTTCATGGGCGACCGCTATCGCGAGGCCACCACGGTGGCGCGGCTGTTCTGGGAGCGCCCGGGCGACCCGAAGTTCATGCGCTACCTGCATCGCATCAAGATGCCGACCATGATCGTGTGGGGCGACGAGGACAAGATCATCCCGGTGCAGCAGACCGAGACCTGGCGCAAGTTCATCCCCAACGCCGACATTCAGGTTTTCAAGGGCGCGGGCCATCTGGTGCATCTCGAGCGACGCGAGGCGGTGGAGGCGCTGGGCAGGTTCCTTGGCTGAAATGCATGCCGCTCGGACGGAGGCTTGGCGGCCGAAGCCCGCCGCGGTCGAGACCGAGGCCGAAACAAGGGTCTCGAACCGGCTACATCAATAACGCAAAGGGAGGATGCGACATGGATAGAAGGACATTCGTAAAGGGTAGTGTTGCTGTCGCCGGCGCGACCGCGTTGCAGCGCGTGCCTGCGCAGGCCCAAGCAGCGCCAGACAAGCTGCGCTTCGGTTATGCCATCACGCAGTCGGGCCCGCTGGGACCGGGCTCCGAGTCCACGAGCATCTCGCAGTACAGGCTGTGGCAGAAGCGGGTCAACGATGCCGGCGGCATCATGCTCAAGAAGTTCAACAAGCGGGTGCCAATCGACTTCGTGGGCTACGACGATCAGGGCAAGCCCGACGAACTCTTGAAGCTCACCGAGCGCCTGGTGGAGCAGGACAAGGTAGATATGATCCTTGGTCCCTATGCCACCCACATGAACCTGGCCTCGGCACCGATCATCAACAAGTTCGAATACCCAGTGATCATGACGACGGCCACCACCACCAAGACCTACACCTTGGGTCCGAAGTGGCCGTACGCGTTCTGGAACATCTCCCAGCCCGACGAGTCGACCTCGCCGCTGACACAGGCGCTCGCCGGCCTGAAGAAGGAAGGCAAGATCAAGGGCCGGGTGGCCGTCGTGCATGTGGCGCTCGAGTACGGCGTGGAGATGCACGCATCCTTCCTCGAGTCCGCCAAGAAGCAGGGCCTCGAGGTGGTGTTCTCCAAGAACTATCCGCTGGGCACGGCCGACCTGCAGCCGCTGATCCGCGAGGCCATGGCAACCGACCCGGATGCGTTCGTGGCCATGAGCTACCCGCCCGACACCTTCATGCTGACCGAGCAGATGCAGGTCGTGGGCTTCAACCCGAAGTTCATGTACGTGGCGATCGGCGGCGTGTTCCCGACCTACAAGGGCAAGTTCGGCGACAAGGTCAACGGCATCCTCGCCTACGGCGGCGTCGACTGGAATGCGCCCGGCGTAGCCGAGTACCGCAAGGCGCATCGCGATTTCCTCAATCGAGATTCCGAGGCCGGCGCCGTCAACGTCTACTCGGGCCTCCAGGTCGTGCAGCAGGCGATCGAGACCGTCGGCGAGATCGACCGCAAGAAGATCCGCGACGTGATCGCCACCGGCAAGTTCCAGACAGTCTGGGGCGAGCTCAGCTACAAAGATCAGCGCAACGCTAATCCCTGGGCCGTCGGCCAGTGGCAGAACGGCGACATCGTCGGTCTGTTCCCGGCCGACAAGGCGGGCGCCAAGCCGCTATTGTTCCCGAAGCCTGTGTGGTCGTGACGGAACAACTGTCGTCGCCTGAAACCGGGGTCAGGCCGAGCTGTTCGGCCTGACCTTATTTTTTGTGTACGCGGGAAGTGGCGTGATCCTGTTCGAAGTCTTCCTGAGTGGCCTGCTCCTGGGAGGCTCGTACGGCCTTATTGCGCTCGGGCTGAACATGCAGTTCGGCGTCGCGCGCATTCTCAACCTGTCCTACGGCGAGTATCTGATGGGCGGGGCCTTCACCGCCTTCTTCGCCATCATGCTGTGGAAGGTCAGCCCGCTGCTGAGCCTGCTCGTCAGCGTGCCGATCGCCTTCGTCATGAACTGGCTGATCTACGAGTACCTGATGATCCCGCTGGTGCGGCGAGCACCCAACCAGGACGCGCTGGATGCCGACGTGGTGCTCGTCACCTTCGGCCTCCTCTTCATCTGCCAGGGCTGGGCGCTGGTCTACTGGAGCGGCGATCTGCGCGGCTACAGCTTTCTCTCCACCCCCGTGCATGTCCTCGGTGCGACGGTAGCGCTCAACCGCGTGCTGTCGTTCCTGGGGGCCTGCGCCCTCGCACTCGCGCTGTTTCTGGTGCTGCGCCACACGCGCTTCGGCGCGGCGCTGCGCGCCATCACCATCGATCCGGTCGCGGCGAGCCTGGTCGGCGTCAACGTGCCCAGGACCACCGCGCTGGCGTTTGCCACCGGAGGGGCGCTCGCTGCCGTCTCCGGCATGCTGATCAGCATGTTCATATCGTTCAGCGCCACCTCCGGCGTCGAGTACACCCTGAAGGCGCTGATCGTGGTGATCATGGCCGGCGTCGGCCGCGTCACCGGCACGCTGGCTGCCGGCCTGCTGCTGGGCGTGGTCGAGTCGCTCGGCGGCTATCTGGTCGATTCCGGCCTGACGATCGCGATCAACTTCGCGCTCTTCATGCTGGTCCTGCTGTGGCGTCCGACGGGGTTGTTCACCCGTGCTTGAGCTGTTGCGACAGAACCGGAATGCGGTCGCGCTGATCGCGCTCGGCACCTTTGCGCTGGCCCTGCTGCCATACTACGTCTCCAACTACGTCATCTCGCTGTTCATCCTGCTCTACGCCAACGTGGCGCTCGCCACCGCCTGGGCCTTCTTCTCCGGCACCACCGGCTACATCTCGCTGGCGACCGCCGCCTTCTTCGGCGTCGGCATCTACGTGCTGGCCATCGCCCATGTCTATGTGCCGATCCCCGTGGCCCTGCTGATGGCGGCCGGTGTCGGCTTCCTCGTCGCCCTGATCGTCGGCCTTTCCACCCTGCGGCTGCGCGGCGTCTACTTCGTGGTGTTCACGTTCGGGCTAACCGAGCTCATGCACCAGGTCGTCAACTGGTGGTCGATCAGAACCCGCACAGTGACGCGCTACATCTTCACCGACGTGTCCAACGTCAACATCTATCTGACCCTGCTGGCGGCCGCGCTCATCACCATCCTGGGCAGTTGGTACGTCAGCCGCATCCGGCTCGGCTTTGCCCTGCGCTCCATCGGCGAGGACGAGACGGTCGCCCGCCACACGGGCATCAACACCACGCGCGTGAAGATCGTGTGCTTCGCGCTGTCCGCTTCCGTCATGGCGCTGGTGGGCGCGGCTCTGGCGCTGCGCTACCCCTACATCGACGCCAGCATAGCCTTCAACAACAACTGGTCGTTCCAGGTGCTGATCGCGGCGCTGCTCGGCGGCCCCGGGCGACCCTGGGGACCGGCGGTGGGCGCCGTTCCGCTGGTGCTGCTCTCGGAGTACCTGGCCGGCACCTTCCCACACCACTTCGCAATCGCGCTGGGCCTGTGCTTCGTGGTGATCGTCTACTTCCTGCCGGGCGGCATCGCTCCGCTCATCGAGCGCTACTGGCATGCGCTGGCGCACTCGCGCTCGGGAGGTCCGGCGCTGATGCATTTGGCCTTGCGCTTCAGGGCCGGAGCAGCGCGCTTTGTCGGGTTGCGGCGGCTATGAGGGACAGCAGCGAAAAATCGTTGCTCACCGTCCGCGGCCTGCACAAGGCCTTCGGCGGCCTGGTCGCGGTGCGGGATCTCTCGTTTGCCATCGGTCACGGCGGCATCTTCGGCCTGATCGGCCCGAACGGCTCCGGCAAGACCACGGTGCTCCACCTCATCACCGGCGAGCTGCGTCCGGATGCCGGCGAGATCATCCTCAACGGGGTCGATATCGCCGGCTGGCCGTCGTTCCAGATTTGCCGCTCGCGCGTCGCCCGAACCTTCCAGCTGGTGCGCGTGCTGCCCTTCATGACCGCGCGCGAGAACGTCATGCTGGGAAGGATGTTCGGCAGCGAGCCCACCGATCCCGTGCGCAGCGCCCACGAGGCCGATGCTCTGCTCGAGCGCGTCGGCCTCGGCGGGCGAGGCGACGTGCCGGGGGTGTCGCTGACCTACATCGACCAGAAGCGGCTGGAGCTTGCCCGCGCGCTGGCCTGCCGGCCGATGCTGCTGCTGCTCGACGAATGGCTGGCGGGGCTCAACCCCGCCGAGCTGCAGATCGGCATCGAGCTCGTCCGCCGCATCAGCCGCGACGGCGTCACCATCGTCATGGTGGAACACGTCATGGAGGCGATCCGCGCGCTGTGCGACCGCGTGCTGGTCATGAACGCCGGCGAGCGCATCGCCGAGGACACGCCGGGCCACGTGCTGTCCGATCCCGGCGTGACGCGCGCCTATCTTGGAGCCGACGATGCTGCGGATTGAGCGCGTCTCGGTCGCCTACGGCAAGCACGTCGCCCTGCACGACGTGACCCTGGACGTGCCGGCCGGCCGCACCACCGTCATTCTCGGCGCCAACGGCGCCGGCAAGACCACCCTGCTCAAGACCATCGCCGGCCTGCTGCGTCCGGCGCCCGGAGGCCGCATCCTGTTCGAGGGGCGCGCGATCGAGCGCGATCCGCCGCACGCGATGGTGGCCGCCGGCATCGCCCTGGTGCCGGAGGGCCGGCGCCTGTTCGGCGACATGACCGTCATCGACAACCTGCGCATGGGCGCCTACACGCCGCACGCGCGGGCCGACGCGACGCGCCGGCTGGAGCGGCAGCTCGAGTTGTTTCCGCGGCTGGCCGAGCGCCGCGACCAGCTCGCGCGCACCATGAGCGGCGGCGAGCAGCAGATGCTGGCGGTCGCCCGCGCCCTCATGTCGGAGCCCAAGCTGCTGCTGCTCGACGAGCCCTCGCTGGGCCTCAGCCCGCGCCTGGTCAAGGACCTGTTCGCGATCCTCAGGGCCATCGGCCGCGGCGGGCAGTCGGTGGTGCTGGTGGAGCAGAACGTACGCCAGAGCCTCAGGCTCGCCGACCACGTCTACGTGCTGGAGAACGGGCGCATCGAGCGCTCGGGCTCGGTTGCCGAAATCGAGAAGGACGCAGCGATCCAGAAGGCCTACCTGGGGATTGCCCCGAGCGCCAGCCCGCCCAGCCCAAGGCGCGCCAGTCGGCCGGAGGATTTGTCAACCCGTTCGCCCGCAGCGTCGCCGCGCGCAGCCTGAACGGTCAAGCAGAGGAGCGATCGATGCCAAACCAGCAGGACGGCCCGGCGGGAAGCGGGTTTTTCCACCCGTTCGCGCGCACCGTGGGCGAGCAGTCCGCCAAGCCATCGCCGCGGCCGGCTGAGGCGCCCGAGCCGCGCAACAACGCGCAACCGGCCGCGACCGCCTGCTGAACGCATGCCGATTCCGACGTCGGGCGGATTCGTGAACCCGCAGGCGCGCGCGCCGCGTAGGGCGCACTAAGGCGATAGCCGCATTGCGCCGGTTGACGGGTGCATCGGCGCAATACGGCTGACGCCTATTGCGCCCTACACCCCTACTTGGTGGCGAACGGGTTGCGGAAGCCGCCGCTGCCGCCGCCGAGCACGGGCGCGCCGGCGCCCGCCGGCGCGTGCGGCGGGCTGCGCCGAGCGGCAGCGGCGTAACCGAAGCGGGCGGGGCTGCGTGCCCGTTGCCGTGGTAGCTGAGCTCGCCCGGATTGGTGAGATCGGGCACCTTCCAGCCGTCGAGGTCGTACTCGGACATGCACTTCTCGACGAAGCCCTTGAGCTTGTCGGCAATGCCCATCGCCTGCGCGCCGAACAGCACGTAGCGCCGGATCTCCTCGGTGGAGCCGCCGTAGTTGATCTCGTAGAGCTCGTGGCGGCCTGCGAACTCGGTGCCGACCGCGTCCCACAGCAGCTTCAAGAGCTTCACGCGGTCGACGGCGTCGTAGCCGTTGGAGCCGCGCATGTACTTGTCGAGATAGGGGCGGATCGCCGGGTTCTTGAAGTCGCGCGAGGACGAGTTGAGGTAGATGAGGCCCGAGGCCACCGTCTGCTCGATGATGTACTTGATCTTGGTGTAGGCCATGGTCGAGGTGATCTGGTAGGCGCCGGCCGGCTCGATGTCGGGCAGCAGGTACTCGCCGATCCACGGCTTGGGGTTGCGCACCATCGCTTCCGAGAGGCCCCAGAACAGGTTGCGCCACACCAGCACCTCGCCGACGTTGGCCTGCACGCCGCGGAAGTCCTTGGAGCCGGTCGCCTCCACCGCCTTGAGCAGCGCGCCGGCGATGAAGTCGAGCTTGACGGCGAGCCGTGTGCAGCCGTGCAGCAGCGCGCGCGGCAGGAAGCCCGTTTGCGGGAAGAAGTTGTTGGCCTTGTCGACGTCGCCGTAGCAGAACACGTTCTCCCAGGGCACCAGCACCTTGTCCATGATGAACACCGCATCGTTCTCGTCGATGCGGGAGGACAGCGGGATAGTCGAACGGGCTGCCCATCACCGTCGAGGTCATCTCGTAGGACGGCCGGCAGATCAGCTTCACGCCGGGCGCGCCGGTCGGGATCATGAAGATCGCCGCGAAGGTCTTGTCGCCGACCGGGATCAGGCCGTGGTGCGCCACGAAGGTGTAGTTGGTGAGCGCGGAGCCGGTCGCCACCACCTTGGCTCCGGACACGACGATGCCGGCGTCCGTCTCCTTCTCCACGTGGCAGTAGACGTCGCCCACTTCCTGCGGCGGGCGGTTGCGGTCGACGGGCGGATGGATGATGGCGTGGTTGACGAACGGCACGCGCTCCTGGGCGAAGCGGTACCAGCGCTTGGCGTTCTCCTGCCAGGGCGAGTAGAACTCGGCGTTGGCGCCGAGCGTGCCGAGGAACGCCGCCTTGTAGTCGGGCGCGCGGCCGAGCCAGCCGTAGCAGAGCTTGGCCCACTCGGCGATGGCGTCGCGGCCGGCGACCAACTCCTCGATGGTCCTGGGGCACTTGAAGTAGGCGTGCGTCATGCCGCCGTTGCCGGTGTCGGTCGGCACCAGCAGCTTGGCGCTATGCTTGGGGTCGTGCAGCGCGTTGTAGAGGCGCGCCAGCATGCGCGCGGTGTTGCGGAAGGCCGGATGCGTGGTGACGTCCTTGACGCGCTCGCCGTAGATGTAGATCTCGCGGCCGTCGCGCAGCAACTCCAGGAACTCATCGCCCGTCATCGGCTTGGACACGCTGATCTTGCCGATGGTCTCGGGCTTTCTGGCAAAAGCTATTTGGTCGTCGCGCACGGCACCCTGCGACATCGCTTATCCTCCCTGCGCCGACGACCCGTGCGGGCGAACCGTCAGCATTCGTCGTGTGGTGTTTCCTCGTGCCCGCGCTCTGTAGCGCAAACGATAAGAGGCTGCCTGTCCACTGGCAAGAAAAAGGCATGGTTGATAGGGTGCCGGGTCCCGTAAACCAATCGGCCTCGCCAGCCCAGTGCCGGCCCGGCTGCCTCCCCACCGCCATAGGGTACCCATGCTCGCCAAAGCCCCGACCTTGCGCCTCGCTACCCTGGCGGCGGCCGTCCCACTCCTGGCCATGCTCGCTTGCCCTGCAGCTCATGCCCAAACGCGCGAGGAATGGATCACGCTCGGGACCAGGGTGCATGGGGGGTTCGGCGCGTTCATCCCGGTCGGCATCCGGATCGGCCAGGACGCGCTGAAGCGGCTCGAGGCCGAGCCCCGCGAGGTCGCCGTCACCTACTACGACAGCGACAAGGCGCCGTGCGCCTGCATCGCCGACGGCATCATGATCGCCACCACGGCGAGCCCCGGCCAGCGCACGCTGACGATTGCCGCGGAGAAGGCGCCGGCCGGCGCCATGGCCGTTGCCGTGATCAAGCACCGCAAGACCGGCGCCGAGGTTCGGTACACCGTGTCGGAGGCCTGGCTGCCGAAGCTCGGCGAGATCAACAAGAAGCACGACCCCGCCGGCCGCTATGACGAGATCATGAAGGCCGAGGGTCTGTTCGAGATCGCGAACTGAGACGTGAGCGGAATGTCCGTGTAGCCTGCTGCTGCCTTGCCGCGCGCCGCGGCCGAACGCACCCTTCCTCGAGGGCAACAAAGCGGCTCGCCAAGCATTGCGCCGGACGCACGGCCGCTCTGCGCTACCGTGTGCAGTGGAAGCTCCGCATGGGTTGACTTGTTAACACCCGGCCGCGCGCTTGTGCACCAGCGCGCCCGCGCGCGCGATGTGCTCCGCAAGACAGCGTCATTAACGGTTTGGCAATTTACCGCATCTTAGGCGGCGCTTCGTAGAAGGCTCAGGAGTTCAACGGCTTTCCCGAAGCAGACAAAGTGTTCCGAGTCCGCCTATGCGTGTCGTGTCGTGCCTGTTCACCGAGCACAATCTGTGGCTCGTCGCGCTTGCAGCCGCGATCTGCGTCTCCGGCAGCGCAATAACCTTCGGCCTGTACAGCCGCGCCCGCGAACGGACCGGGCTGCAGATGTGCGGATGGATCTTTCTGACGGCGGTGGCGGCCGGCTCATCGGTGTGGTGCACGCATTTTGTGGCAATGCTGGCCTACGAGGTGTCGGCGCCCGTCACCTTCGATCCCGTCCTCACCATGGCGTCGCTGGTCGTGGCCATCGTCGGCTGCGGTGTGGGCTTCGGCTTGAGCGCAGCCGACGAGAAGCGGTTTCCCCCGGAAATCTGCGGCGCCATCGTCGGCATCAGCGCCTCGCTCATGCACTACACGGGCATGGCTGCCTACCACGTCTCCGGCCTGGTCGAGTGGAGCACACCGTACGTCGCTGCCTCCGTGGCGATCGCCGCCCTGGTGTCAGGGCTTGCGCTGCGCGAGGCAGTGCGCAAGCCGCGCGCGTTGTCCCACTATATCTCAATGGCGCTCTTCGTCCTGGCCATCGTCGGGCTGCACTTCACGGCAATGGCCGCCGTGCAGGTGACGCCCTGGTGGGCTTTGCAAACTACATCGATCACACGGCCTTCGCGGCAATCGCCGTTGCCGTCGCCGGCGTCGGCCTGATGGTGATCGGGACCGGCGTCGCCAGCTATCTCATCGACGAGCGTACCTCGGCAGAGACGGTCGCGCGGCTGCGCCATATGGCTTTGAACGACGCACTCACGGGCCTGCCCAATCGCGCCCAGTTCGGCGAATACCTGGATCGTGAACTCGAACGTGCGCAGGCCAACAACCGGACCATCGCCGTGCTGGGGATCGATCTGGATCGCTTCAAGGAGATCAACGACCTGCACGGCCATGCGGCCGGCGACAAGGCGCTGAAAGTCGTGGGTGAGCGGTTTGCCGAGCTGCTCGAGCCCGGAGAGTTCGTGGCCCGTATCGGTGGCGACGAGTTTGCAGCGATCAAGCGCTATGGCGGGCTGGACGACCTGCATGCCTTCATCGCGCGAATAGAGAGTGCCCTGGCCAAGCCCGTGCGCCTGGACGCAGTCGAGGCTGCGACCGGCGGCTCAATCGGCGTTGCTCTGTTTCCGCAGGATGGGCAGCAGGCGAGCATGCTGGTGTCGAATGCCGATCTGGCGATGTACCGCGCCAAGTCCGAAGCGGGGCGCACCGTGTGCTTCTACGAGAAGCAGATGGACGAGACGGCTCGGCTGCGCAAAGCGCTGACCGCGGACCTGCGCGGCGCAATCGAGCGCGCAGAGCTGGAGCTGCATTACCAGGTCCAGCATGCACTTAGGACCGGCGGCATCTCCGGCTACGAAGTGTTGCTTCGCTGGCGCCATCGCGAGCTCGGCATGGTGTCGCCAGCGCAGTTCATTCCGATTGCCGAGGAATCCGGCGCCATTGTCGAGATCGGCGATTGGGTCCTGCGCACGGCGTGCCGTCAGGCCCAGAGCTGGCCGCAGTCGCACAAGATTGCGGTCAACGTCTCGGCGGTGCAGCTGGCGCACGGCGATTTCGCGGAGCGCGTGCATGCGATCCTGGTCGATACGGGCCTTTCGCCGGGCAGGCTCGAACTGGAGCTAACCGAGACGGCAATCATTGCCGACAAGGACCGCGCGCTTCGTTTGCTTCTTCGCATCCGCGCGCTGGGGGTCAGCATCTCGCTCGATGATTTCGGGGCTGGCTATTCTTCGCTCGAAACACTCCGCACGTTTCCCTTCGACAAGATCAAGCTCGATCGATCCTTCACGCAAGGCATCGAGCACGACGCGCAAGCGAAGGCGATCGTTCGTGCCGTCCTCGCGCTCGGCAAAAGCCTGAGCATTCCGGTGCTGGCCGAAGGCGTGGAGACGAGCGAGCAGCTGGCGATCCTGCGCATGGAGGGTTGCGACGAGGCGCAGGGCTACTATCTCGGCAGGCCGGGGCCGATGCCAGCCTGGGCAGAGGCGACAGCGGCACAGCCACCCGTCGCCGCCTGATCTCCCCTGGCCCAAGCGAGCTGAGAGGCTCTCGGGCGCCGCGTGGGGTCAGCGGCCGGCGCGCAGCACGTGGTAGCTGAGCTCGCCCGGATCGGTCAGGTCGGGCACCTTCCAGCCGTCGAGGTCGTACTCGGCCATGCACTCCTCGGCGAAGCCCTTGAACTTGTCGGCGTTGCCCGAGGCCTGGCCCCGAACAGGCAGTAGCGGCGGATCTCCTCGGTGGAGCCGCCGTAGTTGATCTCGTAGAGCTCGTGACGGCCGCCGAACTCGGTGCCAAGCAGTCCCACAGCAGCTTCATGAGCTTCACCCGCTCCTCCGCCTTGTAGCCGTTGGAGCCCCTCAGGTAGCGGTCGAGATAGGGACGGATCTCGGGGCTCTTGAAGTCGCGCGCATGGCTGTTGAGATAGATGAGGCCCGAAGCCACGGTCTGCTCGATGATGTACTTGACCTTGGTGTAGGCCATGGTGGCGATGATCTGGTAGGCGTTGCCGGGGTCCATGTTGGGCAGCACGTAGTCGCCGATCCAGGGCCTGGGATCGCGCACCATGGCATCCGACAGCGCCCAGAACAGGTTGCGCCAGGCGATCACCTCGCCGACGTTGGCCTGCACGCCGCGGTAGTCCTTGGTGCCGGCGGCTTCCGTGGCCTTGAGCAGGAGACCGGCAATGAAATCGAGCTTGACGGCGAGCCGCGTGCAGCCGTGCACGACGAAGCGCGGCAGGAAGCCGGTGCGCGGGAAGAAGTTGTTGGCCTTCTCGATGTCGCCGTAGACGAACACGTTCTCCCAGGGGACGAGCACCTTGTCCATGATGAACACCGCGTCGTTCTCGTCGATGCGCGAGGAGAGCGGATAGTCGAACGGCGCTGCCCATCGCCGTCGAGGTCATCTCGTAGGAGGTGCGGCAGATGAACTTCACGCCGGGCGCGTTGGTCGGCACCATGAACACGCAGGCGAACTTCTTGTCCTGCAGCGGGATCAGCCCGTGGTGGGCGACGAAGGTGTAGTTGGTGAGCACCGAGCCCGTCGCCACGACCTTGGCGCCGGACACGACGATGCCGGCGTCCGTCTCCTTCTCCACGTGCGCGCACACGTCCACCACCTCGCTGGGGGGGCGGTCGCGGTCGACGGGAGGATGGATGATGGCGTGGTTGATGAAGGGCACGCGCTCCTGGCTGAACTTGTACCAGCGCCGCGCATTCTCCTGATAGGGATCGTAGAAGTCGGCGTTGGCGCCCAGCGTGGCGAGGAACGCCGCCTTGTAGTCGGGCGAGCGGCCCATCCAGCCGTAGGTGATGCGCGCCCATTCGGCGATGGCCGTCGCGGCCCGCCATCAGGTCGTCGACGTTCTTGGGCGCCTTGAAGAAGGCGTGCGTCATGCCGCCGTTGCCGGTGTCGGTCGGCAGCAGGAGCTTGGCCTTGCGCTTGGGATCGTGCAGGGCGTCGTAGAGGCGGGCCACCATGCGCGCGGTGTTGCGGAAGGCCGGGTGCGTGGTGACGTCCGCCACCCGCTCGCCATAGATGTAGACGGTGCGCCCGTCGCGCAGGGAGGCCAGGTATTCCTCGCCCGTCTGCGGCGCCGAGGCCGCCACCTTGCCGATGGTCGCGGGCTTCCTGGCGAACGCCTCCCGGTCCTCGCCCTGCGCGTGCTTCGCCTTGGCCATCCGCGGCGTCCTCCCTTCGCTTGTTGCTCGCGCCGGCGGTGTTGGCGCACTATGTTCGATTATCGAACGCACGTACGATTTGCGAACGGCGACGATACGAGGGTGCCTCGGCGCTGGCAAGCGACGGGGCGCAGAGCCTAGCCATGCGCCGCGAGCACGTGGCCTCATTTGCGCTTGCTCGCGAGCGAAGCTCGTTTGCCAGGCGCCTGCTCGGCGGTACGCTCGTTGCAAGACACGCGGCACCGGGACCCCTTGCCCGGCACCACCGCAAGCAAGCCCAGCTGGACAAAGTCGTGGCTCGGATCGGTTTCCTGCTCAATGGCGCGCCGCACGCAGTCGAGCGCACGCCGCCGACGATGACGGTCCTCGATTATCTGCGCACGGTTGCCGGGCTCACGGGCACCAAGGAGGGGTGCGCCGAGGGCGATTGCGGCGCCTGCACCATCCTGGTGGCACGGCCGGAAAACGGCACCCTGGCCTACCGGGCGGTCAATTCCTGCCTGATGATGCTGCCGCAGCTCGACGGCGTCGTGGTGCGCACGGTCGGAGGGCGTGACCCAGCCGCGACGGCGCGCTGCACCCGGTGCAGCAGGCCCTGGTCGAGGCGGATGCCACGCAATGCGGCTTCTGCACGCCCGGCTTCGTGATGGCGATGGTGGCGTTCAGCCTCACCGGCGAGCCGCCGCGCGACGACCTGATCCACGAGGCGCTGGCCGGCAACTGTGCCGCTGCACCGGCTACCGGCCGATCGTCGACGCCTGCCGCCGCGCTGCGGAGGTGACCGCGCGGCAAGCCGCAGCCGGGCCTTGGACGACGGCTCCTCACCGGCCCTCCCGCAGCCTGCTCCGACTACCGGCACGGTGACCAACTCTTTCTGGCGCCGGGTCGCTCGAGGAGCTGGCCGATGCGGCGGCGCAGCATCCCGACGCCCTCCTGCTCGGCGGCGGCACCGATCTCGGCCTGGCTGTGAGCAAGGAGCGAAGCCGCTACCCGCGGTGATCTCCACCGTGCGCGTGCCGGAGCTGAAGCGCATCGTCGACGGGCCGGCATGCATCGAGCTCGGCGGCGCCGTCACCTATTCGGAGGCGCTGCCGCACCTCGACGCGCATTGTCCTTCCTTCGCGGCGCTGGTGCGCCGCATCGGCTCGCGCCAGATCCGCAACCTCGGCACGCTCGCCGGCAATCTCGGCGACCGCGTCCCCGATCGGCGACACGCTGCCCTGCCTGATGGCGCTAGAGGCCACCGTTGCACTGCGCTCGCGCAGCGACGCGCGCAGCATGTCGGTCGGAGCAATTCATCCTCGGCTATCGCAAGACCGCACTGCAGCCGGGCGAGCTCATCGAGGCGATCCGCATTCCACATCTGCCAACGGCCAGCAGTTCTTCAGTCTACAAGGTGTCGAAGCGCTTCGACCAGGACATCTCGACCGTGATCGGCGCGTTCCGCATCGAGCTGCGCGATGGCAATGTTCACGAGCTGCGCGCGGCCTATGGCGGCATGGCACGCGCCGCCAAGCGCGCGCAGCCCACGTGGAAACGGCACTGACAGGCAAGCCCTGGACCGAGGCCGCCCTGGCGACGCCGCCAAGGCGCTCGCGCGCGACTTCGCGCCGATCAGCGATCACCGCGGCGGCGCGGCCTATCGGCTGCGCCGCGCGGCAAACCTGCTGCGCCGGCTGCAGCCACGAAACGACTAACGCGGCGCCGGTGCGCGTGGAGCTGTATGAGCGCGCCGATCCTGAGACCGATCCGCGGCGGCGCGCAGCGTCCGTCAGTCACGACAGCGCCGCCGGCCATGTGACCGGGCGCGCGCTGTATCTCGATGACATGCCGGTGGTGCCGGGCACGCTGGAGGCCGCGCTGGTGCTGACCCGCACGCGCATGCCCGTATCCGCAGCATCGATTTCTCGCGCGCGCTGGCTGCGCCCGGCGTCGTTGCGGCCGTCGCGGCCGCCGATATTCCCGGCAGCAACGACATCGCGCCGATCCGCAGCGGCGAGCCGCTGCTGCCGCAGGCGCTGGTCGAGCACGAGGGCCAGCCGGTCGCAGCCATCGCCGCCCTCGACGCTGGACGCCGCCAGGGCTGCCGCACAGCCTGGTCCACGTCGACTACGAGCCCTGCCCGCGGTGCTCGAGCGTCGAGGACGCCGTCGCCCGGCAGCTCTCGTGTCGCCGGCGCAGGTCATCGCCCGCGGCGACGTCGAGGGCGCGCTCGCCGCTGCACCGCACCGCTTCGCCGGCGACGTGCGCTGCGGCGGGCAGGACCATTTCTATCTCGAGGGCCAGATCGCGCTCGCGGTGCCGGGCGAGGGCAGCGACATGCTGGTCTGCTCCTCGACCCAGCACCCGACCGAGGTGCAGCACGGCGTCGCCCGCATACTCGGCCTGCCCTTCAACGCCGTGACCGCGGAAGTGCGGCGCATGGGCGGCGCCTTCGGCGGCAAGGAGAGCCAGGCGACCATCATCGCCGGCATCGCAGCGTTGCTGGCATGGAAGGCGCGTCGCCCGGTGAAGCTGCGGCTGCCGCGCGACGACGACATGCGCGCCACCGGCAAGCGCCATCCCTTCCTGTTCCGCTACGACGTGGGCTTCGACGGCGACGGCCGCATCCTGGCGCTGGACCTCGACGCTCGCCGCCAACGGCGGCAACGTCGCCGACCACACGCCGGCCGTCGTCACGCGCGCGCTGTGCCACGCCGACAATTGCTACTGGCTGCCCAATGCGCGCTTCACCGGCCTGCCGTGCAAGACCAACACCGTCTCCAACACCGCCTTCCGCGGCTACGGCGGGCCGCAGGGCATGCTCGCGATCGAGACCATCATCGATTGCATGGCGCGGCGCCTGGGCCTGCCCGTCGAGACCGTGCGGCAGCGCAACTACTACGGCGTCGGCCGCAACGACGTGACGCCCTACGGCATGCAGGTCGAGGACAACATCATCGAGCGTGTGGTGGGCGAGCTCGACCGACACCGCCGAACTGCCCGCTGGCGCGAGGCGATCGACCGCCTTCAATCGCGACCAGCCCCGTGCTCAAGAAGGGGCTCGCCACCATGCCGATCAAATTCGGCATCTCGTTCAACCGCCCGACCCTCAACCAGGCCGGCGCGCTGGTGCACGTCTACACCGACGGCAGCGTCGCCCTGAACCACGGCGGCACCGAGATGGGCCAGGGCCTGTTCATCAAGGTGGCGCAGGTGGTGGCCGAGACCTTCCAGATCGACATCGACAACATCCGCATGTCGGCGACCACGACCGCCAAGGTGCCGAACACCTCGCCCACCGCGGCCTCGTCGGGCTCCGACCTCAACGGCATGGCCGCGCTGGACGCCGCGCGGCAGATCAAGGGGCGCATGACGATGGTCGCCGCCGCGCACTTCGACGTTCCCGAGGGCGACATCGTGTTCGCCGACAACCGCATCTACGCCGGCAACCGCAGCCTGTCGTTCGGCGAGCTTGCGCACATGTGCTGGGTGAAGCGCGTGTCGTTGTCGGCGACCGGCTACTACCGCACGCCGAAGATCCATTGGAACCCGCAGACCAACACGGGCCGGCCGTTCTACTATTTCGTCTATGGCGCCGCCGCAGCCGAGGTCGCCATCGACACGCTCACCGGCGAGATGCGCGTGCTGCGCGCCGAGCTGCTGCAGGATATCGGCACCTCGCTCAACCCGGCCATCGACCTCGGCCAGATCGAGGGCGCGTTCGTGCAGGGCATGGGCTGGCTCACGACCGAGGAGCTGTGGTGGGACGAGAGCGGGCAAGCTCAAGACACACGGCCCGTCGACCTACAAGATCCCCGGCAGCCGCGACGTGCCGCCGGTGTTCAACGTGCGCCTGCTGGCCGACTGCGCCCAACCGCGAGGAGACGATCTTCCGCTCCAAGGGCGTCGGCGAGCCGCCGCTGATGCTGGCGATTTCGGTGTGGCTGGCGGTGCGCGACGCGGTCTCCAGCCTCGCCGACTATCGCCTGGCGCCCAATCTCGATGCGCCGGCGACGCCGCGAGCGTATCCTGGCCGCCGGCGGACGACATGCGCGCGCGGCGGCCGCGATGCCGCCGACGCGCGTCTGATCAGCGCGAGCACGCGGTGATCAACCGAAAAATCTGAATCGGCTCTCACATTCGCGTCTCATGTTCGATTGCTTGCGTGCATCGCGCACGCGCCGTTTCTTTCCCGCGCCGCCGGGGGCGGAACGCGAGGTGCGACGGGTACGCGGGCGCCTCTCGGCAGCCCAGGGCCGGTGCCTGCCGGCCCGGAAGGCCTCTGGCTCGAGGCCTTCCTGGAAGCTCCGTCGAGCTTCCGCGAGCCCCTTGCGGGGGCTCCAGGGCCGCCTTGCAGCGCCCGCGTGCGGCGATTGGTGACCCGATGCGATGCTTTGGCTTCCCGCCCCGTCCGGTTGCCCGGACGTAGGCGTTCACACCTTGAGCCCTCAGGGCGGTCGCCGCACACAGGCTCCATTGCTGGCGCCTCGGAGGCAACGGTCGCAGTCGGGCCTCCTGGATCTCGCACCCTCCAGCACGGGGGCACTCATTCCAGGCGCCGATCGCTGCCACGCTGGGTGCTGGTACCTGCGCCCCGTCGCGAGCAGCGACGCCCAATCGTATGCACGGCCCGCACCGCCCGGGGATAAGCGCGCGCGTAGGGCGTAGGGCGGAATAGCCGAAGGCGTATTCCGCCGTTTGGCGGGTGCATCGGCGGATTACGGCTGGCGCCTAATCCGCCCTACCCAGCTCGCCGCCGAGCACGAGGCTCTCGGCGGCGCTAGCCCTTGATGGCCAGCAGCTCGACCTCGAAGATCAGCGTGGCGTTGGGCGGGATGACGCCGCCGGCGCCGCGCGCGCCGTAGCCGAGATCGGGCGGGATCACCAGCGTGCGCTTGCCGCCGACCTTCATGCTGGCGACGCCCTCGTCCCAGCCCTTGATCACCCGGCCGGTGCCGATCGGAAACTCGAACGGCTGGCCGCGATCGAGCGAGCTGTCGAACTTCGCGCCCTTGGCGCCGTTCTGATACAGCCAGCCGGTGTAGTGCATGACGCAGGTCTGGCCCGTCTTGGGACTGGCGCCCGTGCCGACCTTGGTGTCGGTGATCTGCAGTCCCGATGCGGTGGTCATGGCTTTTCCTGTGCCCTGTGCTGCTGCTGGTGTCGGAGCGGCGGCTAGCCCGATGGCCAGAGTGCCGGCAAAGACGAGAGCGATCTGCTTTATGCGTAGTAGGCCTCGCATGTGTTCTCCTTGGGGTCGCGTCCTGTGCGGTAGGTTGTAGCGGCTCAATCCGTGCCAAACCGCGGCCATGCGGTCGCATGCGCACAGAACACGGGCGGCCCTGGGGCCCTCAAGCCATTGCCGCCGCGATCTGCGCCGCCGCCTCGCGCAGCACTGGCAGAAAGCGATCGCGCATCTCGCTGCGCGTGGTGCGGGTCGAGTGCGTGGAAATGTTGAGGCCGGCAACGGCCTGGCCGGCCCGGTCGGCGATCGGCACGGCGATCGAGCGCAATCCCCGCTCCAGCTCCTCGTCCACGATCGCGAAGCCCTGCTGGTGGTCGCTGCGGATGCGCTCGAACAAGGCCTGCACGTCGGTGATGGTGGAGGGCGTGTAGGGCTCCATGCGCAGCGAGCGCAGACGCCGCCAAAGCTCGTCGTCGTCGAGGTAGCCGAGCTGCACGCGGCCTATGGAGGTGTAGAACGCCGGCAGGCGCGTGCCGATGGAGATCGCCACCGACATGATGCGCCCGGCCGGCACGCGCGCCACGTACACCGCGTCGGTGCCCTGCAGGATCGCCGCCGAGCAGGATTCGTGGAAGCGCTCGCTCAGCTCCTTCATCAAGGGTCGCGCGCGCTCGATCCAGTTCTGCGCCGAGAGATAGGAGAAGCCGAGCCTGAGGATGCCGGGCGCCGGCGAGAACTGCCGGCCCTGCTGCTCGACATAGCCGAGCTCGGTCAGCGTACGCAGGATGCGCCGCGCCGTGGCGCGCGAGAGATCGGTGGCGGCCGCGGCCTCCGACAGCGTCAGGCTCGGGCGCTCGCGGCCGAACAGGCTCAGCACGGCGAGGCCCTTGGCCAGCGTCGTCATGAACTCCTTGTCGTGCACCTCGCCGAATTTGCGCACGTCGCCGGCGCCGGCAGGCCGGGCCCGAGCCGGCTTCGCCGCCCCGCGCTTGACGCTTTCTGCTGCCAAGACTCTCGTTGACACTCCGCGCCTGCCCGGATGACAATTGCCACATATCGAACGCCCGTTCGATATACGAACATTCACGCGCCGCGGTCAATCGACTGCGCTGCAGAGGATGCCGGGCGGGCTTCGAGGGGAAACGCATTTTCCGGGAGGGCGCACGCTGCCGCTCCCGCGCGCCTGATCGATCGCCAGGGAGGAAGGCATGCCAGCGAACAAACGCAGCAGACACGTCACGCGCCGCAGCTTCATCAAGACGTCCGCCGCCACCGGCGCCGCGCTCGCAGCAGGGCCGGTGTTCGCGCCCGCCGTGCATGCGCAGGCGCGGCCTATCAAGCTCGGCTACGTCAGCCCGGCGACCGGGCCGCTCGCGCCCTTCGCGGCGGCAGACGAGTTCATGCTGCAACAGTTCCGCGAGGCGACCAAGGGCGGGCTCAGGGTCGGCAACGTCACGCGCCCGATCGAGGTGCTCTTGCGCGACAGCCAGTCCAATCCGAACCGCGCCGCGGAGGTCGCCAAGGACCTGATCGTTCGCGACAAGATCGATCTCATGCTGGTCGGCAACACGCCGGAGACCACCAATCCGGTCTGCACCCAAGCGGAGATCGAAGAGGTCGCCACTATCTCATCCCTGGCTCCCTGGCAGCCGTGGTTCATCGGCCAGCAGGCCAACCCGGCCGGAGGGCCGCCTGCGTGGAAGCCGTTCAACTTCGTCTACCACTACTTCTGGGGCCTCGAGGACGTGATCGCGGTGTTCCTCAACATGTGGGGCCAGCTCGACACGAACAAGGTGGTCGGCGCGCTGTTCCCGAACGACGGCGACGGCAACGCCTGGGGCGACAAGGAGGTGGGCTTCCCGCCCGTGCTCGCCAAGCAGGGCTTCAAGCTGGTCGATCCGGGCCGGTATCAGAACCTCACGGACAATTTTGCCGCGCAGATCGACGGCTTTCAAGAGCGGCAACGCCCAGATCATCACCGGCGTGGTGCTGCCCCCCGACTTCACCACCTTCTGGAAGCAGGCGCTGCAGCAGGGCTTCAAGCCCAGGGCAGCCTCGGTCGGCAAAGCCCTGCTGTTCCCGTCTTCGGTCGAAGCACTGGGCAGGGACGGCCACAACATTTCGACCGAGGTTTGGTGGACGCCTAACCATCCGTTCAAGTCGTCGATCAACGGCATGAGCGCCAAACAGCTGGCCGACTCCTATGAGGCCACCACCAAACGGCAATGGTCGCAGCCGGTCGGCTTCGCCCACTCGCTCTACGAGGTCGCGCTCGACGTGCTCAAGCGCACCAAGGAGATCGGCAACGCCAGGGCTACCGTGGAGGCGATCCGGGCCACAAAGCTCGACACCGTGGTCGGGCATATCGCCTGGGACGGCAGAGGCGTGCCGCCGTTCGCGGCCAAGAATGTAACCAAGACGACACTGGTCGGTGGACAATGGCGCGTCAAGGACGGCAACAAGTACGACATCGTCATCACCGACAACAAGACGGCGCCGGCGATCCCCGTCGGCGGCAAGATGGAACCGATCGCCTGAATGGGTATCTTCGTTGGGGCCGGGCCGAGGCCCGGCCCCGCGTTCTATCGTCCGAACCTGCTCGAGATCCGTGGTCTCTCGCGCTCGTTCGGCTCTGTTAAAGCCGCCGACGGCATCGATCTCGTCGTCGCGCGCGAGGAGGCGGTGGGCATCATCGGCCCCAACGGCGCCGGCAAGACCACGGTGTTCAACCTGATCGCCGGCAACCTTGCCGCCGACGCCGGACTGATCCGGCTCGACGGCGTCGACATCACGCGCAGCAAACCGCACGAGCGCTGCGTCGCCGGCATCGGCCGCTCCTACCAGATCCCGCATCCGTTCGAGAACATGACCGTGTTCGAGAACCTGCTGGTGGCAGCGGTGCACGGCCGCGCCTTGCAGGACGACGACGGCGTCGACTTCTGTGCCGGGATCCTGAAGCGCACCGGGCTCATGCTGCGCGCCAACACGCCCGCCGGCACGCTCACCCTACTGGAGCGCAAGCGCCTCGAGATGGCGCGCGCGCTCGCCACGGCGCCCGATCTGCTGCTGCTCGACGAGATCGCCGGCGGGCTCACCGAGAGCGAATGCCGCGAGCTGGTCGCCACCATCAAGAGCATCCGCGCCTGCGGCACGACCATCGTGTGGATCGAGCACATCGTGCACGCGCTGCTGGCCGTGGTCGACCGGCTGGTGGTGCTCAACTTCGGCCGCAAGATCGCCGAAGGCAACCCGGCCGCCGTGATCGCCTCCAAGGAGGTGCGCGAGATCTACACGGGGATCGCGGCGTGATCGTAGGGCGCAATAGCGAAGCGTATTGCGCCGTGCGACCGTGGATCGGCGCAATACGGCTAACGCCTATTGCGCCCTACGGACTACCCAATGCCAGGGTCCGCAGCCATGGCCCTGCTAGAGGCTCACCGGCTCACCGCGCACTACGGCGACTTCCAGGCGCTCTACGGCATCGACCTGGAGCTGAGGGCAGGCGAGACGCTGGCCATCATCGGCGCCAACGGCGCCGGCAAGTCTACGTTCCTCAGGACCATCGTCGGCCTGCTGCCCGCCAGCCCGACAGCGTCGTCTTCGACGGCCGGCCGATCGGAGGGCTGGCGCCGGCCGAGATCGTCCAGGCCGGCATCTCGCTGGTGCCCGAGGGGCGGCGGCTGTTTCCCTCGCTCAGCGTCGAGGAGAACCTGAAGATCGGCGCGCACGGCCGGCGCAAGGCCGGCTACTGGTCGCTGCGAGAAGGTCTACGAGCTGTTCCCCGCGCTGATCGAGCGGCGCGAGGCACCCTCGCAGACGCTCTCCGGCGGCCAGCAGCAGATGACGGCCATCGGTCGGGCCCTCATGTCCAACCCGCGCGTGCTGCTGTGCGACGAGATCAGCCTGGGGCTCGCCCCCATCGTCATCCGCGACATCTACGCGGCACTGCCCAAGATCAAGGCCAACGGCGCCAGCGTGATCCTGGTGGAGCAGGACATCGTGCAGGCGCTGCAAGGTCGCGGACCGCGTCTACTGCTTCCAGGAAGGCCGCATGTCGCTCAGCGGCCGGCCGGCCGACCTCGACCGCGACAGGATCCACAAAGCGTACTTCGGCACATGACGGTCGTGCTCAACACCTTGCTGCAGGGCGTCATGCTGGGCGGGCTCTACGCGCTGTTCGCCGCCGGCCTGTCGCTGATCTTCGGCATCATGCGCCTCGTCAACCTGGCGCACGGCGACCTCATCGTGCTCGCGGCCTTCATCGTGCTGGCCATCACCCAGGCGCTGGGCATCGGGCCGTTCCTCGGCACGCTGGTGGCGGCGCCGATCCTGTTCGTGTTCGGCTACGCGCTGCAGCGCGCACTCCTCAACCGCACCCTGGGCCGCGATATCCTTCCCCCTGCTCGTCACCTTCGGCCTTTCCATCATCATCCAAAACAGCCTGCTGGAGGCCTTCTCGGCCGACAGCCAGCGGCTTGCCGCCGGCGCCATCGAGACGCATTCGATCCAGCTCGGCGGCGGCCTGGCGGTCGGCACCATCCAGCTCGTCACGTTTGCCTCCGCCGTCGGCGTGATCGTCGCGCTGAACCAGCTGTTCTATCGCACCGAGCTCGGCCGCGCCTTCCGCGCCACCTCCGACGATCCCGAGATCGCCCAGCTGATGGGGATCGACAACCGCCACATCTTCTCACTCGCCATGGCGGTGGCGATGGTGGTGATCGCGGTGTCCGCGCTCTATCTCGGCATGCGCGCCAACTTCGACCCCACCATCGGGCCGGCGCGCCTGCTCTATGCCTTCGAGGCCGTGATCATCGGCGGGCTCGGGAGCTTCTGGGGCACGCTCGCCGGCGGCATCATCATCGGCGTGGCGCAGACCGTCGGCGCCCAGATCAATGCCGAGTGGCAGATCCTGGCCGGGCACCTGGCGTTCCTGATCGTGCTGGTGCTGAGACCCCGCGGCCTCTTTCCGCGCGCAGGCGACTGACGGACATGGACGCAACTGACGACCCGTCGCGCCCCGATACTCCGCTGCGCCAGGACAAAATGTGCCGAGTGGCACCCGTTGTGGCCGCGCCTGCAGCCTCGCCGTCTCTGCGTCCCCGGCCGGAGCGCACGAACTTGATCAGCGATCAAGTTCAGGGCGCGGAGAGCCGGGGTCCTTACCCCTCGATGGTGAGCGGCGTGCGCCAGCTCGCGAGGGGTAAAACCCGGATGGCCTGAGCGCCCGGCCCATGGCCGGGGCCATCGGCCTCCGGGACGCAGGAGAGGTGTCGCCTTTGCCGGCCTATCGCCGATCGATGTAGGCGAGCACGCGGCCAGACATGGACGCGCACGAACCCTGGCCGAACATGCCGCGCCCCACCTGGGGGCAACGCGTGTCCGCGCGTGCGCTGCAGTGGATGGCGTCTGCCAAGCGCGAGCTTCAGCAACCGGCTCGGCACACTGCTGGCCAGGACGCGCCGCACGCCTGCCGCCGCCCGGCCGCGTTCGGTGCCCACCGCGTCGGACTCCCAGCGCGCACCCGCGAGCGGCAAGTACCAGGTCGAGGTGGCCACCCCGCGCACGCGCGCATTGGCAATTCTCGGCGCTGCCCTGCTGGTGGTGCTCATCGCGCTTCCAGCCTTTGCCGGCCGCAACCTGATCAACGACCTGATATTCGTATTCACCATGCTGGCGCTGGCGCAGTTCTGGAACCTGCTGGCGGGCTACGCCGGCCTCGTCTCGGTCGGCCAGCAAGCCTTCGTCGGGCTCGGCGGCTATCTGCTGTTCGCGCTCACCGTCCATGTTGGCATCGACCCGCTGCTGGCGATCATGCTGGCGGGGCTCATCGCCGCTGCACTAGCACTGCCCACGGCGCTGGTCGTGTTCCGCCTGCGCGGCGCCTACTTCGCCATCGGCACCTGGGTGATGGCCGAGGTCTACCGGCTGGTGTTCGCTCAGTTCAAGCAGCTGGGCGGCGGCACCGGCACCTCGCTGCCGCCATTCGTCACCAACGAGGTGGCGGGCATCGAATGGGTGAAAGCGCTGTTCGACGTGCGCACCTCGGCCGCGCGCGACATCATCACCTACTGGGCGGCACTCACTCTGGCAGTTGGCACCATTCTGCTGGTCTATCTGATCCTGCGCTCGCGCTATGGAATGGCACTGGCCGCCATCCGCGACTCCGAGGTAGCCGCCGAAAGCGTCGGCGTCGACAACTTCAAGACCAAGCTCAAGGTCTACGTTGTGACAGCTGCCGGGACCGGCATGGTCGGCGCGCTCATCTACCTGCAGAAGGCGCGCATCTCCCCTGACGCGGCGTTCTCGGTTCTCGATTGGACGGCTTATGTCATCTTCATCGTGGTGATCGGCGGCATCGGCACCATCGAGGGGCCGATCGTCGGCCTACTCATCTTCTACTTCCTGCAGACCAACCTCGCCCACCTCGGCAGCTGGTATCTGATGCTGCTCGGCGGCTTCGCGATCGTGATCATGCTGTTCGCGCCGAAGGGCATCTGGGGCTACGTGTCGGAGCGCACCGGCCTGGTGCTGTTCCCGATCCGCCGGCGGCTCATTCTGCGCGGCCCCGACAAGCCGTAGGCCTCGTCGCGCGGGGCGCTCCAGTGCGAGTCACCCTGCTTCAAAGCACCGCAGACCGTCCGCCTGACCCGTTGACGCCGACGTCTCTGGGATTGGCTCGAGACCCGCTTGGCGCTGGGCGGAGCGCAGCCACAAGCGTCGCGTCGGTCTTGCCGCGGTGTGCGCCTACTGGGATATTGGTAAGCAGATCGGCCGCCGCAGTCAGCGGCGAATGCAGCTCTGCGGACACAACCCTATCGAGGAGGACGCGGCCATGGCGGCGAGCACCACGCGGCGTGATGTTTTGACTGCGGTAGGCGCAACGGCGGTTGCCGGGAGCCTTTGTATCGTCGATGACCACGGTGGCGCAGGCCAGTGCGCAAACCGGAACGACGGCACCGGCCTTCACGGCAACCGACAGCAAGGGCCGGCAGCATTCGCTGGCAGCCTACAAGGGCCAGACCGTCGTGCTGGAGTGGACCAACCACGAGTGCCCCTACACGGTGAAGCACTACGCCACGGGCAACATGCAGGCGTTGCAGCGGTCGGCGACAGAGACGGGCATCATCTGGCTGACGGTGGTTTCGTCCCGCCCCGGCACCCAGGGCTTCGTCAACGCATTGGAAGCGGACCACCTGACCGAAACCCGCGAAGCCCGGCCCACGGCGGTGCTGCTCGATCCGGAAGGCAACCTGGGCAGGCTCTACGGCGCTCGTACAACCCCGCATATGTACATTGTCGATCCAGCCGGCACGCTGGTTTACATGGGCGCCATCGACGATCAGCCAACGGCCAACCCGGCAAGCGTGAAGGTTGCGCGCAACTACGTGCGCGAAGCGTTCGCGGCCTTGCGCGAGGGCCGGCCGATCGCCGCAGCCTCGACGCGGCCGTACGGGTGCACGGTGAAATACTGATGTGACGCGCCGCCGCCGGCCCACTTAGCTTCGACCAATACCGCCACCTGATCAACCGCTTGCGCAGGAGCCGGCCGCGGGCCGGCCGGCAGGACGGCGTGGCATACCTGAGCAAACGTACATCGAGCGGCCATTATGGCGCCGCGATGCAGGCAGATTGCTTGGCACGCCGTGGGAAGGCTTGCTTGTGATTGGTGGGAGGTTTGCAATGCGATGGAGACTTGCGTCAGCGGTGGCGGGCGCACTCGTGCTGGCTCTGCTGGCAACGGACGCGATGGCGCAGCGTCGCGACAGGGACAGGGGTGACTGGGTCTTTCTAGGTCAGCAATCGGTCGGGTTCAGGGTCGACCGCGACACCCTCAGGATAGCCCAGCCGGAGGACTGGTACCGTGACCGTGCCTTCCGGCGCCTGCATCTGGTGGCCGAAGGCAACGACATTCATCTGATCAGCCTACGCCTCGTCTACTTCAACGGCTTCAGCGAGGAGTACCGGGTCGACAGGCTGATCCGCGAAGGCGACGATCAGGCGATCGAGCTCAGGGGCGAAAGAAGCTTCGTGCGCGAGATCGAGTTGCTCTATCGCGCGCGTCCTGGCTTCGGCGGCCGCGCGGTCATGAAGGTGTACGGCGAGCCGGTGCGCAGAGGTCCAGGCGGACCTCCGCCCGTCGTCGTGGGCGGCGGCGATCGCGGCGACCGCGACTGGGTGGAGCTCGGCTGCAAGGGCGTCTCCCTGTTCGGGCGCGATCGCGACTCGATCGACGTCGGCCGCAGAGAGGGCCGCTTCAAAGCCATCCGCCTGCACGTGCGGGGCGCCGACGTAGAGATGCTGGACCTGCGCGTGATCTACGCCAACGGCGCGCCTGACGACATCCCCGTCAAGCACGTCTTGCGTCAAGGCGAGCGTACGCGGCCCCTCGATCTCAGGGGCTTCGAGCGTTCCATCCGCCGGGTGGACATGGTCTATCGCACGATTCCGAACTTCAAGGGCCTCGCCCGCGTCTGCGTCGAGGGCCTGCAATAAGCTCGGGACTGAACGGCAGATATCTTCTGTCACATCCGGGAGGGCCGTCGAAAGACGGCCCTCTCCTGCATTTTCACGATTGATGCAACCTGCGACGGCTATCTGCGTTACCTCTCGTTCCATGCGATCAACACGTTCGAAGAGGCAAGACATGTACAAATCTGTCGCGATTGCCTTGGCCCTCGTCTCAGCCGGCCTGATGGCGGTGCCGGAGGCGCAGGCGCAGCGGCGGGGCGACTGGGTTCAGCTCGGGTGCAAGCAGGTCAACCTGTTCGGGCGGAGCGCGATTCCATCGCCGTCGGCCGCAGAGAGGGAAGGTTCAAGGCCATCCGCCTGTCGGCCCGCGGCAACGACGTCGAGATGGTGGACCTCAAGGTGGTCTACGCCAATGGCGATCCCGACGACATTCCGGTGCGCCAGTGGCTTCGCCAGGGCACGCAGACCCGTCCGCTCGATCTGCGCGGTCGCGAGCGCGCCATCCGGCGCATCGACATGGTCTATCGCACCAAGCTCAACTTCCGCGGCCGTGCCACGGTCTGCGCCGAGGGCCTGGACTAGCAGCATCCAGCTTTTCGCATCAGCCAACAGAGGGCCGCGGCAGCGGCCCTCATGTTTTTCGAGCTGCATGGTGCGACGGGGCCATGCCAGCCGGCACGTTCCCTATCCAGCCGGCAACAACAGCCAACGGAGGCCCGCAGGTATGTACCGTGCAAGCTTTTGCGCAGCTCTGATTTTTTCCGTGATACCCGCAGTCGCCCTGGCGCAGGGCGAGAGCCAATCCTCCCCCGAGAAGGCCGAGGCACGCACCAAAGTGCGCACCGCCTGTGCCGCCGAAATCCAGAAGTTCTGCCCCAACATCGAGCGCGGCAAGGGCCAGATGCGCGCCTGCCTCGATCAGAACCAAACCAGCCTTTCGAGCGAGTGCAACGCAGCACGGGCCGAGCGCGCGGCAGCCCGGGCAAAGGACAAGAGCTGAACGCTGATTTTTCCCACGGGCGCGGGGGTTTTGCCGCCGCGCCCGTATTGCATCTGCCGCCCGGAACACAGCCCGGGCACCAGAGTTGCCCTGGCTCCTGACACCGCCACAGGCTAGTGTTCGGGCCCAAAGGGCTTTCTTGGATGGATTGGCAACTTGGTTCGGAGTGCGCTGCGACGGTTCGATCCCCATAGCCACGTTCTGGTCCTGTCACCCCTCGGGGGGCGAATGGGCTTTGCGAGGCCGCCCGCCGGGGCGATGGGTTCAAACACCAGATGCAGCAGTTGCTCGAGCAGAAGCGCGCCGCACCGAAAGGGGGGCTGGTGGGCCGGTTAGTCCGCGGACTGCTGCTGATCGGCGTCGTCGGCGCCATCGCCGCCGCGGTCATCTATGCCTCCTTGCTGCCGACCGCGCAGAGGGAGGGAGGCGGCCGGCGCGCCATGATGCGCGGGGATGCGCCGGTGCCGGTGCTGGTGGCGCAGGCCAAGATCGCCGACGTGCCGCTCTACCTGGATGGGGTAGGCACCGCCAAAGCCAGCAGCACCGTGACGGTGCGCGCCCAGGTGGACGGGCGCATTCTCAGCATCAATTTCAAGGAAGGACAGGAGGTCAAGCGCGGCGACGTGCTGGTCAAGATCGACCCCGCCACCTACCAGGCCCAGCTCGAGCAGGCGATGGCCAAGAAGGCGCTCGACGAGGCGCAGCTCGCCAACGCCCGGCGCGATCTCGACCGCTATGCCAGTCTCGGCGGCAACATCGTGGCCCAGAAGACCATCGATACCCAGCGCGCGCTCGTCGACCAGCTCAACGCCCAGATCAAGGTCGACGATGCGACCATCGCCAATGCCAAGGCGGTGCTCGACTACACCACGGTGGTGGCGCCGATCGACGGCCGCACCGGCATCCGCATGGTCGACGAGGGCAACCTGGTGCGCGGCTCGGATGCCGCCCAGGGCATCGTCGTCATCACCCAGCTTCACCCCATCAACGTGCTGTTCACCCTGCCCCAGCAGCAGCTGTCCCAGGTGAACAAGGCCCTCGCCGCAGGCACGCTCGCGGTGGAGGCACTGGACAGCGACGGCGACGCGCCGCTCGATCGCGGCATGCTGCAGGTCGTCGACAACCAAGTCGACCAGTCGACCGGCACCATCAGGATGAAGGCCGAGTTCCCCAACGCCAACCGGCAGCTGTGGCCGGGTCAGTTCGTCAACGTGCGCCTGCACATCGATACGCTCAAGGGCGTGGTGGTGGTGCCGACGCCGGCTGTCCAGCGGGGGCCAAACGGCGCCTTTGCCTATGTGGTCGGCGAGGACGATCGTGTGAGCCTGCGCCTCATCACGATCGCGCATCAAACCGAGACGCAAGCCGTGATCGGCAAAGGCATCGCCAGCGCCGACCGGGTGGTGACGACCGGCTTCGGGCGCCTCAAGGATGGAGCAACCGTCACCATTGCCCCGCCCGAGGATCAGCAGGCCGCCCCTGCGCCGCGGCCCGAGGCGCGCGTCAATGTGCGCACCGCCTGTGCGGCCGACACGCAGCAGTTCTGCGCCAATGTCGAGGGCAACAGGGGCGCCATACGCACGTGCCTGCAGACCAACGCGGAGAAGCTGTCTGAGCCCTGCAAGGCGGCGATCGCGGAAGGGCGCGGCAAGGGCCGCAAGCGCGACCTGAGCAAGGCCGAAGGCGGCGGCGCGGCCGAATGAGCGTTTCTGGACCGTTCATCAGGCGCCCGATAGCGACCACCCTGCTCGCCATCGCCGTCACGCTCGGCGGCGTGCTCGGCTACTGGTGGCTGCCGATCTCGTCCCTGCCGCAGGTCGACTTCCCGACCATCCAGGTCACCACCCAGCTGCCCGGCGCCAACCCGGAGACCATGGCCAAGCTGGTGACGGCCCCGCTCGAGCGCCAGCTCGGGCAGATCTCGGCGCTGGCCTCCATGACGTCGTCCTCCTCGCAGGGGCTGAGCCAGATCACGCTGCAATTCACGCTGAGCCGCGACATCGACGCCGCCGCGCAGGACGTGCAGGCTGCCATCAACGCGGCCGCCTCGACCTTGCCGCGCAACCTGCCCTACCCGCCGACCTACGCCAAGCTCAACCCCGCCGATGCGCCGATCATCACGCTGGCGCTGACGTCGGAGACTATTCCACTGCGCACGCTCTCCGACCTCGCCGACACGCTGATGGTGCAGCGGCTCGCTTCCGTGTCGGGGGTGGGCCATGTGTCGGTGGAGGGCGGCATCAAGCCCGCCGTGCGCATCCAGGCCGACCTGTCGCGGCTCGCAGCCTACGGGCTGAGCATGGCGGACGTGCGCGGCGCCATCACGGCTGCCAATGTCTCCGGCCCCAAGGGATCGCTCGACGGCCGCTACCAGTCCTACACCATCTCCTCCAACGATCAGATCACCAACGCCGAGGCCTACAAGGAGGTGATCGTCACCTGGCGCAACAACGCGCCGGTGCTGCTCAAAGACGTGGCCCAGGTGGTGGACGGGCTGGAGAACAACCGGGTCGGCGGCTGGTTTCAAGACACTCCCGCCGTCATCATCGACGTCCAGCGCCAGCCGGGCGCCAACGTCATCGAGACGGTGCGGCGCATCAAGACCGAGCTGCCGCGCATCGAGCGCGCCATGCCGAGCGGCGCCAAGCTCACCGTCGTGCACGATCGCACCGGCACCATCACGGCCTCCGTGCGCGAGGTGCAATTCACGCTCGTGCTCAGCGTAGCGCTGGTGGTGATGGTGGTTTTGATCTTCCTGCGCACCGTGCGCGCCACCGCAATCGCCGGCGTGACGCTGCCCGTGTCCCTGATCGCCACCTTCGGCGTCATGTGGTTCTGCGGCTTCTCGCTCGACAACCTGTCGCTGATGGCGCTGACGATCGGCACCGGCTTCGTCGTCGACGACGCCATCGTCATGATCGAGAACATCGTCCGCCACATGGAGAAAGGCGAGCGCCCGCTGCAGGCGGCGCTGGAAGGCGCGCGCGAGATCAGCTTCACCGTCATCTCGCTGACGCTGTCGCTGATCGCCGTATTCATCCCGCTGCTGTTCATGAGCGGCCTCGTCGGCCGCATGTTCCGCGAGTTTGCGTTGACGCTGACGATCGCCGTCGTCATCTCGGCCATCGTGTCGCTCACGCTCACTCCGATGATGTGCTCGCGCATGCTGCGCCACCAGGGCGAGGCCCGCCCGGGCCTGATCGCCCGCTTCCTCAACGGGACGATGGACCTCGTCGTGCGCGGCTATCATGCGAGCCTGGAATGGGTGCTGCGCCATCAGCGTGCCACCCTGCTCACGACGGCCGCCACCCTGGTGATCACGATCGGGCTCTACGTGATCGTGCCGAAGGGGTTCCTGCCGCTTCAGGACACCGGCTTGATAACGGCAGTGCTGGAGGCGGGACCGGAGGTGTCGTTTGCCGAGATGGAGCGCCTCCAGAAGCGGGTGGCAGATGCGATCCGCAAGGACCCCGATGTCGACGGCGTAGTCGCGGTGGTGGGCGTGAGCGCGCTCAACCCCACGCCCAACGCGGGTCACCTGAAGATCACCCTGAAGCCGCGCGCCATGCGCGCCTCGAGCGTGACCGCCATCATCGACCGCCTCCAGAGCGCGATATCGGGCGTGCCAGGTATCGTCGTCTACTTCCAGCCGGTGCAGGATATCCAGATCAGCACCCGCGCAAGCCGCGCCCAGTACCAGTACACGCTGGTGAGCAGCAGCTCCGAGGAGGTGCTGCTGTGGTCGGCGCGCCTCGTCGAGAAGCTGCGCTTCTCGCCCGTGCTGCGCGAGGTGGTGTCGGAGGCGCAGGAGGGCGGCTTGCGGGCCTTCGTCAAGGTCGACCGCGAGACCGCCGGCCGGCTCGGCGTGTCGATGCAGGCCATCAACGACGCCCTCAACGATGCCTTCGGGCAGCGCCAGATCTCGACGATCTACGCGCAGGCCAACCAATATCGCGTGGTGCTCGAGGCTGCGGACCAGTACCAGAGCGACCCGTCGGCCCTATCGCGCCTGTTCGTGCCCTCGGGCAGCGGCGCGCAGGTGCCGCTCAGCGCGGTCGCCAGCATCGAGCGGCGCACCGCCCCTCTCAGCATCCAGCACCTCGACCAGTTTCCGTCGGTGCCCATCAGCTTCAACCTGGCGCCGGATGCCTCGCTCAGCAACGCCGTGGAGGCAATCGCCGCGGCCCAGCGCGAGATTGGCATGCCGACGTCGGTCACGGGCAGCTTCTCGGGCGACGCCGACGAGTTCACCCGCTCGCTGGCAAGCCAGCCCTGGCTGATCCTGGCCGCGGTGATCACCATCTATATCGTTCTTGGGGTGCTGTATGAGAGCTTCGTCCACCCCTTCACCATTCTGACGACCTTGCCGTCGGCCGGCATCGGCGCGCTGCTGGCGCTCATGTACATGGGGATGGATTTCTCGTTCGTGGCGCTGATCGGCGTCATCCTGCTGATGGGTATCGTCAAGAAAAATGCCATCATGATGATCGACTTCGCGCTCGATGCCGAGCGCACGCAGGGCATGTCGCCGCGCGAGGCGATCGTGCAGGCCTGCCTGCTGCGTTTTCGCCCGATCATGATGACGACGCTGGCGGCGCTGTTCGGGGCGCTGCCGCTGGCGCTGGAGTCCGGCACCGGCTCGGAGATCCGCAACCCGCTCGGCGTGACCATCATCGGTGGCCTGCTGCTCTCCCAGCTGCTGACGCTCTACACCACCCCGGTCATCTATCTGGCGATGGAGCGCATACGCATGCGTCTGTCGCCCGCCGCGCACCGCCAGCCGCCGGAAGCCGCCCGTCCTCCAGCCGCCATCAGGCACCCGGCGGAGTAGCCCCGTGAACTTCTCCCGACCCTTCATCGAGCGGCCCATCGGCACCACGCTGCTGGCGATCGGGCTGTTCCTGGTGGGCGTGGTGGCGTACGTGAACCTGCCGGTGGCGAGCCTGCCGTCGATCGAGTTTCCCACCATCCGCGTCAGTGCCACCCTGCCGGGCGCCGATCCCGAGACGATGGCTGCCCGCGTCGCCGCTCCGCTCGAGCGGCGCTTGGGCGAGATCCCGGGCGTCACCGAGCTCACATCGGTGAACTCGCTGGGCTCCTCCCGCATCGCCATCCAATTCGACCTCACCCGCGACATCGTCGGCGCCGCCCAGGACGTGCAGGCCGCCATCAACGCGGCCGCAGCCGATCTGCCGGCCGACATGCCCTCCCTGCCGAGCTTCAGGAAATCGAACCCGGCCGCGGCGCCGATCCTGATCCTGGCGCTCACCTCCAAGACCCTCCCGCCGAGCCAGCTCTACGATGTCGCCGACACCGTGATCGTGCAGCGCCTGTCCCAGGTCGAGGGCGTGGCGGAAGTGACCGCAGCGGGTGCGGAGCAGCCCGCCATCCGCGTCCGTGTCAACCCCATGCAGCTCGCCAACATGGGCCTTTCCATCGACGCCGTGCGCGCGGCCATCGTCAACGCCAACGCGCTGGCGCCGCTGGGCGTCATCGACGGCGCCAAGCAGGCGATCTCCATCGATGCGAATGCCCAGCTCCGCACGGTCGATGACTACAAGAGGATCATCGTCAAGAGCCAGAGCGGCAACGTCGTGCGCCTGGCCGACGTGGCCGAGGTGCAGCAGGCGACACGCAACTCGCGCGCGGCCGCCAACTTCAACAACCAGCCGGCGATCCTGCTCACCATCACCAAGAGTGCCGATGCCAACGTCATCGACACGGTCGACCGCATCCGCATGCTCATCCCCGAGATCCGGCGATGGATCCCCGAGGGCATCGACATTTCCGTGCTATCGGACCGCACCACCACCCTGCGCGCCAGCGTGCACGACATGCAGCTCACGCTCGGGCTTTCCATCGTGCTGGTGATGCTGGTGGTCTACCTGTTTCTGCGGCGGCCGGCGCCGACGATTGCCGCCGGCATCACGGTGCCCTTGTCGCTTGCCGGCACCTGCGCCGCCATGTGGGCGGCCGGCTTCTCGATCAACAACCTCACGCTCATGGCGCTGGCGGTCTCGGTCGGCTTCGTGGTCGACGATGCCATCGTCATGATCGAGAACATGTTCCGCAACCTCGAGCGCGGGGCTTCGCCGATCCGCGCTGCCCTCGAGGGTGCAAGGCAGATCGGCTTCACCGTGATCTCGATCAGCGTTTCGCTGGTCGCGGCCTTCATTCCTCTGCTCTTCATGGAGGGCATCGTCGGCCGGCTGCTGCGGGAATTCTCGGTCACCTTGGTGTTCGCCATCGCGGTGTCGACCGTAGTGTCGCTCACCGTTACGCCCATGATCTGCGCCCACTTCGTGCGCGGCGGGCCGAGCCCGGACGCCACACGGCTCGACCGCGCGGTGGAGCGCGTGATGGCGTGGGCGCTCGCCGCCTATGCGCGGACGCTGGACATCGCGCTCCGCTTCCGCATGCTCACGCTGCTCGTCATGGTGGCGACGGTGGCGGCCACCGTGAACCTCTACATCAAGACGCCCAAGGGCTATTTCCCGCAGGACGACACCGGCCTGATCTTCGGCTCCACCCGCGCCGCGCCCGACATCTCCTTCGAGCAGATGGCCAGGCTGCAGGACGAAGCGCTCAGGATCGTGCTGACCGATCCGGCGGTGGAGGGTGTCGGCTCCTCGGTCGGCGCCTCGGGCTGGAATGCGTCCGTCAACCAGGGGCGCATGTTCATCAACTTGAAGCCGCTGTCGGAGCGCGGCGGCATTACCACGCAGCGGGTGATCGACCGCATGCGCAGGGAGCTCTCGGGCATCGAGGGCCTCAACGTCTCGTTCGCCGCCGCGCGCGACATTCGCGCTGGCGCGCGCCAGGGCCGCGCGGAGTACCAGCTCACGCTGTGGAGCCCCGACTTCGCGGCGCTCTACGAGTGGGTGCCGAAGGTGGTGGATCGCCTCGCCCGCGTTCCCGGACTGACCGACGTCTCTACCGACCGCGAGCAGGGTGGACTGCAGGCGAACATATCGATCGACCGGCAGGCGGCCGCGCGGCTGGGCGTCAAGGTGCAGGACCTCAACAGCGCCCTCAACAATGCCTTCGCGCAGCGCCAGATCTCCACCGTCTACACCGAACGCAACCAGTACCGCGTCGTGCTGGAGGTGGCGTCTGCGTTTCAGAGCGACCCATCGGATCTGTCGCGCATCTTCGTGCCCGGGCGCGACGGCGTGCAGGTGCCCCTCGACAGCATTGTGAAAGTGACCAAGGGCGTTGCCCCGCTGGTAGTCAACCATCAGGGGCCGTTCCCGGCGGTCACCATCAACTACGGCCTCAGCGCCGACATGACCTTGCAGGAGGCGCAGGATGCGATCGAGCGCGCCATTGCCGAGCTGCGCATGCCCGACTCCATACGCGCCGACGACGCCGGCGATGCCCGCGCCTTCCGGCAGCAGGCCAACATGCAGGCCCTCCTCATCATCACAGCGCTGATCGCCGTCTACATCGTGCTGGGCGTGCTGTACGAGAGCCTCGCGCACCCGATCACGATCATTTCCACACTGCCCTCGGCCGGGCTCGGCGCGCTGGTGGCGCTGCGACTCGCCGGCATGGAGCTGACCGTGATCGCCTTCATCGGCATCATTCTGCTGATCGGCATCGTCAAGAAGAACGGCATCATGCTGGTCGACTTCGCGCTCGAGGCCGAGCGCGAGCGGGGCTTGAGCCCGCTGCGCGCCATCCACGAGGCATGCATCGAGCGCTTCCGCCCGATCATGATGACGACGTTTGCAGCCCTGCTCGGCGCCATCCCGCTAGCCATCGGCGTCGGGCCCGGGTCGGAGCTGCGCCGGCCGCTCGGCATCGCCATCATCGGCGGTTTAATCGTGTCGCAGGTGTTGACACTCTACACCACGCCCGCCATCTACCTGATGCTCGACCGGTTGCACCGCAGGCTATGGGGCAGCCGGAGCGTGCGCGGGGCGGAACCAGGCGCCACGCCGGGCGTTGCCTGACGGGGCATTCGCCGCTATCGCATCAAGCAACGCCAGCGAGGCAATTCGTCGTGGAAAGCGCCGTTGAGACAGCAACCGGGCCAGCCGCACCTTTGAGTGCGCAGGCGCCGCCACCCGATCACGCCAGGCTCGAGCAAGCCAAGCGCCGGCTGGCTGCAATCAAGGGCTTCTACATTCACCTGGCAGTGTTCGCGCTGGTGCTGGCCGGCCTCTTGATCGTCAATTTGGCCACCGGCAGCGACTGGTGGGTGCATTGGGTGGTGCTGGGCTGGGGCATCGGCGTGGTGGCGCACGCCATCGCCGTGTTCGGCCGCGCCCCGCGCGCGGTCGCCGAATGGGAGCGGCGAAAGTTGCGGCAGCTGATGCAACAGCCTTGAAGCTCAGCTGAACTCTGGCGGCAACAGTTGCCACGACATCGGCCACAAAGCTGCCAAGGTCCGGTTCCACCAAGATTTTCGGCACACCCGAGTCGGCTGCGCTGGGCGCTGCGGGTGATCCGGGGGCTGGGCATGCGCGCCTTCATGCGATGGACAGGAACCGTAGTCGTCGCTGCGCTGATCGCGCCGGCGGGCTCCAGTCGCGCGCGCCGAGGAGCTGTTGGTGATGCCCTACAGCTGCGCAATGGTCGGCGGTCAGCCGCTGCTGACGCGGGCGCCCGAGCAAGGTCATCGCATCATCGGCCGCCGCGAGCAGCGCGCGTTTTCTGCCTGCTCTCCAGCCAATCCGCAAATGTGCCGCAACTGGACCGTGCATCGCTTCGACATCGATTGCGAGGGCACCCGCGTCTCCTGGGTCAACGTGGTCGCCGCTGTGGCGGCCGAGTACGGCACAGGCCAAGCCTGGTCGGAAAACGGCCGCCTGCTGCTGCGCATGCCGCGCAACTGGAGCTTCGAGCCGGACGATCCGTGCGCACGGCCGCCAGGATTGGAGGACCGCTTCCTGTTCGGCCGCATGCGCCGCTATTGCAATGACCGCAGTACGCTGGCGCCGCCGGTCGTCGAGATGCCGGCCGGCTTCGCGCCGATGCTCGGGATGGACGCCATTTTCGTGCAGTCCGCCCCGGGCCCCGTCGCGAGCCACGCCGCGCCAGCGCCCGTGCCGTCATATGCGCCGCCGGCCGAGCCGCAGGCGACCGTTCCCGTGCCTTCGCCGCCCACCAAGGTGACCCGCGCCGAGCCGCTGCCGCGGCCGGAGAGCGCGCCGCAAGGGCGCGGCGAGGCGCAGCCGACGGATGCGCCAGCCAAGGTCGAGGCACCGCCGCATACGCAGGCCGTGCCGCAGCCGCCCGTCCCTGCTGCCAAGCCCGTGCCGGCCGCCCCGCCGGCGGCCCAGGCCGCCAAGCCGCCGCAGGCCGCCCCGTTGCCGGCAGCGCCGGGTGGGCCTGTGGTCCCCAAGATCATCAACCGGCCCGATGGCGGCGAGCCGGCGGAGCCGCCGACTAGCGCCGCTCCTCGGCAGGCCTCTACGCCGCCCCAGGAGGGTCCAACACCGCGCCGCCGGCCAGCACGCAGAGCCCGCCCGGGCCTGATCCGGCGGCAGACGCCGACAGGGACGGTCCCGCGCCGGTCAGCCTGTTGAGCTTCGCCCGCAGCCCTGCAGCCGGGGCCATCGCCGCGCTGGGCGGCCTGGCCGCCGTGATGGTGGCGGCCTTCGCCGTCGCGCGCAGGCGCGAGCGCGTCCAGGCCGGCAGCCCGCCGCCGCACGAGTTCGCCTCGGTCAGCCTCGGTGGTCCGCCGCGCGACGGTCTCAGAGCCGCAACCCGGGTCGGCACCGCGCAGGGCCCGGCCCGCCGCCCTGCACTACCTGTGCCGCCGGCGCAGCCCCCGGCCCAGGCACCGCATGCGCACGGCGGGCGTGTCGCCTGCGCTGGTGGAGCGCATTCCGCAGACACGGTCCGAGGCCATCCAGATGCTCGGCATCGGCGTCTCCGCCACTGCCAACGAGCACGGCTATGAAGAAGATCGTGGACGGTCTGCGGCTTGCCTGGCATCCCGACCTCGCCAGAAACGATGCCGACCGTCACCTGCGCGAGTTCCGCATCAAGCAGATCAACGCCGCCTGGGATCTGATCCAGGGCCGGCGCATGGAGCGGCTGGACAGCTGACGTGCGGCCGCGCGCCGGCGTCGCGTCTGGCGCGTGCACCACTGGTCAACGCTGAACCTGTCTGCTGTTCCAGCAACCCTCGGCCCGCATCCCTCAGCCGAACGCATATGGAGCCCCGATCGGCTCGTGCGTCAGAAAATGGCCCACCCTGGAAAGGGGTCAGCTGCGCCTCAGGAGGCGGCTTGCGTCTGCCTCTTGGCCGTGCGGCGGGCGGGCTTGGCGGCGCGCACCGGCTGGGCTGCGGCCGGTGCAGCGGTGAACTCCGCTGGCTCTGGACGGCTCGCAGCGGGCTGCCTCGGTGGAGCCGCGCGCTTGGCACGCGGCGTCTCCGGCTCGGCGCGCGGGGTGGCCGCTCCGGGCTTGTCGGCCGCATCCGCTGCCTGCCGTGCGAGGCGCGCCAACTGATCCTCGATCCTCTCGAGGCGGGCCTCCATTGCCGCCAGATCGGCGCGCGTTGGTATGTTCAGCGTGGCGAGATACTTGCCCATCACCATGGCAACGGCCTGCTGCATCTGCATCGACGCGGCCATCGATTGGTTGATGAAGCCGACCATCTCGGCCGGCGCCAAGCCCTTGCCCGCGGTCTCGCCGAAGGCCGCCTGCCATTTCGTGAGCATGTCGCGCCACAGCGCCAGTGGGTCGAACGGGCCTTGCGTCATTCAGGGGTCCTCCTGACCTGTTGTGCCCCCGAGTCGCATAATGAATTCTTTCTGCGCGCGCCTTTTTCTCGTTGGCGCACAAACAACATCACCGCCGCCAAGACTGAAACGCTGGCGCAAACAAAGTTGCTCCTGCAGCATACGGCGCAGAGCGCCTCTACTCCGCCGCCTCGGCGCGGAGCTGCAGCCCGAGCTCCGTCCACAGCGCCGAGAGTGCAGCGACCAGCCGGTCCATATCGGCATCGGAATGCTGCGGCTGGGGCGTGATGCGCAGGCGCTCGGTGCCGCGCGGCACGGTCGGATAGTTGATGGGTTGCACATAGATGGCGAAGCGCTCGAGCAGGGCATCGGTGATGCGCTTGGTCAGCACCGGATCGCCGACCAGCAGCGGTACGATGTGGCTGGGGTTGTCCATCACCGGCAGACCGGCCGCCAGCAACCGGCGCTTCAGCGTGCGCGCCCGCTCCTGATGCCGCTCGCGCTCGGCGCCGCTTGCCTTGAGGTGCCTGATGCTGGCGACCGCGCCTGCGGCGATCGCAGGCGCCAGCGAGGTGGTGAAGATGAACCCCGGCGCGTAGGAGCGGATGGCGTCGCACAAATCGCGCGTGCCGGCGATGTAGCCGCCCATGACGCCGAAGCCCTTGGCGAGCGTGCCGTTGACGATGTCGACCTTCTGCATGACACCGTCGCGCTCTGCCAGCCCGCCGCCGCGGGGGCCATAGAGGCCAACGGCGTGCACTTCGTCGAGATAGGTCAGCGCACCATACTTCTTGGCCAGGTCGCAGATCGCGCCGATCGGAGCCATATTCCCGTCCATCGAGTACACCGACTCGAAGGCGATCACCTTGGGCCGGTCGCGGTCGACCTTCGCCAGCTTGGCCTCCAGGTCGGCCAGATCGTTGTTGCGCCAGATCACCTTCTCGCCGCCGCCGTTGCGGATGCCGGCGATCATGGAGGCGTGGTTCTTGGCGTCGGAGAAGATGACGAGCCCCGGCAGCAGCTTGCGCAGGGTCGCCAGCGTGGTGTCGTTGGCAACGTAGGCGGAGGTGAACAGCAGTGCCGCCTCTTTGCCGTGCAGCTCGGCCAGCTCGGCCTCCAGCTCGACGTGATAGTGGGTGGTGCCGGAGATGTTGCGCGTGCCGCCGGAGCCTGCGCCCGCAGTGTCGATCGCCTCGTGCATGGCGGCGAGCACGGTCGGATTCTGCCCCATGCCCAGATAGTCGTTGGAGCACCACACGGTGATCGGCCGCGAGCGGCCGTCCACATAGTGGCTGAGCGTTGGGAAAACGGCCGCGATCGCGCCTGATGTCGGCAAACACCCGGTAGCGGCCTTCATCCTTGAGCGCCTGCAGCGCCTCGGCAAACGCTTTCGCGTAGTTCATGATCTGCCCACTTTCCTAGACGCTGCTCGGATGCAGCGGCCGCTTCCCTGGACCCATTCTAAACGACTGTCGCGGAACGGAAAGCCCCCGCCCTTTGTCGCATGCGGGCCCCGTCGTCGACCGCCCGAGGCTCGCCCACTCCTCTTTGGCATCGGGCCGTCGATGGCCCGGGGCCGCATTGAGCAAGATCAACCTCGAGCGGTACCTAAGCCGCTCAGCCGCGCTTTTCGACGATGTCGCCACGCATCGGGCCCAGCAGCGCAAGCAGCTCTTGCTGCTCGCGCGGGCCGACCTTGAACTTGTCGAGCGACTTCACCAGGTCCTCGACCAGGGCATTGAAATCCCGGTTGCGAATGCCCAGGCCCCGGTGCGCAGCTTTCATACTGCGGCCTGTATAGGTGCAAGGGCCGCCCGATCCGGCGCAGATCTGTGCCACCAGCAAGCGCTTGAGCCGCGGGATATCGGTCTTGGCGAAGAACTTGTTGATGCGCTTGTCGCGGGCGACGTTGCCGACGAAATCGTCGACGACGGCAGTAATCGCCTGCTTGCCGCCGAGGCGCTGGTAGAGCGTCCTCTGGTAGAAAGTAGCATGGGCGACGGACGCGGTGACGAGAAGTGCGAGTGCGACTGCTGCAAAGCGCATGATGGGGGTCTCCCTTTCCCTTCGATCCAAACCGACTGGCCCGGCATCGGTCGCCGTCTGCGGTAGACCCGCAGATCCCGGAGCACCGAATAGCGAGCAAGGGAGTTACGAGAGGGGTGGCGCAGTGGAGTGATCACTGCGTTTCAACTCAGCGTGAAGGCAGGGCCGGCCGGCGGTGCCGGAGGACTGCTAGTGGCTTGGGGGAATGGTTGCGGCAGGTTCGCGACAACCTCAGCCAAGGCCGCGACTTCGCGGTCACGCGTGCAGGAAGGTGGAAGGGTCAGTACGCCGCAGCCTGGGGCCCGATGCCGTCCTTCTGGTAGATGTCTCGGCGGAAATGCACAGTCCCGTCGGGTGTGGCCCAGGCGGTGATATAGGCAAAGTAGAGCGTGATCGGCCGCTTCAGCTGCACGTCGCGGCGCTCGCCCGTCTCCTTCATGCGCTGCACGTGCTCGGGCCGCCAGCCCTGCTCCGACACCACCCAGGCGGCCAGGCCCTCGATGCCGTTGATGCGCACGCAGCCCGAGCTGGCGGCGCGGAAATTGCGCCCGAACAGCGATTGCGAGGGCGTGTCGTGCATGTAGACCGTATGCGCGTTGGGGAAGTTCATCTTGACGAAGCCCAGCGGATTCTCCGGGCCCGGCTGCTGCTTGTAGGCTAGGCCCTTCACGCCGGTGCCGCTCCACTTGACCTTGGTGGGATCGAGCTTGCGCCCGTCGCCGCCGTAAGCGTCAATCTTGTACTTGACCAGCACGCTCTGGCCGCGCCGCTCCATCTCCTGGCCCTTGGGGATCAGGTCCTTCTCGATCACCGTCGGCGGCAGGTGCCACACCGCATTGAAGTTGAGCTCCTGGATCGCCGACTTCAGGATCGGCGTCTGCCGGTCGATCTTGCCCACGACGCCGGCGTGGCGCGACACGACGCGGCCACCCTCAACCGCCTCGATCTGTGCCGCCGGAATATTGACCACGATATATTTGGCAGGTGCCTTGGCGTACTCCTGCAGGCGGCCGAGGTTGAGCTTGAGCTGCTTCAAGCGCGCTTCCGCCGAGACGTTCATGGCCGCGATCGTAGTGCGATCGACGACGCCCGTGGGGGCGAGGCCATTGTTGATCTGGTAGACCCGCACCGCCTTCACCACGTCGTAGTCGAAGCCGCCGGCCAGGCCGGCATCCAGTTCGCCGGACAGGATCAGCCGCTCACGCAGGATAGCCACCGCGGGATGCGAGGAGCCTTGCTCCAGCTTCACGTCGGGCAGTTGGCGCCAACCGCCCTTGGCGACGATCCCCGTGTAGCGGATGATCGCCGACTTGATGGGGTAGACGTTGCTTTGGTTCAGGGTGGCGACGCCCTTCTCCGGGTTGGCCTCCCACTCCTTGATCAGCTGCCGGTCGGAAAAATCGCTGCTGGCGTAGGCGGGCCCGAAGGCGTTCGCCCACGCATTGTCCGATTGCGCCCTGGCCGGCCCTGGAGCTAGCACTACCGCCGCAAGCACCGTCGCCGCCGCCACGGCGCGCGTGCTCTCCGCCCAATGCCGCATGTCCCTCGATCCTGCGCCGCCGGGTTTGTCCAAGGCCGCTCAAGCTGCGCCATGCCGGGCCCGGGGAGAAGTCAAACCAAGCCCGATCAAGCCGTTACTCGTTGAGGTGATGCACAGCGGACACGAATCCTGTGTCCAGACTGCGGCTTGCACGAGAAATTTTCAGTCGACCGCTCGGGCACGGCTGAGGCATGCCCCCGCAGAGACCCCCGAGGGGCGAACCGGCGGGCTCACGCTATTGCGCAGCCTCTTGGGTGAACTGCAGGTCGGCCAGGCGGGCATAGAGACCGCCGCGGCGAAGAAGCTCTACGTGGTCGCCCTCCTCCACGATGCGTCCCTGGTCGAGCACCAGGATGCGGGTGGCGCGTTGCACCGTCGCCAGCCGGTGGGCGATGATCAGCGTCGCGCAGTTGGGCGTGATGCGTCCGAGCGCCTGCTGGAACGCCGCCTCGCTTTCGGCATCGAGCGCGCTGGTCGCCTCGTCGAGCAGCAGGATGGGAGCGTCCCGCAGCACGGCGCGGGCGAGCGCGATGCGCTGGCGCTGCCCCCCGGACAGAGTGACGCCGCGCTCGCCGATGCGGGTGGCGTAGCCTTCGGCCAGAGCCGAGATGAACGGCTCCACCTGCGCCACCGCCGCTGCCCGCCGTACGTCGGCGTCGCTGGCATCCCTGCGGCCGTAGCGGATATTTTCGAGGATCGTGTCGTCGAACAGCGCTACCTCTTGCGGCACCAGCGAGATGCGTGCGCGCAGCGCCTGCGGGTCGACCTCGGCGACCGAGACGCTATCCACCTCCACGCGGCCGAGCTGGGGATCGTAGAAGCGCAGGATCAGATTGAAGATCGTGCTCTTGCCGGCACCCGATGGCCCGACCAGGGCCACCGTCTCGCCACGCGCGACCTCGAAGGAGACGCCGTTGAGGGCCGAGGCGCCCGGGCGGGAGGGATAGGCGAAATGCACGCCGCGGAACGCCACCGCGCCGAGCGGCGGCACCGGCAGCGGCTTGGGCGCGGCCGGTGCGCCGATCTGCGGCTGCTCTGCCAACAGCTCGAGCAGCCGCTCGGTGGCGCCCGAGGCCTGCGCCAGTTCGCCCCACACCTCCGACAGCTCCGCCATGGCGCCGGCCGCGAACACCGCATAGAGGATGAACTGGCCGAGCCGGCCGCCGCTGATCTCGCCGCCGACCACCAGCCGCGAGCCGAACCACAGCACGCCCACCACGCTCGCCACCACCAGGAAAATGGCAATCGCGGTGAGCCCGGCGCGTGCCAGCAGCCGGGCGCGTGCCGCCTCGAACGCGCGCTCCACCGCCGCCGCAAAGCGGCCCGACACCGCCGCCTCCTGGCCGAACGCAGCCATCGTCCGCGCCGCACCCAGGTTGTCGGCGGCGTAGGCGGAGGCCTCCGCCAGCCTATCCTGCGCCGCGCGCGACAGGCGCTGCACCGCGCGCCCGTAGGCCATCAGCGGGAAAACGATTGCCGGGATCGCCAGCAGCGCCAGGCCCGTGAGAGTCGGGCTCGTCACCAGCATCATGATCAGCGCGCCCGTCAGCATGATCAGATTGCGCAGCGCCTGGCTCAGCGCCGATCCCGCCGCGCCCTTGATCTGGGTGGTGTCGGCGGTGAGGCGGCTCATCAGCTCGCCCGAATGCACCCGCTCGTAGAAGGCGGGGCCGAGGCCCGCCAGATGGCCAAACACCTGCGCGCGCAAATCCGCCACCACGCGCTCGCCCAGCCAGTTCACCGCATACATGCGCGACGCGCTGGCGATCGCCAGCACCAAGCCGATGACGATCAGCATGGCAAAGTACTGGTCGATGAAGACGCCGTCGGCGCCCGAGAAGCCGTGGTCGATCATGCGGCGCACGGCAACCGGCACCGTCAGCATGGCGGCAGCCGAGGCGACCAGGGCGATCAGCGCCATCCCGACCATGCCACGGTGGCGCCAGATGTAGGGCCACAGCGCCAGCAGCGGCTTCAGCTGACGCCGTCCGGATTCGCTGCCGCGCCCATTCGTTTCTGTGACCGCCAACTTTGCCTCGGGTTGCCCATGGAGCGGGCAGAGAGTGCCGACGCACGGCAATTCTCGCAAGGGTACTCTTGCCGCGGAGCAAGCCGATGTTGTGGCCGCGCGCAAAAACGGTGCCAGCCGCCGCAGGCAACGACGTTGTCGGGTCGGCTATGCGTTGGCCCCAAGCGTTGGCCGCAGGCATCAAAACTGCGTAATATGACGCTCGAGACCGGGAAAAGGGGGAGCGCCATGGGAATGCTCGACGGCAAGGTCGCGATCATTACGGGGGCCACCAGCGGCATCGGCGCCTGCACGGCCGAGCTGTTCGTTGCCGAGGGCGCCAAGATTGTATTCACCGGCCGCCGCAAGGCCGAGGGCGAGGCTTTGGCGGCCAGGCTCGGCAGCAACGGCCGCTTCATACAGGCCGACGCCACGCTCGAGGACGACTGGAAGCGCGTGATCGGCGAGACCACCAAGGCGTTCGGCAGGCTCGACGTGCTCTTCAACAATGCCGGCGGACCGGCGCCGACAGGCAGCATCGCCTCGGTGCCCGTCGACGGCTTCGACAAGGCCATGGCCCTCTTGGTGCGCTCGGTGATGCTGGGCATGAAGCACGCCGCCCCGATCATGATGAAGCAGCGCTCCGGCAGCATCATCAACAACGGCTCGATTGCCGGACACCTCGCCGGCTACTCCACATCGATGATCTACGGCGCCGCCAAGGCGGCCGTGAACCACCTGACCCGCTGCGTGGCCATGGAGCTGGGCGAGCACAACGTGCGCGTCAACTCGGTTTCGCCGGGAGCGATCGCCACCGGCATCCTGGCCAAGGCGCTGGGCGCCGAGACCGCCAAGGCGGAGCAGGCGGCAGACACGATCAAGGAGTTCTACGCCAAGGCGCAGCCGATCCCGCGCTCGGGCATCCCCGACGACATCGCCCAGTGCGTGCTATGGCTCGCCTCCGACCGCTCAACGTTCGTCAACGGCGCCGACATCGTGGTCGACGGCGGTGTGATCGGTGGCCGCAACTACAGCCAGCACCAGGAAGGCCTGAAGCAGGTGAAGGCGTCGCTGGGGATCTGACGCGCCTCTGCGCTCGCGCAGCGCGCGAATACAACGACACACGGGGACCGCAGCGATGGCTGACTTCGACGGCAAGATCATCCTGGTGACGGGCGGGGCGACGGGCCTCGGCGCTGCGATCGCTGTCGGCGCCGCCAAGCGCGGCGCCAAGGCGCTGATCATCAACTGCACCAAGAGCCTGAAGGAGGCGGAGGAAACCGCGTCCGCCGTGCGCGCGGCGGGCGCCGAGGCCGTCATCGCCCAGGGCGACGTGGCCGAGGACGCCGACTGCCGCAAGATCGCGCAAGCTGCGGCCCGCTTCGGCCGGCTCGACGTGCTCGTCAACAACGCCGGCATCACCAAGCACGCGCCGAACCACTCCGATCTCGACGCGCTGTCGAAGGAGGACTTCCTGCGCCTGTTCGCGGTGAACACGGTCGGGCCGTTCCAGATGGTGCGCGCCTGCCGCAGCCTGCTCGAGGCCGCGCCGCCGCCGGCGAGCGTGGTGATGACCTCCTCCATCGCCGGCGTACGGGGCATGGGCTCGTCCGTCGCCTATGCCGCCTCCAAGGGCGCCCTCAATGTCATGACGCTCTCGCTCGCGCGCGCACTGGCGCCCAAGATCCGCGTCAATGCCATCTGCCCGGGTTTCATCGATACGCGCTGGTTCACCGAAGGCCGCGGCGAGGACGTGGCGCAGCGCATCCGCGAGAACGTGGCCAACTCCACGCCGCTCAAGGTGGCGGGCAAGCCCGAGGACATCGCCGACGCGGCACTGTTCCTGATGTCGAGCGCTGCGCGCCACATCACCGGCGAGACGCTGCTGGTCGATGCCGGCCTGCACTTGGGCCAGACGCTGCAGCGCTGAGCCAGGCGCCATGGCCCGAACGCCAAACGAGAGCACCCAGCCGGGGCCGCCCTGCCGCTCGCCGGCATCCGCGTGCTCGACGTGGCCTCGTTCATTGCTGCACCTGTGGCCGCCACCGTGCTCGGCGACTACGGCGCCGACGTCATCAAGGTGGAGCCGCCGGGCGAGGGCGACCCCAACCGCACCATCGCCGTGCGTGGCGGCGGGCTATCCCAAGAGCCCGGTGAGCTATCCCTGGCATCTCGACTCGCGCGGCAAGCGCTCGCTGGCGATCGACCTGAAGAACGAGAAGGCGCGCGCCGCCTTCGACCGCATCATCGCCTGCGCCGACGTGCTGATCACCAACTACCCTCTCGCCGCCAGGACGCGCCTGCGGCTCGACTACGACGACGTCGCCAAGATCAACCCGCGGCTCATCTATGCCTCCTTCACCGGCTACGGCGAGACGGGCCCCGACGCCGACCAGGTGGGCTTCGACCTCACCGCCTACTTCGCGCGCTCCGGAATCCTCGATGGCGCGCGCTACGACGGCGCGGCGCCGGCCGTCACCATGCCGGCGCAGGGCGACCGCGCCACCGGGCTGGCGCTCGCCACCGGCATCATGCTGGCGCTGTGGAACCGCGAGCGCACGGGCCGCGGCACCAAGGTGGCAAGCTCGCTGCTCGCCAACGGCATCTGGGCCAACGGCAATGTGATGCAGGCGGCACTGATCGGCGCGACATTGCCCAAGCGGCCGCCGCCCGAGCGTCCGCGCAGCGCCCTCACCAACACCTACCGCACCAGCGACGACCGCTGGATCCAGTTCACGGTGGTGAAGGAGGATCGCGACTGGAAGGCCATGTGCCGGGCGATCGCACGCGAGGATCTGCTTGCCGACGCGCGCTTCTGCGATACGCCGAGCCGCCGCGCCAACGCGGGCGAGCTTGCGGCGCTGCTGCGCGGCATATTCGAGCAGCACGACTTCGCGCACTGGCGCGCCCGGCTCAAGGCCGAGGCCATCCCGTTCGCCCCGATCAGCCCGCGCGGAGGACCTCGTCGACGACGCGCAGGCGGCAGCCGCAGGCGCCATCGTGCCGACCGCGCATGCCGAGATGCCGCGCACCATCGCCGTGCCGTTCTCGCTCGCCGACGTGCCGTGCCGCCGCCGGGACCGGGGCCCGCGCTCGGGCGCGCACTCGGAGGAGATCCTGCGCGAGGCGGGCGTCGCGCACCGAGGAGATCGCCGCGCTGAAAGCGAGCGGCGCGCTAGGCTGAGGCCGCCATTCTCCGCAGCGCCTCCGCGGTCGCCGCATCGGCCGGGAAGAACGCCTCCAGCGCCAGCTCGGAGAGCGTGACGTCGACCGGCGTGCCGAACACCGTGGTGGTGGAGAAGAACGACAAGGTGCCGGCATCGGTGGCGAACTGCACCGGCACGACGACGTCGGCGAACTCGCTCTGAGGCGTCGGGCTTGCGCACGCGCGCGCTGCAGCAGGCACGGGATAGCCGCGCAGCTCCTCGTGCAGCTCTGCCAGCACCGGATCGGCGCTGACCTCGATCTGCCGGCGCAAGCGCTCCAACAGATGCGCGCGCCACTCCGCGAGGTTGGCGATGCGGGAGCTGAGCCCCTTGGGATGCAGGCTCAGACGCAGCACGTTGACGGGCGGCTCCAGCAGCGACGCGTCGGCGCCGCCGATCAGCATGGCGACGGCGGCATTGGCCGCAACCATGGTCCAGTGCCGGTCGACGGCCAGCGCTGGGTAGGGCTCGTGGCCCTTGAGCACCAGGTCGACCGCCTGGCGGGCGCTGGCGAGCGCGGGATCGGCGAGCTGCCGCTCGCGGAACACGGGGGCGAAGCCCGCCGCCACCAGCAGCACGTTGCGCTCGCGCAGCGGCACCTCCAGCCGCTCGGCCAGGTGCAGCACCATCTCGCGCGAGGGCTGGGCGCGGCCCGATTCCACGAAGCTCAGGTGCTTGGTGGAGATCTCGGCCTCCAGCGCCAGATCGAGCTGGGAGAGGCGCCGGCGCTGGCGCCATTCGCGCAACAGATCGCCGACCGGCTGGGCGCTTGCAGTGGATATCATCATGGTCGCGAGGCTAGCCTGCCCGCGGCGGCGCGCCAATTACCCGGCAGGTAATGGCGCGTCTGGCCGGTACACCCGCCCACCGTCTGTAAATCCGGCTTGGATTCTGCTACAAAGGCGCCGCGCTCAGCGATGCGCGGCCCGGCAACGGCGCGCCGGCCATCGGCAGCGTGCGTGAGGTTCCTACTCGGTCCCGTAGCTCAGCTGGATAGAGCACCTGCCTTCTAAGCAGGGGGTCGCAGGTTCGAGCCCTGCCGGGATCGCCATATGATTTCAGATAGCTTGTCAGTTCCACGCAACCGCTCTCACGAGCGCTTGCGTGAGTTTTGCGTGACGGGCCCGGACTGATCCACGCAGCACCACCAACTCGACCTGCGCGGTGTCGCGCGTGCACACGCTGTTCGCCGCAACGAGCAACCGTGACAGCTCGGCCGCCGAGTAGTGGGTGGTGATCCGCCCGGAGCGATGCCCGAGCAGATCCTGCCGGTCCTCGAAGCTGACGCCCGCGGCCCGCAAGCGGCGCCCGAACGTGTGCTTCAGGTCGTGAACGCGCACTTGAGGGAGGCCAGCCCGACGCGGGCCCGCTTCCAGCCCGACGTCAGCATGCGCGTGATCGGCTTGCCCTTGTAGGTGAAGACGTGCGTGGGGTGCGTCCCCCGCCGCGCCTCCACCACCGACTTGGCGATCCGGTTGAGCACGACCAACCGATCATCGCCGTTCTTGACGAGCGCGCCCGGGATGATGAAGACGCTTGTCCCAGCTGCGGAACCGCCACTTCCCACTCCCAGCGCAGCGAGCAGATCTCCTGGTCGCGGCAACCCGTGTTGACCGCAAACAGAGCCATCTGCGCCAGGTACTCGGGAAGCTCGCCAAACAACCGTTCCTGCTCCTCCCAGCTGAGAGGATAAGGTGGTCGCTTGTGCAGATCGGAAGCAGCTTGATCTTGGGTGCCGCCGAGAGCCATGTCAGGCCCTGTTCGTCCACCCATTCCGACGCGGCCAAGTTCACAATGCGGCGGACGATCTTGAGCCCATGGTTGATCGTCCCCGTGGTCTTGCCCTCGCGCCGCGCGATGCTCAATCCACGGCTGCAGCGTCCCCAGATGCAGCGTCCATGGGCTCTCGTCCGATCCACGGCATCAGCAGCTTGAGCTGCACGATGTCGTCATCGAGACTGCGCTTGTGCTGGTTCTCCAGCACAAACTTCGCCGCCGCCTCCTCGAACGAGCGAGACGGCCGCACCCCATAGACCTGAGCTTGACGCGTTGCTTCCATCACTCTTGCGAGATAGTGTTCCGCTTCTTCGAGCTGAGCTGTGCCAGTGCTTTGGCAAATTCTCCGCCCGAATATGCGCTTGTCGATGTGCCAGATCCCGGCTCGCATGATGAGGCCGGGTACTCGTTTACGTCCCATGACGTCTCTCCTTTCGATCGTCCGGGACGCCCGTTGCGGGCTTATAGTCGTCCACCCATGCGTCGAGTTCAAGGCGATCGAAGCCGATGCCCTGTGTGCCAATAGGGATTTCGGTCAGATAGGGGCGCACTTCCGCGTTGAAGCGGTTGCGGTCCATGCCGAGGTAGCGTGGCGCGTCGCGGAAGCGGATGATGCGCGGTAGCGGTTGCTCAAGGAGCATTGCGTCGTACCGCATCGAACTGCAGGAGTGTTACAATGGGGGAGCGCCCGCGCCTCCGCTTGACCACGACCAGCCCAGCGTCCTCAAGATACGAGAGCGCGCGATACTTGGCGTTGCGGTCGAGACCGAATTGCGAGGTGGCGGCGTTGCTGAGTTCCACGGTTGTGCTGCGCTGGCGAACCGCAAGGAGATGCAGCACCACGGCAAGGTGCAGTGTTCTGCCTGAGAGACGGGCGGCCCTCATGAACCAATCCTGATCTGCCAGCAGGGACCCGAGATCAATCCTGATTGATCCCTCCGCCTGCGCATCGCCCGGATGAGGGATGGTCACGCCTTACTCCTCCCGACAAACAATCTGCCTGAGCGAACCGAGGCGGCTCATGCCTTCGGCCGGCGGGTTGCTTGCAATTCGACTAGCGTCGCAGTGTCCCGCGCCAGACTCACAATAACCATCCCGCGCGGACGGTTGGACTGTGACGCCCGGGGTGGGCGCGAAGGCCAAAATCCGCGCCTCACATTAGACCAAGTGACGTGTCACGGTTGCGAGTGTGACACTATTGGCGCCGAATTTGACTGGGCGAAACGATGCGAACCGAGGGATTGATCCTGTATCCCTTGCCATGGACGTCTCAACGATGGCATCCTGATCCAGGGTGCCGCCGTAAAGCTCCTGATACTCTTTACTGATCTTCTCTTCGCAGCCGGGAGATCGCCTTTCGGCTGGCTCACGTCGTCGGGGCTGCTTGCCTTATCGGCCAGTTCCGCAGCCGAAAGGGTCCGAAAGTTTCCTGGGGCGAGTTGCTCTTCTGTGTCCTGCCTATGCAGCTCTACCAGGACGCAGATGATACGGTAGTGAGTTGGCGATGTGAGCGGGGCAAGCCCATCGATAAGTATGCGCTTCTGATTATCATCCACCGCGAGGAGGATCTGATTGCCGCTGGCGTCTACTTTATCATCCGTGCCCTCGTCGAGCAGGAGCAGGTCCTCCTGCGGGACAGGCTTGATCGGAGCCTCGTCAAATTCCATTCCGGGCGCAGCGATAGTGATCCGCAGCAGGCTGCTATCCGGCAAAGTATGATCGATCAGCTCGTCCGCATGATCCAAGGCTGCCTGTTTGAAGACGCTTCGGACGGCCTCGCCATGCCGCTGAAATAGGTCAACCACTCTCAGGGCCACGTCCGCCTGCGAGAGCTCGGGGAAGCTGTTGGTCAACCATGCGAACTCCCCAGCGAACCGAGTTGCGAAGTCGGACATGCGCCATCCGCCTGAATTCGAGAGCGCTTCGGATCATCTCCACCGCCATGACGCGATCCTCGCCCGCCTGACGTGGTCCGATCAGCAAGTCAACGGCGTAAGCCTCCGCCGGATCTACTCCGGAGGCTCCTGCACCGAGTGTCGAGAGCCGGCGCTGCAGGCATTGAGCACACGTTCCGCAGTGGAGCTTGTAGTAGGAAAGCTCCCTGCGTGCGCGAGCAACTCAGTGTATGCCCGATGTAGGCGCCCTCGGGTCGGTCTTTCAGCTCTCGAACGACCTCGACCTTCGTTTTCCAGATGAAGGGGTTCTCGATTGTCACAGAGCTGCTAAGGATTGATTGGGCAAGCTGTTGAAGAAGCATCAGGGATCTTGGATGGGTAGAACGGGACGCACGCGTGCCCACAACCTGCGTCGCGATCGGTAGGTTTATGCTCATGACGCCATTCTCGTAGAAGAGAACCCGATCGGATTGCTCGATGAAGGAGGCCACGCGGCCAAAGCGGCCAACAAGAAGCTCCGTGACCGATGAGTTGTTCTCTCGCTTTTGTTTCGTGCGTCAAACCCACGTGCACCGGTACATGCGTTACCTCCTCGGTATCTCAACCTCAGTTTGTCGGCGAGCTCGCGCTGCCGCTGGTCGGTTAGGCCATCGAGCCGCCGGCTCAGAAGGAGCGACGTGCCCATCGCCTTGCGCTCAGCTACTGCGACCGCCCCAGCAAATAAATCGAGACCGCCCGAAAAGGGCACGACGGTGGTGGGTGTGAGCGCTTGTCGTTGCCGCCATGTGAAAAGGGCAGATACTGCTGGATGCCTGGCGGGTTCGTCAGTTCAACAAACTCAAAATTCCAACTGTCTTCCGTCAGGAACTGCAACGCCTCGCGCAACAAGTATAGGCGCTGAGGATCCCTCCAGCTTCCTGGCTGCCGGACAGCAATGATGAGGTGAAATGCTCGCCGCCATCGCTCACCAAGGTTCTTGAGAGCGTGTCCGCCCCGTGAGACGGCACAATCAGCTGCGAAGACATAGGTTGCGGATCTCGAGCCAATCCGCCAGCGAACTGCTCCGGCTCTATCTCGAGGAGCTTGCGCCTGAGGTCGTCGATTACTAGAGACGAACATTTGCGCGCGACCCATGGAGCTGGCACTTCGTCGGCTGGGCCTATACTGCTTGCGCTGCGCGGTGCTGAGCCCGCAAAGAAAGATTCGCTCAGCCATTTGCCGCCCTTCGGGCGCGCAGCCTGCGGATTCGCGCATCTTCTTGAGGGCGTAGTCAGCGAACGCTCGGGCGGTATCCGGGTTGAGCGTTCCTCTGAAGTTGCTCTTCCAGTACCAGCCGCCAGCGAATCCCGGACGTGGTGCGGCTTCACGACAATGTCTTTCAAGTGCTTCGCGGAACAAGATTTCATGGTCAATTGAGGCAATGGGCCTGTCTGTACCAACATGGTTCGCCAGCTCTCGGCTGAGGTAATACTCCAGGCTTTTCTGGGTGATCCGTGCAAAGAAGTCTCTGGCGAGATGGGCAAAACCATTTCTTGTCGCAAGACGAGCGAGCTGGCCCTGCAGCTGTGATGACGTCGATTCGAAGAGTGACCCTGTCGCAGAGCCGAGGGTGCTGGAAAGACTTGGGCCGCAGCTTGGCGCACGAGCTCCCCAAGGTCGGTGCGATTGGCGCGATCCGAAATATTGCGATCAACCGCGGCGGAAAAACCGGCGACCAATCGAAGGACAGATTGCTCGGCGCCAGCCTCAAAACCCAATTCGCCGAGTTGCGCGGTGAATTGCTGGGTTCGTGCGGCGAGGGGAAGTTGCCCCAGTAGCCAAACCGTATAAGCAAGGGTCGGATCGCCCCGTGCGGCTTCGAGTTCGTCTCGGCCGCCTGCGCTGTCGCAGCAGCCAGCGAGCCAATGTTGCTACCAGCGCGAAGAAGATAGACGACTTGGCCCCAACGCTTGGTCGAACGTAGTCGCCCGAGTTGAATATGTCCCATGCGGATACTCTACTCTGCGTACTGCGACTCCGTGCGCTGCCGCTGTTCTCGGTTTTGCTCCGTCGCTTAGGACCTCCGACCGCCGTCGTTGGCCCGGCGATCTCACATGCACAATTCCGCACAGCTGACAGGAGAGCCCATTTCACTAGAATTCTGGCCTGTTTGAAACAGATCGAGGCGAAAAATGATCGACGCAGCCGGAATGGTGAAGACTCGATTGTACGCATGAACGGTCCACTGGGTAGGCGGCCCCCTTCGCAGAAGACTGCGAGAGGATGGCGCGCTGCTCTGCGGCTAGCACGAGCCATGGTGGGATCGGCGCACAGACAGTCTGTCCCCAACTTCATTTTGTAGTCGAAATCCATTCTGAGCCGACGGAAGTTGGCGGCGGGGGTGAAGCGGCTCAATCCGCGGCGCGTAAAGCTCCACAGGAACTACACCGTGGAGGAGGCTGCGATGTTGTTCAAGATGCACAAGAACACGGTCCGTGACTGGCTCAAGGCCGGGCTGGAGACGGTCGATGGTCGTCGTCCGACCCTGGTCCTCGGCCGGAAGCTTTCGGCCTTCCTGCATGCCCGGCGCCAACACGCCCGACAGCGCTGCAGGCCCGGGACAGTTCTATCGCCTGCGTTGCCGGGCTCCTCGGGATCCGGCGTCACGCAATGCCGATTATGTGCCGATCACGCCGACCTCGGGCAACCTGAGGGGGAGCTGCTGCGTTTGCGGGAGCCGGATCTACAGGCGCGTGTCGCTGCAAAAGCTGACCGCGTCAGTCGGCAATCTCGAAGTCCAACTGCCGCAGGCGCAGCAACGTATAGTGGATACTCCCGCCCCCTCCCTAAACTGTGACTTGAGCGCAGGTAGCCAATACCCATGCGAACGCACCAGCCGGAAAATGAGCGCATCAAGCGCGCCTACTTTATTTACCTGAAGGAGGCACGCCGCTTGAGCGAGCACTCCATCGATGCCGCGGCCGCCGCGCTCAGCAGGTTCGAAGCATACACCCGATATCGCGATTTCAAAAGGTTTCATATCGAGCAGGCCATGGGGTTCAAGCGCAAGCTGGCGAACAGGTCAGCCAACGAACTGGTGAACCGCTCAGCAAGCGCACGCTGTTGGCGACGCTCAACGCGCTGCGGGCGTTCTTCCACTGGCTCGCCGGCCAGCCCGGCTATCGATCCCGCCTGACCCATGCCGACGCCGACTACTTCGCCCTGTCGGAGCAGGAGACCGAGGATCGCAAAGGCGTACGCTGAACAGGCCGGTACCGACGATCGAGCAGATCCTTCATGTCTTGCGGGCGATGCCCGGCGAAACCGACGTTGAACTCGCAACCGCGCCCTCGATCGCCTTCACGCTTCTCACCGGCGCGCGCGATGGCGCGATCGCGTCCATGAAGCTCAAGCACGTCGACATTGCCGAGGGCAAGGTCGTGCAGGATGCCCGTGAGGTGCGCACCAAGTTCTCCAAGAGCTTCACCACCACCTTCTTTCCAGTGGGCGAGGATGTGCGCCAGATCGTGGTCGACTGGGTCACGTTTCTCGCGAACGAGAAGCTGTTTGGCCCTACCGATCCGCTGTTTCCTGCCACGCAGGTCGTGCTCGGCGAGGGGCACTGCTTCCAGGCGGGCGGTCTATCCCGTTCGCACTGGTCGAATGCCACCCCGATCCGCGCCATCTTCAAGGAAGCATTCGAGACACGCCGGCCTGCCCTACGCCAATCCGCACTCGTTCCGGAAGACGCTTGCACAGCTTGGCGAGCGTTTGTGCCGGACGCCTGAAGAATTCAAGGCCTGGAGCCAGAACCTTGGTCATGAGCAGGTCCTCACGACGTTCTCCAGCTACGGCAATCTCACTGGCCGGCGTCAGGCGGAGCTGATCCGCAACCTGGGCCACAGGTCCGAGAGCCCTTCCAACATCGATCCCATCGACCAAGCGATGCGTCTGCTCGAGCAGGTCAGGCATCGCATGTGAGGAGGAGCACGAGCATGCGCTGGTTCGGATCGAGCGACACGGAGGATCCCGTCAGAGTGGTTCAACGATGCTCTGGCGGACGCTTCGAACCCGCGCTGGGAAGCCATGCCCGACGCCCTCGAGGAGATCCTGCGGCAGCAGCTGTGGCGCGAAGGCAGGCCGTTTGAGGGTTTCGCGGAGTTTGTGACGGCTTTGCCGCCGGCCGGCTTGGGGGTGCGGTCCCTGCGGCCCTTGAAGCTTCTCCGCTACGCTCTCCTTTCCGGCGGCCACTTCGCGGCTTGGACAGAGGTGATGGAACGCGTGGTCCGCCATCCCGGCCGGCCGCGCAAAACCCTCGTCATGGACGAAGGTTTCGAACGCTTCTATTCGCTTTCGACGGCGGCGACGTCCGTGGATCGGCTGTTGTTGGCATTGAAACGCCACCACGCGGACCATTTCGCAGCAGTGTGCGCGCTCGAGTGCTCTCCGCGGGAAGCCGGGCTGCGCGCAGGCTTGATCCGCACCCGCGGCTGGTACTATGGCGGCGTGTGCGATATTGCGGCCGCGGCAGCACTTCGAGAACGGGCACAGGCGAAGCTGCTGTGCGAGCTCTTCAAGGTGATGGGCCCGAACGCGCAGTGCACGTTCATCGCCCGCGAGATCGAGCCACGCCTCCAGGCCGGCCTGGCGCAACGCTGGCGAGACAGCCGCCCTGGGGAAGTCGCTCGACCGTCAGGCTCATAACCATAGCTGGTCTTGCATGGCGTAGTCTCGTTCGGCGCGTCCTTTCGGGATGATCCATGGTACATCACCTGCAAGCGAGTTAGGACGATCTGACGGTGAGTTGTCCGCGATAGGGGATCAGGAAACTGGCAGGTGCCGCTGTGGCGAGAACCGAAGACTTCGGTACTGGAATGAAACCGTCCGCTTTCCGGGGTGCTTGACACGTGCCCCACTGCCGTCCTTCCACCTGACGCCGCTAGGCTGGCGGGAAACAGTGCGAGCAAACATTCAGAGGCAGTGACGGCATGAAGGGTAGCGTTGGCTTGGCGCAAATCATCAGCGCACTGGTTTCCTTGTTTGAGGCGAGCATTCCGGGCCGACACTCCGCATCGAACGTCGCAAGATGTTCGGCTACCCGGCTGCGTTTGTGGACGACGGCAGATTGTTTGCGGGGCTTCACCAGGAGAGCTTCATCCTCAGGTTCAACTGGATGAGCCCGACCGCGAGAAGCTGCGAACCGGGCGCCGGCGCAGGTGACGAGCCGATGCCAGGAAGGCGGATGCGGGAGTATGTTGTCCTACCGAGGGCGATACTGTCGGACACCAAGAAGCTCAAGCGGTGGCTTCTGCGGTCGATCGACTATACGGCCGACCTCCCACGAAAGCCGAAGTCGCCCAAGCGCGCGAGGAAGGCTTCTGGGTGATGGGGCTTCTATACCGCCCTGAACCGGGCGAGGGCATGCCGGCGCGCTCGCGCCATAGTGGTTTGCGTTATGTCCAGGGCTCTCGCGATGGGTGTTTGTTTGCGATAGCGTGTCGGTTCCCCCAACAGGAGAGTTCCAATGTTCGAGCTTTTCTACTGGCCGACGCCCAACGGCAGAGAAGGGTCACGATCCTGCTCAAGGAGTGCGGGCTGGAATACAAGATCACGCCCGTGAACATCCAGAAGGGCGACCAGTTCAACAAGGACTTTCTGAAGATGAACCTCAATCACCGCATGCCCGGTGATCGTCGAGGCCCGCGAGCCCAAGGACGGCGGCGCACCGATCAGCGTGTTAGAGTCCGGCGCCATCATGATGTACGTTGCCGAGAAGGCCGGCAAATTCTGGCCGCAGGACCTGCGCACCAAACACGAGGTCAACCAGTGGGTCATGTGGCAGATGGCCAACCAGGGCCCGAAGCTCGGCGAATGCGGGCACTTCCGCCGCCTCGGCGACCGCGAGGGAGACCAGAAATACGCGGTCAACCACTTAGCCGACGAGGCCAACCGCCTCTACGGCGTGCTGAACAACCGCCTGGCTGACCGCCCCTGGCTCGCCGGCACGGAGTTCACGATCGCCGACATGATCTGCTACCCGTGGACGGTGAACCACAAGGTGCAGGGCCAGGACCTCGAGGAGTTCAAATACGTCAAGCGCTGGGCCGAGGACATCGCCAAGCGGCCAGCGGTGCAGAAGGGCATGGGCGTCGGCGCCGGCCTCTCCACCGACGTCACCAAGCTGCCGCCCGAGGAGCAGGCCCGCATCCGCAAGCTAC